>NZ_BMWA01000036.1 GCF_014650995.1 Streptomyces viridiviolaceus
CGCCTGTGGGAATCGCCCGACGAGCTGCTCGACCGGTTCCACCTCGAGGTCGTGCCCAGCCCCAGCGGCGTGACGCATCACCTGTTCTGGCGAAAGTGATGCCAGGGCTCCCCCGGAAATCTCAGCACGGCTGATGCGAGCGTTCCGGCACATAAGCGCATGGTTATGGGCGAGTTGCCAAGACGGACCGCAGTACGACGGCAGCGTGGCTCACCATCGCCACCGTGCTGCACAACGAGTAGCCCCTCTCCCCTCACTGAATACCTCCGCCCGACGCCCCGTGCCCATGACGCTGATCGGGACGTACGGTCCGGTGTCGGCTGCCCGGCCTTCGCACCTGCCACGATGTGAAGGCCGGGCAGCGTGGGTGCAGGGGCTGCGGTCAGCGGGTGCGACGGTGAGGGGGATCCGGGCGCCAGGCAGACTGCCGACCTGAAGTAGGTTGACGACGCCAGCCGGGCTGACGATGATTTTCAATCATCGAACGCTCATACGATTTTGGGGGATGGCTTGAGGAAGCGACTGAGGAGCCGTGTCGCCACGCTCCTGGCGACCAGTGCACTCTTTGTCGGCAGCTCGATCACCATCGGGGCGAGCAATGCGGCAGCCGCCACGTGGACCTTTGAAAAGGGCGAGGTGTTCGCCGACGGGGGCTTTTCGATCGCCGCCCACTACAACGGCACCTACGCAGGCCTCATGGAGTGGCGCGGCGACCCACTGCCCGGGGACCCTGGCGACGCGTTCCGCGTCCTGGATCGACTCTCCGACGGGTGGGGCATGGAGGCCAGCATGATCAGCCCGGCAACGGGACGCGTTGCCACCACACGCGGCCACTCGGCCGTCTACTACAGCCCATGGAGCACCGGCGATCTGCCTGAGGAAACCAAGGTCTACATCCAGCTTTGCGCGGTCCAGGGCGAGCGCTTCCAGTGCAGCTCCGTGTACAGCGGTCACGCGTGACCGAGCGCTGATCGCCTGGATTTAAGACATATCACCGCCCGCCCCCGGAAGCCGGGGGCGGGCGTACGTTGTCCTGCAACACCGAACTGCAATGGCGTCCCAGCCGGGTCCCCCATGAGGGGACAGCTGTCCACAGCCGTCCGCGTGGATCCGGTCTGCTTGCTCCACTGGGCATCCGTTGCAAATACGCCCGGCCAGATCGGCGAACACGAGACCGTGGTGGAATGACCCATCACCTTGCCCTCCTGCGGACCGCTCCCCTGCGCGACGCCGTCGCTGATCTGCCGCGTCGCGAGCCGCTACGGGATGGAAACCAAGGCGTTGCGGTCCTGCTGGCACTGGCGCAATCACCAGCCCCGACACGACGGTGGGAACGCGCGGGCCGACGCCGAGGTGCTGCTGAACGCAGCCGGACGGCAGATCCTGGCAGGCCTGTGCGGCATCGAGGAAGACGTGCTGGCGCGGGCGTGGATCCGTGACGCCAGGAGCTGAGCTGCTGTCGGAGGCGGCTTGTACTCTGCACCCATTCGAGATCGGACGATCACGAACTCGGCATGCGGGCACGGGGCGGGCGTCCAGGGGCAGGAGCGCGGGGATTCGATGAAGGACGCACATCCGATACGAAGCCGCAGACCGGGCCTCTCGGTCGGAACGCGGATCATCGCCGTGGTCGTCCTCGCCGCGATCGGGGCCCTCGGCGCCTGGCTCCAGCACGACGCTCCCGGCCGGAGTGCGCAGCCGCGTACGGAGTTCACCGCGAACAATCCGCCCGCCGGTCTGCCCACCGCGCTCACCACCGGCCAGCACCTCCACTGGTCCCGCTGCACCTCGCCGCCCACCGCGCGCACGGGCTACGACTGCGCTGCCATGAAGACCCCCCTCGACTACCGGAAACCAGATGGCAGGACGATCGACGTGGCCCTAATCCGCCGCAAGGCCACCGGCCCGAACGCCCGGCGCATCGGCTCGCTCGTCCTCAACTTCGGCGGTCCCGGCGTGTCCGGCGTGAGCGGACTGCCCGAACACCTCGACCAGTACAAGCCGCTCCTCGACCGCTACGACCTGGTCTCCTTCGACCCGCGCGGCGTTGGCGCGACCATCCCGGTGCGCTGCGGGAAGACCGCGAACGAGACTGGCTACGACGGGGCCGACGCCTGCGCCGAGCATTCCGGGGCGCTCCTCCCGTACATCGGCACTTCGCACACCGCGCGCGACCTCGACCTGATGCGCTACCTCCTCGGCGACGAGCGGCTGCACTACTTCGGCGTCTCGTACGGAACGGAGCTCGGCGCGGTTTACGCCCACCTGTACCCGTCGCACGTCGGACGGCTCGTCCTCGAGGCGCCCGTCGATCCGACCGAGGACCTCGTCGAGGAGCAGGTGTCGCAGGTCAAGGCGGTCCAGGCGGCGTTCGACCGGTTCGCTGCGCACTGCGCGGCCCGTATCCGCCACTGCCCGACCGGTGATGGGCCCGCGGAGGCCGCGCGACGCATGGCGCGCCTGGCCGACCGCCTGGAGAAGAAGCCCGCCCCGGCCGGTGGAGGAAACGACCTCGACGCCGACGACCTCGCGTACGCCGTCAGCGACCATCTCGACCTCGGCACGGACGGCTGGTCGCCACTCGCCGAGGCGCTCACCGCGCTGATCGACCACAACGACGGCGGTCCGCTGAGCAAGGGCGCGGACGACACCGGCTCCGCCGACCGCGCAGCGACCCCGCGCGACAACAGCCGCGTCGCCCAGACCGCGATCACCTGCGCGGACTCCAGCCTGCGTCCTGGCTTCGAACGCCTCGACAGGGACGAGGCCCGCGTCAGAGCCGCCTCACCCGTTTTCGGCGAGGCCTGGTCCACCGGCGTCTACCTCTGTTACGACTGGCCGTTCGACGGCGAGCGCGCCACGCCCCAGGTGAATGCTGACGGCGCGGCCCCCATCCTGGTGGTCGGCGGCACCGGCGACCCGACCACCCCGTATCCCGGCGCCCGCCGCATGGCCCGCGCCCTGGGCGACGGTGTCGGCGTGCTCCTGACGGCCGAGGAGGAGGGCCACGGCACATACCCGCAGAACCGCTGCGTCACCAAGGCGGTCGACACATACCTCCGCACGGGCCGCACCCCGGCCGTGGGAACGGTGTGCCGGGGCAGCATGTCCTGAGGTCCATACGGATCCGCCGGACGGCCGTCAGCACACCGGTTCGTTCGCAGACGACGAGGGGCGTATCCAGGACGGCACCGACGCCGTACGGAGCCGATCGCTCCACCGCAGGCCGCGCCCAAGTTCATGCTCGTCGGCATGGTCGTGGTCGGGGTCTCCGCGGTGCTCCCGCCCGACCAGGGGAGCGCCTACGCTCAGGGCGCGCCACCCTCACCCCCGGCAAGCTCGCCGCCCTCGCCGACCTCGGGCTCGACTGGGCGGCGATGTAACTGCCCGCTAGAGATGCAGTACGCGGAAGCGGCCCGGTTGCACGCGGAACTTGTCGTCGACCGGACACGTATCCAGGGCGCCGACCACCACGACACCTTGACCAGTCGCCATCACCATGCCTGGGAAGTGGCGGGGACGGGAGATCATGGGGAGGCAGTACGGGTGTACGCCGCTGTGATCGCCGACTCGACCCGTGTTCTGGGATTCGACCACCCCGACACGTTGAACGCCCGCGCCTGCCAGGCGCCCTGGATCGGAACACTCGGGGATCATGCGGAGGCGGCACGGTTGCTGGCCGAGGTCGTGGCCGCCCGGGTACGTGTCCTTGGACCCGACCACCCCGACACGTTGAACGCCCGATCGATGTCAGGCCGCTGAAGGGACTATGGGGGCACCTCAGGCCGTTGAAGATCTGAGCGGCGTGGACCGGCGAGACCGGCCGCCAGCCCGCCAGAGTCGAAGGCTGGTCGATCGGGCGGCGGTGTCCGCCGGGGTGCGGGGCCGGGGCACGGCAGCGGACACCAGGTCGAGCCGCTTGTCCATATCCAGGCGGAAGGTCCCGTACGGGTTGACGTTCGACCAGAACAGCGCGGTCAGCCCGCGCCCGTCCTCGTCGCTCAGCTTCTTTGCCCAGGCCGGTTCGGCCAGAACCTGCTGCACCAGCAGGGTGTTGACGTGCACGAGCGCGGACTGAAGCAGGTGCAGGGCGAGCATCGACGTCTCGGCGTGCTCCTTGTCCGGGCCGGTCGGGGCACCGTACTTGCCGTAGTGCAGCACCGTGTTCGCCGAGTTCCAGTTCTCCACGACCTGAAGGCCGCCGTAAATCTCGCGGCGCAGGTCGGGGCTGGCCAGGTAGTCGCACGCGAAGACCGTACGGACCGCGCGGTCGAGTTCTTCGAGCGCGGCGTAGGTGGGGTGCTTGGGCCCGCCGCGGGTGAAGCGCCTCAGCACCTGCTCGGCCTCGGCCGTGCCGAGGCCGAGCGCGGGTCGCGTACTTCACCATCTGGTCGTACTGCTGCTCGATCAGCTCCCCGCTGATCGGCCGCGTCAGCGAGCACCGAGCGCCGGCCAGCCGGGCGGGGTGTCGTCCGGGCGGTACAGGCGGATGCTGCCGATGTTCTTCAGCCGCGGCAGCAGGCGGAAGTTGAGCAGTTCGGCGAAGGCGAACCCAACCACGCTCGCGCCGTGGGTGTCGACGTACTGGGACTCGATCTCGGCATCGGTGCAGTGCCGCAGCAGACCCACGATCATCGCCGCGACCTCGGACGACGAACAGCTCTTGAGCTGGGAGTAGATGCAGACATTCTTCCGCTCGACGTGCCAGTAGATCATCACGCCGTTGCCGCCGCTTGAGCGCGGCCAGCAGGGCAGTGCCCGCCTCGTTGTCCTCGGCCACCAGAGACAGCAGCCGGCCCGTACCCTCCTCGCCCAGGCGCTCGATGACGCGCGCGCAGAAATGCCGACTCCCACCGGCCCCGGGCGGCGACCAGGATCTTCTCGACACGGGTCCGGCCCGGCGGCTCGATCTTCCGCGCCCGGTACTCCACCAGCAGAGCCGGGCCTCCACCAGCTCGACCGGGCACACCTCCACAGCCATCCACCCGGTGAGCGCCTCCTCGTCCGCGAGCGTCGCCGGCCGGAACCCAAGCGCCTCACGGATCTGCTTGCGGTGGTACTCGGCAGTCCGGCCGACCAGCGTGCTTCGCGAAGTCGGTGGCCGGGACCTTCACCAGATCAGCGACGCGACGCTGCCGCTCCTCGCGCAGGGCGGCACCGTGTCCTCCCCGCCGACGCGGGGGGTTCCGTCCGGCCGACCCGAGGACCGGGTCCTCCCCGCCGACGCCGGGGTGTTCCGGCTCGCAGCGCGGCCAGCCCAGACAGCCGCCGCACAGGGCTCCGCCGGGGGAGTCGTCTCCGCATTCCGGGCATTCGCCCCGCACGCGGCGGCGCACGGACTCCTCGACCGGGCGATCGGCGGCCAGCGTCGACGACGCTTCCCGCCGGGAAGCTGCACCGTCGCCGTTGGATGCCTGCCCGGGGAGCATCGCTGTGCGGGGCGTGCGTACCAGGCCGTCGATGCGGGCGGAGATCACTCCGCCGGGACTCTTCCTGATCGGCTCGTTCAGCGGTGCTCCCAGCACCGCGGTCAGCTCGCTGATCCGCCACGGGTCCCCGCGGCTTCCGAGTCGGCGATCTTGCCGTCCAGTTTCCTCGTCTGGTCCGTCAGGACCCGACCGGCCAGAGCCGGCTGCGGCTGCATTCGGCCGACCCGCAGGACAACCTCCACCCCCGGCGTCGTCTCCGCAGGACGCCGCGAACCCGCGACGAGGAGACCTACCGCAGCGTCCGCGACCACCTGACCATCGTGAGCGAACGCTTTCGCCGCAACGCGCTCGCGATCGAAGGCCCGCGATTCGCCCCTCCAGCCCATCACCGGCCTGGCTCCCGCCACCGGCTACTCCCCCTTCGCAGAACTCCGCGCCCCAGGAAGACTTACTCCAGTGGGTCGCACGGGGCGAGCGTCACCTTTGCCCCCGCGGCGACGAGTGCCCGGCTGACGCCGAGGCCGATCCCCGATGCCGCTCCGGTGACGAACGCCGCCTCCCCTGCCGGCCAGTTCATGCTTCTCTCCTTGCCCATGTGTCGCCGCTCGGGTTCGCGGCGGACTACGCCCACGGTGGACCGGGGCATCAGGTGACGGCACCGCCGTTCGCGGCGGATGCAGGCCGCTCGTCCCGCCGTTCACGCGCCGCGCGGAGGCCGCTGCTCCTGCTCCGGCTCTCGGCGGAAGTACGGCGCGCGGTTGGCGGGGTAACTGCCCGACATCTGCCCCGCGCGGCGGTGCCACCGGCCGGTTCTCCCGCCGGACCATTGCCGGACCTCGCGCCGTGTGCGCACGTGTCAGATACCGAGGGAGTTCGATGCCCACGTACCCGAGGCCGCCGTTCGACCTCAAAGTCGAGGCGGCCCTGACCGCCCTGGCGGAACCGATCCCGGCCGTCACGCCCGGGTCGATCTCGGCCCTGCGGCAAGCCGCTCTGCCCGTCGTCTCGGACGAGGTGCTGCTCGCCGCCGGGGTCATGTGCCGGGACGTGACCGTTCCCGGCCACCGGGGCGCCGAACTCGTCGCCAGTGTGATCACGCGTTCCGGTCACACCGGCGCGGGCCCGGGCGTCTACCACATCCACGGCGGTGGAATGATCGCCGGCGAGCGCATGACCGGGGTGAGTCAGATCCTCCCCTGGATCGTGGAGCACGACGCCGTGGTCGTGACCGTGGAGTACCGGCTCGCGCCCGAGTTCCCGGACCCCTGCCCGGTCGAGGAGTGCTATGCGGGCCTTGTGTGGATCGCCGAGCACGCCGCCGAACTCGGCATCGCCCCCGGCCGCCTGATCATCGCCGGTGCCAGCGCCGGAGGTGGGCTCGCCGCGGGCACTGCGCTCCTGGCCCGCGACCGTAAGGGACCCGCGCTCATCGGTCAGGTCCTGATCTGTCCGATGCTCGACGACCGGGACCGGACTGTTCTGTCTCCAGTGCCCAGTACGAGAACGTCGGCGTCTGGGTCCGGGAGAGCAACCGGACGGGAGGGGCGGCGCTGCTGGGCGACCGGTGCGGCACCGAGGAGGTGCCGGTCTACGCCGCGCCCGCTCGCGCGACCGACCTCACGGGATTGCCACCCGCGTTCATCGACTGCGGTTCGGCCGAACTTTTCCGGGACGAGGACGTCGCCTACTCGACCGCCCTCTGGCACGCCGGCGTGCAGGCCGAGTTGCACGTATGGCCCGGCGGCTACCACGGATTCGACATGCTCGCGCCGGACTCCGGCATCGCACGGGCGGCGATCGCGGCCCGGAACGGGTGGGCCCGCGCGCACTCTCGGCGCCCGGCTCCCGGGCACGGGCGGGCGGTAGGCGGGGCGGTCGCCTCAGCGGCCCGGGACGGACCTGAGCGCGGGGGCGGCACACCTCCGGCGCATGACGAGACGGTTCGCGCCGACAGGAACGGTCACCGCAGGTGGCCTTGGAACATGGAGTTGAAGGAGCAGCATGAAGGCAGCACGGTTTTACGGCAAGGAAGACGTCCGCATCGAGGAGGTGCCGGAGCCCAGTCCCGGCCCGGGGCAAGTGAAGCTGCGCAACGCGTTCGCCGGCATCTGCGGTTCCGATCTCCACTTCTTCTTCTACCCCGAGTCGCTGCCGTTCTCCCTGGACGAGCCGCACCCCCTGACCGGGGCCACTCTGCCGCAGATCCTCGGGCACGAGTTCTCCGGCACCGTCGTCGAGATCGGCGAGGGCGTGACGGATGTGAAGATCGGCGACCGCTGTGCTGTCTTCCCCCTGGCGGTCTCCTGCGGCAAGTGCGCCGCCTGCCGCCGGGGGCTGCCGTTCTCCTGCCGGCTGATGGGCGCGCTCGGGTCGAACGTGGAGGGCGGTGGTCTGTCGGAGTTCACCGTGTGCGACGCGTCGAAGGCGCACGTATTGCCGGACGGTGTCGACCTGCGGATGGGCGCGCTCGTCGAGCCCACGGCGGTGGGCTGGCACGCTGCCGCGCGCAGCGGTGTGGAACCGGGTGGCAGCGCGCTCGTGGCGGGGGCCGGGCCGATCGGTATCGGTGCCTGGTTCGCTTTCAAGGCCCGAGGAGTGGAGAAGGTGCTGGTGTCCGAGCCGAGCGCGGACCGTCGCGCCATCATGGCCGCGCTGGGTGCCCGCGTCATCGACCCGGTGAACGAGGACCTCGCGGACGCCATCGACTCGCTCACCGGAGGTGACGGCGTCGACGCCGCGGTGGACGCCGCCGGCGCGGGCGCGGCGGTCACCTCCGCCATGGCGTGCCTGGTCCCCGGCGGTCGCCTGGTGGTCGCCGCGCTGCACGAGCACACCATGGACTTCCAGCCCACCCACCTCATGATGGGCGAGACCGGGATCGTGGGCGCTGTCGGCTACCGCCCCGAGGAGTTCGACGAGGTCATCGCGGCCATGGCCGACGGGTTCTACGACACCACCGGCTGGGTGCGGGAGCTGCCCCTGGAGGGCCTCGTCGACGCCTTCCACTCGCTGCGCCGCGGCATCGGAGGGAAGACTCTCCTGCGCCTTGGCTGAGCCTCCCGAACGCTCCGGTACGGACGGCCCGAGGGCTTGTCCGTACCGGGCTGCGCCCCTCCCGGCGGGCCAGCGCGCGAACGGCGGAGGACATCACCCGAGACTGCGGCGTTCGGCGGTTCCTCACGCGGTGGCTCGCCCATGACGATTGATCCGCACCGCGACCAGGCGGTGCGGAAGAAGGAGCCCCATGTCTCACAGCGTCCCGCGCCCCCCGTTCGACCCGGAGCTCGAGGCCGTACTCGCGGTCCTCGCGGATCAGATACCGCCGACCATGACCGCGGAGATGATCCCCGATATGCGTCGGGCAGCACCGGCAGAGGTCAGCGATGAAATGCTCAAGGCTTCCGGTCTGACCCGGCGCGACGTCACGGTCCCGGGGTATCTGGGCGACCCGATAACCGTCTCGGTGATCGCCCGGGAGGATCATCAGGGGCTCGGGCCGGGGATCTACCATACGCACGGCGGTGGCATGGTCTCCGGCGATCAGTTCTCGGGTCTGATCCAGGCCCTCCCGTGGGTCGTCGAGCACGACGCGGTCCTGGTCACCGTCGACTACCGGCTCGCACCCGAGCACCCCGATCCCTACCCGGTCGAGGACTGCTATGCCGGTCTGCTGTGGACCGCCGAGCACGCCCGAGAACTCGGAATGGACCCTGACAGGCTGATCATCGCCGGACAGAGCGCCGGAGGCGGCCTTGCCGCCGGCGTCGCACTGATGGCACGCGACCGGCAAGGACCGGCCTTGATCGGCCAGGTCCTCATGTATCCGATGCTCGACGACAGGGATCGGACGGTCTCCTCGGCCCAGTTCGACGCTGTCGGCGTGTGGGACCGCGGGAGCAATGTCATGGGCTGGACCGCGCTCCTGGGAGAGCGGCGCGGAACCGACGAGGTCTCGGTCTACGCCGTACCCGCCCGCGCGACCGACCTCACGGGGTTGCCGCCCGCGTTCATCGACTGTGGCTCGGCCGAGGTGTTCCGGGACGAGGACGTCGCGTACGCGACCGCCCTCTGGCAAGCGGGCGTGCAGGCCGAGCTGCACGTCTGGCCCGGCGGATTCCACGGCTTCGATCTGACGGCGCCCCACACCGCGCTCGCGCACGCCATGACGGCCGCACGCAACGCTTGGGTGGCCCGCACCCTGGGATCCTGAGGAACCCCACTCCCTCAGCGCTCGATACACTCCAAAAACGAAAAGGGAGAGCAATTGCACCATTTGGCCGGTCGGCTGAGCGCACTCGACCCGGAGGCAGGCGAGAGTCTGCGGATCGTGTCGTATTTCGACGTCCTCATCACCCGGGGCGCTGGACTCGACGGGCTCCTGCGTGGTGCCGCGGTCCTTTCCGGGACAGTCGCGGGCGCCGAGATCCGAGGGCGCGTGAGCCGACGCGACCCCGACGGGCATTCGGTCACGGAGGCCGTCGAAAGCCGGCGTTCCCCCCAGATGTCTCACGGCGACTGGACGGTCTGGCTCGAGAGAGACGGGGAACCGGAACCCAACGACGAGATGATCGTGGAGCGCCTCGCGCTGGGCGTCGAGCTGATCGAGGGGCGCCGCCGTCCCGAGCGCGGCTTCGACGCGGTCATCGACGCCGCCCGTCCGATCGCCGAGCGGGTGACGCTCCTCGCGAAGCACCGGCTCGACGCGGCGACGCCGGTACGGATCCTGGCCACCGCCGCGGACACTGCCGAGCTCGGCGCACCCTCCGCGATCGTGCCGACCCGGTACGGGCTTCTGAGGGCCACACTCGACGTCTTCGGCAAGCTCGATCCGCCGGAACCGGTCGGGTTCGGGACCTGGGTGCGTGCCGACCGGGCCCCCGACTCCTGGGACGCGGCGATCATCGCGCTCCGGCTGACGGACGACTCCGCACCGGCCGTCGACGCGACCGATCTCGGAGCGATGCTCCTGCTCGCCCAGGCGTACGACCCACAGAACCCTCACGACGACGTGCGCGCTCTCGCCGGGCTCGATACGCGTTCCGCGGACGTACTCCGCACGCTGGTGGAAGCCGACAGCATCCGCTCCGCCGCCGCCACACTGGGCATGCACCACTCCACCGTGCAAGCACGCCATGAAGCGCTGACACAAACCCTCGGCTACGACCCGCGCACCAACGTCGGCCAGATGCGGTACATCGCCGCGGCACTGCTGCTACGCCTCACCGACCCGATCACCCCGGTGCACTCCAAGCCGGCTTAGGGCTCATAACAAGGTTGGTGGACAGGACCTGTTCAGCGGTCGGTGTCGCGCACGATAAACCCGGCGACGTCGACGATCCTCCCCGGGATACTGGTCGCCCATGGATGAGGTCAAAGTCGTCGTCGCCCATTCCGAGCGCGCGACCCTGCGCGTCGGCGACGTGTTCCTGAAGGTGGACGCCGATCAGGGGCGCATCGACGTCGAGGTCGAGGCGATGGCCCTGGCGCCGGTCCCGACCCCGAAGGTCCTGTGGCGCACGCCGCCCGTGCTCGCGATCGCCGCGGTCCCGGGGGCGGCGCTCGGCCGCCTCGGCGAGCCGTCGACCGCGTCCCCGGCGGCATGGGCCGCGGCGGGCGCCGCCATCCGGAAACTGCACGACGCGCCGCTGCCGACCCGGCCCGGCCGGGCCGGCCGGGGCCTCGACGAGCTGGCGGCAGATCTCGACGGCGAGTGCGAGTGGCTCGTGACGAACGCAGTCCTGCCCGCCGACCTGGTCACCCGCAACCGCCAGGTCGCCCAGGCCGCGCTCCGACCGTGGACTCCGGCGTTCACACACGGCGACCTACAGATCGCTCACGTCTTCGTCGACGGCGACGAGATCACGGGCATCATCGACTGGTCCGAAGCGGGCCAGGGCGATGCCCTGTACGACCTCGCCACCCTCACGCTAGGACACGAGGAGCACCTCGGCGACGTCGTCGCCGGCTATGGCACCGACGTCGACCTCGACGTGATCCGCGCGTGGTGGTCATTGCGAAGCCTGCTGGGGGTTCGCTGGCTGGTCGAGCACGGCTTCGACCCGACCGCGCCGGGCTGTGAAGTCGACGTCCTGAGATCCCAGACGTGAGACTGCGCGGGCCCGACTGCTATGAGTGCCGTTCTGGTGATGGGGCTATTTGGACTTCCCCACCCCCTGCTAGACATGAAGGCAAACCTTGTCTGGGCGGACATTGCCCGGGTGCTCAGCCTGCTGTTCGACGCCGGGTGGTCTTGGGGAGCGCTGGCGGTGGCGGTCGGCTGGTTGGCCCAGACCTGGGTCCGAGGGGCGCTGGTTGGGGTTCTGGCGCTGGCCGGGGCCACGGTGTCCTACTACGTGACGGATGCTTTCGCTTGGGGGCTGGCTCGGACATGGTCCGGTGGTTGGCGGTGGGTCTGCCGCTCGGGTTGCTGCTGGGTGCAGTGGGCGCCACGATCAGGCGGCCGGGAGCAGTCGGGTTGCTTGCCGCCTTGACGGTTCCGGTGGGTGCTGCGTTGCAGATGGTGGTGCTGCCGCCGCAGCCGCTCGTCAACTCGAATCTGGACGTTGTTGTCGCTGAGGCCATCGTCTGGACGGCAGCTGTGCTCGGTGCCGGCTGGGCTGTCTACCGTTTCCAGCTCGAGAGGCATGCAGTCGACGTCGGGCCGCGAACCGGAGAGGGAGTCCCGTCCATCGACTCGTGAGATGGCCGACGCCGGTGAACGCGTAGCACTCGGCGTTCACCTGCTGCTGCCGAGCTGTCTCCGCCGTCCACGGCTGTGATCTAGCTCTTCTTCGACCAGGTGGTGCGGGTGCCCTTGCGGGTCATGAGAGTGATGAGTGCGCAGGTCAGGTGGGCTTCTGAGTGTTGCGGGAGACGTTCGTAGTCGCGGACGGTGCGCCGGGCTTTCATGCCCACCGCGGGTCTCGATACGGCCATGCCGTGCACCGCCTGCACATCGGCGAGGAACGAGCGGGTCAGGTCGCGGGCCTCGGCGATCTCCTCGCTGCCCTCGAACGCGGCGGACACCGATAGGGGGCGCTCGGCGAGCGGCTGCGGACCATCGTCGCGTCCGGGCAGGTCCATCCAGTCCGCCTCACGTCCGAAGCGCCGACAATTTCCCACCCCGCTTACCCCGAGAAACAGCACCGCAGTCCGGCACGAGCGAAAATCGATTCTGGAAATCCTGTGCGGGTATGCGTCTCAGGCGAGGTGTTCGAAGACGGAAGGACACATGGTGGTGGACCGGCAGGCAGGCGGATGGACCTTCCTCACCAACCATGCCCGCGTGCTGCTTGCCGTCGCACGGAACAGGGGCTCGCCGGGAACCGCCGAGCCGGCCGGTCGCTTCGCCCGCACCTGCTGAGCTGGTCATACTGGCGCCGCAGACGCCAGGTCGTCGCCCGCCACTGCTACTACCAACGACGACTCCGCTCGTTGGAGCGGGCGGTCCAGCAAGACCGCCCCTGACGCACCACCAGCCAACTACGCTCCGGACGATGCCTCTGAACAGGCCAGATAGCAAAACGCTGCTGGATTACTAGGCCTTCGATGGCTCACGCAGCCAGTACAGGCCCGCGTCGCGCTCCAGCAGGCACAGGTCGATCAGATATCTGCGAATAGTCACGTGATCGGTGTTCGAGCCTTCGCACCAATCACGCAACGTCTCGTTGATCGCTTTCTCGTCGTACCTGGCGCCCGGTTCGAACGACCTCTCGGCCAGGTACTGGAGCACGGTGCGGCGGCGACTCAGCTGCGCGGGCACCCGGGTCAGCCGGCCCTCTCGGGTGAAGGTGCGCAGCAAGGTCTCCACTTGCTGGTCACCGGAGCCGTGGTCCTCCACCGGCGGGGCCGGCTCAGCCTCGCGGGCGGTGTTGCGCAATGCCTCGGCGTCGACCCTCATCTCGGCCCCGTCGTCCACGACGAGCCCCGCGCTGCGCAGCCGCCGTACCGCACCCGCAGCGTCTTTCACGGACACGCCTGCTGCACTGGCCACCTCGGACAATGTGCTCGCCCCCAACGCGATCGCTGAGAACACGCGCAGACGGGCGGGCTCGGCAAGCAGGCCAACGATTGTCGCCGGCGTCACAGAATCTCCCTCGTTCTATTTGGTCGTGTGTGTCATGCGTCCCTGCTTGTTGCACGGGAATTCATTCGTCCGCAGGTAGCTTCTCACTACGTTCAGCACCGTGAAGAGCACTTTTTTCCGGCTTCTTGGGTGACGTGCTGAATCAGGCCACGTTGCAGGAACGCGTGCACCGCGCCCGCGATGCGGGCACGATCGACACCCAACTCTGTTCTGGCCTCCTCCATCGTCCAGCCGGACAGCGGCGTGAGGAGCTCACCGAACGCCCGGGGCACACTCGACACCGCGTCGGACACGGCTTCCCCGATCCAGTCGTCGCCCCGGGGTCGCCGTGGGGCGGTGTCGCGAGCAGGTGCGGCCCCGGCTGGCCGGCGTCCCGGCTGGTGCGCTCCACGGATGTCGTCGCCCACCGCGCGGCCAGGGCCGCGTGGAAGGCGAACGCGGTCTCGTCGTCGGCCGCCGCGACGTCTACGACGACCAGTCCGGGCTCGGACACGTGTACCTCGTTGATCGCTTGCATGTCCGGCACGACGCACCTGGAGCCGGCGGCAGTTCACGCGGAAGCCCGCATTCACCCGCCCGGAGGGCTCCTGCGGCATGGGAGGCCTGGCTGGCAGCCGGTCTGCCCATAGGGATGCCACTGACCCCATGGGTCAAGATCAAACTTGAGGGTCTGGAGAAGACCAGGCGTTGGCGGCCCTCGGACGCGTGTGGGCGCCCTGACGGTTGCGGGCCGCGCCGTCTGCCGCGGGCGGCCCGCGCGGTGTTCAGCGTTTGGCGGTGCCCATTTGTTCGGGGACTGTCTGCAGGTATGCGCGTTCGACAGGCTCGGTGGTGGTGGGCTCGTGGTTGTCTGCAGCGGGGTGCTTGGGCCGTCTCTGCCAGGTGTGTGGGCGGTCTGTCACGGCGAGCAGGCGGTTGATGCGGCGGGCGAATTCGTCTCCGGGCAGGGGAAGCTCGGTGTCCGGTTCTCGGAGGTAGCCGGCCGTGACGGCGGCGGGGAGGTAGGCCATGAGTTTGCTGACCGCGGCTGGGCGCGACCGCACGGTCTGCTTGGCGAGGTGGCGCAGGATGCGCATGAACTGGGTGGTGGTGGCGCTGGTGATCCGGTGGTCTGCGGGATTCCAGCTGGTGCCGTCGTCCCAGGCCGGGGGTTCGGGTGCGGGCTGGACGTCGTCGGTTTGCTGGTGCCACCGCTCGGCCGTGGTCCGTTCCCCCAGCGCGAGGTGGTGCAGGTAGAGGCAGTAGGCGGCGGCCTGTCCGGCGCCGGCCGCGTACTGCCACCAGAAGCGTGCGCCCTCGACGGTGTCGGTCAGTTGCAGGACGCAGGCGAGGACCAGGGCGCTGCGTGGTTCGGGGACCTGGCCGGTGACGAATTTGGTGACGGTGGTGGGCGGGGTGTGCAGGGCGAGGGTTTCGCACAGGGCGCGCAGGTCCTGGGCGGCTGCGTTGGGGGTGCTGTCCTGGGCGGGGTTGCCGGTGGGGCGTGTGCGGGCTGCGGTCGGGGCGGGGCAGGGGACGCTCTCGCGGACAACGGTGCGTTCGCGTACGAGCAGTGCTCTGGAGAGGAGCTCTTCGATGCGGGTCACGAGGTTGTTCCTCCGGTCGAGGGCGGCGAGTCCAGGACGCTCTTCACGAAGTGGGTGGCGTGGCGTTCGTCGGAGCGGACGGTGGCCAGTGAGGCTCCCACCAGAGCTGATACGGCCTCGGGGGTGAAGCCGCACAGGCGGCGCAGCACCATGACGTCGAACTGGCGGCCGGGCAGGTGGCTGATCGCGGTGAACAGCTCCACGAGCTCCGGGACCTGGTCCACGTCGGCACGCGCGGCGAGGACCGGGCGCGGCTTCTTGATCTGGTTCTTGACGTACCGTTCGACGGTGCGCTGGGAGATGCGCAGCATCTGGGCGACCGGTCTGGTGCCCTTGAGCTGCTTGACCAGGTAGCGCATCTGCGCCGGCGCGCTCTTGGGTGCCGGGCGGGTGAACGATTTCTGCACCGCGGCGTCCAGGCGTCCCCGAACAGGGTCATCGTCCTCTCCACTTCGTATTCGCCGTTTGTCGGTGTGCGTCACGGTCAGGTCGCGGCAGTCCATGACGTTGCTGTAGAGCAGGGCCGGGATGAGCTGGCCGATGCGGACCAGGTGCTCGCCGTACCCGGCCTATGCCACCCGGCTGGTCACCCAGCCCGGCCACGGCTCCATTGCGGACGCTCTGTGCGGCGTCATGTACGGCACGCTACCGGCCACCTGTGACGTCGGAGACGGAGACCGGACAGCCCCAGGCGTCGGGGACGTGCGGCAAGTCGGCTTGCGGGCATGTCCATTGGGCGGTCAGATGAGGGTGCCCCGACAACGAGAAGACAACGGGCAGTCGTTCTTTGAAGAACGACCGGAGAAGACCGCACCGCTCCCACTCAGCTCAGCCGGGTCAGGGCTTCCACGTGCGGAGCATGGCGGCGATCCCGGAAGCGGTGGAACGCGGACTGTTCAACTCGTGAGCGAGCGCGGCCAGTTGCTCGCGGGTCGGGTTGACCGGGATGTTGCCGGCTTCGAGGTACATGACGGCGACGACGCAGGCAACCGTCAGATTGGAGCGCTCCAGCCAGCGGCAGCGGCCGAGGGTATGCATCAGGGCTGCAGCTCGGGCGTAGGGGCCGTCATAGACGGGCAGGCCCAGCTCGACACCGATGTCCTTGACCCGCACGGGGCCACCCGCCGCCCGCCGCCCGCACGAACTTCATGATCCGCTGGTAGTCGGGCGGGAGGGCCTCCTCCCCCATGCCCCGGACCGCGGTGCGAGACCAGCAGTACCCCACGACCGCCCACCTGCGCCGGTACCGCCCGCGTCGCCGACTTCTCCGACTCCAGCTGGGGGTGCATGCGTTCCCACACGCGCTTCGCCGCAGCGAGTTCCTCACGCTCGGCGCGGACCTTCTCGAGCCATTCGACCAGGACCATCTCCTCCTCGTCGAGCTCCGCCCGGCGGGCGGCGACGCGTTCGGCGACTTCGCTGATCTCCGTCATCCCGCGAGCCTACGAACCCGCCCGACCTCATGACCTGGAAACTGGCAGACCGCCCTTGACCACCGGCCGATGAGCCCTCGGAAGCATCACGCCAGCCCACCCGACCAGCGGAGATCAAGATGGCGCAGCCTCAATCTTCGGGGCTGCGTCGTCGAACTCGTACCGTTCCAGGACGACCGCCGTGACAGGCGCAACTGGAGTCGCCGCCTGCGCCTGCGCACCACCAGTCATGACTAAGCAGACTCTGAGTAAAATTTTTTGAGACAAAACTCGAAGTCTCGTGTAGCGTCGCCGCCATGTTCGAGTCCGAAGAGTCCGATGTCACGCTCGGAGACCGCCTCCGTCGCCGTCGGAAAGCTCTCCACCTGACGCTGCAACAGGTTGCCGAAGCCACCGGCATCACGGTCGGATACCTGTCGCAGCTTGAGCGCGGGCGCGCCAATGGAAGCGTCAGTACCTTGCAGAAGATCTGCGACGTGCTGAAGCTCAATGTCGGTGACCTCTTCGAGTCCAGCAGTACGCCGACACGGCCGGTTCTGCGTTTCGCAGACGCCACCAGTCGGCAGTTCGGCAACAAGGCGTCCAAGGTCAAGCTGACCCCGGCGCATTTCGACCACCTCGAAGTGCTCCTCGGCCACTTTGAGCCCGGCGGCGACACCGGCACGGACCAGTACACGCACGGTGCTTCCGAAGAGCTCCTCGTGGTGCTGGAAGGCCAAGTGGAGTTGCAGGTCGGCACCACGACCCACACCCTCGGCCCGCTCGATTCCGTGAGCTACAACAGTGGGCACCCCCACAAGGTCAGCGAACGCACGGGCACTCACCCCGCCAGGGTCATGTGGGCCATGGCGCCCCCCACGTACTGACCGGCGCACCTCAGGCAACTCCGCACGGCCACACCCCGCCGCCGAACCGGAGCCACCTGTATGGGGTGCCCCAGAGGCCACCCCGTTCACACGCGCCCCACGGGGCCGTATCAGCCTGACCTTCCACGCGATCCGATCCCGTTCGGGGTCGCCGGATCATCCAACCGCTTGCAGCCACACGGCGCCGGACGGGCGAACTCCCCTGCCCGCATCGGCACTTCATGGCGACGTATCACTCGGCCACAGCCCCCGATCATCTGACGAGACACCCTAGGAGTTGTTTTGTCTGTTACGTCCCCGCAGCGCGCCCAGAAAGCGACGTCCGAACTCCGGGGCGTCGGAGGAATGGCGTTCGCGGAGCTCTGGGAACGCTTCTCCTTCTACGGCCTGCAGAGCATCCTCGCGTTCTACCTCCTCGACGCGTTGAGCGAAGGAGGGCTCGGCCTTCCTGCCGCCGCGGCGGTCGGCATCACGGGCGCCTATGGCGGTGCCGTCTACCTGGCTCAACTCCTCGGCGCCTGGGCCGGCGAGCGCCTGGTCAGCCCCCATGCGCTCGTCCTCGGTGGCGGCATCGTCATCGCCCTGGGCCACACCGTGCTCGCCGTCGCGCCGGGACTGCTCGGGCTCGGCATAGGCCTCGTCCTGATCGTCCTCGGTACGGGCGCGCTGAAGACCAACATCACCTCCATCGTGGGCTTCATCCTCGCGAGCGAGAGTGCCGCCAAGAAGGACGCCGGTTTCTCGTACTTCTACATGGCGATCAACACGGGTGCCGTTCTGGGCCCGTTGACCACGGGCCTTGCCCAGAACCAGTGGGGCTTCCACGTCGGGTTCGGGCTCGCCGCGGTCGGCATGGTCATCGCCCTGATCCAGTACGTCCGTTCGGCACGCTTCCTGCCTGCGCGGGCGAGCGAGGTCATCAACCCGCTGCCCGCGGCAACGCTGCGCAAAGCCCTCTGCATAGCCGTCGCTGCGCTTGCAGTCATCACCCTGGCAGCCCTGTCTGGCCTCCTCAAGGCCGAGCGGCTGTCCATGATCGTCACGGTGGGGACCCTCATCACTTCGGCCGTCTATTTCACGCTCATCCTGCGCTCGGAGAACGTGACGACCTTGGAGCGCCGCCGGGTCAGCTCCTACATTCCGCTGTTCCTCAGCTCAGCCCTGTACTTCGGGCTGCTCTTCGCGAAGTTCACCGCGATCTCCCTGCTGGTCAAGAGTCGCGTGGATCTCAGCATCGGCGACTGGTCGTTCCCCGTCGGCTGGATCACCATGATCTCCTCCGCGTCCGGCGTGGCCATGCTCCCGGTCGGCGCCGCCATCTGGAAGAAGATGGGGGCACGTCAGCCGAAGGCCGCCACGAAGTTCGCCATCGGGCTGGTGCAGATCGGCCTGGGCTTCGCATTCATTCTGGTGATCTCCGCACTGTTCGACGGCACCACGATTCCGTTCGCGTACATCGTCGTCTTCATGTTCATCATGGGCAGCTCCGAGATCTTCGTCGGACCCATCGGCCTCTCCCTGGCCACACAGATCGCGCCGAAAGCCTTCACCGCGCAGATGGTGGCCATCAACTTCCTCACGCTGGCGCTCGGTTCGTCTCTCTCGGGCCTGCTCGGGCAGTACTTCACCGCAGTCTCGAACAACACCTACTTCCTGAGCCTGGCGCTCGGAGCAGTCGCCGCGGGCCTGTGCCTGTACGCGTTCCGTCGACCCATCCACCGCAGCCTGTACGCCGGAATCGGGAGCTGATCCCCATGCCCACTCCTCGCATTGCCGTAATCGGTACGGGAACCATCGGAGCGCAGACGCTCTGGCAACTCGCCAAGCAGGGCGTCGACGCGACCGGCTACGAACTCTTCAGCCCGGGGCACTCACGTGGAGCAGCTGGTGGTGAAACCAGGCTGTTCCGCCACATCGACGTGGAACACCTGGAGTACCTGCCTATCACCGACCGGTCGGACGTCCTCTGGCGCGAGCTCGAGCAGGAGTCCGGACGCACGCTGCGCAACCTGACGGGTGCCCTCGCCATCGGCAGTACTGCCAGCCCCGCGACGCACACCGCGCTCGAGAGCGCGGTCCTTCTCGGCAGCCGCGCCGAGGTGCTCAGTCGTGAGGAAGCACATCAGCGTTTCCCCCAATACCGGCTGCACGAGGACGAGATCGCGATCCTCGACAAGGGCGCCGGCATCATCTTCCCCGAGCGCACCGTACGTACCGCCGCGGATGCGGCCGTCGCACGCGGCGCACGGATCCTGCGCGAATGCCGGGTCACGGCCATCAACCAGGTCGGCAGCCAGGTCGACATCGTGGCCGACAACGGTACGGAACGCTACGACCGAGTGGTCGTCGCGGCAGGCGCGTGGACCGCCACCCTCCTGCCTGAAGTGGCCCCGTATCTCGCCACGCGGCGCCTCATCTCCTCGTGGTACCTGCCCAAAGCCGGAAACACGCTCGACGGAATGCTCCCCTACCTGCGCACGGAACCGAACTACTCGTACGGGCTGCCAACCGCGGACGGCCTGGCCATGAAGCTCGGCGTCGGATTCCGCGACCACCTGCCCATCGAGTCCCCGGACACCGCACCCCTGCGCATCACCGACCAGGACCTCGAACCCATCCGCGCCGTTGCACGGGACCTCTTCCCGATGCTAGAGGACTACCCCATGCGCGCCCAGGCGTACTTCGAGGCCTATACGCACTCACGCGTCGAGTTCCTGCGCGAACACCCGAGCATGCCCTCGGTCTTTGTCTGCGCCGGCTTCTCCGGCAAGGGCTTCAAGAACGCACCAGCCTTCGGCGAGCACGCCGCCCGAGCGACTCTCGGCCTGCCACCGGAGAACGAGAGCATGGCTTTCATCCTCAACGCTGAGCCTGTGTCCCGCCCAGCACCTGCCTGACCATCGCTGTAAGTGGTTACCGAGTGCGTTTGCCGGCTGGAGCGTGTCTGAAAGATCGTGTAAGTCCGTGATGTGAAAGGCTGGCCGGGGCCCGGTGCAGGGCCTTGACCAGCTGGGACGGACGGACCATGACAGACAAAGGAATCCCGGCTGTCGAGCTGGTCGAGGACAAGCTGGTGGACGAGGTCGTCGAGCGGCTGATGGACCGTGCCGACGCTTCAGGGGCCGCCCTGCTGGGCGAGGGCGGGCTGCTGACCGCGGTCACCCGGGCAGTGCTGGAGCGGGCCCTGGACGCCGAGATGAGCGAACACCTCGGCTATGAGAGGTACGATCCGGCCGGCCGCGGCTCGGGCAACAACCGCAACGGGACCTCGGCCAAGACCGTCCTGACCGACGCCGGCGCGGTCACCGTGGCCCTTCCCCGGGACCGCAACGGCTCCTTCGAGCCGCAGCTGGTGCCCAAGCACGCACGACGGCTGGCCGGGTTCAACGAGCAGATCCTGCCGCTGTACGCCCGCGGCATGAGTCTCCGGGACATCCGCTCGCATCTGGCCGGCATGTACGGCGTGCAGGTCTCACCGGACCTGATCAGCAAGGTGACCGACGCGGTCGTCGACGAACTCGCCACCTGGCAGAACCGCCCGCTGGACGCCATCTGGCCGATCATCTACATCGACGCGTTATGGATCAAGATCCGGTCCGAATCGGTCGTCTCCAAGCCGGTCTACCTCGCCGTCGGCGTCGACATGGACGGCCGCAAGAACGTCCTGGGCCTGTGGGTCGGCTACGGGGGCGAGGGCGCCACCACCTGGATGACGGTGCTGTCCGAACTGCGCAACCGGTGCGGGGTGGTTCTCCTTCGCCAGTGCCCGTAGTACCCGTAGCCCTGGCCCCACGCCTCAACGCAGGCCCCGGCACGGTCTACTGGATGCCGGGACCTGCGGGGGAACGGACGAGTGCGTCACTGAACGCTGGTACGGGCCAGAGCTTGCAAGTGGCCGAGGTCCACCGTTTCCTGCGTTCCGCCGTGCGTCAGCTCGAGTCCGTCGTCGGTGCTGTCCACCCGCCAGACGGCGCCATGCCGGTTCTCCCACTCGACGAAGCTGCCGGGAGCGCCGTCGAGCAGCCCCAGTTCCCGCACCAGAGTGTCCAGGTGAGCGAAGCCGCGGGCATCACCCTTGCTCATGCTCTGGGTACGGGTGTTGTCGTAGCGCATCTTGACGAAAGGCACCTCGGTACGGTCGAGCTTGTTCGGCTGGAGCATTTTGCGGAACCTGCCCCAGGCCTCTTCCTCGTTCTCCCTGCCGGAGATTTCACTGTCATAGGCGGGAAAGACGGCGTAGGTGACGGCGGACAGCTCGGGATTCTCCGTGGCGTGGTAGCCGTGCACCTCGGGTGCCGCCACCCCCACGGTGTCGAATGCCGTCCCGTCGTGATGGAAGCCGCCGATGGCCACCAGAGGCCGCCCCTGTCCTACGAAGGTGTTGTCATGGGTGCGCGCGTGGGCGAGCAGTGCGGTGACGAGCGCCTCGTCGTAGGGGCCACGGACGTTGACCTGCAGATTGTGCCGGCCGTCGGTGGAAAGTGCGGCGGTGAAGGTGAACATCGGGTTCGGCGACCACCGCCACGCGGAAGCGAGACCGGAAACGGGAGCGGCGCCGGGCATGCCGGGCAGGACGGATGCAGGGTTCATGAGGGTGGCTCCTGTGCTCGGGATGGGGGGCCCTAGCTGCATGAGTAGAGGGTGGGGTGGACATCCTGGCGGTAGGTGGCATCCATGAGCGCACCGCCGCGAGAGTTCTCGCTTCTCGTCATGGGCTCCATGTTGTCGGGATCGTTGTAGAAGTCGTTGCGGGTGGCCCGGTCGGAACGGTAGCCCGTCTGGTTCCAGTGATCGACCACCGGTGTCAGGTGCTCGTACGTGAGCTGGTGGGACGGAATGATCTCGCCCGCGGAGTTGCGCCAGGTCAGCTCGGACCTGGGGATGCGTTCCATGATCTGGCGGCCCTGGGGATCGAGTCGTCCGGTGGGCCGCATCGGTGTGCCGCCCTGGGCGATGCCCTCGTCGGTCCAGGTGGCGGCCATGGCGTCATGGGTGGACTGGCGATAACTGCCGGGATACTCGGTGTCGCGGTTGTGGGTCTGAACGGGCGAGTTCGGGTCTCTTTCCCACCGGCCGCGCTGGCCGCGGACGCGGATGAGGCCCAGCGGGTCGAGGAGGAGGAGCGGGTTGGCGACATAGGCGTAGTCGTTCGGGTCCGGGGCCAGGCCCAGCGGATCGGCGCTGATGTAGCGCGCGGTCTCCGGGTCGTAGTAGCGGAAGTAGTTGTAGTTCCAACCGGTCTCGGCGTCCGCGTACTGTCCGGGGAAGCGCAATGGGCAGTCGGTTTCCGGGGCTGAGGGCGGTGCGCCGGTCGGCTTGCCCCAGGCCGTGAATCTGCGGTGCCAGACGATTCTGCCGTCCGGCGAGACGAGTTCGGTCGGCGTTCCGACGAGGTCGGTGACGATGGCGTAGAAACGGGCGTCGGTGTCGCTCTGGTCGCTTCCGGTGCCGTCCGCCGCCGGCCGTTCCCGGCCGCCGGTGACTGTCTGGGCGACGGGCCGGTAGGAGCCCGGCTCGTAATCCCACGTGGTGACGGTGCCGTCGGACTCGATCTGTTCGGCGAGGCGTGTTCCGTCCCAGCTGAACGTCGTCTCCTCCAGCACGTCACCACCAGTGCCGATGCGCTGTTTGCCGACCCTTCGGCCGTCCGGATCGTAGGTGTAGCGCCACTCGGATCCGTCCGGTGTGACGGTCCGGACCAGGCGGTCGTCCGGGCTCCACCCGTAGTGGGAGATGCGTCGTCCACCACTGAGGAGACGGACACTCTTGCGGATCAGACGTCCCTGGCCGTCGTAGGTGTAGGTGGTGCGCCCGGCGCGATGCAGCCTCGTTCCGTCGAACTCGCGGGGCTGCGGGTCCGCAGTGCCGGCGTGCGGGGACGTGGTGACGAGGTTGCCCGCGCGGTCGTACCCGTACCTCTCCTCACGGTCAGCGGCCCTGACCGCGGTCAGCCGACCGACCGGATCCACGTCGAACCGGCGGCTCTCGCCGAGGAGTTCGTCGATCTCCCTGAGCGCTCCGTCGAGGTCGTACTCGTAGGTGCGGTGCTGCAGCAGCTCACCGCCCACGTCGCCGCTGCTGCGGCCCGGGGTGGTCACCGACTGCCCGGTCAGCCGACCGGAGCCGTCCCAGCTCTGGTGGAGCACCGCCGTCGTCCCCAGGGTCCTGCGGATCTCACGATGGGCGGTGTCGTAGTCGAAGCGCAGCTGGCTGCCGGCGCCGCTCAAGGTCTGCGGGCGGCCCGTCGCCTCGTAGGTCCAGGTCGAGGTGATGCCCGAGGGAGTGCGTCGGCTGGTGCGGCGGCCGAGGGCGTCGTAGGTGTAGGTGGTGGTCCGGCCGTTGACCGTCTCGGTCAGGGTGCGGCCCGCGGGGTCGTAGGTGCGTTCGACCGTGGTGTCGCGGTTGGCCGCGCGAAGCAGTGAGCCGGCGCTGTCGTACTCGTAGGTGGTGACCTCGTCCGCCGTGCGGTACTGGCGTGGCCGGCCGAGCAGGTCCACGGTCACGTCCGTGGTCTGTCCGGCGCCGTTGGTCCACGACGTACGCTGCCCGGCCGCGTCGTGCGTGTAGGTGAGCGTGCGGCCGTTGAAGTCCGTCTCCCGGATCAGGCGGTTGGCCGCGTCGTAGGCGTACTCCCAGGTACGGCCGTCCGCGTCGTGAACACCGGTCAGGTTCAGTTCGGTGTCGTAGGCGAACGTGTAGCGGCGGCCGTCCGGTGTGGTGCGGGAGGTCGGCTGGTGGAAGTGAGTGGACTCGTACGTGGTGATGGCACCATTGCGGGCCGTGTGAGAGACAAGGTTGCCTTCGCCGTCCCAGCTCCAGGCCTCGGTCGCGCCGTCAGGAAAGGACCGCCAGGAGGCCAGTCCTTCGACGGTCCAGCCGAACCGGTCGGTGGCGCCGGCGGCATCGGTCACCGCGGTCACGCGTCCGAAGGAGTCGCGCCGCGCTCTGGTCGTCCGGCCCTGCGGGTCGGTGAGGGCCAGCGGCAGGCCGGCCGGGTCGGTCTGGATGTGCTGGGTGTGGCCGAGCGCATCGGTGACCGAGACGGGCCGCCCCAGAGCGTCATAGCTGTAGCGGGTGGTGGCGCCGGACGGGTCGGTGACGGACAGGCGATTGCCTCGCTCGTCATAGGTGTAGCTCCAGAACGAACCGTCAGGTTCCGTGAGCCGGCGCGTGCGGCCTGCCTCGTCGTACTCGGCCCGGATCGAGCTGAGGTCGGGCCTGACCACCTCGGTCAGGTGACCGGCCGCGTCGAAGACCTGCCGCGTGGTCCGGCCCAGCGGGTCGGTCCAGGAGACCAGGCGTCCGTGCTCGTCCCACTCCCGGTGGGTCGAGGCCCCCAGGGGATCGGTGACCTGGACGAGCTGCAGGCGCTCGTCGAAACGGTAGGTGGTGGCCCGGCCGAGGGAGTTCCGATACGTGTTGACGCGTGCCGCGTCGTCATAGGTGAGGGAGCAGTCCAGGAAGCCACCCGCTCCCCTGCCGGCTGTGACTCTGTGCCGCTCGTCGTAGGTGTAGCGGTACCAGCCGCCGTTGCGGTCGGTCCAGCTCGTAATGCGGGACTCGGCGTCGTAGGTGAGCTGGAAGTTGCGCCCCTGCCCGTCGGAGACGGCGCGGAGATTGCCTTGCGCGTCGTAGCCGTAGCGTCGCACCTCCGTCCACGGGGAGTGGGCTTCCGTGCCGTACCCGTCTTCCGGTGAGCTGAGAACGCTCAAGGACGTGACCCGGCCCAGTTCCGTGCCAATGGCCACCCGGTATCCGCCCGAGTGACGCATCTCGGAGAGATCGCCCGCCTCGTCGTAGAGGAAGTCAATGCGGTGCCCGTTACGGTCGGTTATCGCGGTGAGGGGCAGGGTGTAGGCGGACGTGTCACCGTCGCGCCGTACACCGGGAGCGAAGTGGTGCGTTAGTCCGGTCTCGTCGTCGTGGACGGTGATCGTGCCCCCGTCATCACCGTTCCACTCCAAAGGCCGTCGAGGCCCCTCCAGAGGCAGGGTCGCCGTGTGGGGCGCGGGAATCGGATAGGCCAGGAGCATGCCGTCCTCGGTGGCGAACACCACCCCTTGATCATCGATCTCCAGCCGCTGATCCAGCGTCGAGGTCCAACTCGCCCCGAAGCAGCGCCCCCAGCGGTAGGTGGAGATATGGGTACGCCGGACGGTCAGCGGCAAGAGCCCGGCCAGGTCCAGGTCCACCTGCTCCATGAGCATCTCGCCGGACACCATGTCGATCGGGTCGCCGCCCCGGCACCGGCCCTTGTACGGCTTGGCTTTCGCAAGGAGGTCCTTGGCGCCGGAGCGCAGGGTTTTCAGGCCGCTCCGCACGGCTGTGGCCATTCCCTTCATGCCCTTGGCGATCGCGCCGAGGGATGTGAGGCCCTTGACTCCTGGTATGCAGTCCAGGGCCGCGAAGGCCACATCCCACAAGGACGCCTGTCCTTTGCGATATTTGTTGAGGGTGTCGGCGAGGACGACCAGGGCGGCCACGACGACGATCGCGGCCAGGATCGGCCCGCCGATGATCATCGCGACGATGCCGACGATCGCGACGACGACCTTGCAGACCGCGACGATCGAGTCCCAGTTGTCGGTGAACCAGTCGCCGACCTCCTCCCACCAGGACCGGTTCTGGATGCCGGCGTCGGACGCCTCGTCGATCTTGTTCTTGGCTTCGCGGGCGGCGTCCTCGCGCATCTTGCGCGCGTCCTCGGCCATCTTCTTCGCCGCGTCCAGCGCGCTCTGCGCGTCGTTGACGGCCGACTGCGCGTTGGTCTGCGCGGTCTTCGCGTGCTGGACGTCACGGGTCGCGGCCCGGACCTTCGCCTCATCCGGCTTGTCCGCGTCCGACTTGCTGCCCGTCGGATCGTCCTTGTACTTGTCTGCTTCCTTCGACGCGCGGGTCACCCAGGAGTCTGCCGAGGACAGCTTCGACTGGGCGGCGGTGAGGTCCTCGCGGGCTTCCCGCGCTTTGATCAGTGCCTTGTCGGCAAGGGCCTGGGCGCGCTCCAGCTTGGGCCAGAAGTCGGCGAGGGCGTCGCCGCACATCCCGTACGACTTCTCCAGCTTCTTCAAGTTCTTCGGAACGCTGGAGAACTCCTCCTTGAAGACGGCGGCCGACTTGCCCGCCCACTCCGCGAGCGTGGACTCCCCCGCCATGCCCTTCACCAGACGCAACGCCTCCGAAACGTCGTCGGCGAAGTCGTGCAGCGTCTTGGCGAGCGTGCGCACCCGCTGGGGATCACCCGGCGTCGGATCCTTATCCAGGTCCAGGACATGCCAGTCACTCGGCCTGTGGCCCACCATCGCGCAACCCCCGTCAACACCTGCGGTCATCAACTACTCATGTGCACACGTGAACCTACAAGGCACAGCAGTTCGAAGAGAAGCAGCTCCTTGTGACCAGGAGCCGGGTGAGGTGTTATCTCGGGTTCCGATTGAGCGTCAGGTGTGCAAGTACCCTTCAGGCCCCCACGCCTGACAGATATATGAGTGGCTCACCTACCGATCGCGGGCTGCGTTGCCTTGCGCAGTTGCCGGTGCACCGGCACCAGCCCGGCCGGCTCCAGCACCTCCACGCCGCTCGGGGCGGGCGTCCAGCCGTCGTCGCCGTTGCGGGCAGCCCGCCAGTACTGCTCCTCGGCCAGCGTGCGGCGCCGTGTCCAGCGCACCGGCCGCCACCCTCCCCAGCGCACACCGGAGGGCCTCGGCGAGCGGCCATCGTCCCTCCAACCGCAGTTGTTCAAGGTGGATTGGCCCGGCGAACAGGCAGCCACTGAGGTAGACGTCACTGAGCACCAGCTGCGCGGAATCCCCCTCCCCCCGCAATGACGTGACCTCCACGCGCGCGTCCGGCATGCATGAACATTCGCCCCATGGCCCGCGGGCATACGGGCGAGTCCGCATCGGACGGCCCGGCTTGATTGGGTATCAGGACCGCATCCGGACTCGCAGGGCTGTTCGAGGCACAACTGCTACAGGTCGAATTCCACATGCTCGATGTCGGTGAAGCGGACCTCCTCCAGGGAGCCGGCGCGGCGGCCGCTGTCCTGGAAGTAGACCTCTTTGAGTCCTTCGGCGGCGATCTGCTGCAGTTGCCGGTCGGGGGCGCCGGCCTGTTGGGCGTCGAAGAGGCGGGCGGCGTACTGCGGCGGCAGCGCGAAACAGCCTTCATGGGCTCGGCGGCCTCGGACTCGGACACGGCCACGCTCTCACTGGTCATCGATGCATCTTCCATGATCGGGAGTTACACCGAACGAGAACGATACAGTCCCGAATCTTCGCGAAGTCCCTGAACTTCTGGCGTGTTGGCTGTAGCCCATGGTGTGTGAGCCTTCACGACGGTGGAGGCTTCGGCTGCCCGCACCACCGCCGGTGTCACCGTCGAGGTCAGCTGCCGACGGGGTACCGGCTGGTGATCGCGACGCGGTTGAAAGCGTTCATCACGGTTGCCAGCCAGGCGATTGCAGAGACCTGGTCTGTGGTGAGTACGGCCGCGGCGGCGTTGAAGTCCTCGTCGCTGACGTGTCCGTCCGGCACGCGTGTGATCGCCTCGGTCAGGCGGAGGGCGGCGCGGTCCGTCTCGGAGAAGTAGCCGGTCTCCGCCCAGGCCGGCAGCACGGCGATCCTGTCGGGGTTTTCGCCCTTCTTGAGGGCGTCACGGGTGTGCATGCGCAGGCAGAACGAGCAGCCGTTGATCTGGGAGGTGCGGATCCTCAGCAGCTCGACCAGGAGCGGGTCCAGGCCCGCTGCGGCGGCGGCCTCTTCCACCTGTGACGACAGGGCGATGAGAGCCTTGTAGGCGGCCGGGTGCTGCTCGCCGATGTTGACGCGCTGAATGTCGGTCATGATTCCTTCGATTCGTTCCAGTGGCCTGCGCCGCGCACTTGGCGTGCGTGGGGGGCCGGTCGAGTGGGTTTGGCAGGGGCCGAGGGGTGGGCGGGGCGGAGCCGCCCACTGCGTGCCCCGGGCTACGACGCCGGGTCGTCGACCTTGAGTTCTTCTCCGGTGTTGGAGACGAAGACGACCAGGAGCCTGGCCTGTTTGGTCGGGCTGGTGTTCTCGGTGAGGAGGTGGTGGGCACCCGGCGGCTCGACCCAGTTGTCGCCCTGGTGGTAGGTGCGCACGGGCTTGCCGGCGAGTTGGCTGCGCACGGTGCCTTCGAGGACGTAGGCGTAGACGAACGCCTGGCCGTGCCGGTGCGGCATCGCGCGTGCGTTGGGCGGGAAGTCGACGATCACCGAGGTGAACGTCTTGCCTTTCACATTCGGAAGGGCCTGCTGGAGCAGCGGCTTGACGGTTTCGGTGGGGCTTGTCGATGCCATGGCCGCAGGCGATGCCACAGCCGCGGTCGTGCCCGTGGCGTGGGTGGGCTGGTCCGAGGTCGAGCAGGCCGTGGCCGCAGTCAGCGTGGCGACAGCCAGGAGGCCGGCGGCGATTGGCATTCTGATCACGACGGGTCTCCTGATTCAGTCTTCCGTGACGCGGATGATCGTCTTGCCCGGGGCACGCGTGCCGGGAGCGAACGCGGAGGGTGCTTCGGCGAGTGGCCGCACAGCGCCGACGACCGGTTTGAGCCGGCCGTCCCTCACCCGCGCGGCGAGATCGGCGAGCCGGGCGCGGTCGGGTTCGACGACGAAGAAGATTGCACGCCCGTCCTTGGGCCGGACCTTGGGCGGCAGGACGATGCTGACCAGCGTGCCACCGGGGCGGACCAGGGCGGCCGAGCGATCGAGGATGTCGCCGCCGATGACGTCGAACACGAGGTCGGCCTCGCCGGCGTCCTCCAGCTTGTCGGTCTGCAGGTCGATGAAGGTGTCGACGCCGAGTGCGAGTGCCCTGTCCCGGCCGGCGGCCCGGCCGGCGGCCCGGCCGGTGCCGATGACGCGGGCGCCGGCCTCGCGGGCGAGCTGTACCGCGATCGAGCCGACGCCGCCCGCGGCACCATGGATCAGGACGGTCTGGCCTGTCGTGAGGCGGCCGTGGTCGAACAGGCCCTGCCAGGCGGTCAGCCCGGAGATCGGCAGCGCGGCGGCCACGGTGTGGTCGACGTCCGCCGGCAGCGGGGCGAGGTTGCGGGCCTCCACCGCGGTGTACTCGGCGAGCGTGCCGTTACGGGCCCAGTCGGCCAGCCCGAACACCCGCTGTCCGACACTCAGGCCGGTGGTGCCGTACCCCAGCTCTGCGACGACACCGGACAGCTCGTGCCCGGGCACGCTCGGCGTCCGGTCGCGGCCGGCGCGATCGGTCCACGTGGCGGGCCAGTCCAGCTCGCCAGGGGTGAAGCCGGCGGCGTGCACCCGCACGATGACGTCGTTCTCGGCCGCATGGGGGTAGGGCATGTCCGTCAGGGACATCCCGGCCAGACCGGCGTCACGGTTTCGCACAGTGATGGCTTGCATACAGGTCCTTTACTGCGGAGGGGCGACCCGAGCGCACAGCCCGTTCGCGCGCAGGGCTCGCGGCTGCAGGTGGATGTATGCCGTGCCGCATGATCGATCTCACCTGCTCTGGCGTCTTCCTTCGTCGCCCGTTGTGCGTTCTCAACAGGGAGACGAGGTGGCCCCTGCGGGTGTGACAGCTCAGACCCGCACGAGTTTGTCGGGATTGAGGACCCTGCGGTACGCGGTGATCAGACCGTCTGTGATCTGGACCGTGTCGACGGAGTAGACCCGGCCTTCCCGGTGGAACACGAGCGCGAGCTCGCCGCCGACCTCGGCGAATTCGATACGGTCGGGGCGCCACTGACGCCCCGTACGCACCATGACCTCGGCGACGCGCTCGCCACCGTGAATGAGCTTGCGTGCCGCCAAGACCTTGCCGCCGCCGTCGGTGACGTAGACCGCGTCCGGGTGCAGGAGCCTGACCAGGCCGGCCAGGTCCCCGGCCTCGTAGGCGGCGCGGAAGACCGTGAGGACCCGTTCGCGCTCCGCCTTCGACGCCTGCGGCGTGGACTGCTTCGCCTTGGCCACCCGCCGTCGTGCCCGCGAGGCGAGCTGCCGGGCACCCGGCACGGAGACGTCCAGCACCTCGGCGATCCGGCCGAACTCAAGGCCGAAGACATCGTGCAGGACGAAGGCCACCCGCTCCGGCGGGCTCAGTTCTTCCATGATCAGGAGCATCGCCGAGCTGACGGACTCGTCGACGAGTACCGGCTGCGACGCGTCCGGCCCTGTCAGCAGCGGCTCCGGCAGCCACGGCCCGACATAGCTCTCCCGGCGGAAGCGGGCGCTCTTGAGGATGTCGTACGACCGTCGCGCGGCCACCGTCACCAGCCAGGCCCGCAGATCATCGATGTCCTGCAGATCCGCTCCGGCCGCCCGCAGCCACACGTCCTGGGTGACATCCTCAGCATCGGCCACAGTCCCCAGCAGCCGGTAGGCCACTCCGAAGACCGCGGGCCGGTGCCTCTCCCATTCGGCTCCGAGCGGGTCCTCCTGCTCAGACCGTCCGCGCCCGTGCCCGTCACCCATACGGATCGCAACCTCCTCCAGCCTGCGGATGCAGCGTAGCTATTTCGATCTCGGGATCTTCGAAGACAGCTCCGCGGAAGCGAGCCGTCCCGCTCCGACACGGCAGCCGCAAGTCCTGATCAAGCTGCTTCGGGGATGGTGTCGGCGTGGGGCGTGCGGCGCGCTCAGCAGCGGGACGGTTCGCCGAGAGATCCGCTTTCCCGGCCCGTGCGATCGGATCGCCGGTGGTTCTGTGAGCGCGTGCTCGTCCGGCGTGCAGGGCCGCAGCCACGGACAGCGCCCCGACGAAGCCGACGTACAGATAGCCCGTGGTCTCCAGCCCCCATGAGGGCGCCGCGAGCCCGGCCGCTAGGGACGGAAGACTCAACGCCGCACAGCTGATCACGTAGACGGCCGAGAAGACCTCCGACCGCGACTTCGCGGTGGTGACCGCGCTGATGGCGCGGAGGTTGCCGTGGAACGTCAGGCCGACGCCCAGCCCCGCGACGACCGATCCGCCCACGTATACGGCCGGTGACACATCAGTGATGGCCACCGCCAGTCCGGACGCACCCAGAGTCAGGAGAACCGTCCCCAGCAGGGTGGCGAGCCGTGCCGTATGCCGAACGGACCACAACCCGCCCACGCTGTTGGCCAGAAACAGCGCCGCGATGCTGAGCCCGCCCGCAGCACCGGACTGCACATGCAGGACATTGCTGAAGATCACTGTCAGCATCGTGACTGACAGGCCCCACGCTCCCGGTACAGCGGGTAGATCGGTGACGGTGCGCTTGCCGTGGCCATCATCACCACATTGGCGCAGGCCAGCACGGCGAAGGCCGCATCTCGCCCGAGACGGCGCCCGTCGTGAGGGCCACTCACACGTCTCATCACGTTTTATGGCGCCTTGATCAGCTCGGCCACGGAGCGCCCATGATGCGCTCGACCGTGGTTGTGCGCTGGAAGCCGGGAATGAAATGCTCCAGCACATCCGAATTCACGGTTCCGTTCGTGGTCTCCGGGCGGTGCTTGAGTCCCTCGACGAAGGCCTGCAAAAACTCGTTCTTGAAGTCGCCCCGCGGATGGACTGCGGTGATCTCGTCCACCTGGCCGCGATCCAGTTCGTTCAGGCCCAGGCCGAGTACGTCGGTCAGAACCCCCAGATTCGTGATGGCGATCTCCGGGCCCATCCGCCCGGGAATTCCCGGGGTCGTGTGCAGCGCGATCGCCGTCCACACCACGTCGACGGCCGAGGCCGGGAAACCGCGGTCGAGCATGAACTTGCGTGCGTGGTCGGCGCCATCGACCTCGAAGCGCTGCTCAACGTCGGAAAACGGCGTCAAGAGGCCCGTGTCGTGAAACATGGCGGACAGGTAGAGAAGCTCCGGGTCGGGCTCCAGGCCGAGCCTGTGAGCGTGCATGGCGCCGAAGACGAAAACGCGCCGGGAGTGGTGGTAGATGAGGGGGCTGGTCATCTCCTGCATGATGCGGGTGGCCTCGGCGACCGCCGCCGTTTCAGGAATCTCCACCCCCGCGATGATCTCGCTCATGACCTCTGCTCCTTCCGATATCGGTGTGTTACGAATGGACGGTGCGTCCGTCTTCCACCCTGCCGACCACCCGGCGTCCGGCGCTCCCTCGGTCCGGCCATGAGTCACCCGAATCCGGACAGGCGGGCAGCGGGGTTGTGGGCTCCGCCACGCATCGGGTCGCGATCCTCGTCTACGACGGGGTCAAACTCCTGGACGTCGTCGGCCCCGCGGAGGTATTCGGGGAAGCGAACCGGCTCGGTGCCGACTACAAGATCGTGCTGGTGTCACCGACCGGTGCCGATGTCACCTCGTCCATCGGGATCCGGATCGCGGTCGACGCCGCCACCACGGAGCCTGCTCTTGACACGTTCCTGGTGGCCGGTGCAGACCTCTACCCGCGTACACCTGTGCCCCGTGATCTGGTCGAGGCGACGCGAACGCTGGCGGGCCGGGCCGGCCGGGTCGCGTCCATCTGCACCGGAGCATTCATCCTCGGCGCCGCCGGCCTCCTGGACGGCAAGCGCGCGACCACGCACTGGAAGGTCGCGCACGAGCTCGCCGCCCGCTGCAGGGACAGCCGTGTCGAACCCGACGCGATCTACGTCCGTGACGGCACCACCTACACCTCGGCGGGCGTGACCGCCGGCATCGACCTGGCACTGGCACTCGTCGAGGAGGACCACGGGCCTGATCTGACCCGCGACGTCGCCCGCGCCCTGGTGGTCTATTTGCAGCGTTCGGGCGGCCAGTCACAGTTCTCCGCCTCCTTGCAAGGACCGCCGCCCCGATCTCCGGCCCTCCGCAGAATCACCGACTTGATCGCGGCGAATCCCGGGGGAAAACACTCACTCGGTGAACTCGCCAAGCACCTCAATGTGAGCCCTCGGCATCTCACGCGGCTCTTTCGCGACGAGCTGTCCACCACGCCGGCCCGGTATGTGGAAATGATCCGGTTCGACATGGCCAAAGCTCTACTCGACCAAGGGCATACCGCGACGCAGACGGCATCCCTTGCCGGATTCCCGAATTACGAGAGCATGCGGAGAGTTTTCGTGAGGAAATTGTCCCTCAGCCCCGCCGCCTATCAGCGACGCTTCAGCACAGCACGCCGAGCCAACGCGGAGGAGCAGTAACACCCCGACCGCCGAACTGGAACTGAGCCACCGCCAGCGGGCCCGCGCCGAGGACCGCATCTGCGGCCTCCGGGCCGGCCTGCGCAACCTGCCCCTATACGACGCCGCGCAGAACCAGGTGGCCCGTCCAGTTCGTCGGTGAGCGTGGACAGCGGCACGATCTCGCCCGGGCGGCGGCCGCGGGTGAGGCGTTCGTGGATGCGGGTGCCGTCGGGCTGGCGGACGCGGGGGTGCAGCAGGGATGCTGCGGCCACGAGCGAGGTGTTGATCTCCTGACTGGGGGCCGGGTAGTAGGCCTCGTGTGCGAAGAGCAGATACACACCGCCGGTGGACTGCTCGGAACCGTGGTCGGGCATGCCGGTTTCCTCCTTCATCGGTGAAGCGGGCACTGAGGGCTCGGCTGAGGGCTGATGGCATGGGGCGGGACCGTCATGGCGTACTTTCCTCCGTCGGGCCGGTGAAGGTCATGGCGCAGGTGGTGCAGCGTCCGTCGCCGTGGGGGTGGGCGCGGCGTGGGGTGGGGCCGGGGCAGGTGCGGCACAACGGCCAGTCGAGGCAGGCCGGGCAGAGGTCTTCGCCGGGGGCGGTGCCGGGGACGCCTCAGCCGGCGCATTCGACCAGTGCGCGTTAGGTCAGGGCTTCGGTGACGGTGCGGGCCGCGGGCGCCGTGGACGACCGCTCGGGCGTCGAGGGAACGGGCAGCTCGTCGTCCAGGACGTCGCCGCGGCGGTGCGGGCTGGTGAGGGCGGCGGGTGGTGGGTAGGCCTGGGCGGCGCGCAGGCGGGTGGCGATGATCGCGCCGACGCTGGTACGCACCGGGGCCGGCAGGGGGCGGCCGGCGATGATCTGGCGCAGCTGGGCGCTGGTCCAGCCGGAGTCCAGCATCACGGTCACGACGCGGCCCTGATCGGTCAGCGCCTTCCCGGTCAGCAACAGCTCGGGCTGAGCGGCTCCGATCTCCAGCAGCAGCTGGATCCCGGGATGCATCTCATCAGCCGGAGGCACGGGCGGGATCGCCGGCGAGGCGTCGGGCGCCGGTGCCGCGGGCGAGCTGTCGGCCGAGGACGCTGCTGCGTCCGGCCGGCCCGTCTCCGAGGAGACGGCCGAGCTGGCGGCGCGGTCGCAGGGACGGAGGGGTCTGGTCTTCTGCTTGGTGGTCTTCTTCATATCCGGCGGGGCTCGCTCAGCGCACCGGCTGGGTGAGCAGTGCTGTAGTCCGGAGGGCCCCCGCGCTCGTGTGCGTCGTCAACGGCGCAGCCGGGACCCTCATCGGCCTGACGGCAATCGACGAACGCGACGGCGAGGGCGCGCAGGGCCTGGTTGTGCGCGGCTTCGCCGGATTTGGCGTGCTGTTCGGCTTCGAGGCGCCCGGCCAGGTACGCCTCGGCCGCGCGCTGTGGGTCGCCCTGGATCCAGTACAGGCCACCGAGGGCGCTGGTGGCGGCCCTCCCAGCCCAGGGTCTGGACGGTGGCGAGCGCGGTCGGGAAGTCGCCGGCCAGCCGGGCGGCCTGCGCCAGTCCGCGGCGGGCTGCGGGGGCCAGGCGGCCCCCGCCGTCGGCCACCTACTGGTAGCCGCGGCGTGTGGACCTCGTCGCGGGCGGCGGCCGGCGTGGTGCCAGCAGGCAGCTGCCAGCGTCTACCGAACTGCCACGACTCGGCCCTACGATCTTCAGAAGGACCAGCAGCACCCGGGGGCAGACCCGGCGCCCCCGGGGGCGTCCGCCCGGACACCGGGCTCGCCCGGCTGTCGTACGAGCAGGCCCGCGCCGGCCCGGTTCGCCCTCAGCGATTCGGGGTCTGGGGGGTGACTGACGGCCTGACGGCGCGTTACCGTGGTGCTGTCCTGGGGCAGTAGAAGCACCAGGGCACAGTCAGCAAGGACAGCCCTCACCTGACCACACGACTTCGAGGGGCTATCCCCCTCGCCGGAACAGGCCGCCTGGTCCCAAAACGCTGGCAGGCGCCCGACACCATGGCACCCCGAGTACCGAGTCATAACGACAGGTCTCGACCACGCTCACGGCTGATCTCACAAGTGTCCAACCCGCCCCGTCGGCGGTGGCGACCGAGAGTCGGAGCGTCTCACCTGCCTGCTCAGGTGGCCGGTCGAACCTGCCTTGCGCTCCCCGGTCACCTCCCACAGGGAAGGAAGACCTGGGTTGAGCCCTAACCGGAAGAAAGCCCTCGCCGTCGTGATCGCGTTCTTGATCTCGGTTGTTGCCGCGCTCGTCTGCGGAATCGCAATGAGCATCATGGGCCACAGCGGGTCAGAGAGTCTCGCGGCCGGCGCAGGGGCGTGGGCGGTCCTGATGACGCTGAGCGTTACCGTCATCGCGCTGTTCGACTTCAAGGACGACCGCACGCCCTCGACACCCCCGAATCAGCCGGGGGCGCCTACTCCCTGACCCGCTTGTCCGCCCGCAGCTGGTGGTAGGGGTCGACGTGGATGTCGCCCGTGATGCGGCTGGGCGATGGCGTCATCCTGTACGCCTGCACCGCCCCCGCCCCGACTTGGCGGCTGACAGCGTCGCACCATTCGCCTCCTGATCAGGGCTCTGCCGTGGCCCTGGCCGGAGCCCTGTCGGCCCGCGTGGGGAGAGGCCGTACCCTCACAGGCGGACGCCCGCAGCCAGCTCGAATGGCTGCGGGCGTCCTTTGCGGTGTCGGCCGGTCAGCGGTCGACGACGTCCTTGTCGAGGTCGCGGTGGACTAGCTCCACGACCAGGTGGCGGTCGGTGAACCGCTGGGCGGCGTCGGCCAGTCCGTACGCGGCGGCCTGCTCGACGTCCCCGGCGACCACGGCACACAGAGCCATGGCCGTGATAGCTGCGTGATGACGTCCGCCGGTTCTATCGCCCATTGCGAGTTGTTGCTTCCAACCGGCCAACGGACATGTGGCGCCCAGCGTGAGGCACGGAGCGCCACTCATCTTCTATCACCCTAGAAATCCAAGGGTTTCCAAGCCTTGCTAGGGTCCTTCGGAGTGGCGAACCTGACGGCATGACAGACACCGCGACCACCAACCGCTGCTACTGCGGCTGCCAGACCGCCATCGGCTACGGACGCACCTTCGCCGCCGGTCATGACAAGATCGCCGAAGCCGCCTACCTCGCCGTCCACCACAACGGCTCCGTCGCCGAACTCCTCAAGAGCCAGGGCTACGGCCCCGACAACCCCGTCACCGACGCAGCCGTCGAAGCAGGCGCCTGGAAGAAGTGCGACCACTGCGACTACAAGGGCGCTCCTGAAAGCATCCGCAACCACATGGCCAAGGTGCAGAAGGCTGAGAACACCCAGCGAGAGTCCCTGGAGAAGTCCGTTCGCGCGCTCGGCGGAACCTGGGACCCGAGCCGCGGAATGCAGACCCTGCGAGACGCCGGTTACCACCCCTCCGAGAAGTACATCCGAGAGGTGTACCGGCGACTGGCGGACAGTGGCCTGCTGGAGAAGGTGGATGAGCACCGGGCCATCTACTTCGTCATCGAGAAGTAGGGCCAACAAGTGGGCCCTGTGCTCGATGGTCGCGCCGTCGCGGCCGTCGGTGAACAACGTCGCCGGGAACAGCCAGGTACTCGTGTACAGCCGCTCCAGGACGGCGACGGCGGTGGCGACGGCCTCGGTAACGACCCACGGATCGGCCCCGATCTCGCCCTCGGGCATCTGGGTCGCCGGCATCGTCGCGGACACCTTTCCAGTGTCTGCCGCGCAGGAGGACCAGGCCGTGGGCGTGGTCTCGCTCGACGCAGCCGCGTTCAAGACTGAGAGCTTCGCCTGACCGCATCCCCGACAGGTAGCTGATCACGATGAAGCAGGCCGTACTCAGATGCCGGGCCAGGAAACCGGCCTCGGTGTAGTCGATGGCCCCGTCGTGCCAAGGCCGGCTGTCCAACTGCCTGGTGACCGGCGCGTCTCGTGCTGTGACCGCAAAGGTTCACCGGCCTGGGGCGTGTGTCTTCCTTTGGCTGAGCAGACGTTCAGGAGCACTCGCGCAAGGGAACCGTCGCAGGAACGCAGCGCGTCACACGCCGGCGGATGAGCTTTGTCGTCGGGAGAGGGATAGCCTGCGTCGCTCTCGGTCGATCTCGGTGACGACCACCGTGATCTCGTCGCCGACCTGGACGACATCTGATGGAGTCTCCACCGGTGTCCAGGCGAGCTCGTGCAGGTGAACCAGTCCCTCGATTCCGTCGGCGACCTGGACGAAGACGCCGAACGGGATCAGCTTGGTGACCTGGCCAGGCAGTTTCTGCCCCACCGCGATGGTGTCGGCGAATACCTGAAAGGGGTCCGGCTGTGTGGCTTTCAAGGACAGTCTGGCCTCCAGGTTCCACGTGTCGAACTGGAGGAACTCGCATGAGACGCGCTGCCCGACCTGCACGACGTCGGAGGCTGCTTCGAAGCGACGCCAGGACAGTTCAGCGAAGGAGATGAACCCGACGCCGGGGAAGACCGGATGGTCGGGTCCGTCGTCCAGCGCCACGAACACGCCGAACCGTTCGATCGCTGTGACGGTGCCGGAAAGGAACTCACCGTGGTGCAGTGACTCGAGGAACGCCCAGAGTTCTGGGTTCTCAGACGGTCCGCCCATCATGCTCCCAGCCTTTCACGAGGAGCTGCGCACTGGGTAGGAAGTGCGCTCACGCTGCGGTCTTGAGGCGACGTCCGCCCCAGCGGATGCCTTTCTCGCTGCGGATGCGGGCGTTCCTTGCGTTCGGCGGCCAGGACGTCACGGTGGCGGGCGTTGGCGTTGCGCCAACGCAGGTAGGCGTGCAGGGCCCGTGTCTGGACGGTGTGGTTGGGGTGGTGGGAGTTGGCGATGGTGAACTGCCGCAGCGGTCCGTCCTTGCCACGGTCCACCCGGACAGCGGGACCCGATGTATGCCACACCACGGGTCGTCAGGTCATGGCCTCGGACACTCGGTGAGCGCCGCCGGCGAGTCGTGCGCGCTTCGGCCGCGGTGGCGCGTGAGGAGCAGAAGGACGAGTGAGGCGGCGACACCTGCGGCCGCCATCAACGGCAGCACGGTCAGTGTGCGGGCTGCGACCAGACCGCCCGCTCCCGCCCCCGCGGCAATGGCAATCTGCATCACCGACTGGTTCAGACTCAGCAGCACGTCGGACGCATCGGGCGCCAGAGAGGCCACGCGGATCTGCTGCGCGGACGTACTGGCCCACGCCGCGGCCCCCCACAGCACCGCCAGCACGACCCCCGCAGCACCGGCCGAGGCTCCGAGCAGCGAGAGGGCGATGAGTACGAGCACGTGCAGAGCCTTGGTGACGGTCAGCGTCCGGTGAGGTCCGACCCGGTCCGTCAGGGAACCGCCGACCTGTATGCCCACGATGCTCGCCATGCCGAAAAGGAGCAGGACCAGGCCCATGGCATCGCCGTCGACGCCGCTGACGCCGAGCAGGTAGGGCGTGAGGTAGGTGTTCAGTACGGCGTAGCCGCCGAGCCAGAGAAAGGTGACCGTCAGACCGAGGATCACGGGCGCGCCGGAGAGCAGGCCCAGTTGGCGGCGGAGCGGCACAGGGGCGTGGGGCGCGGTACGGGGAAGGACCGTCCGCACCAGGCCCGCCACGAGCACCGCGAGCGCGGCGTTGAGCGGGAAAATGGTCGTCCAGCCCCAGTGCTGCGCGATGGTGCGCCCGGCCGGCACCCCGAGGACGAGGGACGCCGTCACCCCCATCACCACGGTGGAGACCGCGCGAGCGCGGCGTTCCGGAGCCGCGAGGCGTACCGCGAGACTCAGTGCCGTGACGACGACGAGCCCGGTGCTGGCCGCCATGACGACCCGCAGTGTCATGATCGTCAGGAGGGTGGGGCTCTGCCAGGACGCGAGGTTCGTGGCCGCGAAGACGAGCAGAGCCGCTGATATGAGACGGCGCCGTTCCACGCGCGCCGTCAGCACGACGAGCACGGGGGTGATCAGCCCGTACGCGAGAGCGAAGACGGTGACGAGCTGGCCTGTGGCCGCCTCACTGACTCCGAGCCCTTGGGCGACGAGGTCGAGCTGTCCGGTCAGGACGTATTCGGCGACTCCTGCGGTGAACGTCGCGGAGAAGAGCACGCCGGTGGTCAGCATCGGACGATGTATCACGGTGATGTTCCCAGGTCGATGAGGCTACGTGCGCTGACCGGTTCCGTCCGCCGGGGCCCTCCGGCCCCGGCGGACGGACGTCGGCTACCTGTGCGCTGCCAGGAACGGCAGGACCACGTCGGCCATCTCGTCGGGTACTTCCTCCGCGAGGTCGTGGCCCGCGTCGAAGACGTGTCCGGTGACGTCGTGGGCGACGAGCCGTGCCTGGGACTCGTTGCGTTCGCCGATGAAGGCGGAGCCGCCGAGCGCCAGGACCGGGATGTCCAGCTTCTTCCGGGCGGCCTGCCGGTTCTGTTCGGCGTCGGTGAGCATCGCCCGGTACACGGAGAGCATCGCGCGGATGCCGCCGGGCATGGAGTAGCAGCGCACGTACTCCTCGATCGCGTCGGGGGTGGCGGTGTCGGGGTGGCTGCGCTCGTTCTTGATCATGTAGGTGATCAGTTCGCGTTCGTGCCCGGCGATCAGCATCTCGGGGACGTCGGGCTGGAAGTAGAAGCCCAGGTGCCACAGGTGCATGCCACTGGAGACGTTCTCGGCAGTGAGGGCGGTGTGGTCCTCGAAGCCGAAGCCGGGGAACAGCGCCTCGGCGAAGACGAGGGCGGTGGCGTGGTCGCGGTGGCGGGCGGCGAGCTGGTAGCCGATCACCGCTCCCCAGTCCTCGCCGATCACGGCGTAGCTCTCGTGTCCGAGGCGGGCCATCAGCTCGGCGATGTCGTCGCTCATCGTCGCGGAGTCGTAGCCGTCCGCGGGACGGGCGGAGTCGCCGAGACCGCGCAGGTCGGGAACGACGACGGTGTGGTGGGGCGTCAGCTTCGGGACCAGGTGGCGCCAGTGGTAACCGGTCTTGGGCACGCCGTGCAGCAGCACCACAGCGGGGCCGGACCCGGCCGTCCGGTAGTGCAGGCTCGTTCCGTTGACGGCGGCACGGCCGGTGCGCAGGGGCGTTGTGGTGTGGTCGTACATCATGACGTGGTGCTTCCTGTCTTGGGTGCGGTGGGTGTGATGGGTTCGGTGGGTTCGGCGGGTTCGGTGGGTGGGTTTGGTGGGTCGATGAGGTCGGCAGGTGGATCGGACCGTCGGCGCTGTTGGGTGCGCTGTCGGCGCGGCCGGGTCGGGACTCCTTTCTTTGGCGAGCGTTACAGATTCGAGGCATGAGAAACGACCGGCCGTGGCGGCGGTGCCCCTCAGTCGAGAGCGGTCAGTGCGACCTCGACGAGGGGTTCGAGGGCGGGCGCGTCCGGCGTGATCTTCGAGGAGACCAGGAGCCCGTTGAGGAAGGTGACCAGGAACGCGGCGACCGTGTGCGGGTCGTGCCGCGCCGCGATCTCGCCCCGCTCCATCGCGGCCCGCAACACCTCGGTCAACGCCTCCCGGCTCGCATCCTGCATGTCACGCACGGTGCGCCGGGTCGCCGCGTCCTGGGGCAGCCGCTCGCAGACGGCGTTGACGGCCAGGCAGCCCTGGCCGCCGTGCTCGACAGCGATGCGGATCCGCTCCGTCAGCAGCGTACGGATCGCCGCGCGGGCGTCCGCTCCCTCCTCCAGGCTGCGCAGGGCGGCCGCCGCAAGGGTGGTGCGGTAGTGCTCCAGCGCGGCCCGGTACAGGCCGTCCTTGTCGCCGAACGCGGCGTACAGGGATCCCTGTCCGATCCCCAGGTGCTGGGTCAGATCACGCACCGAGGTCGCCTCGTAGCCGCGCATCCAGAACAGTTCCATGGCGCGGGTCACCGCCGCCTCAGTGTCGAACTCCCGGGTCCTTGCCATGGTTTCACCGTAACGTATCTGGATCGCTCGCTCAAGAAAGAGGTCTGCGACCTGACCGCGCGCTGCCCCGCAGGCCGGTCACGGACTTGACCTTGACACGGTGACAAGGTGCCCCCTGAGTGCAGGAGGTGGTTTCGATCAACCTGACAACCGGAACCCCGCAGAACGCCCTCTGCAGCAGAGCGATCCGTGCCCAAAGGGCAGCTGCCGCCCGCCGCCGCTCCCGGTACGCCTCCTGCCGACAGGACCGTCATCGACTTGGCGCACCAGCCGCAGTCCCACGCGCTGTCCGTCGGCGATGACGTCGGCAGCGGGGATGTCGAACATCACCCGGTCGGGTGGGGGGCTGCCCCGCCGCAGGGAGATCATGAGCAGGCCTGACGGTGCCAGCAGGTCCGCCAGCCGCTGCATGGCCCGGCCGCGTGCGGCCGGCTCCAGATGCATCCACACCGCTGACAGCAGGACCAGATCGTGCAGGCCGACGATACGGTTCAGACCCGGCAGCGCATCAGCCACCCAGCAGAGGTTGTCGCCGGTGTGCAGACCTTGGGCGACCTCGCGCAGCTCGGGTACCGGTTCCACCGCCGTGCCCCGTGACGGATGCCCGGGCGTGACGGCAATGCCGGTGATCGCGTTGGTGGCGCAGTCGGTGAACCAGGTGATCCACGGCCTGCGGGGCTTGCCGTCGATGTCGACCAGCACCGGGGCCTGTACGTGGTCGGTCTCCCACACCTTGTTACGCCAGCCCTGCGGCCGGGCCAGGAACACATCGTGCTTGCGCGCCGCGCGCTCTCCTCTCGCGAGCCCGGCTCACTCCCCCGGTGTCAGATCCCGCTGGATCGCCCGGTGCAAGGTGGGCAGCGATGGCGGCGGAGCCGCGGGCGGGGACTGCCGGGCTGCGCGGGCCGTCAGCTCACGATGCACCGCCGCGACGTTGCCCTTCCACAACGCGAGCAGGCTGCGTAGCAGCCTGCGCACGGCAGGGCCGCGCAGCGCCGGCAGGGAGGAAGAAGGCAGACCTCCCCGCGCGTGCGGACCGTCCTCGTGGCCGCCAGCCTCTCCCGGCCCGGAGGCGCCGGTCACAGCGGCCCCATGAGCCGTGCGCAGGCCCGCTCCAGCAACCGGCGGTCCACCACCGCCCGGCTTTTGCCATAGATCTCCGCGGTCAGGTGACAGCTTCGCCCACGTCCGGAAATTGCCATGGCCCACATGCTCGTCCACCCACACGACGTCGTCCCCGCTCACGCCCTCCCACAGGGGGTGGAAGGCCGCCATCACGGTGGCCACTTCGCGCGGGCCAAGGCGCGGCACCAGCTCCCAGGTCAGCACGCGAGAGGCCAGCGCAGGTACCCGGCGCAGCGCCCGTTCACTGCCCGCCCCCGCGAGCACGAGTGCCGTGTCCGTGTCCGGGTGGTCCCACAGCCCGCGCAGAAACTCCAGCGCCAGCCCCGGAAGGCGCTGCGCATGGCGCTAGGAGTCGTGTCGATCGCGCGAGCGAGGAGGCAGGAGCTTGCCGCCAGTGGTGTCGTGGACGTTCGCGGCGGTGACGAGGACGGCGAGCACCAGACCGAGCGTGTCCGTGATCAGATGACGCTTGCGCCCTTTGATCTTCTTGCCGGCGTCGATGCCCTGGCTGGTCTCGGCGACGTTTGCCGAGGTCTTCACGCTTTGCGTGTCCATCACGGCCGCGGTGGGCTCCGGACTGCGGCCGTGAGCCCACCGGGTCTTGTCGCGTAACAGGTCGTGGACCTGCGGTGCCACCACTCGGCCGTGTTCCGTTCCCCCAGCGCGAGGTGGTGCAGGTAGACGCAGTAGGCAGCGGCGGCCTGTCCGGCGCCGGCCGCGTACTGCCACCAGAAGCGCGCGCCCTCGTCGGTGTCGGTCAGTTGCAGGATGCAGGCGAGAACCCGCCCCGGGTTCTCCAGCGGTCGGAGGAACAGGGTTCTCCGACAGTCGAAAAGGGCGCCTGCCCGGTCTTCCAACCGGCAGGCGCCCTTCGGCGGTCACGGAGTCACTGCCGCAGAGTCCTGCGTGCCAGCCAGTTGCCCAGGAACTGCGCCACTTGGACGAGGAGCACGATGACGAGCACGGCGATCCAGGTGACCGTCCAGTTGAAGCGCTGGTAGCCGTAGGCGATGGCGAAGTTGCCGAGTCCGCCTCCGCCGACCGCGCCGGCGATCGCCGTCGCGTCGACCACGGAGACGAAGACGAAGGTGTAACCGAGGATGAGCGGGCCCAGGGCCTCGGGGATGAGCAGGGTGGTGATGATACGTACGGGGCCCGCGCCCATGGACCGGGCCGCCTCGATCACACCGTTGTCGATCGTGACCAGGTTCTGTTCGACGATGCGGGAGATGCCGAAGGTGGCGGCGACGACCAGGGGAAAGGTCGCGGCGGCGGTGCCGATGGTGGTGCCCACCACCTTCAGGGTCAGCGGGCCTACGGCGGTGATGAAGATGATGAACGGGATGGGCCTGACGAAGTTGACCAGAATGTTCAGGACCGTATAGAGCGGGGTGTTCTGCAGCAGTCCCCCGCGGCGTGTCGTGTACAGCAGGATGCCGAGGAGCAGGCCGAAGAAGCCGCCGAAGACCATCGTCACGGCGACCATCCACAGGGTCTGTCCGATGGAGGTCGTGAACACCGGCCAGAGGGTGTTCCAGTCCGTGTTCACGCGAGCACCTCCACCTTGGCCACCGCGCCGAGCCGGGCCACTGCCTTTTCGATGTCCTCCGCCGTCCCGGAGAGTGCGAGGGTGACGCTGCCGAAGGAGCGCCCTTGCAGGGTGTCGATCCCGCCGTGCACGATCTCGAACCGGAGGTCGTGTCGCCGCACGGCGTCCGCCAGTACCTCACCGATCGCGGTGTCGCCGTCGACCGTGACGGACACGAGGGAACCCTCGTACTGCTTCCGGAGCCGCGCGACGTCCTCGGCGTCGGGGCGGTTCCTCAGAATGGTGTTCACGAAACGCCGGGTGGTGTCGGTCCGGGGCGCGGAGAAGACGTCGAAGACCGTGCCGACCTCGATGACCTTTCCCGCCTCCATCACGGCGACCCGGTCGGCGATGCTCCGCACCACGTCCATCTCGTGGGTGACGACGACAACGGTCAAGCCCAGTTCGGAGTTGACGCGTCTGAGCAGTCGCAGGACGTCCTGAGTGGTCTCGGGGTCCAGCGCGCTGGTCGACTCGTCCGCCAGCAGGATCGTGGGGTTGTTGGCCAGTGCGCGCGCGATGCCGACCCGTTGCTTCTGGCCGCCGCTGAGCTGGTCGGGGTACGCCCAGGCCTTGTCGGTCAGGCCGACGAACGCCAGGAGTTCGGCGACTCTCGCCCGTTGTCTCTCCTTGGACCAGCCGGCGAGTTTCAGGGGGTAGGCCACATTGCCGAACACCGTGCGGGAGCGGAAGAGGTTGAACTGCTGGAAGATCATGCCGATCCTCGAGCGGATCCTGCGGGCTTCCCTCTCGCTCTGCTCGCTGATCACCACCCCGTCGACGGTGACCGTGCCCGAGGTGACGCCCTCAAGAGCGTTGATCAACCGCACCAGCGTGCTCTTGCCCGCGCCGGAGTGCCCGATGATCGCGAAGATCTCTCCCGCTTCGATCTCCAGGTCGATCGAGGCGAGCGCGGACACGGTACCCGCTCGGGAGGTGAAGGTCTTGCTGACGTCGCGGAATTCTATGAGTGGTGCCATGGGTCCTTGCTTCGATTCGGGCCTGCGGTGCGTGAGGGGGCGTCCGCGGCGGACGCCCCCTCACACGCCCTGCTGTCAGTGCGCCGCGCGCACCGTCTTCTCCAGGGAGGCGAGGATGCCTTCCAGGTCGGCCTGCGGACGGTCCACGATCACCGCTGTTCCCTTGGACGCGTCGGTCGCCGCCTTCTTCACCGCTGCCTCGTGGTAGAGCTTGGCGATCTTCAGGTACGTGGGGTTGTTCTTGTCGGCCGAGCGGGCGGCGAAGACGTTGATGTACGGCTCGGCCTCGGGCTTCGACGGGTCGTCGCCGTAGAGGGCCTTCGACGGGTCGAGCTTGGCGTCCAGGGCGAAGTTGTTGTTGATCACGGCGGCGTCGACGGACGGCAACGAAGCCACGGTCTGCGAGGCGTCGACGGGGGTCACCGTGACCTTCGAGGCCGCGGTGTCCACGTCCGCCGGCGTCGACAGCACCGATCCGCCGTTCTTCAGCTTCAGCAGGCCGGCCTGCTGGAGCACCAGCAGCGCCCGGGCCTGGTTGGTCGGGTCGTTGGGGATCGCCACACGGCCGTGCTCCGGGATCTCCTGGACCGCCGTGTGCTTCTTCGAGTAGAGGCTCAGCGGCACGACGACCGTCGACCCGATGGGGGTCAGGTTGTCACCGTTGGCCACGTTGTGGTTCGCGAGGAACAGCAGGTGCTGGAAGAGGTTCAGGTCGATCTGCTTCTGCGACAGCGCCGGGTTGGCCTGCGTGTAGTCGGTGAAGTTGACCAGCTTGATGTCGATGCCCTCCTCGGCGGCGCGCCGGGTCAGGACGGGCCAGAAGTCCGAGCTCTGGTCGGTCGTGCCTATCTTCACGGTGACACGTCCGGAGGCGTCGGCCTTCGACGTGCCGCCCGTGAGGTTGGAGATCAGCACGGCCGCCGCCGCGACCACGGCCACGGCGCCGATGGCGATTCCAGTGATGAGCCCGGTTCTCCTGCCCCTCGGCTTGTCGGGGAGTTCGGGGGCGGATCCGGGCTCGGTCGGTGCGTTCGTCATGAGGGTTCCTCTTCTTCTCGGGATCGGATTCTTCGTGGGATCGGGTTCTTCGCGGGATCGGACTCTTCGCGGGATCGGGTTCTTTGCGGGGTCGGACTCTTCGCGGGATGGGAATGACGGGCGCGCGCGTCCTGTCCGTGACGGGGTCACGGGTGGGACGGGACGTGCTGTGCGGCCCTGCCGCCGGTGGGCAGGAGGTTCTGCGGGAACGCGGCCAGCAGTTCCTTGGTGTAGGGGGCGGTCGGCGCCTCGAAGACGGTGTCCCTCGGGCCCACCTCCACCAGTTCGCCCTGCTTCAGGACTGCGATCCGGTCGCAGAAGTGCCGTACCACCGCGAGGTCGTGGGAGATGAAGAGCAGCGAGAGGCCGAGTTCCTCACGCAGATCCATGAGCAGGTTCAGGACCTGCGCCTGGATGGAGACGTCCAGCGCGGAGACCGGCTCGTCGGCGATGATCAGGCGCGGCCGGACGGCCAGGGCGCGGGCGATTCCGATGCGTTGGCGCTGGCCGCCGGAGAACTCGTGCGGGTGGCGGGAGAGGTGTGACGCGGACAGGCCCACCTGTTCCAGCAGCTCCGCCGCCCGCTCCTTCCGCTGGGCTCCGTCCAGGTCCGTGTGGATGCGCAGCGGTGTCGCGAGGATCTGTTCCACCGTGCGGCGCGGGTTCAGCGACGCGTACGGGTCCTGGAAGACCAGTTGGACGTCCCGGCTCAGCTCGCGGCGCAGTCGCGAGTTCGTCGCCGCTTTCGAGATGTCCCTGCCGTCGAAGCGGACCTCTCCGCCGGTGGGGCGACGCAGGCCGGCCAGGACCCTGGCGATCGTGGACTTGCCCGAGCCGGACTCGCCGACGAGACCGAGGGTCTCGCCGTGCGCCACGTGCAGGCTCACGCCCTTCACCGCGGGATGGGGGTGGCCGCGGCGGCGGCCCGGGTAGTCCACGCGCAGGTCGTGCAGTTCTGCCAGGACTCCGGGGCCGGAAACGGTACGGAGGCCGGCCTTCGCCCGCGGGTCCGGGGTCGACTCCGGGGCCGAGTTCGGCTTCGAGTTCGGGGCCCGCTTCGTCCGCTGCTTCGGTTCCGGGTCGTCGACCGTGGGAAGGCGTGTGCCGGGTGTGGTGCGCAGGGTGGGGGCCGCGCCGATCAGGGCCCGCGTGTAGGGGTGGGCGGGTGCGGTCAGGAGGTGTTCCGTGGTGCCCTCCTCCACGGTCTCCCCGCCGCGCAGGATCAGCATGCGGTGGCAGGTCTCCGCCACCACGCCCACGTCGTGGGTGATGAGGACCATGGCCGTTCCGGTCTCCGCCTGGAGCCGGCGGATCAGGTCGAGGACCTGGCGCTGGACCCTGGCGTCCAGCGCCGTGGTCGGTTCGTCGGCGATCAGAACGGCCGGGTCGTTGATCAGCGCCATGGCGATGACGATCCGTTGGCGCATGCCGCCCGAGAGGTGGTGGGGGTGGTCCGAGGCCCGGGCGGCGGGGATGCCGACCCGCTCCAGTACGGCCGCTGCCCGTTCCCGGGCCTCCTTGCGGCCGGCCTTCGGATGGTGGACGCGGTAGGCCTCGGCGATCTGCGCGCCGATGGTGTGGTACGGCGACAGCGCGTCCAGGGCGTCCTGGAAGACCATGGCGACCCGGTCGCCCCGGATCCGGGTGAGGACAGATTCGGGCGCGCCGACCAGTTCGTCCGGGTGGCCGGCGAGCCGGATGCTCCCTTCGACACGGGTGCGGGCCGGGTCGTGCAGGCCGAGGGCGGCGAGGCCGATGGTGGACTTGCCGGAGCCCGACTCCCCCACCAGGCCGATGACTTCGCCCGGTGCCAGGTCGAAGGAGATGTTCCGGACGGCCGGGACGGGGCCACGCGGGGTGGTGAAGGTGACGGCCAGGTCCTGGACACGCAGTGCGGGCAGGGCGCTCATGCGAGCCTCACTCGGGGGTCCAGCCAGGCGACGACGAGGTCGGCCAGGGCGACGAACACGACGACGAAGAACGCGGCGAGGAGCACCGTGCCGACGACGGTGGGCAGGTCGTTGCCGTTGACAGCGTCGACGGCCAGCTTGCCGACGCCGCCGAGTCCGAACACGGTCTCGGTGATGAACGCGCCGCCGAGCAGGGCCCCGACCTCCAGGCCGAGCAGTTGCACCAGCGGGCCGGCCGCTCCGCGCGCGGTGTACTTCAGGTGGACGCGCACGGTGCCCAGGCCCTTCGCGCGGGCCGTACGGACGTACCCGTGGTGCATGGTCTCCAGCATCTGCGAGCGGGTCAGACGGGCGAAGACGGCCGCGTTGACGAAGCCCAGCACCAGCCACGGCAGGACCAGGCCCAAGGCCCACTGGGCGGGCTGGGCGGTGAAGGAGGCGTAGCTCGGGGGATCGAACAGGCCCGTGGAGTAGACGAGCAGGAGCAGGAGCATGTAGCCGAGGAAGTAGATCTGGACACTGGCGCCCAGCAGGTTGAAGCCGGACAGGAGACGGTCGGTCGCCGTGCCCCGGCGCAGCGCCGCCACCAGCCCCGAGCCGACGCCGAGGACGAGGATCACCGCGAGGGCGCCGACCGCGAGGGAGACGGTCACCGGGAGGCGGTCCTCGATGGCGGCCAGGACGGGCTGGTGCAGGGTGTAGGAGTAACCGAGGCAGGGGGCGGGGCAGGGGATCGGGGTGCCGTCGACGTCCGCGATGGTGCGCCCGGTGACGATGCCGCCGACGTAGTCGGTGAACTGTGAGACGACCGGCTGGTCGAGTCCCATGCTCGTGCGTACGGCCGCGAGCTGTGCGCTGTCGCACTTGGGACCGCAGGCGATCTGAGCCGGGTCGGAGGGGGCGGCGTAGAAGAGCCCGAAGGCCGTGGCGGCGATCGCGAGGAGCACCGCCACGGCCTGCGCGACCCTCTTGAGGAGGTATCGGATCATGATCGCAGGAGGTCAGGAGTTCTTGTCGCCGGAGGTCAGGACTTGTTGACGTACACGTTGGCCAGGGCCGTGACGCCGTAGATCGGGTGGATGGCGGTGCCGCCGATCTTCTCGCCGCGGAACTGGGAGGTGCTCTTGTAGAGGAAGGGCACCAGGGGGACGTCCTTCATGACCGTCTCCTCCAGGTTGATCAGCTCCTCGGCCTTCTTCTGCGCGTCACCGATCTTCGCGATGCGGGCCAGTTCCTTGTCCACCTGCGGGTTGCTGTAGCGGGTGGGGTTGGACACCGCGTCCAGGTGGCTCTCGTAGCCGAGGGGGAGCAGGGTCGACGGGGTGGGCCAGTCCACGGAGTTGGTGGACAGGAACAGGTCGTACGGGCTGTCGTCGCCGCCGAAGATCTGGTCGTTGAACGCGTTAGGTTGAAGGGGCTTCAGGACGAGCTTGATCCCGGCCTTGGCGAAGGCGTCGGCGAGGACCTGGGCGACCTGGTCGTCCGCCGGGCTCTCGGTGGGGTACGCGTACGTCAGCTTGGTGACCTTCGTCTTCGCCTTGGCCAGGTGCTCCTTGGCCTTGGCGATGTCGCCGGTGGGGGCGACGGGGTAGAGGTCGTACTTCTTCCAGCCGACGACGGACGGGGAGGAGAGGGTGGTCGCGATGTCGCCGACGTAGCGGCCGCCGAGGACCTGGCGGGCCTGCTCGCGCGGGAAGATGTAGTGGATGGCCTTGCGGACCTCGGGATCGGTGACCCGGTCGTTCCTGATGTACAGGTCCTGGGTGTAGGCGCCCTTGCTGCCGGAGACGACCAGCTTCCGCTTGGCGGGGTCGCGTTCGACCGTCGAGATCAGCTCCGGCGGCAGTTCGTCCTTGGTGGTGAGCGTGGTCGCGCCGGTGCCCTGGCCGTTGAACACCTCCTGCGCGGTGTTGAGGGCGGCCTTGCCGAAGGTGAACTCGAAGCGGTCCGGGTAGGCGTGCCGGATCGAGTCCGTCTCCGGCTTCCAGTACGGGTTGCGCTCCAGGGTGAGGCTCTGGTTCTGCTTGTGCTCGACGATCTTGTACGGCCCGGTGGCGAAGGGCTTCACGTCGTAGCCGGTGCCCGTGTCCTTGTCCTTGCGGACCGGCGAGGAGGAGGACTGGGAGGCCATGTACGGCACGTCGGACTGCGGCTGGGGGAAGTGGAAGATGATGGTCTTGTCGTCGGGCGTCTCGATGGCCTTGAGGTCGCCGTCCTTCTTGGGGCCGCCGTACTTCTTCACCGCCTCGGTGAGGTCCTTGGTGCCGGTGAGCCACGGCTGCCAGTAGGTGGGGCCGAGCTCGAAGCCGGGCTCGAAGGTGCGCTCGATGCCGTACTTGACCTGCTGCGCGGTGACGGGCTTGCCGTCCTCCCAGGCGATGCCGTCCTTCAGGTGGTACGTCCAGGTGCGGCCGCCGTCGGAGGAGGTGCCGGTGTCGGTGGCGAGGTCACCGACCAGCCTGGGCCTGCCGTCGATGATCTGGTACTGCGTCAGCTGCCTGCCCCACAGCAGCGAGGTGCTGTATCTCTCGCCGGCGTAGATCTTCTGCGGGTCGAGGTGGGAGAAGTCCTCCTCGTTGGCGACGGTGACGGTGCCGCCCTTGCGGGCGCCGGGGATCTCGGGGGCGGGGCCCTGGCTGTCCTTCGCGGTGCCGAGGGTGACGCTCAGCCGCTGGCCGCTCTTGGCCGCGGTGCTGTTCTTGCTCTTGCCCGTGCCCGCGCCCGTGCCGGCTTCCGCGCCCGCGCCCGCGGAGCAGGAGCACAGCAGAAGGGTGGCGGCGGCGAGGGCCGGGACTGCTGCGGCACGTGGGGAGAATGCGGACATGACTGACTCCGATGTCGTGTACGGGTGTTGCTTGTGCGGGCGGAAAAGGTCGCAGGGGTTCAGCGGGCGGTGTGCGGGTCGAGCGCGTCCCGTACGGCGTCGCCGAGGAGGTTGAAGGCGAGGACGAAGAGGAGGAGCGAGACGCCGGGGAACACCATGTAGGTGGGGTCGTCGTAGAAGACCTCGGAGCCCCGCGAGATCATGCGGCCCCAGTCGGGGATGGGTTCGCTGATGCCGACGCCCAGGAAGGACAGCGCGGCCTCGGTGGTGACGATCGCGGGCACGGCGAGGGTGATGTGGACGAGTACCGGTGCCCATACGTTCGGCAGCAGTTCCCGGAAGACGATGTGCCGTCGGCTCGCGCCGAGGGCTCGGGCCGCCTCGACGAACTCCCGCTCACGCAGGGAGCGTACGAGGGTGCGCAGCACCATCGCGAGTGGCACCCAGCCGAAGGCGGAGAAGACGAGGACGAGGACGGTGAACTGCATCCAGGCGGGTTCGTTCTCGTCGGGTCCGACGAAGCGGGTCTGGATGACCGGGCCCAGCGTGAGCAGGAGCAGCAGGGTCGGGAAAGCGAGCAGGACGTTGCAGACGAAGGTGAACGTCCTGTCGGCGAGACCACCGAGGTAGCCCGCGGTCACTCCGACGACCACTCCGACGACGGCGACGACGGCGACCGAGGCGAAGGCGATCAGCAGGGAGGTGCGGATGCCGTAGAGGAGCTGGGTGAGGACGTCCCGGCCGAGGCCCGGCTCGATGCCGAACCAGTACTGGGCGGAGATGCCGCCGTTGGGCAGTACGGGCAGGCCTTCCGGGCTCAGCAGGCCGGGCTCGTTCTGGCCGTAGTGCTCGGTGGGGTTCTTGCCGTAGAGGAGGGCGATGAGGGGCGCCGTAACGGCGAGGAGCACGAAGAACGCGACGACGCAGAGCGAGAGGCTCCCGACTCGATCACGCCGGAACGCGTCCACCATCGATACCGCTGCCACGCTGCCGTACTCCCGACTCGCCTAGGGCGCGCCAACTGTGGAGGAGCGCCCTGAATCACACCGGAGGCGGGGTTGCCGCTCCGAACGTCGGACATTAGATCGAAAGATCTTTATGCTGCAACGCGTCACATTCCAAGGTGAATCGATGACATTACCTTGGATTGCTAGAATGTTTCTCCGTTCATGCCACCGCAATAAAGATGCTCATCAATCACCGCGAATCGCCCTATCGCGGGGAGACGAGCATCACAGCCGCCCGGCCCGCCGGGCGCGTAGGCGGAGATGTCGTACGGGAGCCGGAACTCCAGCGGTGCGGCCTCGCCACCGGCCGACGCGCTCACGCCTTCGGCCTCGGTGCAGCGGGCGAGCGACGCCCGCTGCAGGATCGATCTCGCCCTGACCCTGCGCACAGCACACGGCATGAGCTGCGACAGTCCGCAGAGCTACCACAACCCCTCGTGTCAACGGCACGTTGATGTTGCACCGGCGTCTGGCCCGCGGGCACGGCCACCGGCCCGACAATGCCGCCTCACGCGTCTACTGGGCATCCACCGCAAACATGACCCGCCTCCTCACCGCGCCTGCGCCGGCCTGGCGCGATGACTTCGTGGTGGCCGCGTGAACGTCATCGAACTCCTGGCAGATCTCCGGGCCCGGCAGGACGAGGCCGCCACCCGGGCCGGCGAACTGCGCGACCAGATCGAGCACCTGAAAGCCGCCCTGACCGAGACCGAGGCCCGTCCTGCGGGCCTCGGTCTTCTGCTCGGTGCTGCCCACCGAACCGCCCCCACTCGCGATGCGACGACACGCCGACCGGACACTTCCCGCCGGCGGCCACCGCCAGCCGTCAAACTGATCGACCGTACCCGCAGTAGTCCGGGACCCGTCGGGCAATCAGACGCAGTGGCCGAAACCATGCCGATCAACCCCGTGCATCGGTGCATGCCGTGAGTGTCACGTTGGCTGTCACATTGACGGCAGATACGGGGGTTGAGGGGCGTTTCCCCATCAGAGCGCGTGACAGCCGGAGCGTGACAAGCGGCGTGACACCCGCGTGACAGGGGTGCGTGACACCTCGATTCCGGGGCGGCCTGCCGGAACACGCCCTCGCAGTGCAACTGTCCTCTGACACTGGACATGGAGGCCAGGAAAGTTGGACAACCACTACGTTCCTGCCTTCGACGTTGGACCGAGGGGGCTGGGGGCTCCCCTCAAGACAGAGGCCAGGGTTGGATGGGGGGATGCGAAGATCCACGGTTTGGACACGCGGGTGGGGGGCGGCGGCGCTGATATGCGCGGCGGCGGTGGTTGTCCTTCCCGCCGTACGGTTCACTGCTGCGGCGCCGCGCGTCGACATGCTGGTCGCGATGATGATGGCGCTCGTGTGCGGCCTGGGGTGGGTGGCGGCCACACGCCGGGCGCCCGCGCTGGAGCCGGGCCCGCCCGCCCCCGGCCTCGACGAGAAGCTCCCGCCGATCCCCTCGGTACTCCCCCGGCCTTTCCCCGTCCCGCTCGGCCCCGCGTTCGCCCTCATGCTTGCTGCCACCGCCATCGCCTCGGCGTTCCTCGTGGGGCTGCGGCCGGACGGCGCCCAGGGCGAGGCGCTCGACGAGATCCAGCGCGCGCAGCCGCGGGTGTCGACGGGGACCGTCGTCCGGGTTGACGGCGAGGAGTTCACCGGCGTCGGGAAGGGCAAGCGGAGCGGCGGCGGTTACTACTTCGCCGATCTGCAAGTCGAGCTGGCAGATCACACGTTGCTCGCCGTGGACCGCGGGATCGTCGGCTCGTCCCCGGAGGAGGGCATGCACGTCCAGATCCTGCACGCCCCCGGCCGCCCCGAACTGGGCGGCTGGGTGGACGACGGTGAGGACCTCTCGTCGTATCTCTCGCCCTGGTACGTGCCCCTGAACGGCGGAACGCTGATGCCGTTCGCGGTTCTCCTGCTCGTGGCGTGCTGGGCCGCCGCCATGGTGAACTCTGAGCGGGTCGCGGAGTACGGTCCGCGCAGGCTGCTGACGGAGGACGCGGCGGCGGGGCAGGTGAACGCCGGGTATGTGGAGCGGCTGACCGCGGTACACGACGCCCGCACCACGGTCGGCGGCCGGGCCGGCAGCACCAAGGTGGTCGACAGGGTCCGGCTGAGCGCCATGGTCGACGGTGTCGCCTCGGTCGAACTCTGTGTCCACCGCGCCGACGTCCTCGCCCTGGCGACGGATTTCGGCGAGACGACCGGCTGGCTGGTCTGGGCCCGGCGTTGGACCATGGTGAACGGCAAGAGCACGGTCCCGGCGGTCTTCGTCGCCCCTGACGGCCGGACCTTCACCTGCTCCGTCCCCCGCGCCGACATCCGCCGCCTGACCGACGCCGCCAGGGGGACGCAGGAGGCGACCACCCCCGGCACGGCGACCCGTCCCTGGGAGGGCGTCTGCCGCACCTCCCCCGGCATCCGGCTCACGGCCGTCGGGCTGTACGCGGCAGCCGGGGTGTCCCTGCTCCCAGCCCTGACCGGGAACGCCGGCCACCTCACCGGCTACCTCCCGCTCGCCCTCACGCCCGTCGCCGCCATACTGACAGCCGCACTCGTGGTCCCCAGCTGGCGCCGCACCCTGCCGCTTCCGGGCTGGGAACGGCGGACGAGCCGGAACGCACGCGTACGCGCGTGACAGGACGATCGGTGGCCGGCTTCGACGAGCGGGCCACCCGCCGCGGCGGAACCTCAGCCTGCCTGCTTCGGTCTGGATCCGACACCAGTGGCAAAGAGTCCAGGTTCGCTGGCAGAAGACACAGTGCAACCTCCCCGGGCCCGCCGGCTCTCCGGCGGGCCCGTGGTCGCCAGGGTGCACTTCAGACGGTCCGCGTGGCAGGCGCGGCCTCCAGGCGGTCCAGGCGTTCATACAGGGCCCGGACGAGCCGGGCGCTGTTCTGGGCGCAGTGTGCGGTGCCCTGGCCGGTTGGGAGAGGCGGCCGGCTGCTTCGTGAAGGATGACTGCGGCGAGGGCGCCGCGGCCGTCGTTCTTCGGCAGGGCGGCGGCGTGGCGCTGGACGTCGGCGGCGAGGGCGCGGGCGTGCCCGGTGAGCTGGAGAGCGATCCGCTCGTAGTCGCGGGGCGTGAGGTTCGGGTTCTGCCACGCGAGGACGGCGGTGACGCGTGCTTCGTACGGGGCGCGTTCCAGCGGCAGTTCGGCGTCGACCATGCCGTGGGGGTCGTGGAGCACGGTGTGGGTGTCGCTCACCGGCGCCTCGCCGCGTCGTCCTGGTCGTGGTCGCCGGTGCGGTCGTCCGGGGCGGCCTGGGCGAGGAAGCGGGCGTAGCCGCGGTCGGCGCGTGCCAGCAGGGCCGGGGAAGGCCGGCCGAAGGCGGGCGGCTGGAGGCCGCGTCCTTCGGGTGCGGGTCCGGCGGGTGTGGGCGCGCTCATGGGGCACCGCCTTCTGTTGCTGGGTTGCGTCGGTGTCGTTCGACGCTGCGGAGGCCGCCGCGCAGAGCGGCGCGCCTCGTCGGCCACCGGCCGCCATGGGGGCATCGATGACCAGCCCAGACGTCACACTCAGTGTCCGCTGCAGCGATGGTGCGGTTCTGGAGGATGAGCATGGAAGCACACGAGTCTCGCCACCGTGTGCCTTGCCTTCCTCCTTCCGGTGATCGGTGGATGCAGTGGAGCCGGCCGTCGTCGACGGGATGACGCTCCGCGAGGCCGCGGGCCGTGTCGCGGGTTTCGCCTCAGAGCTTGGTTGCGCGGCGATCTTCCACGCCCACACCCACACGATCCCCCTCCGACCCCGCGGTGGAGCCTGCCACGACGCCGCCCTCCGGACGGCAGAGCGGGCCGGCTGTTCGCGCCTCCGATTGACCTTCCTAGGGCTCCTAGGTTAAAACCTAGAAGTCCAAGGATCTGGGAGGGTGCATGGCGCGGGCCGGGCTGACAGGCGGAGCGGGTGACGATCGCGGGCGCCGAGCTGGCGGACGAGGTTGGGCTCGACCAGGTGACCATGTCGCAGGTCGCGCGGCGGCTGGGCGTGAAGGATGCGAGCCTTTATACGCACGTCCGCAACCTGGAGGACCTGCGGGGACGGATCGCGCTTTTGGCGGCGGACGAGAAGACCATCCGCATCGCGGAGGCGACCACCGGCCGGTCGGGCAGAGACGCTCTGATCGCCTCTGCGAACGCCTGGCGGGAGTACGCGCACAAGCACCCGGGCCGCTACACAGCGACGCAGGCCCCGCTACAGATCGACCCTGATCCGGCCGCGACAGCACCCGGACCGCGGCGCGCGGTCGAGCTGACCTACGGCATGCTGCGCGGCTACGGACTTGCCGAGCCCGACCTGACCGACGCGGTCCGTCTGCTGCGCAGCACATTCCACGGGTTCGTCGCCTTGGAGGCTGCGGGCGGGTTCGCACACGAGCGTTCGCCGCAGCACACCTGGGTCCGCGCCCTCGACGCCCTGCACACCCTCCTGGAGCACCGGCCCCGTCCCGAGAAGGAGACCCAGCATGACTGACCCGACCATCGGCAGCCTGCGCGTGAACGGTGCCACCCTGCACTATGAAGTGCGCGGCCAGGGACCGCTCCTGCTGCTGATCCCCGGAGGGACGGGCGGCACGGCCTCCTTCGACGGCATCGCCGACGACCTGGCCGCCGAATACACCGTCGCGACCTACGACCCGCGCGGCATGTCCCGGAGCACACTGGACGACCCCGAGGCCGAGCAGCGAGTGGCCGAGCACGCCGACGACGCGTTCCGGGTACTGGAACTGATGTCGCCCAATGAGCCCGCCCGAGTGTTCGGCACGAGCTCGGGGGCGATCGCCGCAATGCACCTGCTCACCACCCACCCCGAACGCGTCGCACGAGTCGTGGCGCACGAGCCGCCGTTGGTGGAGGTTCTTCCGGACGCCTCCGAACATCGCGCGCTCATCGCCCGTGTGAAGGAGACCTTCCGCACGCAGGGGCACATGCCGGCGATGGCCGTGTTCGCCGCGGGGCTGAAGAAGGACGACGACACCACCGAGCCGGAAGCCGAGATCAAGCTGCCGCCCCAAGCAGCGGCACGGGCTGAGCGGACGATGGCCAACTTGCCGTACTTCATTGGACACATCGTGCCCAGCTTCATGTCCTACATCCCGGACATCCACCGGCTGGAGGCGCTGTCGGACCAGCTCGTACTCGCGTGCGGCGAGGACTCACGTGGCGAGCTGCCCTACCGTCCAGCCGCTTCCCTGGCCGAGCGCCTCGGCATGGAACTCCAGCACTTCCCCGGCGGGCACACCGGCCTGACCACACACCCCGCCGAGTTCGGCGAACTCCTGCAGAAGGCCCTCCGCGCCTGAATCTCCGTCCCAACCACGTCGAAGACACAGGGCCGCCATGTGACAGCGAACCGGGGAACCCACAGCAGCATCCGGCCTAAGAACGGCTAACACAATGAGGTGGATCGCCCCTGGCAGCCGTGCCTGACGGCGAGTTGGGCGTTCCGCTGGACGCGGGGACTTCACCGTGGGTCGTGCCGGATGACTTGTGGGAGCGGATCGAGCCGCTGATCCCGAAGAAGGAGCGGCGGTTCCGCTACCCCGGCCGCCTACCCGTCCCGGACGCCAGGTCCTGTGCGGGATCCTGTACGTACTGCACACCGACCCACGTACTCGGCGTAGGCCGATCCGCGGCCGGGGAAGTTGACCCGGCACCCGGGCCGAGGGGCGCGACCACGCCGGAGACTTCGCTGCCCAGGACGAACGGCCGCGTCCAGGCCGGCCGGAGCGCGGCCGGAACGTTGTCGAAGCCGCGGCGTGCGTAGAGGTCCGGCGGGTTGACGCCGGCCGCGTACACCCGCTCGAGCACCTCGCCCGGCCCTGGCTCCGGCCGGGCCACCTCTTCGTGAACCAGGTGCTCGGGCCCGCCGATGGCGTGCAGCCGTACGACGTGCATCGTCGCTGTTCCCATGTCTTTCCGCCTTCGGGTGCCGGACGGACTGCCGGTCGTGGTCATCGGGTGGGCCGGTAATAGGCCGCTACGGGGTCGCGCGCCTCGTCGTGGAGGGCCGGACCGTCGTGCGGCACCGTCGGCCAGGCGCCCGACGGCGGGTTGAGCGCGACGAGTTGCTCGGTCGACAGCGCGTAGACGACCCGGCCGATGCCAGAGCGGACGATGCCGCCGTCGCACATGCCGCACGGCTGGCAGCTGGTGTACAGGGTGGTACGGGCAGCCGTGTCCGGGTCGAGTTCGCGGGCCGCCCAGCGGGCGAGCTTCAGTTCCGGGTGGGCGGTGATGTCGTTGTCCCGCCGGACCGTGTTGTGGGCTTCCGCGAGCACGGTGCCGTCCGGCCCGGCCAGAAGGGAACCGTACGGCGCGTCGCCCAGGGCGACCGCGTGGGCGGCGATGCCGATGGCACGCCGCAAAAGGGCCTCGTCGGCCGAGGTGATCACGATCGAGTGCTCCAGTGGGTGGCCACGATGGTGAGTGCCCGCCATGCCGCGTCGGGCCGACGGGTCTCTTCCGGGTCTCCGTGGTAGGGGTCGAGTACGACGGTGTCCGCGCCCAGCAGGCGCAACTGGTCGAGATCGTCGAGGATCTGTTCGTCGGTGCCGACGCCGGCGGGCCGGTCGGAGGCGTCGACCGGTGCGCTGGTGACGCGCAGGGCGATGCGGGGCGCGAACCCCGGCAGCGCGTGCCGTCGCAGGACCGCGCGCATGTGGGGGAGGGAGAGCCGCAGCGGGTGCCAGGCGTCACCGAACCTCACGGCGCGCCGCAGGGCCGCCTCGCTGTGGCCGCCGATCCAGACAGGAACGTCGCCCTCCTGGCGCCCCGCGTCCCTGGCCTCCCGGAGGATGCCAAGACACTCGTCCGTCAGCCGGCCACGCGCGGTGAACGGCACGCCCAGCGCCTCGAATTCCTGCCGGGCCCAGCCGACGCCCACCCCGAGGACGAAGCGACCGCCGCTCAGTTGGTGGAGGTTGGCAGCCATGCGGGCCACCAACAGGGGATGCCGGTACGGCAGGACGAGCACGGTCGTGCCCAGCCGCACCGTGGTAGTGAGACCGGCCAGCCACGACAGGGTGGTGAACGGCTCGTAGAACGGCTCCGGGTACCGCTCGGCCACGTCCGGCGTGACCGCCACATGGTCCGACACCATGAGGGCGCCGAAGCCGAGGCCCTCCGCGAGCCGCGCCCATTCACGCAGGATGCCGGGATCGGTTCCCGGGCCGAAATTCGGTACATTGACGCCGAGTTGCATGGCACGAGGCTATCCCGGTGATCATGGCGCACGGAACCGAGAACTCCCTGCGTAGCTGCTGCTTCTCCGTGATTTTGTTGGTACTTTCGCCGCATGGCCGGGAACCTTGACCACGTCGACTGGGCGATCATCGAACAGCTGCAACGGGAGGCCCGCATCTCCCTCAGCGAACTGGGCCGCCGCGTGAACCTCAGCCCATCGGCCACCACCGAACGCGTCCGCAATCTGGAGGCCTTGGGCATCATCACGGGCTACCGTGCCGAGATCGACCTGGCCAAGGTCGGCTACCCCGTCCTCGCCGTCGTCCGCCTCAAATATCCGGGCAACCGCCACGAACCGCTGCGCCGCCTCCTCGCCGAACGCCGGGAGATCCTGGAGTGCCTGCGCACCACCGGCAACGACTGCTACACCCTGAAGGTGGCCGCGACCTCCATGGAACACCTGGAGACCCTCATGGACGAACTCGCCGGCTTCGGCAGCACCACCACGAGCGTCGTCTACAGCCAGACCCTCCCCTACCGCGGCCCCACCGCCCCAAACTGACAACAGACCCGCCATGCGGCTTGGTCGGCACCGTTGGGCGGTCGAGCGCACCATGTCCTGTTGGGTGGCTGCCGCCGATCGCACCGCCGCTACGAACGCAAGGCCGAGCACTTCCTGGCCTTCGTTGCCATCGCCTGCAGCCTGATCTGCTACCGCCGACTCACCAAATGAGACGATACCTTAAAGCCAATATCTTTGCTCTTTGCTCTACACTTGTTTCATGGCCACTTCAGAGCAGCAGCAGACCGCGAGCCGACCCGGCGGGCGCAGCGCTCGTGTCCTGGCCGCTGTGGAACAGGCTGCCACTGAATTGATCTGCGAGCGTGGCCCCGAACAGATCTCGATCCCCGCGGTCGCTGCGCGCGCAGGGGTCAACCCGACGAGCATTTATCGACGCTGGGGCGATGTGCATCAGCTGCTCACCTGGGTCGCCGAGAGCCGCCTGACGTCGGACTCCTTGCCGCCGGACACCGGCAGCCTCCGCGGCGATCTCCGCAGGTGGGCGCAGCTGTTGCTCGAGCACATCAGCACGCCTGAAGGCAGCGCGTCCCTCCGTACCGTTGTCAACGCGGTCGGCGATGGTGAGGTCCGGGACCGCTGCCTGCGCAGGCGAGTGGATCAGATCGACTTGATCCGCGCCCGCGCTCGCGCCCGCGGCGAGAAGCCCCCGGCCACCGGGAAGGTGATGGACCAGGTCGTGGCTCCGCTGCATTTCCGCGTCCTGTTCGGCATCGAACCGACGGACGCCGCCTGTGCCCGCGCCTTGGTGGACGGTCTCCTCGCCGCCGCCCCGGCCGTGGACAGCGGCCAAGGTGAGTGACGGGCACGGCATCGATGGACGGGTGGGCACGGTGACAGAGCCGAACCTGATGAAGTTGTCCGAGTGGATCGAGTCACAATTCCCGCGCCTGGTCGACGATGTGCTTGCCGGCATCGCCAAGGACATCGACTTCTACCGGGAGGAAGAAGTCGTGTCCCGCACCGACCTCCAGCAGTCGGTGGAACAGAACATGCGGGCAATGGTCGCGGCCCTGCGCGAACCGGCCCACCGCCAGGACCATTCGATGGCAGAACTGACCGGTCGGCGGCGCGCACGGCAGGGCGCGCCCCTGCCGGAGCTTCTGCGCGCATACCGCATGGGGTTCGCCGCGCTGTGGGAGCTGTTGACCGAGTGGAGCCGCCACACCCCGGACCGGGCGGTGATCGACACGGTCCTCTCGGCGGCCACCCGGATGTGGCAGCTCAGCGACGAGTACGCGATCGCGCTCACCGAGGCGTACCGGTCGACCACCGCGGAGATGCTCGTGGAGCGCGAGCAGCGGCGCTCGGCCCTGGTCGAGGCCCTGTTCGCGGGAGAACCGGGCCCCGGTGCCCCGCCCTGGGAGGTGCCCAAGCTCCTGGGACTGCCCTCGGACACAGACCGCATCGTCGTCACCGCGGAAACCGTCGGACCGGCCGACCCGAGCCTGCCGGGCATCGAGCAGCGGCTGGCGGAACGCGGCATCCCCTCTGCATGGCAGCTGACCTCTACTGCGCAGATGGGGGTGGTGTCGCTGCGTCCGGAGCAGTTCAGCCAGGTGATCGAGCTGGTACGGCAGAGCGCGTCGGCGCGGACCGGTGTGAGTCCGGTCTTCCGGGCGTGGGGGGAGACTCCGCGGGCGCTGCGCCTGGCCTGCGCCGCGCTGCATCGCCTGCCGGAGGGGCGGGCCGGGGTGCATGTCCTGGGGGCCGGACCCTTGACCGGTCTCGTGGCCCGGGACCCCGACGAAGGCCGCCGCATCGCCCGCCAGGTCCTGGGCCCGGTCCTGGACCTGCCCGGTGAGGAACGTGCCGTACTGCTGGGCACGCTGCAGGCCTGGCTCGACCACGACGGCTCGGCCGAGCGTGCCGCCGAGCGGCTGTACGTTCACGCGAACACCGTTCGTTACCGGCTTCGCCGTCTCCAGGACCTGACCGGTCGCTCACTCACCCAGCCCCGTGCGATCGCCGACCTGGTCGTGGCCTTGGAAGCCGTGCGCAGCGACCGCGCCGGCTGAGGCGCAGCCTGCGCGCGGGGCGCCGCTCGTACGCGGACACCCGCAGCCCGCGGTTCTGCCCCGCCTTGCCCCGAGCAATCAGGTGCTCTGACGCGCCGGCTGAGGTCGTGCGGCCTCTGCGGGCCGGGGTGCCGTGCGGCGCTGCTGCACGTACAGGCCGATGAGTGCGAGGAGTGCCAGCGCGATGACCGCGACCGCGTATCCGCTGGACGTAAGAGCCAGCCCCACGCGGGTGACCGACACTCCCGCGGCGACGGCCGGCAGGCCGAACGCCAGGTAGCTGATCAGGAACATGATGGAGAAGACCGCGGCCCGTTCCGTGGGCTCCGCCCGCGCGGCCAGGGAGCGCATGGCGCCGAGGAAGGACGCACCGTACCCGAAGCCGGCGAGGGCCGTGCCCATCAGATAGGCCGCCGGAGCCGTGGCCGCCACGCCGATCAAGGTGATCAGCATGCCTGCGACCAGCGTCACCGATCCGTACGACAGGATCCGCAGCGGTGACGTGCGCTGGAGGAACAACTGCCCGAGGGCACCGGCGCCGGTCAGGACGGCGATCACCGCACCCGCGAGCACGGCGCTCCGCTCGCCCAGCACCGTGGCGGTCAGTGCGGGGCCCAGCGAGAGATGGAAGCCGCCGACCGCCCAGAGAGCCACGAGGCTCGGCGTGATGACCAGGACGTGCGGACGCAGCCGAGGGGGCAGCGACGCCCGGGGTAGGAGTGAGCGCAGAGCGCCGGGCCGTCCCTCGGTCGTCTCCGGCATGAACACCACGCCGGCGAGGGTGATCGCGAACGCGGCGATGAGAACCAGGTAGACCAGCATGGTCGGTGCCGGGGCATAGCGCACCAGCAGGCCGGTGCCGAGGCCGCCCAGCGCCAGACCCAGCAGGATGGAGGTGCCGCCCACCAGGGGGCCCAGCCGCGGCTTGTGCAAGGGCTGCAAATCGACCAGGCCGGCCCCGATGGCGCCCATCGCGGCTCCGGTGGCCAGGCCCTGTATGCCGCGGGCGACGAGCAGCCAGCCGAGTCCGGCGGCCTCGATGAAGACCACCATCGCTGCGATCTCCACCAGGAGCGAAACGATCAGTACAGGGCGCCGTCCGATGTGGTCGGACAGCGATCCGACGACCAGAAGCGCGGCCAGCAGGCCGAAGGCGTACAGGGCGAACACCAGGGTCACCGCGGTAGGTCCGAAGCCCCATTCAGCCTGGTACAGGGGGTAGAGCGGGGACGGGGCGCCGGCGGCGAACAGCAGGAGCAGTTGGATCGCGCCGAGCAGCCAGAACGATATGTCGCGGGACAGCCTTGGCCGCCGGGCAGCGCGGGCGAAGGGGAGGGCAGGGGGCATGTGGGGTGTCTCTCTTCCATGACGGAGAGTCGGCGCTGCGTCGGCGTTCACACGGGCTGGCGAGGCGCTGCGACGGGCCTCTGAGGGGGACGTTGCGCGACAGACGGTAAAGCAAAAATCATTGCTTTAGCTCGCACGCTAACGCTGCGATCCAGTAAAAGCAAACTTCTTTGCTCTCTGCTTCGTTCCTTGCCCACGGTGATCGAGAACCGGGCCAGCGCTCTGGGCGACGGCAATCTGCCGTGGAGGTTCCGGCGGCTTGTGAACCGACACAGAGTTTGCTGTCGCTGCCCCCAACGGACCGAGGAAAGACCTGGTGAGAGGCCATTTCGGGTGGAGCTGACCGCAGCGGCCCAGTCGCATGGGGCGGGGCGCCGGGCAGTATGTGGAGTGTCAATTCGAACGGGCGCCTTTCGCCTCCGCGCGGCGGTAACCCCCGTGCTCAGGCTCCTGCAACGGGGCGACGCGTCTCGGTGGAGCCCCCAGGGTCGACGTCAGAGCGATCCGGAAGCGACACAACCCCTGCACAACACCAAGGAAAGTGGGTCGTCATGTCCCAGGCCGCAAACGAGTTGAGCAAGGCCCCCACGCCGGACACGGCCGAAGACAACGCGTACTTCCCGTCGCCGTATTCACTCAGTCAGTACACGTCGTCGAAGACCGACTTCGACGGGGTACAGCACAAGGGCGCCTACACCCAAGGGAGGTGGAAGGTGCTCATGATCGCGGCGGAGGAGCGCTACGTCCTGCTGGAGAACGGCAAGATGTTCTCCACCGGAAACCATCCGGTGGAGATGCTGCTTCCGCTTCACCACATGATGGAGGCCGGCTTCGACGTCGACGTCGCCACGCTGGAGGGCTACCCGGCGAAGCTCGAGCTGTGGGCGATGCCTCACGAGGACGAAGCGGTCATGGGGACGTACGAAGCCCTCAAGCCGAAGCTCAAGCAGCCCAAGAAGCTCTCCGACGTCGTCGCCAAGGAGCTTGGAGAGGACTCCGACTACATCGCCGTCTTCATTCCGGGCGGACACGCGGCCGTCGTCGGGCTGCCGGCCAGCGAGGCGGTGGGCCAGACCCTTGAGTGGGCGCTGTCCAACGACAAGTTCATCATCACCCTGTGCCATGGCCCGGCGGCGCTGCTCGCCGCCTCGTTGGGCAGGGACGAGTCGCCGTTCAAGGACTACTCGGTCTGCGTCTTCCCCGACGCACTCGACGAGGGGCCGAACCTCGAGATCGGCTACCTTCCCGGCCGCTTGCCCTGGCTGGTAGCCGACCTGCTGAGCAAGCAGGGGCTGAACGTCATCAACGATGACATGACCGGCAGGACCCACCGGGACCGCAAGCTCCTCACGGGTGACAGCCCCCTCGCCTCCCACAGGCTCGGTCTGCTCGCCGCTGAGGCCCTGGTCGAGGCAGCCGGGACCGCGGGCTGAGGTCCGTCCTCAAGGTTCGCGGCGGCCAAGGCGTCGATGCGGAGGATGCCGCAGGCGGCGAAGAAGGCTGCGGCCCGCTGCAGGAAGGCCGCGCAGGTGGCGGCCTTCTCGTCCGGGTGGACTTCGCTGTAGGCGAGGCGGCTGTGGTCGTCGACTGCGGAGTGGATGTAGTCGAAGCCGGTGGTGCGGCGGCGGTCGGGGCAGGCGGCACGGCCGTGGACGCGCCATCCTCCGCCGTCGGGGATGCGGCCGAGTTTCCTGACGTCGACGTGGACGAGCTCGCCGGGCCGGCTGCGTTCGTAGCGGCGGATGACCTGTCCGGTGGGTCGGTCCAGGAAGGCCAGGCGGTTCAGGCCGTGCCGGGCCAGGACCCGGTGGACGGTGGAGGCGGGCAGGCCCAGGACCGGTCCGATGCGGGCCGGGCCCAGCTTGCGTTCCTGTCGCAGTCGGCAGACCCGGTCCTCCAGCGCTGCCGGGGTCCGGTGCGGCGTCCTGCGGGGCCGGCTGGAACGGTCGTGCAGGCCGGACTCGCCCTCTGCTTGCCAGCGGCGCAGCCATTTGTGGGCCGTGGGCCGTGAGACGCCCATCTCGGCCGCGACATGCGCTACCGGGCGGCCGGAACGGACACGCTCGACCAGTAGCCGCCTGCCGTGAACGGTCAGCCGGGCATTACGGTGGGACACGAAGACCTCCGTGCGGTGCAGTCCTAGACAGCTCCACCACACCGGAGGTCTTCGCCATGATCAAGCCCTACCGGCGTCAACAACGCTCGTGATCAATACACCTAGGGCCTGTCCGGCGAGGGGATGCCTTCACGTCTCGGCGCGACGGAACCTACGGTTTGTGGGTTACCCAGAGCAGTTCCGCCGGCCAGCGGTGTGCCCAGTCGGGTGGGTCGGTTTCGTTGTAGCCGTTGGGTGTTCCGAGTTCGGGCCGCGGCTCGATGAGGTCGTCGATGATGAGTCCCGCGCCGCGCAGGACCTTGACCCAGTCGCCGTAGGTGAGCTGATAGCTGGTCGCGCCGTCGTCTTCGGCGATGGTGTTCAGTCCGAAGTAGTCCTGCTGCAGCGTCGTGGTCACGCGGCCGGCGGCTTCGTCGTAGCAAGCTTCGAACCACGGGCTGGCGACGTTGAACACCAGGCGCCCGCCTCGGCACAAGACGCGTGCGGCCTGCGGGACGGCCAGGTGCGGGGGCGCCCAGCTGAGCCCACCGAAGTCGCAGAACACCAGGTCGAAGCTGTCGGCGGCGAAGGGAAGTTGCTCGGCGGCGCCTTGCACCAGTGGGTAGCGAGCAGCCCCCATCGCGCGGGCCGCTGCGGCAAGTTGGGCTTCGGACAGGTCGAGCCCGACCACCGTGGCGCCCTCGGCGGCGAGCGCCCTGGACCACTGGCCGGCGCCGCAGCCGAGTTCGAGGACGCGCTTGCCGGTGACGTCGCCCAGGGCGTGCAGGTGCGCGTCGGGGATGGAGTACATGCCCCACAGCCGGGGTGTGGCACCGATTTGCGGGTCGTGCTCGTGCTGGTAGGCGCTGCTGATCCGGTTCCAGAGCCGCCGGTTGGCGGGGATGCTGTCCACGAGCCGAGTCCAGCACTGCCTGCCGGTGGCGGTCAACACGATTCGGCGCGGAGCGCGGAGGCCCCGCCGACGCGCAACACACAGGACCGCCCCCATCCCCCGGCCGCACACCGCACCCGTTCCGCCCGTCCCCTTCCTTCCTTCCATCTTTCTGTTCTTGGGCGAGCGCGGGGGTGTGCAGAGGGGGATGTCGGGCTGCCGACCACGGCCTGACAGGCGTGGTGAGCTGCGGAGGTGCCGTCAGCCGCCGCAAGGACAGTTGTCGGCGGGGTTGTCGGCTGGCTCCCACGTCTCCAGGCGCCCCTGCCTGGCGTTGAGCCACCAGAACGAGGCGACGGTGAAGATCAACGCGCAGACCGACACAACGCTTGCGGCAGTAAGCGATTCGGACGCATTCTGCTCAGCAGCGGCCAACAGCGGAAACACAAATTCAGTGTGCCAGCCCCACCGTGGGCAGGCTAAACGGTGAACGGCACGGACAGCATAGTGATCACTCGGATCGTGTCCCGCCTGTCACCGCGACGGAGACTGCGACACAACCCAGCACCGTCCTGCCGGAGGGCCGACGGGTCCTGCGCGGAGTCGGCCGCCACCGTGCCCGGACCGGTTCACGACGTGGCCCTGGTAAGAAGGACCAAGTACAAGGCGACCAGAGCCGCGCACGCCACCGCAGGGACGAGCTTGGCCAGCCCGTCACGGTTGCGCACGTGAGTCGCCACCGCACCGGCAAGCAGCAGCAACAACCCGGAAGCGGCCAGGCCTCCGCCCAGCGGCATGACCGGGCCGACTGCCACGCCGACGGCGCCCGCCAGCTCCAGTGCACCAATGACGCGGTAGGCCGCGGTACTGAAACCGGCATGTGCAGCCAGCTCAGGCATAGGCCCCAGGGCCAGGCGCTTGGCCACGCCAAGCAGGGTGAAGATCAACACGATGAGACAGATCAGAGCGGCGTAGAGGTACATGGTTTCCTATGCGGTGCGGTGAGGTGATGCGGGGCACGGGCCAGCGGGACAGGAGCGCTGCTGTGGCGGCATGGGCAGCCGCTGCCGCGGTACCGGGCGGCGGCAGTGCCGTCAGGCCCAGGCGACGGCGTCCTCGACGGGCACGCGGGGCAGGCGCGGAAACCAAGGGTCGGCACCGGGGTGACCGATGTTGACCACCAGGTGCGAACGCCAGCTGGTACCGGCGAAGAACTCCTCGTCCGCGCCGGCCCTGTCGAAGCCCGCCATGGGACCGGCCGCAAGGCCCGCCGCGCGCACCGCGAGCAGGAAGACCCCGGTCTGCAGGGCCGAGTTGTAGGCCGCGAGGACCTCGCGCTGCTCGGTCTGGTCGGCGTACGCCGCTCGCAGCATCTCGCCGCGGGCCGGGAAGACGGTCGGCATCTGTTCGTGGAAGTCGACGTCGTACGCCAGAACCGCCACGGCCGGCGCTTGAAGCGTCTTGGCCCTGTTGCCCTCGTCGAGATGCCGGACCAGTCGCTCCTTGCCCTCGCGGGTGCGCACGAAGAGCACGCGCAGTGGCTGGCTGTTGGCGGAGCTCGGCGACCAGCGGGCGAGTTCCCAGAGCAGGGCGAGTTCGTCGTCGGTGACGGCCGCCTGGGCGAAGGTGTTCGCGGTACGGGCCTCGGTGAACAGCAGCTTTCGCCCGGCGTCGTCCAGGACGTCGAGGGTCTGCGGTTCGCGGTGGGTGATGCTCACGGTTTCTCTCTTTACTTCGGTGTTTCGGATGGTGTGGTGGCGGGGGGGGGGTCCCCCCCCCCCCACCACTCAGCGGGACGGGGTTTGCGGAGCCGAGTCCCCTGGCCGACGGTCATGCTGACCGCTTGCCTCGCTCAGTGCCCAGGCGGGCGAAGTAGGCGACCAGGTCGGGGTTGTCGACCGCCGCGGGGTTGAGGACTTGCTCGGCGGGGACGCCCTGGAGGAGCCGTTTGACCGGGACCTCGAGCTTCTTGCCGGTCTTGGTGTGCGGAATGGCCGGCACGGCGAGGATCTCGTCCGGGACGTGGCGAGGTGAGGCGCTGGTGCGGATCGCGTCGCGGATCCGGTCGCGCAGGGAGTCGTCCAGCTCGGCCCCGTTGGCGAGGACCACGAAGAGCGGCATCCAGTAGCCACCGTCGGGTTCCTCCGCGCCGATGACGAGAGCCTCGGTGATCTCGGGGAGGTGTTCGACGATGTCGTGGATGTCGGCGCTGCCCAGGCGTACGCCGTTGCGGTTGAGGGTGGCGTCGGAGCGGCCGTGCACGATCACCGAGCCATGACCCGTGACCGTGATCCAGTCGCCGTGCCGCCACACGCCCGGATAGGCGCTGAAGTAGGCGTCGCGGTAGCGGCTGCCGTTTGGGTCGTTCCAGAAATGCAGCGGCATCGACGGCATGGGCCGGGTGACGACCAGTTCGCCGACCTGGTCGCGGACCGGCTGGCCCTCGGAGTCGTACGCGGCGAGCGCCACACCAAGATTGGGGGCGGACAGCTCCCCCGCCCAGACGGGAGTCTCCTTCCCCCTCACCCTGCCGGCCCGAATACCAGCTCTCGATCACAAGGCATGCAGACACTCAGCTCTGGCCCCATGCTGGAGAGGAGGGGGGTGTGACAACGGAGGAAGAAGTGGTGGAGATGCGGACCGTTGTCGACCTCACACGCTGCCAGGGCTATGCGCAGTGCGTGTTCCTCGCGCCGGAGGTGTTCGAGCTGCACGGCGAGGAGGGGCTGCTGTACGCCACGGCCGTGCCCGACGATCAGGTGGAGCGTGTGCGCCAGGCCGCGGCTGCGTGTCCGGTGCAGGCGATCCTCCTGGGGGAAGAGGTGAGCACCGGTGCCCGGTGACCTGAAAGACGGCCGCGTCGTCATCGTCGGCGCCTCGCTGGCCGGGCTGAGAGCAGCCGAGGCGCTGCGCGAGGAAGGGTTGACGGGTTCACTGACGGTGGTGGGGGAAGAGCCCCATGCGCCCTACGACCGGCCGCCGCTGTCCAAGCAGGTGCTGCTGGGCCAGGCGACGGCGGACACCCTCGAGCTCCCGATGCGGCGGGACCCGGACGCCGAGTGGCGCCTCGGCGTGCGCGCCACCGGTGTGGACCTGCTGGCGAAACGGGTGTCGCTCGAAGACGGTGAGTCCCTGCCCTACGACCGGCTGCTGATCGCCACCGGAACCCGTGCGCGGCCCTGGCCCAACCGGGAGGAAGGCGCCCTGGACGGGGTGTTCACCCTGCGCACGCGCGAGGACGGCGCGGGACTGGCCGAGCGGCTGGCCGCGAGGCCGGAGCGGGTGCTGGTGATCGGCGGCGGCTTCACCGGCTCCGAGATCGCCTCCGCCTGCCGGGAACTGGGCCTTGAGGTGACCGTCGCCGAACGCGGCCCCGCACCCCTGGTGGGCGCGCTCGGCGGCACCCTGTCCAAGCTCGCCGCCGTCATGCAGCGCAACCACGGCGTGGACCTGCGCACCGGGGTGACGGTCACCGCCCTGAACGGCAACGGCGCCTTCACCGGCGCGGAGTTGTCCGACGGCAGCCGCGTCGAGGCGGACGTGTGCGTCGTGGCGCTGGGGGCGATCCGCAATGTGGAGTGGCTGGCGGAGTCGGGGCTGGCGGCGGGACCGCGCGGCATCGCCTGCGACGCAGGCTGCCGGGCCTTCAACATGTACGGGATCGTCACCGACGACGTCTTCGTCGCCGGCGACGTCTCCCGCTTCCCCCACCCACTGTTCGGCTACCAGATGCTCTCCCTGGAACACTGGGGCAACGCGGTCGAGCAGGCCGCGGTGGCGGCCCACAACATGGTCAACCCCGGACCGCTGCAGCGCCCCCACCTGGCCATCCCGGTCTTCTGGTCGACCCAGTTCGGGCTCAACATCAAGTCGGTGGGCGTGCCCACCTACTCCGACCACGTGGTCATCGCCCAGGGCTCCCTGGAGGCCCGCCGGCTCGCGATGGTCTACGGCTACCAGGGCCGGGTCACCGCCGCCGTCACCGTCGACATGGCCAAGGCGCTCGACTACTACCGGCACCTGATCGAGACCGCCGCTCCCTTCCCGCCCCCGCCCGGCGCACAGGACCGTGCGATCGCCGCCGACATCACGATCCCCTCCGCCGTACCGGACCCCTCCGTGCTGTCCCACGGCCCGACCGTCGCACTCACCGGTCACCTTCCCGACCGTCGGCTGACGGTGGTGTAGCCCCCATCCCGCCCCACGAGGAGCCGCCATGGACTCCGCGACCTTGCTGGCACGGATCACCGACTACGCCAGCCGTCCCAACCCCTACCCGTTGTACGCGGAACTCCGCGAGGCCGGTCCCGTGGTGCCGCAGGCCGACGGCAGCTACCTGATCGGCACCTACCACCTCATCGCCGCGCTGCTCCACGACCCACGGATGAGTGCCGACCCCCGCACCCGCGGCGAGGCAACCCACAAGCCGCCGTTCCTACGGCTCGACGACCCCGAACACCACAGGCTGCGCACCCTCGCCATGCGGCCGTTCGGGCCCCCGCACAGCCCTGGCCGGGTCGACGGCATGCGCGGCGAGATCGACCGGATCGCCAGGGAACTGCTGGAGCCGTTCGAGGCGGGCCGGCAGATCGACATCGTCGACGACTTCGCCTATCCGCTGCCCGTCACCGTGATCTGCCGCCTGCTCGGCGTGCCGCACGAGGACGAACCCCTCTTCCGGGCCTGGTCCGACGCGATCGTCGCCGCCGCCGACGTCAGGCCCGACGACGACTCCACCAAGCCGGACAAGGCCGGCGACCAGGCACGGATGGAGATGGGCGGCTACCTGTTGAACCTGGCCGAGCAGCGCCGTGGCAAGCCGGGCGACGACATGCTCTCCGCCTTCGTCAACGAGCCGGACCCGGCCCTGCGGCTCACCGACGAGGAACTCGCGGAAACCGCCGTACTGCTCCTCATCGCCGGACACGAGACCACGGTCAACCTGATCGCCAACGGCGCCCTCACCCTCCTGCGCCAGCCCGAGCAGCTGGACCGGCTGCGCCGGGAACCGGAGTTGCTCCCGCGAGCGGTGGAGGAGCTGCTGCGCTACGAGCCCCCGGTCCACATGCGCGAGCGCATCCCGCACGCCGACATCGACATCGCCGGCACCCTCGTCCCCGCAGGCGCGTCCGTCGTTCTGGTGCTGGCCTCGGGCAACCGCGACCCGATGCGGTTCCGCGATCCCGACCGGTTCGACCCCGCCCGCCCGGACAACCAGCACCTCGGCTTCGGCAGCGGCATCCACGCCTGCTATGGCGGACCCCTGGCCCGCGTCGAGGCGTACGCCGCGCTCGGCGCCTTGCTTCCCCATCTCGGCAGCGCCCGCCTGGTCGAAGACCCGCCCCCGTACCGGCAGAACGCGATGCTCCGCGGACCCCGCCACCTGCCCATCCACCTGTAAAGCCGAGAGGGCACGGCGTCCTCGTCAGGCTATGGCGGGAAGGGGGCGCCGCACGCTGCCGCGGGCTTCGCCCGCGGAGATGCCAAGCATGTGCGGGAGCTTCCCGTCCGTGCCGTCCCAGGCTTGCCTGCGCTGCAGCTGGGTGTATAAGTCCCACAAGCAGGTCCGGGCCCGGGTCGAGCACGTCTTCGCGCGCATGAGGACATGGAAGATCCTCCGCGACTGCCGTCTCAAAGGCGACGGTGTCCACCACGCCATGCTCGGCATCGCCCGCATGCACAACCTCGCCGCCGCCGGATAGGTCGTGGGCAGCAGAGTGGCTGGCCCGCTTGCCCGAGGCGACTCCAAGATCTGAGCTCTTGGGCCCGGTGTCCCTCGCGCAGGACCTCAAGCTGAGCCTCAGCTTGTCGTTGCGCAGAGGCCCAGGCGGCATCCGCCTGTCGTTGCGCAGAGGCCCAGGCCGCATCCGCCTGTCGTTGCGCCGCATCCCGCGTCGCTGCTGCCTGGCGTTCGGCCGCCCTCACGGCGAAGAACCCTGTGACTGCGCTGCCAGCCAGGGCCGCACCCTCGTACGCGACGAGGCGGTGGGCCAGGACACGTCGTAGCGCTCGGCCACACAAGCGACCGGCCACCCCTCATCCACGATCAGACGCAGCCAGCTTCCATACCATTCCGTATGGTACGGTCATGGCGACCGACGAACACGGGCGGAGACATGGCGAGCAAGCGCGACTGGCTGGAGGAAGGGCTCAGGATCCTGAGCGAGGACGGCGCGCCCGCGCTGACCATCGAGCGGCTGAGCACCCGTCTCGGCCTGACCAAGGGGTCCTTCTACCACCACTTCAAGGGCATGGCCGGGTTCAGGGCCGACCTGCTCGCGCACTACGAGGACGAGCACACCAACCGCTACATCGCCGACGCGGAGCGCGCCGGGGAGGCGGCCGGGGCCAAGGTGGGCCGCCTGCTGGAGCTGGTCCTGGAGGACAAGGCCGCAAGCGACGGCCTGGAGATCGCCATGCGCGCCTGGGCGTTGCAGGACGCCGAGGCCCGCGCGCTCCAGGAGCGCGTCGACCGGGTGCGCGTCGACTACCTGGAGTCGCTGGTGCGGGGCCTCGCCCCCGCGCAGCGCGACCCGAGGCCGGCGGCCCGCCTGCTGTACCTGCTGTGGGTCGGCGCCCAGCAGCTCGTACCGCCGATGCCCGCCGAGGAACTGCGGGAGATCTACCTGCTCGCGCTGCGGTCGGTCGAGCGGAACGAGGGACCCTGACGGAGAGGACGGAGCTCGTGAGCGCACTGGCACGCTGGATACCGCGGCTCGTCATCGCGACCGCGGTGCTGCACTTCTGCTGGGCCTTCGCCCAGCCCAACGCCTGGGCGGACATGGCCGGGGACGGCCTGTGGCGCACCGCCGCGGACACCGGCGCACCCGAGTACTTCGAACGCGAGGCCACCGTCTGGTTCATGGCCTCCGGCATCGCGCTCCTCGCGCTGGGGACGCTCTCCCGGCACGTCCTGCGCACGACCGGCCGCCTGCCCGCACAGGTCGGCTGGTATCTGCTGGCGCTCGGCGTGCCGCTGTGCGTCATCTACTTCCCCGGCACCGGGAGCTGGGCGCTGCCCGTCATCGGCCTGCTCGCCCTGGCCGCCGCCCGCGAGGCCCCGTCCGCCGGCCCGGACTGACGCACCGGGCCACCTGATCGTTCCCGTACGCCCTCCCCGCACGACTCACGCGAAGAAAGCAGGGCACGTATGACGACGTCGACCACCTGCCCGCCCTCCGCCGTGCCGCCGCCGGCCCGCTGGGCTTCATGGGCGGCCTGGGCCGCTCCCCTGGGCGTCCTGCCGTCCGCCGTCTGGCGCACCGCGGTCGCCTTCACCGACGGGCACCGGCCCGTGGAGACCGCCTACATGACGGTGCTGAGCGTCCTTACGGTGGGACTGGCGTTCCTCACCGTCGGCCTGGTGCGGAGCTGGGGCGAGGTCTTCCCCCGCTGGGTTGCCGGGCTCGCCGGGCGCCCGGTACCGGCCCGCACCGTCATCCGCGTCGCGCGCACCGGCGGCGCGGTCCTCGTCCTTATCACCCTGTACGGCGTCCTCAACAGCCTCTTCGGCTTCGTCGACGAGGCACCGAGGCTCATCGGCCAGGAGAAGGAGTACGACGAGCCCGATGCCTGGGTCGGTTACCTGTATCTGCCCGCCGCCGCCTGGGGGTTCCTGGTGCTCGCCGTGGCCCGCGACTACGCCCGCCGGACGACGGGCCGGCCGGCGGGCGGAGCGGCCGCCTCGCAGCCGGCCTGAGACAAGTCCCTTCACGCAAGCCCCTGTCCGCACCCACTCTCACGCCGGAGGAGACAGCCATGTCGTTCAGCGTCCGACTCACCGTGCGCTCCTACGAGATCGACACCCAGGGCCATGTGAACGGCGCCGTCTACCATCAGTACGCGGATCACGCGCGCGCCGAGTGCCTGCGTGCCGCCGGCGTCTCGCTCCGCGACCTGCTGGCCACCGGGGTCGGGCCCGTGACCCTGGAGAACACCGTCCGCTACCACCACGAACTGCGCGCCGGTGACACGGTCGACGTGACCTGCGACTTCGTCTGGGGGGACGGCAAGACCTCCCGGGTGGTGCAGCGGTTCCTGCGCCCCGACGGCACGCTCGTCGCCGAGGTCACCGGCACCGGCGGGCTGCTGGACCTCCAGGAGCGCCGGCTGGTGTCCGACCCCGGGGAGCACTGGCGGGCGCTGGCCGCCCACCCGGAGGTCCTCAACCTCTGAGCACGGCGGGAGGTCCGCGACCTCCGAGCGCGGCGGGGGCGGTGGGCCGGGCCGGCGCGACGGTGCGTCAGTCGTCCGAGCCGCCGCCCTTGTTCCCGTTACCGCCGGAGCGGCCAGCGGAGCGCGCCAGTTCGCCCGCCGGCAGAGTCGTCCTCGCCACCGCCCGCTCCGCCGTGGGCCACCCCGGGCCGCCCACACGACGCACGCCGTCAGGGCGCGTCGACGACCGGCCTCAGCGACGCGGAGGCGTAACGGGACCTCGCGGACCTGCTGCCGCATGGCCTGACGCGCTGACGACCCACCGTGTCAGGCGTCGGGGTGTTCGCCCGCCGCCACCTTCCTGACGCGCTCCACCTGGAGCTTCGCCAGCTTCTCGAACTCGGCGTCGCCGGCGAGGTTGGTGCACTCGATCCGGACGACCGTCCCCCCGACGCGCAGCACGGCCTCCCAGGCCCAGGGCGCGCTCCTGCCGTCCTTCGTCTCGGCGAAGGCCGCGGTCTCGTCGGCGCCCACGTCCGGTTTCACCGGTTTCACCGGGTCCTCGGCGTTCCGGGGCAACGCGGCCGCGATCATCTTGTGGGCCACGGCCGCGTTCTCCGGGGTGTCGAAGGCGAGCACGGCGAATCGCGCGAAGGCCGTTTCCGTCCCCTCCCCGTCGGGATCGGGCCGCTCCCCGACGAGTTTCACCCGGCCGGCGGTGTGCAGTCCGGCACACACCGTCCCGGCCTCCTCCTGGCACGCGGCGGCGGACTCGGAGCCGTCGAGCAGCCTGGGGGTGTAAGCCGACCAGCCCTCGGGCACGCCGACCTTGCTGGGCAGCGCCTGGGCCACCTGTTCGGCCCCGTCCAGGACGGGCGCGCCCGCCTTCCCCCGCGCCCCGGCCGCCCAGCCGGGGGCCGCGTCGTCGCCCTCGTCCCCGCAGGCGGTCAGCCCGGTCATCAGCGTCACACCGAGGACGATCGCCGGCAGCCGGCCGGACACATTCGGTTTCCTCACAGCGTCCTTCCCACGTCGGGAGTCGGGCTCCCGACTCCGTGTTCCCATGCTTCCCATCGTCGCGATCAAGGGATGACCAGGGAAGGAACAACTGATGCGTGGTCAGGGGGCATTGATAACCTGCCCGCATTGACGCAGGCCCGGACGGTTCTGGCGGGGGAGATGGCCACCGACCCAAGCACTCAACAACTGCGACTGCTGCTCGCGCTCGCGGACGAACTGCACTTCGGACGGGCCGCCCGGCGCATGTTCGTCAGTCAGCCGGCGCTCAGCCGCACCATCCGCGCGCTGGAGGAGCTGTGGGGCGTGACCCTCGTCGACCGCTCCACGCGCCGGGCCGAACTCACCGCGGCCGGACGGGATCTGCTGCCCCACGCACGTGCCGTGGTGGGAGCCGCCGACACCCTGCGGGACGCCGTCCGTGAAGTCGCCCAGGACGGGGCGCGGCGCCTGCGGATCGGCAGCTATCTGTCGGCCCTTCCCGCCCTGCGGATCATGTTCGAGGAATTGCGGGCCCGGCACGGCGCCCCCGAGGTGGACTGGCGGGACGTGGACAACGTCGAGCAGGTGGGGACACTGCTCGACGGCCGGCTCGACGCGGTGGTGTGCTACGGCCCCATGCCGGAGGACATCCGCACCCTGGCGATCGGCTCGGAGACGCGGTTCGTGTGCCTGCCCGACCGCCACCCGCTCGCGGACCGGGACGAGGTCTCCCTGGCCCAGCTCGCCGATCTGCCCGTCGTCGGCTTCTCCCCCCACGTGCATCCGCGGTGGCGGGAGTTCTGGGCGGCCGATCCCCGCCCCGACGGCCGCCCCGTGCGCTACACCGCCCACGAGGTGACCACCCTGGAGTCGTCCATCGCGCACGTCAGCCTGGGGCACGGCATCCGGTTCATCTCCGAAAGCTGCCGAGCCCTCATGCCCCGCCCCGGCGTCCGCTACGTCGCCGTGACGGATCTTCCCCCCTGCACCGCGCTCCTCGCCTGGCCGGCCACGAGACCGTCCCCACCGGCCCTCGTCCGCCTCCGGCGCATCCTCCGCGAACGCGTCGCCGCCCATGAAGCGGACAACCTCCCCACCCTGGGCGGCGACGGCGTACCCGCGAGACGGTGGTGGGAGACGGGGGGCACGACGGGGCCGTAGGAACGGCGGAACGTCGCACCTGACCGGATGGGACTTCACTGTCGGTGAAGTAGTCAATCGTCTCGTGCACTCGCTCGGCGAACCGCCATGGCCGCCCATGCCTGCCTGACCGTCCTGCGAGCCCGAGAGCTGGATGCCGGGAAAGCAGAAACGGGTCCTCCCAGCTCATCCACCTCAGTCTCGCCGAGATACGACGGCTGATCACCCGTCTCACCGACCGCCGACCCAGGCCCGTCGAGCACATCCTGCACAGGTCGACCTGGCGCCGACGACGACAACACCAGGCCCGCACCAGTCAGAGGCGGGTCTGTACGGTGAGCGGTTGACGTGCTCCCTGGCCTAAAGTCCAGGGATTCCGGCCTGGGTCGTCTGACCCTTCCGGGGGCTTCCTGCTTCACCGCGCTGTGCGGGCACGGGTGCCCGTCTTACCG
>NZ_BMWA01000037.1 GCF_014650995.1 Streptomyces viridiviolaceus
ACAGCCATACCCAGAGCCCCTGGGCCCTCCGATCTTACGAATGACCAGATCAGACCCACGTCTTGAAAGGTAGGACAGACACGTGAGCATCCTCAGTGCCCGGCCGGAGACCGAGCAGTTGCTGATCACCGAGCTCGGCCCGAGCTTCGGCGCCGAGATCCGCGGCATCGACCTCGGACGCCTCGACGACGACCAGGTCCTCGCGCTCCGGGAAGCGCTCGTACGGTACAAAGTGCTGTTCGTCCGCGGCCAGGACGGCCTCGACGACGCCGCGCAGATCGAGTTCGGCAGGCGTCTGGGCGAGGTCACCGTCGGGCATCCGGTCCACGACTCCGGCGACGTGGCACCCGAGGTGTACAGCCTGGACAGTCAGGACAACGGGTTCGCCGACGTGTGGCACACGGACGTGACCTTCGTACGCCGGCCGCCCGCGATCTCGGTGCTGCGGGCCGTGGTGCTGCCGCCCACCGGCGGTGACACCAACTGGGCCGACAGCCAGCTCGCCTACGAGTCGCTGTCGCCTGGCCTGCGGGCGTACGTCGACACGCTGACCGCGGTCCACGACGGCAGCCGCGAGTTCGGCTACTACCTGGCCCAGCGCCGGCAGGGCCGGGGGAACCTGTGGGAGGGCGAAGTGTTCACCGAACTGGTGCCGGTCGAACACCCGGTGGTACGGGTGCACCCCGAGAGCGGGCGCAAGGGCCTGTTCGTGAACCCCGGCTTCACCTCGCACATCGTCGGCGTCTCCGAGCACGAGAGCCGGGGCATCCTCGACATCCTCTACGCCCACCTCACCAAGCCGGAGCACGTCGTACGCCACCGCTGGCAGCCCGGCGACGTCGCCCTGTGGGACAACCGCAGCACGGCCCACTACGCCAACCGCGACTACGGTGACCAGCACCGCGTCATGCACCGCATCACGCTGCGCGGGGACACTCCCGTCGGCCCGGGCACGGCGCGCCCCGAAGGCAGCGGCGCCTAGGCACCGGTTCCCACGCCGGGGGCGGGGCGCCCGTCATCCGCACACTGTGTCGGCGACCGGGCTGTCGCAGCTTCGGCAGCGGAAGGACCGGTCGGCCGTGCGGCCGTCGTCCGTGACGGTGCCCACGAAGAGGGCGCCGTCGCGGCAGTGCGCCGGCCAAGGCCGGCGCCCGCGGCCCGGCAGGCCGGGAGTGCGCTCACGGATCCTGGCGGCGACCGCGCCGGGCACCTGATCCGGCAGGACCTCGTTGAAGTACAGGCCGTGCCGACGGGCGGCGGTGCCGAACGCGACGCAGTACGGACAGAGACGGCCCTCCGGCACGTCCTGGCCGTCCCGCCCGAGGGCCGGGACCGTGCAGAGCCAGCCCTGGTCGTGGCCGCAGCAGGCGCACCTCTCGTCGGCCGCGACGACCGCGCCGGACGCCACCGGATCGGGCAGGTACGGGAACGGCGGCAGCACGGGCCGGGTGCGCGGCTCCGGCCGGGGCCTGATGACCAGTCCGATCGCCCGGCCGGTCAGGCCCGGGGGCGGTACGACGAACGCGCTCTCCCGAAGCGCCTGGGGCAGGTGCTGCCGATCGGACTCGCTCGTCACGATCGCCCCCTCCACGCCCGCCGGGAGGACGGCGGCGCCCGTGCGGCGGGCGAGTTCGGCCACGATGTCGAGAACGCCGGAGCCCGGCCGGGCGAACGAGACGCCGTGGTCGACGGACACATCGGCCTCGCTGCCGTCGGCGGCCCGCACCCACGCCACGTGCTCCTCGCCGGGGACCTCGTAGGGGGCGTACGGCTCCAAGACCTCCCGAACGAGGGCTTCTTCCACCGGGACGATGCCGCCGTCGCGGAACCTGTACACGTAGATGCCGGAGCCCATGGGACCCACCTCATCACGCCGGTCCGACAACGCGGCCCCGGCTCGTCGTCGCCGGCGTCAGACCCGCAGCTCGTCCAGGCGCTCCAGGTCGTCGCGGGCGGACGTGCGCTCCTCCTCGGTGAGGCGGACGGCGGCGGCCCGGTCGAGCGCGGCCGTCGCGGTCCGTTCGTCACCGAGCCGCACGGCGACGTCGGCGCGCAGGACGAGGAGGCGCAGCAGTTGCACGGGCGTGGGCCGCTCGTCGTCCAGGCCGAGGACCCGGTCGACGACCTTCGCGGCGCCCTCCGGGTCGTCCTTCGAGTCCGCGAGGAGGGAGGCGTGGTGCAGAGCGCGGGCGAAGGTCTCCTCGGGAGCGGCCCGGTGGTGCTGGTCCTGGCTCATCGGGCGGCCGACCCGGATGCAGTTGCCCGCCGGATCGGTCATGAGGAACTGCCTTATGCCGTACGACATGTCCTTGAGCGGTCCGATGCGCGGCAGCCCCCGGGTCGGGACGCGTCCGTACGCCGCCGCGAGGCCCGCCCGGAAGGCGGTGTGCAGCCCGTCGACGTCGTCGGTGAGCACGTAGCAGGTGCTGAACGACTCGGCCGGCTCGTGTTGCTTCCGCCCGAAGAACTGAAGCTCGATGCCGCCGCGCCGCACGACCGCGTAGGGGTTGGGGCTCTTCTGCCGGAAGGTCACCTCGAACCCGATGGAGGTGTAGAAGTCCAGAACGGGCTCGATGGTCCTGCACGGCAGGATGGGAATGGTTCGCTCACTCATCGCCTCGGATTCTAGTCAAAGTTGAGTAGTCGGGGTGGTCATCTGTTACACACTTTCGGGTACCGGTCTCCCGATGCCGGGGCGCGCATGCCGCCGTGTCGACTGACGACAAACCTGGTCTTCTGCCCTCAGATCACGCATTCCCTGCCTGAAGTAAGTAAATGGACGTTACAGGTGAGAGTCACAGCAATGTGGGTGTTCCGTAACACGGTTCACGCCTCGCCCGTGTCCCGGGTGAAGGCGGAGAAGGTGGCTGTGCGCGGCCGTCCGGCCGCCGGTACACCCCGCACAGCCCGGATCCCCGGCAGCTTCCGCTCCGTCGTCCCGGCTGTGCCCGCACCCCGCAGGGAGAACCTGTGTTCCAGTCCACGACAGCCCGCCGCCTCACCGCCGCCGTACTGAGCGCGGGAGCGGTCACCGCCGTCCTGGCGGCGCCGGCCTCCGCGACCGATCACCGTCGGCACCGGACGGACGTGGAGATCAGCCGCGTCCAGTACGACTCCCCGGGCCGCGACGACCACTCCCGCCGGTCCCTGAACGGCGAGTGGGTGGAAGTCACCAACAACACCCGCCGCGCGGTGAACCTGGACGGCTGGACGCTGACCGCCGAGGACGGCCGCACCTACACCTTCCACCACTACCGCCTGGACGGCCGCTCCACCGTCCGCGTCCACACCGGATCCGGCCGCGACAGCCGCCACGACCTCTATCAGGACCGCCGCACTTACGTCTGGGACAACCGCTCCGACACCGCCACCCTGCGCAACCACCGCGACCGCTTCGTCGACGACTACGCCTGGGGCCACCACCGCTCGGGCCGCCGCTGACGCCGGCACCCCATCCCACCGACGGCGCGACGTCCAGGACGGCGCGCCGTCCGCTCGGTGGGGCCGGCCACGCAGCGGGCCACCAGGGCGTGCACGATGTCGGGCCGCTGCCGTTGCAGACAGACCTTGCGCTTCGACGGACGCTGTCTGCTCGGGTGCCGGTTCTCCCAGCGGGCGAGGGCGGTTACGAGGCCCGTCCCGGTACCGGCCCGGCCGCGCCCGGTTCGGTACCGGGACGGCGGACGAGGCCCGCCAGGGACAGGGCGCCCGGCCCGAAGAAGAACAGCAGCAGGAAGCCCCAGCAGAACAACGCGGGAGCCAGGCCGTCGTTCTGCAACGGGAAGAGCCCGTCCGGCTGGTGCTCGGTGAAGTAGGCGAACGCCATGATTCCCGAGCTGAGGAACGCCGCGCCGCGTGTCGCGACCCCGAGCAGGACGAGCGCACCGCACACCAGCTCGATCACCCCCGCGTACCAGAACGGCCAGTCACCCACGGGGCTGGCCCGCCGGCCCAGCAGTCCGAAGACCGTGGCCGCGCCCTCGGTGGTGAACAGCAGGCCCCAGACGATGCGGAACAGGCCGAGGACGAGAGGCTGGTGCCTCGTCGTCCGGTCGCTCGGGCGCGGGGTGCTCATCGGTGCGGTCTCCTCGGGTCGGTGACCGCGTCCCCCAAGGACGCGGGGCGGGCATGAACCCTCCTGTATGTCCTACGTGCGCGCGAGGGGGTCCGCTCAGCCATGCCGTCACCGATTCGGCTCCCCATATTTGCCCAGCACCTTCTCACCGTCCTCAGTGGTTAAGATCCGGGAGTTCCGGCGGCCGGTGCGCGGCGAGCGCATTCGCGAGACCGTTCGAGGGGGATCACATGGCGCAGCAAGGCATCGTCGCGATGGAGCGCATGGATGGATCGGCCGCAGTGCGGGCCGAGGACGCGTTCGAGCTGATCTACGCCGAAGCGTTCGCCGAACCTCCGTACAACGAGACCGAGGACGATGTCGCCGCCGCCTTCCGCCGCTTCCCGGTACAGGCTCGCAAGCGCGCCTTTCGCGCTGTCTTGGCCCGTACCTCGGAGGGCGAGCCGATCGGCATGGCGTACGGCTACCCGCTCGCGCCCGACACGGTGTGGTGGGACGAACTCACCGAGCCCGTGCCCGACGAGATGCGGCGCGAGGACGGGCATCGCACCTTCGGGCTCATGGAACTCGCCGTGCGCGGACCGTGGCGCGGACAGGGTGTTGCGCGACGTCTGCACGAGACGCTGCTCGACGCCGTCGGAGCCGAGCGGGTGCTGCTGAACGTCCACCCGGCGAGCAAGGTGGCGTCGGCCGCCTACCGGGCGTGGGGATACCGCAAGATCGGCGAGGCGCGGCCATGGGGCGAGGGCCGGGACCTCCACGACGTGATGCTGCTCGATGTGCGCTGAGAGCACGGCGTCGAGGCTTTGATGGACGACGCTGTTCGGTGTGGCTCACCGTGTCGTCGGGGCTTCCGGGCAGGACGGGGCGAGCACGCAGAACTCGTTGCCCTCCGGGTCGGCGAGGACCGTCCACGGCACGTCGCCCCGGCCCACGTCGGCGGGCGTCGCGCCGAGAGCCCGGAGGCGCGCGACCAACTCCTCCTGATGGGCCGCGGAGGTGGTGGCGAGATCGAGGTGCACACGGTTCCTCGTCGTCGTCCTGGGTTCCGGGACGGCAACGACGTCGATGCCGACGGCGACCGGGTCCGGCCAGACGAAGTCGCCGACGGGTCCACCAGCCGGACTGCCCTGCTCGCCGACCAGAGCGCTCAGCCCCGCCAGGTGAACTGCCCAGTCGTCAGACGAAGTGCTGAGTCGCAGTCAGCTTCTACGGCATCAGGAGTTCCATCTCAGTGGGCAGTGCTAGTCGTCGACGGGGACACCGAGTCGGTCGGCCACGGTGGTGAGGGCCGTGCCCAGGGGGAGCGCGACCCGGGTGACGGCGTGCCGGTCGCCCCGGGTCGGGTCCCGGTTGACGATCAGCACCGGCTTCCCGGCCTCGGCCGCCTGGCGGACGAACCGGAGTCCGGACATCACCGTCAGTGAGGATCCCAGGACCAGCAGCGAGGTCGCCTCCCGGACCAGGCCGCGGCAGTGTTCGACTCGCCCGGGCGGCACGGCTTCGCCGAAGAACACCACGTCCGGTTTCACAATGCCGCCGCAGACGGTGCAGGGCACCACGCGGAAGTCCCCGACCTGCTCGTCGGTGAGGTCGGCGTCACCGTCCGGGTTCATCCCGGCGGCCACCGGCTCGAAGCCGGGATTGGCCTCCTGAAGCCGCCGGGCGAGCTCCCGGCGCGGGCTCGAAGCGCCGCAGGAAAGGCAGACGACCCGGTCCAGGCTCCCGTGGAGCTCCACCACGCCCTCGCTGCCGGCGGCCTGGTGGAGGCCGTCGACGTTCTGGGTGATCACACCCCTGAGCAGGCCGTGCCGCCCGAACGCGGCCACGGCCCGGTGCCCGGCGTTGGGGAGGGCGCGGCGGAACGTGCGCCAGCCCAGGTGGCTGCGCGCCCAGTACCGTCGCCGGGCCTGCGCGCTGGTGGTGAAGTCCTGGTAGGTCATCGGGGTGTGCCGGCTCAGGCTGCCGCCCACGCCCCGGTAGTCGGGGATACCCGACTCCGTGGAGATGCCCGCCCCGCTGAGCACCAGCACACCGCCGGTGGTCAGCGCATCGGCGACCGGCTCCAGGTCAGTCGTGCCCGGCGGCAGGTCCTCCGCGGGGGTCCAGCTCAGAGTGGGGCGCATCCGCATGCCGCCAGGGTACGGAACGGGCTGCCAAGACCTGCTTCCGCCGTCGACGGCGTCGTGGGTCCGAACGTCCGGCTGTCCGTGGTGGCTGGGATGCCGGGCCACGGCGGGCCCGGCTGCGGGAACCGCTCGCCGTGGAACGTGGGGGAGGCAACGGATGCTCGCCCGCCTGGGCATCCGCTCCTCGGTGAGGGACCTCCAGGACGAGAGGGTCCACGACTGGGGCGAGCGCGGCGGCGAGTACACATCGCAGCGCAGTTACGCCTGATCATCACCGGAGCGAACGCGGAGCGCTACATGCAGGTGGTCGGCTTCCTCAACTCGGCCAAGTCCGGCAAGTGGGGAACGCTCACCGGAGACATGCGGCGCGGCTTCTACAAGAAGCCCTACACGGCGACTGTGGAGGGCGTCGAGCCCGATGGGCACGAGGGTGTCTACGACGTGACAGTGGCCGACGTGCACGCCTTCGACGGCAACGGCATCGTGCTCCACGACTGGGGCGAACCGTCGCCGGACCGCTCGAGGTCCTCGGCAGGGTGAGTTTCGCCGACGGGAGGCACACGGTCCGGGCGCGATGCCTCCCTCACGGTGGCGCCAGGATCACCACGCCAGGTCGTCCAGCACCGGCACCGGTATCGCTGCTTCCCCCGCTCCTGCGGTGAGGGGCTGTTCGCTCCAGATGACCTTGCCGCGTTCGGTGTAACGGGTGCCCCAGCGTTCGGTGAGCTGGGCGACGAGGAACAGGCCGCGGCCGCCCTCGTCCGTGGTGGCCGCGTAGCGCAGGTGCGGGGCGGTGCTGCTGCTGTCGGAGACCTCGCAGATGAGGCTGCCGTCGCGGATGAAGCGGACGTGGATCGGCTCGGCGCCGTAGCGGATGGCGTTCGTGAGCAGTTCGCTGAGGACGAGTTCGGCGGTGAAGGCGATGTCGTCCAGCGCCCAGTCGGCCAGTTGCCGGGAAGCCTCGGCGCGCACACGGGAGACGGCGGCCGGGTCGGCGGGCACGTCCCAGTCGGCGACCTGCCCGGCCTCCAGGCGACGGGTGCGGGCCACCAGCAGCGCGACGTCGTCGCCCGGGTGAGGGGAGAGCACGGCGTCGAGGACGTCGGTGCAAATCTCCTCCGGGCTCCGGCCCGGGCGAGCCAGTGCGCCGCGCAGGAGGCCCAGTCCGGTGTCGATGTCCCGGGCGCGGTCCTCGACGAGCCCGTCGGTGAACAGAACCAGTCGGCATGCCTCGGGCAGGAGCAGTTCGGCGGATTCGAAGGGCATGCCGCCGACGCCCAGGGGCAGGCAGGCGGGCACATCGGGAAAGGCCACGCGCCCGTCGGGATGGACCAGGGCGGGGCCGGGGTGTCCGGCCCTGGCCACGGCGCAGCGCCCGGAGACCGGATCGTAGATCGCGTACAGGCAGGTGGCGCCGGCTATGCCGTCGCTGTCGCGGGACGCCTCGTCCCGGTCGATCGTGACGACCAGCTCATCGAGGTGCCCGAGCAGCTCCTCCGGCGGCAGGTCCAAGGTGGAGAAGTTGTGTACGGCGGTGCGCAGGCGGCCCATGGTGGCCGCCGCGTGCAGGCCGTGCCCCACCACGTCCCCCACGACCAGTGCCACGCGGGCGCCGGGCAGCGGGATCACATCGAACCAGTCCCCGCCGACCCCGGCCAGCGCCGGCAGATACCGGTGGGCGACTTCCAGCGCGTCCTGCTCGGGCAGTGTGCGGGGCAGCAGGCTGCGCTGCAGCGTGACGGCCATGGTGTGCTCGCGGGTGTAGCGGCGGGCATTGTCGATGGCCACCGCGGCACGGGCGGCCAGCTCCTCGGCGACGGAGACGTCGTCCTCGGCGAAGGGTTCGGGATGCTCCGCACGCCAGAAGTTGGCCATCCCCAGGATCACGCCGCGGGCCTGGAGCGGCGCCGCGATCAGCGAGTGCAGGCCGTAGTCGAGGGCCTGGTCCGCTCCTTCGGGGTCCTGGGCCCGCCAGCCGGCGGCCGCACTCAGATCGGGCACGAGCACCGCATGGCCACCGGCCAGGGCCGCCGCCATCGGTGTGGTGGGGACGAGGAACCGGATCAGGTCGCCCACCGGCTGCAGCGGTGAGTCCTCGCGGATGCCGCGGATGGCCGTGCGGCGCATTTCGGTGTACGCGCCCGACGGTTCCTCACCGCGCAGCACGGGGTCCAGGAGCTCGACCGTGACGAAGTCGGCGAACCGGGGGACCGCGATCTCCGCGAGTTCCTCGGCGGTGCGCGCCACGTCCAGGGTCGTGCCGATCCGCACCCCGGCCTCGTACAGCAGCCGCAGCCGACGCTGGGCCGCCTCCGCTCGCCCCGCCAGTGCCCGCAGCTCGGTGGAGTCCCGCAGCGTCGCCACGCTGCCCGGCCGGCCGAAGGGGGCGGTGGGCCGCACGTTCACCGCCAGCAGCCGGTCCCCGGCCAGGCGCACCTCGTCGGTGGCCGCCCGGCCCGAGGCCAGCAGCTCGGCGGTGTCCTCGTCCAGACCCAGCTCCCGGACATGGCGCCCCTCCGCGCCCTCGGGCAGTTCGAGCAGCCGACGGGCCTCGTCGTTGACCAGCAGCAGCCGGTGGTCGGCCCCGACGATGAGCACGCCCTCCCGGACGGCATGCAGCACCGCGTCCTGGTGTTCGTACATCCGGGTCATCTCCGCCGGGCCCAGTCCGTGGGTCTGCCGCCGCAGCCGCCGGTTCACCAGCGCCGAGCCGGCCGTGGCGAGCACCAGCGCGCCCGCCGCGGCGCCGAACAGGATCGGCAGCTGGCGGTCCACCGCATCGGCGACGTTCTCGACCTCGATGCCGCTGCTGACCAGCCCGACGACGGAGCCATCGGTGTCGAAGACGGGGGCGATGGCCCTGACCGCGTCGTTCGGGGCTCCTTCGAAGACCTCCGTGAAGGACTCCCCGGCCGCCGCTCGCTCGATGTCTCCGGCGGCGCGCTTGCCGATCAGCTCGGGCTCGGAGTCGGTGTAGCGGATCCCGTCCGTGCTCATGACGGCGATGAAGTCGACTCCGGATGCGCGGCGGGCGCCTTCGGCCTGCGGCTGCAGCACGGCCGTCGGATCGGGAGATTTCAACGCCTCCACGATGCCCGGGGCGTGCGCGAAGGACTCCGCGGCGACGAGCGAACGGTCGCGGGCATTCTGTGTGCTGTCGCGCTGGGCCTGGAGCACGAGCGCCAGCGCCGCGGCGACGACCAGCAGCGCCACGATCAGCCCCTGCAGGGCGAACATCTGCCCGGCGACGCTGCGCGCGCCCAGCAGGGAGCGAGAGGGTTGCTCCGGCGAACGCCGGTGCCGTGACGCCTTGTACCCATTCCCGTGCCGAGTGTTCCGAAGGCACGGGTCGGAGAGCCGGTGGACTGGCCGAAGCAAGGATCGGCCAAAATGTCCGCTCATGAGCCATTTCTAACACTGCCGCCCTTCCCGGGGCGAAGCCGGCATGATCGGCGTCGGCGGCCCTGCGCGCCCGGGGTCAGGGGGTGGGCGTCCAAGCCGCCGGCGAGCAGCGCGACTGCCGGCTCACAACCGTGCCCTGTGAGGACGCTCGCGTGGTTGCTGTCCGACGTTGTGGATGCGTGTGCGCCGCACGAACGCCGCGAGTGCGATGGCCGACAGGGCGCACAGCCAGGCCAGGCTGTTGGCCAGGGGTGCCACAGTGAGGTGGTGGGTGAAGCCGGCCTGGAGGGCCGTCTGCAGGGATCCGTAACTGGGCAGCAGCGTGATCAGCAGGCTGTCGGCGGTCGTCGCGGCGACGGGGTTCTGCGGGGCGAGGTCGATGATGCTGGTCATGATGATGGCGACCATGCCGGCGACCTCGCTCGACAGGAACAGCGCCAGGAACAGGCCCATGGCGCCGTAGATGAGGGCCGCGGAGAGTACGGCGAAGATGAGCAGGCCGGTCTGGCGCGGTGTCCAGTACAACAGCATCCAGGCCACGGCGTAGGCGCTGACCATGGCGGCGGTGGCGAGCAGGGTGGTGAGTTCGGCGGCCAGCAGCGCACGGCGCGGGTAGCCCGCCGCCGTCAGGCGCCGGTCGAAGTCGCTGGTGCGGCGGGCGGCGCTGAACATCCAGAAGCCGACCAGCAGGGACACGGCGTTGAGGGATCCGCTGATCATGGTGATCTCGTCTCCGCCCGCGTGGAGGACCTGTCCGGTGGCGCGCAGCCGGAACGCGGTGGAATCGGGGGTGGCGACGGTCTTGGCGATGGTGATCCACAGGGGAACCAGGACGGCCAGGAGGGTGAGGGCCAGCCGGTTCTTCACCAGAGCCAGAAAGTTGTAGGCGGTAGCGGTGCGGTAGGCGTTCATCGCTGCGCTTCCGTGGTCGGTACGGGGTGCAGCCGGCCGTCGCTCAGCCGGTACAGGGCGTCCAGGCGGTGGGTGTCGTAGGCGAGGTGGGAGACGATGACCACGGTGCGGCCGGCCGTCCTGAGTTCGTGGGCGATGTCCCAGAACCGCAGGTAGGTGTCCCAGTCGAAGCCTTGGTAGGGCTCGTCCAGCAGCAGCACCTCCGGGTCGTGCATCAGGGCGAGGACGAGGTTGAGTTTCTGCCGTGTGCCCCCGCTGAGCGTCTTGACCGGCTGTTGGTCGTAGGCGGCCAGCCCGAGCGCTTGCAGCAGGTTGTCGGCCCGGTCGAGACGGGACAGCCGGTGGGCGATCTGGAACAGCCGCAGGTGCTGCCGAATGGTCAGCTCCTCGTCCAGCACAGGATGCTGCGGGCAGTACCCCAGTGTGCCGTCGAGGCGCACGGTCCCCGCGTCCGCACGCAGATCGCCGCTGAGGATACGCAGCAACGTGGTCTTGCCGGCACCGTTCTCACCCACGACGCCGACGAGCTGCCCGGGTTCCGCCCGCAAGCTCGCATCGCGCAGAACGCTCCGAGAGCCATAGCTCTTGGCGACATGCGCCACCGTCAGGACCATGGCCGACGCGGTTCAGGAGGAGCAGAGGCCGCAGGCGGCGCGGCCGCTGTCGTGGAGGGCCCGGTCGCGTGCCCGTGCCCGGTCCCCGCGCAGGCTGCCGGCCATGGGCGGACCCAGGTCCTCCCGGGCCGGCTCGACGCCACCTCAGCCGTCTCGTCGACGTGGTACAGGTTCCGCATGCCCCGCAGCTCCTCCACGGCCGTCAGAAAATCCGGCGTGTGTTGCCCGACCGGGGAGCCGGGCACGGCGGTGCGCTCGTCCCACGCGCCATCCGGGTCCCTGACCACGGCCATCAGGTGATCGCGATCCCCTGTGCGGTCTCCTTGCACACCGAGTACAGGTCGTCGGTCCACGATACGACGGCTGTGGGCCGCAGGCCGCGCGTGAGCATGGGGCCTGCAGCTCCCGTTCATCCTCGCTCACCTGTGCCATGTAAGGCTCGAATGAGCAGGGGATGCTTACTCGTCGCTTGTCTGGGAACTCCGAGTGGGTCAGCCCGCCTCCCGTGAAGGAGAAGTTCCACCATGTCGACCAGTCCGGCCCGGATTCCGACCGGCGGGACCGCGTACGCATCATGGCTGTGGGTCGCCGACGCACGCCGCGGAGGTGGTGCTTGATGTGCGGCCTGAGCGGCGAGATGCGTTTCGACGGCACACGGCCCGATCTCGCGGCCGTACAGCGCATGAGCGAGCGCCAGGCCGCCCGTGGCCCCGACGGCCGGGGGATCTGGTCGCGGGGCCCTGTGGCGCTGGCCCATCGCCGCCTGAAGATCATCGACCTTTCCGAGCTCGGGCACCAGCCGATGACGGATGCCGAACAGCAGATCACCGGGGTCTTCAACGGGTGCATCTACAACTACAAGGAGCTGCGCGAGGAGCTGCGGGGCCTCGGACACAGCTTCGAATCGACCTCGGACACGGAGGTCATCCTCAAGGCCTACCGTCAGTGGGGTACGGGCTGCGTCGACCGCTTCTTCGGCATGTTCGCGTTCGCCCTCGTCGAGCACCGAAGCGGCCGTCTGGTCCTGGGCCGTGACAGGCTCGGCATCAAGCCGCTGTACCTGGCCCGGACCTCGGGCCGGCTGAGGTTCGCCTCGTCGCTCCCGGCCCTGCTCGCCGGCGGTGATGTCGACACCTCGCTGGACCCGGTGGCCGTGCACCAGTACCTCAGCTGGCACGCGACCGTGGCGGCGCCGCGCACGGTCCTCGCCGGCGTACGCAAACTCCCGCCGGCGACGGTGCGTGTGGTCGAACCGGACGGAAGCCACCGGGACCACTGCTACTGGCAGCCGTCGTACACACGCCGCCCCGAGTACACGGACATGGGCCCGAGCGAATGGCGGGACGCCGTGCTCGACGCGCTGCGTACCGCCGTACGCCGACGGATGGTCGCCGACGTCCCCGTGGGCGTCCTGCTCTCGGGCGGTCTCGATTCCAGCTTGATCGTGGCGCTGCTGGCCGACGAGGGACAACGTGACCTGGCGACGTTCAGCGTCGGTTTCGAGTCGGAAGGCGGCGACGACGGCGACGAGTTCCGGTACTCCGACCAGGTCGCCAGGGAATTCGCCACCGACCATCACCAGCTGATGGTGCCGTCCGAGCGGGTGTCGACGGCGCTCGACGGAGCGGTCGCGGCGATGAGCGAGCCGATGATCAGCCATGACGTGGTCGCGTTCCATCTGCTGTCCGAGCAGGTGGCGAAGGAGGTGAAGGTCGTGCAGAGCGGGCAGGGAGCCGACGAGGTGTTCGCCGGCTACCACTGGTACCCGCAGTTGGCCTCCGTCGCCCGTGAGGCGGAACCCGACAGGTATGCCGAAACGTACTTCGACCGGCCGCACGGCGATCTCGCCAGGATGCTCCAACCGGACATGCTCCCGCGGGACGACGTCTCCGGCCGGTTCGTCCGGGACCACATGGCGGTGCCGGGGGCCGAGACCGCCCTGGATGCGGCCCTGCGGCTGGACACCCACGTCATGCTCGTGGACGATCCGGTGAAACGGGTCGACAACATGACCATGGACTGGGGTCTGGAAGCCCGTGTGCCCTTCCTGGACCACGAGCTGGTGGAGCTGGCGGCCGCCTGCCCGCCGGACCTCAAACTGGCCGACGGCGGCAAAGGTGTGCTCAAGGAGGCGGGACGCAAACTGCTGCCCCACGAGGTGGTGGACCGTCCCAAGGGCTATTTCCCCGTCCCGGCGATCACTCATATGGCCGGACCCGTCCTGGACCGCGTCCGAGGGGCACTCAACGCCCCGGAGGCGAAGCGGCGGGGACTGTTCAAGGACTCGTACCTCACCGAGCTCATGGCGGCACCCGGAGAACACCGCACGAAGCGCGGGGCCAACGCCCTGTGGCAAGTGGCTTTGTTGGAGATATGGCTTCAGACGCACGGGATATGACCGACGGGGACGTGACGTACGGCGCGGACGGCGACGGCACGGTGGCTGCCGAGCGGCCCGCCGTGCCCCACGTGACGCGCGGCCCCGGGCCGGGTCCGCGCGAGGCGGACGGCCGCGAGCTCGCGCATGCGGCCCCGGCCCAGTTCGCCCTGCTCGACACGTCCGGACCGCGCGACGCCACGACGCGGCTCACCGCCCACGGCTGCTGGTATCCCTCGGCCGACCCGACCGGGGCGCAGGTGGCCTTCATCTGCGACCGCGGCGGCGTACCGCAGTTGTGGGCCGGGCCCGTCGACAGCAATGAGGTGCGGCTGCTCGACGCGGAACCGGACCCCGTACGGGAGGTCTCCTGGTCGCCGGACGGCCGCTGGATCGCCTACACCACGGCCCCCGGTGGCGGCGAACACACGCGCGTGCTGTGCGTACGCCCCGACGGCACCGACCGCCGCATCCTGGCCGGGGCGGAGCCGGGCACCTCGGCCTACCTGGGCTGTTGGGCGCACGACGGATCGGCCGTCGCGGTCACCGTCGCCGTCCCGACCGCTCAACCCCTGTCCCTGGACGCGGTGGGCGAGGCTCCGGCCGAACCGGACGGGCTGGTCGCCGGCAGGCCGGCCGGCTGGTACGGCCGTGACGGCGACGCCGTACTCCTCGGTGCGCCACCGCTCACCGACACGGAGCCGGAGGCGACGCACCCCACCGCGCCGGCCGAAGGCACGGCGGCCAGGCATCCCCAGCTCTCTCGGACGGGCCCCATGACACCCGGCGCCCATGACTCACTGTCGGCCTACCTGATCGACCCCGACGGTGTGGCCGCCGCGGTTCTGCTGGCCGGCGAGGCGGACGCGGCGACGCTGCGCGTGTGCGACATCAGCCGGGACGGCAGGCTCGCCCTGCTGCGTCGTGGCCCACGCGGACGGCGTGAGGCGGTCGTCATCCGCACCACGGACCTCGTCACGACGTATGTCGTACCGGTGGCCGACGGCGATCCGTGGATCGGCAGGTTCTCCGCCCAGGCGGACAACCTCTGGCTGCGGAGCAACGCCAACCGTGAGTTCGCGGTGCTGCTCACCGCCGGACTCGACGGCGAAGGCCGTCCGCGGGGCTGGTCCGTCGCGGCGGAGCGAGAGGGCAGCGACCTGGAACTGCTCGCGTTCGCCGAGAACGACCGTGCCGCCATCCTGGCCTGGAACATCCGAGGCGCGAGCGAAGTCGAGGTCGTCGACACGCACCCGCCCGGCACGACCGGAGCCGCCGCCGGTCCGCCCCGGCCCGTGCCACTGCCTCACGAAGTGGTCACCCGCATCGTGGACGCCGGCACGGGGCGGCTGGTGATGTCCCTGTCCGGCTCCCAGCGCCGCCCCGGCATCTGGTGGCTCCCCAAGGGCGTGGCTCTCCTGCGCACGCCGTGGTCGTCCCGGGACGAGGACGCCGTTCCCCCGGGCCGCCCGCCCGTGCGACCGGTCCAACTGAACCTGACCGCCCGGGACGGCCAGGCCCTGAACGGCTGGTACTACCGCGCACCGGGACGGGGTCCGGCCGAACCGGCGCCCTGTGTGATCCATCTTCACGGTGGCCCCGAAGAACAGGAACGCCCTGTCTTCAACCCCCTGTACCACGAAATCCTCGGGCGAGGGCTGGACATCTTCGCCCCCGACGTCCGCGGCTCCTCCGGTCACGGACGGTCGTTCGTCGACGCCGACCTGGGGACGGGCCGGTTCGCCGCACTCGACGACGTGGCGGACTGCGCCGCCCACGCGGTGCTGGCAGGCCCGGCCGACCCGTCCCGCCTGGCCGTCATGGGCCGCTCGTACGGCGGCTATCTCACGTTCGCCTCCCTCGTCTGGCATCCCGATCTGTTCCGCACCGGGGTGGCGGTCTGCGGCATGTCCGACTTCGCGACGTTCTTCGAGGGCACCGAACCCTGGATCGCGCAATCCGCCGCCCACAAGTACGGCCACCCGGAACGCGACCGCGAGCTGCTGCGCTCGTTGTCGCCCATGAGCCGTATCGACGCGCTGCGGGTTCCCGTGCTGGCCGTCCACGGGGAACACGACACCAATGTCCCGCCGGGGGAGTCGGAACAGTTCGTGAGGGCGGCGCGCGAACGGGGTCGGACCGCCGAGCTGCTCACGCTGTACAACGAGGGACATGACTTCCTGCGCGCCGACAACCGGCGACTGTTCCGCCGTGCCGCTGCCGACTGGCTGCAGCGGCACCTGAGCGACTGACCGTTCCTCGGAACCTCACTGCTGGGGGCGTGAGGGCACATCAGTCCGTTGAAATGCGGATCATTGCCCTCAGGGGCGGTTCACGGCATCACGGTGGCTTCGGCGATCATGTCGATCACAGCGTCGAGGCCGCCCTGGGCCAGCGCCCGGCGTTGCATGTCCGCACCCGTGCCGTGCTGCATCCGGTGATGGAGCAGCGCGGCGACCTCCCGGGCGTCGCCGGCGTCCTCGAGCGCGGGACCGATGTGTTCCAGGAGCTGGTACACCACGTCACCGGCACGGCAGCGCCTGCCGCCGGGATCGATCAGCTCCTGGCTCAGTCCATGGCGCGCGGCTTGCCACATCGCCGCCTTCAACAGCTCCGGGCTGGTGTCCGGCACCGTACGGCCGGTGGCGGCCTCGCGCAGGGCCGTTTCCACGAGTCCGCGCGCCACACCGGCGAACATCACGGCGCTGTCGGGACGCATCTGCACGTCCAGGCAGCGTATCTCCACCGTGGGATGGCGCTCGCACAGCCGGGCCTGCCAGTACAACTGCCCGCTGTCGGCGATCATGCCTGTGGACAGCAGGCGCGCGACCCGCTGATCGTAATCTCGGTCGTCGGTGAAGCGCGGCGGCATTCCACTGACCGGCCAGCGGTCGAAGACGATGGTGCGCCAACTGGCGAACCCGGTGTCGTGCCCGTCCCACAACGGGGAGTTCGCTCCCATGGCGGTGAGCGTGGGCAGCCATGGCCGCAGTCGGTTCAGCACCTCGACGCCGACACGTCGGCTGGGCACGGCGACGTGTACGTGCATGCCGTTGACCATCTGTTCCGCCACCAGTTGCGGCGCCTGCCGCCGCATGGCCCGGTAGCGGGCCTTGTCCGTGACGGGCACGGGGGTGTCGTGCACCATCGAGGCGGTGCCGCTGGCCAGGATCCGGCAGCCGTACATCTCCGCCGCATGCGCCACGGCGTGCCGCAGACGCAGCAGGTGCCCACCGACCTCCTCCAGAGTGCCGCAGACGGGGGTGGCCACCTCGACCTGGGCCTGCAGAAGCTCGAGCTGTATCTCATCGGGTGTGACGAACGGTTCCAGGCCGGCCGCGGTCCGCACCTTCTCGCCGTTCGGACTCAACCGGCGTGTGGCCGCATCGACCAGAATGTACTCCTCTTCCACACCGATGGTCGTCATGCGCAACCCTTCCACGGCGCCGGGCATCGCTCTCGCGCGAGCGGTGCGATCCCTTCCGGGCCCGTCCGGACGACGCCCGGTGTCGCATCCGACTCTGCCAGGATGCCCCGTGCGGCGCAGGATTCCACCAGCTCGACCGGCGAGGCCGCGATGCCGTCCGGCGTCGCCCCCCGGTCGGCCCCTGGGCGGGCAGACCCCGCGCAAGCACGGCAGGCGCGCCGGTGCCGAGAAAAAATGCGCGAACCGGCGGGCCGGCCGACACTGGTTGCAGGATGCTCGGCCGGCCCAAGTCCACGACGGCCGTCGGGCCTGGGCCGTACTCGTCCCAGAGTCTTGTGGCGAGCGGAGAAGCCGGGGCCTGTCAGAACAACAGGCTCACCACCTGGCCCACGGTCATGACGAGCCCGAGCAGCAGGATCGGGCCCCCGAAGAGCGCGATTCCTGCCGTCCGCCAGGCCAGGGTCCGCCCGGTCAGCGTGCATACGGCCTTGCCCGGCTCCTCCGGGTCGTAGACGACCTCGATGCGGTCCGGGTCGCCACCGATCTTCGGCGCTGCGTAATCGGCCAGGATCTCGTGGTCGCCGCCCTGAAGGTCCGTGTATCGGAAGTACCTCTTCTGGCCACCGCCGTGGGAAAACCGCGCCACGACCGCGACCCCCCGCTTCCTCAGCGCCCACCGCCGGCGCGCCGCTGCGGCTCCTATTCCGACGAGGAGGATGCCGAGGGCGAGCGGGCCTATCCCTGTCGCCCACATGATCACCCGGAACATGTCTCCCGCCAGGGCCAGCCCCGCGATACCCCCGAGGTAGACCACGAGCACGGTGAGGACTTCGGCGCGAGTGCGCCGTTTCCTGCGCCGGACGGCCTCGGGTGTTCCCGGGGGCAGCACGTCGACCAAAGCTGCCCCGCCTCGGGGCGGTCCCGTCCGCGGTCTCGCCCGGTTGATCACCTCGACGAACCGCGCCGCCGCCGCGGCATCGCGTCCCTCCACCACGAACACCGGCCCTGGCAGCCCGTTGGTGCCCCACAGCGCCACCTCGACCGACCGGCCGTGGCGTCCCGTCGCCCGGGCGCCCTCGACGGCCGCGATCGGTATCCGGCGACGTTCTTCCCCATGGTCCAGCCACACGGCCCCGGCATCGAGCCAGATACTCCCCCTACGCCCGCGGAGCGAGAGCGACGGCAGCCGGGGGAGCGACGGTTCGGATTGACGGGGCATGACTACCTTTTCCTTGCGGCCACTCGAGCGTCGGACGTCGAGTGGATTTTCGCAGCAACTGCCTCGTGCATGGAATGCATTGACCTCACACAGCAGGTCATCGAACCGGGGAGACGTCCGCGTGGCGGCGTGTCGGCGGGGCCGGAGCGTCACCGTCTGCTCCTGCGTACGGTCCCGGCCGGCATGCAGGGGCCGGCCGGGGTGGCACGACAGAGCCTTGAACCTGACGGCTTCTCAGCCGGCAGCCTTGGCGAGGATACGATCCATCTCCTCTTTGCCGAAGGCACGCAAGGTCGTGGTGCGGACGTTGCCCACCCCGCCGAGTTGCAGGATCGCCGCGGTGGCGGTCTCGTCGTCGGGGGCCTCGACGACGGCCACGAGGTCGTACGGACCGACGGTCCAGAAGACGTTCAGGAGATTGGCCCCGAGCTTCTGCACCGCCGAGCCGAATGCTTCGGCACGCTTCGCGGTGTCCCTGTAGTTCCGGATCCCTTGATCGGTCCAGTTCAGCAACGTGACATACGTCGGCATGCTCTTTCCGCCTTCGTTGAGATTCTTCGTGGATACCCGGCCTTCAGGCCGGGGACGGGATGAAGCGCCTGCAGAGCAGGGCGGGGCAGTCGTCGGTGCAGACCCAGCGGGAGCCCGCTGGAGCCCCGCCTTTGGGCGGGGGAGGAGGTCGAGAGGGAACACATCGCGAGGCCCATCCTGGACATGACCCCTGCGGAATGCATGACGTAGGCATCCGATCGGGTTGCCCGAGCGGGATCGCCATGACCAACTGACCTATCCGGCAGCGCGCAGGAGCGGATGCGGCGTACACGCATCGCCGTGACCTACGCCCGTGGGAGAGGCGCGCAGAGGCGTACTACACCCGACGCAGTACGTCAGTCCAGATCCAGGGACGGATCAAATGCAGGAGAGCCCGGGTGAGCATGGACGGGTACCCCGGTCAAAGTCTGCCTTCTCCCCTGTGCCGGGTCTTCGCCCTGCCCGTAACCCGACGGATTGGTCCCAGGTGGCTACGTTCCTCTATCGACTCGGTCGACGTGCGTTCCGGCGCCGCGGCCTCGTTGCCCTGCTGTGGGTGGCCGTACTCGTGGGCGCCGGCGTTGCCGCGTCCGCAGCGCCCGCCCCTCCCGAAGACTCCTTCTCCATGCCTGGCACGGAGTCGCAGAAGGCGTTCGACCTGCTCGACGAACGCTTCCCGGCCGCCAGTGCCGAAGGCGCCACGGCCCGCGTGGTGATCCGTGCCCCGGAAGGCGAGAAGATCTCCGACCCGGCCGGCAAGGCCAAGGTCGAAGAACTCGTCGCGGCCCTCGGTGACGGCCCGCAGGTCGCCTCGGTGGCCGACCCGTTCGAGGCGGACGCCGTCAGCGAGGACGGAACGACCGCGTACGCCTCGGTGACGTACAAGGTCAACTCCATGGAGCTGACCGACCAGGCTCGCGAGTCGCTCACCGAGGCCACCGACGACGCGCGCAGTGACGGATTCACCGTCGAGACCGGCGGCGACGCGGTGATGGCCGAGCAGGAGATGGGCGGCACCGCCGAGCTGATCGGCATAGGCGTCGCCGCGATCGTCCTCCTGCTGACCTTCGGCTCACTCGTCGCGGCAGGCATGCCGCTGCTCTCGGCCATCATCGGCGTCGGCATCGGCATCTCCGGTATCGGAGCGCTGGGCAGCACGCTCGAGCTGTCCGCCACGACCTCGACGCTGGCCATGATGATCGGCCTGGCGGTCGCCATCGACTACGCCCTGTTCATCGTCTCGCGCTACCGAGCGGAGATCGCCGAGGGCCGGTCCCCCGAGGACGCGGCGGGACGCGCCGTCGGTACCGCGGGCTCCGCGGTGGTCTTCGCCGGACTCACCGTGATCGTGGCCCTGGCAGGCCTCGCGGTGGTCAACATCCCCATCCTCACCAAGATGGGCCTGGCCGCCGCGGCCACGGTCGGCATCGCCGTACTGATCGCACTCACCCTGACCCCGGCACTGCTGGCCTTCGCCGGCAAGAAGGCGCTCAGCCGCAAGGACCGCAAGGTTTCCGCGGCAGAACGGAAGGCGCCCGCCAAGCCCAAGCTCGGCACACGCTGGGCCGGGTTCGTCCTCCGGCGCCCGGTGACCGTGCTGCTCACCGCGGTGATCGGCCTCGGCGTCGTCGCCGTACCGGCCACCAGTCTGGAGCTGGGCCTGCCCGACGAGGGCAGCGCGGCGCCCGACTCCACTCAGCGCAAGGCCTACGACATGCTGTCGGAGTCCTTCGGCGCCGGGTTCAACGGTCCGTTGATGGTCACCGTCGACACACGGGGCGCGGACGACGCGAAGGCCGCCGCGGATGCCGTCGGCAAGGAGATCACCGGCCTGGGCGAGGCCGCGGCCGTCACCCCTGCGAACTTCAACAAGGCGGGCGACACCGCCGTCCTCACGGTCGTGCCCAAGACCGGGCCGAGCGACGCGGCCACCGAGTCGCTGGTCAAGGACATCCGCTCGTTGTCCGGTGACATCGAGGCCGAGACGGGCGCGACCATGCTGGTCACCGGCATGACGGCGATGACCATCGACTTCTCGCAGACCCTGGACGACGCGCTCATCCCGTACCTGGCTCTGGTCGTCGGCCTCGCCTTCCTGCTCCTGATGCTGGTGTTCCGCTCGATCCTCGTTCCGCTGAAGGCCGCACTGGGCTTCCTGCTCTCGGTGGCCGCCGCGCTCGGCGCGGTCGTCGCGGTGTTCCAGTGGGGGTGGCTCGCCGACGTGTTCGGCGTGGACCAGCCGGGTCCGATCATGTCGATGATGCCCATCTTCATGATCGGCGTGGTCTTCGGACTGGCCATGGACTACGAAGTCTTCCTCGTGACGCGCATGCGCGAGGCCTACGTCCACGGGTCGTCGTCCGCCGAGTCCATCACCACGGGCTTCACCCACGGCGGGCGGGTCGTCGCGGCGGCCGCGATCATCATGATCAGCGTCTTCTCCGGCTTCATCATGGAGAACGACGACATGATCAAAATGATGGGCTTCGGCCTCGCGATCGCCGTCCTCTTCGACGCCTTCGTGGTCCGCATGGCCATCGTGCCCGCGGTACTCGCACTGCTCGGGACCAAGGCGTGGTGGCTGCCCAAGTGGCTGGACCGCGTCCTGCCGAACGTCGACGTCGAGGGAGAGAAGCTGCACAAGGAACTCGGCGACACCAACGCGCCCGCGCCGCACACCCGCGAGCCGGAGACGGCCGGAGTCTGACCCTCACGCGTACGGTTCCCGGTGCCCTGGTCTTCAGGGCGCCGGGGCCTTTGCTTGCCAGGGCGGTTTCGACGCGGCTGGGCATCACGGCCGTAGAGTTCAGTCTGCCCTGATCGATCACCTGGGGAGGAACACATGCGGGCAGGCAAGGTGGTGACCCACGCCGTTGCCACGCTTCTGATCGTAGGCGTCGGCACCGGAGCGACAGCGTGCACGAGCGCTTCCGGGACGGACGCCCCCGCCTCGGACACGTCGAGCACCCCGGCGCCGGCAAACCCGACGCCGTCTCGGCAGACGCCGACTCACCGCGCGGAGACAGGGAGTTCCTCACCGAGCCCCGTGCGAACCTCTCCGGCGACTCCCTCCCCGAGGCCCGCTGCTCCCAGTCCCGCCACACCGAAGCAGACGGCCCCGTCCGCCGGAGGCGGACCCACGGAGTGGCCTGAGAACGCCACGGTGGAGGAACTCCGGACCATGGAACCGGGCGTCGACCGGCCGAAGTCGTCGGGCGAAACCCAGTGCGACTGGCTGCGTGAGCAAGGCATAGCGTGCTGATTCCCTGATCGGTCGACCGTGCCGTCCGCGGTCCTAGCCGATCCGTTCGGCCAGAGCGACGATGATTCCCGAGGGGCCGCGGAGGTTGCAGAGTCGGTAGATGTTCTCGTACTGCGCCACCCCACCGAGGAGTTCGGCGCCATGGCGGCGCAGGCGGGCGATCGTGTCGTCGATGTCGTCGACGGCGAACATGACACGGTGCAGGCCCAGAGTGTTGGGTGGCGGGTCGAGTGGTCCGGAAGTGATCGCCGCGGGGGTGTGGAACTTCGTCAGCTCCAGCTTGCCGTGGCCGTCCGGGGTGCGCATCATCGCGATGGCGCTGCGGACCCCGTCGAGGCCGACCGTCTGGTCTGCCCAGGTTCCCTCGATCTGCGCTTCGCCTTCCAGCTCCATGCCGAGCTCGGTGAAGAAGGCGATGGCAGCCTCCAGGTCGTCGACGACGATGCCTACGTTGTCCATCCGCTGAATCGTCACGGGGTGCTCCTTCTTCGTCGCGCAGTCCGTTCGGGCCAGTGGTACCCCTGGGACGGAGCCGGTGCCGCATTCCCGACACCCGGAAGTGTCGATGTTCCGGGTGCTTCACCTTGCCGACGGGAGACAGAACTAGCAGCCCGCCTCGGCGTCGCTGTCGACGAACGAGTCGATGTCGATCGAGTACCCGGCACCGATGGTGAGGCCGGGGCGGCTTCGGTGGCCGTCCTCCGCGAGGTACTAGTGGTCAGGAAGGCGACCCGCAGGACCTTTTCGTCTCTGGTGAAGCACAGGCGGTCGGGCACGGATTCGAGGGCCGGATGCCAACCGTCCGGTGCGAGACGGCTGTTCGTGCTCGCGCCGCTGCGGCACCGCCCACCTCCACCATCTCAGCCTTCGACGTCGAGCGCTGTTCCGTACAACCGGTCCACCTTCAACCGGACGACCACCCGACGCTCGGCAACCAACTCCTCCAGGAACGCATCCTCGTCCTCGGGCTTCACAGCACTCGGCATCATCCCGAGCAGTTCCCGCCCGACCGCGTCACCAGGCACCTTCGTGATCTCGGAGACCTCGGCCTCGCCTTCGGCGACGGCGAACGACCACACGTCGCCGCCCTGCACATGCAGCGCTGCGCGCGGATTGCGGCGCAGATGCCCGACCTTGATCCGGTCGGCCGTAGTCGAGAACCGCACCAGGCGGGCTTCGGGGTCCCAGCTGTACAGCATGGTGGTCAGGTGAGGGTGGCCACTGCGCTTGACGGTGGCGAGCGTGCCGAACTGCTGCTTGCCGAGCAGGCTGGACAGGGCATCGTCGGACAGGGGGAGAGGCGCTGGTCCTTGTGTCATGACTTGGTCAACATCCTTGACTGCCCAGGAATTTCAAGAACTCAGTTCCTTGATGAGCCGCTGGTAGGTCGCGAAGGCCGGCTTGGGAGTGTAGTCGTCGCGCAGCAGGCCGAAGTGATGGAAGAGCCCCTCGGCGCCGCTGTCGGCGTCGCGCAGGGCGAAGAGTGAGTAGCCGTCGATGTTCAGGTCGGCGGCGAGGGCGGCCACGGTCTGGATGACGGTGTCGAGGGCGGCGGCCTGTCGCTGCTCGGTGCGGCCGGGGCCGGTGGGCCAGCCGTTCTCGCACACGCGGATCGGGACGGCGTCCGCGATTCCGGCCTGCGGCAGGCTGGTGCGGCGGTACGCGCTCAGGACCGCGGTGACCGCGTCGGCCAACTGGTCCGCGGCGATGGGCCGGAACACGTCCGGGAAGAAGTCCAGGCCGACGTAGTCCAGGCTCTGCCGGAAGTGCTCGTCGGCCAGGGTGCCGAGGTCGGACCAGAAGGTGTCGGCCGGATCGAACGTGGGCACGGCGTTGAAGCCGACGGCCACCCGGTGGCCGAGGGACCGGGCCTCCTGCTTGGCGGCGACGACGCCTTGGACGAGCGCGTCGAGGACGTTGGGGGTGCTGCCGTCGACGGAGGCGACGTCGAGGTTGGGCTCCTCGCAGATCTGGACGGACGCCAGATCGGGTCCGCCGGACCGGACGGCCTCGCGGACGAACTCCGGCCAGCCGTCCAGGTTGCCGGACGGCTCGCGGAACTGCAGAACGAGGTCGAGGGTGCGACCGCGTCGGAGGTAGGTGTGCGGATCGGCGGGCGTGGGTGCGGGCGGTGCCACGGTGGCGGCGAACGAGCGGTAGGCGCGCACCGTCAGCGTGGCCGCCTCGCCCTGCAGTTCGTCGAGGGCTTCGACGATGCGGTCCGGGACGTCCGGGCTGACCGGATGGATGATGCCCTGGTCGTCGCCCAGGAGGCCGCCGGGATAGATGCCGAAGGTAATGGTCACGGTGGTCCCACCCCGAAAATCTTGGTGTCACTCCAACATTGTGGTGACACTATCATTGAGGTGTGGGCCTTCGAGAGACCAAGAAGCGGCAGACACGCACGGCCATCGCCGACGCGGCTCTGTCGCTGTTCCTGGAACACGGCTTCGACCAGGTGACGGTCGCCGAGGTGGCACGACAGGCAGGCGTGTCCACCAACACCGTGTTCAACTACTTCCCGTCCAAGGAAGATCTGTTCTTCGACCGCCAGGCCGAGGTGGAGAACCACCTCGCCGCCCTGGTGCGCGACCGGCCGCCGGGCACCTGCCCGGTCGCGGCCGTCCGGGACGACCTGCTGTCCGCCCTGCGGCAAGACGACGCCACGCTCGGGCTCCAGCCCGGAGCGCCGGCGTTCTGGCAGGTCATCGAGGACAGTCCGGCCCTGCGCGCACGTGAACGCGAGATCGGCGAACGCATCGAAGCCGCCCTGGCGACCGCGCTGGCCGACCACCCGCCGAAAAGCGCAGACGCACCCGGCAGTGCCGGGGACCTGCTGTCCGTGATGCTCGCGGGCACCATTGCCGGAACGCACCGCGCCGTTCTGCGCGAGCTACGGCGACGCATCATGTCCGGCGATCCGCCCGCCCAGGCCGGCGACACCGTCGCGAGGGCGGCGAAGCTCGCGTTCGACCGTCTCTGCTCCGGCCTGCACGACGACGGCGGACCGACGCCGCCGGAGCAACACGCGCCCCGATAGGCATGGCGGACGGTGGGCCACCGCCACCACCGTTCGATCCGCCACCAGGTGCCCGATGCCGGCGTGGACGGCCGCCTCCTCGATCGCGTCCAGCGCGGCCGTGACCTCGATCAGCAGGACGATCGGCGAACAACCGCAGCGTCGGGTCAGGCTCCCGTGCCGCCCCTCGTCGCCTGGCGGCCCAGCGTGCTCTCCCGCTCGGCGAGACGGTAGTCCGCCCGGATGCGGCGCGGCTCGGGAGCCTTTCCACCGAGCCGCGCCAGCACCGACTCCACGGCGAGCCTGCCGATGGCCTCCTTGTCCGGCGACACGGACGTGAGCGTCACCGCGCCGAAACGGCCTTCGACGACGTCGTCGAAGCCGACCACCGCGATGTCCTCGGGTACCCGCAGTCCCCGTTCGTGGAGCACCCGCATCGCTCCGATGGCCATGGGGTCGTTGTAGGCGAAGACCGCGTCGGGGCGCCTTCCCGTCTCCAGGATGCGGGCCATGGCCGCGGCGCCGTCCGCGTGCCCCCAGCCGTCCGTGGCGGCGACGAGTCCGTCGTCGGCGGGAAGTCCGGCGTCGGTCAGTTCCTCGCGCCAGCCGCGCACGCGCAGTTGGGCGGGTTCACTGCGCCCCCGCCGGGCGCCGATGAACGCCACCTCCCGGCGCCCCAGACCGATCAGGTGCCGTACGGCCGCGCGCGCTGCGGCGACGTTGTCGATGGCGATGTGGTCGTACGGCAGGTCGTATTCCCGTTCGCCGAGCAGCACCAGTGGTACGTGCTCCGCACGGTCGCGCAGGTCGTCGGTCTCCAGCTCGATGGGGCTGAGGATGAGCCCGTCGATGACCCTGGCCCGGAATCCCTGGCTGACGAGGATCTCCTGTTCGCGTCGGCCGCCGGTGTGGTCGAGCAGCACGATGTAGTCGTTCGCGGCGGCGGTGTCGACCACGGCCGCGGCGAGTTCGGCGAAGTACGGATTGCCGAGTTCCGGCAGGGCGAGCGCGATGATGCCCGTGCGCCCCTTGCGCAGGTGACGGGCGGCCAGGTTGGGCCGGTAGCCGAGCGCGTCGATGGAGCGCTGGACGCGTTCGCGCATCGCGGGGGTGACGTGCTGGTAGTCGTTCACCACGTTGGAGACGGTCTTGATGGAGACCCCCGCGTGCGCGGCTACGTCCTTGAGGCTGACCCGCACGTCATTCCCTTCCACGGTGACCCGACTCGGGTGGTCGGTGCGCACCCGCGCTCGTCACCGTGAGCCGCGCGCCGAGCCTCTGCGCTCGATCTTCACAACGGTATACAGCCGTCCACGCCGCACTGACAAGGCGGTGGACCCACCGCTGCCGCCAGGGCCCCGCAAGTCTCCTTACGGCCCGACGCCCCCGGATCGCCCGCGCCGGTGTCGCAGAGCGGCACGGGCCGGGGCGGCCTGAAGGCGCCGGGGCGTGTCGGGCGTGGGGCGGCCCCGGAGGCGGCCGGGGGGCCTCGAGCGGTCGGTCCTTCGGCGCTTCGCCGGGCAGTCCGGACCGCACCCAGCGCCCGCCGGCATCACTCGGCGCCGTTGTCGGCCCACCGGGTCACGGCGACCACCTCTCGGGCGATGTCCGCGACGGATCGACCGTCCGTCGCCACCCGCGCCGCGTCCACCGGCGTCCGCTCGTCCAGCAGGCGCGCCTTGCGTATGCTGCCCCGCAACTCGTGCTCCAGTTCCGAGCCGAGTTCCCGGCCGGTGAGCCGTTCACGGGCGGTGGAGTCCGACGCCGTCAGGAGGATCCGGATGATCCGCGTCCGTTCCCCCATGGCACGCAGGAACATGCCTGCCGACTCCGGCAGCACGCTCACGGTGTTCGTGTAGATCAGACGCCGGTAGCCGTGCCGGGCGAAGTTGGCCCACACGGCGGTCAGGTTGCTCTCGGTGATCCGCGACCGGTCCGGGTCACCCTCCGGTGCCGGATGCACCTGGCCCATGTAGTCGCCCTCGACGACCGCGTGCCGGACCTGGCGAGCGCGCAGCAACGCCGACACCTCCCAGGCCACCGTCGTCTTGCCGACCCCCGCCCGTCCACCGATGAGCAGTGCTTCAGCGTGATTCATGGAAGCAGACTGCCAGGCGCAATGTCCTGCCTCGAGACCGAAGGCGTTGTTCGGCTCACACACGGCGGCACGGTTGCGCACCGCAGCGCTCGAGAGGCCCGGAGTCGTCGCGCAGCCCGGCAGCTGCGACGCCGGTGCCGACCTCCGTATCCTGCTTGTGTGGTGCCTGGTGTGGTGTTGCGACCTGTGGAGCTGCGGGACGGGGCGTGGGAGCAGCCACTGATGGCGCCGGGGACCGGGGGTCGGCCCGGGTTGTGGCTGGTGCGGGCGGAGGCTTTCAGGCCGGTGGTGGCCCGTCTGGCCCGGTCGGTGCTGGACCGCCTCGAGACGGAGCGCGCGGCGGCCTTCAGGAAGGCGCGGGACAGGGACACGTATCTGGCCGGGCATGTGGGCCTGCGGTTGCTGCTGGGCGCGTATCTCGGCGTATCGCCCGCTGAGGTCCCCCTGGAACGGCTCCCGTGCCCGATGTGCGGAGAGCCGCACGGGCGCCCCGTGGTGCGCGGCGATGCCGTGCATTTCTCGCTGTCCCACAGCGGTGGGTTGTGCCTGCTGGCGTTCGCGGCGACGCCGGTGGGCGTGGACATCGAGGCGGTACCCGACCTTGCGGTCGCAGACGAGGTCGGGGCCTGCCTGCACCCGCGGGAGAGCACCGAACTGCGTGATCTGCGGGCGGCGGACCGACCGGCGGCGTTCGCCCGGGTATGGGCGCGCAAGGAGGCCTATCTGAAGGGGCTGGGCATCGGGCTGGGACGCGCCATGTCACGGGACTACCTGGGTACGGCGAGCGGAGCGGCGGCCACGGTGCCGGGCTGGACGATCGGGGATGCGGCGGTGGACGACGGCTACGCCGCCGCGGTCGCCGTTCGCTGCTGAGGAACCGGTCTGGGGACCAAGGAGCTCCCCGGTGATCGTGCGACCGCAGACTGCCGTCCGTGGACTCGGTGAGGCGGGCATGGCCGGGCTGGTCGCCGGGGCCCTCGTACCCGGACCGGCCGGTCAGTGGCACCGGCCGGTCCGGAGCGCGCTGGGGCCCGGGAGTCGGACCGCGGGGGAGTGGGCGGCGACTTCCTGCCGGTCGAGCGTGTTGTCGCCGTAGAGGTCCTGTACCCAGTTGGTCTGGTAGATGGTTTCCAGGTAGCGCTCGCCGAGGTCGGGGGCGATGGCCACCGCGGTCGGCTGCCGACGGCGCCCCGAGTGCCGGCTGAGCCACTGGGAGGCGCCGCTGACGACGGTGCCGGTGGAGCCTCCGAAGACGAACCCGTGTCGCGCCAGCCGGTGGCAGGTGCGGATGGTGTCGGCTTCGTTGACGTGGATCACCTCGTCCACGTACGAGTCGTCCAGCAGTGGCGGGCGGACGCTGCTGCCGAGGCCGGGGATCATGCGTCGGCCCGGGGCGTCTCCGAAGGTGACCGATCCTTCACTGTCGACGGCGACGATGTGTACCGGCCTGCACCAGTCGCGGAAATAGCGGGCGCAGCCCATCAGAGTTCCCGTGGTGCCGGCTCCGACAAAGAGGACGTCGAGGTCGGGGAAGTCGCGGGCGATGGCCGGGGCGGTGGTCTTGAAGTGAGCCATGTGGTTGCTGGGATTGGTGTACTGGTTGAGCCATACATACCGGTCGTCCGAGGCACACAGCGCGCGGACATGGTTGATGCGCGCGGCGAGCAGACCCCCTTCGGGGGCGGGCTCGGTGATGATGTGGATCTGGCTGCCGAGGGCCTCCATGAGCAGCCGGGTGGGCAGGTTGCAACGGGAGTCGGTCACGCACACGAACCGGTAGCCCTTGCTGGCCGCGATCACGCTCAGGGCCACGCCCAAATTGCCGGAGGAGGATTCGACGAGGATCGAGTCGCTGGTGAGACGGCCCTCGCGTTCGGCAACCTCGACCATCTCGGCGGCGGCCTTGAGTTTGATGGAACCGGCGAAATTGAAGCCCTCACATTTGAGGAACAGCCTGTGGCCGATGATCGCTTCTAGATCGACGTAGAGGTCGTCCTGGTTGAACGCCTGGGGGGTGGATATGACCGGCACGATTGCCTCCTGGTCGTCGGTGACCCGTCTCGTGCCGCTCATCCGTGTGTTTCGGGCGGCTGACGGAAGAGGTCGCCTGCCGGGGGCGACGCCCTTGGGACCCCTCCAGTACGCACGGCCCGTCGCGGTCGTGTCATGCCACCGAATGTCGGGACTTGACGGCGGTCGCTTCATCGTGTAAAAGCACTCGCTCTTTGTCATTCGGGGCGGGGGCCGGCACCGGCTCGGTGCAATTCGCGCACAGATTCTCCGCCCAATAGTCCTGCAGGCGCGTGGTGTCAAGTCACGAGATTCAGCGGCGTGACGCGAATCGTGTCGGCACGGCCTACTGGAGGGGCAGGCGTCAGAAATACGGCCACGAAAAGCCCCCGGCGCCTCTGCGGGTGGAGGAAGCCGTCACCCGCGATCACACCGACGACACCGGAGCTGACATGGCAGGGAATTCCACCGGCGCCTGGACCGTCGCGCCGCCCGACCTTTCCACGTGCCTCGACGAAAGCGGCAGCGGCAGGACCGATGGCAGGTCCGCCGACCCGACGGCCGATATCGCGCGGCTTCTGGGGGAGGTGCTGGCCGAGGTCGTGGACGTGGAGCAGGTGCCGGCGGACAGTCACTTCTTCCATGATCTGGGCGCGGATTCGATGGTCATGGCCCGGTTCTGTGCGCGGGTCCGCAAGCGGGCGGACCTGCCGTCCGTGTCGATGAAGGACGTCTACCGGCATCCCACGGTCGAGAGCCTGGCCGCCGCGCTCACCGGACCCGAAGCCGGGACCATGCCCCCCGCAGTCGTGGCTCCGGCGTCCGCCGCCACCGGCGCGGCGGCCACGACCAGCGCCTCGACCGCCGGCGCGTCCCCGACCGGCGCGCCCACCCCCGTCCAGCAGCCCGGCCCGGGTTCCGCTCCGGAGTCCGACGCGAACGCCGCCCGGGCGACGAGCGAGGCGCCGGCACGGGCAGGCACACGGCAGTACCTGCTCTGCGGAGCGCTGCAGTTCCTGTTCTTCCTCGCGTACTCCTACCTGGCGGCTCTGGCCGCGGTCCGAGGGTACGAATGGATCAGCGAGACCACCGCCCTGACGGACCGCTACGTGCGTTCCGTGCTGGCCGGCGGTGTCGGCTTCATCGGCCTGTGTGCCGTGCCGATCCTCGCCAAGTGGACGCTCATCGGCCGGTTCAAGCCATGCCAGTTCCCCGTGTGGAGTCTTTCCTACGTGCGTTGGTGGGTCGTGAAAACCCTGATCCGCACGAGTCCTTTGCGTCTGTTCACCGCATCGCCGTTGTATGTGCTGTATCTGCGAGCGCTGGGCGCGAACATCGGACGGAACGTTGCGATCTTCACCACGAAGATTCCTGCGTGCACGGATCTGCTCACCATCGGAGACGGGACGGTCATCCGCAAGGACTCGCTGTTCTCCGGTTACCGCGCCCACGCCGGCCTCATCCAGACCGGCCCGGTCACTCTCGGCAAGGACGTCGTCGTCAGCGAACAGACAGTCCTCGACATCGACACTTCCATGGGCGACGCGTCCCAGCTCGGGCATGCCTCCGCCCTGTACGCCGGTCAGGCAGTGCCCGCAGGCGAGCGCTGGCACGGGTCACCGGCCGAGGCCACCGCCACGGACTTCCGTACGGCACAGCGAGCGGACTGCTCCACAGCCAGGCAGGTCCGTTACAGCATCGGGCAGTTGCTGGCCCTGCTGCTGGTGTATCTGCCGCTGGCCATGGGCGGCGCGGCCCTGCTGTCCGCCGCTGTGCCGCAACTGAATGCGCCTGTCGCTTTCGGATCGTCGTCATTCGCCGGCTGGACCTTCTGGCTGGGCGCCATGGCCGCGTCCCTCCTGCTGTTCTTCGGCAGCGCTTGCGCCGGGCTTCTCATCCAGGGCACGGTGCCCCGCCTGCTCAACCTGGCCATCAAGCCGGACAGGGTCTACCCCCTCTACGGCATCCACTACGGCCTGCAGCGGGCGATCGCCTTTCTGACCAACAGGAAATTCTTCACCACGCTTTTCGGCGACAGCTCGGCGATCGTCCACTACCTGCGCTACATCGGCTACAACCTGACTCCGGTCACGCAGACCGGCTCGAACTTCGGCACCGAAGTGAAGCACGACAGCCCGTTCCTGAGTTCGGTGGGCAGCAATACGATGGTCGCCGACGGCCTGTCGGTCATCAATGCCGAATTCTCCAACTCGTCGTTCTCCCTCTCCCGCGCCTCGGTCGGAGCGCGCAGTTTCCTCGGGAACCGCATCGCCTATCCGTCGCGGTCCAGGACCGGCGACAACTGCCTGTTGGCGACGAAGGTCATGGTGCCCATCGACGGAGAGGTGAGGGAGGACGTCGGTCTGCTGGGTTCACCGCCCTTCGTCATTCCGCGAACGGTGATGCGGGACACCCAGTTGAGCCACATCGACAGCGGCAGCGAGCTGCGTCGCCGGCTCGCCGCCAAGAACCGGCACAACGCCGTGACCGCGGTGGTGTACCTGCTGGCCCGGTGGTTCCACGTCTTCGTCCTCACCCTGCTGGCACTGGGAGCCGAAACCCTCCGCGCCTCCTTCGGCGCACCGGTGATCGCGCCGACGGTCATCCTCGGCCTCGTCTTCACCGTCTGCTACTTCTCGCTCCTCGAACGGGCCACCACCGGTTTCACGGCCCAGAAGCCACTGAACTGCTCCATCTACGATCCGTCCTTCTGGCGGCATGAACGCTTCTGGAAGATGGCGGCGGTCGATCACGCCCAGTTCTTCGACGGAACCCCGTTCAAGAACGTGGTCCTGAGGCTGCTGGGTGCCCGTATCGGCAAGCGGGTCTTCGACGACGGCTCGTTCTTCCCGGAGCGGACGATGGTGACGATCGGCGACGACTGCACCCTCAACGCGGGCACGGTGGTCCAGTGCCACTCGCAGGAGGACGGCGCCTTCAAGGCCGACCGCACCACGATCGGCGCCGGCTGCACCCTCGGCGTCGGCGCATTCGTCCACTACGGCGTGACCGTCGCCGACCACGCCGACCTCGCCTGCGACTCCTTCCTCATGAAGGGCGAACACGTCCCGTCGCACGCCCGATGGGGAGGAAACCCGGCCCGGCACCTGCCCGACAGCAACCCCCACCCGCACGTCCTCGTGGCACCCCGCGCCTGAGGCCGCGCACACGCACCCCGCCACACCACGACCCGAGCACAAGGACAGACCCCGATGGCACCCAACACCCCGGCCGATCGCAACTTCTGGCACGGTGTCCTGACCACCTCCGGCGGCTTCACGCCCCTTCCGCGCTGGACACTCAAGCCGGTCGTCGGCCTGGCCGAGCACATCGCGCCGATCCCGGTCAGCCACGCGACAGCATTGCAGCGCCTGGCAGACGACCTGGCCGTGCCGCTGAGCTCCGTGCTCCTGGCGGCGCACGCCAAGGTTCTGGCCGCACTGACCGGCGAACGCGACGTCACCACCGGCTACGTCGCCGCGGACAGCGCCTCGCCGCTCCCGTGCCGACTGACGACAGCTGCCGGCTCGTGGCGGGCCCTCCTGACGAACACCCACGAGGTCGCCGCGCAGTTGCTCGCCCATCGCGACTACCCGGTGGACGACCTCGGGCGCGAAGTCGGTCTGGCCGAGCCACCGTTCGAAACAGTGCTCGATGCGAGGGGCGCCGACGGCGACAGCATCGACACCGACGACGAACAGGCTGCCGACAGCCCCGAGCGGGGCACGGAGGCAGTGCTGCGGGTAGCCGTCGTGCGTCACGGCGACGGCCGGCTCACGCTGCGGCTGCGCTACCGCACCGACGCTCTCGACGCCGACAGCGCCGCCCGCATCGCCGGCTACCACCTCACCGCACTCCGCCTCATCGCCGCCGACCCGGACGCGGAGCACGCACAGCAGAGCCTGGTGTCGGCCGGGGAAATGCGCCGCCAGATCGAGGGACTCGCCGGGCCGCACCGCAGCCTGCCCGATGCCAGGGTCCATGAGCTGTTCGAGCAGCGCGTCAGGCACAACCCGCACGCGGTGGCAGCCGTGCACGGCAACCAGCAGTGGACGTACCGGGAGCTCAATGCCCGCGCCAACCAGCTCGCCCGAGCGCTGCTGGCGCGAGGTCTCGACCGCGAAGGCGTCGTCGCGGTGGTGATGGACAGGAACCTGGACTGGCTGGCCGCCGTCCTGGCGGTCTTCAAGGCGGGCGGCGTGTACCTGCCCGTCGAGCCGCATCTGCCCGCCGACCGGATCAAGGCCATGCTCGCCCGTTCCGACTGCAGGCTTGTGCTCACCGAACTCGCCAGCACCGGTACCCTCCAGACAGCCCTGGCGTCGATGCCCGCAGTCCGGACCCTGCTCACCGACACCGCTTTCGAGGAGGGTCACGCCGCGTGTGATCTCGGCGTGGCCGTCGAGCCGGACCAGCTCGCCTACATCTACTTCACCTCCGGTTCCACCGGCGAGCCCAAGGGCGCCATGTGCGAGCACGCCGGCATGCTCAACCACCTCTTCGCCAAGATCGACGACCTGGAGATCGCCGAGGGGCAGGTGGTCGCCCAGACCGCGCCCCAGTGCTTCGACATCTCGCTGTGGCAGCTCGTCTCCGCCCTGCTGGTCGGTGGGCGGACGCTGCTGGTCGAGCAGGAGGTGATCCTCGACGTCGAGCGGTTCGTCGACAAGATCGCCCGCGGCCGGGTCTCCGTACTCCAGGTCGTGCCCTCCTACCTCGAAGTCGTCCTGACATACCTGGAGCAGCACTCGCGCGGACTGCCGGACCTGCGGTACGTGTCGGTGACCGGCGAGGCGCTGAAGAAGGAGCTCGCCCAGCGCTGGTTCGCCGCCAAGCCCCACATCAAGCTGGTCAACGCCTACGGCCTGACCGAGACCTCCGACGACACCAACCACGAGATCATGGACCGCGCACCGGACGGCGACCGCGTACCGCTCGGCCGGCCGGTCAGCAACGTGCACCTCTATGTCGTCGACGAGCACCTGAATCCGGTGCCGCTCGGGGCGCCGGGCGCGATCGCCTTCTCCGGGATCTGCGTCGGCCGCGGCTATGTCAACGACCCGGAGCGCACCCGCCCCGTCTACCTGCGCGATCCCCACCGTGAAGGCCGGCGCCTCTACCTCAGCGGAGACTTCGGCCGCTGGCTGCCCGACGGCAAGCTGGAGTTCCTGGGCCGCCGCGACACCCAGGTCAAGATCCGCGGTTTCAGGATCGAGATCGGAGAGATCGAGAACACCTTGCTGAAGGTGCCCGGTGTCCGCGACAGCGCCGTGGTGGTCGCCGAACGCCCCGACCGCAGCGCACATCTGGTGGCGTTCTACTCGTCCACGCAGCCGCTCGACACCGATGTCCTGCTGGACCGGCTCGGTGCCGCACTGCCCGCGTACATGGTCCCTGCGGCCGTCCACTGGAGCGACGCCCTCCCGCTGACCGCCAACAGCAAGATCGACCGGAAGGCTCTGACGGCACTGGCCACCCGGCTCCACGCCGCCGAGGACGACGGCCCGACACCCGGTGAGCCCGGTACGCCCGCCGAACAGCGGCTGGCAGCGGCGTGGGCGGGCGTGCTCGGCATCCCGCAGGGCCGGATCGGACGCCACGACCACTTCTTCCACCTGGGCGGCACCTCGCTGGCGGCCGTGAAGCTCGCCATCAGCCTGGACCGCGCGGTGTCCCTGGCGGACATCACCCGCCACCCCGTTCTCACGGACCTGGCCGGGCTTCTGGACACCCCTTACCAGCGGCAGCCAACCGCACAGACGGACCGGGTCTGACCCGAGCCCCTCCCACCGCCATGAAATCCCCCACCCCACTGAAAGAACAAGGACGATGTCACTTCCCACCTCCGCCGTCCCCACCACCTCCGCCGTGCCCGCGCTGCCCGGGACGAACCTGGACCTGCACCCCGGCAAGCCCCCCGTCCTGCACGTTCACCTCCACACCTCCCATGACGTGCCAGGCTGGGCCGCCGAACACCGCCACGTCCTCCGCGGCCTCGTCACCGACCACGGCGCGCTCCTCGTCCGCGGTCTCGGGCTGCGCGACCCCGGCCAGGCCGGAGCCGTCTTCCAGCGCCTGGTTCCCGGCCTCATGACGGAGAAAGAAGCCTTCGCGCCCCGCCACACCTGCGCACCGGGCGTCTACTCCTCCACGCCGTGGCCGGCCAACCAGCCCATGTGCATGCACCACGAACTCAGCTACACCCACGCGCCGCCCGGCCTCCTGCTGCTGGCCTGTCTGACACCGCCCCGCACCGGCGGGGCCACCGCCCTCGCCGACGCCTCCGCCGTCCTCGACGCGCTCCCGCCGCAACTGGTGCGGCGGTTCGAAGAGGAGGGCTGGCTGCTCACGAGGACGTACAACGACGAGATAGGGGCCTCCTGGGAGGAGGCGTTCGGGACCGACGACAAGGCTGCCGTCGAGGACTACTGCCGCGCCAACGCGATCGACTTCTGCTGGCAGCCCGACGGGGGCCTGCGCACCCGCCAGCACCGCCGCGCCGTGGTACGGCATCAGGTCACCGGCCGGCGCTGCTGGTTCAACCAGATCGCGTTCCTGAACGAGTGGACCATGGCCCCGGACGTGCGGGAGTACCTCATCGACCTCTACGGCCCGGACGGGCTGCCCTTCAACACCCTCTTCGGGAACGGCGACCCGATCGGCGAGGACGTCGTCCAGCTGATCAACGCGGCCTACGACAGCCGCACCGTGCGCGAGCCGTGGCAGGCAGGGGACCTGATGCTCCTGGACAACGTCCGCACCGCCCACAGCCGAGAGCCCTTCGAACCACCGCGCGACGTCGTCGTCGCCATGGCCGAGCCGCTGCACCCGACCACCCGCACGCAGAACCCCGAGGGGAGCACCCGATGACCACGTTCCGTTCCGACGCCACTGAGCCCGCCGTGCCCGAGCCGAGCACCACGCCGTCGCCGCTCACCGTGCCACCGTTCGCGGTGATCCCCGGCGCCCAGGTCCAGCAGACCCTGCGGGGTCAGGAACGGCAGATCGTGGACCTCGTCGAGGCCACCTACCGGCTGCACGCCGCCGGGGACTCGGTCAACCCGCCGTCGTACTTCCTGCGCTTCCCCGACCGGCCGACGGCGCGGATCATCGCACTGCCCGCGTCGATCGGCGGGCAGGTGCGGGTGGACGGCGTGAAGTGGATCTCCAGCTTTCCCGACAACGTGCGGGCCGGTGTCCCGCGTGCCTCCGCCGTCCTCATCCTCAACGACCACGACACCGGCTATCCGTTCGCCTGCCTGGAGAGCTCCATCATCAGTGCCAGCCGAACGGCCGCGATGGCCGCATCGGCGGCCGACTGGCTCAGCCGCCACCGCCGGCGCCCGACCCGCATCGGATTCTTCGGAACGGGCCTGATCGCCCGGTACATCCACACCTTCCTGACCGCGACCGGCTGGTCCTTCGACCAGATCGGTGTCCACGACCTGTCCGCCGACAGCGCGGCCGGCTTCCACTCGTACCTGCAACAGACGGACACAGGTCGGATCACGGTGCACGCCGATCCCGAGCAGTTGATCCGCTCCAGCGACCTGGTCGTCTTCGCCACCGTCGCCGGGCGGCCCCACGTCACGGACCCCGGTTGGTTCGCTCACAACCCGCTGGTGCTGCACGTGTCCCTGCGCGACCTCGCCCCCGAGATCGTGCTCGCCTCGGCGAACATCGTCGACGACGTCGACCACTGCCTCAAGGCCGACACCTCACCGCACCTGGCCCAACAGCTCACCGGTAACCGGGACTTCCTCACCGGAACGCTGGCCGACGTCATGACCGGCCGGGTGTCGCTGCCGGATGACCGACCGGTGGTGTTCTCGCCCTTCGGCCTGGGAGTGCTCGACCTCGCCGTCGGCAAGCACGTGTACGACGAGGTGACCGGCGCCGGGCAACTGCACGTCGTCGACGACTTCTTCCACGAGCTGCGTCGCTATGGATGAGCGGTGCGGGGATGCGGCGCCTCACTGGAGGCCGGATCGGTCCCAGACCGTGACGCCGACCTCGTCGCCGAGGGGTGGTACGACAACTCGACGACACGGGCCATGGCTCCGGGATCTCCCTCACAGCACCCCCCCCGGAGTACGTACCAGGGCTACCACGCGATGGCCGTCGCCACCCTGACCGGCCACGGCCACCCCGATGTGCAGAAGCTGCTGCCCGCCACCGTGTCCCCGGACCGCGTCGGCCTCGTGGGGCCGCACGAGTGGACGGACGACGACTTCCCCAACGTCGCAGCGTGGGGCATCCAGTCGTACAGTCCCGACGACCTGCGGGCCTCCAGCGGGCCTCTCCTTCGCTGGCTCAAGGCCACCGGCTGTTCCCGTGTCGCCGTCCACTTCGACGTCGACACCATCGACAGCGACGAGGTCGGACTCGGGCTCGGGTTCGTTCCGGGCGGACTGACCAGCGTCCGGCGAATCGTCGCCGACATCGACCGGGCCGCGGACATCGTCGGCCTCACGATCGCCGAGTTCATCCCCCGGCAGGTCATGCACCTCCAGCAGATCCTCGAAGGCTTCCCCCCTGCTCCGGGACAGGTGACCTGCCCGCTCACGACAGAGCCCGCCTTCCCCTCCCGAGTGGCCCCCGGACGTACGTGGGGACGTCGCGGTTGATTCGTCCCTACGCCTGCCGCCATGCTGTCGAGGCATGGGGGAACCGACGACACCGACGGCCATCGGCGCCGACACCGGACAGGTGGTCTTCCATCTCTTCGCCGCGTCGGAACGCGAGGAGACGGGCGCCGCGAGGGATGTGTTGAGCCGGGCCGGTATCGGGTACGCGGACTTACGCCCGCCGGGCGCCAACGCCCCCGGCGACGACGTCCTCACCGGCACCGCCACCGTCGCCGCCCTCGCGGACGCCGTCGCCGCGCTCCGTCACCGCTTCCGGTACGGCATCGCCGTACGCCTCGCAGGGCCGACCGACGTCGTCGTGCGGTCGGACCCCCGCGTCGAGCACGGGCAGATCGTGATCCGCAAGCCGCGCCGCGACGTGCCCGTACGGGACACCCGAGCCCTGCGCTCCGCTCTCAACGGCCTGCTCGCGCAAGGTGCGCCGGACCCAGTGCCCCTCCCTCACCCGCCCAGCATCATGTTCCGCGACCATCAGAGCGCCGAGCTCGCCGCCGAGGCCACCCGGCTCGCCCGTGTCCTCACCGACCCGGACTTCGTCAGCGGCGCCGATCCCACCGGCACCCTGCTCGACAACCCGGAGATGCTGGCCGACGTGTCCGGCAGGCCCCGTACACTGCTCGACCTGCTCCTGCTCGCCCACGCCTTCTCCCGTACCGACGACGGCGATCACCGCGTGCGCGACCTGCGCGTTCCCGACCTGGACGAGGTCCGACGCCTGGCCTCCACCGTCGAGGTCTTCGTCCAGCCGTCCACCGAGCCGGAGTCCCGGGTGCTGGCCCGCCCCCTCGCCGACGGCCGGCAGGGCTTCGTCATCGGACTGCCGCCGCAGACCGGTGAGCTGATGGCCAACATCTCCTGGGCCCTGCCCAGCCTCTTCGCCTTCGCAGAGGGCATGGCATCCGACTCCGCCGGTCCCGACTCCTTCACGTCCGAACGCGATCGCACCTGGGCCGACGTCGACGTCACCGTCGCCTCGTATCTGCGCTCCTGGCGACCGCCGCGCGCCGCCGCCCTGATTCCGCCCCGGCCGCTCATCCCGATGACCATGCCGCAGGACGCGAGCCGCCACGGCCCCGGGGACCCCTACTTGGTCTTCGACGCGTGCACCCTCTTCCTCATCGCCCGCGAACTCAGCCCGATCCTCCAGGGCAGGTACAGCGACAGGGCCGAGCCGCCCCTGGTGCCGTTCACCGCAGGGCTGCCCCGGGATGTGCGCCTGGAGACGCAGGCGGACTGCGCCGCGTACGTCCACACGATGAACGCCCTCATCCTGGGGGCCGGCAAGGACGGCCCCTTCGTACCCGACTTCGACAACATCCGGCGCCACTTCCATCACGGTCGGCCGAGCCGGTTCGGCCGGACCCGACGGCTGGAGGAACAGGCGCGGCACGAGGCCGCAGTGGTGCTGGCCTGCGTGCACCGCACGACCGAGGCCGTGCTCAGCTACTACGCCGTCGTGGACCTGTTCGCCGCGCTCGCCCGCGTCCGCCGCGACGGCGCCCTCGCCCGCCGCCTGGAGGCGATCGGCGACCGGCGCGAGGCGGTGTGCCGCTACATGCTCTGGGTCAAGGAACACGGACTGCCCGAGGCCTGGGGGCTGCGCACGCGGCTGGTGGGGGAGGAGGACGGGTGGGAGCGCGTGTGGGAGTACGTCCGTCATGCGCAGCGGCACCTGGTGCCCACGCTGGTCGGCCCACCGGGTTGACCGCTTCCGCCGTCGCAGGGACAGCCGCGTCGGTACGTCGCTACGGTGGCCCCATGAACGACATCACCGTCGGCGAAGCCATCGACCATCTCCGAGCCGAACTGACCGCCGCCCGCGATCGCGCCGCGCACTCCGGTGTGCGTTTCGAACTCGGCGACATCTCCCTGGAGTTCACGGTCGAGCTGCGCCGAGAGCAGAGCGGCAAGGGGTCCGTCAAGGCGTGGGTCGTGTCCGGTGAGGCGGGGGCCGTGCGGTCCGAAACCGCCGCCCACAAGCTGGCGTTCACGCTGCGCGCGGTGGACCAGGACGGCGAGGGCATCCGCATCGGCAACAGCGACGCTCCGACGGGCGGTCTGGCCGGTGGAAGCGGGCTGATCCGGTAAAGCACCGCGGTCGTACGACGGTGAACGGGGGCACGGATGGAACTGAGCCGTATCGTCGCGGTCCTGCTGCCGGGTGCGGAGCAGCAGTACGGCGGCAACGGAACCGGCTATCTACTGGGCAGCAGACTCGTCTTGACGGCCCGACACGTGCTGGAAGGGCGGGCCGGCTGCGACGTACAGGTGCCGGGCGGCCGCGCCGTACCCTGCACCGTCGTCTGGCGCGGCGCCGCTCACGTCGACGCGGCCCTGCTCCTCGCCGAGACAGACGTCCACGAGCGGGTCGCCCCGGTCCGCTGGGGACGGCTCGTCACCGCCCGGCACCAGCCCTGCGACGTCGCCGGCTACCCCCAGGCCGGGCGCCGGACCGGCGGCGGCCTCGACCTTCAGCAGCCGCGTGCCACCCTCGCCCCCGGCACCGGCGCCCTGTCCCACCGCTACACCGTGGAACTCGTCAGCGCGCCTCCCGCCGACCCCGCCCGACGCGCGCCCTCCCCGTGGAGCGGCCAGTCCGGCGCGGCCCTCTTCAGCCGAGGGCTGCTGACCGGCGTCGTCGTGACCGACGTCAGCGGCTGGGGGCTGCCGCGATGGGAGGCCGTACCCGTGTACGCGCTGCTGGCCGACCCGGCGTTCACGGACCTGGTCACCCGGCACACCGCCGCCGCGCCCGTGTGGGAGCCGGTCGACCTTCAGCGCCTTGTCACGCCCGCCGCGAACTGGCGGGTCCGCTCCCCGGCGACGCTGCTGGACCAGCGCGCCGAGGTGGTCCGCTTCCACGGCCGCGAGCACCTGCTAGGGGAGCTGATCGGCGACTGGTGCGACGGTGACGGCGTACAGCTCGCCGTCCTCACCGGGCCCGGCGGTGCTGGCAAATCCCGGCTCGCCCGGGAACTGTGCACGCGGCTGCGCGACCGGCACGGCTGGGTCTGCGGTTGGCTGGACGAGCGCGGGCCGGCCGAGGACCTCGGCGTGCTCGCCGAGGTGGACCGGCCGCTGATCCTGGTCGCCGACTACGCCGAGCTGCGGATCGCCCAGCTGACCGCCCTGCTCACCGTGCTGGACCGACGGCCAGATGGCCGTCCTCCGGTACGGCTGCTGCTCACCGCACGGGCGAAGGGCGACACCACGGGCGGCTGGTGGGACCAGCTCAGGACCCGCACGCGTGAGACGAGAAACCTGACCTACGACGCCCTGCACCACGAACTGCCTCCGCTGACGGAGTTACCGGACCGCGACGCGCACTACCGCGACGCCCTCACGGACCTCGCCCGGCGCCTCCCCGAGGCACTGCCCCGGGCGCTCAGGGACGCCACCGGTGACTGGACGGGACGCGTCGCCCTCGTCGCCCCACGCGATGTGAGCGCCCCCGAGTACGGCTCCGCCCTCACCCTGCACATGACCGCGCTCACCGACCTCCTCGCCACACACCCCGCGACCCGTCCGGACGACACCGGTCTGCGCGTCGAGGAGCAACTCCTCCTGCACGAGCGCGCGTACTGGGAGGACAGCGCCGCCGGCCGTCCCCGACTGGCGGAGGCGGGCCCCGTACCCCTGGCCGACGCGGTCGGCACCGCAGTCCTCACCGCGGGCGCCGAACCGGCCCTGGCCGCCCCGCTGTTGCGCTCCTCACCCGGCTTCCGCACGGCGGACGCCCCGACCGTGGACCAGGGCGCGGCCTGGCTCGCCGAGATGTACCCCGCCCCGGGCGACAGCTGCTGGGGTGCCCTCCAGCCCGACCGCCTGGGGGAGTACCACGTGGGGGACCGGACGCGGGCGGACACGGACCTGGTGACGCTGCCCTTGCTGACGTTGGCGGGGGCGGGCACGGCGCCGGGGCGGTCCCGCGTCGAGGCGCCGACGCCTGCCGGGAACCCCGAGTCGCGAGCGGCCCCGCCGAGCCCTGAGCACCGTACCGTGTCGGCGGCCGTCCGCGCCGAACAGCCGACGTCGGCGGGGAGTCCGGGTTCGCCGCCCACCCGCGCCGAACAGCCGACACCGGCCGAGACCTCGCAGCCCCCCTCCGCCGCCCTCACCCTCCTCGCCGCCCTCGTCACCCTCTCCCGTGTGTCCGAACTCCCCCGCCACTGGGACCCCGTCGCCCGCGCCCTGGACGAAGCCCTCGCCCGTGAACCGGCCCTCGCCGGCAGCCTCATGGAGGCCGCCACCCTCACCGAGTCCCCCGAGCCCCTCCTCGACGCCCTGCATCGCCTCACCGACGCACCCGACACCGACCCCGAGCTGCTGCTGGAGCTGCTCGACCGGCTGGGTGCGGGGCGTAGTCGGGTGCTCGCCGGCTGGGCCACGCGTACCGCCGCCACGGCCGCGCGGGAGCTTCCGCCGGCCCAGCGGGCTGCCGCGCTCGTGCACGAGGCGGGGTGGCGGCAGGCCGCCGGGGACCACTGGACGGCCGTACGCCGATGTGACGAGGCGCTGCGGCTGTACGACTCCGGCGAGGCCGAAGCCACCCCCGCCGCACGGTTCGCCGCGCTGCTCACCATGGCCCGCTCGCACCGCTGGACCGCCGAGTTCGATGCGGCCCTGGCCGCGCTGGACCTGGCCACCGGCCTGGTCGACACACTGGCTCCGGCCGACCAGACCCCCGCCGAGGCCGAGGTCCTCGGCGAGCGTGCCCGTGTCCTCGTCGGCCGCGGTGACGACGATGCCGCGCGCGCCCTCCAGGAGCAGCGCGTCACCCTCCTCGACTCCCTTGCCGACGGCGGCGATCCCGTCGTACTCGAACGTCTCGCGGACGCCGAGGCCGAGCTCGCGCACACTCTCAATCGCAGAGGTGAGTTCCGTGCCGCCGCCGAGACCCTGTCCGAGTCAACCGCGCAGACCCTGCGGCAGATGGCCGACCAGCGGCCCGACGCCGTCGGCCACGACGCCGTGGGCAGCCTCGTCGGCCGTGCCAACCGCCTGCGCCTGCTGGGCCGATTCGAGGAGGCGCTCGCCGTCCTGCGTGACGCGCTCGCCGTCGTCGACCGGCCGGAGAGCCTGGCCACCCCCGTGGCCGCGGCCTCCCTTGCCGTCGTCCTCAACAACATCGGTGGGACGCTCGTCTCCATGGACAGACCCGAAGAGGCGCTGGAACCGATCCGCCGCGGTCTCGCCATCCGACGGAGCCTCGCGGCGGACGAGGGCGCGCCGAACGAGCTGTTCTGGAGCTCCCTCCTCCAGCACGGGTCCGTCCTGACGGAGCTGCGCCGCCTCGACGAGGCGAGGGAGGCCGCCGAGGAGTGCCTGAAGGTCGGCTCCGAACTCGTCCGCCGCAAGATCTCCCGGCCCAAGGTGGAGGCCCAGGCCCAGCTCATGCTCGCCGAGAACCTGATCGACCTGGCCCTGAGGAACCCCGACCACCCGGGGGACCTGCGCAGGGCGAAACGACTAGTCGACCGGGCCGTCCGCAACTATGACCGCGACATCAAGAACCTTCCGGGCGACCACCTGGGAGAGTACGCCGCGCTGCTGTCCGTCGCCGTCGACCTCTACTTCGCCCTCGGTCGGCGCCGGTCGGCGCGCTCCACGATCCGCCGGGTGATGTTCGTCCGCCGTCTTCTGGTCCGCCGCGACCCCGAGCAGCACGGCGACCGCGTGGCGGCTCAGCTCGAGGTCCAGGCCCGGGAATGCCTGGAGGCCGGGCAGATGGGCCACGCGGAAAACCTGTTCGGCCAGGCGGTCGCCCTCCGGCAGGTGATCCTCGACGTGTGCGGCCTGCCCACCGACCGGTCCGCCCTGGCCAACACCCTCGCCCAGTACGCCCATGCGCTCTCCCGGATGGGCCATCAGCGCGAGGCCCTGCCCCACCTGTACGAGGCACTGGAGCTGATGCGCGAGGTGGAGCCGCACGCCGAGCCCGACCAGTACGCGCTCGCCGTCGCGACCTGCCACTACAATCTCGCGGACACCCTCCCCTGGACCGGCGCCTTCGACGAGGCACTGCGCGAGGTGGCGGCTTCCGAGAAGAGCCTCGCCCCGCTCGCCGGCCTGAACCCCGATCTGTACGCGCGCGAGATGGCCGACTGCGCCGAGCTGCGCGCCGAGATCGTCCGGGCGGCGGAGCACGGTCTTCCCGAACGACGTCATCCCTGATCCGCCGACACTGCCTGGCTCAGCTGCGTAAACGCATCACGATCGCCTCCGGGCAGAGGCGGGCACGCCATGGCGCGCAGGGGCCGGCAGGCGCGGCCCCGGGCACGCCATGGCGCGCAGGGGCCGGCAGGCGCGGCCACCTCGCCGATCAGGCCGCCGGAGTTCTACCCCATGCCGGGCAGACGTCGAATCCGGCGGCACGCAAGCCAGACCGCCCCATGGCGGCGAAGCGCCCCCCGGGCCAGGGCCTCTCCTCACCCGGCCCGTGGAGCGCGCTGCCCCGATACGGCCACGTCGGCAGGACCGGCCGAGCCGGACCATGACTGCTCGGCGTCGCGGGCGCCTCCCACCCGTGAATGTCCTATATGCCCGTTTATCCTGATTCTGTGGAGCCGTATCCAACTTCTCCGGGCAGCGGCCACGGCGATCGGACGCCGCCGGTCGCCGAAGTACGTCCGGAGATCCGCGCCTCCTGGCAGCGCTCGCAGTCGCTGGGCATCGACCCCGAGGGGGCGGCCCTGCCGATCGAGGGCGACCTGGATCCGGACTCCCGGCTGATCCGGGCCGCCGCGCCGGTGCTGGAGCGCTTGTACGAACGGTTCTCGGGCGTGCCGGTGACCGTGGCGCTCGTCGACTCACGGGCGAACATCGTGGACCGGTGGGGCGCCCCGGCGGGGCTGAAGCTGATGGACGCCGCATCCCTGGTGCCCGGCGCCAACGTCGATGAGCGGTTCATGGGCACCAGCAGCGTCAGCATGGTGCTGAGCACCAGGGCACCGTTCGTGGTCGTCGGCCACGAACACTTCCTGCACGACCTCAAGGAGCTGACCTGCATGGCCGCGCCGGTGCGCGACCCGGTGGGCGGCACCGTGCGGGGCGCGGTCAACCTCTCCGTGCCCCGAGTGCTGGCCGACCCCGGAATGGCGCTGGCCTTGCAGGACGCCACCGAAGACATCGGGGAACGCCTGCTGGAGCTGAGCACGGCCCGCGAGCTCGAGCTGATGCGCTCCTTCCGCCGGGCCAGGGAGCGCGGCGGGCACGGCGAGCTGGACCTCGGTTCGGGAGAGCTGTCCCGGCTCAGTGGACCGACGCCCAGGCTGGACCCGCAGGAGCGGCTGATGCTGCTGGAGCGTGCCGTCGAGCTGATCTCCTCGACGGGTGAGACATTCGCCGAGGTGCCGCTCGCGGGCAGTCGCGTGGCCGTGCTGCGCCGCCGGGAACTGCACCACGGCGATGCGGAGGGTGCGGCAGTCGAGGTCAGCTTCGAGCACACCCGCGGCACGGGGACACCGGGCCCGGCCACCGCGACCGCCCCCGACGGTCGCCATGTGCCTCTCCTGAACCGTCCCACCGTGAAGGCGGAGGCGAACGCGCCCGAGGCGCCGACGGAACCACCCGCCGCCGGACCGGCCGACGCGTGGCTGCTGCTGGTGGGAGAGCCGGGCGTCGGCCGGCTGGCCGCGGAGGCGCGCGGGCGGCTGTCCCTGCTGAATGAGGCAGGCATCAGGCTCGGCACCACCCTGGACATGTGGCGGACCGCCGAGGAACTGGCGGAGATCGCCGTGCCGCGCTTCGCCGACCTGGTCGTCGTCGATCTGCTGGAGAGCGTCCTGGCGGGCGAGGAGCCACCGCCCGGACGGCTGGGCCCCGACGCGGCACTGCGCCGGGTGGCCGCCTGGGCGGGCGACGACTCCCGCGGCACCCCGACCGGTGGCGTGGACGAGCCGGCCGGCTACCCCGCCGGCACACCCCAGGCCCGGTGTCTGGAGACCGGGCAGCCGGTCACGGACTCCGTGCTGACGGCCGCCCTGGCGGTGCCCCCGGCCGGCCGGGGGCACCCCGTCGACCTGCTCGGCGAGGGCGAGCACTCCTACCTGGGTGCTCCGCTGTCCGCGCGGGGCTCCGTCCTGGGCCTGGCAGGCTTCTACCGCCGCGGTAGGACCAGGCCGTACGAGCAGGACGACCTGGCGCTGGCGGGCGAACTGGCGGCCCGCGCCGCGATCAGCGTGGACAACGCCCGCCGCTACCGCCGGGAACACCACGCCTCGCTCACCCTGCAGCGCAGCCTGCTGCCGCACGACCTGCCCCGGCTGAGCACCGTCGACCTCGCCTCCCGCTACCTGCCCGCGGACGCCAGAGCAGGTGTGGGCGGGGACTGGTTCGACGCGATCCCACTGTCCGGGATGCGGGTGGCGCTGGTCGTCGGGGACGTGCCCGGATACGGTCTGCAGGCGGCAGCGACCATGGGCCGGCTGCGTACGGCTGTGCGGACGCTGGCCGGGCTGGACCTGCTGCCCGAGGAGGTGCTGGCCCACCTGGACGACCTGGTCAGCCGCGCCCCCGACGAATCGGCCGACGAACAGGACCCGGCGACCGGGGCGACCTGCCTGTACGCGGTGTACGACCCGGTGTCCTGCCGCTGCACGGCCGCACGAGCCGGTCATCCGCCGCCCGCCCTGCTGACGCCGGGCGGCGAGGCGCGGCTGATCGACCTGCCGGCCGGTCCACCGCTCGGGCTCGGCGGGATCCAGCCGTACGAGTCCGCCGGCGTCGACCTGCCCGCGGACAGCCTGCTGATGATGTACACCGACGGCCTGCTCAAGGAGAGCCGCGGCTACGGGGACATCGAGGCGCGCACCGGGCAACTGCTTGCCTCGCTGAAGCACGCCGATCCGGCCCTGGAGCACATCTGCGACCGGGTCGCGGGCACCCTCCCGCCCGGCGGCCCGCACGACGACGTGGCTCTCCTGCTGGCCCGTGTGCACGCGCTGCCCGAGAACAGGGTGGCGTCCTGGGAGTTTCCGGCCGACTCCTCGATCGTGGCGCGCGCCAGGGCGCTGACCCGTGCCCAGCTCGCCGCCTGGGGCATGTCGGAGCTGGACTTCAGTACCGGGCTCGTGGTCAGCGAGCTGGTCACCAACGCCGTGCGGTACGGCGGCCAGGGGCCGGTGGGCCTGCGGTTGCTGCGCGACGGCTCATTGATCTGCGAGGTGTCCGACCGCAGTAACACCTCTCCGCGCATCCGACGGGCGGCCACGACCGAGGAGGGCGGGCGCGGTCTGTTCCTGGTGGCACAGTTCACCAAGAGCTGGGGCGCCCGCTACATGCCGCAGGGCAAGACGGTGTGGGCCGAACAGATTCCGCAGCCGGAGCAGCCTGAGTCAGAGATGGACGAGCAGGCGCTGCTGGCCATGTTCGACGAACCCGGCTGACCCGCCGGCCGACAGCACGGCCCGAAACCGCCCGCACTTCGCGGCCTCGTCTTCAGTCCGGTGTGGCCGTCGCGTACTGCGGGCGCCCGGTGGGCCGGTAGACCTGGATCGTCACCCCCTTCGGAGTGGACCGCGACTCGACCAGCTCAAGGGCCGTGTCCGGGCCGGTGTCGGGGAACAGCCGTGTGCCCTGGCCGACGACCACGGGATAGGTGAGCAAGGTGATCTCGTCGACCAGATGGTTGTCGAGCAGCCGGCGGACCAGCCGGCCGCTGCCGTGCACCTGCAGCTCACCTGGCGCCTTGGCTTTCAGTTCGCCGATGGCCGCCGCGGCGTCTCCGCAGAGGACGGTCGTGCCCGCCCATCGCGGGTCGGTGAGCGTGCTGGATGCCACGTACTTGGGCCGCGCGTTCAACGCCGCTGCGACGGGGTTGTCCGGATCTGTCATCACTCCCCAGTAGCCGGCGAAGATCTCGTACGTCCGCCGGCCGAACAGGAAGGCGTCCGCGCGCTGGTAGATCTGGTTCACGAACGTCGCGGCCTCGCCGTCGAACAGCGGCAGGGCCCATCCGCCACGCTCGAACCCGCCCCTGCGGTCCTCATCGGCCCCGCCGAGTCCCTGCATGACGCCGTCGACGGAGACGTGCGTGATCGTCGTCAGTTTCATGGTCGCAGTTCCCTCCGCGCCGGTTTCTGCCGTCGTTGGATTCGACCGGACCGCGGCGCCGATCTCATCGGTCGCAGCACCGCCCGTCCGGCCGGCGCAGTACTCACTCAGAGCACCCGGGTCACATGGCGAACATTTCCCGCTCCAGGGGAACCAGCTGCGCGCGGAGCATGACCTATCGGTGGTGCACAAGCTCGCTAGGCGAGCTCGAGAAGCAGTTCACTGAGTTCGGCCGGCATGGTGATCATGCAGTCGTGGCCTGTCGGCAGCTCCCGGACCTGCGCGGCAGCGCCGTTGGGCTGGATCGGGGGAACGGGGCGACGGGTGACGCCCGCCGGCATGGCGCCGACATTGTGGATGTGCGTGCGAGGGATCGCGTTCACCGCTGGGTTGTCCAGCCGCGCTGGCTGCTGCAGACAGCGCACCGGCTGGTCCGACAGCATCCCGCGCAGCCAGGCGACATCCGCCGGGTCTGTGACGCCGAAGAGGCCGAAGGGCGCGGGCTGCTCGGGCATCGGCGGCACGCGCCAGCCGCTCTCGGACTTCTCGGCGAGCTCGATCAGTTGCCGTGTCACGGGTTGGACGTCGACCGCGGACTCGCCGTCCTCCGGGACCATCGCGTCGAGGTAGACCAGGTGCGCGATGCGTTCCGGTATCCGATTGGCCGCGGAGGAGATCACCAGCCCCGCATAGCTGTGGCCGACGAGTACGACGTCGCCGAGGTCCTCCTCGGTGATCAGTCCGACCACGTCGTCGACGTGCGTATCGAGCCCGACCTCCGGACCGAGCAGGTGAGCCTTGTCGCCATAGCCGGTCAGAGACGGCGCGAACACCCGGTGTCCGGCAGCCTCCAGCAGCGGCACCACCCGCTCCCAGCACCGTCCGCTATGCCAGGCTCCGTGTACCAGAAGAAATGTGGGCATCAGCAGATCAATCTCCCTTCGTAGAGGCAGAAGAGCATGGCCGGTCACCACCGTCGGTTCGCGGTCCGACGGTTACCATTCGTGCCCCGGTACTGTTTGAGTACCAAGAGCATGCTTGTGCAAGTAACGCGCTACAGGCAATAAGGCACTTTTCGGTGCCCCGGTTCTCTGGAGGTAACCATGGACGCGGCACACGGCGATCCGCGGCCGACGGAGCGGCCCGGCGACGCATGCCGGACCCGGGTGGTGCTCGACATCGTCGGGGACAAGTGGTCGCTGCTGGTCGTGCGAAATCTCAGGAACGGACCGCGCCGTTTCACCGAGCTCAAAAGGGCCATCGACGGAATCAGCCAGCGCATGCTCACCGTGACGCTGCGCAGCCTGGAGCGTGACGGGATCCTGACACGCACCGTCCACGAAGTGATGCCGCCCCATGTCAGCTACGAGCTCACCGAAATGGGCATCACCCTGCGCGAGGCCACCGCGCCCCTGCTCGAATGGAGCGTCGCGCACCTCGCCCGGATCGACGACGCCCGCGCCGCTTACGACGCCCGCACGGACACAACAGTGGTCTCGTAGCGGAGCAGTCCAGTACGCGGCTGACCTGCTGAGAAAAGCCACCACCTCGGGTCACGCCTTCAGGTCGGCTTCCCGCCCTTGGCGGCACCACGCGAGGGTCATGACGGCCGTCCGCCGAACTGCCAGCTGTGGACCTCGATGTCCGCGTACCGGTCCGAGGTCAGCACAGCGCGTGCCGCCTTCGGGTCCGGCGCCCGGACCAGCGCCGCCGTACCCAGCCACCTGCTTCCGTCGTCGGACAGCAGAGGCCCGTACGCGATCAGTTCGTCCCGGTCGTCCGGCACCGTGTCGTCAGTGGCCTTCCCCGAGCCCAGGCCGAGCACCAGGAATCGATCGCCACCAGTTCGCCCTCCGGGGAAGTCCCACATCGTGCGCCCCAGCATGTTGTGCCATCGCCGAAGCAGTACGTCCCGGTACACGCCGGCCTGATAGCCCGGCTCGTCGAAGACGAAGGCGCGGGCAGCAGCAGGGTCGGCCAGATCGACAATATGCACGCTGCCAGTGGGCACCCCGTCGGCCCCCGAGAAGGTGGGTCCTCGGGCGATCATCTCCGACGCGTATCGATCCATGTAGGACCAGTGCTGTTCGCCCATCTCCATGCGCAGCGCCAGCGAGTCGGGCCGATCGCGGTGGTAGCAGAAGAACTCCATGGCCGGCAGTCTTCCGGCCGCGGGGACGCCAGTACAGCAGATACCGACTGTGAGTTGGTTCCTTGGGCATATAGCGTCCTGCTCCATGGATGATGTGAAGATCGTCGTCGAGCGTCGGTACGCACCGGATCCGATCGATTACGAGCGTCTCGTCTCGTTGGTCGAGTCCACCGGCGAACGCGTCGTGCTCACCGACGCGGACGTGCCGGTGAGCGTGCTGTTCCCGGCGGGGGTGGTGGCCGAGTTGGAGCACTGGGCCCGCGCCGACCACCCGACACCCGCACCGATACAGCAGGGTCCGGAAGAGGACGACGCGAGCGAGACGTCGTGGGATGTCGGCCGGCTTCGGATCGAGCCGTTGGCCCGCCCGCAGGAGCACGGGCCCTATACCCGGTACGTGCGCGCCGATGGCAGACGCGTCAGCTTCGCCCGGGGTGGGACAGTGGTGGCCGTGCAGCTGACCGCCGACGAGGCGGCGTGGCTCGAGGGTCGAGCCACCCGAGCGCGCCAGGGTTTCATGGACCCGAAGCAGGCAGCGGCGTTCGAAGAGTTCCTGGCCCGACAGCCTTCGGCCGGAGAGCAGTGACCTCGTGGAACGACGCCCGCCCATCTCACCAGGTCTTACCGGCCTGTTCCCGGACCGTGCGATTGATCCGGTTGAAGAAGTTGGTCATCGCGATTTCCAGGACGATCGCGCCCGATTGGGACTCGGTGAAGTGGTCGACGGCGGCGTCCCAAATTTCGTCGGTCACGCCCGGCGCGCCGTCCTGGATCCGGGTGGCGGCCTCGGTCAGCGCGAGTGCCGCCCGCTCCGCATCGGTGAAGAAGGGTGTCTCGCGCCACGCGACCGCGTTGTGCAGCCGCTCCTCGGTCTCCCCGGCCTTCTTCGCCGATGCGATCGAGGCGTGGACGCACGGGCTGCAGCCGTTGATCTGGCTGGCTCGCAGGTGGACCAGCGACAGCAGGCGCTGGTCGACGCCTCCGGCGGCAATCACCTTGTGGAGGTGCTGGATCGCGGTGATCAGGTCGGGGTTCATCGCGCTCTTGATGCGTGCTTCCATCGGTCCTGCTCCTTCATCGGTTACCTGCGCCCGTCCGGGCCCGTCATCACCCATGACGGAGCGAAGCGGAGGAAGGTAACGACATGTCCGACACCAGCCCCACGGACCTGATGGGCGAGGCGTTCGAGTCGCAGCGCGGCCGCCTGCTCGCGGTCGCCTACCGCATGCTCGGATCGCACGCCGATGCCGAGGACGTGGTCCAGGAGGCCTGGCTGCGGCTCTCCCGCCAGGACACGGCGACCATCGACAACCTCGCCGGCTGGCTGACCACGGTGGTGGGCCGGATCAGCCTGGACGCCCTGAGATCGCGCCGCGCCCGGCTCGAGGCGTCGTACGACGACCGCCTGCCCGAGCTCGTGGTGTTGCTCGACGACGGTTCCGCTCCCGAGGACGACGCGGTGCTCGCCGACTCCGTGGGGCTCGCGCTCCTGGTCGTCCTCGACTCGCTCGGGCCTGGCGAGCGGTTGGCGTTCGTGCTGCACGACCTGTTCGCGGTGCCGTTCGACGAGATCGGCAAGATCCTCGGCAGGTCCACCGCTGCCGCCAAGATGCTCGCCAGCCGCGCCCGCAGGAAGGTGCGGGCGACCGAGCGGCCGGCAGGCGTCGAACGGAAGCAGCACGAGGTGGTCCAAGCTTTCCTGGCGGCGGCTCGCCGCGGCGACTTCCAGGAGTTGTTGCGGGTGCTCGACCCCGAGGTGAAACTGACCGTCGAGACCCCCGCCGGCGTGGTCGTGACTCTCGGTGCCACCAAGGTCGCCGGCGGCGCGCAGCTGGCCGCCGGCGCAGCCACACTGGGGCGGGCGGCGCTCGTCAACGGCCTGCCGGGAGTCATCTCCTGGTGCGAGGACGGCGCTCCGCTGTCGGTCCTCGCGTTCCACGTCGTCGACGGCCGGATCACCGACATCACGGCCGTGGTCGACCCGGCCAAGCTCGCGCTGATGGACCTTCCGGCTCCGGCATGAGCCACAGCCCAGGCAGTCGCCAACAACGCGAACAGCCAAGGTGCATCACTCAGTTGTGGTTCGTGGTGCTGGTCGCCGTCCTGGACGACCCCGCCGGGGACGGCCACCTGGCGACCGTCCACCACCGACCTGACGGGCCACCGCCGGGCACCGCTGCCGCAGAGGCGGGCCGTGGCCCAGCCGACTTCCTCGGGGTACCATTCCACTTCGCCTCCCCGGACGTTCCCGACGACCAGGCCCCGCGTTGGCCGACCGGACCGGTGTCGGCCCGAAGGCCCGCGAGCGGAACCATCTCGGTGTCCCGTATACAACCTTCCACCGTCACTTCACCGATCTAGGTGACCGCGCGGCGGAGGGCGTCGCGGCATGCGAGGACGGCGGGGTGCCGACTGCGGCCTCGGCGCACGACGGTGAAGATACGGCGCGTGCGCTGACCGCGGGGGAGTTGCCTCAGGGTGACGGTCGGGGGCTGTCCGCTCCAGACGAGGTCGGGGAGAAAGGCCACGGCGTGTTCCTGCTCGACGAGGCGCTGGTGCAGCAGGAGGTCGGTGGTCTCGAACCGTACGTCGGGTTCGAAGCCGGCGTTGCGGCACAGGGCCATGGCCCAGTGCCGGGCGGGTGTGCCTTCGGGTTCCATCACCCAGGGGTGGTCGGCGAGTGAGCGCAGTGCCGCCGTCGGGCCGTCGGCGTGCGATGCGCCGGCCGACTTCGGCAGGGCGAGATGCAGGGGGTCGTCGAACAGGTCCTCCTGTTCGAGTTCGGTGGGCCGCGGGTTGGGGTTGCCGGGGTATTCCTCGGCGAGGACGAGGTCGAAGTCGCGGGCTTGGAGAGCGGGCAGGGCCCTTTCCGGTTCCATGTGCCTGACGTGGACGCGCAGTTGCGGGTGCTGGTTGCGCAGCAGGCCGAGCGCGGTCGGAACGAGGGCGAGGGCGGCTGTCTGGAACGAGGCGATGCGCAGTGTGCCGGTCAGGTCGGTCAGGGAGGCGGTGATGTCCGCTTCCGCGCGTTCCAGGCGTTCGAGGACCGCTTCGGTGTGGGCGACGAGGATCTCGGCCTGCTCGGTCAGCCGTACCCGCCGCCCGACCGGCTCGAGGAGCGGGACGCCGACCTCGGCCTCCAGCTGGGAGAGCTGCTGGGAAACGGATGAGGGGGCGTAGGAGAGAGCGGCAGCGACGGCCGCCAGGGTGCCGCGGTGCTTGAGTTCTCGGAGCAGGCGCAGCCGGTGCAGATCGAACATGGAAAGCCCGCTCTCCTCGCCCTCGCGGACCGATGCCTGAATCGTCGGCTTTTCCGATGAGTATAGGTCGGAAACATTCGCTGGACCGGTCGTACGGATGCAGTGGACCCTCATCATGTGTCTGCCAGCGCTTCAGCCCCCCGTACTCTGCCGTGGCTGCTGTACCCCGATGCCCGTGCCCGGCGGCTTCTCGGCGTCTCCTCGGGGCCCCGCGGTGCCGCGGCGCTCGCCGGTCCGCGCGCGGCGCTCACCGGCGTGGGCGCCGACGAACGCAGCCCGGCACCACGTCCGTTGCCCACCAGTTCGACCGGAAGGGGGGCGGCAGCGTGCTGACCCACTTCGTCGCCGCACTCGGTGTGCTCGGCCTGCTGACCATCGTCCCCGGCCCGGACATGGCGGTGGTGACCCGGCGCGCCGTCGCGGGCGGGCCCCGGGACGGCCTGTGGACGGTGGCCGGCATCGCGAGCGGGCTGCTGGTCTGGGGCGTGCTGACCGTGGCCGGGCTCGCGGCCGTGCTGGCCGCCTCGCCCGTGGCGTACCTGGTCGTCAAGCTTCTGGGCGCGACCTACCTGGTCTTCCTGGGCGTACAGGCGCTGCGGCACAACCGCGAGGCGGCCTCCGCGGTGACCGACACCGACGCCCGGTTCCCCGCCGGGAACCCGTGGCGGACCGGCCTGATCGGCAACGTGCTCAATCCGAAGATCGCGGTCTTCTACACCGGCCTCCTGCCCACCCTGGCCCCGGCCGGAATGCCGGCTGCCTGGGCCATGACACTTCTCGTCCTCCTCCATGCCGCCCTCACCCTCGGCTGGCTGAGCAGCTATGTGCTCCTGCTGTCCAAGGCGGGGCCGGTACTCGACAGGCCGCGGGTCCGCCGCGCTCTCGGACGGACCACCGGCGTCGCACTGATCGGTTTCGGCCTCGCGGTCGCGGTCACCGCCGGCTGATCGGTTCGTGCCATTACCTCGTCCTTGCGATGCGTCACCGTTACCGACACCGCCGGATCGAGATGGACCACGTACGGGGCCGGGCCGGGCCGAGCCGCGCCGACCTCCGGGCGCCCATGCCCGCCTGCGTACAGCCGGCCACGCCGGTTCCCGGTTCGTGGTCTTGCCGCAGACGATCACAGGCGCTTCAATGCACCCACCCCCCACAGGAGGAACGCCCGATCCAAACCCAGCGAAGGGGTTCTTCTTGACCGCCATACGCGCCACCGCCGTGACCGCGGCCGCCTGCGCCACCGTGCTCGCCATTGCGTCGCCCTCGTCCGCGATCAACTCCTACAACGCGACCCCCGCCCCCGAACGCACCGAGGTCGGCGCCCTCGTGGCCACCTGGGACGACGACGGCGATCCGGCCACCCCGGACCGCGTCGACTGGGTCTGCTCCGGCACGATGGTCGACGCGGACACATTCCTGACGGCTGCTCACTGCACCACGGACTGGCCGGACAACGTACGGTTCCACGTCTCTCTCGACCAGGACGTCCAGGCCGGACTGGACGCCGCCGCGAGGAAATACCCGGGTGACCCCGCGGCCCAGGCGAAAGCCGTCGCCGTCCAGGGCACGGCCCACAGCCACCCCGGCTACCCGGGCCCCGCCGCCGACACGCACGACATTTCCGTCGTCGAACTCCCCGCCGCGCAGATGAGGTCACGCTGGTCCTTCACCCCGGCCGCCCTGCCGACCGCCGACCAGCTCGGGGCGCTCGGACCGCAGAAGCTCAACTCCATCGACTGGGTCGTCGCCGGATACGGCACCCAGGAGGCCGTGAACGGTCCGGGCGGCCACACCCACCCGGGTGGCGGTGTCCGGATGAAGGCACCGGTGACCTTCGACGCCCTCAACGACGCCTGGGTGCGCCTCGCCATGACCGCACCGCAGGGCAACGGCGGCGCCTGTTACGGCGACTCGGGCGGACCCAACTTCGCCGTCATCGGCGGCAAGCGCATCCTCGCGGCGACGACCATCACCGGCGACAGCCCGTGCTACGCCACCAATGTCACGTACCGGCTGGACACTCCGGGAGCGCGCGCCTTCCTCTCGCCGTTCGTGCGACTGCCGTAACCCGCGGAGCGCACGGGCCGGGTGGTGCCGGTGGCGGGCTGTGCTGCCGGCACCACCCGGGCGTACGTTGGGTCAGCCCGGATGAGCAGCGCACTCAGGGGGTCAGCCCGGATGCACGGCGCCGTCGCTCGCCACCGCGGAACCGGGCAAGGGCCCGCCGGGCCTGCACAGGGACATCCGCGACACATCCGCCGGGCGGCGCGGCCGAGGCGCGGCGAAACACCGGCACGAGTGCCACTGCGACCGTGATCACGTCGGTCCGTGGCACTACTGTCGACGCATGAGCGAAGACTCCAAGCGTTCCGTGGTCGTCGAGCGAACCAGTACCGGCCACTTCGTCGCCACCAATGCCCGCGGCGGAACGATCCACTTCGGTACCGCCTCCGACGACGGTCGGAGCACCGAATTCACCCCCGTCGAGCTGTTGCTCGCCGCGATCGGTGGCTGCACGGCCGCGGACGTCGACGTCGCCGTCAGCCGCCACGTCGAGCCCGCCGAGTTCTCGCTCTCGGTGAGGGGCGACAAGATCAGCGACGAACTGGGCAACCGCATGACGAACCTCACGGTCGCCTTCAGCGTCGCCTTCCCGGACGGTGAGGGCGCGGAACGCGCCCGCGCGATTCTTCCCCGCGCGGTGAAGACATCTCACGATCGTCTCTGCACGGTCAGCCGCACGGTCGAGACCGGCACGCCCGTCACCGTGACGATCAAGGACGCCTGACCGGCGAACGCCGCCGGCGCGGCCCGGACGATCGGATCGGTGACGCCGCGCACTGCCCACCGCACCGACACCGGCCGGGACGCACCTGCCGTCCAGCCGCCGGAGCCGGCGCGTTCACGCAATACGAATTTCGCATGCGCTGCCGTCGGTGGACGTAGCAGACTGCCCGGCATGGCCGACATGCGCATGTTCCGGGACGAGGTCACAGGCTGGGCGGGCAGTGGCTCGGGTGGGCCGGCGAGGGAGCTGGCGGAGCAATTGGGGGTGCACACGGCAGTTCTGCTGGAAGGGCTGAGCGATCTCGCGGCCGTCGAGGCGCTGGCCGCGGGGCGGGGCCGTGACCTGGCCGCCGAGGGGGTGTGCGTGGTGTCGATGGGCGGGGCGATGAGCGTCGGCCGCTACGCAACGCTTCTCGGGCCGTCCGGTCTCGGCCTGCGCCTGATCGGCCTGTGCGACGAGCGCGAGAAGCCCTTCTTCGACAGGGGCCTCAACTCGGCCCGGGCACCGCGCCCCGGCGTCTTCGTCTGCAACGCGGACCTGGAGGACGAGCTCATCCGTGCGCTGGGTCCGGCGCGGGTCGAGCAGATCGTCCAGGCCGAGGACGAGCTGCGCGCCTGGCAGACCTTCACGCGGCAGCCCGCCCAACGCGGCCGGCCCCGGCACCAGCAGTTGCGGCGCTTCATCGGCACGAAGAAGGGCCGCAAGATCCGCTACGGCCGCCTCCTGGTCGAAGCCCTCGCCCCCGACCAGGTGCCGACCCCGCTGGACGACCTCCTCGCCGGCCTCTGACGGGCCGTCCGCGCGGGCGGCCCGCCTGGGCTGACGAGCTCGCGCATGGTGTCTGGTGAGACGTCCAGTGCGGGATCGTCGATCATGACGGCGTCGCGGTCGGCTTCCGGCTCTCGTCAGCGCGGCGGCTCGGAGGCACTGCCGGGCCCGCACCCGCTGGCCGGCTTACTCGTGCGTGGACGGGATCAGCCACATGGCGACGACGGCGGAGACCGCGGCCACGCCCGTCGCGACGAGGAACGCGTCGTCGAAGCCGGACACCGTGGCACCGGTGTGGGCGGTGATGCCGGCGGCCGCGGCGCTGGAGACGGCTGCGGCACCGGCCGAGGCGCCGAACTCGTGGAAGGTGCTGACGATTCCGGAGGTCACGCCGGCTTCGTGAGGGGCGACGCTGCCGAGCGCGGTGGCCGAGGCGACGACGAACAGGGCACCCAGTCCGGCCGCGGCGATGCTCACGCCGGTGACCATGGCGGTGGTACCGGACCAGATGACCGGCACGATGAATCCGGCGGCCGCGACGAGCAGGGCCGCCACAGCCAGGGACCGGGCCCCGATGAAGCCGATCACGCGGCCGGCGGCGGTCGCGGCTGCCATGGTCAGCAGCGCCACCGGCAGGAACAGCAGGCCGGTCGTCAGGGCACCGTGGCCTTGGTGGTTCTGGAGGTAGAAGGAACCGAGGAAGAAGACACCCACCATCAGAGCCGTGGCCACGGCGATCACGAAGATGCCCGCCACGACCGGGCGCCTCCCGAGCAGGCGGAGGTTCATCAGGGGTGCGGACGCCCGACGTTGCCAGGCGGCGAAGCCGGCGTACGCGGCGGCGGCGAAGGCGAGCAGGGACAGGGAAAGGGCGTTGAACCAGCCGTGGTCCCCGGCGCGGACCAACGCGTAGATGAGGGCACCGGTCGCCGCGGCGACCAGGGCGGCACCGGGCACGTCGAGGGAGCCGGCGGCCACACGGGGCAGGGTGGGCAGGATCCGGGCGAGGACGACGAGGACGACCAGGCCGACGGGGACGTTGATGAAGAACACCCAGGCCCAGCCCGGTCCGGCCGTGATCAGCCCGCCCAGCAGCACGCCGAGCGCGGCGCCCCCGCCGCCGAGCGCCGACCAGATGCCCAGTGCCCGATTGCGCTCGTCGCCGTCGAACAGCCGTACCACGACGGACAGAGCGGCGGGGGAGAGCATCGCCGCGCCCGCCCCCTGGGCGATCCGGGCCGTCAGCAGCAGGGGTGCGCCGGTGGCGAGTCCGGCGGCGAGGGATGCGGCGGTGAACAGGGCGAGTCCGGCCAGGACGATCCGTTTGGCGCCGAACAGGTCCGCGGCCCGGCCGCCGAGCAGCATCAGGCTGCCGAAGGTGAGGGCGTAGCCGCTGACCACCCACGTCAGGGCGGCACGGTCCAGCTCGAGTTCGGCACCCATGTCGGGAAGCGCGATCGCGACCACGGTGATGTCCAGGATCAGCATCAGCTGGGCCAGTCCGAGGAGGCCGAGGACCGGCCAGCGCCGCGGGTACGGCGCGCCCAATACGTGTGTGCTTGTGGTTTCTGTGCCGCTCACGATGCCCACCCCTCAATCAACAAGTCGTACAGGTGTGTTCAGGTTAGGCCAGCTGCAGCCGTAACACAAACAGCACTGTTCGGGTTGGTCGGCTAGGGTGAGGGCATGGGCAGCAAGAGCACCGCCAAACGCGCCGACGCCCTGCGGAGCATCGACGCGATCGTTCAGGCCGCGGCCGAGTGCCTGGGGCGCAACCCGGAGGCGAGCCTCAGTGAGATCGCGCGCGCCGCGGGGGTCGGCCGGGTGACGTTGTACGCGCATTTCGCCTCCCGGGCGGAGGTCGTCGATGCGGCGATGAGCCGAGCCATCGACCGGGGCAACGAGGCGTTGGACGCGGTCGATCTGACAGGGGATCCGCTGGTCGCGCTGGCGCGCTACGTCGAGGTGAGCTGGCACCTGGTGGACCAGGCGCGTGCTCTGCTCGTCGCCGCCCAGAGGGAGCTGCCTGCCGGGCGCATCCGTGAGCTGCACAGCGGCCCCGCCGCCCGCGTCGAGAGTCTGGTCGCCCGCGGCCGCGCCGAGCACGTCTTCCGTACGGACCTGCCGATCTCCTGGCTGGTCAATGTCCTGCACTCGGTCATGCACAGTGCCGCCGACGAGATCCGGGCCGGCCGTCTCACCTCCGATCGCGCCGCCGACCACATCACCGCAACGGTGCTCGCCGCCTTCACGCCGCCGGGGAAGCCGGTGCCGCAACCCGGCGCGGGGGCGTGAGGTCGAAGGGCCGGGGGGGCGGGGGGCGGGCGGTACGTGCGAGAACTGCCCGGGGCAGCCGTCGACGGTGGGGACGGGGCTCGGGATGGCGCAGGCAGGGCTATCGCGCGTCGTGCGGGCGCGGGTGCGGAGGGCGGTGGTGCTCGGTCAGGACGGTGAGCAGGCGGACGAGTGAGTCCTGCTGGCCGGGGGTGAGGGGGGCGAGGAGTTCGCGCTGTGCGTCGGCGATGAGTGCGTCGAGGCGCTCCAGGCGGCGGCGCCCGGTGGGGTTGAGGGTGATGACGTTGCGGCGGCGGTCGGCTGGGTCGGGTTCGCGGCGGATGCATCCGCCGTCGGCGAGCTCGTTGAGGACGGCGACCATGTCGCTGCGGTAGATGCCGGTACGGCGGCTGAGTTCGGCCTGGCTGGCCGCGCCGGCTTCGGCGAGCGCGACCAGCACGGCGAAGTGCCACTTGTGAGCGCCTTCGGCAGCCAGCCGTTCGCCGACGAGCCGGTCGGCGACGATTGCGGCGCCGGCGAGCAGGCGGCTGGGAATGGCGCGCAGCCGGGCCGGGGTGGGTTCGGGCGTCGAGCTCATGGGGGATTCTCCAGCCTCTTGTGTTAGTGGCATTAACAGTCTACCTTCGTTAGTGTCACGAACGTTTGGGCTCTGAACGAATCCGGGAGTGAAGACCGTGATCGAGCCGTTCCGCATCGACATCCCCCAGGCCGACCTCGATGACCTGACCGACCGTCTCCTCCGTACCCGTTGGCCCAACGAGGTCACAGACGCGGGATGGGACTACGGCTTCCCGCTGGCGCGTCTGAAGGAGCTGGCCGAGTACTGGCGCACTGGCTACGACTGGCGTGCGCAGGAGACCGAGCTCAACGAGCTTCCGCATTTCACCACCGAGATCGACGGCCAGAACATCCACTTCGTCCACGTCCGGTCCGCCAAGCCGGACGCGCTCGCGCTGATCCTCACCCATGGCTGGCCCGGTTCGTTCCTGGAGTTCCTCGACGTGATCGAGCCGCTGGCACAGGACTTCCACCTGGTGATTCCGTCCATCCCGGGTTACGGCTTCTCGGGACCGACCCATCAGCGCGGCTGGGACATCGTCCACATCGCGCGGGCCTGGGCCGAGCTCATGCGCCGCCTCGGGTACGAGCGCTACGGCGCGCAGGGCGGCGACTTCGGCTCGGGCATCTCCCTGGCGCTCGGTGCGGTGGCCTCCGAGCAGGTCGTCGGGGTCCACGTCAACTACCTGCCGACCCGCCCGGACCCGGCTGCCGGCATCCAACTGTCCGAAACGGATGAAGCCCGGCTCGACAAGGTCCGGCAGCTCATGGCGAATCGCCCGCCGTACCAGGCCCTGCAGGCCACCACCCCACAGACCATCGGCTACGCGCTGACCGACTCGCCGGTGGGTCAGCTGGCCTGGATCGCCGAGCGCTTCGCACAGTGGACCGACCCCCGCTCGACGATCAGCGACGACCGGATGCTCACCGACATCTCGCTGTACTGGCTGACGGCCACCGCGGCTTCCTCGGCGCGGCTGCACCGCGAGACGCCCCGGCGGATCGAGCCGTGCCCGGTGCCGGTGGGGGTGGCGGTGTTCCCGCACGACATCACGCAGTCGGTGCGCCCCCTCGCCGAGCGGCTGTACGACATCAGGCACTGGTCGGAGTTCGACCGAGGTGGTCACTTCGCCGCGATGGAGGTTCCGGAGCTCCTCGCCGAGGACGTCCGGGACTTCTTCCTCACCTGCATCAAGCACGGCTAGGCCGGGTCGTTTCGACGAAGCCGTGCGCGGCGAGCTGACGCAGGTGGTAGCTGGTGGCGCCACTGGGCTCACCCGGTTTCGCGGCCAGTTGGGACGCGATGGTTGCCCCGCTACGCCGGATGCGCCTTGGATGAAACGGACTGGGAGACCACCGAAGCCAGCGTTCAGGGCACCGACGACGAAGCGCCAAATGGCTGGTACGTACATCCCTTGGTCGGCACGAGCGCCACCCTGGAAGTCGTACTCGCTCAAGCCGTCGGCGGCGAGGAAGTGTCCGTCAGTGTAGGCCCGTGCCGACCTCCGGCGGGCGATGCAGGCCGGCGAGCCGGTCGACGAGATCCTGGAATCCTTCATCGGCCCGCTGGTCGAAAACGCGGTCCCGGAATGGCAGACCACTCTGGACGCCCTCCTCGAGCTGCCCGGGATCGACGGCCCGGTCGGGTACTCCGGGGGGTGGACCGCCCTCGGCATTCGGCTGGCGGTGGTCGAGCCGCGCATAGCGGCCGCAGGCTTCTTCGCCGGGGGGTACGTGCCCAGCGCCCAGCGCGAAGAGGCCCGGCAGGTCACCATCCCGCTGCTGTTCCTGCTGCAGTGGGACGACGAAGGGAACCCCCGGCAACGGGCCCTGGACCTGTTCGACGCCTTCGGCAGCAAGGAGAAGACGCTGCACGCCAATCCGGGAGGGCACACCGGCACGCCGTGGTTCGAATTGGAGGACGGGTGCCGGTTCTTGGACCGACACCTGAAGTGAGGCCGGGCCGTTTGGCGGTCAGCAGACGGTAGGCGGTGTCGGCCAGGATGCCGTCGTCGAGGACAGGTCCCGGCCCTCCTCGACGGCGGTGTCCGGCAGATGCCGCTGCACCGGTTGGACGCCGGCCGATTGCCATGCGGTCGTCAGTCGGCGGTGCCGACGGTGATGTTTCCGCCACCTGAGTACGCCTTGACCTTGTGCGCGGAGGACGGATCGCTGGCGATGCCAACCTCACGGTCGCCGCCGTCGGTCCTGGCATCCACCGCGTAAGTGCCTTCGGGCAGCCGCACCGTGATGTTGCCGCCCTCCGACTCGGCCTCGACCTGGCCAGGTGCCGCGGTGAAGGAGGTGTCGAGGTTGCCGCCGCCCGTGTGTGCGGAGAGCTTCTTCATGGCGGACTGTCTGATCCGGACGTTGCCACCGCCGGTATCCGCCTCCATGACCCCGGACAGTCCGCGTACGGAGATGTCGCCGCCGCCCGTCTCCACGGACACGATGGCGCCGCGCGGGACCGCCACGGTGTAGTCGACACTGTACTCGCTCGCGTCGCTCCGGGCGCAGCCGGTAGCGCTCAGTGAGAGCTCGCCCTTGCGCACGGAGTGTTCGGTGCGCGGCTTCTCGTCCGCGTACTCGACCCTCTCGGTGACGCTGACGCCGGAGCTGCTCGCGGCAACCACTTCGACGTTCCCGCCGTTCGTCCTGATGCGTAGGGACGTCACCTTCTCGTCGACCTCGTACTGCGACTCCTCCACTGTGGTCTTGCCGTTACAGGCCGTGAGTGCGGCGCCGGTGAGGGCGACGGACATGGTGACCAGGATTAGGCGTCCGGTCTTGTTTCTGGCGCACTTGGAGTGCATGGTTCTCCCCCGGTTTCGGTCGGAAGGGCGGGAGTACGGATGGCGGCGGGAACGCTTCCGGTACTCTCCGGTGCTCGGCCGCGGCTACTCGACTTCCTTGAGCGTGCGCTCCATGGACTCGACCCGCGATCGCATGTCGGCGAGCTGTGTCGAGATCTCCAAGAGCCTCTGGTCCGTCAATTCCTGTGTAGTCAGCGCCATTTCGGTGAGCCGACGGTATTCCTGCTCACGGGCGAGGACGGCCTCGGCACGCTGCGTCTTGCCGCGCTGGCGCAGGGCCACGATGATCACGGGCGTGAGCAGTAGCAGGCCGCCCAGCGTGAGGATGATGCCGTCCAGATCGTAGATGTGGTTCATCGTTCCCCCTTGGCCTGGCCGGCCTCGTCGTCGGTGGCGATGGTGATCGTCTCGGCGAGCGCGATGACGCTGCCTGGGGTCAGGTTCAAGGCGAAGGGCACGACTTCGTAGTACTTCATCGCCTTTCCGTCCTCCGAGACCTCCAGCGTGGAGGAGACCAGGCCGGCACTCTCCAGCTTGCGCAGGTGCACCTGCAGCAGGGCCCGGCTGATACGGAGCTCGCGAGCCAGTCGGCTCACGTAGTTGCGCTCCTTGGCCACGGCCGCGATGACACGCAGCCGATGCGGATTGGACAGAGCCGCAAGCACCTTCGTCAACTCGTCTCCGGTGAGATCAGAGAGGTTCATACGGACTCCTTGCTCCTGCCAAAAAAAGTTAGCAGGTGCCAGCGATGCGTACAACAAGATGGCTTGATCGGTGTGCAGGCATGACGGAAAACCACGTGCCCCCTCCGACGCATACACAAGGCCGAGGTGAGGGAGCGTCGATCGGGCCGGCCGATCGAGCGCACTCGACTCGAGACGGAGTCGGCGCGGGTCTTGTGGCCACTGAGGCTGACCGGTTCCGTCCACAGCTGCGGGAACGCCGTACGAGCGGCTGATCGGGCTCCGCCTGCGCCCAGTTGCTGCGCGTGATGCGGTCGCGCTGATCATTCCGACTGCGCGCCGTCGGATCGTGCCGCGAGGGCGGGTGCCACCGGGCGGTGGAAGCAGAAGTTTCCGCGACGCGCATGCCGACTGTCCGGGCGTACGGCGGACGGCCTCCTGACCAGCCCGGACAGGATCTGTGTGTCCGGGACACGAGCGAGCCCTTGCTGCTGTGATTTCCCATCACCAAAAATCCGACGCGAACGTCCGTCGGCCGAGGAACAAGGGGGAGACAGTATGAGGCTGCTCAAGGCGGCCGCGAGTGCGGGTGCGGGAGTCGCGGCCTGCACGCTCGTGGTCTTCGGAGCACAGCCGGCCCACGCGGTCACCTACAGCGTGGCCGCGTACAGCGCGAACGGGGCGAGTCACGGTGAGGGCGTGTATCGCTACACCCAACCCGGGGGAGAGTGCGGGTACTCCAGCTACCAGGCCGGCTTCAGTGGGTCCATCGCGGACGTGAGGCGGTTCGACACGTACGGGGCAGCGCTCAAGGTGACCTACCAGCGATGCACTGCCACCCCGTGGGGAAGTGCTCAGTGGGAGTACCACGAAGAGATCGTCGGCTACAACGGTCCGAGCGGGACATGGCCCGACCGGACCACGGTCAGCGAGACGTGGCAGGACGTCAAGGACGTGCACTTCTACACCTGCAACTGGAACCCGTCCACCGGAGGGGTGGGCACCTGTGCTCGGATGACGAAACAATGAGCGCTCTCATCGTGATCACCGATCGGGCGACGGAATCCTGACCTCAACGCACGAGGCTCCCGTGCCGCCGGGGGCGTCGAAGTCCCGGCCCACCGGCACAGGAGCCTCGTCGGTTCACTGTCCTGCGCCGGGTCAGCCGGTGAAGGACTCGGGGCCGAAGCGGCCCCACACCACGAAGACGGCCAGCACGAGGTAGATCGCATCACCAGCGATCGTGGCCCTCTCGCCCGGTGCAGTTGCCGCCGTCACCGAGTGGTCGTGACGTACTGGGCCGACGACAACTCGAAGACCCGTACTCGCCGACCGCCGGTGGGATTGACGGTCTCACGGACCGGACGCATCCCCAGTTTGGTCATGATCCTTTCGGAGGCGTCGTTGCCCACTTGAGTGATGCTGACGATCCGCTCCAGCCCTCGCTCCTCGAACCCGAACCGTACAGCGGCCGCAGCGGCCTCGGTGGCCAAGCCCTGCCCCCAGTGGGAACGTCCCAGCCGCCAGCCGACTTCAACTGCCGGCAGTACCTCCGGCAAGTACTCGGGCACCGAAAGGCCGGTGAACCCGGCCAGCTCGCCAGTGGACCGGATCTCCACGGCGAACAGGCCGAAGCCCTGTGTCTCCCACTCGCTCTCCCATGCCTGGATCCCGCCGCGAGTCTGCTGTTCGTCACGGACGCTGCCGTCACGGATCCACCGCATGACCTCGGGGTCGGCGTTGATGGCGGCCATGGGCGCAACGTCTTCCTCGCGCCAGCGACGCAGGATCAAACGGGGGGTCTCAAGCGTGACCATGCCATCATTCTGGATCACAGAATGGGCTCTCCGCCATCCTCACCAGGCCCTTTCGACACACGCCTAGGAGGGGCGGCGTCCACAAGGACACCCGCGCAGAAAATGCCGGTCGGCGGTGCGGCCGGACCGCGCCGTGGTTCAGGGCGCTGACGCTGCAGTCGAAGGAGTAGGACGCCCGTGTCCAGAGTCCAGGCGAGGCCGCCCTGGGCCGATGCTGCGGCAGGGACGTCGTGAGGCGAGCCGGTGGACGTCCCACGTGCACAAGTGTCAGGTGTCCGCGCAACGACGGTCTTGCGAGAGCCGGTTGGGTGCCGACAATAGCTGGATGACGTCGCCATCAACGATGTGGCGCTGGGAAAAATGGGGTACGGGCGGTGCCGTGGTCCTCAAACGGTCCTTGGCCTCGTACGCCGTCTCGCGCTTGGCTGGAGAGTTGGACCGGGACAAAGCCTCTTGGGCCGCCGGCATACTGGCCCGGATCGCGGCGAGCTCGTTGCAACCGGCCGCCGGCAAGGCCTTCGCAGCACTGTTGGAGGCATGTGACGATCCACGAGCGGCGGGGAACGTGATCCACCAGTGCCTGCTGCAGTGCGGCAGCGGCGAGGTCGATGACGACAGGAACTGGTCATCGGTCGCCGGGCCCCTGCTGCTCGGAGGATCGCCTCCGCGACTCATCCGGTTCCTCGACCATGAGCCGGTCGCGGACAAGCCGTGGAATCGACCAGAACGCATCGTCGATCACTTGATGATGTGCGTCTCCTTCAACTCGCCCCCTCGTCCTGATCTGAAGCGGTTCCTGTCCACCACGGATCAGCCGCTGATCCTGGAGAAGCTGGTGGAGCTGTGGCGTGATGACGCCTCCCTGCCCAACCGGATCGTGACGGACGTGGCCGTCGCGAATCCGCACATCGTGCCGCCGGACTCGGGCAAGAACGTGCTGTTGGCCGTGGCCAAGGACCAGCTGGACCTTCTCGATTTCACCCAGCCCGGCACCGTCGACGCCGTCGTCCGCGGTACTCGGCTGCCCCGGGCCGACCTGGCTGACAAGTACAGGCGGGTCCTGCGTGCACTGCCTCCAGGCGTGGCGCGGGAACGCGTGTGCGAGATCGCCGCGTTCCGGCTCACCGGAGCCGAAGAGGCCGTCGCGGCAGCGCTCGAGGCGGGGTACGCGCGTGAAGGGCAAGGCGAGCGCGTGGTCTTCTTCTACCTCACCGAGCAATGGGACCGTTACGACGCGCTCGATCCCGACGGCGAGCTGCTCTACGCCACCTATCTCGATGTGCACGAGTCCGCCGACCTCGGTGCCGGCAGCCTGACATGGAGCATCATCGAAACGGCCCGGCGTAACGGGAGACCGGACCCTGCGGTCCGGTACTTGGAGGAGAATCCGGTGTCGGACAGCGGGGAATCGAGCGGGTGGCGCGGATCGGTCGGCGGATACGGCAGCGACTACGGCAGCGGTGGTGACTATGGCGGCAGCGGTGGCTGGGCCGGCGGAAGCTTCCACGCGTGAGCGGCTGCCGCAATCCCTGACGGTTCGTTCAGGCGCGCCGAGCGAGGATGCTGAGGGTGTTGGCGGCCACGATGGCGCCGATGCTCGCCCATTCCGTCCAGCCCAGATTCTGATTCAAGCCGATCCAGCCGACGAGGGCGGCCAGGAGCGGATTGATACTCATGAAGAGCGCGAACGCTTGGGCGGGCACGTGGCGCAGGGTGAAAAGGTCGGCGAGGTAGGGCACTGCCGAGGAGAGCACACCGGCCGCGACGGCGTAACCGATGGCCGCGGCGGTCGGCGGCTGGTGCAGGGCGAGGACGATGCCGACCGGTAGGAACGTCAGTGCGGAGATCGCGGCCGCTGTGGCAGAGCCCTGCACACCTGGGATGCGGCGGCCGACGGAGCGGTTGAGGAGGATGTACGAGGCCCAGCAGCACGCTGCCAGCAGGCCCAGGCCCATTCCCACGTAGTCGGTCGAGGGCTGGGGCCGCATCAGGGTGACGACGCCGGCCGCGGCGATCACGGCGCAGAAGGCGTCGACGCGGCGACGTGCGGCGGCGAGCGCGATCGTGAGCGGGCCGAGGAACTCCAACGTGACCGCCAGGCCGAGGCCGATGCGGTCGATGGCGGTGTAGAGGGACAGGTTCATGGTCCCGAACACCACGGCGAGCCCCAGCACGGGCCGCCACTGGGCCCAGGTGAAGTCCCGCAGGCGAGGGCGGCCGACGGTGAGCAGGACGATCGCGGCGACGTACTGGCGGACCGCGACGACACCCACCGGGCCGAGAACGGGGAAGGCGAGTGAACCGATCGCGGCGCCGACCTGGTTCGAGAGACCACTGCCGGTCATAGTGATCACGCCGGCCAGCCGCCCACGATGCGGTACCGACCGTGAGGGGCCAGAAGCCACGGGCATCGTGGCCGGTGATCTGTGCATGACTCGATGGTGCGGCCCTGCGAAGCTTGCACAAAATGCGTCAGCAGCGGGATCTATACACTTCAGTCATGGATGTGGAGCTGCGGCAGTTGCGCTGCCTTGTCGCGATCGTCGACGAGGGCACTTTCACCGACGCCGCCGTCGCTCTGGGCGTCTCTCAAGCGGCGGTGTCCCGGACTCTGGCCTCACTCGAACGCGCCCTGGGGGTGCGGCTGCTTCGGCGCACCTCACGCGAGGTGACCCCGACCGCGACCGGGATGCGGGTGGTCGTCCAGGCGAGGCGGGTTCTCGGCGAGGTGAACGACCTGGTCCGCGAGGCTGCCTCCGGCCACAGCATCCTGCGGATCGGCTACGCCTGGTCGGCGGTCGGCCGCCACACCCCCGCATTCCAGCGCCGCTGGGCTCGGACCCACCCCGAAACGGATCTGCACCTGGTCCGCGTCAACTCCGCGACCGCCGGCCTGGCGGAGGGCACTTGCGACCTCTCGGTCGTCCGCAATTCCCTGGAGGACCGCCGTTTCGACGGGGCCATCGTCGGCCTGGAGCGGCGCCTGTGCGCCCTGTCCGCCGAGGACCCTCTGGCCGCACACCGGGAGCTGCGTCTGGCCGACCTCAGCGACCGCGTTCTGCTGATCGACCGGCGGACCGGCACCACCACTCCCGAGCTGTGGCCGCCAGGCTCCCGGCCGGTGACGGAGGAGACCCATGACGTCGACGACTGGCTGAACGTGATCTCCAGCGGGCGGTGTGTCGGCATGACGGCGGAGTCCACCGCGCACCAGTACCCCAGGCCCGGCGTCGTCTACCGGCCGGTCAGCGACGCCGAGCCCATCGCCGTACGTCTCACCTGGTGGCGGGACGACCCGCATCCCAAGACCCAGGCGGCGATCGAACTGCTCACCGCTCTGTACCGGGGTGACTGACGATCACAGGGGCCATCCGACGCTCTGACGGCTCGGCCGGGACGCACCCACGCCTTCGATGTCGCGCTCGGCGATGTTCAGCAGTTGCTGGGCGAGATTGCGCATGGCCCGGCCCGCCGCCAGTTCGTCGCCTATCTCCGGCACGTTCGTGTCCGCTGGGTGGCAGTGCGCGCTTCCGTGGCCGGTGAAGGCCGTGGTGCCCGTGTCCAGCACTGCGTGGGCCGTGGTCGTGCCCTCGTCGTCCTCGAAAAGATGGAGACGAATTTCCCATTCAGCCGCATGTGGCATCTGTCCGCTCCTTACCTCGGTAGGGACCATCGCTGTTCGACGGACGCGGCCCTCGGCGAGCATGTTCCGTCCCTCGGATGCCGCTCGCACCGTCCGGCGAGCGCAGGCCCGGCAGGGCACCAGACCCCTCCTCGGTCGGTGCGGGACCGAGGCGCAGGCGTTCGCCGACGAGGAGGCTGAACGCGGCCGGGCCGGTCATGCCCTCCCGCAGACAGGGCATGGTCATTGTCAGTTCGTACCGACCGGTGATCGTCGCATCGGACATGGACGTCGCCTCCCCGGCATCCGACGACTCCATTGTGGGCCTGGCACGGCGCTTCCACATGGGCGAGCGGTCCTCCCGAGGCGCCCGACGGCACGGGGTGCCGCTCCGTGCGGCCCGGACACGCGGACGCGGACGGGGCCTGCGGCCTCGACGTCGTCGGACAGCAGCGGTGCCAGGCCGAGTCGGCGCTCCGCACGGGTGAGCGAATGCCGGTCAGCGCCGCCGCCTGCAGCCACCGGCCCGCCGACCGGGCGTAGCCCTCGCGTGTCCTCGCGCCCCTCCGCCGTCGCGGCATCCGCGCCGTCATTCCTCAGCCCGCCGGTTGCGGACGTTTGTCAGCGCCGCCGTACTGTCGCCGGGCCGGCCGCCATGCCTTCCCATGCCCGCGTGAACAGCGTGGGCAGCGGGGCGGCGGGCACCGCAGCCATGTGTGACGTCGACCGGTGCTCCCTGGCCAGCGGCAGCAGACCGAGCTTCGACGCCTCGATCGGGAGGCGAGGTGGCTTCCGCTCCTGCCAGGCGCCCGGCAGGAAGAGGCAGCGGCCCGCTCGCGACCGGACGGCCCGCAGCACTCGGCCCGACGCGCCCAGCTCGGCCTCCGCTTCTTTGAAGCGGCTGGGCTTCCACCCGGTCCACGCCTTGACGTTACGGTCCGACGGGTCCGGCAGTGCCAGCAGCATCAGGTAGAGCGATGCGGCGTCTTCGCCCAGCCCGAAGGCCTTGGCGCACTCCTGGACGAGGTGCGGCACGGACCGTGCGGGGTCCTGCTCCCAGCCCGGGGGCCGCTCGCCGTCGGTGACCAGGTGCTCCCCGAGTGCGGCGAAGTCGTCGCTCAGCAGCAGCCGCAGGTCCGCGACGGCGGGCAGTCCGGAGGGGCTGGGCAGCCACTGGGAGGGCAGTACGGAGTCGAGATAGGTGTCCAGGGCGTCCAGCAGCGGATCATCGGGTCCCTTGAGCGCAGCAGGGTCCACCCGCAGATGACGCATGTCGTACGCCGCGTCGTCCACCTCCGTGACCGCAGGGTGAGCGGTGAGCGCATCGGTGGCGGGGGGCGGCCCCATCAGGTGGTTGCTCTGCAGTGAGAAGAGCGTGAGCGGGCCGGAGACCGGGGTCAGTTCCTTGCGCAGCCGGGAAATCGCCGCGCCGACCGCGGGGCGCAGTGGGTCGCCGGCCGGGGTGCGGTAGGCGAGCCAGGCGGCGATCCGCGGCAGGGCCGGCAGCTGCGGCTCGCCCACCAGGCCCGCGCGGTGGGGAGCCAGGCAGTGCGCCCCGGTGGCGAGCCGGCCGAGGAGGGCGGGCAGCCGCAAGTGGGGCCACCAGCCCCGGTCACCCCGGCGCCGCTGCCGGGCGAAGGCCGCCTCACCCTCGGGTGGGAGTGTCTCCTTGGAGGCGAGGGGCAGGAGCGCCGTGGGTACGGGCAAGGGGCTGCCCAGCTCCTCCAGCCACCACGCGGCGGCCCGGTCCACATCGGGGCCTGTGGCCCACAGCTGCTCGGGATCGTCGGGAAGGAGGTTGTCGTAGAGAGTCGTGAAGAACCGGGAGCCGAGCGCGTCGGCCAGTGCGGCAACCGCCTGTTCCGCCTCCTTCTGCCGGATCTTCCAGGGCTCCAGGTCGGCGGAGTAGTGGCCGGAGAGGTAGTCGTCCTCCTCGTCCAGCTGGTGAGGCGCGCAGGGGACGTGTGCGGTCAGCAGCGCGGTGGCCTCCGCCCGGGAGAGGCCCAGCCGCTCGGCGAAGGCTCCGGCGAGCTCCGGGCGGGCCGGTGCCGGGCCGTGCTTGCGGTACAGCTCGGCGAAGCGCGCGAACCAGCCGCCGGGACGCACAGGCCTCAGCACATGGGCACGCGTGAGCTTCACGCCCGCGGAAGCCAGTGGGCCGTCCTCGGAGAAGGAGCCGTCGGGGGAGTACTCCCACAGCGTCCGCTGGGGGTTTCTGCCCGCACTGGTCAGTACGAAGGCGACGGACGTGGGCGTCCGGAAGACCTTGCCGGGAAGCGGAGCGTTGATGTCGGTACGGTCCTCGGGAACCTCGCAGTGGACGATCCGCCAGTGGCCCGGCTCACCGGTGACGAAGGGATGGGCGGCGTACGTCATCAGCGACCGGGCCGCCGAGCCGTCGGCCCTCGAGGAGACGGCGCACAGGGCGAGTGCCGCGGCGCACGCGTGCGTGCGGCGGAACCGGCCGTCGCGGGGCATGCGGTCGAACGTGGTGGTCGCCTGCGCCAGGTCGCCTCCCCAGACGGCGGTGCGGTCCTTCGCGAGCCTCATCATCCGACGGCTCACCTGGTCCTCGGGCTCCTCCGGCCCCGCGCCGGCGGTCGGCGCCACGTCATCCTCGCCGGGGGTGAGGCGGCGGACCAGCCGCTCCAGTCCCGCACGGCAGTTGACGGCCATGACCAGGGAGCGGGCGGCCTGGCTGTGCATCGGCTCGCCCAGTTGCGGCAGCGCCTCAAGGATCGGCCCGCGATTGGGTCCCCGGACGCCCTCCCGCTCGACGTAGTAGGGCTGCAGCCTCCCCAACAACTCCTCCACGTCCGTACGCGAGACGGTGTCGGGCAGCTCCGCCATCAGCAGCGGCATCACGTCCACCGCCGCGAACTGCGCAGCCGCGTCCGTGTCCTTCAGGAGCAGGTCCACCGCCACGCCCACGTGCACGAGTCGGCCGAGCAGCAGGACCAGTTCCTCGAAGCCGACCCCCGCGCGCAGCTTCGCCCGTTCGCGGCCGAACCAGGCGCGGATCTCGCGTGCCCGATCGGATTGTCGAACAGCTACGGGATCCGCTCCCAGCCCTTGGTGTCGTGCGGCTGGTACCAGGAGTTGGACGCCAGGTCCCTGGTGGTCATCTCCACGTCGGCGCGCACCCGTGCCCGCAGCTCCCGGGCGAAGCGCTCGTCCGCCTGCAGGTGCTCCAGCTTCGGCCGACGGCTGAGCTGGACGTCGTACAGCTGCGACGGGCCCAGGAGCTCCGGAGGGTCGGCGACCGGGGCCCCGTGCTCCAGAAGCAGGTCGATCAGGTCGAGAGGCGTCTTGCCGTAGGCGTGCCGGCCGATTCGCCGATAACGGAACTCCACGGGCACACCGTCGGCCGCCAGCCTCGGCGCGATCCTCTCGGCGATCTCGTACATGACGGGCCAGGTGCCGTTCCCGTCACTGTTCGCCAGGACGCACGCGGACAGCCAGGCGGCGGCGTCGCCCACGGGCAGCCCCGGGACCTCACCGGCGAGCAGCGCCAGCGCCCCCGTGCGCTCCAGCAGCTCCCGCCACAGCCACGGGCTGTCGCCGAAACGGCGAGGACGCAGTCTCAGCACCTGGCGCACGGCCTCGGGGGCGTACGTGCCCAGCATGTCCACGGCCGGGCCCTTGAGGCAGTCGGCCCAGAACTTGTCGTCGGACAGCGCGACACCGCCGACCGCGAACATCTCCCCGAGCAATGTGGCCAGTTCCCTCTCGGGTTCGAGACCGGCGGCCTTGGCGAGCTTGCGCACGTCGACGGCCAACTGCGTGTACACCTCGGACGACGCCTTGACGCGGCGGATCACCACCGTGCGGAAGCGCGCGAGGTCCGCCTCGGTCGCCACTCCCTTGACGGCGAGCTCGCGAGCCCAGGCCCGCAGGGCCGTGGCGGAGAGCGCCCCGCCCTCGGCGTACGTGAGGTACCGGCCCACCAGCCACTCCTTGTCGACCTTGCGCGCGCGCACCCGCTCGGCGGTGCGGGCCCGCCCGAACCAGGCGGCGGCCGCCGGATGCTCGCTCTGCCGCAGCGCAAGGTCGGCCATCTCGTCGAGGAGCGTGATGAGCAGCGCGGGAGCCGACTCCTCCAGGCCCTGGAGGACGCCGTCGATGTCCGACTTGTAGACGAAACTCCACTGGATCGTGCGTTCTTGCAGGCGCAGGAGTGTCTCGGTTGCCGGCTCCTCGAAGCCGGGATGGGCGGCGATGACCCGCTCGGGGAAGGGAAGCGCACCGTCGGAGGGGTCAGGGATGCCGGTGGAGAAGCAGCCGTCCGGCTCCCAGTGCTGCCCGCGCATCAAGCGGTCGCGGTACGGGATCAGCTGTTCGGGAAGCAGCTGGGTCAGCGTGCGTCCGTCGAACCCGGTATAGGTACGGGCCCACAGACCGCCGTCACCCAGGTCGTCGGCGAGCTCGACGGACTCGGCCTCCAGAGCTTCCCGCCACAGCGGGTCCGCGTCGGCCAGGGCACGCGGCACGCTCACCCCGGCAGACGCCCACTCACCCGCCTGCGAGCGGCACGCCTCACGGTGCTTCCGCAGATGCGTCCGTGTTCCGAGCAGGGCGACGAGCCCAGCAGCACCCACGATCGGGTCGGGCAACTTTTTGAGCCTCCGCCCCTGCGGACTGCGGTAGACGACCTCCAGATCATCCGTCAGTTCGGCGGTGTACCCGCCCTTTTCCACACGCCTGCCCATGCGTCGGCCTTCCCCCGTCGTGCTGGTCGATGATCACACGCTACGCCGTGGCACTGACAATGCCGCTCCCCTGACAAGGCGGAGTACCGCAAGCAGATGCCGCTGACCTCGGACAACGATCTGAGCGACAGGTTCCGGTCGGTGGGTATCGGGTGTCGGCGAGGAACCCTGGCCGCGGCGCCGGGCATCTCAGTCGTGGCGGTCTTGTCCTACCTGGTGGTGACGCCGCGGAAGCCATTGAGTCGGTTCATTCAGCGTTCGACGGCGTTGCGTCCGCGGCAGACGGCCCGGGCGCCCCGGGGGTTGACGAGGTACCGCCGTCGTCCAGGCATGTCAGCGACATGACTACGGGTGCCTCAAGGCCCTGGGCCGGCTTGCCGGGCAGGCCGACCACGACCGTCCAATTGCCCTTCGTGAGGGTGAGCGTCTGGCTCCCCATGTCGGGACCGGCCTGCCAGCCATGCTCGGAACGGGCCCGGGCGAAGGCCGCCTTCAGCGCGGCGTCCACCGTCTCCGGCGCATGCCGTCCCGATAGCCGTTCGAAGCACCTCCCCAGGGTGTTCGATGGTTCCTTCTCCACCACGACGCCCTCCGCCGCCAGTACCGCCCCCATCTCCGACACCACCGTTTCCGCGGGCAGCGGCGGACCCGAGAAGCGCGGGGGAAGTGGGCCGAGGTCCGGGTGGGCGCAGGCCGTCGCCGTCATCAGTGCCGGTATGACGAGGCACGCCAGGGCTGTGCGCCTCTGTCGTCGTCGCACGTCGGTGTCCGTCCTCTCTCTGCCTCTGGACGACTGACCGTTCTGCCGTCCCGCTGATCTTGACAGACCACCGAACGGCGACTGCGTCTGGCGAGACGTGACCGGCCCCTGTCAGGCTCAGCCCTTCGTGGGTGCCGAACTCGGATGGGTCCCATCGCGGTGACCAAGCCACTCGTCTTCTTGCTCACCAGGCAGGGGGACGGTGCGGCGGCCGGCGTGGCGACGCAGTCCGCCGGCGGCTCGGGCGCGGGTGGGCGCGGCGCGCCGAGGGTTGCCTCGCCGTCGCGGCGGACGGCAAGGTGACGCGACCACGGGTCGGCTGTCTGCTCCGGTCGTCACCCCGCCGCGTACAGCGTCCGGGCGGCCGTGGTGAGACGGGCCAGGGCTTCCGGCAAGGGCTCGACGCCGATGCCGGGGCCTGTCGGTACGGGCAGGTGGCCGTCCTTCAGGACGAACGGCTCCGTGAGGTCTTCGGCGAAATACCGGCTCGACGCCGAGGTGTCACCGGGGAGCGTGAAGCCTGGCAGGGCTGCGAGTGCCAGGTTGGGGCGCGACCGATGCCCGTGCGGAGTCCTTGATGCCGACGGACACCCCGGCGAGCCCCTGCCCAGGCGTCCGTCTTGGGAACCGGGCCGTTGCGTCGGAGGGCTGTCCGGCCCGGCGTCACCTCGTTTGCGGATCTGGGCAGGCTGACAAGATCCCTAGCGCACGCTCCAGTATGAAGGTCCGGCCATCACGCGAGGTCGTCACCGGACAGGATGGGAACATGCCTGACGACGCGTGCACCAGCGAACCCGACAACCTTTCTCCAGAGTGGTCGGCAACGGTGTCCGCGCTCCCCGTGGGCACCCTCATCACCGGTCAGGTCATCGCACGGCGGCCCTTCGGGGTCTTCATTCGTATCGACCACGTACCCCGTGCGGTCGGCATGGCAGACATCGGCTCCATGCCGACCGGCGCGAGCCTTCCAGCGCTGGGAGATCGAGTCAGCGGCGAAGTCGTCTGGCACACCGATCACAACCATGAGGTGAGGATCAGACTCAGCGACTGGATCGATCACAGCTGACCGGGTCGGCGGTGCGTGCCCGGTCTGCCGGTCCGCCGAGGGGTGGCGTCAGGCCGCGGGGCGCTGCGCGACCTGCTTCGCAATTGCGGTGGCCTCCTCGAGGGCACGGTCACGGGATGCCTCGAACAGCGGGACCAGCTCGGCCGTCGCCGGGTTGTGCGGGGCCATGGTCAGCTCCGGAACGATGAAGTCGACCTCCAGGCCGAGCCCGTCGCCGAGGACGGCCGTGAGGTAGTTCTGCACGTACTCGAACGGCTCCCGCGGGGTGCCCGGCGCGTAGGATCCGCCCCGGCTGGCGACGACGGTCACCGGTGTGCTCTTGGCGGACGGGGCCTCGCCCGCGGTGCGGCCCATGAGGATCACGTCGTCCAGCCAGGCCTTGAGGGTCGAGGGGATCGCGAAGTTGTACATCGGGGCACTGATCAGCACGGCGTCGGCCTGCTCCAGCTCTTCGATGAGCCGTACGCGCTCGGCGAAGGCGGCTGCCTGCTCGGGCGTGTGCGAGGCCGGGTCGGCGAAGCCGGCGTGTGTGCCTCGGCGGTGATGTGCGGGACGGGTTGCGCCGCCAGGTCGTGGTAGACGACTGCGCCCTCGGGGTGCTGCTCCTGCCAGTGCGCGCGGAACGCCGCGGTCACGGCGCGCGACGCCGATGCCTCGTCCGGGAACACGGAGGAGTCGATGTGCAGCAGGACGGCCATGGGTGTCTCCAGAAGAACGGATGGGCAGCCCGACACCGGCGAGGGCGTGAGGCTGATGTTTCGTAGACAACTATCTATCAATTAGGAGCTTACTTTTTCTCACCCCCCTACGGTGGGGTAGTACCCTGATCACATGACGGCGGAGCAGAACCACGGCAGCGCGGCGTGCAAGCGGGTGGACGAGGGCATCACTCGCGTCTTCCAACTGCTCGGAAAGCGTTGGAGCGGGCCGATCGTGGCCGTCCTGGTGGAACAGCCCGCGCACTTCGCCGACCTGCGCCGGGCGGTCCCCGGCATCAGCGAGCGCATGCTGTCGGACCGGCTGGCGGAACTCGGCGCCGCCGGTCTCCTCCTGCGCGAGGTCGACGAGGGCCCGCCGCTGCGCGTCTCCTACCGGCTGACCGAGGCCGGGGCAGCCCTGGAGCCCGCGCTCAGGGAGCTGGCGCAGTGGGCGAAGACCCACCTGCCGGACGCCGGGCCGTGCACCGGGGCGCTCCCGGAGCGCCCGGGCGACGCGCCTGCCTAGGCACTGTCTGATAATTGATCTTGTGGTGGGTCGTGGTGAGTTGACGGATGCGGCGTGGGAGCGGATAGCGCCCCTGCTGCCTGGTGTTGACGGTCGTGGTCGTCCGTGGCGGGATCACCGGCAGGTGATCAACGGCGTGT
>NZ_BMWA01000038.1 GCF_014650995.1 Streptomyces viridiviolaceus
GCGCCTGAGGCTGTCCTCGATGGAGCGCTCGGTGGCCTCGGCGGTCCACTCGTGCACGATCTTGTTCGGGTTGCCGTACTCGAACAGGCCGCCCTTCTCACCGAAGTCGGGGGTGGCGGTCTCCAGCTCGTCGAGGATGACACGCCCGACCTTGGTGGACAGGACGTACGCGTCGCGGGGCTTGGTGGCGAGCACCTCGCCGAGCCGCTCCTCGGCGAGGCCGGCGCCGTAGAAGGGGGCGGTGTCGTAGTAGCGGATGCCGTGGTCCCAGGCGGCTTCGACGGTGGCTGCGGCCTCGTCGTCGGGGATCGCGCGGAACATGTTGCCGAGCGGGGCGGTACCGAAGCCGAGACGGCCGGGAAGGATTTCCTTGAGCGACATGACAGTGCCTTTGCGAGGGGGGTGAGGGGTGGAACGCCCTGTTGCGCGAGCGGCTCCGCCGGGGGAGCCGGGGGAGCCGGGGGCGGGCCACCGGATGAGCGCCGCACACAAATGCAAGCGCGCTTTACGTGTGGAAACAATACTTGCATGCGCGGGCTAATGCAAGTCGGTGGTACCGCGGTCGTAGTGGCGCCTGCCGGGGACGCGGTCCGCGGGGGCGTCCCGGCCGCGAAGCGACTGCCTCATCCGTCCTCGCGTGTGACGCGGCACAGTGGCCCCTGAGGGCCGGAAGCTGCTCAACCGATGCAGGCGGCCGTGGGGCCGATCGGTGGGCGTCTCGCTCGGGCCTTCGATGCGGCGGCGGTCCGCGGCAGCCGGCGCCTGGCGCTGCACCGGCTCGAACTGGTCGGCATGAGTGCGATCACTGACAGCGCACCGGCGTCGCCACCGCGGCGGTGATCAGGCGAGAGGACGCGACAGTTCGACGCTCGCCCGACTCCTGGTCGGCGACCGCTTGCACGCCCCGCGCCGGCTCGAGCCCGCCGCGGCCGTGGCGGGCATGGCCGCCGGCTTGCCGGCTGTGGCTGGGCCCAACTGTCCTACACCACTGTCCCGTACGCGGTGCACGGCATCGCGGTTCGAAGGAGCCCGGCTGCAGTCCCGGCGGGCCGGCCGGCGAGCGCTGCCCTCCTCAGGAAGCGACCGTGCCGGCCGCATCGGTCCCGGCCGCCGGGCCGGGGGAGGGGAAGTGCGGCAGGACCGTCTCGGCGAGCTCGTGGAGGACCTCTTCCACGGGGCGGTCACCGGGGCGGAGGTTGAAGGAGACGTGCGCAACGCCGAGTTCGCCCATCGTCCGCAGGTGGTCGATCAGAGCCTGGTGGCCGGTGCGCAGCCCGAGCCGGATCGGGGTCGCCGCAGTGGAAGGATCCCCGGTGAGGTCCAGCTGCATGGGGGTGAGGTACGGCTTGGGCGTGCCGGCGGTCAGCTCCTGCCACTCCCGTGTCTTGAGGCGCAGGGCCCCCAGCGGACGCGGGTAGTTGAGGGACGCGTCCGCGTTCTGTGAGATCCACTCGGCCGACTGCTGGGCGTGCCCGGCGATGGCGAGAGGCACGGACGGGCCCGTGGGCTTGGGCAGGACGTCCAGATGACGGTCGGCGCCGAGTCCGAGCTCGGGGAGCTCCATGCCCGCACCGTCGGCGTACCGGGTCCAGGCGGCACGCAGGATCTCCACACCCCGGCGGAACGCGGCACCGCGGCCCTGGAAATCCTCCCCGAACAGCGGATACTCGACGGGCCGGTCCCCGCTCGCGAGGCCGAGGACGAACCGGCCGCCGGAGAGCACGTCGACGGTGGCCGCGGCCTTGGCGACCAGCAGCGGATGCCGTAGCGGCAGCACGACGGCCGCGGTACCGAGCACGGCCCGCTCGGTCACGGCCGCCAGGTGCCCGAGGTGCGTGAACGTCTCGAAGACGGAACCGGCGTCGCCGAACTGCTCGGGATCGTAGAGGGGAACGTCCCGCACCCAGAGCCCGGTGAAGCCCAACTCATCTGCCAGGCGGGCGAGTTCGGCATGGCGGGTCAGGTCAGGGACACCGAAGGGGCGGCCCGCGGCCCGGTCGGCGCGCAGCCGGCTCGCGCCCCAGTCGTTGTCGAGGGGCAGCTCGAGCCCCAGAGTCGGCAGGCTCGCGGGGTTCACAAGCCGGTCAAGGGCGGTGGGAGTAACAGACATCACAGGCACAACTTTCGGGAACGCAGCGACGACGCGGGACGGCGCGGAGGTACGGGGTACAAGTACGGGCCCGCGCGGGCGGGACCTGCCATCCACGCCCGCGCGAGCCGGAGCAACCCGGCGGGACGGCGCGGTGCGCCGCACCGCCCGGGTCGGTCGGAAGGGTCAGTTGAGCTCGTCCGGGTGGGGGCCGGTGCGCAGGCTGCGGTCGAGAGCGGCGATGGTGGTCATCTCGTCGTCGGTGAGGGCGAAGTCGAAGACGTCGAGGTTCTCGCGGATGCGGGCGGGCGTCACCGACTTGGGGATGACGACGTTGCCGAGCTGGAGGTGCCAGCGCAGGACGACCTGGGCGGGCGACTTGCCGTAACGGGCGGCGATGGTGGTGATCGCCTCGTCGCCCAGGACGGCGCCCTGTGCCAGCGGGCTCCAAGCCTCGGTGGCGATGCCGAGCCGGGCGTGCGCGGCGCGCAGCTCGCTCTGCTGCAGTCCGGGGTGCAGCTCGACCTGGTTGACCGCCGGGACCAGCTCGGAGTCGGCGATGAGCCGCTCCAGGTGCGCGGGCTGGAAGTTGGACACGCCCGCGGCACGGATCCGGCCCTCGGCGACGAGCTTCTCGATGGCCTTCCAGGACTCGCGGTAAAGGTCGCGGGCCGGGGTCGGCCAGTGGATCAGGTACAGGTCGACGTGGTCCAGGCCCAGCTTGGCCAGGCTGGCATCGAAGGCCGTGAGCGTGGCGTCGTAGCCCTGGTCGGCGTTCCACAGCTTCGTGGTGATGAACAGCTCCTCGCGGGCGATCCCGGAGTCGGCGAGGGCGCGGCCGACGCCGGTCTCGTTCCCGTAGATCGCGGCGGTGTCGATGCTGCGGTAGCCGGCCTCCAGGGCGGAGCTGACCGCGGCGGTGGTCTCGGCGTCGGGGACCTGGAAGACGCCGAAGCCGAGCTGGGGGATCTCGACACCGTTGTTCAGGGTGACAGTGGGAATGACGTGGTTCATGTGTGGTTCCTTGCTTTCAGGCGGTGACGGCGGCGGAACCGCGGTGGCGTGACAGCGGTCCCGCATCCGATGGGGAACAGTGACGATCTGTGCGCGGTGTCAGCCGAGCGTCTCGATGGCGGTGGTGGCGAACCCGTGGTCCTGTCCGGGGGTGCCGCCGCCGACGCCGATGGCGCCGATCAGGCGGCCGTCGCGGTGGAGGGGCAGGCCGCCGGCGATGAAGAGGAGCGGCCGGTCCAGGGCGGTGGGCAGGGAGTGGAACGGGCCGTCGGGCTTGACGAGGTCGACGAGGTCGGCGGTGGCGGCGTTGAGCTGGAGGGCGGTGTAGGCCTTGCGCGTGCTGGTCTCGCCGGAAATGAGGACGGCACGGTCGTCGCGGCGGAAGGCGAGGAGGTGGCCGCCGGCGTCGAGGACGGTGACGCTGACGGTGACTCCGGCTGCTTCGGCGGCGGTGCGGGCGGCGGTCACGAGGGTTTCGGCCTCGCGGGTGGTCAGCGGCGCGATGGCGGTGGTGGTGCTCATGAGGGGTCCTTCACGAGGGGAGCGGACGGGGTGTGGGGCGGCCCGGTCAGGTCCGGACGGCCGCCGGGGTCTCTTCGGTCACCGTGGTTCCGGCGACGACGCGTCCGGCGGCGCGGGTGCGGCGGTCGAGGTAGGCGGCGACGAAGGCGAGGAGCAGCGCGGTGCCGGAGAGCAGGGCGCCGACCCAGTTGGGGGAGGTGTAGCCCAGGCCCGCGGCGATCACGATGCCGCCGAGCCAGGCCGCGAGGGCGTTGCCGAGGTTGAAGGCGCCGATGTTGGCGGCGGAGGCCAGGGTCGGGGCGGCCGAGGCCTGGTCGAGGACCCACTTCTGCAGCGGCGGCACGGTCGCGAAGCCCAGCGCGCCGATCACCGTGAGGGTGATCGCGGCCAGCACCTTGCTGTGCGCGGTCGCGGTGAACAGCAGCAGGGCTGCGCTCAGGCCCGCCAGGGCGGTGAAGAGCATCGGCATGAGCCTGCGGTCGGCGAACTTGCCGCCGAGCAGGTTGCCCAGGAACATTCCGATGCCGAACAGGACGAGCAGCCAGGTCACGGCGCCCTCGGTGTAGCCGGCGACCTCGGTCATCATCGGCGTGATGTACGTGATCGCGGCGAATACGCCGCCGTAGCCCAGGACCGTCATCGCCATGGCGAGCCACACCTGGACGTTCTTGAACGCGGCGAACTCGCTGCGGACGTCCTGCGTCTCGGGCCGGCCGGTCGCGGGCACCAGCCTGGCCACGCCCAGGAAGCCGATGACACCGAGTGCGGCGACGATGAGGAACGTGACGCGCCAGCCCGCGGCCTGGCCGATGGAGGTGCCGCCGGGGACACCGACGATGTTCGCCACGGTCAGGCCCATGAACATCAGGGAGATGGCCGAGGCCTTCTTCTCGGGCGCCACCAGGTCGGCGGCGACCACGGAACCGATGCCGAAGAACGCGCCGTGCGCCAGAGAGGCGACGACCCGGCCGACGAGCATGAGGCCGAAGCTCGGGGCGAGGGCGGACAGGGTGTTGCCGATGACGAACAGGGCCATCAGGAACATCAGCATCTTCTTGCGGGACACCTTGGTGCCCAGCACGGTGAGCAGCGGCGCACCGATGACGACACCGAGGGCGTAGCCGGAGACCAGCCAGCCGGCGGTGGGGATGGTGACGCCGAAGTCGCCCGCGACCTGGGGCAGCACGCCCATGATCACGAATTCGGTGGTGCCGATCCCGAAGGCCCCGATGGCCAGGGCCAGGAGCGCGAGAGGCATGGGAGCTACCTTCCAAGTGATTGCGTGAGGCGCTTACGTCCGAAGACAATAGTTGCAGACGCTCTATAAATGCAAACGCGGTAAGCGGTCGTGTGGATTTGCCTTCGTATGCAACTATGGGTGGGATGCCCCGACGAAGGAGGCCCCGATGACCGCAACCGCCCCCGCGCTCACCGCCCTGGCACATGGCTGGTGCGCGTTGTCCCTGCTGCACGACAGGATCGAGGCGCACCTGGAGCGCGCCCTGCAGGCCGAGCACGGTCTGAGCGTGCGGGAGTACTCGCTGCTCGACGTGCTGAGCCGCCAGCACGACGGAGAGGGCGGCCACCTGCAGATGAAGCAGGTCGCCGACGCCGTCGTGCTCAGCCAGAGCGCCACGACCCGCCTGGTCACGCGCCTCGAGGACCGCGGCCTGCTCATGCGCTACCTGTGCCCCACCGACCGGCGCGGCATCTACACCAACGTCTCCGACGCCGGCCTCCAGCTCCTCGAGGAGGCCCGCCCGACCAACGAGACGGCCCTGCGCGAGGCCCTCGCGGAGGCGGCGGAAGACCCCCGGCTGGAATCCTTGGTGCGCACCTTCGACACGGTCCGTGCGCCGATGGGGGCTGCCGCATGAAGGCGATCACCCTCAACGGGTACGGCGGACCGGAGACGCTGCGGCTGACCGACCTGCCGGACCCGAAGGTGGCCCCCGGCGAGGTGCTGGTCCGGGTCAAGGCCGCAGGGGTCAATCCTGTGGACTGGAAGCTCGCCGAAGGGCGACTCGACGCCCTCATGGAGACGCACTTTCCCCTGGTCCCCGGTTGGGACGTGGCTGGAGTGGTCGAGCGGGTCGGCTTCGACGTCGAGGAGTTCTCACCCGGCGACGAGGTCTTCGGCTACATCCGCAAGGACGCCGTCCAGTACGGCGCCTACGCCGAACTCGTCTCCGCGCACGTACGCATGCTGGCTCTCAAGCCTGCTGCGCTGACCTGGGAACAGGCTGCTGGTGTCCCGCTCGCCGGGCTGACGGCGTATCAGGCGATCAAGCGGGTCGGCGTCCGCGCCGGCGACACCGTCCTGGTGCACGCGGCCGCGGGCGGCGTCGGCTCACTCGGCGTCCAGATCGCCGTCGCGCTCGGCGCACGCGTGATCGGCACGGCGAGCGCCCACAACCACGACTTCGTACGGCGGCTGGGCGCGGAGCCCGTGACCTACGGCCCCGGACTCGTCGACCGCGTGGCCCAGTTGGCGCCCGAAGGAGTCGACGCGGCCCTTGACTTCGTCGGTGCAGACGCCGTGGAAGCATCGCTGCACCTTCTCGGACGGCCGGACCGGCTCGCGTCCATCGCCGACCCCGAGGCGGCCGCGAAGGGCGGACACTACGTCTGGGTCCGTCCCGACCCGGTGGACCTTTCAGCCCTCGCCGACCTCGCCGACAGGGGGGAGCTGAGGGTGCACGTCGAGAAGGTGCTTCCGCTCGACGAAGCAGCAGAGGCCTGGCGCCTGAGCAGCCAAGGGCACACGCGCGGCAAGCTCGTGCTGACCGTGGGCAGGCGCTGAGCAGCTCGGTTCCTTGCGTCCGCGGCCGGCCCGGTCGAGGGCCGGCCGCGGACGTGCTGCGCCACTGCGCCGGCACAACTGCCGGTCGGTCGTCATGACCGTTGCATCGACGACCGACTCCAGCTCCTCCTGGACCTGTTCACTGGGCCTTCGCAGGGCCTGGAAGACACCTGTGACCTTCTCCTGGAGCAGATGCGCCACCCCGGTTCGCGCGACGACGTCGCGCTCCTCCTCGCCGGCCTGACCTCCCGTGCCGACACACGCCGATGACCCGCCCCCTGCACCGTGCGGGGAAAACGCGGAGGTGACGACGAGGTGCAGCAATCAGGACAAAGCCCACAACACCGAGTCAGTGCGCCTACCAGTTGGTATGAGCGGAGGGGTCGTTCGGGGGCGGGAGGTGGAATGTTCGGATGGCTGCGTTGTGACGGTGCGGGCCCCGAGCGGAGGCCCGCGCCTGTGCTTCCGACCCCCGTAGCGGCCCACGCACCGAAAGAAGAGCACTTGCGTACCACTGTCAGAAGAGCCGGATGGATGGCGGCCGCCGCCGCAACGATCCTCGTCACTGGCTGCGGAAGCGGCACCGGCGCCGAGCCCTCGGCTCCGGTCACTGCAGCATCCTCGGTGCCCTTCGGTCAGAAGGACGTGCAGGCGGACCTGGACGCGGCCAGCGCAGCCGCTGGGCTCCCCCGGGGAAGAACCAAAGGTTGGGTTTCCTCTGCTGCCTGACCGGTCGGCCGAGCCGACAGCAACGGAAAGGGAGCGGAAGTACGCGGCCCTCGCGTCTGAGCTGACACCGTGCGTGGTCTCGTGGTCGTCCGACAACGCACAGGACGGATCCGGAGCCACTCTCGTCGGCGATCGTCAGCAGTGGGACTCCACGCTCGCCCACCTGACCGCGCGGGTATGGAAGGAGTCCCAGCCACCCGAGGAAGTGCCGTTCCGAGGAGACAGCTCCTAGGTGTATTGATCACGAGCGTTGTTAACGCCGGTAGGGCTTGATCATGGCGAAGACCTCCGGTGTGGTGGAGCTGTCTAGGACTGCACCACACGGAGGTCTTCGTGTCCCACCGTAATGCCCGGCTGACCGTTCACGGCAGGCGGCTGCTGATCGAGCGTGTCCGTTCAGGTCGTCCCGTCTCCCATGTCGCGGCCGAGATGGGCATCTCGCGGCCCACTGCCCACAAGTGGCTGCGTCGCTGGCGACAGGAGGGGGAAGCCGGCCTCCACGACCGGCCCAGCCGGCCCCGCACGACGCCGCACCGCACTCCGGCAGCGTTGGAGGCCCGGGTCTGCCGCCTGCGCCGGGACCGCAAGCTGGGACCGGCCCGCCTCGGCCCGGTCCTGGGCCTGCCCGCCTCCACCGTCCACCGCATCCTGGCCCGCCACGGCCTGAACCGGCTGGCCTTCCTGGACCGGCCCACCGGACAGGTCATCCGCCGCTACGAACGCCGGCGGGCCGGCGTACTGGTCCACGTCGACGTCAAGAAGCTCGGCCGGATCCCCGACGGCGGCGGCCACAAGGTCCTGGGCCGCCAGGCCGGCCGCGCCACCCGCAGCAACATGGGCTTCGACTACATCCACTCCGCCGTCGACGACCACACCCGCCTCGCTTACAGCGAGATCCACGGCGATGAGAAGGCCGCCACCTGTGCCACCTTCCTTCGCCGGGCCGCCGCCTTCTTCGCCGCGCACGGCATCGACCGCGTCGAGCGGGTCCTGACCGACAACGCCTGGCCCTACCGCAAGAGCTTCGCCTGGCGCGACGCCCTGACCGACCTCGGCGCGGCCGGGAAGCTCACCCGCGCCTACCGGCCGCAGACCAACGGCAAGGTCGAACGCTTCAACCGGACCCTGCTCGACGAATGGGCCTACCTGCGGCCCTACACCAGCAACACCGAACGAACCGCAGCCCTGGCAGACTTCCTGCACACCTACAACCACCACCGCTGCCACACCGCACTCGGCGGCCACCCACCCATCACCCGCGTAAACAACCCTGCGGGTCAATACACCTAGACCGCCACCCGCATGTCCTTCCCGCCTGCAGCACTCGCGCCCGACAGCCTTTCGCCGCCTCATCCTGGCGTTCATTCCCCTTCCGCGCTCATCGAGCAGTGCCTTCCCTGGGCCCTGGGGGGCCGAGACTGTCCCAGGACATGCTGGTCCGAGGCCAAAAGCGACCCATTCTGGGAGCGTTCGGCAGATGCGAGCCTTCATCAGGTCGCCGCAGCATCGGTCATCGATGCGTAGGACGCGAGGCGGTGAACATTCCCGCCGCAGGCCAGCCATCGCACGTTAAATAGAGGAACACCCAGTACATGAAGGCGAACGTCACCTTCCCGAGCACCGGCCTCTCCCTTGCCGGCATCCTGTACACCCCTGACAACCACACCGGCGCTCTGCTGCCGGCCGTGGTGGTCTCCCACCCCTGCGGCGGCGTGAAGGAGCAGACCGCCAGCGTCTACGCCGAGCGCCTGACTCGCGAGGGCTTCGCGGCGCTCGTTTTCGACGCCGCCTACCAGGGCGAGAGCGAGGGCATGCCGCGCGGTCTGGAAGACCCTTTTCAGCGTGCCGAGGACATCCGCGCCGCGGTCACCTACCTGACCACCCGGGACGACATCGACCCGGCCCGCATCGGCGCGCTGGGCATCTGTGGCTCGGGCGGCTACGTGCCGTTCGCCGCGCAGACCGACCACCGCATCAAGGCCGTGGCCACCGTCAGCGCCGCGGACACAGGGGACCTGTTCCGCAGGGGGCTCGGCCGCACCCAGGGCCCCGAGATCCTGCAGGCCATGCTCGACCAGGCGGGCGCCCTGCGCACCGCCGAAGCCCGCGGCGGGCAAGACCTGACCATGCTGAACTGGGTGCCCGAGTCACCCGAGGGCCTCGAAGAGCGCACGCTGTTCGCGGACGCCCACGACTACTACAAGACGCCGCGCGCCCAGCACCCCCGCTCGACCAACGAGTGGCCGCTGCGCAGCATCGACCAGATCGCCCAGTACGACTCCTACGCGATGATCGAGCTCATCTCGCCCCGCCCGCTGCTGATGATCATCGGTTCCGACGCCGACACCGGCTACTTCAGCCGCGAGGCCATCGCAAAGGCGAACGAGCCCAAGGAACTGTTCGTCATCGACGGAGCCACCCACGTGGACCTGTACGACAAGGACGAATACGTCACCCTGGCGGTCGCCAAGCTCACCGACTTCTTCGGCCGGAACCTGACCGCCTGATCCACCCGGGCCCGTCGGCCGCCCGGTGCGCCACCACGGCGCTTACCGGGCGGCACGGACCGGGTCCTCCCGGCGCTCGCCGATTCGGCCGCCCTGCGGCGACGTCTCGCTGCGTCACGCCCATTGCTTCCCTTCCCCGCTCCGCCCGCAGGAGGCCACCATGTCCCCGCAGACACTCAACTCCCGACCCCACCGCATCGAGGCGCTCATCGTGGGCGGCTCGCTCGGTGGTCTGACGACGGCACTCGCCCTGGCGTCCGCGGGACTGCCGTCCACCGTGCTCGAGCGGACCGCGGGACGGACGCAGCGCGGTGTCGCGATTCTCGTGGCCGGCGCGCGCCTGCAAAGGGCGATCGGGACAAACGCGTACCGCGGCGTCGGGCGGGCGCTGGGCCAGGCGGCCATCAGCCAGTACGCTCTCCCGCACGCCTGGTGGGACGTGTACTCCGCACTGCGTGACGCCGCCGACGCCGAGCCGCTGATCACGGTCGTGGAGAAGGCGAACGTGGTGGAGGCCGGACAGGACGACGCGTCGGCATGGGCGCGCACCGAGGACGGCGCGACGTGGACCGCCGATGTCCTGTTCGGCGCGGACGGCTACCGCAGCGTGGTGCGACGTCACGTCGACGGCCGGCGTCCGAACGCCACGTACGCCGGGTACGTGGTGTGGCTGGGCCAGTCCGAACTGCCGCCGGCGTATCACGGACGGGCCGGTGGTCCGGACTTCTTCTCCAGCGGCAGCGACATGCTCGCCGTGTATCCGCTCGTGGACAGCGGTGAGCGGGCGACCCGCTTCGGCTGGGGCTGGTTCGACGCGAGCCGCAACTCGCTCTTCCGCTCCATGGGCGCCGTCTCCGGCACCGAGGTGAGGCGGACTCCGCGGACCACGGACATCCCTGACGACGTCTACGCGTCGATGGCGGCCGTCGGCGAACGCAAGTGGGCCGAGCCCTGGCGTTCGGGCGTCATCAGCGCCTTCCGTGACCGTGAGGTGGTGGCGACACCGATCACCGAGTACGTGCCGGAGCGAGTCGCCAGTGGACGCGTTGCCGTCCTCGGAGACGCCGCGCACGTGCAGACACCCATGACGGGCGCCGGCTTCGAGGAGGCCGTGGCGGACGCCGTGGCGATCGTGGATGCTTTCGACGGTGCAGTCTCGCCGGAGGACGCGCTGCGGCAGTATGAACTCACGCGGCTCGCTGACATGCGCCGACGTGTTCTGGGAGGACAGTCGTTCAGCCGGTCGTTCGCCCGGCGGTGAGCAAGGCGGTGTGTCGGTGGCAGAACCACCTCCGCCGTTGGGCTGTGCGGATGTCCCCGGCGACCGCGGTGTGTGGGACGACCGCCTTCACGGCATTGAGGCGTTTGGGGTCGACGGTGTCGGTGGCCGGCCGCTCAGGGCCACGGTGGACGTTCGTCGACTGTTGATCGGGAAAACCCGGCATCGCCATGAGGAATCCGCCCTGCGCAGCCCGCGGACCGTCGTGCGGGCTGCCACGTCGGGTCAGGCAGGGACGAGTACGGGCCGGAGCGTCAGCCGGTGGCCTCCGCCGAAGGGAGGGGCTGATCATCCCCAGCACTCCAGGAGGCCAGGATGCGCCGACCGTCGTGGGACGGGGTGCCGGGCTCAGCGGTCCACGTGAGGAGCTTCAAGATGTGGCCGTGCGGCACCCATCCCAGCACCCTTGACGCGTTCAATGCGATGCGGGTTCAATGACTGCTGCACAATATATTTTATTATCTCTATGCTGCTCTGTCTGCAGGGAGTGGCATCGTGGACTCCGGCTCAGGACCATGACGATGAGGCCGGAAGTCCTCCGCGGAAGGTGATGGAACGTGGGCACGAGCATCTCCTGGATCACAGACGCGACCACCGGCCAGTTGCCGAGCGTCCCTCCCGACAGTGCTGCGCTCGCCATGGGCGCCGAGGCGCCCATGACCTACGCCGAGCTGCGGGAGCGTGAGCTGCGTTTCGCGTGCTCTCTGCAGAGGGCCGGGGTGAGGCGCGGTGACCGGGTGGGGTTGTTGCTGCGGAACTGCACGGACTACGTGGCCCTCTACCTCGCGATCGGCCGTCTCGGCGCGATCTCGGTCAGGCTCAACTGGCGGCTCACCGCCCCTGAGCTGCGGTTCCAGCTTCAGGACTCCGAGTCGACGGTCCTGATCTTCGACGCCGAGTTCGGCGACACGTTGGACCTGATCCGGGACAGGATCCCGGTCAGGACTTATGTAGCGCGTCCGGGAGGAACCGGTGCGGCGCCGGCCTGGTCCGTGCCGTTGGACGACTTCCTCGGCCCCGAGACAGAGGGCGACTTCCCGGTCGTGGGAATGGATGACCCGCTCACGCTGATGTACACGTCGGGGACCACGGGTACCCCCAAGGGCGCGCTGCTCTCCCACGGCAACGCGCTGTGGATCGGGGCCATCCAGTCGATGAGCTGGAAGATCGACCGCAGGACCGTCGCCCTGACCCAGGGGCCGCTGTTCCACGCCGGAGGGTTCGAAGTCCTCCTCCTCCCCGCGCTCCTCAGCCACGGCACGGCCGTCACCTTCCCGTCCGGCGGATTCAGCCTCGACGCGATGCTCGCGGCGGCCCGCAGGCATGAGGCGACGGTCATGCTGGTCTACTCGTTCATGCTCCCGGAGTTCGCCCGGCTCGAACACCTGGAAGAGGCGCTCCCGCCCTCCCTGACGCGGATCGTGACCGGCGGCGACACGGTCATGCCATGGGTCTACGACGTCTTCGAGGAGCGACTGCCCCGGGTGAACCTGACCCAGTCCTACAGCCTCACCGAGGGCGGGGCGGTCGCCGTACACCTGGAGCACGAATTCGCCCGTGGCAAGGAGCGCAGCGTGGGGCGGCCCCAGCCGATGACCGAGGTGAAGATCCTCGATCCGTTCGGCGACGAGGTGCCCACAGGAGAGGTCGGCGAGATCCACCTGCGGAGCCCGGGGGTCAGCATCGGCTACTGGGAACGGCCGGAGGCGACGGCTGAGACCTTCACCGACGGCTGGTGCCGGACGGGGGACCTCGGGCGCGTCGACACCGAAGGCTTCCTCACCCTGGCGGGCCGGGCGAAGGACATGATCCGCAGCGGTGGCGAGAACGTCTACCCGGCGGAGATCGAGAAGATCCTCACAGGCCATCCCGGTGTGCACGATGCCGCGATCGTCGGAGTGCCGGACGAAAAGCTCTTCGAGGTCGGCTGTGCCGTCGTGGTCCCCGAGCCGGGCGCGGAGCTTAACGGCGAGCAGCTGAGGAACTTCCTTGCCGGGCAGCTGGCCAAGTACAAGATCCCGAAGCACTTCGTCTTCGTGGACGAACTGCCCAGGACCGCCTCGGGCAAGGTGCTCAAGTACGTGATGCGGGCTTCTTACGCCGAGATCGGCGACCGCGCGACCTGATCCGCATCCCAGCCGGTCACCCCCGGTCGGCAATCCCGCCGCAGTACACCAACGTGCGATTGGACACACCTCAGATGACACAGACCGGACGTGCCGCACTGTTCTACGGGCCCGGCAAGCCGTTCAAGCTCACCGAGCTTCCCGTGCCCGAGCCCGAACCCGGAGCCCTCGTCATGCGGGTGACCCGTGCGAACATCTGCGGCTCGGACCTGCACATCTGGAGCGGCGAGGGAGCACTCGCGGCCGGCGGACGCGACGACGGGCGGGTCATCGGACACGAGATGACAGGCGTCGTGCACAGCCTGGGGCCCGGGGTGGACCGGGACTGGGCCGGGGAACCGCTCGCTCCGGGAGACCGCATAGTGTGCCAGTACTTCGCCCCCTGCGGACGCTGCCGTCCCTGTCTGCACGGCCGCGCGGAGGCGTGCACCCAACAGCACCGGGCCTTCCAGGGGAAGCCGTCGGTCTTCCCCCACTTCCGGGGCGCCTTCGCGGACTACTTCTACGTACGTCCCACGATGGCCGTGTTCAAGGTGCCCGACAGGGTCGGCGACGTGCTGGCGGCCGGTGTCAACTGTGCCCTGGCACAGATGACGATGGCCTTCGAGCGGGCGCAGGTGAAGATGGGGGACCGGGTCGTCATCCAGGGCGCGGGCGGCCTAGGCCTGTACGCCACCGCACTCGCCCGGGAGTGCGGTGCCTCCCAGGTGGTGGTCGTGGACGGTGTCGACGAGCGCCTCGAACTTGCCCGGGGCATGGGGGCCGACGAGGTGGTCGACTTCCGGGAGCTGGGTTCTGCGGAGGCACGGGCGGCCCGCGTCCGGGACCTGACGGACGGCGGCGGAGACGTCGTGTTCGAGCTCGTCGGGCGGCCGGGCGCGATCGAGGAAGGGCTCCGGATGGTGGCCCGGGGCGGCCGGTACCTGGAGCTGGGGACCTTCTACCAGGGGACCACGACCGCCATCGATCCCGGCTACCTGGTCATGAACAACATCACGCTCCAGGCGGTGGCCTTCTACGACGCGCACAGTCTCAAGAAGGCGCTGACCTTCCTGGAACGCCACGCCGACGACCTGCCGCTGGGACAGGCCGCTGCCGACTACCCGCTCGAGGCGATCGACACCGCCCTGGCCGACCAGCACGCCGGGAAGGTGGCGCGCGGATCCCTGGTCATGACCTGACCCGCATCGAAGCCGCAGGTCTTGGTAAGCGGCGGGAGCCAGGGCCGACGGAATGGCACAGACGTCGCAGCGTCCCGCTCAGGACGGAGTGGAGTGGTGTTGAGCACGACCAGTGTCGCGGGCGTGGACGTCCGCCACGTGGACGAGGTCTACGTCGGAGGCGCCTGGCTACCAGCGAGCGGCAAGGTGCACCAGGTGGTGTCTCCCGCCACCGAAGAGGTGGTCGCCGAAGTCGGACTGCCCGGCGTCGACCAGGCGGCCGCCGCCGTCACGGCGGCGTACGACCAGGGACTGTCCTCCTGGGCACGGCTGCCGGTCACCTCACGCGTGGCAGCCTGCCGAAGGTTCTGCGACGCCCTGGAGACGAAACTGCCGGACATGGGCACGGTCTGGGCCGTCGAGGCCGGCATGCCGGTCCGCTACAGCGCGACGCTGCACCGCTTCGGCGCCGTGGGTGCCTGGACGTCGGCGCTCGCCCACGCGGAGGACGCGCTGCGGCCGGAGCACCGCGGCACGCCGATGGGTGACGTGATCGTCCAGCATGAGCCGGCCGGGGTCGTCGTCGGCATCATGGCCTACAACGGCCCCCTGGTCACGATGGCCACCAAGATCCTCCCGGCGCTGCTGGCCGGGTGTCCGGTGGTGGTCAAAGCCGCGCCCGAATCCCAGCTGATCATGCGCATCGTGGCCGAGTGCGCCGAAGCGGCCGGCTTCCCGCCGGGGACTCTGTCGCTGCTGGCGGGGGACGCCGAGGTCGGGCGGGCGCTCACCGCGGACCCACGGGTCGACATGGTGTCCCTGACCGGCGGGCACGTCGCGGCCCAGGAGATCATCAACGCCACGCGGGAGCGCTTCGCGCGTACGCATCTCGAACTGGGCGGGAAGTCCCCGGCGCTCGTCCTGCCCGACGCACCCGTGGAGAAGGTGCTGCGCAGCCTCGTGCCCGGAGCGACGGGCGGCACAGGACAGGTCTGTGCCCTGCTGACGCGCGTGCTGGTGCCTGAGTCGCGGCACGACGAGATCGTGGGGGCGATGGCCGAGGCATGGTCACGTCTGGTGATCGGGAACCCGCTCGACCCCGCCACCCATATTGGCCCGCTGTCCAACCCCGCCGCCCGCGACCGCACCGAGCGGTTCGTCGAGCGTGCCGTGGCGGAAGGCGGCCGCATCATCGCGGGAGGGCGCAGGCCGCCGGGCCCCGAAGGCGGCTGGTGGTTCGAGCCGACCATCGTCACGGACGTGGCCCGCGACTCCCACCTGGCGCGGAACGAGGTGTTCGGCCCGGTCACCGCGGTGATGACCTACACCGACATCGACGACGGGATCGCGCTCGCGAACGACACCGGCTACGGCTTGGCGGCAACCGTCTACACCACGGACCGCGAGCGCGCGCTCTACTGTGCGGACCGGATCACCGCCGGGTCGGTGGCACTCAACTCCTTTGGCCCGAGCGTCGCGGCCCCCTGGGGCGGCCGCAAGGGATCGGGATGGGGCCGGGAGGGCGGCCCCGAAGGCATCCTCGAGTTCACCGAGACCAAGCAGATCCTCGTCGGCCCCGGCTTGAGGGGGCAGGCATGACGCCGCACTGGTCTCGGCGGCCGAACGCGTCGCGACAAGGGGCACGGGCCACTTGCCACCTGCTGACGAGAAGCCAGACACGCGGAGCGCCGAAAAGCCGGGGACCTGGCGCCGGCAGTTCGCCAGCTACGTGCTGGCCGCGCCCAATCAGCCCACCACAACTGACCAGTGCGTCCACCGAACCCGCCGCGCGCCAGGCCAACGTCGCGGGCGTGACCCGAGCAGCCCGGACACCAGACGGCTGAGCCTCGGTGACGCACACCACGTCAGACCGGCGACGGGCGCGCCAGGCGTCGAGTGCTCAGCGATGAGAGACAGAGCACCCCTTTGCCAGGTAGCGCGCTCAGGGCAAACGGGCCGCCGGCCAACTGTCAGCCGACCGACTACGGTCGGCAACTGTCCAGACTTCTGGACATTTCCGATCCCGGGCCTTTCACACGATCGGATCGGATGGACCAATGGGTTCCCCGGGGTGCGCGAAGCGTGTCCCGAAGGCCCTCGGCCCGCCGAGGACGCCTGGAAGCCCAGACATCCCACAGAGGTGCACTGCATGGACGCGCACGTTGTGAACTTCAAGCTCGTGGTGAGCGACCTCGAGCGCTCGCTGGCGTTCTACACGGGGCTGTTCGGCTTCAAGGAGGGGGCGCGGCTCGAGTTCTGCGACCCGGACGTGACCGAGGTCGTCCTGGAGGACGCCACGGGAGCATCCAGCCTGGTGCTCTTGCAAGGAGCCGTCATGCCGGTGGCCTCCGTGCCCGGCTGGGCGCCGCTGGTCGTCCAGGTCGACGACCTCGCCGCTGCCCGGCGCGAGATAGAGGAGGCCGGCCGCGAGCTGGCCTTCGAGCCCATCACCGTAGGACCCGTGAGCATTCTGATGACCGCCGATCCCGACGGGCATCTGGTCGAGGTCGTGGCCGGGGAGCTGGACGGTCTGCAGGGCGCTCCGGCGGGCCAGAAGATCCCGCACCCGGTCCCGCAGATCCACGACAGGCAGTAGCTGGCGTCCGGGCGGCACCGTGCCATTCCGGCTGTCGCACAGAGGAGGGTCACATCTCTCGACGTAATATTTTCTGCATGATATATCTCGCCCATGACAAACACTTCCTCTCCTGACTCCAAGTCCATCGGCGAGCTGGTGGATCTGAGTGGCAGAACAGCCATCGTCACCGGCGGTGCCATGGGGATCGGCCTCGGTGCCGTGCGCCGCCTGTACGAGGCCGGTGCGAACGTGGTGATCGCGGACGTCAACAAGGACGCCGCGGAAGTGGCTGCGTCGGAGTTCGACCAGCCCGACCGGGTCCGGACTGTCGTCGCCGACGTCAGCAGCCCGGAGGACGCAACCTCGATGGTGCGGGCCGCTGTCGAGGCGTTCGGTGCCCTCGACATCCTCGTGAACAACGCCGGCATCTACCAGGGGTCCGCGTTCCTGGAGACCAGCCTGGAGGTGGCGCGACGCACGCTCGAGGTGAACCTGCTGGGCGTCATGCTGTGCTCGCAGGCGGCCGCTCGCCAGATGATCGAGCAGGGCCGCGGAGGCCGAATCGTCACGGTCAACTCCGTCGAGTCCGTGAATCCGTCGGTTCTGGGGCTGAGCCACTACGGCGCGTCCAAGCACGGCGTCGCGGGCCTGATCAAGACGATGGCGCTGGAGCTGGCGCCGCACGGGATCTCGGTCAACAACGTCTGTCCCGGCGGCACCCGCACGCCCGGTCTGAGTCCGCTGATGGACGAGGACGCCATCGCGGAGCTCGAGAAGAGGATTCCGTTGCAGCGGATGGGGCTCCCGGACGACGTCGGCCGGGTCGTGCTGTTCCTCGCCTCCGACCTCGCCGCCTTCATGACCGGCACCCAGGTCATCGTCGACGGCGGTCAGACGCTCCGCGGAGCGGCGGTCTGAGCGGCCCGGCACGCGTCGAGTCGGTACACCGAGTCCAGAGGAAAATATTGTGCATCTGGAGCTCTGTCTCGGATGCGGAGCATGGAGGCTCTACCGATGACCTGTCACGTGATCTTCGAGACGACCGTCAAGGACGGGAACCTCGACGGTCTGCGCAAGTGGTTCACCGAGAAGCTTCCGGGCACGCGTGGTTTCGCGGGCAACGTCAGCGTGGAGGTCGTCCATAACCAGGACGACCCGAGCAAGATCCTCTTCCTGGAAAAGTGGGACTCGCGTCAGAGCTTCGAGCGCTATCTCGCGTGGCGGGTCGAGACCGGCGCGGTCGACGAACTCGGCACGATGCTCGATGGCGAGATCGACTTCAGGTACTACGACGCGCTCGGAGTCTGACCGGCTTACCGAAGGGGTGGTGCACGGAACCCCGCCGTGTACCACCCCTCTGTCTCGTTGTCACGCCGCAACACCCCGCTGCGAAGTTTCCGAACCGCCACTTCGGATATTTGCAATTGGACTGGCTCGTAGCCCGAGATAACCTCCCGGCGACGGGACAGGAGAATAAAATGACACGGAAAGCAGGCGGCCCGCTTTCGGGCATTAAAATCGTGGAGCTGGGCGGCGTCGGGCCGGTGCCTTATTGCTGTATGCTCCTTTCCGACCTCGGTGCGGACATCATCCGCATCGACCGGCCCGCGGGTTACGACGGCGGCGCGCCGGTCGAACCGCGATTCAATCTGCTCAACCGCGGACGGCGCAGCGCAGCGCTGGACCTGAAGAAGGAGGGGGCCGTCGAGGCGGTCCTGAAACTGGTGCAGCGCGCCGACGTGCTGGTCGAAGGATTCCGTCCGGGCGTCGCGGAGAAACTGGGCCTGGGGCCCGACGACTGCCTGGCGGTGAATCCGGCACTCGTGTACGGCCGGATGACGGGCTGGGGCCAGGACGGGCCGTTGGCATACGCTCCCGGGCACGACGTCAACTACGTTTCGCTCACGGGCGTGCTGCACTCCGTAGGCACCGCCGGTGGCCCGCCCACGATCCCGCTCAACCTCGCCGGCGATTTCGGCGGGGGATCGCTCTACCTGGCGCTCGGCGTGGTGTCGGCGCTGCTGGAGAGCCGGGGCTCGGGGCAGGGGCAGGTGATCGACGCCGCCATGGTGGACGGTTCGGCCTCGCTGATGACCCTCTTCTACGGACTCCACGCCGCCGGGTACTGGAACGACGAACGCGGCACGAACCGCTTGGACTCGGGCGCTCCCTGGTACAACGTCTACGAGACGAAGGACGGGCGCTGGCTGAGCGTCGGCTCCAACGAGGCACGGTTCTGGCGCAACACCCTGCGCGTCCTCGGGTTGAACGAGGACGACATGCCGGACCAGCACGACAGGTCCCGGTGGCCGGAGATCCACGACACGTTCGCCGCTGTGTTCCTGACGCGGACGCGCGACGAGTGGTGCGCACTGGCCGAGGGCCAGGACGTCTGCTTCGCTCCGGTCCTGTCGTTGAGCGAGGCGCCGAATCATCCGCATCTGCGGGCGCGGGGAACGTTCGTCGAGGTCGAGGGCGTGCTCCAGCCCGCGCCGGCCCCACGCTTCAGCCGCACTCCCGGAGCCATCCAGAGCGCCCCTGCCGGGCCTGGGCAGCACACCGAGGAAGTCCTCGCCCATTGGGGCTTCACGTCCGACGACCTGGCCGCACTGCGTGCGGCAGGCGTGATCGCCTGATCGACGCCTTATTGAGCCCGCGAACACGTTGGTTCGATGCCTTCGAATCGCGGGTTCGAAACTTATCACTTGGATCGCTGGTAACCCGGCTTTAATGTTCGTGTAACCGCAATGCCGGGTCCGATCACAGTGATTGCCAGAGGTGGCGAAATGCCTTCGAATTTCCTCAATGAAGCCCAGGCCGACTGGCTCAAGACCGTGAATGAATTCATGGATAACGAGATCACAGTCGAGTACGTGCGAAAGTGTGACCAGGAGCGCGAGTACCCCTACGAGGCATACGAGAAGATCGCACGGCAGGGATGGCTCGGCATTCTGATCCCCGAGGAGGAGGGCGGCTCGGGCGGTGACATTTTTGACTACTCGCTGATGGCGGAGGGCCTGGGCAAGTTCGGCTTCGACTTCGCCTGCTCGGTCCTGGTCCCCACCTTCACGGCCATGAACATCATCAAGTTCGGCACCGCGGAGCAGAAGGCCAAGTACGTCAAGCCCTTCATCGACGGCAGGATCCGCTTCTCCGTCTCCATCTCCGAGCCGGATGCCGGCTCCGACGCATCGAACACCAAGACCCACGCCCGCCGTGACGAGAACGGCGACTGGATCGTCAACGGTTCCAAGCTGTGGTGCAGCGGCGCCGCCGCCAGGGACACCGTCATCGCGATGCTGGTCCGCACGGACAACGACGACAAGCACGGCGGCCTCTCGGTCCTGCTGATCCCGAACGACACCCCGGGCCTGGACATCCGCAAGCTGCCCACCCTGTCGCGGCACGCGACCGGCACCACCGAGATCTTCCTCGACGACGTCCGCGTCCCGGCGGAGAACCTCCTCGGCGAGGTCGGCCAGGGCTGGAAGATCATCACCGACCACCTGGAGCTGGAGCGCTGCGCGGTCGCCGCGGCGTACACCGGCAACGCGCAGGAGGCGGTGAACGCCGCCAACCGCTACGCGCAGCAGCGCATCCAGTTCGGCAAGCCGATCTACGAGTTCCAGGTGCTCAAGCACATGCTCGCCGAGAACCAGACCCGCGTCGACGCCGCCCGGCTGCTGTGCTACCGCGCGGCCCGGATGAAGGCCGAGGGCCTGCCCGCCGCCCGGGAGACGTCGATGGCCAAGCTGTACGGCTCCGAGACGCTCAAGCAGTGCGCCCTCGACGGAATGCAGATCCTGGGCGGCTACGCCAACCTCCCCGAGGCTGACATGGAGCGCTACCTGCGCGAGAGCGTCCAGTCGACCATCGGCGGCGGCACGTCGCAGATCCAGCGGACCATCATCGCCAAGTCGATGCGTCTGAACGTCGGCGCCTGAGAACTTCCGGAGAGGACACCCATCATGACCGTGATCGACAACCGTATCGACATGCCGCTCGACGAGATCGAGGTCGGCCGGGTCTTCCGCTCGGGCGGCCGGACGATCACCGAGACCGACGTCGTCAACTACTGTGCGCTGACCGGCAACTGGATCGAGATCCACTCGAACGTCCACTACGCGTCGCAGACCCGTTTCGGTGAGCGTCTCGTCCAGGGATCGCTCACGTACTCGATCATGACGGGCCTGATCACGTTCGGTCCGTCGATCCAGGCCAACTACGGCATCGACAACCTGCGCTACCTCACGCCGGTCCACATCAACGACACGATCTACGTGACCTGCGAGGTCGTCGCCAAGAAGGAGAAGGACGACAAGTACGGCGTCGTCACCTTCCTGATGAAGGCGCTCAACCAGCACGGCGACGTGTGCCAGAAGTCCGAGTGGAGCCTGCTCATGCTCCGCAAGCGCGAGGACCTCGAAGCCCTGCTCTCCGCGTCGGTTCCCACCGAGAAGCCGCGCAAGAAGAAGGCCTGAGGTCCGCCCCATGTCAACCGCACCCGGCGCCGCCATCGTCGGCATGGGCGACGCCTATGCGTCGCTCGACAACCGGAAGGATCCGCTCCAGCTCGCTGTCGAGGCCACCACGGCCGCCCTGGCCGATGCGGGGATCCGCAAGGACCAGGTCGACGCGGTGTTCACCGGACGCTCGCCGTGGGCCGACAAGCGCTCGCAGTGGAGCAACATCTTCATCTCGCACATGCAGATGCCGGTGACGCTCACCAGCGAACTCACCATGCACGGCGCCGGCCTGACCGCGACGATCGCTGTCGCGTCCCAGATGATCGCCGTCGGCGCCGCCGAGTACGTGCTGTGTCTGCAGAGCGACGCGACACAGCTGTTCGTCGACGCGGTGGCGATGGGTGCCGAGGCCGACGCCGACCCGCAGTTCGAAGTGCCCTACGGTCCGACGATCCCCGCGCTCTACGCCCAGGCCGCGCGCCGCTACTTCCACGAGTTCGGCCTCACGGAGGAGGACCTCGCGGACGTCGCCGTCGCCAACCAGCGGTGGGGCGCCCATCATCCGTACGCGGCGAAGCGGAAGCACGGAGAGATCGACCGTGCCAAGGTGCTCGCCTCTCCCTACGTCGCCACGCCGCTGCGCCGGTGGATGTGCTCCACGTGGGGCGGCGGAACCGGCGGCGCTTTGATCGTGACGTCGGCGGAGAAGGCCAGGGAGGCCCAGAACCCGGTGTACGTCCTCGGCTGCGGGTCGGCCACGACGCACGAGTACCTGGGCGACCGCATGAACATGCGCCACTGTCGGTATCCGGGCCTCGGCGAGTTCCCCAACCTGACGCACACCGCGACGGCTGAAGCCGCCCGCCAGGCGTACGCCATGTCCGGCCTCGGCCCGAGCGACATCGACATGATGCAGATCTCGGTGAACTTCGCACACATGGGCCCCATCGTCATGGAGGACCTGGGGTTCGCGAAGAAGGGACACGGGATCGACGTCTACCGCGAGGGACGCACCGGCATCGACGGAGATCTTCCGACCGACACGAACGGTGGCTGGCTGTCGTTCGGTCAGCCCGGTATCTCCTGCAACATGGACAGTTTGGTCGAGGCGGTCCGCCAGCTGCGTGGACAGGCCCTGGGACTGGCGCCTGCCCGGCGCCCGCGGACGGCGCTGGTGCAGGGTGCCGGCGGAATGCTGGCCGCAGGCAGTGTGGCGCTGCTGTCCTCCTCGACCTGAGCCGCGAATGGGAGCACGGCATGACTGATGCGAAAGTACTGAACGACTGGCCGCAGCCGTACCGTCTCATGGACGCGCAGCCCTACTGGGAGGCGCTGGCGGACGAGCAGCTGACGTTCCAGCGCTGCGCCGACTGCGAGCAAGCGGTGTGGCCGGCACACTCCGTCTGCACACACTGCGGCTCCGCCGGGCTGTCATGGGAGCAGTCCAGCGGGCGCGGCACGATCTACTCGTACAGCACGATCCTGCGCGGCCCGACCCCCGTCTGGTCCGCCATCGCTCCGTACACCGTCGGTTTCGTGCAGATGGACGAGGGATACTTCCTGTTCACCCAGATCGAGGGCGAACCGGATGGCATCGAGATCGGGAAGGAAGTCTCGGCCCGGTTCGTGCAGCGCGGGGAACAGAAACTCCCCGTGTTCGCGCTGGTGACGTCCGGCGAGGAGGGCTGACATGGCCGGTCCCCTGGATGGTGTGCGGATCCTGGACCTGACGTCGAATTTCATGGGTCCCTATGCCTCGTTGCTGCTCGCGGACATGGGCGCTGATGTCTCGAAGGTGGAGTCGCGGCAAGGCGACACCACACGAGGAGTCGGGCCGTGCCGCAACCGCGGGATGAGTGCGGTCTTCCTGCACCTCAACCGCAACAAGCGCAGCATCGTTCTCGACCTCAAGAGCGCCGACGGTGTCGGCGCGTTGAAGAGAATGATGCGCAGCGCGGACGTGCTGCTGTACAGCCTGCGACCCAAGTCCATGGCCAGACTGGGGCTGTCGTACGAGGAGGCCAGGGAGATCAACCCCCGGATCATCTACTGCGGCACCTACGGCTTCGGTCAGAACGGCCCCTACGCGGACCGTCCCGCGTACGACGACCTGATCCAGGCGGCGGTGGGGATGCCCGTGCTGCAGAGCCGCAAGAACGGCCCGCCCGACTACGTGGCCACCGCCGTAGCGGACCGTGTGGTCGGTATGGCCGCGACCTCGGCCGTGTCCATGGCGCTGTTCCGGCGCGAGAGGACTGGACAGGGCCAGGAGGTCCAGGTCCCGATGTTCGAGACGTTCGCGCATTTCGTCATGGGCGACCACCTGTACGGGCACACGTTCGTGCCCGCGATCGGTGACTGGGGATACGCGCGCATGATGAACCCGGACCGCCGGCCGTACCGCACCCAGGACGGCTACGTGGGGGTGAACGTCTACACGGATCAGCACTGGCTCCGATTCTTCGCACTGGCCGGGCACCCGGAGATGGGACAGGATCCGCGTTTCGCCGACATCCACGGCCGGACCGAGAACATCGGGCTCCTGTACGAGTTCCTGGCGCGGACCTTCGAGACGAAGACGACCGCCGCATGGGTGGCCCTCCTGACCGAGGCGGACATCCCCGTCATCGAGATGAACACGCCCGAGTCGCTGCTGGACGATCCGCACATGAAGGAGGTCGGCTTCTTCGTCGACCAGGAGCACCCCTCCGAGGGCAGGCTGCGCGCCCTCGGCATTCCGCAGCGGTGGAGCGAGAGCAGTCCGGAACTGCGTTACCCCGCTCCGCGTCTCGGTGAGCATTCGGCGCAGCTGCTGGCCGAATACGGCTTCAGTTCGCATGAGATCGATGATCTGCTGCGTTGCGGTGCCGTGTATGCCCCCGAAGTGCAGGACACCTCCCCCAATGATTAAGGAAAGCGGTGGGCACGATGCTGCGTGATCTGCCTTTGTCGGGTGTCGTGGTGGTGGAGCTCAGCGACAGTGCGTCGGCACCGTTCAGTGGAAAGATCCTCGCCGAGCTCGGCGCCGAGGTGTGGAAGGTGGAGCGTCCGTCGGGCGACTCCGCTCGTGGTTGGGGGCCGAGCACGTGGAAGGGAAGCGGAGCCGCCTTCCACGCCCTCAACCGCGGCAAGCGGTGCATCAGCATCGACATCAAGGACCGGGAACAGCTCGCGACGCTGCACCGGTTGATCGCCGAGCGGGCCGATGTCTTTATCCACAACCTCCGGCCGGGCTCAAGCGCGAAGTACGGGCTGGACCCGGACAGCCTCCGGGTGACCAAGCCGGAGCTGATCTGCTGCGAGGTCGGGGCGTTCGGGCACGAGGGGCCCATGAACACGCTTCCCGGGTACGACCCGCTGATGCAGGCCTTCTCCGGCATCATGAGCATCACCGGTGAGGAGGGGCAGCCGCCGGTGCGGGCCGGCGTGTCCATCGTCGACTTCGGTACCGGGATGTGGGCCGTGATCGGCATCCTGGCGGCGCTCCACAGACGGCAGACCAAGCACTGCGGCGCGACCGTGAACGGTTCGTTGCTGGAGACGGCCATCGCCTGGATGTCCGTGGGCATCGCCAATTACAGCGCCGACGGCGAACCGGGCGGACGACATGGATCGGGTGTCGCCTTCATCGTTCCCCACCGCGCCTACCCCACCGCGGACGGCGATCTGATCGTCAGCTGCGCGAACGATGTGCTGTTCGCCCGGCTGTGCGAGGTGCTCGAACGACCGGAATGGGCCAAGGACGACAGATTCGCCACGAACGCGGGACGGCTGAAGAACCGGAGGGAAATCGACCGGCTGATCGGTGAGCGGCTCGCACAGGAATCACGCGCCTACTGGCAGCAACGGCTCCAGGCCCACGGAATACCCGTGGCTCCGATCCAGACCACCGCGGAGATCGTCGCGCACGAGCAGACACGCGCGCTCGGCATCATCGGCAAGCCGTCGGAGGACGAGATCGGTCTGGTCGGCCTGCCTCTGTCGTTCGACGGCAAGCGTCCGCCACCGCTGCACGCGGCGCGTGACATCGGCGCGGACAATGACAAGATCGAGGACGTGCTGAAGGCCCGTCCCTGAGTACGGTCGGTCGGTACGGCGGTGGGACCGTCGTACCGACCGACCCGCTTCCGGTGGGTGTTTGAACCACCGTTGATCCGAGAATCCGCGTGACCATAAGGATGACGCCATGGGGACATTCAACCGGCTGCACCTGATCCGCCAGGTCGATCTGTTCACGCTGCGACTCTTCCTGTCCGCGATCGAGGAGCGGCAGATCGGGCGGGCGGCGATCCGGGAGAACATCGCCGCGTCGACGGCGACCAAGCGCATCCAGGTCCTGGAGGACATCGCCGGCATCCAACTCCTCGAACGCGGACCCAAGGGGGTCGTCCCGAGCCCGGCCGGAGCGGTCCTGGCACGATACGTCCGCACGATCTTCGACAGCCTCGAAGACATGCGCTCCGAAATCGCCTCCTTCACGGAAGGCGTGCGAGGAGACCTGACCATCGCATCGGCGCGCACCATCTTCGTCCCGTTCCTCGCACGCGAGCTGGGTGAGTTCAGTCGGGAGTACCCGCTGGTCAATCTGGCGGTGCACGATGTCGAGAACGCGGAGATCGTCCGACAGGTCGCGCACGGCGAGGCGGACATCGGCGTATTCGCCGCGGCGTACGAGCTCGACCTCGACGGTGTCGACGTCACGCCCTACCGGCGGGATCGCATGGTCGCCGTGGTGCCGCAGGACCACCTGCTCAGCGAACGCGCCAGCGTGACGTTCCAGGATCTGCTGCCGGAGAACCTGATCGCGGCCGACGCGATGCTGGGCGCCTTCCGCGCCGCCGCACGTCGGCTCGAGCAGGAATTCGAGCCGAGTTACCACGTGAGAAGCGCGGGTGTCGCGATCAGCCTCGTCCAGGCGGGACTGGGGGTCACCGTGCAGCCCGAATGCCTGATCACCCCCGAAGTGCTGTCCAGCGTGACGATGCTGGAACTCGCCGAGCCGTGGGCGGTGCGGAAGATCCATGTCGCCACGGCCCACGGGCGCACTCCGAGCCCCGCGGCGCGCGCTTTCCTCAACCAACTGCTCGACCGCCCGAGCAGTGACGACGGGAGTACGGGTGCCTGAGGCCGCCTGTCCGGATACTCCGGACAGGCGGCCTCTGTTCCGTGCCAGGAGGTGAGGTTCAGGTTGGTGGCACGTTGGCGCGCAGCCGCCGGCTCAGGCCTGTGCCTCCAGGCGAGGTGTCATCGCCTCGAAGAGCAGTCCCAGCCGCTCGGGGTGGAGAGCCTCGCTGATCACCATGGCCGGCGTGTTGAAGCGCTCGGCCAGGGCGTCGACCGACTTCTGCAGGTCGTCGGTCTCAAGTTCGTAGATCGCGAGGTAACGCCACGGGTAGGGCGACTCGGCGCGCTGTGCGTCGGCCAGCTTGAAGCGCTGTGCGGCGACGAAGCCCGGCACCTTCAGTGCGTCATGCACATGTGTGTTCGTGTACCAGTCGTTGAATTCGTCCTCCTTTCCGTCGACGGGGTTGGTCAGGACGACGTAGGTGTATTTCGGCATCGCTTCTTCCCTCCACGGGGGTCTCTAGCATGGAAAAAACGGCATTCGACGGCTATGGGTGCCCGGCGGCATGCCGAGCACCCACACCCGCTCAGGCGCTGGGGGGCGTGCCGAGGACCAGCCCGTAGGCGCGTCGGTCGACCCGGCCGGAGAGGTCGACGGTCACGGCCTTCTGCTCGGTGAACTCATCGAGGGCGTCGGGCCCGAGTTCACGGCCGTTTCCGCTCTGCTTGAAGCCGCCGAAGGGCAGGTTCGCGGAGATGTTGTGCCAGTCGTTGATCCATACGCTGCCGGCCTGCAGCTGCTTGGCCACCTCCAGCGCACGGGGCACGTCCTGGCTCCACACGCCGGCGGACAGCCCGTACTCCGTGTCGTTGGCGATCTCGATCGCCTCGTCGACGGAGTCGTAGCGCAGTACCGACAGCACCGGGCCGAAGATCTCCTCGCGCGCGATGCACATGTCGTTGCGGACGTCGGTGAACACCGTCGGCTCGACCCAGTAGCCCTTCTCGAAGCCCGGACCGCTGGGGACGCCGCCGCCGTGGACGAGCGTGGCCCCTTCCTGCTGACCGAGCTCGATGTAGCCGAGGATGCGCTTGTGCTGGTCGGGACCCATGACGGGACCGATGTCGGTGGCCGGGTCGAGGGGGTTGCCGATCTTGAGGGTCTTCAGGCGCTCGACCAGTCGCCGTACGAACTCGTCGTGCAGGGACGACGGCAGCAGGAGCCGGGTACCGGACTCGCACGCCTGGCCGGCGTGCAGCAGGAACGCGTAGGCGGCGCCGTCGACTGCCGCGTCGAGGTCGGCGTCTTCGAGGACGATGTTGGGACCCTTGCCGCCCAGCTCCAGGGTCACCTGCTTGATGGTGTCCGCGGCGTTGCGCATCACCTCACGGCCGACCGCGGTGGAGCCGGTGAACGACACCTTCCGCACATCGGGGTGCGCGACGAGATGGGCACCGACCGTCTCACCATCACCGGTGATCACGTTGAAGGTGCCGTCGGGCACGCCGGCGTCGCGCAGCATCTGAGCGACTTCGAGTGCTGCGATCGGCGTCTTCTCGTCGACCTTGACGACCACGCTGTTACCGGCGGCCAGCGCCGGGATCGCCTTCCACACGGTCAGCACCAGGGGGAAGTTCCACGGGACGATACCGACGCAGACACCGAGCGGTTCGCGGCGGACGAGGCCGGCGCTCAGCACCTGCCCGGCCACCGGGCCGGGGCGCTCCCACTCGTAGCGGCGGGTCAGATCGGCGTAGTGCTGCATGTGCAGCAGGGGGAAGCCGACACAGATCGCCTGGGACAGACGCAGGGGGAATCCGCATTCACGGGAGCCGATCTCGGTGAACTCGTCCATGCGGCTGGTGAGCGCGGCGATCACACGGTCGATCACGGCGGCCCGCTCGAGCGGTGGGGTGTTGCGCCATTCGCCACTCTCGAAGGCGCGCTTCGCCGCCGCGACCGCGGCGTCCGCGTGGCTGGTGCCTCCCTTGGCGGCGGTGGCGACCAGTTCCTCCGTGGCCGGGTTGATCACGTCGTACTGTTCATCGGTGTCCACCCATTCGCCCCCGATGAACATGCGGTAATGCGGAATGCCCTGCCGGTCCGTAGCAGGACCCTCGGCGTGAGTCGCCACCATCCACTCCTTGCATCGCTCGGTCGTGCCGCCGGACCTCTTCGGCGGCCACGGCCCCACGTTAGGAAGGCATCCGACGCGAGCGTGTCCAGATATTTGGACACTCCACGCAGGGCGGTGCTTCACGTCGTCCGGATCTGCGCGCGGCGGAACGGAGTGTCCAACTTCTTGGACACTTCCATGTCCCGGTCTTCCCCGCTCCGAACGAGCCGGATCAAATGATTCGACGGGGCGTGAAGCCTGCGGATGCGGCGACGTGGAGCGCCGGAGCAGCTTCTGACCTCCTCTCATTTCAAGGGTGTCATATGGTTTTTCCAGCTTGTTCGGTGCAGATTTCGCCCTGGCCCCCGCTCCTGGCTGTTCGCGGTGGACCGAGGAGACGAGATCAGAGGCACGGGTGGGGTGCCGTGAGCCGGCGACCGGCGCGTCCGGCGAGAAGGGATGGCCTCGCGTGAGCAGCACTTACCAGGATCTTCGTGTCGGGCGGGCGCGGCCTGAGATCGAGTCCTCGTGGACCCGCTCGCGCCTGAGCGGCCTGCGTGAAGACGGCACTCCGGCTCTCAGGCAAGGGCCGGTCGCCGGCGAAGGTGCCCTGGCCCGTGCAGCCGCACCGGTACTGGAACGCGCGCAGGCGGAACTCGACGGCACCCAGTTCGCACTGGTACTCGCCGACCGCGAGGCACGCATCGTCGACATCCGGTGCTCGGACAAGTCGTTCCGGAGGGCCCTGGCCACCCTCGGTGTCGTCCCGGGCGTTCGGCTCGGGGAGGACCAGGTGGGAACCAACGCGGTCGGTACTCCCCTCGAGACCCGGCAGGGCCTGCTGGTGCGCGGGGCCGAACACTTCATGACGGCGTTCCACACCTTCGCCTGCTATGGCCATCCGATCATCCATCCGATCACTCGGCGGCTCGAGGGCGTCGTCAACATCGGTGGCCTCACGGGCGCGGAACACCCGTTGTTCGCGCCCCTGGTGCGGCGCATCGTCCGGGACATCGAGGACCGGCTACAGCTGGACTCGACCCGGACCCAGCGACGTCTCCTGGCGGCGTTCCAGGCGGCCGTGCGCTCCTCTCGACGGGCGGTCATGGTGATGGGGCAGGGCGTCGTACTGGCCACGCCGTCCGCGCTGGCGCTGCTGGAACCCGCGGATCACGCGGCCGTCCAGGCGTGTGCGGAGGATACGCGCGCCGATGGTGAGGTGAATCATCGACTGATCCTGGCCGACGGCCGGACGGTCGGGCTGAGGTGTACGCCGGTCGACGGCGCGGAAGGGGTGCTGGTCGACATCGTTCCGGAGCGGCTCGGCCGCCGTGGGACGGACGCCGTGGACCATGCGACCGGTTGGCCGCTGCTGGTCGTGGGCGAGCCCGGAAGCGGCCGCACCACTGAGGCGAGGCGGGCAGCCGGGTCCGATGCTGCCACCCTCGACGCGACGGATGCCGTGTGGCAGGGCGAGCGGGACTGGGCCAAGGGCATGGCAGCGCTGCTGGAGGACGACGGGCCCCCGGTGATCATCGAGAACGTGCAGCTGCTGACCGAACAGGTAACGGCGCTGACGGCCCGGTGTGTCCGCTCCGCACGGCGCAGAACGGTGCTGACCTCGACGCCCGGCGAACATCTCGACGGAGTGCACGCACCGCTGGCGGCACTGTGCAACGCACGTCGCGACCTGGTCCCCCTCCGCCGCCGCCGACACGAGATTCCTCGCCTGGCGCAGAGCATGCTGGCCGATGCGGTGGGTCCCGGAGGTGCCAAACTCTCCGCCGACTGCTTGCGTGTGCTGGCCGCGCAGTCGTGGCCCGGCAACCTCGCCGAGCTGCGGCGCGTGGTCCAGTTCCTGGCCGGAAGACGCTCGGTGGGTGACATCATCCCTTCGGACCTGCCCGCGTCGCACCGCGGTGTACCGGCTCCGGCCTCGCCGCTCCGCCAGGCCGAGCGCGAGATCATCATCGCTGCGATCGACGCCGCGGGCGGGAACAGGCTGCAGGCGGCACGTGCGCTGGGCGTGAGCCGGTCGACGCTCTACAACCGCATGCGTGCCTTGCACATCCACTGATCCCGGGACCGGCCCGTGCCGGGATGTGAGGCATTGCCTGTCGGTGGCAGTGGTGAGGTTCAGTCGGTGGGTTGGTCTTGCCAGAGGCCGCGTGCTTCGAGGGTTTCGATGAGGTGGTCGGCGCTTTCGAGGATGTGTTGTTCCATGAGGGAGCGGGCCATGCGTGTGCTGCGTCTGCGTAGGGCTTCGAGGATGAGGGGGTGTTCTTCGCGGGTGGCGGATGCCCGGCCTTCGATGCTGATGTAGAAGCGGTTGGGGAGGTGTTTGACGACGGAGCGGAGGAGCAGGGCGAGGCGGTGGGAGTCGGCGGCGAGGTTGATCTGGCGGTGGAAGGCGTGGCCGTATTCGACCATGCCGTCCTCGTCGCCGGCTTCGATGGCTTCTTCTTGTTGTTTGACGATGGTTTCGAGTCCGTCGAGTTGTTCTGTGGTGATTTTCTTGGCGGCGCGGGCGGCGAGTTCGCCGCCGAGTTGGGCCTGGACCCAGAACAGGTCGCGGACGTCCTGGGGGGTGAAGGGGGTGACGACGAAGCCGCGGCGGGGGACGAGTTCGATGAATCCCTCGCTGCTCAGGGAGAGGAGTCCTTCGCGGACGGGGGTGTTGCTGACGCCGACGGCTTCGGCGATGGGTTCCATGCGCAGGAAGTCGCCGGGCCGGACTTCGCCGGAGATGATGAGCTCGCGGACGTAGCTCGCCACCTCTTCGGAGAGCTGCTGCCGCTTGGAGTCGCGGTCACGTGCCATGAATACCTGCCTCGCTCACCCGGCCGACCTGCAGAAACAGAAAGCATCATATAGCTTCATCGGTTCGGACGGGCCCGAGCGGTCGGTGTGCAAGCAACCTGTTGGATCCGACGCAGCCATTTCCGCGCTGACTCGCGCGCGGTAGCGGAACACTCTTGACCTCAAATATATCTCACATAATGTTTGAAGTGCCCCGAGCGGGTCGGGGGTGCGTGCAACGACGCAGGCGGGAGAGATGGCAGTGACAGTCCGTAGCGTGAAGCCGGTCGACGGCTCGTTGATCGAGCCGGGACGGATGCTGATAGACGGATCATGGGTGCCGGCACGGTCCGATGAGACGTTCTCCGCGGTGGATCCCGGTACGGGGGAAGTGACCACGGAGATCCCCGCAGGAGGCACGGAAGACGTCGATTCCGCTGTGCGGGCTGCCCGGCGGGCATTCGACGACGAGCGCTGGTCGCGGTTGTCCGGTGCGCAGCGGGCCGTGGTGCTCTGGCGTGTCTCCGACCTGCTGGAGACCCACGCCGAGGAGCTGTCCCGGCTGGAGAGCCTGGACGTGGGGATGCCGGTGACGCAGGCACGGGCGATGCTGGGCGAGGCGATCAACCAGTTCCGGTACTACGCCGGCTGGGCAGACAAGATCCACGGCCGCAGCATGGAGATCGGGCCGGCCGAGCGCCGCCTGCAGGGCTACACGGTAAAGGAACCGATCGGCGTCGTCGGCATGATCGTGCCGTGGAACGCGCCGATGATCGCGGTTTCCCAGAAGCTGGCGCCTGCGCTGGCCGCGGGTTGTCCGTGTGTGCTGAAGCCCTCGGAGGAAGCTTCTCTCACGGCGCTGGCCATCGGCCGGATCCTGCTCGAGGCAGGGGTGCCCGACGGCGTGGTCAACGTGGTGACCGGGTACGCGCCGGTGGGGGCGGCTCTGGCCGCGCACGGCGGGGTGGACAAGCTGAGCTTCACCGGCTCCACCCAAGTGGGCCGACTGATCGTCGAGGCGGCCGCAGGCAACCTGAAGAAGGTCTCCCTCGAACTGGGCGGCAAGTCGCCGGTGATCGTGCTGCCGGACGCGGACCTGGCCCAGGTGATTCCGGGAGTGGCCACCGGCATCTTCTGGAACACCGGCCAGATCTGCACCTCGGGAACGCGGCTGTTCGTCCACCGGGACGTCTTCGACGAGGTCGTCCACGGAGTGGCGGAGTACGGCCGGTCACTCAAGGTCGGCTACGGCACCGAACCGGATGTGGATCTCGGCCCGCTCATTTCCCAGCGGCAGTTGGACCGGGTCACCCGGTACGTGGAGGACGGGATCGCCGCCGGAGCGCGGGTCGTCAGTGGAGGGAACCGTATCGGGGACAAGGGCTACTTCTTCCAGCCCACGGTCCTGGCCGATGTCGACCAGTCCATGCGCGTCGTCCGTGAGGAGATCTTCGGGCCGGTGCTGGGGGCCATGTCGTTCACCGACGTGGACGACGCCGTGACGGCGGCCAACGACACTGAATACGGCCTTGCCGGAAGCGTGTGGACCCGTGACGTCTCGCGGGCCCACACCATCGCGCGAAGGCTGCGTGCCGGCCGGATCGGGATCAACGTGCACCGCGCGGGCGGCGTCCAGATGCCCGTCGGCGGTTACAAGCAGTCCGGGTGGGGCCGCGAGAACGGCCCCGAGGGCCTCGACGAGTACCTCGAGACCAAGTCGGTGGTGTCTCTGCTGGATCGCTGAGAGGATCAGGCGGCCGGTCACGGCCGGGTAGTGTCGGACATGCAGATGGCTCGTGCGGGAAACGGACCGCACGAGCCATCTGCATGTCCGGGCGGCAGCCCGACGTGAAGTTCAATAGCGAATTGAATAACCGGCGGGCGTAGCGTACTTCTCTTGCCGCTTGCCGTGAATACGTTGTTTGTCCGGCGAGGCGGAATTTAGTGTCCAGCTTCTTGTACATGCTCGCCCAAGGCCCTACCGCAGCACGTCGGTGCCTTTCTTAATTGGGGAAGCCGCCGAAATGGTTCGGAGGCACGACTCAGCAGAGGTGGAAATGACTGCGAGTTCATCCAGCATGGGTATTGCCGACAGTCGGGACTTTGGGATGCCGGCGGGCCGCAGAACGAGGAAGGCGTTCCGCCGCTCACGGCGCGTCGCGATAGGCGTGTCGAGCGTGGTGGCGCTGGCGGCCACCGGGCTGCTGGCTCCGTCCGCCGTGGCCACGTCGTCGTCCGGCACCTCGGCCTTGTCGTCCGCCGCCGGTGCACCGGGCCGATACATGCTCGTCGGGGGCACGGGCACGGGGCACGTGAGCGTGTTCGGCGTCGCCCGCGACGGTTCGCTGACGAAGGCCGGCTCGCCGACCGCCGCGGATGCCGGCTTCTCCATCGTCGTCACCCCCGACGGCAAGAAGGCGTACATCGGCAGCCTGTCGAAGAAGACGATCAAGGGTTACTCGATCGGAGCCGACGGCACCCTGACCGCCATCCCCGGCGCCGTCGCCCAGTACGACGCGGCCGTGATCGGCCTGGCTTTCTCCCCTGACGGTACGAAGCTCCTGGCCACGGTCGGCGGCAAGGAGAGCGGCACGATCCGCGCCCTCTCCGTGTCCTCGACGGGTACTCTCACCCCGCTCGGTGCGCCGCTCACGATCCCCGGGACGAGCTACCTGACCCAGCCCGTGGTCACCCCCAACGGCCGTTACGTCTTCGCGAGCAGCTTCTCGGCGAGCACCGTGACCGCCTACGCGATCGGCCCGAGCGGCCTGACCCAGGTCGGTCAGTCGCTCGACGCCGGCAAGGGACCGGCCATCCCCGGCATCACGCCCGACGGCCGCTTCCTGTACCTCACCAACGAGCAGGGCAACACCATCACCGGGTTCGCGGTCGGGACGGACGGCTCACTGACGCCGACCCCGGGCTCCCCCTATGCGACCGGTGGCCTGCCGCACGGCATCGCGGTGACCCCGGACTCCAAGCGGCTGTACTTCCCCGAGGCCGGCAACGGCAAGATCAACGGGTTCCAGATCGCCGCCGACGGTGAGCTGACCCCGCTGGCGAACCTGCCCGTCGCCGCCCCGGCCAACACCATGCCGGGTCTGGTCCTGCTCAGTCCCGACACCAAGAAGCTGTTCGTCGTCGACGTCCTGGCCACCAGCCTGACCTCGAAGGTGCACAGCTACAACATCGCGACGGACGGCGGCCTCGCTCCGACCGGCCTGCCCTCGACGGACACCGGCGTTCTGTTCTCGGACGGCCCGAACACCGTGATGACCCCGAACCAGGGGCCGACGGCCCAGGTGCGGACCGTCCACAGCAGCGGCACGACGGGCGTCTTCTCCGCGTCCGGATCCGCTGACTCGGACGGCTCGGTCGTCAAGTACCGATGGAACTTCGGCGACGGCACCACCGCGACGACCACCACCCCGGAGGTCACCCACACCTTCGGATCGACCGGCACCCGGACCGTCAGCGTGACCGTCGTCGACGACGAGGGCTGTTCGACCACCCGGGTCTTCACCGGTCAGGTCGTGACCTGCAACGGCGGCACGAAGGCCCGATCCGCGACCCAGGTCACTTTCCAGTGAGGGCAAGTGGCTCCCGGCGTCGGGCGTCACACCACCCCTGCGTCTGACGCGACAGCCCTGTTCCCCCCGCCCGACCCAGGCGGGGGGAACAGGGCTTCTGGGCGTGTCCCGGCGGTCAGTCGGTGGGTTGGTCTTGCCAGAGGCCGCGTGCTTCGAGGGTTTCGATGAGGTGGTCGGCGCTTTCGAGGATGTGTTGTTCCATGAGGGAGCGGGCCATGCGTGTGCTGCGTCTGCGTAGGGCTTCGAGGATGAGGGGGTGTTCTTCGCGGGTGGCGGATGCCCGGCCTTCGATGCTGATGTAGAAGCGGTTGGGGAGGTGTTTGACGACGGAGCGGAGGAGCAGGGCGAGGCGGTGGGAGTCGGCGGCGAGGTTGATCTGGCGGTGGAAGGCGTGGCCGTATTCGACCATGCCGTCCTCGTCGCCGGCTTCGATGGCTTCTTCTTGTTGTTTGACGATGGTTTCGAGTCCGTCGAGTTGTTCTGTGGTGATTTTCTTGGCGGCGCGGGCGGCGAGTTCGCCGCCGAGTTGGGCCTGGACCCAGAACAGGTCGCGGACGTCCTGGGGGGTGAAGGGGGTGACGACGAAGCCGCGGCGGGGGACGAGTTCGATGAATCCCTCGCTGCTCAGGGAGAGGAGTCCTTCGCGGACGGGGGTGTTGCTGACGCCGACGGCTTCGGCGATGGGTTCCATGCGCAGGAAGTCGCCGGGCCGGACTTCGCCGGAGATGATGAGCTCGCGGACGTAGCTCGCCACCTCTTCGGAGAGCTGCTGCCGCTTGGAGTCGCGGTCACGTGCCATGAATACCTGCCTCGCTCACCCGGCCGACCTGCAGAAACAGAAAGCATCATATAGCCGTCGTCGATTCGGTCTCAGTCACGTCGTACCCCGTCCCTCATGGCTGAATGCCGCCGGGCGCGGCCTTCAGCTCGTCGGCCAGTCCGCGGTGGACGCGGGAGAGCACGACGGCGGCAGCCACCAGGATCACGTCGAGAAGGGCGAGGGAGGCCAGGGAGGGCAGCCAAGGTGCGACGGCGGCGGCAAGAACGCAGGCGGTACCGAAGAGGAGGCGTTCGATCCAGGCGTGGCCGATGGTGGCGTGGAAGTACCAGGCCTGGGAGACGAGGTAGAAGCAGGGCCCCGAAGAGGAGCAGGGCCAGGGCCGTGGTGGTGTGGTCGTGGGGGTGCGAGATGACGAGTTCGCTGCCCACGACGACAGCGACCAGAGCGGCGAGTGCGCAGTAGGTGACATTGATCCCCCAACGCACCGAGCGGATGGGGGCGCTGCTCGTGCCGACGTGCACGGCGACGACGTCCTCACCGCCTCCGAAGTACACGGCCCACAGGCAGACCAGAGCGACGAAGGCCTCCACGGTCGAAAGGTCGACGGTGGCGTCCGAGATCGTTGTGCCGGTGGTGAGAAACCGTCTCGCCGAGCAGCAGGATGAGGAAGAGCCGGAGCCGTTCGAGCATGTGCTCGCGTCGAAGGCGAGGTGCGCGGAGCGCAGGACGCGGCCCGGTAGTGGGTGGGCGAGCCAGGTTCCGGTCAGGTCGATGAGCGGGGCGGCGGCCCACCACCACAGGCGGGGGCCCGGCGACACCGCGGCTCCGGTGACCCACAGCGGGGCGGAGACCGCCGTCCACACCAGGCCGCGCTGGTAGTGATGGCGGATCCCCGCACTGGGGGCCGCCAGCGACGCCGGGGCCTGGACGCCGACCATGATCAGTAGCAGCGGCACCACGAACAACCAGGCGGCAGTGGTGAACGCACGGGAAATCGCGGCGTTCATGGAGAGACCCAGGCCCATGACGACGATGACCGTCAGCCGTGTCCGTGGCAGGTCGATGTCGAGCAGAGTGGCCGCGAAGCTGGTGAAGGCCCAGGTTCCGAACGCCCCCACCAGCAGCACCGCGGTCTCGGCGCCTCCTCTCCACGTCAGGTGATCCACCAGGTGGTGGGAGGGCTGGGAGACGGCGAAGACGAAGATGAGATCGAAGAACAACTCCAGCGGGGACACCCGCCGCCGGATCTCCGGGCGCCGGTCCCGGACGCGTCATGACCTGAGGGTTGGCACCCGGATCGGGCGTCTTTCGCCATTGGCTCACCATAGGAGGGTGGCACCGACGCACACCGGATCCTGCACGGCATGTCCGGGAACGCCTCGGCAGCGGCCAGGCCCGGTCGCGTAGCCGGACCGGGCCGGGCCGCTGCGTCAACGGCGCCGTTGTCGACGTTCGCGAACCGGCCGGCTCAGGCCGCGCTGTTGCGCAGTTCCGTCAGGGCCTGCGCGGTGAGGGGCCGCGGGTCCTCGTCAGGGGCGACGAGGACGACTGTGCAGGCGGCCGCGTGGGTGAGGGCGGTGGTGAAACTGCCGTCCGCGAACTGGGTCAGCGGGCCCCGCGGGGAGCGGCCGACGGCGACGGTGCGGGCGTGGACCTCGGCGGCGTGCCGGGCCAGGGCGCGGCCCGCGGCGGCATGGTCGCCGACGCTGGTCAGGATCTGGCCTGTGGTGGCTATGCCGAGGCCGGTCAGCCGGTCGAGGTGCGCGGTGACGGCCGTTCGGGCCGCTGCGTCGGTTTCCGTTTCGACGGCCTGTTCCTCGACGACCGCGGTCTGCTGGACGTGCACGACCTCCAGGGGGCTGCCGGTGTCCCGGGCGAGCCGGGCCGCGGCGTCCACGATGCCGGCGGCCGTGTCGTGGGCGCCGACGGCCACGACGACGGGCGGCGCATCGGTCGTGGCCGGAGAGCCGACGGGGGTGAGCGTCGGGGTCACCGGTTCGCCGTCGCCGGTGCCCGCCTCGGCCCGGTGCAGCATGCGATGGCCGCTGGCCAGCACCGGGATGGCGATGAGGAAGGTGGCGGCGCCGAGGTAGAAGGGGACGCTCAGGTCGGTGGCATCGGCCAGCTTGCCGGCGACGTAGGGGGCCAGGCCGCCGCCGATGAAGCGCAGGAAGCCGTACGCGGAGGACGCCACCGGGCGCTCGACCGGGGAGACGAGCATGACCGCCTGCGTGGTGAGGGTGTTGTTGATGCCGATGAAGGCACCGCTGACGATGACCGCCACGATGACCGTGGTGGGGTTGGCGACACCGGCGGCGATGACGGCCATCACGATGCCGAGGCCGAGCAGGTTGGCGTACAGGACCGGGGCGGTGCCGTACCGGGCCTGAAGACGCGGCGCGAAGAAGACGCTGAAGGCGGCGACCAGCAGGCCCCAGCCGGTGAAGACCAGCCCGAGTTCGTGGGCGCCCAGCTTCATCGGGTACGGCGCGTAGCCGAGCATCGTGAAGAAGCCCCAGTTGTACAGCAGCGCCATGATGCCCATGGTCAGCAGACCGCGGTGGCGGAGCGCCTTGAGCGGGGCCATTGGTGAGGTGGGGCGCTCGGGCTTGGGCAGGTTGGGAACGAAGGCGAGGGTGGCGATCAGGGCGACGGCCATGAGGGCGGCGACACCGAAGAAGGGACCGCGCCAGCTGATGCCGCCCAACTCGCCGCCGAGCAGTGGGCCGACGGCGATGCCGAGGCCGAGGGCGGTCTCGTACAGGATGATGGCGCCGCTGAAACCGCCGCTGGCGGAGGCGACGATGACCGCGAGGGACGTGGCGATGAACAGGGCGTTGCCCAGGCCCCAGCCGGCGCGGAAGCCGACGATGCCGTTGATCGAGTCGGTGGTGCCCGCAAGGGCGGCGAAGACGACGATGACGGCCAGGCCTGTGACCAGGGTGCGCTTGGCGCCGATGCGGCTGGAGACCCAGCCGACGAACAGCATGGCGACCGCGGTGACGATGAGGTAGCTGCTGAACAGCAGGGAGACCTGACTGGGCGTCGCATGCAGGCTCTCGGCCAGGGCGGGCAGGATCGGGTCGACGAGACCAATGCCCATGAACGAGATGACGCAGGCGAAGGCTACGGCCCAGACGGCCTTGGGCTGCCGGAACGGACTGGCAGCCTTTCCATGTGGTGCACTCATGCGCGTACTGCTCCAGCGTCTGAGGTCGGTTGGCGGGGACGGACCGCGCTTACGGCCTGTCAGGAGCGGGTCTGGCGGTCCTGGATGGCCCGGGCCAGGGCGGGCAGGGCGATCCGCACGGCACGCTGCTCCGGCTCGCTCAGTTCCTCGACGAGCGTCTGGAGGGCTTCGGCGCGCTCGGCCCGTCGCTGCCGGAACACCGCGAGGCCGGTGTCGGTGACCTCCACCAGTACGCCCCGGGCGTCACTCGTGTCGGCGACCCGGCGAACCAGTCCCACCCGCTCCATGCGCGTGACGAGCTGGGTCATGTTGGGCTGCGAGACGCCCTCGGCCCGGGCCAGTTCGGTCAGTCGGTGCGGGCCCTCCCGGGACAGCCGGCCGAGCGCCGACGAGGCGGCGGTGCTCAGCCCTCCGGTGTGGGTGCTCTGACGGACGTGCCGGACCATCTGCTCCACGGCGAAGATCAGGTCTTCGACCAGGGGATCGAGGTCCATAACCCGCTTATGCATATCCCCATTATGCATCTACGTGTACCCTGCAGCAAAATTGGCGGTCATGTGGCGGGCCGCAGGGCGGGTGTGGGCGTGAACTTCACCGGGAGCGCGGTGAGGCCCCGCATCCATGGTGAGGGGCGGTACGTCAGGGAGTCGGCCGGCACGGCCAGGTCGACGTCCGGCAGCCGGTCGAGGATCACCTCGATGGCCGTTCCCGCGATGATCTCTGCCATTTCCTGGGCGCGGAACGGGCAACGGTGCTCGCCGTGGCTGAAGGAGAAGTGCGCGTTGTTGCCGCCGCTCTGCGCGGCGCCCGGAGTGCGGACGTGAGGGTCGTGGTTGGCGCCCTGGAGGCCGAGCAGCAGCAGGTCGCCGGCGCGTATCTGCCGGCCGCCGAGGTACGTGTCGCGTGACGCCCATCGGCCGGACCAGTTCTGCAGGGGCGTTTCCTCCCACAGCACCTCGCTCATGGCCTGGGCCACACTGCTGCGGCCGCCGAAGAGGGACGCCGCGAAACGTTCGTCGGTGAGCATCAGCCGCAGCGAGTTGCCGATCCAGTCCGCGGTCGACTGATGGGCGACGACGGCGATCTCGAGAATGGACTCGACGATCTCCTGGTCGGAGAGACCGTTGCCGTGCCCGACCATCCACGAGGCCATGTCGTCCGCAGGACGCGCCCGGCGGGCGGCGAGGAGCTCGGTGGCGGAAGTGACCAGATGCGTCAGGCCGTCGTTCGCCCGTTCCTGCCCGTCCAGGAGATCGTTGAGTGCGGTCACAAGCCCGGGCCCCTGCTCGTCGGTGAAGCCGCAGAGGGCCGCGATGATCTGCAGCGGCAGCCGCATCGCGTAGTCGGCGACGAGATCCGCCTCGCCCGTGCCGCACACCGTGTCGATCAGCTCGTCGGCGAACCGCTCCGTGAGACCCCGAAGTTCGAACAGGTCGACGTCCTCGAGGGCGCCGCTGGATACCGCGGCGCGCTCCCGTAGGCCGGCGGCGCTCGGGGCGTCGCCCAGGGGAATCCTGCGAAGAATGATGGGCAGCAGTGGCCAGTCGTCGGGGATGGCGCTCCGCTGGTTCCACAGGCCGGAGTCGCGGCTGAACAGCACGGTGTCGCCGGTGAGCTGGTGCAGTTCGCGGTAACCGAGTACCAGCCACGCCGGTATGCCGCCGTCGAGCACGACCGGCACCACAGGGCCGTGTTCGAGTCTCATCTCGCGGTACAGCGCGGCGGGTTCGTTCTGGAACCGGGACCCGCTCAGGGGCACGGGGGAGGGCGTCACGCCAGCTCCTTGTCAGACGTCGGGAACCGAGTGGTTCACCCGGGGAGTACGGGTGTCAGAGCTTGCGGAGTCCTACAAGCACCTGTTCCAGCAGATGCGCATCGGGAAGTTCCGCGGCAGGGGGATGCCGGGCGCTGACACGGCCGGTGTCCAGGAGGTCAGCCAGCAGCACCTTCGTGACGCCCACCGGCAGTCGCAGGTCCGCGGAGAGTTCCACGACTGCTGTCGGCCGCTCGCACCTGCGCAGGATGGCAGCGTGCTCCGACTGCATGCCCGGAGCCGGTGCGCACTCGGCGACCACCAGGGTCACCATGTCGAACAGGGCCGCGGATCCGGACCGGCTGCGCCCTCCCGTGATGGTGTACAGCCGGTCTGGAGCGTCGTCCCTGCCCGGGCGGCTCATGACGCGCGCGGAGGCGCTGCCAGATACTCGCCCAGCTGCTCGACCAGCTCGTGCATGTGATGGCCGACGAGGCCCGGGTCCGCGTCCTCCGCGGCGATCACGGCGAGGTGGGCGCCCTCGCCGGCCTCGACGATGAACAGGATCCCGCCGTAGAACTCGGTCATGGCCGAGCGGACCCCGCCGCTGCCGTCGCCGAACTCCACGGACGCGCCGTGGGACAGCGACTGGATGCCGGCGGCGATGGCCGCCAACTGGTCGGCGCGGTCGTCCGAGAGCTCGGGAGTCCGGCACAGCCTCAGCCCGTCGCGGGACAGCACGAGCGCGTGGCGGGCGCCCGGAGTGCGTTCCAGCAGCCCCTCGATGAGCCAGGTGAGCCTGTCGTCGGCGGTCTTCGTGCCGGTCATGGGGTGCCTTTCGAGTGCCTTTCGGATGCGGTAATGCCGCCGGTTCGGGCGGGCCTGCGGCGCCGACCGGGGCTGCACGTTGACGCACTATATAAAATACGTTACAGGGGGGGTGGGATCAGCGAAATGCTGTGTCCCGGCCCCCGGCTGCTCAGACCGACCCCTGGGCGATGCTCCGGACCACCTGCCGGAAGTGGTCGTAGAAGTGCGGCACATTGACCCGGGCCTCGGGGGTGTCCGGGTGGGTGACCTTGACGTAGGTGCGGTCCCACCTGCGGTTCACCCACATCATGACCTCGTTGCTCGGGCTGGAGTCGTACAGCCCGTTGCAGTCGGCGGCGTCCCAGTCCCGCGAGCCCTGGACATGCCGGCCGTCGATGTAGGAGACGATCGGCAGCACCGCGGCGTCGTCGGGCTGCAGGGGCAGTCCGGCGAGCTCGGCGACGCGCAGCGGTGAGACCCTGGCCAGTTTGCAGGCGTTCCGGAACGCGGTGCCGGCGCTCGCGAGGAGTTCGGGCAGGCCGAGGGCCGCACCGCCCTCCGCGAGGGGGAAAGCGACCGGCACCAGGTTGATGAACCATCCTTGGGCGGCGAGCCAGCGCCTGTCGTGGCGGGTGTGCACGACGGAGAGGCCGCGGTACTCGGCACGCCCCGCCAGCTCACGGTGCACGATGCCCAGGGCGGCCAGCAGTCCGGCCGAGAAACCGGCGCCGTGCGCCTTGCACACCTTGGCGAAGGCGTCGGCCTCGTCACCGGTGAGGAGATCCAGGTCGAAGGAGAGGCTGGGGCGCGACTCGCCCGCGGGCACACCGAGGTCGAGGGGGAACGAGGGCATCGGGCCGGAGAGGAGGAAGTTGATCCAGCTCTTGACCTCCGGCGCATCGGCCTGGAGCGCGGCGGCTCGCTCGTGTTCCTCGGCGCCTGCGTCGATGTAGCTGCCGGCCTCGGGCAGCACGGCCTCGGTGCCGTCGAGTTCGGCCTGGTACAGGGCGCGCAGCTCGTGAAAGACGAGGACGACGGAGTAGGCGTCGCTGTGCGCGTGGTCGATCGCGAAGTACACGGTGGAGGAGCCGTCGCGCAGCACGGCACCCGCGGTGAACGGCGGCCACAGCATCGGATCGGTGCTCGCGTGGAACTGCTCGCGCAGGTGCTCCCTGACCGCGTCACCGGAGGTGAACTCGCCGAGTGGCACGGGAAGTAAGTCGACGTCCTCGGGCGCGACCATGTGCCGGACGAGGGTTACGCCGGCCGGATCCGGGCCCGCGTTCCGCTCGGTGGAGAACCAGGTCAGCACGGTGTCGTGCCGCAGCACCCACTTCTTGAACGCGGCGGCCAGAGCGGTCGCGTCGACCCGGCCCGGCAGCTCGAAGGCGAGTCCCACCCACGGCGCCTGGGGCCGGCCGGCCGCCACATTGGCCATGCGGCGCAGGATGTGGTTCTTCTGGACCGGGGAAGGCGGGGCAGGATGTACCGGCGCGTGCTTCGCCTTTGCGACCAGGTGGTCCGGGACCCGAAGTTCGACCAGCTCGCCGGGCCGGGCCTGGTAGTCGTTCAGGAAGGTCATCAACATGGGGTGGGTTCCTTTCCTCTGGCGGCGGGGGTGGCTAGGGGGAGTTCTGCACCGGCGGCGACCTGCCGGACGGTTCGGCGGGCCTCCGCGAGATAGGAGGGCACGCCAGCGCGGCCCGGGACCGAGTCAGGGAAGCGGTAGCTCAGGTAGACGCCTTCGCGGGAGCGCATGACCCACAGGTAGACCTCATGGGCGTCGATCCGGCGGCTGCGCAGCGCATGGGCGTTCCACTCGGTCCACCGCCCGGATCCGGGAACCCAGCGGATGTCCATGTACGAGACCATGAACCGGGGTTCGAGGGGGAGCCCGAGCAACTCGGTGAGGCGGGCCAGGGGCGCACCGGCGAGCGGCAGGCAACGCCGCAGGGCCTCCCCGGCTTCCTTCACCACCTGCCCGAAGCCGTCGTCGCCGTGCACGGCCAGGCTCACCGGCGCGAGTCCCACGTACCAGCCCAGCGAGCGCAGGAACCGCCGCTCGCTGCGCGTGTGGACGGGAACCAGGGTCCGAAAACGTTCCTGCCCGTAGCGGCTCCGGCCGGCCATGGCCAGGCAGGCGAGGACTCCGGAGAAGAAGTCACCACCCTGACGCTTGCAGACGGCGTCGAACTCCCGGGCGCCGTCCGCGTCGAGCAGCCAGTCCAGGCCGCCGGTCTGAGGGGCCGGAGGCAGACGTTCCGCGTCGCTGACCGGGACGAGGAACTCGGGCAGCCGCCCGTCTCCCTCGATGACGAAGTCCCGCCATCGCCGCACCCATTCGTGTTCGCAGTGCAACAGGCCGGCGGCCTCCCGTTCGGGGCCGGCGAAGTCCAGATAGCTGCCCACCTCGGCGAGCCCGGGATCGCGGTGCTCGACCGCCGCCCGGTACAGCTCACGTATCTCACTCGCGATGAGGAGGACCGAGTAGCCGTCCGCGTTGTGGTGGTCCAGGCCCAGGCACACCGTGGTGGCATCGCGGTGAGTCACCGCGAGGAACGTGAAGGACGGCCAGGTCAGCGGGTCGGTGCTGCGGTCGAGGATGTCCTCGATCAGGACGCGCAGTGCGCCAGGGTCGGTGAATGTGCCGTAGTCGTCGCGGGTCAGTCCGACCGTGCCGGGCCGCAGTGTGGTGCGGGCCATCCGGTCGGTGCCTGTGTCGGCGCACGGTGTCAGTCTGCTGCGGAGTGCCTCGTGCCGGTCGATCCATGCGAGCAGAGCCGTCCGGAGGGCGGACGTGTCGAGTGGGCCGGGCAATTCGAAGGTTGTGGCCAGCCAGGAGGGGCCGCGGCTGCCGTCGCCGGCGGACCGCAGAGCGTCGGTGAGGTGCGCCTCCTGCAGGTACGACGCCGGCCTGCTGTCGGGGATCCAGTCGGTCGTACGGAGGGAACCGGTGTCCGGCCGCCACACCGACAACTGTCCTGGGCGGATGTCGAGGTCCCACATGTCGATGAACTTCACGGGCCTGCCTCGCTGCTTGGGCGGTACCTGATGGGGGAGTGCCGGCAGCCCGACCCAGGGCCCCTTCCCGGAGCGGAAAGGCGGGGTCACGTCAGTGCGGGCACCAGCTCCGGCGCGGGGTCGCCGGTCGGATTCGGCCGAACGGGGCTGCGGGCCTGGAAAGTCCGACCTTTTGCGAAGGCTTCGGTGATCGACATGACACACACCCCTCTCCGGTCGCAGTGCCGAAATGCCTTCGGCTGCTGCCCTCGACGTTAGAAAGGAACCAGACGTGCGAATGTCCAAGAGTTTGGACATGCTTCTTGGGGCGTTCGGATGAAAAGGGGCGAGAGGACACATTAGCGGTACTGTCCGCATTCGAAGGAAAGCCAGGCGAATGTGCGAACAGCGCGACACGCTGCCGAGCAGCGAGAAGGCAGCGCTGGTCGGCCACATCGAAATGAGGGTGGCCTGCGCAGGCGGCACGAATTCGGGCGGCGGGGGCGCATGAATGGCTGGGACCGGTCCGTGTCGCACCGCGGCCAAGGGAGTACGGCGGTACTTGGGATGCACGGTCGGGGTTTGCGGCGAACCGGTCGGTCACGCCCGATCAGTGGATGCGCAATGCCCGCATCCTGTTGTAGAGCGTGGACCGGCTCATTCCGAGCGCGCGTGCAGCCTGTACTTTGTTGCCGCCGGCGGCGTCGATGGCGGCGACGATGATCTCCCGCTCCGCCTGCAGGAACGGCGAGGCCGGCGGAGCCGTGCCCCGATGCGAGACCGGGAGATCCGAGGGGATGATGTCGCCCGCCGAGCGGACCTCGGTCAGGGTCCGGACCACCCTGCGCAATTCGGAGAGATTGCCGGGCCATGGCTGGTCGGCCAGCACGTGCAGGGTCTCGGACGTGAGCCGGAGCCGCCCGGGCCCCTTGATGTCGGTGAGCATCTTCTGCGCCAGTGCCGGAATCTCGTGCCTGCGGCGCCGCAGAGGCACCAGGTCCTGGCGCGCGGCACACTCCGCCACGACAGGGGCGTGCACTCCGTCGAGATGGTCACCGGGGGACGAGGTCAGCACGACTGCTCGCCGCGCGACACGCAGGCATCGGGTCAACAGCATTCCCAGTTGCTCGGACAGGAGATGGAGGTTCTCGATGATGACTGCCGGCCCGTCCGTCTGCAGCAACGCCCCCACGGTCTTGGCCCAGGCCGGCTCGCCCTGCCCGAGGACGTCCGCGGCGTCGAGTGTGCGCGCACCGAAGCCGGCCGCCCGCCGTGCAGCAGTCGTACGGCCGCTGCCCGGTTCTCCGACGATCAGCAGTGGCCAAGCGGTCCCGGGGCCGGGTTCGTGGGGAGAGGTGTCCTGGTCCGGGACGATGTGGACCAGCACCCCTTCGGTTCCGTCTATCCGCCTGCAGCGCAGGCGGACCGTCCGACCGGAGCCCAGCGTGAGGCGCTGGACCGTTTCACCGGCGGAACTCGTCGTCTGGGCACGCGCTCGCACATTCTCGTGGTCGGCGGGCTGGAGCAGATCGAGCGCGGGGGGAGTGGACAGCACGAGTCCTTGACCGATGACCATGACCGCGCGCCCCCGGCGGCGTGCCGCCGTCTGGAAGGCGGCCACCAGCAGCCGTTGGACGTGGCTCGTATCACGCTGGAGCCGGTCTTCGATGTCCTGGACCACACGCCGCGCCAGGGGCCGCAGCAGTGGGTGCTCCTCCGGCGAGCGGCAACCGATGCTGAGGACGCCTTCGAGCCGACGCGTCACGGGATGGACGACGGGATGTCCGTAGCAGGTGAACGCGCTGAACGCCGGCAGGACGTGGTCGGACCCGCGTACGAGCACGTCCCGCCCGGTCGCCGCCGGGGTGCCCAGGGCGTTGGTGCCCAGCTGGTCCTCGCCGGCCCGGACACCCACAGTCATGCCGAGACCGGTTATCTCCTGGTGAACGGAGCGGTTCGCGTACCTGGCATCGACGATGCAGGCCGACGGATCGGCGAGGAAGAGCAGCGCCGGCGCTCCGTCGAGCTCTCGATTGACCTGTTCCAATACGGGACGTGCCGCACGGAGGAGGTGGCCGTCCGGGGCGACCGGAGCCGAAGCGAGGCCAGGTGCCGCGCCTTCGGCCAGTCCGTGTAATCGAGATCGCGTCCATGAAGACTCGATCTCGGGTTGCATCCGCCGCGCATAGGTGTACCGAGCATCGCGCACGCTGGTCCCCTCCACTCTCGGAGTTACAGGTCGTTGACGCGACAGGAACGAGTTGGAAATAAAATATACCATGTGGAGGCTGGTGGATGGCGGGCCGAAGCGCACCCTGTGCAGGAGCGGTCAGGCCGTCCCCGCCAGTTCGTCCCGGCGGACTCACGAACCAGGAGATGGACATGTCCTACGCCTTCGATCCCTACAGTGCACTTCCCCCCGTCCCCGGCTTCACGCTTCGCAGCGCCGACGTGGCAGACGGGGAACCGCTGGGCGTCGCCCAGCGCAGCGGGCTCTTCGGCGGGCCGGGCGAGGACCGCTCACCGCACCTCGCCTGGCAGGGCCATCCGGCCGAGACCCGGAGTTTCGCGGTGACCTGCTACGACCCCGACGCCCCGACGGTCAGCGGTTTCTGGCACTGGGCGGTTCACGGCATCCCCGCATCGGTGCATGAGCTTCCCGCGGGTGCTGGTGACCTCGGAGGCAAGAAACTTCCCGCCGGGGCCAAGATGCTGGCCAACGATGCCGGCCGGCGCGACTTTCTCGGTGCCGCGCCCCCGCCCGGTCACGGTCCGCACCGCTACATCTTCGTCGTGCACGCGCTGGACGTTCCCGCCCTCGACATCACACCGGAGGCGACCCCTGCCTGGCTCGGATTCCAGCTCTTCGGTCACACCCTGGCGCGGGCGACGCTCACACCGGTGTTCGCGACGCCGGCCTGAGCGCACCGGGGGCCTGGGCGGTCGCCCCGTCCAGTGCTCCCGGCCGAGGCACGAGTTGGTGACCGGGCGCGCCCCCCCCCCGACCGTGAACGGCCCTCCCGTTTCGCCGCGAACCCGCCCCGGCGTCGGTGGAATCAGGTCTCCTGACCGAGCCACAGACCGCGCTCCTCGAGAACCCCGATGAGCCGGTCGGCACCCGCCAGGATGTGATGTTCCATGAGTGAGCCGGCCCGGGCGGCCTGGTGCCGGCGCAGGGCGTCCAGCAGCAGGGGGTGCTCGGTGCAGGTGGCGGCGACCTGGCCGTCGATCGCGGCGTAGAAGCGGTTCGGCAGGTGCTTGACGACGGAGCCGAGCAGGAGGGCGAGGCGCCGTGAGTCCGCCGCCAGGTTGATCTCGCGGTGGAAGGCGTGGCCCCAGCTGCTGACGCGTTCCTCGGCGCCTGCCTCGACGGCCTCCTGGTATCCGTCGAGGAGGGCCTCGAGCCGGGTGATCTGCTCCGGCGTGATCTTCCGAGCGGCGCGTACGGCCAGGCGTGCGGACAACTGCGCCTGCGCCCAGAACAGATCACGTACGTCCTGCCGGGTGAACGTTGCGACCACGAAACCCTTGCGAGGGACGAGCCGGACCAGGCCCTCGCCGCGCAACGCGAGCAGGCCTTCGCGGACCGGTGTGCTGCTGACCCCGAGCGCCTCGGTGATGGGCTCGATGCGCAGGAACTCACCCGGCCGCACCTTTCCCGAGAAGATCAGCTCACGCACATGGCTCGCCACCTCTGCGGGGAGCGGCTGCCGGCCTGGGGCCCTGTCGGGGGTCGTGACCACATCGTTGGTTGCCATCAGTCGTTCCGCCTCCTGGAGTCCGCCGGAGCGTCCGTGAGCTGCCAACCACCCCTTGCTCACGCATAATATATTTTGTATGTTCTCCGGGTCTGGTACGGACTACGAAAGGATCCCTCATGGCCGGTCTCTACTTCGAGGAGTTCGAACCCGGTGCCGTCATCGAGCACGCCACTCGACGGACGGTCACCGAGACCGACAACGTCCTCTTCAGCACTCTCACGCTGAACCTGGCGCCCCTGCACCTGGACGCGGAGTACAGCAAGAACAGCATCCACGGCCAGCGCCTGGTGAACAGCCTGTTCATCCTGGGCCTGGTCTCCGGCATCACCGTCCCGGAGACGACCCAGGGCACCACGCTGGGCAACCTCGGCTTCCAGGAGATCAAGTTCCCCAAGCCGGTCTTCCACGGTGACACGATCCACGTCCGTACCGAGATCGTCGACAAGCGCGAGTCCAAGAGCCGCGACGACTCCGGGATCGTGACCTTCCGTCATCTCGGCATCAACCAGCGCGACGAGATCGTCTGTGACGCGCTCCGGGTCGGCCTGATGATGAAGCGCTCCGCCGCCGAGAAGGCTGACGCGGCGGCCTCCTGAGGACGCGGCTCGCAGAGAGGAGTCGGTATGCGAAACACGAGCCTGTTCGGCAGGCCGCGTACCCCCGTATGGGTTCCCGGCGAGGCCGAGCGCAAGCGCAGCCGCCTGCTCACGGCCATGCGGCGATGGGGATACGACACGCTGGAGGACCTGCACCGGGCATCCGTCGACGACCCCGAGTGGTTCTGGCGGGCCGTGGTGGAGGACCTGGAGATCACCTTCGCATCGCCGTTCGAGCGGGTCCTCGACGACAGTGGCGGCAAGCCGTTCCCGCGGTGGTTCGCCGGAGGCACCTTCAACGCGGCCGAGGTGTGCTCCCACCGTCATGCGGTCGGGCCGCTCGCGGGTAAGACCGCCGTGGTCTACGAAGGCGACGGCGGCCAGCGACGCACGCTGACCTACGCCCAACTCGACACCGAGGTACGACGCTTCGCGGCCAACCTCACACACCTCGGCGTCACCCGCGGGGACCGGGTCGTCCTCTTCCTCCCGGTCGTTCCCGAGGCCACGGTCGCCTTCCTGGCCTGCGCGATGATCGGTGCCATCTCGGTTCCCGCGTTCACGGGATACGGCGCCGAGGCGCTCGCGACCCGCCTGCGGGACTCCGAGGCGGTCGTGCTCGTCACCGCCGACGGGACCACCCGTCGGGGCAAGCGCGTGCCGCTCAAGCAGACCGCCGACGAAGCCCTGGCGTCCGCACCATCCGTCCGGCACGCCGTGGTGGTCCGCCACCTCGCCGACGGCGTCGACATGCGCGAGGGCCGGGACGTCTACTGGGACGAGCTGGAACGTCATCCGGCCCCGGTCGGCACGGTCGCCACCGACCCCAACGATCCGCTGACCATCGTCTACACCTCCGGCACCACCGGCGCGCCCAAGGGCATCGTCCATTCCCACGCGGGTCTGGCGGTGAAGGCGGCCGCGGACTTCGGCTACGGGTTCGACGTGCACAGTGAGGACGTCATCGCCTGGATCAGCGACATGGGCTGGCTGGTGGGCCCGCTGCTGATCATGGGCGGTCTGCAGCTGGGGGCCACGGTCGTCTTCACCGAGGGCGTGCCCGATCACCCCACGCCGAAGCGGCTGTGGGAGATCGTGGAGCGCAACGGCGTCACCGTGCAGGGGGTCGCCCCCACGGCCATCCGCGCGGTCATGGCCCGCAGCGACGGTACGTTCGGCGACCTCGGCAGCCTGCGCGCGTTCGTCTCCACCGGCGAGGCGTGGGACGAGCCGACCTGGCGCTGGCTGTTCGAGGCCGTCGGCGAAGGCCGGCGCCCGATCATCAACTACAGCGGCGGCACCGAGGTGGGCGGCGGTCTCCTCAACAGCTATCCGTTCCTGCCCATGGAGCCGGCGTCGTTCAACGGGCCACTGCTCGGCATCGACGTGGCGGTCCTGGACCAGGACGGCCGGCCTACCGTGGGCGAGATCGGCGAGCTGACGGTGCTCAACACCTTCCCCGGCATGACCCACGCCTTCTGGCAGGACCGCGAACGCTACCTGGAGACGTACTGGAACCGCTGGGACGGCGTCTGGGTCCACGGCGACCTCGCCGGCGTCGACGGCGACGGCACCTGGCGGATCCACGGCCGGTCCGACGACACCATCAAGGTGTCCGGCCGGCGGGTCGGTCCCGCCGAGATCGAGGCCTCCCTGCTGAAGGACCACAGGATCGTCGAGGCCGCCGTCATCGGCGTCCCCGACGAACAGCGCGGTCAGCGGGTGGTGGCCTTCGCCGTGCTGGGTGACGCCGACGTCGACCACGACGACCTGCTCACCACCGCGGTGCACAACGTCGGCCGCTCCTTCGCCCCGACGCTGCACGTCGTGACGACGCTGCCGAAGACCAAGAACGGCAAGATCATGCGCCGCGCCATCCGCGCCCGGTACCTCGGGGCTTCGCCGGGTGACATGTCGTCACTCGACCCCCTGACCCCCCTGACCGACATTCCCGTACTCGAGGGAGAACACTGATGGCCATGACCGAACTCAGCGATCTGGAGCTGATCCGCAAGACCGTCCGCGAGCTGGCGCGCAAGTTCGACTACGGGTACTGGCGCGAGAAGGACAAGAAGGGCGAGTACCCCTGGGAGTTCGTCAAGGCCTTCGCCGACGGCGGCTGGCTCGGTGCGATGATCCCCGAGGAGTACGGCGGCCTCGGCCTCGGCCTGACCGAGTCGGCCGTCATGATGACGGAGATCGCGCAGTCCGGCGCCGGTATGAGCGGCGGTTCGGCCATCCACTTCTACGTCTTTCCGCCGGCCCCGATCCTGCGGTACGGCTCCGAGGCCATGAAGGGCGAGTACCTGCCGAAGCTCGCCAAGGGCGAGCTCCTGATGGCGTTCGCCATCACCGAGCCCGACGCGGGTGTGGACACCTCCCGCATCCGCACACGCGCCGAGAAGATCGACGGCGGCTGGCGGATCAACGGCCAGAAGATCTTCATCACCAACGCGCAGAACGCCCACAAAATCCTGATCGTGGCCCGCACCTCGCCGCGTGACGAGAAGCGGCCGCTGGACGGGATGACCCTGTTCTTCACCGATCTCGACCGCACGAAGATCACCGTGCGTGAGATCGAGAAGCTCGGCCGCGCGGCCATCGACACCAACGAGCTGTTCATCGACAACCTGGAGGTCAGCGACGACGAGGTCGTCGGCGAGGTCGGCCAGGGTTTCCGCTACCTGATCGACGGCCTCAACCCGGAGCGCATCGTCGTGGGCATGGAGGGCGTCGGCCTCGGCCGGGCCGCGCTCGAGCTGGCGAGCAAGTACGCCAACGAGCGCGTCGTGTTCGACCGCCCCATCGGCAAGAACCAGGCCGTCGCCCACCCGCTGGCCGACTCCTGGATCCGGCTCGAGGCGGCCGAACTCGTCGCCATGAACGCCGCCAGGCTCTTCGACAACCGCCAGAACTGCGGGAAGGAGGCCGCCGCCGCGAAGTTTCTCGGTGCCGAGGCGGGCTTCCAGGCGTGCGACCGCGCGATGCAGACCCACGGTGGCTACGCGTACGCGAAGGAGTACCACGTCGAGCGGCTGTGGCGTGAGGTGCGCCTGCTTCCGAACGCCCCGTTCTCGCAGGAGATGGTCCTCAACTACATCTCCAGCAAGGCGCTCGGCCTGCCGCGGTCGTACTGACGGGATGCCGGGCCGTCCTCGAGGCGGCCCGGCCTCTTGCGGACAGCTGGGCATTTCACCTACGTGCGTACCCGGTCGGCACGCACGCGACAGGAGGAAAAGTGAGGACGACATGCGTGAGGCTGTGATCAGCCCGCTGGGCGGCGGTCCGGCCGTCGACGACAGGGGTGGCAGGACCGACGGTGGTCCGGCATGAGCGGGCCCCTGGCCGGAATCCGCGTCGTCGCCCTGGCGGGCATGGGCCCCGTTCCCTTCACGGGTATGCTCCTGGCCGACATGGGCGCGCACGTCGTACGGGTGACCCGGCCGGCCAACCGGTCCGCCCGCGCGCTCAGTCAGACCGACGGTCTGCATGAGGAGCACGACCTGGCCAACCGAGGTGTCGACACCGTAGCGGTCGACCTCAAGGACCCCGACGGCGTCGAGACGGTGCTCCGGCTCGTCGGCGCCGCGGATGTCTTCATAGAGGGCTACCGCCCCGGCGTGACCGAACGTCTGGGCCTCGGGCCGGACGTCGTGACCAGCCGCAACGCGGCCGTCGTCTACGCTCGCCTGACCGGCTACGGCCAGAGCGGGCCGCTGGCGAAGGTGGCCGGTCACGACATCAACTATGTCGCCCAGTCGGGCGCGCTCCATGCCATGGCCCGGCAGGGCGAGGCCCCCCGGCCGCCGATCAACCTGCTCGGCGACTACGCCGGCGGCGGGACCATGGCCGCGTACGGGATCGTCTGCGCACTCCTCGAGGCGCGCACGTCCGGGCGGGGACAGGTGCTGGACGCCGCGATGCTCGACGGCGTGGCGGTGCTGACCGCCAAGTTGCAGGGCCTGCGGGCGGCTGGTGTCTACAGCGACGACCCAGGAACCAACTTCCTCGACTCCGGCGCCCCGTTCTACGACACCTACCGGTGCGCGGACGGACGCCACATCGCGGTGGGGGCGCTGGAACCGGACTTCTACCGGGAGTTCACCTCGCGCCTCGGCGTGGACGTCAGCGACTGGCCGGAGCAGAACGACCGGAGCGGCTGGCCGAAGCTGCGCGAGCTCATCGCGTCGGCGTTCGCGTCGAGGACGCAGGCGGAGTGGGCGGAGATCTACGCGGGCACGGACGCCTGCGTCACGCCCGTCCTGTCGTTCGACGAGGCGGCCGACGACCCTCACAACGCCCAGCGCCAGGTCTTCCAGCGCGTCGGGGGGGTGCTTCACCCGTCGCCCGCACCGCGCTTCAGCCGCACGCCCGGGCGGACACCCGCGACGCCGAGCTCCGAGCACGTCGACGTGCGTCGGCTGATCGAGCTCTGGAACGCCGGATCAACCTGACAACTGCACGGAAAACCCACGAAGGGGTGGGCGCGGTGGCGCCCACCCCTCGGTGAAACGGGGCCTTTCGGCCCGAAGGTGCTACTGGAGGTTGTCCTTGAAGAAGGACGCCAGCTTCTCGAGCGCCTGGGCGACGTACTCCGGCTTGTCGTACAGGTCGTAGTGGCTCGCGCCCGGAACCACGAAGATGTCCTTCTTCTCGGAACGGGCTCGGTTGAAGAGCTCGAAGCCGTCCCGGTACGAGCCGAAGCCGCCCGGGACAGAGCCGACGATGATCTGCAGCGGCTGCGTCAGCAGGTGCTCCGCCAGGTGGAACGCGTCGAAGGCGAATGCCGCCTCGAGGCCGGAGAAGAGCAGCTTGTTCGGGGAACCCTCGTCCTGCCCTCGGGGCGTGCGGTAGTACTCGACGGCGTCGACGATGTCGACGTCGGTGATGCCGGCCTGCTCCCGCTCCTCGACAGAGTTGGGGATGTAGGTCGTGAGCATCGGCTCCGCGCCACGGGCCTCGGCCGTGCGCTGCTTGCCGATCGCCTCCAGCGCCGCGATCGCTGCACCAGGGGCGCCTTCACGCATGAGCCGGCCGTAGTTGGCGGCGACCACGGTGCCCAGCGCCTTGATCCGGTGGTCCGTCATCGTGGCGTTGACGGCGTAACCGCCGCCCCCGCAGATACCCACGACACCAATGCGGTCCTCGTCGACGTAGTCAAGCGTCACGAGGTAGTCCACGGCGCAGCGGAAGTCCTCCACGCGCGTGCCCGGGTCCTCCAGGAAGCGCGGTTCGCCGCCGCTCTCACCCTGGTGAGAGGCGTCGAACGCGAGGGTTATGTACCCCATCTCGGTCAGACCCTCGGCGTAGATGTTGCCGGAGGTCTGCCCCTTGCAGCTGCTGATGGGGTGCGCGGTGATGATCGCGGGGTACTTCTTCGTCGGGTCGAAGTCCTTCGGGAGTCGCAGATCGGCTGCGACGTCCCATGTGCGGTTCTTGAACCGTACCGATTCCACTCTTTGATCTCCGTATTTCTGATCTGCCGCAAAATGGCAGCAATGGGGGGAGGGGAGGATGTTGCGGATGTGATCGGCGGGATGTCCCGTCGGCCACGTCATCGAGATTCACACGGCTCACGAACCCGTGCAATGGGCCGCTTTCAGCCCATGACGCAGCTGTCCGGGGGCAGGTCTGGCCCCCTCACCTCGCTGGAGCTGCGGACAGCCGAGCGACACTGCGGATACGGAGGGCAACCAGGCCTCTGCGTAGAGTCTTGACAGTAAATATATTTCACATGATGCTTTGCTTCGTTCGTCGGCCCCTGCACCACGGAGACAGGCATGTCCAACTCGAAGACCGTCAGGCACGTCTGGGCACTCGACGCTCCCACGATCACCGTCGACAAGAGCATCCTGCTGCTCGGCAGCGGCGCGGAACAGGTGACGATACCGGCACCGTCGTTCCTGATCGAGCATGAGGAAGGACTGCTGCTGTTCGACTCCGGGCTCGCGTCCGAAGCCGCCGGGGACCCGGCCGCCGCGTACGGACCGCTGGCCACCATGTTCGACATCCGCTTCCCGGAGGAATGCCGCCTCGACCGGCAGCTCGAGATGCTCGGCTTCACCACGGGGGACGTGCGGCGCGTGGTGCTCTCGCATGCGCACTTCGACCACACCGGAGGGTTGCGGCATTTCCCGCACGCCGAGGGCTTCATCGGAGCCGGCGAACTGCGATACGCCCACAACGCCGACAGCCATACGGCGGGCTTCTTCCGGAACCAGGATCTGGAGGCGGCGGCGAGTATCCGTTGGAACGAGTTGCCGGCCGGCTACGACCACGACATGTTCGGCGACGGCAGTGTGTCCCTGCTTTCCTTGCCGGGACACACGCCTGGTTCCCTCGGCCTCCGGATCCGACTCGATGACCGGACGCTCGTGCTGACCGGTGACACGGCGCATGTGAGCGACAACATCGACAACACGGTGGGAATGCCGTTCGACGCCGACGTCCTGAACAAGCTCGATTCGCTGCGCAAGCTCAAACTGCTCAGGAGTCGGCCGGACACGACCGTGTGGGTCAATCACGACCCGCGGCACTGGGCAGAGATGCGCTCTGCAGGAAAAGAGATCGGGGCCGAGTCTCTGAAATCTCTCTAGACCGTTCCGCGTCCAGGGGCCAACTGAACGCTGATGAGTTCGAGGGTTCCTCGACGTGCGACAGGCGTCCGGGTCACAGGTGGCCCGGACGCCTGGCTATGCTCTCGACTCAGCTTTCGGACTCCTCGCCCGGAATGCGGATGAGCGCCACGGCCAGCAGGCTGACGATCGAGGCCACAGCCATGTAGGCCGCCACCGACACCGAGGTGTGTGTTGCCGCCAAGAGCGCGACCATGATGAACGGGGCCAGCCCGGCGCCGACGATGTTCGCGAGCTGGTTTCCGATCGCGGATCCGGAGTACCGCACGTTCGGCGGAAACGCTTCGGCGAAGAGCGCGGTGCCCGGGCCGAACATCGCTCCCACACCGAGTTGGCCCACGCACGCGGCGAGGAGGATCAACCCGAAGCTGCGTGTCTCCACCAGCGGGAACAGCGCGAAGGCCCAGGCGCCGGCGAATACGGCGCCCGCCGCGTAGACCTTCCGGCGACCCACGATGTCGGACAGCCATGCGAAGCCGACCGTGGCCACGGTGAACGGGACCATCGAGATCATGACCACGGTGAGCATCGCGTTCCGGGAGACATGCAGGTCGTGCGTCGCGTAGTGGAGCAGTCCCGTGACGATGACGTAGAAACTGATGCCGGCGGGGAGGAAGGTGAAGGCGACCAGCAGGACCTGCTTGGGGTGGCGCAGCACCTGTATCACGGATGATCGCGGCGCGGAGCGCTTCTTGTCCGCCATCTTCTCGTTGGCGTTGTGGAATTCCGGTGTGTCCTCGATGAAGCGGTGCACGAAGTAGGCCAGGGGGAACATCAGGACGCTGAGCAGGAACGGGATGCGCCATCCCCACGCCGAGAACTGGTCGCTGGTGGTGACGTTGCTCATGAGCAGGAAGACGAGCGTGCCGGCGACCATGCCGACGATCACGCCGAGCTGGGGAAGCGACCCGAAGAGGCCGCGGCGCTTTGGCGGCGCGCTCTCCAGCGCCAACAGGGTGGCGCCGCTGAAGTGGCCGCCCACCGAGATGCCCTGGGCCATCCGCAGGATCACCAGGAGGATCGGCGCGGTCACGCCGATGGCCGAGTACGTGGGCAGCAGGCCGATGAGCGTCGAGGACACCGCCATCAGCAGCATGGCCGCCAGCAGTGCCGGCTTGCGGCCGAACTTGTCACCGAAGTGACCGAAGATCGCCGCGCCGATCGGCCGGCCGGCGAAGCCGACCGCGAACGTGGCGAATGTGGCGAGAGTGCTCGAAAGCGAGTTCCCCGAGGGGAAGAAGAGGTCGTTGAGGACCAGCGAGGCGGCCGTACCATAGATCAGGAAGTCGTAGTACTCGATCGACTGGGCTGCAACGGAGGCGAAAAGAATGCGGCCTCCCCGGCGTTTCGCGATCGTCGGCTCGACGGCTGTTGAAGTGCTTCCCTGTGTGCTCATGTCTCTCCCGGTATGTGAAGCAGCGGTCAACCATGACCCGAATGCGAACCGATAATTCTTTCGCGGTTCAACGATTGAGCTTTTCGACGGCCTGAGACCCATGACAGCCCGGCAGATACCGGCGCTGTTACTGCCGCAGCCAGGGCTACTTGTCGCCCGGATGGCTGGACGTAGGTGATCCGTGACTGGAAGCGCGCACAGCGGAGACCGTGGGCGTTGGCGAGAACCTATAGCCGAGAAGCCCGGGACGTCCATATCCCGACGGCATCACTTTGACTTCGCACGGAAAGGGCTTCAATTCGTGTCCGTCGAATCGGTGATTCGGTCCAGTCGAATTGCTGTGCGGCGCTGCTGTCCGGGCAGGACAGCGACGCGCCGCCCCTCGAAGGGCGTCTCTTCGAGGGGCGGCGCGACGACGAACGGGTGGTGGACTCACGTACGTGGCAGGCCCACCGACTTGATCTCGACGAACGAGTCGAATCCTTCGAGACCGAGCTCGCGACCGATGCCACTGCACTTGTAGCCGCCGGACGGAGCCGACAGGCCGGCAGGATTGCCGTTGATCTCGACGGTCCCCGTCCGTATGCGGGTCGCCAGATCGAGCGCGTGCTCCACGTCGGCGGTGAATATCGATCCGTTGAGCCCGTACTCCGAATCGTTGGCCATGGCCACGGCCTCGTCCTCGTGATCGTACTCAAGGATCGAGAGCACCGGCCCGAAGATCTCCTCCTGGGCGATCCGCATCGAGGACTCGACCTTGCTGAACAACGTCGGCTCGACGAACCACCCGTTGGCCGGTCCTTCCGGCCGGCCGCCGCCGTAGGCCACCGTCGCGCCCGATGCCCGGCCGGAGCGGATGTACCCCTCGACGCGCTCGCGCTGCTGTGCCGTGACGAGCGGGCCGAACTCGGTTTCGGGATCGAACGGGTCGCCGACCGGCATGGCGGCCGTGAGCTCGACCAGTCCGTCGATCACGTCCTTCGCCCGGCGGCGCGACACCAGGACCCTGGTCTTGGCACTGCACACCTGGCCGGTGTTGCGGAAGGCGCCGACGCGCAGGGACTCGAGTGTCGCGTCGAGATCGGCGTCGTCGAGGACGATCGCCGCAGACTTCCCGCCGAGCTCGAGGGTCACACGGCGCACAGCCTGGCCGCACACCGCAGCGATGCGACGACCGGCTGCCGTCGATCCGGTGAACGAGACCTTGTCGACCCCCGGGTGACTCACCAGATACTCACTGACCTCACGATGGGCCGGTACGACACTGACGACGCCGTCAGGAATCCCGCTCCTGTCGATCAGCTCGGCCAAGAGATAGGCGTCGAGCGGGGTTTCGGGCGAGGGCTTGAGAACGACCGTGCAACCGGCCAGCAGGGCAGGCGCCAGCTTCATCATGGTGACGAGATGCGGCGCGTTCCAGGGCACCACGGCGGCCACCACTCCGACGGGCTCGCGAGTGACGCGGGCCCGGCCGGTCGCCGAGTCCCGCAGGGAATCGAATGGGTACTTGGGTGCCAGCTCGATCATCGTGTCCAGGATCAGCCGTGGGCGCAGCGCCTGAATCGCATGCGACTGCGTGATCGGACAGCCCATCTCCGCTGTGACGAGCTCGGCCATGACGCTCTCATGTTCCGCGAGCCGTGCGCTCAGCCCCCGCAGAGCCCCTATGCGCTCCTCCAGCTTCATGCGCGGCCACGGGCCCTGGTCGAAGGCTGTCCGTGCGGCCTCGACGGCGCGGTCGACATCGGCATGTGAGGCCGCGGGCACTCGAGCGATTTCTTCCTCGGTGGACGGGGAGACGACCGGGATCGTTTCCCCGTCCACCGACGGTGCCACCCATCGGCCGCCGATGTAGAGCTTGCCGTAATTGCCTTGCCACACCATCTGATCTCCCCAGCAGTCCGACGAACGCGAAACGTGTACGTGGGTTGGACGAATGATCCGATTCAGGGTGCTTCCTGCCGCTTCCCGTCATCCGACCGAGCCTAGCCCGCGTTACCGTCCGTTCCAATTTCAAAATGGTGAAGCGCCGATTCGAGGGGTGCGAATCGGCGCCAGGATGTCGGTCGACCGCTCGCTCCGCGGCGGCTACGCGTCCGTACTGATTCGACGCTGCAGAATCGCCGGTTCGAAAAATACCAGTTGGATGAGCTGAAACATGGCCTTAATCTGCGTGTCACTCTGAACCGTTGGCTCGGTAGTGATTTTGTGGGCCGACCTGCGCGCTCGACGACAAGGAGCGATCTATGCAAGGAATCACATTCCCGGGGGACCGTCGCGCAGTTTTGCAGGACTTCCCCGATCCCGAGCCGGGGCCGGGAGAAGTGGTCGTCCGTATGCGGGCCTCCGGAATGTGCGGCAGCGACCTCCACTTCTACCGTGGCACCGCTTCGTTCGGAGGGGGCAAGGACACCATCCAGGGGCACGAACCCTGCGGTGAGGTGCACGCGGTCGGTCCGGGGGTCACCGCGGACATGGCGTCCGTGGGTGACCGGGTGATGATTCACCACTACTGGGGCTGCGACGCCTGCGAACACTGCCGGTCCGGGTGGCCGCAGATGTGCGACAGGGAAAACGGGCACACGCTCAGCATCACTACGCACGGAGGGCACGCCCCCTACATGGTGGTACCGGCCAGAACACTCCTGCCGCTCCCCGACGCGCTCAGCTACAAGGCGGGCGCGGCCATCGGCTGCGGGACCGGAACGGCGTGGGGCGGCATCAAGCGCCTGGGCAACATAGGCGGCGCCACCCTGGTGGTCATGGGGCAGGGGCTGGTGGGCCTGTCCGGGACCATGTTCGCCTCGGCTCTCGGCGCCCGCGTTATCGCCGTGGACGTCAGGGACGCGAGGCTGGATCGCGCGCGCGAATTCGGCGCCAGTGAGGTCATCAATTCTGCCGAGGTGGATCTCACCGAGGCGATGGCCGACCTCACCGGAGGTCGAGGAGCGGAGGTGATCCTGGAGACGTCGGGTGTGGCCGGCGCCGACGCACTCAAGATTCTCGGCAAGTGGGGCCGCGCTTGCTTCATCGGGCTTCCCGGCGACGTGAGTTTCAGGACAGAGCAGCAGTACAAGAAGCAGTGGACGCTCATGACCTCGTGGACGATGTCCACGATCGAACAGGCCCGCTGCGCCAATTTCGTCGTTGCTCACCAGTTGCCGGTCGACCGCATCTTCACCCACAGCTGGTCGCTCGACCATGCGGTCGAGGCGTACCAGTGGTTCGACGAGCAGGCTGACGGCAAGGGTGTCTTCGAGTTCTGACGGGTCATCCCTCGAAGAGAACCCCCGGACCCCAAGCCCCTGGAAGGAATAGAGGACTTGGGGTCCGTAGCTTTCTGCCGCCTCGAGGGCGGGAGCGTGCCGTTGCTCCTACGCCTTCACTCGTTCGATCAGCGCGACCTTGACGTGGTCCGGGCGCTTCAGCGTCCCGTCGGGGACGAGCTCCACGACCGTCTTTACATTGAGGGCCGAACGGATGCGCTGTTCGAGCGTGGTCCGCAGTTCCTGCTGCTGTTCCTGGCTCATTCCCGCCGCGTGCTCCACGACCAGGGGGAGCGGACGCTGGGTCGAGTGTCCTTCGAAGTCCGCCCGGATACGCATTTCCCCAGTCGTCGAGGGTGCCAACTCGACGACGAGCTGCTTGATCGCCGACGGGAAGACGTTGATTCCGCGCACGATCAGCATGTCGTCCGTGCGGCCGATGCACCGGACTTTGTACCCGGTGCGACCGCATGAGCAGTCGGTTCCGGTCACCACGACATGGTCCCTGGTGCGGAAGCGCAGCAGCGGCGACGCCTGGCGGCGCAGTGCGGTGTAGACGAGTTCGCCCTGCGCGCCCTCGACCGGTGCGATCTGCTCGCCGGTCTCGGGGTTGATCAGCTCGGCGATCATGAGGTCGGGGGACAGGAAGTGCATTCCCTCACCCGCCTCGCACTCACCCCAGTAGGTGCAGGCGATGTCGGTCCCGCCGAGCATCTCCCGCGCGGTCGCACCCCACAGCGACTCGAGCTTCTCCCGCACGGCCGGCAGGCCGCCGCCGGGCTCGCCGCCGACACTGATGGCGCGGACACCGAGTTCGCCGGCGAGGCGGCCGACGATCCGCGGTGCCTGTTCGGCGAGGTGAGTGAGGAAGTACGGCGTGCCGATCAGCGCGTTCGGCCGCTGGTCCGCCTGCACACGCAGCAGCCGCTCCGCGCCCGCCTCCGCACCGATGGGAATATCGACGATGCCCATGTACTGCAGTATCTGGACGACTGGCAGTCCACCGACGAATCCCTTGCTCATGCCGAAGGCATGCAGCAGCCGGTCGCCCGGCCGGAAGCCGTTCGCGTAAAGCGCCCTGGCCCCCAGTTCGCACCAGGTGACGATGTCGTTCGCGGTCAGCGCCACGTACGACGGGCTTCCCGTGGTACCCGACGAAGCCTGAATCTGCACGATGGCGCTGTCGTCCACGGCGACATGAGCGCCCAGTGGCGGCGAACCGGCCAGACTGTCGCGGAGTTCCTGCTTCTCGGTGAAGGGGAGGCCGGCCAGATCGTCGACCGTCCTGATCTTCGTCACATCGACGTTGTGCTTGGAAAACTTCTCGCGGTAAAAGGCGCTGTTCGCCGCTAGATGAGCAATTTGTTCCCTCAAACGCTCATCCTGGACCGCCCGCGCCTCCGCGGAGGAAATGGTCTCGACCGGGCTCCAGTACTTCTCTGAGAACGGAGCAACTGCCATGACGCCTCCTTCTCGCCCCGGCGCTTCGATGGCCGCTGTGAGATCGAACTCATCGGAATACCTGTCAGGCGTCTAGGTAATCATTCGCACGTAGGCGTGCAGCTCACTGAGGAGCCTATGGATCATATATCTTATTCGTGAATCCATCCAGGGCAGCGGAGAGAATGCGAATGAGATCGTCTGCCTGCGAGGGGTGCCTGGGGCGATTTGATCCACTTTGCTCCAGACTGCCGAAGGCTACCGGGTTGGGCAGTCGCGAGCGTTCCGGAGCTTTGAAATATCATATATAGTCGTTGGGGCATGGCGCAGGGCATGCTTCCTTGATCCTGTCGCCGTCGCGCCCGCCGGGTCGTGCCCGGGCCCATGTCCTGCGCCGTGAACGACCTGCCCCTGTTGCGTCACCGGCACTTCGGCGCTCACCCATCAGCCGGTCGAAAGGATGATCATGTCCTCTGGAGAACTGCCCGCACGGAGGGGACTGCTGTCCGGCCTCAGGGTTGTCGAGCTCTCGAGCTATGTGGCCACCCCTCTGTGCGGGCTCGCGCTCGCGCAACTGGGCGCCGACGTCGTCCGGGTCGAACCCCTCGGCGGAGCGGCCGACCGCACACGCTGGCCGCTGGCCGATTCCGGTACCAGCTTGTACTGGTCGGGTCTCAACAAGGGCAAGCGCGCCGTGGCCGTCGACATGGAATCCGCAGCGGAGCGTCGACGGGTGGTGGACCTGATTCTGCAGGGCGGTCCGTGCGTGGTGGTGAGCAACAGCGACAGGTACCCGGAGTTCGGCTACGAGGCACTCAGTGTGCGCCGTTCCGACGTGATCCATGTCCTCCTGCAGGGGCGTGCCGACGGGGGCGCCGGCGTGGACTACACGGTCCAGGCCGCCACCGGGTTCCCCCTGATCACCGGAGCGCCCGGAACCGAGCCGGTGAACCACGTGCTGCCGGCCTGGGACATCGCAGCCGGTTTGTACCTCGCGATCGGACTGCTCGCCGCGGAGCGGGAGCGGCTCGTCACCGGGCGGGGCCGCGGGATACGAGTCGCCCTCGAGGACGTCGCCCTCGCCACGGCGGGCAACCTCGGCTACCTGGCCGAGGCGCAGGTCACGGATCACCAGCGCACGAAGTCCGGCAACGACGTCTTCGGCACCTACGGCCGTGACTTCGTGACTGCGGACGGCGTGCGGGTGATGGTGGTGGTTTTGACGAAGCGTCACTGGAGCAAGTTGCTGACCGCGACCGGTCTGACGGCCGCGTTCGAGGGCCTCGCCAACGCGCTGGACATCGATTTCTCCAGTGAGTCGGAGCGGTACGAGCACCGTGAACTGATCTCGACTCTGCTGGCGCGGTGGTTCAGCAGCACCCCGTTCGCCGTTGCGGCCGAGACCCTGGACAGCCACCGGATTCTGTGGGAACGCTACCGGAGTTTCGAGGAGCTCGGCCGTGACGGCGGCGCCGCTCTTCGCAAGGGTGATCTGTTCGACGTGGTCGACCAGCCCGGAGTCGGCCCGCACCTCGCCCCGAAGTCACCGATCGTCGTCGACGGCGAGCGCCTGGATCCCCTGCCTGCCCCCACGGTTGGTCAGCACAACGCGGAGCTTCTGCCGCCGGTGGAGTAGTGGCGGCGAGGCAGATGCCGCTGGGCCGTCACCGCTTCGGCGCGATCAGGGCCCAGCGGCGCGCTCAGGAGGCCGACTCCTGTCTGCTCCACAGCCCGCGCTCCTCGAGGATGTCGACCAGGTGGTCCGCGCCCTCGGCGATGTGCTGCTGCATGAGTGACCTCGCCTCGTGCGCCTTCCCCCGGCACAAGGCGTCGAGCAAGAGCGGATGTTCGTGCCGGGTCGCTGCGACGTGGCCCTCTATCGCGGCGTAGAAGCGATTGGGTACGCGCTGGACGACGGAGTTGAGCAGGAGGGTGAGGCGGTGTGAACCCGCCGCCAGGTTGATCTCGCGGTGAAAGGCGTGGCCCAGGTCGGCGATGCGCCCTTCGTCGCCGACGGAGATGGCCGTCTCGTGCTCTTCGAGGATGGTCTCGAGCCTGACGATCCGCTCGCCTGTGATCTTCGTGGCGGCACGAGCGGCCAGCTCGCCCGCCAGTCGCGCCTGGGTCCAGAACAGGTCACGGACGTCCTGCCGGGTGAAGGGGGCGACGACGAAGCCGCGACGGGGGACCAGTTGGACGAACCCCTCACTCCTCAGGGAGACCAGGCCCTCTCGAACCGGCGTGTTGCTCACGCCGACCGCCGCGGCTATGGGCTCGATGCGCAGAAACTCGCCCGGTCGCACCTGGCCTGAGATGATCAGCTCACGGACATGGCTCGCCACTTCTTCGGGAAGCCGTTTCCGCTTGCCGTCACGCGCTTGCATCGTGACCACGGTGTCGCTCATCGCCGTCTCCCACCTCCTCCGAGGTTGAAGCATAATATACGATCGATCGCCTTGGGCTGACTCGGGCGTGAGAGCGACGATCGGAAGTGGGAGAGCGACGACCGTCCGGACGGGCGACCGTCCGGACCGCCCCGTAGTCAGTCGTCGGATGCGGCGAGGATCCGCCGCGCGCGCTCCAGTACCGGCTTGTCGACCATCTGTCCGTCGACCACGGTGACCGAGTCACCGGCGTCTATCACCGCGCGGGCCCACCGCACTTCGCTCTCGGTGGGCGCGAAGTGCGTCGTCACGGTGGCGATCTGGGCCGGGTGGATGCACAGCTTTCCGGTGAAGCCGAGACGGCGGGAGTGCGCGATGTCCGCCGTGAGAGCCTCCGTGTCCTTCACGCTGGTGGTGACACCGTCGATCGGAGGGCACAGGCCGGCGGCCGCCGATGCCGAGACGAGCCTGGAGCGGGCGTAGGCGAGTGCCACGTGGTCGTCGTGGGCGACGCCGAGTTCGCCCGCGAGGTCGACGTTGCCGAAGGCCACTCTGACCATGCCGCCCATGGCACACAACTCTGTGGCTCTCTCCACGCCGGCTGCCGTCTCCACGAGCGGGATCAGAAGGCTTCTTCCGGCCGCGCGGCAAATGAGTTCCGCGAGCACGGAAGGGTCCTCGGATTTCGGCACCATGACGGGTGCGCCGTGGCGGTACGCCATCTCCAGGTCGGCGTCGTGCCACGCGGTGCCCGGCGGGTTGATCCTGATCACGGCGCTGTTGCCCGCGTCGAGCCAAGCAGCGGCGTTGTCGCGGGACCGGTCCTTGTCCTGAGCGGCGACGGCGTCCTCGAGGTCGATGATGATCGCCGCCGCGCCGGAGGAGGCGGCCTTGGCGAACCGGTCGGGCCGGTGCCCGGGGACGAACAGCAGACTGCGGGAGGTCTCGAGCCGACTCCTGGTGAGGGTCATGCGAAGCTCACCTCCGCCGTGGCGTGGCGGTCCTCGCGAGCTGTGGCGATGCGCAGTGCGGCGCTGCGGTCCGTCGGCGCTCCGCAGGCCAGTAGTTGCTCGCCTGCGAACGCGGGGCGGCGCAGCCGGTAGGAAACAGAACGTACAGGACGGGAAGGGGCGTTGCGACGCACCAGTTCGAGCATGGCGAGTACCAGGAGGGGGCCGTGGACGACGAGACCCGGATAACCCTCCTCGCCCCGGGTGTATGGAGCGTCGTAGTGGATACGGTGCGCGTTCGCGGTGAGGGCACTGAACCGGAACAGCATCGTCGGATCGGGCTGCAGCGGGAGCTGCCAGGCATCGTGGGAGCGCGGCACGGCGGAGGTGTCGAGATCCGTCGGATGCTGTCCGGCGCTTCGCCCCGACCGGTAGACGATGTCCTGTTCCTCGACCAGGCACGTACGGCCCTGCTGAAGGTATTCGCTGCGCACGGTGACGAAGAGGAGTTCGCCTGTCGAGCCCTGCTTGGTCGTCACGGTGCTCACGCTGCTGATGCGCTGGGCGCGCTCGCCGGCACGCAGCGGTTCGACGACCTCGCAGCGCCCGCCGGCGAACATGCGCTGCCGTTCGGGGATGGGCGGCAGAAAGTGGCCATGCCGAGGGTGTCCGTCGGCTCCGAGGTCCTGCTGCGCGGGCCACTGCAGGAAGTACAGCCAGTGCCACAGCGGGGGCAGAGGTTCGCCGTCCGCCGCGACCGGTTCCGGTTGGTCCAGCAGTGCCGACAGTGCGGCGACCGGCGCGGGGGACAGGACGTCGTCGTCGGTGACCGTCCCTGGGCTCCACGATTCCACGTACGGTCCGAGCCCGCTCTGGGCGATGTGCATGGCTTCTCCTCAACAACTGGCTCCGGATGCGGGCCGGGAGCGTCTGGCGGTCCGGCCGCCTCGCCGACTGCCCTGTGCTCCTGGGCCCGAGGGCCGCGAGACCGGCCGCAGGAGCCACCGGCTGCACGCTGCGACGCGGCGCGCCCTCCGGCCGTGCGCGAGAGGGGCCGGGCACTGCGCCGCCCATGGCGACCGGCTCATCATCATGCTTGCTGATGGGCCCCCATGGACAATAGAAAGGCGTGATGACGGCATGTTCCGATCGCATGGCAGCCCAGCGGGAGCATGGCCGGTGTCGCCGTTCCGCAGGCTGAAACGGCTTGTGAGCCCTTATAGGCTCTGGTGGGACGCCTTATCGGGCAGCTGCGCGGAGGGCCATCGTCCCTGACGTACGGCCGAGCGGACCCGGCGGGTCAGTTCTCTGGCCACGACCTCGGCGGCGGGTGTGACTCGTCCCGCCCGCGAGGTGCCGAGCACGATCGAGCGCCAGACCTCGGGCTCACACAGCGGCGCGGCACTCAGAGATCCGCCTGCGACGTCCTCGGCGATGCCGACACCGGGCAGGATCGTCCATCCGTGGCCGGCCAGTACGAGCTGTTTCTGGACATGCATCGAGTTGGTCTGGACGATCATGTTCATCTCCACCTTGGCCTGTGCCGCTGCCCTGTCGATCACCGCGCGCAGGCCATGGCCGGTCGCCGGCAACACCAGCGGATGCGACACGGCCTCCTCGAACGGGACGGGGTGCTCCGCCCGCAGTCCGGCGGACGGCGGCGCGACCGCCCAGAGCTTCTCCCGGACCAGCGGTTCGGCGTTGAGTGACGGGGTGCTGGCCAGGTTGTACAGGAGTGTCAGGTCCAGGTCGCCGTCGTCGAGCCACTGCTGCAGGTGGCCTGAGTACGCCGTGAGCAGCCGCAGTTCGATGCCGGGGTGGTCGCGGATGACGGCGGACGCGAGGGGTTCGGCCAGCAGGTTGCTGGCGCTGTCGAGCAGGCCGACCGTGACGATGCCGGAGACAACGCCCGGTGTCGGCTGGATCTCCGCGCGGGCCCGCTCGAGCTCGTTCAGGGCGCGCCGGGCGCGCTCCACCATGACCGTCCCGGCTGCTGTGGGCTGCATCCCCTGCCGGGTCCGCTCGAACAGGGCGACGCCCAGCTCCTGCTCCAGGGTGCGGATCTGCCGGGTGACAGCCGGCTGGACGAGGTGCAGGAGTTCCGCAGCTCGCGTGACACTGCCCGCTTCGGCCACGGTGACGAGTGCTCTGAGCTGTTTGATGTCCACCGTTCCTCCGCTCCATCCGCCCTGGGCATAGACCCATCATGAAATGGTATTTCACCTATGCCGTCATGAGTGTCCATTATGGCTCTGCTGCCGGGACGAGGGAGGTCCCCGGAATGCACCTCCCATGAGGTGCATCGGGCGGCTCGAGGGCGACCGCACACGTCCTCGGAGCCGGCGGGTCTCTTGTGTGACCCCTGTGGGAGATCCGCCGGCATGCCAAGCCCTCGGCGCAGCACAGCCCGCACGACACCAGGAGGCCACAGCATGACCGCACTCCCGCTCTCCGGCGTCACCGTCGTGAGCGTCGAGCAGGCCGTGGCGGCGCCGTTCGCCACCCGCCAGCTCGCGGATCTCGGTGCTCGTGTGATCAAGGTCGAGCGACCGGAGGGTGGCGACTTCGCTCGCCGTTACGACACCACCGTGCACGGCCAGTCCAGCTATTTCGTCTGGCTCAACCGGTCCAAGGAGTCCGTGACCCTCGACCTGAAGTCCCCCGCCGGACGGGAGGTGCTGGAGGAGTTGCTGGCCCGGGCGGACGTGTTCGTGCAGAACCTGGCTCCGGGCGCGGCGAACCGCCTGGGGATGGATGCCGCATCCCTGCAGCAACGGCATCTGTCACTGATCCCGTGCACCGTCTCCGGTTACGGCACCAGCGGTCCGTGGGCCGACCGCAAGGCATACGACCTGCTGGTGCAGTGCCAGACTGGTCTGGTCTCCCTGACGGGCACGCCGGAGGAGACCGCTCGGGTGGGCGTGTCGATCGCCGACATCGCCGCGGGTATGTACGCCTACTCCGGCATCCTGACCGCCCTGTACACGCGAGCGACCACAGGCGTCGCCCGGGCGGTGGAGGTGTCGCTCTTCGAAGCGCTGGCGGAGTGGATGAGCCAGCCCGCGTACTACACGCGCCACGGTGGCACCCAGCCCCCGCGGATCGGCACGCAACACGCCACCATCGCGCCGTACGGGGCCTACACAGCGGCCGACGGCAAGCAGGTGCTGTTCTCCATCCAGAACGAGCGGGAATGGACGGCGCTGTGCGAACGCTTCCTCGCGCGTCCCGAGCTGGCCGACGACCCGCGGTTCGCCACCGGACCGGACAGGGTCGCCCATCGGGACGAGCTGAACGCGATCATCACCGAGCGGTTCCGGCGGTCCGGCAGTGGTGAGGCGATGAAGCTGCTGGACGAGGCCGGGATCGCGAACGCCGGGGTCAACGACGTGCGGGAGTTCGTCCAGCACCCGGTCCTCGCCGGCCGGAACCGCTGGCATGAGGTGGGCATCCCCGGCGCAGTGGTGCCGGCTCTCCGGCCGCCCGCGGACCTGGCCGGAATCGAGACGCGCATGGACCCCGTGCCCGCCGTCGGCGAGCACACCGAGCGGGTCCTGGCCGAACTTGGACTTTCCGCAGCCCGGATCGAGGGACTGCGGGCCGACGGCGTCATCTGACAGCACGCTGCGGCACCGGAAGACGAGGAGTACACCGTGAGCACCCTGGACGCCCTCTCAGACGACGAGCAGTTCGTCGTGAAGACCGTGCGTGATTTTGTCGACAAGGAGGTGAAGCCCATCGTCCAGGAGCTGGAGCACTCCAACACCTACCCCGAGGCCCTGATCGAGCAGATGAAGAAGCTCGGCATCTACGGGCTCGCCATCCCCGAGGAGTACGGCGGCAACCCTGTCTCCATGCCCTGCTACGTCCTGGTCACCGAGGAACTCTCCCGCGGCTGGATGAGCCTGGCCGGAGCCATGGGCAGCCACACTGTCGTCGCCAAGCTGCTGGTGCACTTCGGCACCGAGGAGCAGAAGCGCCGCTATCTGCCCAAGATGGCCACCGGCAAGATGCGGGCCACCATGGCCCTCACCGAGCCGGGCGGCGGCTCCGACCTGCAGGCCATGCGCACCGTCGCCCGCAAGGACGACGACGGCTATGTCGTCAACGGCTCCAAGACCTGGATCACCAACTCCCGGCGCGCCGGGCTGATCGCCCTGATGTGCAAGACCGACCCCGATGCGACGCCGGGGCACAAGGGCATCTCGATCCTCCTCGTCGAGCACGGCCCGGGGCTGACCGTCTCCCGCGACCTGCCCAAGCTCGGCTACAAGGGCGTGGAAAGCTGTGAGTTGGCCTTCGACGACTACCGCGCGCCCGCCGACGCGGTGCTCGGCGGCGTCGAGGGCAAGGGATTCGCCCAGATGATGAAGGGCCTGGAGACCGGTCGTCTGCAGGTCGCCGCCCGCGCGCTCGGCGTGGGCCGCGCGGCGCTGGAGGACTCGCTCGCCTACGCGCAGGAGCGTGAGTCCTTCGGCAAGCCCATCTGGCAGCACCAGGCGATCGGCCACTACCTCGCCGACATGGCCACGTCGCTGACCGCGGCGCGCCAACTCACCCTGTATGCCGCCCGCGAGGCCGAGGCCGGCCGAAGGGTGGACATGGAGGCCGGGATGGCGAAGCTGTTCGCCTCCGAGACCGGCATGCAGATCGCGCTCAACGCCGTCCGCATCCATGGCGGTTACGGCTACTCCACCGAGTTCGACGTCGAGCGCTACTTCCGGGACGCCCCGCTGATGATCGTCGGCGAGGGGACCAATGAGATCCAGCGGAACGTGATCGCGAGCCAGCTCGTCAAGCGCGGCGGGATCGACGCGTAGCACACGCGCTGCAAGCACCGAAGCAAGTGGCCCGCCCGCGGGCTGTCGTTGAGAACAGGAAGCACCCTCATGGTGAACATCGTTGTATGCGTGAAGTACGTGCCCGACGCCACTGGCGACCGGCACTTCGCCGATGACCTGACCGTCGACCGTGACGACGTGGACGG
>NZ_BMWA01000039.1 GCF_014650995.1 Streptomyces viridiviolaceus
TCCGCCGGCTTCGGATCCGATGGGAACGTCGCGACGACATCCACGAAGCGTTCCTGGGGCTCGCCGTCTGCCTGATCACGCACCGCCACGTCCAACGCCTTTGTTAGGACCTCTTAGTCCCGTTCCAGGATCAGGGCATTGGCCATGCCGCCCGCTTCGCAGACGGTCTGCAGCCCGTAGCGCTGATCGGCGTCCTCCATGGCGTGGAGCATCGTCGTCAGCAGGCGGCACCCGGTGGCGCCGAGCGGATGGCCGAGGGCGATGGCGCCGCCGCGGGGGTTGAGTGTGTCCTGCACCGCGTCCAGTTCGGCCTGCCAGGCGAGGGGCACCGAGGCGAAGGCCTCGTTCACCTCGACATGGTCCATCTGCCGGAGCGTCAGTCCCGTGCGGGAAAGGATCTGCCGAGTGGCCCCGATCGGGCCGGTGAGCATCAGCAGCGGATCGTCACCGCAGGCGTGGAAGCCACGGAAGCGGGCGCGGGCCGGCAGATTCAGCCTCCGGGCCGTCCGCTCACTGGCGATCAGTACGGCGCTCGCGCCGTCGGTCAGCTGGGAGGAGGTGGCGGGTGTGATCCGCCAGTCCAGCTCGGGGAACCGCGCGGCGAACTCGTCGGTGCGGAAGGCCGGGCGCAACGCGGCGATCGTCTCGGCCGTGGTGCCCGGCCTGATCGTCTCGTCGGCCTCGACGGGTGCCGGTGCGCCCGGCACCCGGATCGGTACGATCTCGCGCTTGAACGCGCCGGCAGCCGCCGCCTCCGACGCCAGCCGGTGGGACCGGGCTGCGAACTCGTCGAGCTGCCGCCTGGTCAACTTCCATCGCCGGGCGATGAGTTCTGCCGATACGCCCTGCGGGATCAGGCCGGGCGCATAGCGCTCCTCGACCGAGGGTCCGTGGATGTCCGCGCCCTGCCGGTTGGAGCCGATGGGGACGCGGCTCATGGATTCCACGCCGGCGACGACGACCAGGTCGTACCCGCCTGCCATGACTCCTTGCGCGGCGAACTGCAGCGCCTGCTGACTCGAGCCGCATTTGCGCTCGACGGTCACGGCGGGCACGTGTTCCGGGTAGCCGGCCGCGAGCCAGGCCATCCGGCCGACGTTCCCCGACTGCTCGGAGGACTGGGTGACACATCCGACGAGTACGTCGTCGACCGTTCCGGGATCCACGCCGGTGCGTTCGAGCAGCGCGCCGATGACCTGGGAGAGGAGCTCGACCGGGTGGAGTCCGGCCAGGGCTCCGTCGGGCCGGGCGCGGCCCATCGGGGAGCGGACCGCGTCGATCACCACCGCCTGGTTCATGATCCCCCGCCTCCTCCGTCTTCGCCGGTGCCGTGGACGGCGGGCGTCGTCACGACTGTGCCCCTGCCGCGAGTGCGGTGGCCTCTGCCCTGTCCCCCGTGGCCGCGGCACCCGGAGCTCCGTGGAGGACACCCAGGTCGCCCCCGACGTCGTGGGCCTGCAGGCGGGGAAGGACCTCCTCGGCGAGCAGTTCGAAGTTGGCCCTGGCGACCTCCGGCGGCATCCCTCCGAACGACGGAGCCAGCAGCACCCCGCCGGCGTCGAGACGCTCGACGTAGCCGAGGAGCCGCTCCACCACCTCGTCCGGGGTTCCCCAGACCTGAAGGTCGGCGAGGAAGTTGCAGAACCCCTCGACGCCGTGCTTCTCGATGTTGCGGCTCAGACCGGCGTAGTACTCGTAGCCCGGGATCTTCGCGAAGCCCACGTTGTCGAACTCGTAGTGCTCGACCGTGGATTCCGCGTAGCGCTGCAGGTACACCTGCCGCATCCGGTCCGCCCCCGCACGGGTCCGTGCGGCGCCGACGAACACGCAGATGACGGGCTTCGGTGCCTCGTGCCCGTTGATCTCCCTGAAGCGCGCCCGGAAGGACCGCAGCTCCTCCTCGACCTTGTCCCAGGGCTTCTGCGCGATCACCATCACGCCGATACCCAGCTGGGCCATCAGGTCGATCGACTCCGGCGACACCGCCGAGGCGAACGTCCGGCCGCGGAACGAGGCGTACGGCTTGGGGCGCAGCGGGACGGACGGCTGCCGGTAGAAGTCGCCGTCGTACTCCATCACACCCGACTCGAGGGCCTGCACGATCGCCTCGCTGTACTCGCGGAACAGATCCCGGGACTCCCCCATCTCCAGACGGAACCCGTCGAACTCCACCCGCCCGAGTCCCCGGCCGACGCCCATCACGGCCCGCCCCTGGGACAAGTGGTCCAGCACGCAGAAGCTCTCCGCCGTGCGGACCGGGTCCTGCCAGGGCAGGACCGACACCATGGTGCCCAGCTTGATCGACGAGGTCCTGCCCGCCAGCCAGGACAGGAACTGAGGCACCATGGGAGTCATCCCGTACCCCGTGAAGTGGTGCTCGGGCGTCCAGACCGAGTCGAAGCCCGCGCCTTCCGCTCGCTCCGCCAGCGACAGCTCGTCCCGGACCACCTCCTCGTCGGATCGCACACCATCAAGGTTCTGGAACAGAAGCGTCAGACCGGTATGCATCGCGTTCTCGCCCCCTTCGGGCAGGTTTATCGAACCGACCGGTGGTCGGCTAAGTACCGACTAGTTGGTATCTTACGCGTATGACCGAGCCACTGCCAACCATGCAGTGTGGGCCTCATTCGCGCCCCGGCAGAAAGACGTCGGACGCCCGGGCAGGGCCCGGGCGTCCGCCCGATCGGCAGCCGGCTGCGTCAGTCGCCCGCCCTCAGGCCATTGACGATCATCTCCGCGTAGGTCTTGCCGATGTCCGTGGGAGAGACCGGACCCCCGGTGTCGAGCCACGAATACGTCCAGGCACCCATCCCGATGATGCCGAACGCCATGATGCGCGGCGGGCCGACGGGGCGGAAGACGCCCTCCTCGATCCCACGCTCGATGACGTCGAGGAAATAGCGCTCGAACTCGTCGCGCTTCTCGCGGATCCCCGCGAAGACCTCGCCGGACAGGAACCTGTGCTCCTGGAGGTAGACGGTGATCTCAGACTTGTAGATCGCCATGGGTTCGAGCAGCGCCTCGACGATCAACCGGCGAAGGACCTCGTCGCTCGAGAGCTTCGTGTCCGCGACCACCTTACGGGCCCGGTAGAGCTGATAGTCGATGAACTGGTCGTGCACCTGGACGAGCAGGTCTTCCTTGGTGTTGAAGTGGTGATAGAAAGCGCCTTTGGTCAGGTTCGCCCCGTCGATGATGCTCTGCACCGTCGTTCCGGCGTACCCGTGCTTCTCAAAAAGCTGGATGGCGCTCGTCAGAAGTGCCCGGCGGGCGCCCTCCGGGTCGCGCACGACTTTGCGCCTGCTCCGACTCCTGGAAGCCTGGTCCACCACGTCACCTCTCCAAAACCCGAGCGGGCCCACTTCGTGTACCGCTCCATCCAACCGACCAAGGAGTATCTTAACAGGCGCCCCTCCGCCGAGGTCGCGAAGCGGGATGGAACCCGCACAGACAGCGGCCTCGCAGGGTCGGTAGGCGTTCGTCAGGTCCACATCATCCGACCGGTTGGTACCTTGTGGGCGGGAACCGGACCTCAGACCTGTATCTGGTTGTAGCCGCGTTCACGCAGGATCGGCAGGACGTGATCGCGCATCTGCTGGACACCGCGCTGCGGGTCGAAGAAGGAGAGCGCGAACTGACCGACGCCCGCTTCGTAGAGGGCGATCAGCTGGTCGGCGACCGTCTCATAGGAGCCGAACAGCTGATAGGCTCCCATGCCCATTCCCAGGCCCTCATAGTGTTCCTTGCCGATGCCGAGGTAGGGGTCCTGTGTGGCGCCTGAGGAGACTCGCGCGTCACCGACAACCTCGTCGGAGACCGTCCGGGCCTCGCTGTTGAGGATGTGGCCGCTCCGCGTGAGCCAGGTCTCGATCGCCCCCCGGTCGATCTGGCCGCGCATCCACTCCACCGTTTCGAGCGCCTTCGCGTCGGTGTCGTCCATGACCACGTAGCACATAGCGGCGATGCGGACCTGCCGGCCGTGCTCGGCGGCCATGCCGTGGATCCTCGCGGCCTTCTTGCGGTAGCCGTCGACGGTGTTGTCGTCGGCGGTGACGAAGAGCGCGTCGCACTGACGGGTGGCATAGTCCAGACCGATGTCGGAAGCCGCCGCGCAGATCAGCAGCGGACGCGGACGGCTGGTGGCGCGCGGGTTGATCCGGGCGCCGTACATCTGGAAGTACTCGCCCTCGAAGTCGACGGGCTCGTCCGATGTCCACAGCAGCTTCAGCGCGGTGGTCATCTCGTCGGCGATCGCGTAACGGATCTCCTGCGACGGCGGCCCCACCAGGCCGAACTGGGCGTAGTCGACCGCGTTCTGCCCGGCGACGACGTTGACGCCCAGGCGGCCACCGGAGATGTGGTCTATGTCGGAGAAGACCTTCGCGATGAGGAGCGGCGATATGTTGTAGCCGACGTGGATCGTGGAGTAGATGCCGATCCGCTCCGTCACGGCCGCGGAAGCGGTGGCGGCGGTGGCGAAGTCCAGACCGGCGTCGTTCCACCCGGTGTCGCCGCCGTACCCGCTCCACATGCCGTACTGGAGCTGGCTGTCGAAGCCGGCCTCCTCGACGGCCCGCATGAGCTTCGACGCGGTCGGCCACTTCCAGAAGTCGCGGTGTCGCTCGACGTCCGAGAGAACGGCCTTGCTCGCCGAGAGACCGCTGGAGACGTTCCAGGCGAACAGGGAGATGTGCAGATGGTTGTCGATCGTCAGTTGCGGCTGACCACCCGGGTCGAAGGGACCGCGCAGGGTCGGGGCCTTCGCACCCGGGCGGGCACCGGCGGGACGACTGGGCATGGGAGTGCGCTCCTTTGATGCGATGCGGTGCGATCCGGCCTGCATACGGACCGGTTGGTCGATGAGGCTGCTCGTCGGTGCGGTGTCGGGAGTCTGTCCGCGGGCAGCGCGCTCGGCGCCGCGTCCGACAGCTACCCCCGACGCATCGACCACATCTGGGTGGTCCGCTCGAACTGGAGGGCCACGTCCCAGGACATCGGTGTGGCTCCCGTCTCGCGCCGGAAGTTGGCCACCGCCGCGCGGGCCAGCTCCGGATCCTTGGCGACGCGCCGGGCCAGCTCCAGCGCGCGGTCGTCCAGCTGCTCCGCGTCGACGGCATCCCAGGCGAGTCCGGCCCGTACGGCCTGTTCTCCGTTGATCTCCTCGCCGAACAGCGCCATCGCGGCTGTCAGCTCGCGCCCGGCGACGCGGTCGAGCAAGGTGAAGTGACCGCCGCCCGGGTGCAGCCCCCGCTTGAGGAAACCGCTGATCAGCCGGGCGTCCCGGGCGACGATGCGCAGGTCGGCGGCCAGCATGAGGTTCATGCCGGCTCCCACGGCGGGCCCCCGGACGGCCGCGAGCGTCGGAACGGTGACCCGGCCCAGTCGCATGAACGTCTCGTAGAGCGTGCCGAGATCCGCGAACGCGGAAGCGTCCAGGGGGTCCTTGCCGGCATCGCTCAGCGTCGACAGATCTGCGCCGGAACAGAACGCCTTGCCCGCCCCGCGGACCACGAGGGCACCGATCCCCGGTGTGCGGTCGACTTCCTCCATGGCCTCGACCATCTCGCCGCACATCGGCAGGGTGAGCGCGTTGTATCGCTCCGGGGCGTCCAGCGTCAGGACGGCCACACCGTCCCGCACCTCCAGGGTGGCCTCGGTTTTCGAACGGGACATTGCATCCTCCTCAAGGACCGGCACGGCTTCAGCCGCGCCAGAGTACGTGGGCATCGGGTCTCGGGACCCGCACCCGCATCACGGCCGTCCCCCTCCGACGGCCGGCTCCGGTGCCCGGCGTCACTGCGCCAGCAGGAAGCGGGTGACCGACGACGCCGTCTGCTCGTAGGCGGTGGCGAAGATGTCGTGCATGCCGGGGACCTCGACGATCGTGTCCACGTACGGCGCGTAGGCGGCCCGCTGGTCGGGCGTCACGAGCTCGAAGGCGGGAGCGTAGAGCAGCATGGTCGGCATCGTCAGGGTTTCCGGTGCCGGCGCGTGCGCGGCGAACTCACTGAAGACGGAGACGATCGCGGCCTGGCAGGTGCGGCGCCGCACACGGCCGTCGGGGAGCGCGTCGAAATAGGCGGCGGCCTCCGCGAGCTGTTCCGGCGAGATCGCGCCGGTGGCCCCATGCCCCCGGAGGAACGCCTCCACGGAGTCCCAGACGTCGCCGGTGAGTTCCTCGGTGGCCCGGCGCATCGCCAGCTCCGGGGAGATCCGGATGACGGGCTCCAACAGCACGGCCCGTTCGATGAGTGCGGGCTCCGCCGCCGCCAGGTCGAGCAGCAGCCTGCCGCCGAAGGAGTAGCCGGCCCAGTGCGCGCGGTCGATGCCGAGCGCCTTGACCGACTCCACGAGGTCGGCGACGTACGTCGCGTGGGTCCACGGCGGCTCCCAGCCCGACCGGTTGTGCCCGCGCAGGTCGAAGGCGATGACGCGGAAATGCCTGCCCCACTCCTCCTCGGCCACGCGACGGAAGGACTCGGCCCGGGAGCCGACCCCGTGGATGAGGACCAGCGGCGGTGCGGAGGCGTCGCCCCACTCGTATCGTTCCAGGATCATCGTGCTGTCCCTCCCCCACCGCGGCCGCGGTGATCGCTGTCGGCGTCTACGCGCCCATCGACGCCTTCCTGCTGCGGCGCGCCCGGTCAGCCGAAGCTGCGTCCGCCACATACGTAGAGGACCTGGCCGGTGAGGTAACCGGCCGCCTCCGAGCCCAACCAGGCCACGGCGTCGGCGATGTCCTCCGGCTGTCCGGCGCGGGCCAGTGGGACAGCGCTCACCACGCGCTCACGCACCCGGGCCGGCATCGCCCTGGTCATGTCCGACTCGACGAACCCCGGTGCCACGGCGTTGACGCGCAGGCGGGGCGCGAGCGCGAGGGCGAGGGCCCGGGTGCAGCCGATGACCCCGGTCTTGGAGACCGCGTAGTTGAACTGTCCCACGTTGCCCAACTGCGCCCGCGAACTGAGATTGACGACCGAGCCGCCGTCGACGATGCGGCCAGCGAGGGCCTCGGTCAGCGCGTACGTCCCGCCGAGGTTGACCCGAACGACGGCACGGAAGACGGCCTCCTCCATCTTGTGGATGAGCGCGTCACGCGTGATGCCGGCGTTGTTCACCAGCATGGCCGGCGGCTCGGACGCGCCGTCCACCGCCGCGACGATCGCCGCGATCCCCTCGGGCTGCGTGATGTCCGCCTGCACGGCGACCGCGCCGAGCTGCGCGGCCGTCTCGTGCACGGCCTGGCTCATGTCCACCAGGAGGAGGCTGTGCCGGGTGACGAGCCTTTCGGCGACGGCGCGTCCGATGCCTCGCGCGGCTCCGGTGACTACGGCAAGACTCACGGCAGCATCGCTCCCAGGTGTTCGTGGCCGAGCATGACGACCTGACCGGCTGCTGCTCTGGTGGTGAGGGCGAACGTCACCGCCTCGGCGACCCTGTCCGGCGGTTCGTCGCCGTCGACGCCGATGACGGTGGCGTAGCGACCGCGCCGCCGGCCCTCGAAGGCGAGCGCGCGTGCGCCGCCGACCAGTCCGGCCGCGACGGCGGAGTCGAGCGGACCGGACCGGCCCAGGATCGCCGGCGAGCGCAGCAGGTAGACCACGGGTGCCTCGACGGCCATCGCCTCACGGCTGAGCAGGAACGCCTCGGTCAGCTCGTCCTCGACCTGCCGCCACTCCCCCAGGTCACGCGCCGGTGCGAACACCAGGCCACCTGCGATGTCGCCGTCCGGACCACCGATCCGTCGCAGGGCGTGGCGGTCCACCGGGTCCCCGATGCGCGTCCTCATGCCGCACCGCGTCGCTTGAGCATCGTGACCATCTCTCCTGTCTGTACGACGTCACCCTTCTGGTTCGCGACGTCGACCCGCTGGACCACGACTCCCCGGTCGGGCTTGGAGGTCTCCCGCAGCTCGGTGATCTCGTTCATCGCGTGGACGGTGTCGCCGATGAACACCGGGGCGAGGAAGCGCCATCCCCGGATCTCGGCGAAGGCGATGATCGACTCGTCGAAGATGCCGAGCTGACCGCGTAGTCCGGTGACGATCGAGAGCACCAGCGCTCCGTGCGCGATGCGCTCGCCGAAGCCGCTGTCGCGCATCCGCTCGGCGTTCATGTGCAGCTCGTTGAAGTCGCCCGAGACACCGGCGAAGTTGACGACATCGGTCTCGGTGATGGTGCGCGCGGCGGTGCGGAACCGCATGCCGACGCGTGCGTCGTCGAACCAGATCGAGTCCATGCCGACCGGGTCCCTACGGCGCGACGGCGACGGCGTCGAGCTCCACGCGGCAGCCGCAGGCGATGCCCACGACCTGGGTGATGCGGACCGCCTGGGTGTCGATGGTCGCGAAGATCTCGTCGTACGTCTGCCAGAACTCGGCGCGGTCCTCGTCGCGGGTGAGATAGCAGTTGATTTTGACAATGTCCTTGAGACCGCAGCCGGCCTCCTTGAGGACGCCCTCCAGCTGCTCCAGGCAGATGCGCGTCTCGTCGGCGATGGTGACGGCGGCGGCGTCACGCTGCATGGTCTCGCCGTCGAGGGCCATCGCGGCCGCGAAGACCATGTTGCCGGCGACGGCGCCCGACGACAGGCCGTACTTCGACGGGTCGGAGCCCGCCTCGTTGATGAACCGGTTCATGAGACCTTCCTGGGAAACGGGGCCACCGGGTGGCCCGCCGGCGGTGGAACGGGTGTGGGCCGCAGGTGCTGTCACCAGCGGGAGACGACGAGTTTGTCCTCGGTGTAGAAGCGCAGCGGGGCGTCGCCGCAGATGTGGGTCTCGCCGAAGAAGGAGTCGCCGAGGCCGCCCATGGGGAAGTTCGCCGGCGGGGCCGGGAACGAGTTGACGCCGATGTTGCCGGAACGAACGCGCTTGGTGAACGCGCGGGCGGTGGAGCCGGAACGGGTGTAGATCGTCGCCGCGTTACCGAAGGGGGTGTCGTTGGAGATCGCGATCGCGTCCTCCAGGAATGCCGTCCGGTGCACGGCGATGACCGGGCCGAAGGTCTCCTCCTGCTCGACCGGATCGGTGTGGCGGAGGCCGGTGAGGACGGTGGGGCCGAAGAAGTAGCCGTCGGCGGTCGCCGAGGGGCCCTGGGGAACAGCGCCGCGGCCGTCGCGCACCGCGGTCGCGCCGGCGGTGAGCGCCCGCTCGACGAGGTCTTCCAGCCGCTGCCTGGCGGCCGCGCTGACCACCGGGCCGAGGGTGGTGCCGGTGTCGAACCCGCTGCCCACCACCAGCTTGTCGCTCAGGGCGGCGACCTTCTCCACGAGCTGGTCGTAGACCTCGTCGACCGCGACGACGCGGGTGCCCGCGAGGCAGCGCTGGCCGGCCATGCCGAAGGCGGAGGCGACGATGCCCTCGGCCGCCAGGTCGAGGTCGGCGTCCGCGGCGACGACGATGGGGTTCTTGGCTCCGCCGTTGGCCTGGACGCGCTTGCCGAGCGCCGAGGCCCGCTCGTGCACGGCCTTCGCGACCGGCGAGGACGTGATGCAGGAGACCGCCACGACCTCCGGGTGGTCGATCAGGCGCTGCGCGACGTCAGCCCGGCCGTGGACGAGGTTGAGCACACCGTCCGGCAGGCCCGCCTGCTGCAGCAGCCGGATCACCGCGGTCGAGGCCAGCGGGTCCTGCTCGGACGGCTTGACGACGAGGGTGTTGCCGGTGACCAGCGCCCAGGCGGAGAACTGACTGGGGTTCATCACAGGGAAGTTGAATGGCGTGATCGCGACGCACACGCCCAGGGGCTCGCGGACCTGGTGCGCGTCGATACCGCCGGCGATGTTGCCCGCCTTCGTGTGGTAGAGCATCGGCGCGGCGATCGCGGTCTCGATGAACTCGCCGGCCCGCAGCACTTCACCACGGGCCTCGTCGAGGGTCTTGCCCTGGTCGAGGGTGATGGTGCGGGCCAGGTCCTCGGCGTTGTCGGCGAGCTGCTGGCGCATCCTGTAGAGGTACTGCACGCGCCGCTGCAGCGACATCTCGCTCCAGGTGCCGAAGGCGGCGGATGCGGCGGCGACCGCCGCGTCGACCTCGTCCGGGATGGCCGCGGTCAGCTCGGCGACCTGCTCCCCCCGGGACGGGTCGTGGACGGCGATCCCGTCCGTGCCGGAACCGGTCTGCCATTCGCCGTTGATCAGGTGCTGCGGCGACTTGACTGTGTCGGGCATGCTCTTGGGGTCCCTTTCTCGGCGGGTACGGGGGCGAGGCACTCGGTGCGTGCCCCCGGCGGTTCGTGGATCAGTCGTTGGCGGTGGGGGTGCTGCCGTCGTAGGTGACGCCGAGGTCCCCGCCGACGTCGTGCGCCTTGAGGGCCGGCAGGATCTTGCGGGCGATCAGGTCGAAGTTGGCGTCGGCGACCGGCTCCGGCATGCCGCCGAACGCCGGCACGAGCAGGATTCCGCCGGCGTCCAGTCGCTCCACGTAGTCGAGCAGACGCTCCACCACCTGCTCCGGCGTCCCCCAGACCTGCAGATCGGCCAGGAAGCCGGCGAAGCCGTCGATACCGTGCTTCTGGATGTTCCGGCTCAGGCCGGCGTAGTACTCGTAGCCCTCGATCCGGGCGAAGCCGACGTTGTCGAATTCGTAGTGCTCGACGGTCGACAGGGCGTACCGCTGCAGGTACTTCTCCCGCATCTCCTGTGCGCCGGCCGCCGTTTCGGAGACGGCGGTGAAGACGCAGATGATCGGCTTGGGCGGCTCGGCACCGTTCACCTCGACGAAGCGTTCGCGGTAGTCCTGCAGCTCCTGCTCCACGGTGTCCCAGGGCTTCTGGGCGATCACCATGAGGCCGACGCCCAGGCGGGCCATCAGGTCGATCGACTGCGGCGAGACCGCCGAGGCGAAGGTGCGGCCGCGGTAGCCGGCGTACGGCTCGGGCCGCAGATCGACGCGAGGCTGCCGGAGCATCTCGCCGTCGTACTCCATCACGCCGGTCTCCAGGGCCGACATCACGAACTCGGCATACTCGCCGAACATCCGGCGGGAATCCGCCATGTCGACCCGGAAGCCCTCGAACTCGATGCGGCCGAGCCCCCGTCCCATGCCGAGGATCGCGCGACCGTCGGAGAGATGGTCGAGCATGCTGAAGCTCTCGGCGACGCGGACCGGGTCGTGCCAGGGCAGCACCGAGACCATCGTGCCGAGCCGGATCCGCGAGGTGCGGCCGGCGAGCCAGGACAGGAACTGCGGGACGTTCGGTGTGAGCTCGTAGTCGGTGAAGTGGTGCTCCGGCGACCACACCGAGTCGAAACCCAGTTCCTCGGCCCGCGTGGCGTACCGCAGTTCGTTCCGGTAGACGTCCGCGTCCTTCCTCGCGCGTCCGAGGTTCTGGAAGATCAGCGTAAGCCCGGTATGCATGCCTGCCTCAGCTCGTCGTCCGGGGCACGAGCCACCCAGCAGCGACTCATTCCGACCGGTTGGTCTGTTGGGACATTAGCGAGTGCCCTGCTCAGTGGCAAGCCCCTCGATAGGCGCTCCGCGTCTCAGGAGCAGCCCGCTTCCCGCACCTGCGGCATCGACGACAGCACGGCAGCGAGCCAGTCGACCTGACCGTCGACGCTCGGCAGCAATCCCGGGGCGATCCAGCAGTACGCGTCGTGCTCCCAGTTGAGTGCCAGCCGGCGGCGCTCAGTCTCGGCCCAGAAGGTGTGGACCGTCCAGACGGAGTCCGCGCGGTCCGGCAGCGACAGGACGGGGCCCGTGCTGATCCTGACCAGATCGGCGACGCCGAGACCGGTCTCCTCGTACAACTCCCGCACCGCGTCGAGCAGCGGCGAGCCCGATTCCATGAATCCGGTGACGCAGTGCCAGCGCCCTCGTTCCGAGCCCACCAGCGCGCTGCGCCGGAACAGGGCGATGCGCCCCCGCCGGCCGAGCACGACTGCGACCACCGCACGCCCGGTCGGCCGCCGTACCGGAACAACCATGCCATCAACCCCCAGACCCGTCGGCCGGCGTCACACGAACCGGGCCGCCGGCCTTCCGATGCCTCCCGCGGTGTCTCGGGCCGCGGCTCGCCCACTCAGCTCGCCGCGACGACTTCAACCTGGACCCGGCAGTTGCCGGCGATGCCGAGGAACAGCGTGCTGGTCACCGGGTACGGACCGGGGGCGAACACAGCCTCGTACGCCTCGACGAACTCCTCCAGGTGCGACTCGTCGCTGAGGTAGCACGTCGTCTTGACCACGTCGCGAAGCGTCAGGCCGCTGTGGGCGAGCCGGGCCGAGATGCGCTCGAAGACCACGCGCGTCTCGTTGGCGATGGTGTCGGCCTCGGGCACGAGCTTCATCGTGGCCACGTCGATGGCGAGGCTCGAAGCGTAGACGAACGGGGTCTTGGCGACGGCGGTGCTCATGGGGAGTCTCCTTCGGTTCGGGCGCGTGCGGGGCGCTTCCCTTCGCACGCGAAGGTACGACGACTGCCGGGCCAGGGAACGGCACGGCTCGGTCCGGGACACGGCTCAGACACCCGCCGGCGCGTGACCGTTCAGGGAGGATGCCGCCTGTCGGCCCGCCTCTCTGACACGGTCGATGTAGGCGTCGATGCCGCCGTTGGCATCGGGCTTCGAGAAGCCGTACAGCGTGAAGGCGAGGTCCGCCTCGCCGTTGACGCCGGGTACGGGCACGGCGATCACCCGGATGGCCCTCTTGGCGTCGGACGACAGATCGGCCGGGTCGTAGTTGAGCCGTGTGACCAGAGAGCGCAGGTTCTCGGTCTTCATCGAGCGCGGATCGGCCGCCAGGCGGTCCAGAACACTGGCGAACTTGCGCTGCGCCTCGTTGAGCAGGCCCACCGAGTAGCCGCGCTCACGGACCCGGTCGAGCCGGCGCCGGTGCTCGTCGCGGTCGGTGCCCTCGGGCAGCGTCTTCAGCCACGCCTCGACGCGACCCTCGTCGTACGACGCGGCGAGCGCCGAGCCGTTGGGCGGTGCGAAGGGGAGGTGTACACCCACCAGCGTCGCCCGCGCGCCCGCGTCGGGGCTGCCGGAACTCGCCAGGACGACGAGTTCGTCGTCGACGACCGCGGTCGCGATGCAGCGCGCCGAGAGGTCCGCGGCGAGACTCTCCATGGCCGGGCGCACCAGATCCACCTTGCGCAGTTGCTCGGTCAGAGCGCCCCGATGGCCGGGGGCGGCCAGCGACAGCGGGGCGAAGCGGCCGTAGCCGCCCTGGAAGAACAGCAGCGGCAGCTGGGGGTCCTCGACGTCGAGTTCCCGCACCCGGCCGAGTACGATGTAGTGATCGCCGGCCTCCTGGACCGACTCGAGGTCGCAGTCGATCCACGCAACGACGCCCTCGATGACGGGCGACCCCGAACCGGCCGCACGGACGGCGACGCCCTGGAACTTGTCCTCGGCCTTCGAGGCGAACTGCCGACACAGGTGCTCCTGGTCGGCGCTGAGGATGTTCACACAGAAACGTCCGGCCTTCTCGATCTTGGGCCAGCTCGTCGACCCCTTGTCGGGGAAGAACGCCACGAGTGGCGGATCGAGCGACACCGAGGTGAAGGATCCCACCACGAAGCCCGCACGCGAGCCGTCCGCCTGCACCGCCGTGACCACACAGACTCCGGTCGGGTACTGCCCGAGCACCTCACGGAACCACCGCGAGTCGGAGGGTTCGCGCATTGCCATCTCCCCTGTCCGTACGTACCGACGAGTTGGTATGCTACGCGTAGTCCCAGACTCGGAGCAATAGCCCGGCAACGGCCCATCATCAGCCCTTCTTGGCTCTGTCGACCGGCTGTCCCAAGCATTGACTATCAGACCGAACGGTCTTTAGTCTGCAAGCCGACGAGACCGACCCGTGCCGTCAACCGAGGAGGACCATGCCTACCTTCATCAGCGCTGAGTCCCAGAACGAAACGCACCCGCGTCGCGCGTCCGGCGTCACCGTAGGGGACTTCACCTTCGCGGGGGTCTCGGCCCTCGATCCGGTCACGGGTCGGCGCGCCGCTTCGGCCGTCACGATCCGCGACGAGATCCGCCACTGCTTCGCCTCCCTCGACGAAGTCCTGCGCCAGGCCGGCCTCACCCGCTCCGACCTGCTCAAGACGACCTGCTGGGTGAGCGACGACGCGTACCGGACGGAGTTCATCGAGGCGTACCTGGCCGAATGCGTACCGGGCGTGTACCCCGCGCGCGTCACGCTGCGGGCCGGCATCCCCGGCGACTGCCGCGTCGCGATCGAAGCGGTCGCGGCGAGGTCGTAAGCGGGCCTGAGCCCGCGGCGCCCGTGGCACTCAAGGAGAGCCGGACCGCCGCCGACAGGCGCCGCGCAGACCTTGCCGGACACCCTCTCCAGCAGATCATCCCGTCGTGCGAGTGAACGCCCGCGCCCCGAGCGTTCGCCGTCGGCGGCCACCCAACCACCGGAAGAGCGGCGACCGGCACGGACGCGTTCGCCACGAGGGAGATGCTTCGTGAGAGTCGACATTCTGCACTCGTTCTCCAACGAAGGAAACGTCCGGCCCTGGCGGGACGTCCTGAACCGGGCCCGACGCCGGATCAAGCTCGCGGACGAGCTGGGCATCGACGGATTCTGGCTCGGTGAGCACCACTTCGACCACGCCGGGATCGACCAGTCGCCCAACCCCGCGATGCTGATGGCGGACCTGGCCAGTCGGACCTCCCGGATCCGCATCGGCATCGCCGCGATCATCCTGCCTTTGTGGCACCCGCTTCGTCTGGCCGAGGATCTCGCGATGCTCGACCACATGACCGACGGCCGCCTCGACGTCGCGCTCAGCCGCGGCATCCTGCAGGCCGAGATCATCAACCTCAACGCGGAGGCCGACCGGGCCGACGACCGGCGCAGCAAGGAGATCTTCGCCGAACGCCTCGACATCCTGCGGGCCGCGTGGTCACAGGACCCGTTCTCCTGGAGCAGCGAGCGGTTCCGGATCCCGCATCCCGACACCAGGTGGCCGGGTGCCGGAGAGAAGTACACCGACGACAACGGCCGCGTCACCGGTCTCAGCATCGTGCCCCGGCCCGCCCAGCCCGGCGGCCCCCCGCTGTTCAGCGTCACCGACACCGTCGGGGGGTTCGTCGGCGCGGCGCAGCAAGGGCTGAACGTCATCACCTGGTTCCCCACTCGGCGGGTGCTCGACGGCCTCAACGCCGCATACCAGGAGGAGCTGGACCGCGCGGAGCAGCCGAACCCGGCTCTCGCCCGCTCGTCCGCGATCCTGCGGGGCTGCCTGATCGCCCCGACCGACAACGAGGCCCGGGAACTGACCGAAGCCCAGATCAACGACAACGTCGCCTTCATCGACAAGGTGCGCGGCCGCAAGATCTGGCTCGACCGTGGCGAAAACCCCGACGATCCCGGCATTCGCGAGCAGAAGCCGTTCGACCTGCTCTTCGAGCGCGATCACCTGCTCATCGGCTCCCCCGGCACCGTCGCGGAGAAGATGATCCAGATCGCTCGCACCCAGAACGTCGAGCACTGGTTGCTCTCCCACTACCAGGACGAGGACGACGCGTACGTCGACCGGTCCCTGCGGCTACTGGCCGATGAGGTCCTGCCGAAGGTGCGCGCGGCGCTCGGCCGGTAAGGGAAGGTCCGCTGTGGGGATCACCGATTCCCCGCGCCGTCCAGCTCTGGCGGGCCGTGCTGCAACGCCGACGAGTTGCCCCCAAGGTCTCGTCACGGCACCCGTTCCGTGATCTCCTACCCGGCACGCCGGGAGGCACAGTCGATGCCCTCCCGGCGGGCCGGGTCACCGGTTCTTCCCTCCTTCCGCTGCCGAACGGAGCCGAAGTGCGACACGACCAGGAGTACGCGAGCATCCCGAACGCCGTCCGCCGCGCCGCCGACCGCTTCGGCGACGCGGCGGCCGTCATCGACGGTGCTCACCGGTGGAGCTTCCGGGAGCTGGCAGAACGGATGACACACGCGGTACGCGCCGCGCTCGCCCTGGGCATAGGCCCCGGCGACCGGGTCGCCCTCTGCGCGCCGAATTCGGCCGAGTGGATCGTCGCCGCGCTCGGCGTCCAGGGCGCTGGGGGCATCGTGGTGCCGCTCAACACCCGGTTCAAACCGGCCGAACTCGCCTACGTCCTGCGTGCGTCGGCGGCCAAGGCTCTCTTCGCCGCCGAGTTCCTCGGCACCGACTACGTCGCGGAGCTCCGCAGGACCGCACCGGACGTACCCACGCTGCGCTCAACGGTCTCGCTGCTCGGGCCGCGCGGTTCGCCGGACCTCGCCTGGGACGACTTCCTGGACGCCGGCTCGTCCGTCGCCGAGGCGGAGGCGCACGCCGCGATCGACCGGCTGACCCCGGACCAGGTCTGCGACATCATGTTCACCTCCGGCACTACCGGCCATCCCAAAGGCGTGATACTGACCCATGGCCAGTCCCTGCGGCTGTACGGCTGGCTGGGGCATGCCTACGGCTACAAGGACTCCGACATCTCGCTGATCGTCCCGCCGTTCTTCCACTGCTTCGGTTCCAAGGCCGGTTGGCTCACTTCCCTGCTGCACGGAGTCACAGTCGTCCCCGCGCCGGTCTTCGAGCCTCGGCGGACGTTGGAACTCGTCTCGGAGGAGAAGGTCACCGTCCTGTCCGGTCCCCCGACCCTCTTCCAGGACCTGATCGACTGCCCGGATCGCGCCCGCTACGACCTCTCGTCCCTCCGCTTCGCCATGACGGGGGCCACCACCATTCCCGAGTCCCTCATCCACGCCATGCGCGACGAGCTCAGCTTCGAGGTGGTCATGAGTGCCTACGGACTCACCGAGGCGTCGGCACTGGTGACCACCACCCGCGTCGACGACGCCGCACGCACGGTGGCACGCACCACCGGCCGTGCGATACCCGACGTCGAGGTCCGGATCGTCGACCCGACCGGCCGTGTACTGCTCCCCGGGCAGCCCGGCGAGGTGGTGATGCGCGGCTACACCATGACACGCGGCTACTGGCAGGACCCCGACGCCACCGCGGCACTGATCGACCGGCACGGCTGGCTGTACACCGGTGACGTGGGCTGCCTGGACGCCGACGGCAACCTGTCGATCATCGACCGCATCAAGGACATGTACATATCCGGCGGGTTCAACGTCTACCCCACCGAGGTCGAACGGCTGTTGCAGACCTGCGAGTCAGTGGAGCAGGTCTCGGTCGTCGGCGTCCCCGACCTTCGCCTGGGCGAGGTGGGGTGCGCGTTCATCGTTCCGAGGCCCGACCGCCGCTTGACGGAGGAACAGGTCGTCGCCTGGGCACGCGACAACATGGCGAACTTCAAGGTGCCGCGGTACATCCGCTTCGTCGAGCAGCTTCCGCGCAACGCCAGCCACAAGGTGCTCAAGCATCGGTTGCGGGCCGAGTTCACCGGCGCGGGCGCCCCCAGCCCCGCCTCCGCCGGACACCGGCGGAACGGATAGGCGGCGGCGTGCAGGGATTCGGCCAGGACCGGGTATTGGATGAAGCCGCTGGTCATCGTTGTCTCCGCGGCTCCGGGAGCGACGGTGTTGCCCCAGATGTCCCGGCTGCCGAAGTCGATGGCGATGCTACGGGTGAGCCTGGCCAGGCCCGCTATGGCCGCCCCGTTGGCCCTCCGGCGGCCCTGGACGGCGGTGAGATCTGCCGGTGAGTCGACATTGACGATCTTCATGTCGAGCGTGCGGCGCCATTCCGTCCGGGCCGAGCGCGTGAGAGCGGTCGTCGAAGCAATCCGGCACCGCAACAGCTGGGACGCGGGCCGACGCACCCGCGACATGAACGAGTGGCTGATCGACGCCCTGCGGTCAAGCCGGCCCGCCTACCTGGAGAGCCGGACCTCCAGCCGGACCTGGACGAAGTCCTGTCGCAAGCCCGAAGGGCCCACGTCACCCCTCATGGGGGGCCCGATCTGGCCCTGGTTAGCCGGTTCGATTGTTGGAATTCGTCCTGTATGCACAAGGCCGTCGCCCACGGCCACGGCGACGCGTACAGCAAGGAGCAGCCATGGAATCCGTGCGATTCAAGAACCGCACCTGGGACGTCGCGGCAGATCTGCGGCTCCCGAAGGACTTCGACGCCACGAAGAAGTATCCCGCGATCATCTGCGCCCATCCGATCAGCAGCTGCAAGGAACAGACCGCTGGGAGCATCTACGCCGAGAGGCTCACCGAGCAGGGATACGTGACCCTCGCATTCGACGCCTCCTTCCAAGGTGAGAGCGGTGGCGAACCGCAGTACCTCGAAGACCCGGCGACCCGCGTGGAGGACTTCCGCTGCGCCGTGGACTACCTGGTGACGCTCGACTACATCGACGAGAACCGCATCGGCGCCCTCGGTGTCTGCGGCGGCGGGGGTTACGCCGCCAACGCCACGATGACGGAGCACCGGATCAAGGCGCTGGTCACCGTCGTCGGTGCCAACTACGGACGGCTCATGCGCGAGGGCAACCTGACCCCCACCGCGGCCGTCGACACGCTCGAGGCGATCGGCAGGCAGCGGACGGCCGAAGCGCGCGGCGCGGAACCGGCGATCACGACCTACATCCCCGACTCCCAGGAGGAACGGAAGCAGGCCGGCATCGACGACGTCGACATCATCCAGGCCATCGACTACTACAAGACGCCCCGGGGACAGAACCCCAACTCCCCGAACAAGCTGCGCTTCTCCGGCCTGGCGGCAGCGGTGGGCTGGGACGCCTTCCACCTGGCCGAGGTGCTGCTGACGCAGCCGCTCCAGGTCATCGTGGGAGACGTGCCGGGCAGCTTCGGCTCGTACCGGGACGGCTTCGAGCTCTTCGACCGGGCCCGGTCCGAGAAGAAGGACATCCTGGTCGTCGAGGGCGCGAGCCACTACGACCTGTACGACAAGCCGGAGGCGGTGGACCAGGCGTTCGAGAAGATCACACCCTTTTTCAAGGAGAACCTCTAGGCCGACACAGCACCGGCCTGCGACGGTCAGCCCGCCGGCGGGTGGACTGACCGTCGCAGGCTGGTCGGCGGTCACCGCGCCAGCCAGCCCCCGTCGACGGCGACGGCGTGGCCGGTGACGAACGACGCGGCGTCCGAGCCGAGCCACAGCACGACGTCGGCGATCTCCTCAGGGTTGCCGAGGCGCCCCATGGGCTCCAGCGCCACCATGGCGGCGCGGCCCTCGTCGGTGCCACCGCTGAATTCCGCGGCCATCGGAGTGTCGATCGCACCCGGGAGGACGGCGTTGACGCGGATGCCCCGGGTGGCGTAGTCGAGTGCCGCCTTCTTGGTCAGCCCCACGACGGCATGCTTGGACGCGGTGTACGCCGTCAGCCCCAGGGAGGCGATCTCGCTCGCGACCGAACCGGCGTTGACGATCGCTCCACCGCCCTGCGCGAGCATCACCGCGGCCTGGTACTTGAGGCAGTGGAAGACACCCGACAGGTTGACCGCGATGACACGGTTCCACGCCTCCAGCTCGACCGCGTCCACGGTGGCGTGCGGATCGAAGGTCGCCGCGTTGTTGAAGGCGACGTCGAGACGGCCGAAGGTCTCCACGGTCGCCATCACGGCCCGCTCGACCTGAGCGGCGTCGGAGACGTCGGTCGGAAGCACCTGCACCTTGCTGCCGGTCGCGGCGATGAGCGACGCGGTCTCCTCGAGTCTCTCCGCGTCGATGTCGGCGATCGCGACCTCGGCACCGGCCCGGGCGAACGCGAGTGCGGTGCTGCGGCCTATGCCCGATCCGGCACCGGTCACGAAGGCGACCTTGCCGGAATAATCGAATGTGGTGGCCACGGATGGCTCCTCCGAATCAGTTCGCCGTCGGCAGCATCACGGCCACCATCGTCACGGGCTTGTCCGTGCGGTTGCTCCACGCGTGCTTGTTGCCGCGGTTGATCACGGTGTCGCCGGCCCGCAGCAGCGTCTCACCGGTCTCGTACACGACGTGGATCTCGCCGTCGAGGATGCAGGCGACGTCCACGGTGTCGGTGGCGTGCCGGCCCATCACGGCGCTGTCGGCGGCGTGGGCGTCCTCGCCGTGCAGGGTGTCGATCGACTGCACGTACACCTCGGGATCGATCTCACTGTCCGGCGGGAAGGTGGCCAACCGGACGACCAGTCCACGAGCCGGCGGCGCCAGTTCGACCTCCGCACGCATCGCGTCGTCGGCGTCCACGCTGGTGGGCAGTTCGTCGAGCCGCCAGACGTCGTTCACCGTGAAGGCGGGCAGCGCCACGCGCGTCGCGGTGAGCTCGTCCTCGACGATCGTCGACTTGCCGTTCGCGTCCACTCCGGCGACCACCCGCCGTGCTCTCTTCTCAAGGTGTTCTCCGCTCATCGCCCACTTCCCTTCGAGACCGACTCTCGACGCCATATTTTTTATATGATACTTCTCACGAGAAGCAACCATCCGATCACCGGGTGCATGAAAGAAGCCGCCATTCCCCGTCCGCGGTCATGACCACCCCCGCCTCGCACGAGCCGCCACCCCCGGTCGAACGTAAGGACCCACCCCGTGACGCATCCGCTCAATTCCCCCGGCACCGCATCGCCGCCCCCTCGAGCCGCACAGAGAATCGGCCCCGCGGTAGTCATCGGCACCACCCTCGAATGGTTCGACTTCTACCTCTACGCCTCCATGGCCGCATTGGTGTTCGGACGGATCTTCTTCCCCTCGGAAGACTCCTCCCTCAGCACCCTGGCCGCGTTCGCCACCTTCGCCGTCGGGTTCCTGGCCCGCCCCCTCGGGGGAATCCTCTTCGGCGTCCTGGGCGACAGGATCGGCCGTAAGGCCGTGCTGTCGCTCAGTCTGCTGATCATGGGGCTCGCATCGGGACTCATCGGCCTGCTTCCCTCCTACGCGGCCATCGGAGTCGCCGCCCCGGTGCTGCTGGTGATCCTGCGCATACTGCAGGGCTTCGGGGCGAGCGCCGAGCTCGGCAGCGCCATCGCGGTGGCCTACGAGCACGCCGACGACCGGACGAGGGGCCGCTACGCGGCGCTACCCGCGCTGGGCGCTCAGATCGGCCTGCTCGCCGCCTCCTTGACGGTCACCGCCGTCACCAGCTTCGGCGACGATTTCCTCTACACCTGGGGCTGGCGGATCCCGTTCGTCGCGAGCTTCGCCATCGTCGGAGTGGGCCTCTGGATCCGCCGCACCATGCCGGAGACGCCCGAGTTCGAACGGGTGGCCGTGGATGCGAGGGAGCGCAAGACCCTCCACGTCCTGCGCGACCTCATGAAGTCCGACTGGCGAGGACTGGCGGTCGTCGCGGCGGTCTACGGCGGTTACGCGGCGATCTCCTACACGTTCAAGACCTTCTCGCTGTCCTACCTGACCGAATTTCAGGGGGTGGCCGCCAACGTGGGGTCCTTCGGCGTCACTCTGGCCAGCGCGGTCGCGATCGTCACGGTGCCGGTCATCGGCCGGCTCTGCGACCGGATCGACGTCCGCCGCGCCATCATCGGCGGAGCCTGCGGTGTGCTGCTGCTCGCGTTCCCCATGTTCTGGGTCCTCGACACCGGACGGCCCGTCTACATATGGGCTCTGCTGATGCTGACGACGGGCGTCCTCGCACCCGTCATCATCGTCGCGGCGAGCCCATTCATGGCCCGTCAGTTCCCCACCGAGGTCCGCGCGTCGGGACTCGGTACGGGACGTGAGATCAGTGGTGCCACGGCCGGCGGGCTCGCTCCGATGGCGGCTCTCGCCATGGTCACCATGTCTTCCAGCCACGCCACTTGGGGGGTCTCGCTACTGATCGTGGCCTCCGCGCTGCTGGTCGTCCTCGGCGCGTGCTTCGATCAGCAGCACCGCGTCCGTGCCCGAACCCGCCCGCTCTCGGACGCACCGGAAGCAGCAGGCTCCACCCGCGGAAGCGACCACCGGGCGACCGCGGACTGATCCGGTTCGCACCGAGTCAGGGCACCGTGAGGACGATCTTTCCGTGGGCCTGGTGGGAGCGTAGCCTCCGCACGGCCTCGAAGGCGGTGTCGAACGTGTACGTGCCGTCGATCGCGGGACGCACCCGGCCGTCCACGACGGCCGGCATCAGTCGGCTCGACGCCTCGGACAGGACCGCGCCGAGTTCGGCCGCCCGCGTGAAGCCGAAGGACACGCCGCCCACCCGCAGATGACGGTAGGACAGAGCGTCCAGGTCGATGGTGGACTCGGCCCGGTCCAGGCGTCCGATGTTGACCACGGACCCGTCGACGCGGGTGGCGGGCAGACACGCGGCGAAGGTCTCTCCGCCGACATGGTCGAGGACCAGGTCGACCCCCTGACCGCCGGTGATCTTCAGGACGGAGTCCGTGAGGTCCTCCTCCGAGGTGCTCACGACTTCGTCCGCTCCGGCCTGCCGGATCAGAGCACGCTTGGCGGCCGTGCGGGTGGAGGCGATGACGGTCGCGGCGCCGAGGGCCTTGGCGATCCGGACACCGATCAGGCCGATGCCCGACGTCGCGCCGGTGATCAGAACCGACTGCCCGGCCCGGAAACCGCCGCACATCAGTGCTCCGTGCTCGGTCAGCAGTCCGGTGGGCAGCGCGCACGCCTCCTCGTACCCGAGGCCGTCGGGGACGGCGACCATGTGCCGGTGGTCGGCGAGCACGTACTGGGCGAAACTGCCCGGAGTGGTGCCCATCACCCGTGCTCCGACCGTCAGGCCCGCCACACCCTCACCCACGGCCGCGACCTCGCCGGCGAACTCGTACCCGGCCTGGTACTCCTGGCCCGTGCCGCCGACCGTCGGGTCGGCGGCCTCCAGCATCGGGCCGTCCCCGTGGTTCAGGGCCACGGCGCGGGCACGCACCAGCACCTGGCCGGGCCCGGCCTCGGGGACCGGGACCTCCCGGAGCTCCCATTCGGGGCCTGTGCCGCCGAACAGCGCGGTCATCGTCACGGACATGCGTGCTCCTTCACGTACAGGCCGTGCCACCCATGGCACGCGGGCCTGACCACCGTCTGCCGTGCCCTACGCCGGTCCTGCCCGCCATGTTGACGGGCCTCGGATCCATTATCGATATTATATGTCATCGTTCAATGACATTGGTTGATGACAACCGTCGAAAGGAAACCCGGCATGGCCGGTCAATCGCGGGTCCTGCTGCCGTCCTTGATGTTCACGGCGCTGACGGTGTCCGTGATCAGCACACTCGGGGCGCCGATGGTGCCGACCGTCGCGCGCGAGCAGCATGTGTCGCTCAGCGCGGCCCAGTGGATTCTGACCGCGACCCTGCTGGCCGGAGCGGTCGCCGGCCCGGTCCTGGGCCGGCTCGGTGACGGGCCGCGCCGGCGCGGGGCGATCCAGGGGGCGCTGGCCGGTGTGTTGGCCGGCAGCGTCCTGGCGGCGGCCGCTCCCGGCTTCGCGTGGCTCCTGGCGGGACGCACCCTGCAAGGTATGGGGATGGGCCTGTTGCCGCTGGCGATCGCCGTCGCCCGTGAGCATCTGCCCGCGGAGCGGATGCGCTCCGGGATCGCGTCGCTGTCCATCACCACGTCGGTGGGCGCGGGCATCGGGTATCCCCTGACGGGCGTCATCGCCCAGCACCTCGACTACCGCGCCGGGTTCTGGTTCGCGGCGCTGCTGAGCGCCTTCGCCCTGGTGGTCGTGAAGTGGGCGGTGCCCGTGGGGTCCTCGGTGCCGCGGCGTCCGCTCGACGTGACGGGGACGGCGTTGCTCTGCTCCGGGCTGGCCCTGGTGCTCCTGGCCGTGAGCCAGGGTGTGGCATGGGGAATGGTGTCGGGGGCCACTCTCGGGTGCCTCGGTGCCGGAGCCGCGGTGCTGGCCCTCTGGATCGTCCAGGCCCTGCGAACCCCGCATCCCCTGGTCGACATCCGTCTGATACGCAACCGCGCGGTCCTGGCAGCCAATACGACCGCCCTGCTCACCGGCATCGGCATGTTCGGCGTGCTGTCCCTGATCAACCTCTACACACAGGTCCCCGCCGCGGCCGGGTACGGCTTCCAGCTCTCCCTGACCGCCACGGGACTCGTCCTGCTGCCGATGTCCCTGGGCAGCCTGACGGCGAACCGTGCCGCCTCGGCCCTGGTGTCCCGCTTCGGTCCCTACCGGGTGCTGCCCCTGGGCTCCCTCGTGGTCACCGTCGACCTGCTCCTGCTCGCCCTGTGGCGCGACCACGTGGCCGTACTCGTCCTCGGGACCTTCCTGCTCGGCGCGGGTGTGGGGGCGGCGTACGCGGTCATGCCCCTGCTCATCGTCCGCCACGTACCGCCGTCCGAGACGGGCAGCGCCACCAGCTTCAACCAGGTCCTGCGCACGGTCGGAGGCTCCGTCGGCAGCGCCGCCATCTCGGCCATCATGCTCGCCCACACTCCGGCCGGCGGGGACGTCCCCCGCAGCTCCGCCTACACCACGGCGCTCCTGGTCACCGCGGCGGCTACCTTCCTCGGCGTCGTCACCGCCGTCGTTGTGCCGCCACGCCGCCGCGCAACCTCGAAGTCGCAGGCAGTCGTGACTCGGGCCCCGGCCCCGGTCGCGCGGCCGACGGATTCCGAGTGGGGTATCGTCCGCCGCGGCTCCGGGCGCTGAGAGGATCCGGGCCGGAAAGGACGAGTGATGGGCTCGGGTTCGGAACGCCCGCGGAGCAGGAAACGCGACTCGGACGCCACGCGTGCCGCGCTGCTCGACGCCGCCCGCGACCTGTTCGGCCGCCACGGATACGAAGCGGTGACGCTTCGCGACATCGGTGAGCGCGCCGGAGCGGACGGTTCCCTGGTCGCACGGTACTTCGGCGGCAAGGCCGCCCTGTACCGGTCGGCCGTGGCCGAGGACAGCCGTGAGGTGACCGTGTCTCCCGACACCGTCGACCTCGCGGCATTCACCGCCTACGCGCTGGGCCGGGCCGACCGGCGGGGAGCACCGGGTCCGCTGGTGCAGGCGCTCCTCTCCCAGGGCAACGCCCCGGAGGTGCGGGCCTCGGCGGCCGACGAGATGCGCACCCGCCTGGTGGCGCCGCTCGCCGCCCGGCTGGCGGCCGACGGTGCCGAGGATCCGGTCGCCAGGGCCGAAGTCCTGATCTCCTGCCTCGTTGGTGTCATCGCCCTGCGGTCGAGCGGCCTCTTCGACGGCCTGTCGGCCTTGAGCCCCGAGGCGATCGGCGCCATGCTCGAGTCCGCCGCGCAGGCACAGGCGTCGTCGGCGAACGGCCCGGGAACGTCCGCCGTCGACAGACCCGGCCGGGCGGACGTGCCGCCGGCCGGCTGATCACCTCTTCCTCCGGCTGCTAGTCGAGGTTGATGTAGACGGCCTTCGGGTACAGGAAGCTCTCCACGTGCTCCTTCGCTCCCTTCCAGCCGTAACCGCTCATCTTGGTTCCGCCGAAACCGATGGCCGGGTCCAGGACTCCGTAGCAGTTGACCCAGATCGTCCCCGCGTTGATCCCCTGCGAGACCTTGTGCGCGGTGGACAGGTTACGTGTCCACACCCCGCCCGCCAGGCCGTACGGGGTGTCGTTGGCGACGCGCAGCGCGTCGTCGATGTCGTCGAAGGGGATCACCGAGGCGACGGGCCCGAAGATCTCTTCCTGGGCGATGGTCATGTCGTTGGACGCACCGGCGAAGATCGTCGGTTCGACGAAGAAGCCCGGGGCGAGTTCGCCGCCCAGGCGGTTTCCGCCGCCTGCCAGCCGGGCTTCGCCGCCGCCCACGCCGATGTAGTGCATGACCCGTTCGAGCTGCCGCTGAGAGATCAGCGGCCCCATCTGGGTGTCCGGGTCGAGTCCGTCTCCCACGCGGATCGTCTTCGCGAAGTCCCTCATGCGCTCGACGAACTCGTCGTGGACGGAACGCTCCACGAGGATCCGGGTACCGGCGACGCAGACCTGACCGCTGTTGGTGTAGACGCCCATGGCGGCGCCGGGCACGGCCTTGTCCAGGTCGGCGTCGGCGAAGACGATGTCGGGTGACTTGCCGCCCAGCTCCAGCTGCAGACGCTTGAGGTTGCCGGCCGACGCCCGGACGATCGCGCGCGCCGTGCCGACCGAGCCGGTGAACGCGATGCGGTCGACGTCCTGGTGCTCCGCCAGGGCCTGACCCGCGTCGGCGCCGTAACCCGTCACGACGTTGATCACGCCGTCGGGCACTCCCGCTTCCAGCAACAGCTCGGACAGCCGCAGTACGGACAGGGAAGCGTCCTCGGCGGGCTTCAGGACGGCGGTGCAGCCGGTGGCCAGCGCGGGGCCGAAGATCCACCAGAGGCCGATCAGGGGACCGTTCCAGGGGATGATGCCGCCGACCACGCCGACGGGGGCAAGGTGCTTCAGCGTCAGGAAATGCCCTGGGAGCGAGTTCTGCGGCGCCGACACACTCGCGCTGTCGCACTGCGAGGCGAAGAACTGCAGGACCTGCGAGGTCCACTCCTTGAGCCCCTTGGTCCTCGACAGGGGCGCGCCCATGTCCAGGGTCTCGATCAGGGCCAGTTCGTCAAAATGGTCGAGGACGACGTCATGGATCCTCAGCAGAAGCTTGCGGCGCTGATGCGGCGTCCAGCGGTTCCACTCCCCCTCGAAGGCACGCCGCGCCGCGGCGACGGCGAGGTCCACGTCCGTGGCGTCGCCCTGGGCGATGCTACAGAGCTGCTGCCCTGTCGCCGGGTTGATGACGTCGATCTGTTTGCCGGATGTCGGTTCGACCCACTTGCCGCCGATCAGAAGCTGTTTCGGGCCGGCGACGAAATCCGGGACCACAGGCGGTGTCCCTTGGGCGGTAGGCATTCGTTCTCCTCTTTTTCCGTTCTCCGTGAACAGAAGCGGCTCGATGAGGGGTCACACGGAAGGCGGGCGATCAGATCAGCAGGAGCTTGGCCATCGTCTCGGCCGGCATGCCGTCGTCACCGTCGTTGATGGCCCGCAGCAGTGCCTCGCTGCGTTCCTCGCCCATGCTCGCCACCGTCAGGTCGCGGAACTTGGCGTCGAGGTCGGCCTGCGAAACCGGGTTCTCCGAGGTGCCGAGCGGGCTGTCGACGAAGAGGTGCTCGCGGGTGCCGTCGCGGTAGGTGACCGTGATGTCGGCGACCCACTTCCCGGGGTGAGCGGTGTCGAGCTCGGGCTTGGGCGTGATACGGACCCGGCCGGCCAGTTCCGCCGCCCTGCTGCCGTCGGACAGGTCGAGACGTCCGTCCATGAAGGCGCGATGCGTCGAGAAGCCGTTGCCGAGGCCCAGGAGCGAGAGGGCGAACTGGAAGGGCAGGCTGTACTGCAGGTTCTCGATGCTCCGGGGCGCGTAGGCGTTGGCGTTGCTGGTGCCGACGATGACGTTCCCGCCTGTCTGGATGCCGAGCTCGACCTCGTCGATCAGTTCCACCCGGTCGGCCAGCTGCCGCGCGCCGTCGATGTAGGCGTGATTGATGCCGCAGCAGCAGTAGGGCTTGATCCAGACCCGGGTGATCTCGAAGGGAGCACCGAGCGCGAACGCGGAGGCCGCGTCCGGGCCCACCTCACGTCCGACGAAGGTGCGGTAGAACCCCTTGGTTCCCGTGAGGTAGGCCGTGGGTCCGGTGATGCCCGCCTCGGCCATCTCGGCCGCGCGGATTCCGTTCCGGGTGCCGATGCCCGCGTGCACCCGCTTCACCGAGCCGCCCGACGACGTGTACTCGGTGGTCCCCGCACAGTGGCTCATCGCAATGGCCAGGGCGTGGGTGGTCTGCTCCAGGTCCAGGCCACGCATCTTCGCGACCACCGCGGCGGCACCGAAGGCCGACAGGAGCGCGTGCGGGTGGAAGCCGCGCTCCAGCAGTTCCGGCGCGGCGAGCACGCCGATCCGGGTGTACACCTCATAGCCCGCGACGATGCCGAGCAGTACGTCCCGCATGGACGCGCCGATCTCTTCTCCCACCGCGAGGGCGGTGGAGACGACGCAGCTCCCGGGATGGCTGGAGCTCGCGCGGTGGGCGTCGTCGTACTCGAAGCCGTGACCGAACGTGGCGTTGACGAAGGCCGCGTCCGCCGCGCTCATCGTGTCGCCGGCGAAGACCACGTGCGCCGCACCCGGAACGTGGCGGTTCCGCGTCAGGTTCAGCACTGTCTGGCTCCACGGCAGGCTCGCGCATCCGATCTGCACCGCCAGCTGGTCCTGCATCAGCCGCCGCGCGCCCTGCACGGCCTCGGGCGGGAGTGAGTCGTGATCCAGCTCGACCACCAAACGCGCGACCGCTGCCTCGACTGGGGGGATGATCTGCACGACGTGCGCCTCGCTTCCGGCGAAGATGACCTGGAGAGAAATGAAATATATTTTATGGTGAACGTCTTGGCTAGGGTTCGGTCAATCGAAAGCGAGCGCGATCACCCCCTGTTCCGCGCCCGACGGAGGGCAGTGGTGGCCTCCATGTCGATCCGCAGGCGCTCGGGGTCGAAGTGGGGGTCGCCGAGCACGACGACGCCGTAGTCGCGGGCCGCGCCGTCGATGCTCACGTACTCGTCCCGCACGTCGGCGAGGACCTTCTCGGGGTCGCGTGCGAAGGGCGAGCCCCAGCCTCCGCCGCCGTTCGTCAGGCACCGCAGTACCGCGCCCGCCCTCGTCCGCCATGTCTTACGGCTGGCGAAGTGGTGGTACGTGCCGTTCACGGGGTCGAGGCTCTTCGTCTCCGGGTCGAGTACGCCGGCGACCGGAATGCTGTCGGCGTAGACGTCCGGGGCGGTTGCCACGAGGCCGGCGGGACCGTCGGTTCCTTCCCTCGGCGGGAAGATCCACATGGCTCCGGTCGGTCCCGCCTGGCCACCGCCCGCGCCGACACCGCTCGGCTCCCTGGTACGGAAGGGCGACAGGTAGTGGTCGGCGTCGGTGAGCCAGAGGGTGTCCTTCAGGTTGGCGGCACCACCGCGGTGGGCGCCCGGTCCGCCGGTGTCGATCGCATGCTCCTTGCGGAGCATGACCACGGGCGAGTCGTGCTCGATGGTCTCGGTCGCGGGGTCAAGGTTGTTCAGGTTGAACAGGACGGTGTAACTGTCGCCGTCACCCGCCTTGGTGGCCCCCCACGGTCCGTGTTCGCCGCCGCACTGGGTGGCGCTCGTCCACGGCGTGCCGTCCTGTCGCACGCCGTTCGCGTTGTGGGTGTTGGTGGAGCCGTAGTCGCCGCCCACCGCGTTCTCGCCGAGGACCGGGTTCAGCGCGTCGAAGACCGCCGCGATCAGGGCCCCGGAGGCCTCCCAGAACATCATGGGCGCTCCCTGGGGAGGCAATGCCGTGAGCAGCGTCCCCGGGGGCGCCACCAGGTCGAGATGGCGCCAAGTGCCGGAGGTGAACGGGATCGCCGGGTCGAGGAGCATCGTCAGGGCGACACCCAGAGCGGTCTTCGCGTCGGAGATGCCGCAGTTGATGCAGGTCCTGGCCTGCGCCGACGTCCCCGACAGATCGGCCTCGATGTCGTGGTCGCGCTTGCGCAGCGTGACGTGGACGGTGTAGTCGACCGTGTCGTCCATTCCGTCCGCGTCGATCCTCGCGGCTCCCGTGTAGTCGCCGTCCGGGACGCGCGCGACGGCCTCGCGCATCAGCTCGGCCGAGGTGTCGCAGGCGTAGGCGAGTGCGCCGAGGTGGGCGTCCGGTCCGTAGCGCTCGATGTTCTCCCGCACGAGCCGCTCGCCGAGCTGCAGTTGCTGGTGGATGCTCTTGAAGTCGGGCAGGAGCATCGCGCCCCAGCGCGTGTTGTCGAAGATGAGGCTGAAGGTCGAGCGCACCGGCTGGTCCTTCGACCACAGCAGGACGGGCGGGATGACCACGCCGTTCTCGTAGACGTCCCGCTTCGTGGCCGAGAAGCCGCCGGGCACGGTGCCGCCCATGTCGAGCTGGTGGGCGCGCATGCTCACGAAGGACACGATCCGCCCGTCGACGAAGACGGGCCTGGTGAACAGGACGTCGTTGACGTGGGTGCCGCCGCGGTAGGGGTCGTTGCAGATCAGTACGTCGCCCGGGGCGAGGCCCGTCGGTCCGAACTCCTCGACGGTGTTGCGCACGGCGTCCGGCATGGTGCCGAGGAAGGGGGTGAGGCTGTTGCTGACCACGGCCGTCCGGTAGTCCTGCTCCGGGGGTCCGCTGATCGTGCAGGCGAAGTCGTACCAGTCCCGGATGATCGGCGAGAACGCCTCCCGGAGGAACGCGGTGCTCATGTGGCCGACCGCGTATTTCAGCCGGTTCACGATGACGGACGCGGTGAAGCGGTCGCAGCCGTACGCCGCCCTGAAGGCTTCGTCGGTCAGGTCCCGGATGCGCGTCGGTGCGGTGGCGGGGATGCCGAGGTTGCTCACGCTGCTCACTTCCTCCGGATGACGAGTTCGCCGTACCGGCCGACGACGAGGCGCTGGCCGGTACCGACATGGGTGGTCGACAGACCCTCGTTGACGATGACCGGGCCCTCGATCTCGTCGCCGGCGCGCAGCGCGTCCCGGTCGTAGACGGCGGCCTCCTGGCCGGCCTCGTCGTCGATCGCGTCCAGGTCGCCGAGGTAGCGGAGCGTGACGATCCGGGTCGGGGTGAGCGGCTCGTCCGCGCCGCGACGCGGGAGCTCGGGATACTCGACCTTCTCGGTGTCCAGCACGGCGCGGACCCGGAAGGTGACGCCCTCGACGGGCATGGTGTCGAAGCGGTTGCCCGAGCGCTCCTGGTACGTGTCGTGGAACGAGGCGATCATCGCGGCGACGGCATCGGCGTCGACGGCACCGCCCGGGACCGGCACGAACGGGGTCTCCCAGCTCTGGCCGACCAGATGGCCGTCGTAGCTGCGCTCGAACGTGACGGTCGCGTCGGAGGCGATGCGCTCCCGCAACTGTGTCTCCATGTCCGTGAAGAGCTCGTCGATCCGCGGGGCCGCCTCGGGGGTGAGGACGGTGTAGGCGCTGCGGTTCGCGGTGAACACCTGGTCGGCCGACAGCAGACCCAGTGCCGAGAACAGTCCGGGGTTGGGCGGGACGACGACCTGCTTGCAGTGCACGGCGTCCATCGCGGCAGGCAGCAGCATCGGGCCCGCCGCGCCGTAGGCGATGAGGGTGTAGTCCCGGGGGTCGACACCGTTCTTGATCGCCACGTTGAAGACGCCCTCGGCGATGTTGTGCACCGCCATCTCGTACGCGTAGCGGACCCGCTGCGCGAGCGTGAACTCCGTGCGCAGGTTCTCGAAGGCCGCGCGCGCCCGCTCGGCGTCGAGGTGCAGTTTCCCGCCGGCGAAGGTGTCCGGATCGATGATGCCGATCATCAGACACGTGTCAGTCGTCGTCGGCTGGGTCCCGCCGCGGCCGTAGCAGGCCGGTCCGGGCGTGGAACCGGCGCTGCCCGGCCCCACCTGGATCTCACCCGACTGCCCGATCGTCACGAGGCTCCCGCCTCCGGCACCGATGGCGGTGACCTCGTTGGCAAGCGCATTGACGACCAGGTCGTGTTCCAGCTCGAAGGTCGTGGCGACGTACGGCTCGCCTCCGGTGACGACGCTGATGTCGCAGGACGTGCCCCCGACGTCGGCACAGAGCAGCTCCGGTTCGCCGATGAGGGAGCCGAAGTGGGCGCTCGCGACCGTGCCCGCGGCCGGACCCGAGAACACGATCCTGAACGGCTGCTCCATGGCCCGGTTCGACGGCACCAAGGTGGCCGCGCAGTCCGCAAAATTGAGCTGCCCGGTGAAGCCGATGTCCGCGAGGCCCTTCTCGAGGGTGGCGGTGTAGTCGGCGTAGATCAGTTTCATCAGCGCGTCGACCACCGTCGTCGAGGCGCGGGTGTACTCCTTGGCGAGCGGGGAGACCTCGCTGGAGATGGAACATGGGACGTCGCCGAGCACCTCGTGCACCAGCTCGCGGAGCCGCTCCTCGTGGGCCCGGTTGACGTAGGCGTTGATCAGGCAGATCGCCACTCCGGCGACCCCGCAGCCGCGCAGGACCTCCAGTTCCGCCCGGGCCTGCGCCTCGTCGAGGGGGAACAGCACTCCGCTGTCGGCCGTGATCCGCTCCCGGATCCCGCGCCGCAGGTAGCGCGGCACCAGCGGGCGCGAGGCGTCGCCGAAGCTGCGCCGCCAGTGCGGATCCAGCATCGCCTCGGCGGGCCGCCACACGCGGCCCATGTCGAGGATGTCGCGGTGCCCCTCGGTGGCCAGGAACCCGATCTTCGGGAGCCGGCGGGTGATCACCGCGTTGAGTCCGTGGGTACTGGCGTGGTTGAAGACGCGGGATCCCTCGACCCCCAGCGCGGCCGCGCCCTGAAGTACCGGCTTCGTCACGTCGGTGTAGTCCGTGGACACCTTCGCCGTGTGGATGGCCCCGTCCCGAAGGGCGACCACGTCGGTGAAGGTGCCTCCTACGTCCACTGCGATCATCGTTGATCCTTCGCTACAGCAGGTCGGAGAGGAGCCGGATGGGTCCGAGGCGCGGTCCGCGGTCACGACTGACCGACAGCAGGCAGCTCTGGCACTTGACGACGTCGAACCAGCCTCCCTCGGAGTTGACGGGATAGCCGCGCAGCTCTTCGGCGGCGCAACGGGGGCAGGTGCCCTGCATCGGATGCCGCTCGACGGGGAGCGGCCGGTTCGTGGTGCGCGATTCCTCGCTCATGTCGCACGACTCCACTGTTCGGCTCAAGGACGGCGCAGGTGCTGCGCGTCGAGGGCAGACGCTAGGTCGCGGCAGAATCGCGTCACCATCCGCGGACCGCAGGCGGGCATCCGCAAACCGAAACCGCGCTTTGGGCGGTCGTGACCCAGCCTTCGGGCACCCTTTCCGATGGTCGGCATATCCAATATTGTGTTTGCACTTCTCGCCGTCAGTGGCTTCGGAGGCCGGCACGGAACACGCGAGGGAAAATGAGTACCGATCGGCAGACGGCGCAGCCGGGGCCCCGGCTGCGCTTTCGCACCACTGATCTCGACATCGCCCGTACACAGGTCACGAAGACGTTCGCCGAGCACGACATGTCGGTCGGCGACAGGGCAACGTTGGACTGCCGTCTCGATCTGACGCCGTCGGGCCGGCTGACGCTCGCGCGGCTCGGATACGGCACCGACGTCACGATCTTCGGTCCTCCGATGAGGTCCGTCTACCACGTCAACCTGCCCGTCTCCGGCGCCAGCACGGTCCAGCAGAACGGCACGACCCGCACCTCGACGGCTGGCCGCAGCGGCATCGCCATGCTGCCGAACGGTCCCGTGACCATGTGGTGGAGCCCGGACGGCGTGCAGTACGCCATCAAGCTCCCCAAGGAGCTGCTGGAGGCCCATGCCGCGAAGCTCACCGGCCGCCCCGTCGACGGCGGCATCCGGTTCGCCCTGGAGTTCGATCTCAGCAGTGCACCGGGCCAGATGCTCAATGCGACGGTGAGCTTCCTCTACGCGGAGCTGCTCCGGCCGGACGGCCTCGCCACCATGCCCACCGTCCGGCACGAACTCGAGTCGGCGCTGATGACCCAGCTGCTCATGACCATCCCCAGCCAGCTCAGCGAGACCCTCCACGGCAAGCCCGCGCACAGCCGACGGACGAGGATCATGCAGGTCGTGGAGTACATCGACGAACATCCCCACCTGGAGCTGAGCACGGCCGACCTCGCCGCCGTGGCCGGAATCGGTGAACGGTCCCTGCAGGCCGGTTTCCGTGACCTGGTGGGGATGTCGCCCCGCGCCTACGTGCGCGTGGTCCGGCTCGACCGGGTCCATCTGGAGCTGAGTACGGGGACGCCCGAATCGGTCACCGACGTCGCGGCCCGCTGGGGATTCTTCCACCCGGGACGGTTCGCGCAGCAGTACCGGGACCGGTTCGGGGTCCTTCCGTCGGACACGGTGCGCTCGGCCCGGTGACGGGCCGGGCGCACCGGTCGCCGGTCAGGCAGCCAGGTGCTTGCCGAAGAAGTCGGTGAGCTTGGCGACCGCCGGGGTGACGTGCTCGTCCTTGTCGTACAGCGAGATGTGGGTGGCGCCGTCGACGACGAACAGTTCCTTGGGCTCCTTCGCCTTTTCAATGGCCTCACGGCTGAAGTAGGCGGTGTCCGAGTCGGAACCGACGATCATCAGCAGCGGACGCGGGGAGATCAGCTCGACCATGGCGTAGGGGTCGAACTGGGCGATCTGGTCGATGCTGCGCAGCGGCCACTCGTTGGTGGAGTTGCAGTGCCCGCCCCGCGGAGTGCGGTAGTAGTCCTGCGCCTCCCGGTACAGGGTGGGCGCCTCCTCCAGGCCCTCGGGGCTCTCGGGCGCCCAGTTGAGCGTGGCCGGGGCCTCGCCCTTGGCCTCCGCGGTGCGCAGCGCGCCCGCCTGGTCGAGCAGGGCCTGCAGGACCTCGGGGCCCTGAGTGCGGCCCAGGCCGTCGACCAGCAGACTACGGATGTCCACGGCGCTGACGGCGGCCACGGCATTGATGCGGTGGTCGGTCTGCGCGGCGAACGGCACGTAGCCGCCGGAGGCGCAGATGCCGAGCGCGCCGATGCGGTTCGGGTCGATGTCGTTGCGGGTGGTGAGGTAGGTGACCGCGGCGCGGACGTCCTCGGCGCGCTGGAAGGGGTTCTCCAGCCCGCGCGGGCTGCCCTCGGACTCGCCCTGGTAGGCGGCGTCGAAGACGAGCGCGGCGAAGCCCTCGCGGGCCAGGCGCTCGGCGTAGATGCTGGCTGTCTGTTCCTTCACACCGCCGCCCGGGTGGGAGACCACCACGGCCGGCAGGGGTGCGCCGGTGTGGGAGTCCGGGGTGAACAGGATGCCGGCGAGGGAGAGACCGGCGCTGGGGAAGGTGACGTTCGTCTTCATGTGCTGGGTGTGCGTCCTTGGGTTGAGCGGCGCTTTGCGCTGATGTGCTGGGTCGTGGCCGTCCAGGCCCGGGGGGTGTCGGCCCTGGCGGGCGGCCCGGGCGGCCACCTATTTGAGATTCACACGCTCCGTCCCTGGGAAAAAGGGGCAGGAACCAGCCCAGGACACTAGTGTCCTGGGCCAGGACTGGCCCCCTCACGAACACCCCATGCGCTGCCAGACTGGGTGGCATGGATCGTCATGCGCACCACAGTGAACTCGGTGCCTTCCTCAAGGCCCGCCGCATGGAACTCAGCCCCTCCGCCGTCGGACTGCCCGACACCGGGGGCAGGCGCCGGGTGAAGGGGCTGCGACGCGAGGAGGTGGCCCTGCTCGCGTCCATCAGCACGGACTACTACACCCGCCTGGAACAGGGCCGCCGACAGGCATCGCAACCGGTGCTGGACAGCCTCGCCCGGATCCTCCAGCTCGACGACGACGAGCGTGCATACATGTTCGAACTGGCCGGCAAGGAGGCCACCCGGCCTCGCCGGCGGGTGACGCAGAGGGTGCATCCCCAGCTGCAACGGCTGCTGGACGAGCTGGTCGCGGTGCCCGCCATGGTCCTGGGCCGCCGCATGGACGTCCTGGCATGGAATCCGATGGCCGCTGCCCTGGTGACGGACTTTGCGCGGATCCCTGAGAAGCAGCGCAACTACGTGCGCCTGGTGTTCACCGACCCTGCCGTGCGGGCTCTGTACCCGGAATGGGAGAGCGTCGCCCACACCTGCGTGGCCCAACTGCGCATGGAGGCGGCCCGCGACCCCAAGGATCCGCGGCTGACCGCCCTCGTGGGCGAGCTGTCGGTGCGGGACGAGGACTTCCGCCGGTGGTGGGGCGCGCATCATGTCGCGATCCGGGGCATGGGTACCAAGGTGTTCCGCCACCCGGTGGCCGGCGACCTCACCCTCGACTGGGACACGCTCACCTGCGCCACCAATCCCGATCAGCAGCTCGTCACCTGGACCGCCGAACCGGGCACCCCCTCCCACGACGGCTTGCGGTTCCTCTCCTCCTGGGCCGCGAGCGGCGTGGGCTCGGAGGCCGAGACCACACACTGACGATCAGAGCTCCCTGGGCCCCGTTGACGGACCGCCTTGAGCCGGGCCCCGGTTGCCGCCGTACCCCTGCCAGCATTCCGGCCGCGAGACGGTCGGCGGTTGGCGGTTGGCGGTTGGCGGCAAAGTTTGGACTCGGTTCTCCTCTCACGGTCGCCCCCGCTCCACGCGAGTGGTGGCCGCTCACGAGGCGAAGCGCCCACAGAACGGCGGTCTCCCGGACGCGCGGGGCGGCCACCTTGCCCTCCACTCCGGGGTGGAAGATCAAGGGCTGACCCGGGGAACACACCGACGCGCCCGGCGGACGACCAGCCTTCCCCGGGCGCGCGGCTCACAGGAACGCCGTGACGTCGACTTCCGTCGGCACGAGAGGCTGCTCGGCCCAAATGGTCTTTCCCTGCCGGCCGTAACGGCTCCCCCACCGGCTGGTGAGCTGAGCGACCAGGAACAGGCCACGGCCTCCCTCGTCGCTCCAGCGGGCCCGGCGCAGGCGCGGCTGGGTGTTGCTCGGGTCGGTGACCTCGCAGACGAGCGCGTTCTCGCGGATCAGCCGGAGTCCGACCGGGCCGCCCGCGTATCGGACGGCGTTGGTGATCAGCTCGCTGACGATGAGTTCCGTGGTGAAGGCCACGTCCTCCAGGCCCCAGGCGGCGAGTTGCCGGGTCACCGCCTGGCGCGCGGTGGCCACGACCGTCGGATCCGCGGCGAACTCCCAGCACACGGTGTGGTCCGGCGGCACGGCCCGAGTGCGGGCCAGCAGCAGCGCGATGTCGTCCCGAGCCGGGGCACTGCCGAGGTCGGCCAGCAGCGCGCGGCCTGATTCGCCCAGAGGGCGGTCGGGGTCGCAGGACGCGGAAAGGCTCTCCTGGAGCCAGCTCCATCCGCCGTCGGCGTCGTCGGCACGGTGCTCGACCAGACCGTCGGTGTAGAGGGCCAGGACGCTGCCGGGTTCGAGGTCGACGACGGTTGTCTCGAACGGCATGCTGCCCACGCCGAGGGGCGGTCCGGGGGAAACGCCGATCACCTCCGTGGTGCCGTCGGGCCTGATCAGGACGGGCGGCGGATGACCGGCGCTGGCCAGGGCACAGCGTCGGGCGACGGGGTCGTAGACGACGTACAGGCAGGTGGCGACGACTGGGCTTGCCGGGTCCGCCTCCCTGCTGAGCTGCTGTACCCGGTCGTCCAGGTGCGTGAGGAGTTCCGTCGGATCCAGTTCCAGGTCGGCCAGCGTGCGCACTGCCGTGCGCAGCCGGCCCATGGTGGCGGTGGCGTACAGGCCGTGTCCGGCCACGTCCCCGACGACGAAGGCGACCCGGAAGGAGGGGAGCGGAATGACGTCGTACCAGTCCCCGCTGATGCCGGCCCCACTGCGGGTGGGCAGGTACAGGCCGGCGGTCTCGGCCGCGGGTGTGTCGGTCGTGGGCTCGGGAAGCAGACGCTGCTGGAGGGCGAGGACGGAACGGTGCTCACGGGTGTAGCGACGGGCGTTGTCCACACTCAGTGCGGCCCGGGAGGCGATCTCGGTCAGCAGGTCGACGTCCTCCTCGTCGAACGGTTCGGGTCGGTCCGTGCGCCAGACGGCCACGGTGCCGAGGACCAGACCGCGCGCGTACAACGGGGCCCACATGGCCGAGTGGCCGCGCTCCGGTATGGCCAGCCGGTGCCATCCCGCCTTTTCGAAGAGAGCGATCACCCCCGGCCTGTCGAGGACAACGGCCCGGCCGCGCTGCACCTCCCACAGGTCGGCCGTGTTCAGCACCGGGGGGATGGCCTGGCCCGGCTGCAGCAGGTAGTCCGGCCAGGTGCCGGTGGCCGAGGCGGCGGCGGCCCGGCGCAGGTGCAGGTCTCCCCCGCCGTGGATTCTCGGGGGGTCGTCACCGTCGAGCACTCCGTCGGCGAGTTCGACGGTGGCCAGGTCTCCGAGGGCGGGGACGAGGACGTCCACGAGGGCCTGGGCGGTGCGTGCCGCGTCGAGCGAGCCGCCGATCCGGACGGCGGCCTCGTGCAGCAGGTCCCGCTCACGACGGGACCGCGTCTGCGCGAAGGTTTCGGTGTACAACACGACGAGGCCCTGCGGTGCCCCCTCTGTGTCGTCCATGCGGAAGGCGGACATCGACACCCGCCGCTCCTCCGGGGGCCGCCCCACTCTCACCTGCAGGTCCCTGCCGAGCAGCGGTGCGCCCTTCTCCAGAACTCGGCGCAGTGCGGCCTCGGCGACCCTGGCGTCCCGTGGGGAGAGCAGGTCACGCAGGCGGCTGCCCGGTGGCGGTGCCGGGCCGGCGAACACCTCGGAGGCATGGTTGCTCCGTACGACGGTCAGGTCCGGACCGTGCAGAGTGACCCCGATGCGGTCCTGCGCAAGCAGTGCGCGAAGGGTGCCCACGCCCTGCCGCCACTCCGTCGCGTGCTCGCTGGGCATGACGAACATGAGGAGCTCGGCGGAGGGTTCCAGCCTCAGAACGCGGAGACTGACATCGATCGGGCGGCCGGTTCGCTGCAGCATGAGCGCCCGGCCCCCGGTCGGAATGCCGGCGTCGTCGGTCGTACCCACGCCACCGTCGTGGAGCAGTGAGCGGACCGGACGACCGCAGACCTCCTCGGCGGTACGGCCCAGCAGCTCGGCCGCATCCCGGGACCAGCGCAGCACGGTGCCACGGTCGTCCAGCACGGCTGTAGCCACAGCCGGGAACGGAAACACCTCTCTCGCGTCGCCAGCGGCGGACCCGCCCATCTCACTCCTCAGGTTCGGTATCGCCACCTGTCCTCACGGTACGTCCACCAGGCGAGGGTGCGCGCTTTCCTATAGCCCTCCGAGCTGACGAATTTTTTATATGATGCGTGATTACCTGTCTCTGACAGGCGATCACACTCCCTTACTCACCAGTAGGAAGGCATCGAGGCCAATGGCAGAGAAGACGAACGAGGAAATCGCGAAGCACTGGTTGCGTGCCCTCACCGACGTGGATGTGTTCTACGAGTTCTGTGCGCCTGACTGCAAGGTCTGGCACAGCTCCGACGACAAGTGGATGACCGTCAAGGAGGCCATCGACGCCGTGCACAGCCGTGGGGGCCTGCCGCCGTTCCGCAACTCTCGTTACACGTTGACCGACAAGGGCTTCATCATGCAGACGTCGACGACACTCGACGGTACGAATGTGCACATCGTCCAGGTCGCCGTGGTGAAGGACGGCAAGGTCGTCTCGGCGGAGGAGTACATCGGCCCCGAGATGGACATCGCGGTCTAGGACGCAGGGCAGACGGCACGCGGCTGTGGTTTCACCGCAGCCGCGTGTACCGGTTCACTCCGTCGGCGCCCGACACGGTGGCCTGGCCCCGCAGGACGAGGACGTCGAGGTGGGCGACCGTCTCGTTGACCGCGAGCATCTGGTTGAGGGCGCTGAGCTCGCCGAACGGAACCTCGCGGCGGGTCCAGGCGAGGGCGCGGGCGACCCTGAAGGCGTCGTGCGTGCCGTCCCCGAGGGTGGCGAGGGTCTTGGCCAGCCGGTCGTCGTGGTGGGCGACCAGTTCGGCGACCCGGGTGTGGGTGCTGTCGGTGACGGGGCCGTGCGCCGGCAGCAGGCGGGCGTCGGCGTACTGGGTCATCAGGTGCAGTGAGTCCAGGTAGGCGGCCAGCGGCCGGCCGCCGGGGTCCGCCGCCTCGAAACCGATGGAGGGCGTGATGCGCGGCAGGACGTGGTCGCCGGAGAACATCAGCCCGCGCTGCTCGTCCAGGAAGACGACGTGTCCCTGGGTGTGCCCCGGCGTCGGGATGACCTGGAGTTCACTGCCGCCGAAGCGCAGGGTCTCGGCGCCCAGCCAGCGGTCCGGGGTCTCCCAGTCCTCGGGCTGATAGAGGTCGGGGTACGTCGCCTGTACGTGGTCGGCGAGTTTGTCGGCGCCTGCCTGTCGCAGAATGCGCAGGGAGCAGGTCAGTCCGCCACGCAGCTCGTTGAGCAGTTCCAGGCCGCGGCGTTCCCCGGCACCGAGGTAGACGCGGGAGCCGAGCAGCCGGCGCAGTTCCACGGCCTGCGTGTAGTGGTCGCGGTGGACGTGCGTGACCAGGATGTGGCTGATGTCCGCGAGGTCGCGGCCGATGGCGGACAGGGCCTCCTCCAGGGTCTTGCGTGCCTCGGGGATGGCCCAGCCGCCGTCGATCATCACCAGGCCGCCGTCCTCGGCCAGGTCCTCCAGCAGATAGACGTTCACGGCGTGCAGACCGTCGTTCGGGAGGGGCAGCGGCACGCGGTGCACTCCGGGCTGAACGGTCTGTACGCCCGGTGTTGCCCAGGAACCCTGGTCGAACCGCTTGGTCATGACTCTCCCTTGCTGCTGGTGGTGCGTGGTGGAACTGGCCGGACGCCTGCGCGGTCAGCCTCGCGGGCCGCCGGCGACGTAGAGAACCTGCCCGGTCACGAAGCCGGCGCCCTCGCTGGCGAAGAAGGAGACCGCGTGGGCGATGTCGTCGGGTTCGCCCACCCGGGGCACGGGGGTGACGGCCGCGCGCTTGGCCTTGAACTCCTCGAAGGGAACGCCGAGCCGCTCGGCGGTGGCGGCGGTCATCTCCGTGACGATGAAACCGGGGGCGACGGCGTTGGCGGTGACACCGAACTTACCGAGTTCGATGGCGAGGGTCTTGGTGAAGCCCTGCATGCCTGCCTTGGCGGCGGAGTAGTTGACCTGGCCGCGATTGCCGAGCGCGGAGACGGACGAGAGGTTGATGATGCGGCCCCAGCCGGCCTTGGTCATGTGCGCCTGGGCGGCCTTGCTCATGAGGAATGCGCCGCGCAGGTGCACGCCGATGACCGCGTCCCAGTCTGCCTCGTCCATCTTGAACAGCAGGTTGTCCCGCGTGATGCCGGCGTTGTTCACCAGCACCAGGGGCGGGCCGAGTTCGGCCGCCACGCGCGCGACGGCCGACTCGACGCGTGCGGCGTCGGCCACGTCGACGCCGACGGCGAGGGCGCGCCCGCCCTCTTTCTCGATGGCGGCGACGGTGTCGGCGCACGCCGTCTCGTCGAGGTCGAGGACGGCGACGGCGAAGCCGTCACGGGCCAGACGCCGGGCGGTAGCGGCGCCGATACCGCGGGCGGCACCGGTGACGACGGCGACGCGCTGGGCGGTGGCGGTGGGTTCGGACACGCTCGTACTCCTTGACAGCAGGGGAAGAGGAAGGGGGACGATCAGCTGTAGAGGCGGGTGACCGTCTCCGCGACGCAGGCCGGCTTGTCGGCGCCCTCGGTCTCGACGGTCACCTTGAGGACCACCTGATGGCCACCGGGGACCTCGTCGGCCGCGACGACGTCCACCGAGGCCCTGACCTTGGAGCCGACGCGGACCGGGTTCATGAAACGCACCTTGTTCAGGCCGTAGTTGACGGCCATCTTCACGCCCTCGGTCCGGTAGACCTCTTTGACCAGCACGGGGATCAGGGACAGCGTCAGGAAACCGTGCGCGATCGTGGCACCGAACGGGCCGGACGCGGCGCGCTCGGCATCGACGTGGATCCACTGATGGTCGCCGGTCGCGTCGGCGAACAGGTCGATGCGGCCCTGGTCGACGGAGATCCACTCACTGGTTCCGACATGGGTGCCTACGGCCGCGGCCAGCGCGGCAGGGGAAGGGAAAACCTTGGTCATCGGGAGTCTGTCGCCTTTCGGGTGGGGCTCACGCGGCGGAGAAGAGGGCGGCCATGCCCTGGCCGCCGCCGATGCACATGGTCTCCAGCGCGTACCGGCCGCCCCGGCGCCGCAGCTCGTGGAGCATCGTGGTCATGATCCGCACGCCGGTCGCCCCGATCGGGTGGCCGAGCGAGATGCCCGAGCCGTTGACGTTGATGCGGTCGGGGTCGTGCCAGCCCCACTCGGCCAGTACCGCGAGGACCTGGACGGCGAACGCCTCGTTGATCTCCACGAGGTCCAGATCGTCGAAGGACTTGCCCGTGCGGGCGAACAGCTTGGCCACGGCCGGGACCGGGCCGATGCCCATGACTGCCGGGTCGCAGCCCGCGGCCGCCCAACCCTCCAGGAAGCCGATGGGCTCCAGACCCAGGGCCTCCAGCCGGTCTTCGGCGACGATCAGGCACGCGGCGGCGGCGTCGTTCTGCTGGCTGGCGTTGCCGGCCGTGACGGTGCCGCCGGGCATCACGGTGCGCAGTCGGCCGAGGACCTCGGCGTTGGAGTCCGGGCGCACGCCCTCGTCCCGGTCGACGACGACCGGCTCCCCACGCCGTTGCGGCACGGTGACCGGCACCACCTCGTCCTTGAAGACCCCGGATTCCCAGGCCGCCGCGGCCTTCAGATGGCTGGTGACGGCGAACCGGTCAGCGGCCTCGCGGGAGATGCCGTAGCGCTCCGCCAGGTTCTCCGCCGTCTCGACCATGCCGGAGATCTTCCCGAAGCGATGCTCGGGCTGCGACCGCTCCCGGCCCCGGTCGAGCCGGTCGTACAGTTCCACGTTGCCCGCGCGCCGCCCCCACCGCATCGAGGTGGTGTAGTGCTCGATGTTCGACATGCTCTCCACGCCACCGGCGAGCACCACGTCACAGGCGCCCGTCTGCACCATCATCGCCGCCGTCACCAGCGCCTGCAGTCCCCCGCCACACCGGCGGTCGGTCTGGAAACCCGGTACCCCGATCGGCAGCCCCGCGTGCAGCGCCGCCCAGCGTCCGATGCAGGGTGTCTCGGAATTGGCGTAGGACTGCGCCATGGCGACGTCGTCGATCCGCTCCGGATCGATGCCGGTCCGCTCGACCACCGCCTTGATGACGGTGGCGGCTAGGTCCTCGACCGGCACCGTCCGCAGGGCTCCGCCGAAAGCGCCCACGGGTGTGCGTACCGGACTGACGATGGCTGCTCGTCGCATGGCTTCATGTCCCCTCTAAGAAAACTTAAAATAAAATATCTGATGTAGAGGTCATGGACAAGAGAGTGCTTGGGCGGCATCAGTGCACGGCGGCGAACAACAACGCCTCCTCATCCGCCTCCTCGGGGTCGAACTCGGCGGCGATGGTGCCTTGCTTCGCCACCAGAATGCGGTCCGACAGCGCCCGGATCTCCGGCAGGTACGAGGAGATGACCACCACGGCGACGCCCTCGTCGGCGAGTGCGCGGATCATCGCGTGGATCTCCACGATGGTCCCGAGGTCCACCCCCCGGGTGGGCTCATCGATGATGGCCACCAGCGGCTTTCTGGTCAGTCCCTTCGCGAGGACGACCTTCTGCTGGTTTCCGCCGCTGAGCTCGACCAGCTTGGCCCGGTGCGGCTGCAGCGTGCGTACCTGGAAGCGCTCGACGAGACGCTGCGCCACCGACGTGCGCTCCCTGGACCGTACCAGGAGCGGCAGTCGCGGAGCGGCGCAGATGTGGCCGAGGTGGATGTTGTCGGCGATGGTGAAGTGGCTGAAGAAGCCCGATGCCTTGCGGTCCTCTGTGATGTGGACGACGCCGGCCCTGCGCGCATGGCGCGGAGTGCGGAAGCGTACTTCGCGTCCGTTCAAGCGGATCTTCCCCCCGCGCAGCCGACGCCGTTTGGTGACTCCACTGATGATCATCGCGGTCTCGCTGCGGCCCGCGCCCACGAGTCCGTAGATGCCGACGATCTCGCCGGGGCGGGCGGTGAACGACATGTTGCGCACGGCGGGCAGCAACGTCAGGTCCTCGACCTCCAGTACCGGCACGGGGTCCGGCGCCCGCCCGGGCGGTACGCGCCCGTACTCGACGCTGCGCCCGACCATCATCCGCACCACGTCGTCACGGTCGAACTGCGGTCTGGTCAGTGTGCCCTGCACTTCGCCGTCCCGGAGCACCGTGATGCGGTCGGCCTCGGTGAGGGCCTCGTCGAGCATGTGGGTGATGAAGACGACCCCGATACCCTCGCGTTTGAGTCTGCGCATCGACAGGAACAGCTGCAACCGCTCCTCCGGGGTGACCGATGAGGTCGGTTCGTCCAAGATGACGAGTCTGGCCTGCCGGCGCACCGCACGGGCGATCTCCACCATCTGCTTCTGGGCGATGCCCAGCGCTCCCGCGGGGGCCTCGGGCCGGATGTGGAAGTTGTGCGATTCGAGCAGCTCACGCGCCGCGATGTTGAGGTGCGAGAGGTTGTTGAACGCCTTTTCGTTGCCCAGGAAGAGGTTCTGCGCGACCGTCATCGACTCGACCAGGGAACCCTCCTGGTACACCATCGCGATGCCGGCTTCGGTGGACTCCTTCGGTGCCGAGAACACGCGCTCCCGGCCATCGACGGTGAGTGTGCCGCTGTCATGCGTGACGGCGCCGGCGACGATCTTGACGAGAGTGGACTTGCCGGCGCCGTTCTCGCCCAGGAGCGCGTGGATCTCCCCGGGTCGGACATCGAAGTCGATCTCCCGAAGGGCGTAGGTGCCGCTGTACCGCTTGCTGACGCCGTCGAGCCGGATGATCGGCCGGGCGGTGGCAGGGCTTTGGCTTTCCTTCGGCACGCGTGTCCTCACTGTGTCACCGCCTTCTCGTTCGCAACCTGCGGCTGCAACAGATTCCGATACCCCTGCGCGGCAACCACAACGCGACCACCACGCACGGCCACTCCCGTAATTCCGTGGCGCTCGCCGTCGACGCGGGAGTGGAGGCTTTCGGCGACACGCCCCGAACCGTCCAGCCGGAACGCGAGGCCGTAGGACCTCGCCGGTGCCCAGGGTTTGATCACGCCGAGCACCCGCAGCTGCCCCATCTGCAGGGTGTCGGTGTAGGGGGTCGTACAGCGCAGGCGCGGGACGAACCAGTCCTCGGGAGCGATGGTCCGCATCATCTCCGACGCCAGCTGCGGTTCGTCGAGGAGGAGTTCGGTGAAGCGGTTGCGGGGGTACGGGGCCACGAACCACCAGCCGTCGTCCGTCGCGGCAATGCGCCCGGGGTAGACAGGCAGGTTCGCGGCGAGGCGCGCAGACGGCTTGCCCAGGGAGGCCGTCATCCGCCGCTCGATCCGGTGATCGCAACTGAGCGACACCAGTACGTCGGTGTCGGAGGCCACCTCGATGCCGGCCGGCCATCCCAGTCCTTCGGCCTCGATGCGGACGCGCGGACCGTCCACCCGTACGATGCGTCCCGACCGGTCGCCGCGCAGCAGCGCACGGGCCCAACCGCCCGGAGACTCGTGCGACGAGCCGATCGTCACGAGCAGCGAACCGTCGGGAAGCCGGGCCGCGTCCGTGACGCACGAGGACACGGCCCGGTCCGCGCAGAGCTCCTCGGTCTCGCCGGAGGCGCCGACCGAGACCAGTCCCACGCCCTCGACCGCCGCGACGACGCCGCTGCCGGACGGAACCAGGACACCGACCTTGCCCCCCAGCGCGGCGACGACGCGGACCTCGTCGCCGCGCAGCTCGAAGATCGACTCTTCGCTGGAGAACATGACGGTTCCCGATTCCGTCAGCACCAGGTCATCGGGTGTGTAGGCCTCAGCCGGGAGCAGCACGTGGGCCTCGTCGAGACGGCGATTGGGGCGCAGGCCCGCCTCCATGGGCGGGACGGTGCGGTGGCGCGCCCAGTCGGGATTGATCCACTCCCTGATCACCGCGAGCGTGCGGTTCATCGGTCCACCACCGCCAGTGAGGGCGCGGTGGTCGTGCCGGGCACGCTTGCCGGGTCGATCGGGCCGACCTCGTCGGATTCGAGCCGCAGCCGGCCGACGCGGTTGTTGCTGACGCCGCACAGGTACAGGTGGCCGGCGTGCTCCTTCACTGCGGTCACCATCGGATGGTTCCTCAGCGTCGCGTCCCACATGACGCCCAGCACCTCCCCACGGTCGTTGAACTTCATCACGCACGAGACGTTGAGCTGCGGAACGACCCAGCTGTCCAACGGCACCTCCTGCGTCATCCGCCGCCGCACGGCCGGGTACTTGGTCAGCAGGTCCGACATCGGTGTCCGCATGGACACGAACGGCAGCCAGTAGTTGCCGTCGGAAGAGCGGTTGATGTTGTCCGGGTGGCCCGGCAGGTTCTCCAGTACCGGCTCCAGCTGCCCCTGCTTGGGTCCGGCGATCCACAGGCGGTCGACCCGGCACAGGCCGGTACTCGCGACCAGGATCGACCGGCCGTCGTGTGCCGTGCAGATGCCGTTGGGAAAGACATGGTGTGAGATGACGACCTCGGTGCTGCCGTCGGGATCCACCCTTACCACACGGCCGTTCGGCCTGGACTCGACCAGTTCCACCATGTATTCGGCGGCGTTGGTGCGGGTGGAGAAGTCCGACACGAAGATCGCGCCGTCGGGAGTGACGTCGAGGTCGTCGACGGCACGCAGTCCTGAGTCGTCGTGCAGTGAGAACGGGCTGCGCCTCACCTTGTCGGCGACGAGTTCCGGCTCGCCGTCGGCGTGGATCCGGTAGACGCCCATGCCGCCGACCGCCACGAGGAGCCGGCGCTCGTGGTCCCAGGCGTGTCCCAGGGGAAGGCCACCGGTCCTGGCGAAGATCTCTCCTTCGGTGTCGTCCGGCCCGGCGAACCGCCACACCCAGCCGCGCCGGTCACCGCAGTACATGTTGCCCTCGCGATCCACCGCGCAGTCCTCGGCGCCCTCGATCTTGCCGAGGCCGATCGGGGACGCGTCGGTCAGCCGGTCGTTGACCGTCCAGACCGTTCCCGGCTCGGTGACGTCCACGAGGGGGCCGAGTGTGATGCGGCCGGGGTCGATCCTGAGCTTCTCCGCCGTGCGCTGCCGGTACTTGCCCCACTTGAGGTCCAGGACGGCGAACAGCAGCAGGGCCGCCGCGAGGATGACCGTGTAGGAGGACCCCTCAGCACCCGTGGCGATCGTGCCCTGCTGGATCACCTGGACCACGACGATGCCGACGGTCGCCCGCAGCACCGATCCGCGTCCGCCCTTGAGGCTGACCCCGCCCAGGACCACCGCGGTCAGCGCCACCAGTTCCCAGCCCTGTCCGACGTCCGGGTCGGTGCGGCCCAACCGCGCGGCGGTGAGCAGCCCGGCCGTGCCGGCGAGGGCACCGGACAGGACGTAGGTGCAGAAGACCACCCGGGCGACCGGGATTCCGTTGCGGCGCGCCGACCGCCGGTCGGAGCCCACGGCCGCGATCCACCACCCCCATCTGGACCGGGTCAGCCCCACGTGGACGACGATCAGTACGACCGCGAAGACGACCCACCCCGTGGGCACGCCGGCCACCGCTCCGGCGCCGAGGAAGTCCCACACGATGTCCTGCTCGGGGACGCCGAGTTGGAAGCTGTAGGCACTCTGCAGCGCCGCTGCGGCACCGCCGAAGGCCACGAGAGTGACCAGCGTGGTGATGAAGGGCCGCATGTTGACCCGCGCGATCAGGAACCCGTTCACGGCGCCGAGGGCGGATCCGGCGAGGATCGCCGCGGGGACGACGAGGGCCATCGGCCAGTTCCAGGCCCGTGAGGCCACCATGGCGCCCAGGGACGCCAGGCCCACGATTGAGCCAATGGACAGGTCGATGCCGCCGCCCACGAGCACGACGGTCAGTCCGATGGCGAGGAGGCCCTTCTCGGTCGCCTCGTCGAGGATGAGCGGAGCATCACCCGGGCCCACGGGGGTCGTGGCCGTGACGAGCACACTGAGCAGTACGGCCAGCCCGAGAGGGACCGCTCCCTCCATCCATCGCTGCCCGAACAGCTCGGAGAGGGTACGGAAGGGAGCCAGCCGGTCCCGCCTGCTTCCGCCGGTCAGGGGGAATGCGTCGATCTCCCGGGAGAACGCCTTCGTCTTCATCGGCATGGTCCTCACCGGCCCTTGTAGCAGGCGATGGTGGTGTCGTCCACGTTGGACCGGTCCACCACCGTGTGGGAGACATAGGCGACGGTGTGCGTGCTGCCGGCGGGAGCACCGCCCTGGACGAGCTGCTGCGCCGTGACGACCGCCGCCTCCCCCACGCCCTGCACGTCGTAGGCAGCCGAGGCCGTGACCTTGCCGGCCCGCAGCGCGTCGCACCAGCGGGTGTCGGCAGCCATCGTGTAGACGCCGATGGAGTCCGGCCGGATCACGCCGCGCTCGGCCGCGTCCGCGACCGCGTCGCCGACGGCGATCGCGTTGAGGTCGTAGGCCACCATGTACGCGCAGATGTTGTTCTTCTGCTGCTGGGTGATCGAGGCCGCCGCCTGCTGCGCCAACGCGTTCTGCCACTGGGTGTGCGCGGTGGTGACGACCTCGTACCCCGCCGGATCCAGCACGTGGTGCACGCCCTTGGACCACATCAGCGAAGCGGCGTCGTTGCCCGGCCCGTCGATGATCGCCATGCGCTTGGGCGCGCCTCGCTTCTCGCAGTCCTGAACGGCCCGCCTGGTGATGTCCTCGGCGGCGTGCACGGAGTCGACACCGATGAACGCGTCGCCGAGCCGGCTGGAGACCATGTTCACGACGACGGTGTGGATCCCCGCCCGCTCGGCGGCGTCGATCTGCTTGGTCAGGACGCCGACGTCAGGGTTGTGCAGGATCAGCACGTCGACGGCGCGCCGGGCGACGAGATCGTTGATGATCTTGACCATCTTGTCGGTGTCGAAGTTGGGGTCGTAGACCCGGAAGTCCGCTCCCAGGTTCCCGAAGGCCCGCTCCATCGTGCTGCCCCAGTTCAGGGTCAGGTTGTATCCCTTGTAGAGGATCGGGACGAACGCGATGCGCTTGCCCTTCATGGCCTCGTGGGTCTTCTTGTGCGCGTCGAAAAGCTGGACGTTCCGACCGAACGTCTGCTTGCCGCCGCCGGCCCCGCCGCCCGCGGACGAGCCGCCCCTGTCCACCGTGCAGCCGGCAAGGGTCATGGCGGTCGCTGCCGCCGTGAGCAGGGCAGTGAGCTTCTTCTTCATCGCTGAGATTCCTTCGTCCGCGTGAGTTGGCCGGCGCGCGGGCGTCCCGCCCGCCGGGTGAGCTGTGCTCATAGCTCGTCCGACCTGGCCGTCTCCTCGTCCCGTGGGTGCAGCCACGCGTCGAGTGCGATCGCCGCGATGAGCACACCGCCGCGTACCAGGTCCTGCAGGGGCGAGCTCAGCCCGCGCAGGATCAGCAGGTTGTTGAGTACGCCCACGAACAGCGCTCCGGCGAGGACGCCGAGGATCGTGCCGCGCCCGCCGGACAGCGAGACTCCGCCGATCACCGTGACGGTCAGCGCCGTGAACAGCAGGGGGTCGAAGGACGTCACCGTCGTCTGGACGCTGCCTTGGACGGAGACCGTCATGTAGCCGGCCAGCAGGGCCAGCAGCGCGGAGACGACGTAGCCGAGGACCTGGAGCGGCCGGACCGGCGCCCCGCTGGATCGCGCGGTGTCGAAGTTGTCCCCCATGGCCCGGGTGAGCCGACCGGCCACCGTGTACGAAACGAACAGCCAGGCGAGCACGAAGACGGCTCCCGCGACGAAGATCGCCCTGGGCACGCCCAGGACCGAACCGCTGCTCAGCTCCGAGATGGCCGACGAGGCGGGCAGGGAGTAGAAGTTCTGGTCCAGCAGCAGGATGTCGATGCCGCCGATGGTCAGCAGGCCCGTGGCGAGCGTCGCGAACAGCGCCGGCACTTCGAGATACGCCACGAGTATGCCGTTCACGACTCCGACGACCAGGGCCACGCCCGCGAGCAGGGCGATGGCCTGCCATTCCGACATGCCGTCCGCCATGAACGCCAACGTGGCCTGCGCGCAGCCGAGCGCGACTCCGGCGACGGAGAGGTCGATGCCCTTGGCGAGGATGACGACGGCCTCGCCGACGGCGAGGATCCCGAACGCGGCCGACAGCCGCAGCAGGTTCTCCACGTTGCCGCCGGTGAGGAATCCGTCCGTCGTCACGGCACCGGCCAGGCACAGCAGGGCGGTGATGCCCAGGACGAAGAAGCCCTGTTCGACGCGGGCGAGTCGGTCGCGTGGGGAGAGGTCCGGCCTCGCGTCCACAGCAGCCACTCCCATGAGTGTTACCGCCAATCCAGTGGGTCGGGTGTGCTTCTCGAACTCCACGGCGCACCGCGGCTCCACGCCAGGAGTCGGTGGCGGGCGGCGCGCCGTGGCGGTGTTTCAGAACTCGATGACGGCCTTGCCGCCGGTCTGCTTGTCGAACTCCCGGTAGGCCTGCTCGGCGTCGTCCAGGGTCCAGCGGTGGGTGAACAGCCTGTCGACGTCGACGCCATGTCGTGCGACGAAGCTCGCACAGTCCGCCTGGCCGGAGACGGAGAAGGTGTACGAGCCGAGGATGGTCAGCTGCTTGCGGATGACGTCCGGACTGACGTCCACGGTGACGTCACCGCCTTCGCCCACGAACGCGACCGTGCCCCACGACGCGCTGCCGCGGACAGCAGCGAGCCGCGCGGCGGAGGCGCCGGAGCAGTCCAGCGCCCGGGTCGCTCCCCTTCCGCCGGTCAGTTCGCGGATCGCCTCGACCGGGTCGGTCGTGCCCGCGTCGATCGCGTGGGCCGCGCCGAACTCTTCGGCCCGTGCGATCCGTTCGCTCGCGACGTCGACGGCGATCACTTCGGCTCCCATCGCCGAGGCGAGCTGCACCGCCGACTGTCCGACCGGCCCGAGGCCGAACACCGCGATCGTGTCCCGGGCGGTCAGGTCCAGCCGCACCAGCGCGCCGAAGGCCGTTCCGGTGCCGCAGGAGATCGCCGCACCGGCGGCGAAGGAGACCTCGTCCGGCAGGGGGACGAGGGTCCTGGCCGGCACCTTCAGGTAGTCGGCGTGGCCGCCGTGTGCGGTGGCGCCGAAGATGGTCGCGCCCCGCTCGCACATCTGCGTCCAGCCCGTACGGCACAGGTGACAGAACCCGCACCCGTCGTAGTGGTGGACCATGACCCGGTCGCCGACCCGCACGGAGCGTTCGTCCACGTTGCTGCCGACGGCCGCGACGACCCCGCACGGTTCGTGTCCGGCGATGATGCCGCTGTCGTCGCCCTTGAGCCCGAACGCCGCGAGGGCTTCGCCGGCCGGTGCACGGTAGAAGCGGAGGTCGCTGCCGCACATGCCCGAGGCCCTGACTTCGAGGACGACGTCATCGGGTCCGGGAGCCGGATCGTCGAAGGCGACGATCTCCAGCTCGCGGTCCCCGTGGAACACGACTCCTCGCATCTTTCCTCCTTGGTCCCGGTCCGCGACCGGGCGCTCGATCGGCTGTCAGGACAGGGCGTCGGCCAGGGCTGCCGGGAGGCCGTACGACTTGAGCTCCACGTAGGAGTCGAAGCCCTCCAGGCCGGCCTCCCGGCCTATGCCGCTGCACTTGAACCCGCCGATCGGGGCGTGGAAGCCCACCCCATGACCGTTGAGTTCGACGGTGCCGGTGCGGATGCGGCGGGCGACGGCCAGGGCGTGCTCCGGGTCCGAGGTGAACACCGAGCCGTTGAGCCCGTAGTCGGAGTCGTTCGCGATGGCCACCGCCTGCTCCTCGTCGTCGAAGGCGAGGACGGCGAGGACCGGACCGAAGATCTCCTCCTGTGCGATGCGCATGGACGGCTGGACGTCGGTGAAGACCGTCGGCTCGACGAACCACCCGTGTTCGAGCCCGGCGGGGCGGCCACCGCCCACCAGGACCTTGGCCCCCTCCTTGCGGCCCAGGTCGATGTAGCCCTCCACGCGCTCGCGCTGGGGTGCACTCACCACGGGGCCGACCTGCGTGGCCGGGTCGGCGGGGTCCCCGACCGGCATGGACCCCACCATCGCGGTCAGCCGGTCGAGTAGTTCGGCGTGTCGTGTCCGCGACACGACGATCCTCGTCTTGTTGCTGCACGCCTGGCCGTTGTTGCGAAGCGACAGCGCCCGGATCGATTCGACGGCCACGTCGAGGTCGGCGTCGTCGAGGATGACGGCCGCGGACTTGCCGCCGAGCTCCAGCGTCACCCGTCGCAGGTCCTGACCGCACAGGGAGGCGATGCGCCGGCCGGCCGCCGTGGAGCCGGTGAACGACACCTTGTCCACGTCCCGGTGGGTCACGAGGTACTCGCTGACGTCCCGGTGTGCGGGAACGATGTTGACCACGCCCCCGGGCAGACCGGCGTCCTGCAGCATCTCGGCGAACAAGTAGGAGTTCAGGGGGGCTTCGGGTGAGGGCTTGAGGATCACCGTGCATCCGGTCAGGAGCGCCGGCGCCAACTTGAGCATCGTCACCAGCAGCGGCGCATTCCAGGGCACGACGGCCGCCACCACGCCGACCGGTTCACGGGTCACGAGCGCGTTGCCGGTGTTCGAGCGGCGCACCGTACTCCACGGGTACTGCGGCGCGAGGTCGAGGAAGCTGTCGAGCAGCAACCGGGCGCCGGTGGTCTGCATCGTCCGCGACAGCGAGATCGGGCACCCCATCTCCTGAGAGACGAGGGTCGCCGTCTGCTCGTGCCGGTCCCCCAGCGCCACACTGAGCCGGCGCAGGACCTCCAGCCGCTCCTGAAGCTGCATCCGCGGCCAGGGACCGTGCTCGAACGCCTCCCGCGCGGCCGCCACCGCCTGGTCGACGTCCGCCCTGGACGCGGCGGGTACGCGCGCCACTGCCTGCTCGGTGAAAGGCGACACGACGTCGATCGTTTCGTCGGTGGCGGGACTCACCCATCGACCACCGATGTAGAGCTTCGAGTAGTTGCCTTGCCAGACCATGGCATTGCTCCTTCCGCTGATGTCGACCGGGACGGTAGGGCCGGCATGAGGCCGGTCACTATCCGTCGGCCGCGCGGAAACAGCCGGAAAGCGAAGGAGCTTTCAGCCCCACGAGTCTTTCGGGAGCCGACGCTCGGATATTTAATATTTGCCAGCGGGTCATCCCGCGCTCAGGTAGTCGGCGACGAGGGTGCGAGGAGGCACAGTTGCCCGAGAACCAGGACCGGACCGCGGCCGGGCGTCCGCTGCACATCAGCACCCGCGATCTGGACGTCGCGCGCGAGCAGGGCAGCAGGAGCTTCGCGGAGCACGACATGCAACTGGCGCTCGGCCACGAGCTCGATTTCCGGCTCGACCTCGCCCCGTCACCACGCGTCACACTGGGCCGGTTGAGCTACGGGGCCGACGCGAGGCTCATCGTGCCGCCCATGCGGCTGTGCTACCACGTGAACCTCCCCCTGAGCGGGAGGAGTTCCGTCGAGCAGAACGGCACCCGCGGCGACTCGGGCGCGGGCACGGCCGGTGTCGCCTTCCTGCCGGACGTTCCGCTGCGGGTCCGCTGGAGCCAGGACGCGCGGCAGTACGTGATCAGGTTTCCCAGGGAGCTGCTGGAGTCCCACGCGGCGAAGCTCGCCGGGCTGCGTTCCAGCGAGGGGATCCGGTTCGACCTGACCTTCGACCTCAGGGGCGGACCGGGGCAGGCGCTCGTCGCCACCGCCGGGTTCATGTACGCCGAACTGACCCGGCCTGGCGGGCTCGCCGCCATGCCCACCGCCTGCCGGGAACTGGAGGCACTCCTCATGACGCAGTTGCTCATGGCCGTACCGAACCAGTTGAGCCCCGTGCTGTACGGCAGTCCGGCGCCCACCAGGCGTTCGAAGATCCGCGCGGTCATGGAGTTCATCGACGAGCACCCGGCGGCGGCGACGAGCACGGCGGATCTCGCGGCCATGGTGGGGGTCAGCGCACGCGCCCTGCAGCTGGGTTTTCAGGAGGCCGTGGGCATGTCCCCGACCGCCTACCTGCGCGGGGTCCGGCTCGACCGGGCCCACCTGGAACTCTCGTTGGGCACCGGCGGCTCGGTGACGGAAGTGGCCGCACGGTGGGGCTTCTTCCATCCCAGCCGCTTCGCCCGCCAGTACCGGCAGCGATTCGGCCTCCTCCCCTCCGAGACGGCCCGCGGCACACGGTCATGAAGGCTGCATGGCCCGGTCCCCGCCCTTGCGAGGCATGGACCGGGCCATGGCGCGTGCCGACACCCCGGTCAGCGCGGTATGGGCACTTTTCAGCCGTCCGACCTGCCCAGCCGGCTCATGATGGTGCCGAGGTCGTCGACCGTTTCGAGTTTCAGGACGGCGTCCACCACGTGGTCGATGTCCGAGGCCGAGATGACGCCTTCGGCGTGCCCGCGGAACTTGGCGACCAGTTCGTCCGTCGTCATGGTGGTCTCGGGCTCCGGCGACTTGCTGCCCTTGGGGTACCGCCGCTCTCCGACGAAGGTCCTGCCCCGCGCCGAGACCTCGATCTTGGCGGGACGGCTGGCCGCGTGGCCGGAGATCAGCTCCACGTAGTCGGGGTGGACCTCGTACGTCACTCGGTCCATGAGGCCCATGACCGAGTCTCCGAAAACGAGATCGGGGTCCTGCCACGCCTTGGTGGGCGGCACCCGGTGCGCCCCGACCGCGAGACCGTGGGCGATGCTGAACTGCGCGTCGTGGACATGTTCGATGCGGCGATTGACCCAGAGGGGCTGCTCCACGAAGCCTTCGACCCACGCCTTGATGCCGTCGATCTCCGTCGGCTTGATGTCGTTCGCCTCCACGATCTCCGTCAGGGAGTCGAGCAGCGCGTGGAGAATGCGGCAGTGCGGGTACGGCTTGTAGGACTGCTCGGCGGGGAACCGCCAGTCGCTCCCGAGCCCGTCGGTGATGACCTCCGGCTCCCACCGGCGCGTCCCTATGAAGCGCGGGAACCCGTACTCCCGGTCGTCCAGCACCCGCAGGTCACCGCGGTGGCCCAACTCGCCCATGTGCGCCGCCGTCAGCGCCGCCTGGGTCAGGGCGCCGGCCATCAGGTACTTGATCGTGGAGGTCGGGGCGTGCTCGCTCCAGGAACGGAAGGAGTTGACCGGCGCGATGCTGCCGGCGATGCCCAGCGCATGGGACAGAACGCTCTTGTTGAGCCCCTTCACCCGAGCGACGGCCGCAGTGGCGCCGAAGACGGTACTGCTGTACCCGTAGACCGGTGGCGGGGACACCTTGCCGTCCTTCACGTCCCTCAGGTAGTCCATGGCCTTGCCGATCCGGTAAGACATCTCATGGGCGACGGCCACCGCGGTGATGAGTTCCTTGCCCGAAGCGCCCATGCTCTCGCCGACGGCCAGCGCGCCCGGCAGCACGTACGGTGTGACGTGCCCCGGCGGCAGCACCGCGTCGGCGTCGAGCGTGTTGATCAGCTCGCCGTTGGCGAACGCGGCACCGAAAACCGACACCCGGTCACCGGTGCCGATGATCGTCGCGTCGCCGCCCGATCCGCCGGTCATGCGCCCGTACTCGATGCCTATGCGGCCCTTCGGCTCGTTGATGGCCCCTAGGGCGCAGCCGATCGAGTCCAGCACGATCCGCTTGCACTCGTCGACCACGTCGGGGGGAAGCTGGTCGAACTCGCTGTCGAGGGTGAAGCCCGCCAACTGCTCGACGAGGGTCTTCTCGGTCATTGCACAGTCCTCTCGGACGACGATCGGAGCACAGGGATTCATGCATGATGGATAATATTTACTTGTCGGCAATGTGTCATGACCAACGACACCAGTCCGTGACAATCCGCGGAGTCACCAAACCCGATCACCCCGACCGCCGAACACCACCACCGCGTCCCCCACGTCCGCGCGCGTGGTGCGGAACCGGTTGACCGGGTGCGCGTTATCGGCATAACCGAAGGAGACCGCGCACACGACGAGCCGGTCCGGCGGGATCCGGAAGTACTCACGAACGTGGTCCGAGTGCATGGCGATCGCCGCCTGCGGAATCGTCGCGACACCCAGCGACGACGCGGCGTTGATGAGGTTCGCGACGTACCCGCCGCAGTCGACCGCACCGTACACACCCTGGCCGCGGTCGGTGGTGACGACGGCGACATGAGGAGCGCCGAAGAAGTCGAAGTTCTTCAGGCGCTGCTCCTCGCGAGCCTCCCAGTCCTCCCGCGCGATCCCCAGACTCGCGTAGAGCGCGTGCCCCGCCCCACGCCGGCGCTCCTTGTAGACACCGCGGTACTCCGCGGGCATCTCGAAGTCGGACACCTGATCGTGGGTACGCGCGTGACCGGTCAGACTCTCGGCGAACCGCCGAGTCGCCTCGCCCTTCGTCAGGTAGACCTGCCACGGCTGGGTGTTGCACCAGGATGCGGTCCGCTGGGCGATCGCGAACATCTCCGCGATCACGTCATCGGGAACCTGGTCCGGGAGATAGGCGCGACAGCTCCACCGTTCGCCGATCAGCCTCTCGAAGCCGACGGGCACCCCCGTCTTCAGGGGACGACCTGCACGGTCATCCACATTGCGCACCTGACTCTCAGGGGCTTCTGGCGTGCTCACAGGAGGCCTCCGCTCCGACGACGGTGAAATGAACTTGCCTACACCCTAGACATATCAAATTTTATATACAATCCTGCGCTCGGTTGCACCTCTCCGATCACGGCGTGCGACGACCCGACTCCTCATGGCGACACGCCGCACAACGCATACCCGCAACGCTGATGCAGAACGAGGAACAAATGAGCACAGAAACAGGTACTCAGGCGACCGCCACGCCGGCGGCCACCGCGCGTCGAGGCCGCGTCCTCTTCGCCGCCGTCGCCGCCCAGTCGATCGAGTACTACGACTTCCTGATCTACGGCACGGCTGCTTCGCTGATCCTCAACACCCTCTTCTTCCCTTCTGAAAGCACACTGGCCAGCACCCTCGCCTCGTTCGCCACGTTCGCGGTCGGCTTCGCCGGCCGGCCGATCGGTGCCGCGCTCTTCGGCCACTTCGGCGACAAGTTCGGCCGCAAGCCCGCACTGCTGGCGGCCATGCTGTTGATGGCCGTGTCCTCGACGCTCATCGGCCTGCTGCCCACCTACGGAACCATCGGCATGGGGGCACCGATCCTCCTGGTGGTGCTGCGCATCGCCCAGGGGATCTCGGTGGGCGGGCACTTCGGCGGTGCCACACTGCTGGCGCTGGAGAGCGCGCCGCCGAACCGGCGCGGTCTCTTCGGCGCGCTGCCCCAGATCGGAGTGGCCGTCGGCATGATCACCGGCACCCTCGTCTTCCTGCTCGTCAGCAGCCTCACCACGGACGACCAGTTCTCGTCATGGGGCTGGCGGATCCCGTTCCTGCTCAGCATCGTGATGTTCCCGGTCGCCTACTTCGTGCACCGCTACGTCGAGGACACACAGGAGTACCACCAGGCCGAGGCCAACGCGTCGGCCCGCAAGGGCTCCGTGCCCCGATCGTCCGTGCTGCAGGTACTGCGCCGCCCCAAGCAGCTCCTGCTGGTCGCCTTCACCTTCCTTCCGGCCACGATCTCCTTCTACGGCATCGTCGCAGGCCTCCTCCACTACGCGACGGACGATCTGAAGATCTCCAAGGACACGATGCTCACGGTGGTCATGCTCTCGATGATCGCGTTCACGGCGGGCACGATCGGTTTCGCGTGGCTGTCCGATGTTCTGGATCGCCGGAAGGTCTACGCGGGCAACGCCCTCTTCTTCGGCGCGTGGGCCTTCGCCATGTTCCCGCTGGTGGAGACTCGCAGTTTCCCGCTGATCCTGGTCAGCGCGTCCGTCGGGCTGCTCGCATGCGGAGGCATGTTCGGGCCCGGGACCGCACTGCTGGCCGAAGCCTTCCCTGCCGGTATGCGCTATTCCGGATCCTCGCTCGGGAACCAGCTCGCGAACATCCTCGGCGCCGGCCTGGCTCCCTTCATCATGGTCGCGCTGGTCGCGGCAACGGACACGACGGTGTCGGTGTCGGCCTACATGGCAGCGTCCTGCGTCATCAGCCTGTTCGCTGTGGCCATGCTGAAGATTCCGGCGAGGGAATCCGCCGAGGAAGCGAGCCGAGACCGGGCGTAGCAGCAGAGCCCTGGAGGGCGCTGACGCTCCCGTACGAAAGCCGCTGCCCGTCGCGACCTGGTCGTGACGGGCAGCGGCTTTGTGACGGGCCGGGCAGCCGGCCATCGTCCATCAGTTCGCGGCGAGAGCGTCGGCGAGGTCGATCACGCCCTGTGCCGTCTTGGCGTGCGCGAGGTCGATGTGCTGTCCCTCGAAGTCGACCGCGGCGCTGCCGTTCGCCTCGGCCTCGCGGAAGGCGGCGATCATCCGCCGGTAGTGGTCGACGACCTCCGGAGAGGGCGTGAAGACCTCGTTCGCCACGGCCACGTGGGACGGGTGGATGACCACCAAACCCCGGTAGCCGAGGCGGCGATTGTCCTCGGCGAAGCGCCGGCACCCGTCAAGGTCGGCCATGTCCTGCCAGACCCCGCTCACCGGGTGGTGCAGACCGGCGGCGCGGGCGGCCAGGACGATCCGGCTCCGCAGGTACAGGGTCTCCAGGCCCTCCGGGGTGAACTCGAAGCCGAGCTCCCGGCCGACATCGGCATTGGGACCGGTCGCCCCGAGCAGGCTGGACACCCGGGGGCTGGCCGCCGCGATCTCCTCGCAGTGTGCCATCGACACCGCGGTCTCGAAGCTGACGATCAGACCGACCGAACCCGCCTCGAGTCCCTCCCGCTCTTCGATGTGCGAGACGATCGCGTCGATACGGACGATCTCCTCGGCCGTGAACACCTTGGGCAGGAAGAGGCCGCTCAGGCCGGCCGTCACGACCTGCTCCACGTCGGCACCGAAGAGGCCGCTGTCGACACTGTTGGGGCGCACCCACACATCGGGCCGGACGCCCTCGGTCCGCAGCCGGTCGACGGTCTCGCGGACCATCTTCCTCGCATCGGCCTTGTCCGCGGCCGGCACCGAGTCCTCCAGGTCGAGAATGATCGCGTCGGTGCCCGAGGCAACGGCCTTGGCAGCCCAACTCGGCTTGTGACCCGGCACGAACAGCATGGACCGGTAAGGCTTCATCGGAAAACCTCCTTGAGGTGAATGAACAAGGGCCTGATCAGAAGTTCGGCTTGCGGCGCTCACGGTGCGACGCGAGCCCCTCACGCACCTCGGGTCCGCCGAAGCCGTAGAACTCCAGGGCGAGCGAGGCATCGAAGATGGCCCCGGCGACCTGCCGGTACCAGTTGTTCAGCGACTGCTTGGTGAAGCGGATCGCCGACGGGGCACCCAGCGCTAGTTCCTGAGCGATCTCGCGAGCGGTGGACAGCAGATCGTCCTCGTCGACGCACAGCGACACGAGTCCGATCCGCTCCGCCTCCTCACCGGTCAGCGGACGGCAGGTCATCAGGTAGTACTTGGCCTTCGCCATGCCGCACAGCAGCGGCCAGCACACCGCCGCATGGTCGCCCGCAGCGACGCCGAGCCTGGTGTGCCCGTCGATGATCTTCGCCGTACGGCTCACGACGGAGACGTCCGCGAGCACGCCGGCCACCAGCCCGGCGCCGACGGCGGGGCCGTGCATCGCCGAGACGATCGGCTTCGAGCAGTCGATGACGTTGTAGACCAGGTCACGCGCCTCACGCATCGTGCGCGTTCGGGTGTCGTAGTCGTTGCTCAGCTTCTCGACCAGGTCGAAGGACCCACCGGCGGAGAACCCCTTGCCCTCACCCCGCAGCAGCACGGCCTTCACGGCGGGGTCCTTGTCGAACTCCCGCCAGATCTCGGCGAGGTCCGCGTGGGCCTCCTCGCTCACCGCGTTCAGTTTGGGGGCGTCGAGCACAAGCTCGATCACCCCGGCCTCGTCCGGCCCGTCCACACGCAGGTGGGGGAAGCGTTCGTAGCGGCTCATCCTTGTCCTTTCCCTTCGCGTTCTCCGGTCCACGGGCACCAGTGGCCCTGAGTGTCAGGCACCGGAGGCGCGCTCCCGACGCATGAGTTCGCGTCCGATGATCAGCTTCTGGATCTCGCTCGTGCCCTCGTACAGGCGCAGGAGCCGCGCGTCGCGGTAGATCCGTTCCACCGCGACCTCCCTCATGTAGCCGCTGCCGCCGTGCACCTGGACGGCGAGGTCGGCGGCGCGTCCGGCCGCCTCCGTGCAGAACAGCTTCGCCGCCGACGGTGCGATACGGCGGTCGGAACCGTCGAGGTAGTGCCGCGCTGCGTCCCGGGCCAGTGCCTTGCTCGCCATCACCAGCGACTGCTGCTCGGCGAGCATGGCCTGCACCAGCTGCCGGTCACCGGTCGGCACGCCGCCTTGCAGGTTCTGCGCCGAGTACCGCACCGACTCGTCCAGCGCCCGCTCGGCCAGGCCCGTCGCCAGGGCGGAGATGTGCACCCGGCCGCGAGCCAGGACGGTCATCGCCGCCCGGAACCCCGTCTCCACCTCACCGCTGATCAGCGCGTCCGCGCCGACCTGTACGTCGTCGAAGTAGACGTCCGCAGTGGTGGCGCCCTCCTGGCCCATCTTTCGGTCCTTCGGCCCCACGGTCAGGCCCTTGGTGCCCGCCGGCACCAGGAAGACGGCGATCTTGCCCTCGGCCTCGGTGCCCTTGACGCGGGCGAACGTGACGAAGAGGTCCGCCAGCGGCGCGTTGGTGATGAACCTCTTCCCACCGCTGATCGACCACCCCTCCCCCGTCCAGGTGGCGGTCGTGCGCATCCCGGACGGGTCGGACCCCGCCTCCGGCTCGGTCAGGGCGAAGGACGCCAGGCACGCGCCCTCCGCCATCGGCTCCAGCCACTGCTTCTTCTGCTCCGCGGTGCCGAACCCGGCGATGACCTGACCGGCGATGCCGTTGTTGGTCCCGAACAGCGACCGGAAGGCCAGGGCCGTGTAGCCGAACTCGAAGGCCAGCTCGACGTCCTGGGTGATGACCAGCCCCAGCCCGCCGAACTCCTGCGGCAGCGCGTACCCGAACAGCCCCATCGTCGCGGCCTTGCTGCGCAGGTCGTCCGGGATCGCGTCACTGTCGGCTATCTCCCGCTCCCGGGGAACAACCTCCTCACGGATGAACTCGCGCACCTGGGCGCGGATCTGTGCGAAGTCGTCCGCGCTGACCGTCTCTTCAACGGGTGTGGACATCGGCCTTCCTCTCATTGGGGGAGTTTGTGGTCGACACGCGCTTACGCGCACGGCCGAGGAAGTACCCCTCCGGATCGAAGGAGCGCAGTTCCTCGACGTCGGCGGCGGTGACCGCGCGCAGCTCCTGGAGGTGCGGGCTCACGGACAGACCCCATCCGCACTGCTCCTGGACACGGGCCACCCGGTCGGCCAGCGGCTCCGGTCCGGGGGCGACGTGGCTGAGGACGAGTTCCCCGTCCTCCATGGTCAGGATTCCCAGGTCGGTCACGACCGCGCTCACGCGCCGGCCGGGACTGGTCACGTAGCCGCATCGCTCGACGAAGCGGCGGCGCCCCATCGTGCCGACGACCAGCACCTCGTCCGCGTTCGTGATGACGTCGTTGCCGCCGCCGGACCCGACCAGGTAGGGGCCACCATCGATCCGGGTCGTGTTGATGTTGCCCTGCCGGTCGATCTGCGCCGTGCCCACGCACGCGATCGACCGGAAGAAGCGACCGTTGATCAGGTTGCCGAGCACCTGCTCGGTGTCGAGCAGCATGGTCGACGACGGGAAGTTGTAGAAGCTGAAGATGAAGGGATCGCCCGGGGTAGGCGTGTAGTCCCACAGCCCCAGTTCCGCGGCGAGTGCGACCTGGTGACCGTCAGCCTTGGCCCGTCCCACACCGACCCAGGCCGCGAGGTTCGCCAGGCCGGCTCCGGCGAGCACCGCGTCGGTCGCGGTCTCGGCGACACGGCGGGCCACCAGATCGGCGAGCCACACCGCCGCCCGTTCGGCACCGGTCGGCGGTTCGTCCCGTCGGGCCGCCGCGGTCACCGGCGCAGGCCCCTTGGCCCCCCGCACCAGCCCCTCCAACCGTGCCGCGCCGAGCTTCGCCAGGTAGGCCTCGTGGTCGGCGGGCTCCAGGATCCACTCCCGCAGCCAGTCGTCGAAGTCCGGGCTCCTGGTCGCCTCACGGGCGGAGACCCAGAAGGGAATGTCCTCGACATAGCCCTGCACGGGCAGCTGTGTTCCGGGAGGGCCGGGGAAGACGCCTCCGGGGTGCGCTCCGAACGGCGCCTCGACGATGCCCAGGACCCGGTGGGCGGGGATCCGCACCATGGACGACCACGGCCGCAGATCGTCCACGACCTTCTCGACCGTCGCGATCACTCCACGCCGCGAGGCGAGCGCACCGACCACGCCTTCGAACATGGGCGGCGCGATCGCCAGGTTGCCCTGCCGGTCGGCCACGGCGGCGTGCACCAGGGTCACGTCCGGCACCAGCGGCGCGACGAGACCGACCCGGCCGAAGGTGGTGTCCACCTCCTCGTAGGCGTCGTTCTCGGTCATCGACGAGTCGCGCACCGAACCCGTCACCACGGCCGGAACCCCGGTGGCCGCGGCTCGAAGCCGCTGGATGTACGTCAGGAAGGACCAGTTCTCGACCTCCACCACGCCCGAAGCGTATGCCTCCTGGAACACCGGGTTCGGGGTGAAGACGGGGAACGAGTCCCCGGAGTACACGGTGACGACCTTCTTGAGGCATCCCGCGCGGAACAGGACTGCTCCGAGCGAGGAGAGGCTCGCCATGATCAGCGTGAACTCGGAGGGCTTCCCCCAGTGCTGCCGGGCGAGCTCCCGCACCAGGGCGCTCCAGCGGCTGTGCCCCATCATCACGTGGACGGCGTCGCCCGGGCGCACATAGCGGACGATGGCATCGTCCAGCCGGCAGAAATCGACGGGCTGCCGTGTCGGCTCATCGCCGCCGGACCTTGCGACATCGGTGAGCAGCTCCGTCATCTGGGCTCCCTACTTACTCGTCAGATCTCGAATAAAATATATTTATCACACCCAGGGACAGCGAGAGTCCAGTTACGATGACGCCGAGTCTGACCTCCCGTCCGAGGAGTGACACACACCGCCAAGACTCTTGACATTGGCGAATTGTATATTTTACATAATCCTAACAGCTGGCGACCGTGACGATGGAGCGAGGTCACCCGATGCACCACAAGCCACTCAACGGCATCCGGATCCTGGAACTTGGGGGCTACATATCAGCGCCCTACGCCAGCTCACTACTGTGCGCGCTGGGCGCCGAGGTGGTGAAGGTCGAGAAGCCGGGCCTCGGCGAGGACTTCCGACGCCTCAAGAACGATCGCAGTCCGTACTTCATCCAGTACAACGCCGGCAAGCGCAGCCTCGCCGTGGACCTCAAGAAGCCCGAGGGCATCGCGCTGGTGAAGGCGCTGGTCCCCCGCTTCGACGTGGTGCTGGAGAACCTACGCGCCGGGAAGCTCACCGCCCTCGGCCTGGGCCCCGCGGAATGCACCGCGCTCCGCCCCGACCTGGTGTACGCGTCCGTCACCGGATTCGGCAACGGCGGCCCGCTGGCGCAGCGGCCCGCCTACGACACCATGGGCCAGGCGTTCGGCGGCCTGTACTCCCTCCTCGGCGACGCCGGCTCCCCCCAGCTGTCCGGCACGATCCTCGCCGATCTGATCACCGGCGTCTCCACCGCCACCGGTGTGCTGGCGGCCCTGGTCGGACGCACCACGACCGGCACCGGACAGCATGTGGAAACCTCCGTCATGGAAGCGGTCAGCACGCTCACCGCCGACGCCGTCAGCCAGTACTTCGACGACGGCGGCCAGGACCCCAGCCGGGAGAGCCGTCACCCCCAGGCCCAGAACTTCTGCCTCAAGACCGCCTCCGGCGAGGACATCGCCGTCCACCTGTCGTCCTCGCAGAAGTTCTGGCACTGTCTGGTGGAGGCGATGGGCCGGCAGGATCTGGCGGACGACCCGCGATTCGCGACGTACCCGGAACGCGAGCGCAACTACTTCGAGCTCGTGGAAATCGTGAAGACCGAGTTCCTCACCAGGCCGGCGAGCGAGTGGGAGAAGCGGCTCACCGACGCGGACGTGCCGTTCGCTCCGGTCCTCACGATGTCCGGTGTCATGAACCACCCGCAGACCGAGTGGCTCGAACTCTTCGAACCGGAGTACAACGGCGTCTCGCTGCTGCGGCCGCCCTGGCGGTTCGCGGGGACCCGGCCCGACCGCGGCGGCGTCGCACCGCGCGTCGGCCAGCACACACGCGAGATCGCCGGTGAGGTGTACGACGCCTCGCGCATCGAGGAACTGCTCGCCGCCGGTGTCCTCTTCGCCGACTCCTGAACGACAGCGGTCCTCCCCGACGTCACAAGCCGCCCACGTCATGGACGATGACGTGGGCGGCTTGCCGTCCAGAGCGCTACGCGAGCCATCCCGACTCGTGCACCTCGACAACACACGCCCCCAGGCCATGTACGAGACCTGGGGGCGGCGTCGGTTCTACCGATGATGCCGGTTACTGCACCGACTTGTGCGTCTTGACGGAGTCCAGCAGGAGCTGGGCGACGTCGACGACCTGGATGGACTCCTTCGCCTTGCCGCCCGCGGCGAAGCCGCTGTCGGATGCGGCCTTCTTGCCGTTGATCGAGTCGGTCAGCATGACGAGGCAGAAGGGGCAGGCGGTGGAGACGATGTCCGGGTTGACGGAGAGGGCCTCGTCGACGCGCTCGTTGTTGATGCGCTTGCCGAT
>NZ_BMWA01000040.1 GCF_014650995.1 Streptomyces viridiviolaceus
GATCCGTGACGGAGAGCGCTACCAAGGTTCACCTCCCGTCACCGCTGCGGCTTGACATCACGATTGGGAAGTCCTTTGTGTCCGTACCCGGGAGCAGCGCGTTGACCCTGTCTGCAGCTCCGGGCTGCTCACCTCGCCGAGGACCTTGCGGCAGCAAGGAACGTCAACGGCCCTGATCTGTTACAAGTCCGCTCTCTCCTCGCACGTCAAGGTGCCTCCGCCCGGGGAAGGAGGAGGCACTTACGGGCACGGTTCAGTACGTCAGCGTCAGCCGGCTCTCACGCTTGCTGATCACGAAGCCCGGTCCAGCGGCTGCGTCGGTCTTCGCCGGAGTGATGGTCAGGCGGGCAACGGAAGTGCGTGCGCTGCCCCAGGCCTCGATGTGGGCGATGAGGTCCTGAGCGAGCGACTGGGCACGCGGACCGTACGCGGCCGCGCCGAGCCGGAACGGCCGCTGAGGGTCGGCGCATTCACGGCGAACGATCAGGTAGGCGAAGGAGTCGCCGTCGACGAGGAGCGGGCTCCGGCCGGGGACGGCGGGCCGCAGAATCCGCTCCTGGGCCAGAGCGTCCGGCGTGACCTCCAGGCGGCACACGCGATCGCCTCCAGCGGTGGCGCGCAGCCACACCCCGTCGAACGACTCTTCTCCGCCGATCCGCTGGCCGGACAGGACCTCGACCGGCGCGCCGCGAAGGCTGGCGCCGAGCGCGTCGGCGTCCACGGCCTGGTCCTCGTCGTGGTGGACGCGGATGGTGTCGTCCGTGTTGAGGGCAGCTGTCCTTTCACCGTCCTGCCCGATGATCGGGACGAAGCCGCACAGCGCCATGTCGTCGGAGACGAGCGTGTCGCCGCGCCGGGTCAGGGCCACGGACTGGGTTTGGCCTCGCCAGCGCAGCGGGAGGACGAGGCGTCCGCCTTCGCGGAGCTGGTCCCACCAGGCCGCCGGCACATCCCATAGGCCCACAGCGGCCAGAATCCGGTCATAGGGGGCGTTTTCTGGGGCGCCGACCAGTCCGTCGCGTTCCCTCACGTGCACGCGCTCGTACCCGGCACGGTTGAGCATGGTGCGTGCGTGCAAGGCCACGTCGGGGTCGATGTCGATGGTGGTGACGCTTCCGTGGGTGCGGGTGAGTTCCGCGAGCAGTGCGGCGTTGTAGCCGGTTCCGGCGCCGATCTCGAGGATGTCGTCGCCGGGCTGGACGTCGAGTTGGACGAGCATCATCGCGACGACGGAGGGCACCGATGCGCAGGACAGGGCGAGCGGTCCGCCCGGGTTGTCCTTGATGATCACGGCCTGGTCGGCGTACGTGTCCTTGAGGTCGACGCCGGGGAGGAACGTCTCGCGGCTCACCGTCCGCAGGGCGCGCTCGACGTCGCGGGTCAGGCTCACATTCATGATCACGTCGTCAACGAGGCTGTTGCGGAGCTCGCTGGCGGTCGGAGTCTGGTTCACGGTGGACCTTTCAGCTCAAGGAGGAGGCACGTCTCCCACCCCAGGGCTGCGGGGCGGGGAGTGCGCAGGGCGTGCAGCGTGAGGAGGACGCCGGCGTTGCCGGTGAGCAGACCGGCGTCCGGGGGTACGCCGTGCCGCACCAGGTGCGTGTCGAGCCGTGCGTGGATCTTCGGTAACTGGTGTGCGATGTCGGGGGTCATGGCGTCGGCGGCGATGCGGTCGTAGGCCAGCAGCAATCCGGCCCAGCCGTGGCAGACCGTGGCCTCATGGAGCTGGGCGAGTTGCGGTGGGTCGGTGAGGGAGCTGAGCACGGTGTGCTCGGCGATCTGGCGTTCCGGGGTGTCGTGACGGGCGAGGGCAGCGAGCTGCAGGGCGCGGCCGAGGCCGGGTGTGCCGTAGCACCATGAGGGACGTTCCGGCTCCATGCAGGCGGCTGGCCCCTGCAGGAAGGCGTCCAGCGCGTCGATGCGCTGCTTGACCTTGGTCTAGAAGGAGCCGCGGAAGTCCGCGATGCGGGCCACCGACTCGTCGACTCGGACCTCGGCGGCGACGACCCACTTGTGCGGGTGCTTGTTGACGGTGGCGGAACGGGACGTGGACTCGTCGGTCACGTGCAGGTCTCTCCCATCATCCGGGCCCGCTCCAAGGCCGTTCTGGGAGACGCGTCAGCGCTCGGATCCGTTCGTCAACTCATGAGCGCACCTCACAGCTCCAACGTCAACGACCCGGTTCTGTTACACCACCCGCAGGTGTCTGTATCGGTGGATTCGGCCTGCCCGGCAAGCGTAGGGTCGTCGGGTGATGTCCGTCGGCAACGTAAGCCTTACCAGTGATCTTTCTGTCCTTGCTGAAGCCTTCGGCCTTGGCGAGCCGATCAAGCACGACTTCTTGCCCGATGGGCTGATGAATCACAACTGGCAGGTCACGACAACACACGGCCGGTACGCCGTGAAGCGGATCAAGGACGTCTCGCTGGAAAAGGCCCGGCGCAATCTCACTGCCCTGTCAGCACTGGCTAGAGGCCAGATCCCCGTGTGCGTGCCCCTCCGTACCACCAGCGGTGACCTGGTGGCCGAGGTCGGGAGTCACGCATATTGTGTCCTCCCATGGATCGACGGTAGCCATCAGCGTGGCGTCGATCTCTCCGCGTCACAGGTCGCTGAACTCGGGATCATGCTGGGGCGGATCCACCTGGCGCTGGTCACTCAGCCCCCGGGAAACGCGCCGGACCAGCTGCCTCCGGCCAAGGTCACCAGCGTCGCCGAGGCCGTGACTGCCTCGGAGCGCTTCAGCGATATCGTCGGCAGCTCCGCAGCGCCGTCCGAGTTCGACCGCACGGTGGCTAAGTTCATGGAACGGCGCAGGATCTTGCTGGACAAGTACGCTCACCTGCGCCCCGCCGCTGGCATCCCACTGGGCCCCTTCGGCTGGACGCATGGTGATTTCCAGTACCGGAACGTGCTGTGGCGTGACGGGCAGATCGCGGCCGTCCTTGACTGGGACCGGCTCGGCGTCCGCCCGTATGCCGAGGAGGTCGCTCGCACCGCGCAGGTGCAATTCGGCGTCGACGGCCGTTTCGATCTCAAGCGGCTGCGCGGTTTCATCGACGGGTACCGGAGCGTTGTCCCACTGAGCGATGATGCTGCGCTCGACGGGGTGCGCCGGCTGTGGTGGAAGCGCATGACGGACTACTGGCAGCTCGAATTCCACTACAACCGCGGCGACCACTCCTGTGATCACCTGTTCACAACTGACGAGGAACTACTGAACTGGTGGACTGACCGGCTCGGCGAGGTCGAGGCCGCATTCACGCAATGACGCCGGCTATCGCCAGTTCCGGCAGACAGGGCCGTACGAGAGCTTCGGCACGCCGTTGAGCTCGCTGTGACAGGTGGGCTCTGTTCGTTCCGCAGATGGCCTGACCCCAGTGGTGGGCTGATGCGCCACGGGGGACCAGGACGCCGCCTGACCCGATGGCTTCCGGGATGCCACCGACGTGGCTGCCGATGGCAGGCAAGCCGTGGAGGCCGGCCTCGATGATGACACGGGGAAAGGCGTCGTCTACGACCGACGGGACGAGCAATAGCCGGTGCTGTGCGTAGAGCGTGTGCATGTCGTAGGTGCGGTGCACATACCTGACGTTGGGGTAGTGGGCGAATTCGTTCGAGGTGTCCCACCAGCCTTCGACAAGGGTGAACGGCTGTCGTGGCTGTTGCTGGATCAGCTCATGCAGGAGGGCAGAGCCCTTCTGCGGGACGGGATTGATCATGAGGAGTGCATCGCTGGTCGCTGGCGACCCCGGGCGTGGCCGCGTGAAGGGCGGATAGAAGAGGACCACCGTCGTCTCTTCTTGCGCGCGAGCGCAGGAAGCGACGAAGCGAGACGTAGCCAGCGCATAGTGCGGCTGGCCGTGCAAGGCGCCCAGGCTGGTCGAGGAGACGGAATGGAGCCATGCGGCGACCTTCACCCCGCGGCGACGCGCCTGCACTACCAGTTCGGAGGCCCCTTCCTGGGCCGTGATCAGTAGATCGGGCGCGTGCCGCCGCAGCATGGCATCGAGGGCGGCCGGAAGCCGGCCCTGCCGGACGGCCCGGCAGTGCACGCCGTTGGACACATAGCGCAAGTCTCCGGCTGTCTCCTCATACGGGATGCGGTGCTCGACGAGGTGCTTCTTCATCGGCGGCAGGTCGGAGGGCGCCTTCCACGGCGGCTCATGGCAGCCGAGGTAGAGGACGTTCCAGCCAGACGCGGCGAATTCCTCGGCGAGGAGTTGCTGTGAAACCTCTGCTCCGCCGATCAGGAAGGGCGGCGGGGTCCTGCGCCAAGCGAACAGGACGGTCGGCTTGGTCATGGTCAACGCTTCCACAGTTCGACGAGGGAGTGGACGGCCCCGGCGACAGCTTCTGGCGGCTGTTCGCCGGGTACGACGGTGATTTCTCGCGTCACCGGCAAGTGCTCGGGCCGGACAAAGTAGGCCCGGGTGTGAGCGAGGAAGGCCGGGTCGTGAAGGAAGTACTCGGGTTCCGTCTCGACGTGTCCGGCTGCCTTCCTACGCAGGGAAAGCGTCTCGTAGGAGACGTCCAGGTAGATCGTGTGGTCCGGCCGGAGGTGTGCCAGGTCCTCCAGGCGCCGGCGGACGTGGGCGTGGACGCCGAAGCCGTAGAGGCAGTCCATGGCGCGCGCGTGCGCCATGAGGGTGTCCACCGACCGGTCCAGGACGATCGTCCCGAAGGCCCTGGCCGATACCTGCGCAACGCGGGCAGCCTCGATCCTCATGAACGCCTCGAAGGCCTCGATCTGCTGGGCTGCGGATTCGGTGCGGGCCAGGGGGATGTCTTGCGGCTCGGCAAAGTGCTGGACGTAGCAGCTGAATATGGCGACGTCGTCAGGGTCGGTGCTGGCGCGCAGGTGGCGAAGGGCGGTGGTCTTGCCCGCGTACGACGAGCCTTCCAAGGCGATGACCTTCATGCCGTCTCCAGGCGGTAGAAGCGCTCGGCGAATCGGGGTCCTTGCGTCTGGTCGAGGAGGTCGGCGGCGACGGTCCAAGCGTGACGGAGCGGCTTGAAGCGTTTGGACGCCGGGTGCTTTTGGGAGCCGTGCAAGTGCAGGAGCGTGAGCTTGTCCAGTAGGGCGTCCGTGAAGTCGGAGAGTTCCGGCGCCAGGCTGTTGCCGACGCGTGCGCGGAAGAGATGTTGATCGCAGCCGGCGAGGGCGTAGGTGGACCAGAACGCGACGTCTTCCCAGAACCAGCGGCAGCCGAGTCGGCGCGCGGCTTCGTGCACCAGTAGGTGGTCGGGATGACGTGTCACGGCTGCAGGGGCGAGCAGCTCGGCGTCGCCGTGGTCGGCCAGGAGGGCCGCGAGCTCGTGAGTGATGTCGTCCAGGCGCTGTTTGTCGTAGGCGCGGTAGGGGCGCGCGGCGTCGCTGTGGCCCAAGAGGTGCCGGCGGGCGCCGAAGGCTTCGAGAGCCGCGGCGCCCTCTGCCGCGCGTAGTGCGGAGACTGCTTCCACGGTGGCGAAGGTGCCTGCAAAGGCAGGGTCGATGCTGGTGGAGCGGGTGAAGACGGTGATCACCGTCAGCGGTCTCGGGCGGGTGAGGAACAGGCCCGACGCGGACAGGGCAAAGTCGTCGTGGTGCGGCTCAATGGCGACAACGGGTCTGCCGGCGGGCTGGCGCTGTTCGATGAGGTACGTCCTGCCGGTCAGCGGAGCGGGGATGTGCAGGATTTGCGTTTCGGGCTTGCGATTGCCTAGCTCCTGCTGCCACTGGAAGTGTGCCTCGGCCAGGTCGGTAGGGAAGGTGTAGATGCCCGCGGCGTCGGGTTGGGGCAGGGTGTGCATGGGTGTTTGCCTCCGGTGGATCATCGGACGGTGGAGCGGTACCAGTGCCGCCAGAACGCTGCAGAATCGAGCCGCAGGCGGGCGGTGATGGGGTTCTGCCACCACCACATGCGCCAGGTGGGCCACTGGTCATAGCGGCGGGTTGAGGGCTTCACGCGCAGAGCTTCAACGAGGACGACGGGCTGGCCGGTCTGGTCGCCCATGTCCCGCAGGCGAGCGAAGAACTCGACGTCTTCGCTCATGAACAGGTCCGACCTGTAGCCCTGCAACGTGTGAAAGGCCTCGGCAGTACAGAACTGGGCAACGCCTTGGGCGCCACGGTTCCGGCGCCGATACGCGTCCCAGTACCAGCACAGCAGCCGGGCGCCAAGGCGTTTGGGCGTGTAATGCGGCGGAAAGGCGCCGCCCACGTGCTGACCCGAGGAGAGCAGGCTGACCAGCACGGTGACCGCTTGGATTGGAACCTCAACGTCCGCGTCGACGAAGAACAGGTACCGCCCCGCAGCGTGGGCCGCTCCGGTGTTGCGGACCCGTCCGATGTTGCGCACCGGCTCGGTCATGACATGGGCGCCGAGCGAGGCCGCGACCGTTGCGGTGCCGTCCGTGGAGGCGTTGTCTACGACGATGATTTCCCCGCAACCGCCGCTGTCTGTTGCCCACGCGCGCAGCGAACGGATGACGCTGGGCAGGTATCGCGGCAGGTAGTCGGCTTCGTTGAAGGCCGGGATCACCACCGACACTTCGGGGCGGTTCATATCAGTGGCCTTTCCGCTGCGGGTACAGAAGAGGTGCGAACGTGGCGAGGACGTGGTCGAGCCGGGCAGCCCAGAGGCCGCGGTCCCGCTTCTCGGCCAGAGCGGCGTAGGTCCAGCCGCGGACGGTGTGGAAGATGATCAAGGCGTCCAGCAGCCCCGCAGCAACAGATCCGCCATGCGCGGCCACGAGGTGATTTCGGGCCGGGCCGGTCATGACGTCACAGGTGACCAGTGTCTGGGCGAGGTCGTACTCCGGTACGCAGTAAGTCGTCTCCTCGAAGTCGATGACGTGCTCGGTGCCCGCCATGGGGCCGCGCATCGGGAGAAGAACGTTTTCCAGGTGCAGGTCGCCGTGGCACAGCACGAGATGCGCCGGCATGTCGCACGCAGCCTCGACGCGGTCCAGCGCTGGCCTGATGCGGTGAAGCAGCTCGGAAGGACCCACGCGGCGCAGGAGGGCACATTGCCGCGCCAAGCTGCGGTGCGCCACAAGGCTCGGCGCGACAGGCACCTGGTGGATCTGGGCCAGGATCCTCCCGCAGCGGTGCATGGCCTCCCGCTCGGAGACGGCCTTGTCTCGGACAGCTTGGCCAAGTGTCCTCTCGCCGAGATCACTCGCGATGAGCACTGTCGCACCGTGCGGTGGGACGGTTCCGCAGGCGAGCACGGTCGGCGTGGCCACGTGGCCGGCAGCACTCACCGCCCGCATGAGGTCCCGTTCGGTGAAGGCCGTGTACGAGCGGGCAGGGGCGTACAGCTTGACCACGACGCGACGGCCGTCAGTCAGCCTGACCCGGTAGACGCCGGCTTTCGGGGTGAGAACCAGCGTGGTGACGTCGCGGGCCGAAGCCTTCAGCAGGAGGGCGCAAGCTCGCGCAACCACGGGCTCCGATCGGCTCACCGCGCACCACCCGGCGCCTCAACGCTCAAGTCGCCTAGGCGGTGGATGTAGCGAACCGTGCGACGCAGGTGTGCCCGGTATTCGCGTACGTCCTCCGTCGCTGGGCACTCCGCCTGCCACGGCTTCTCCGGGCCGACGAAGTGCAGCAAGACCGTGTCGGCGCCCGTGCTCAGGGGGCGACGAACTACTCGGCGTACCCAATCGCCGCGCTGCAGAAAGCGCTGGACCTCGAACCGGTTGTAGTCAGGAGCGACGGGTTGGGCACGCCCAGAGGCCAGCAGCCACATGTTCAGGGCGTCCTGGTCGTTGTGCAGAATGTGCTGCCGTCCCTGGACAAGCGCGTACTCCACGCCGCGGCGGATCGTGGCCAGAAGCCCGACCGAGGTCCAAAGGACTCCTGCGTTGTAGTACACACGCCCACGCAGGTGCGGCCACCTTTCCGCCAGTCCAGGCAGTGCCGGGCACTCGCCGACGGCCGGGTTGAACTCGTCTCGCACCACCCCCAGATGCCCGGTTCGCAGCTGCGAAAGCGGGCCGGACAGGTCTCCGGTTATCAGCACATCCGTGTCGACATAAACCAGGTGGGAGCGACCCACGAAGGCCGGTGTGAACTGGAAGCGCAGGTAGGTCGTGATGCTGATGTACTCGGCGTCACTGAGACAGGATGCCTTCGACGGCGCGCACCAGCGGAGGTCGAAGGACTGAAATCCGAGACGCTTCACCAGGTCGGCCATGGTGTTGACCTGAGTCTGTTTGAGGTCCAGCGTCAGGACCCGAAGGGCCACATCCCTGCGGGTGCGTGGGGGAAGGCTGTCCGCCAGAGAGGTGAGCATGGTCAGGGCGGGCAGCATGTATTGCTCATCGACGCACAGGCCAATCGCGTACATGGGAAGTTCCCTTCGCTGGGAGGCGAGCCGGGCCGCCGGAGAGGTGTCAGGGGATGGCCGCGGCGAAGGCGACCACGGTGGTGCGGCGCAGTTCGCGGACGGCCTCGCGGGCGACAACGAACGGCAAGTCGGGGGAGTCGTAGAGGATCAGGGCGTCGGGGCCGGGCGCGCCCCGCCCGCTGGGACGGGGGTAGAGCGTGCCGCGCACGCCGATCGGTTCGGCCTCGCGCATGCGGAGCTTGACGTGACCCTCGTGCAGCCGCGGGTACAGGCGCGGTGCCTGTTCCGTGCAGGCCTCGCACATCAGCGGGATCGCGGAGCGAACGTTCTCCCAGCGCGCGTCTACGGCGTCGTCGAGGAGGGGCAGAACCCACCGCATTCCGCGTCGGTCGCGGACGGCCGGCTTCATGCAGCACACGCAGAGCAGGGTTTCCATCGCGGTCCGCTGCCGCTCGGGGTGGAGCTCGGCCGCGTATTCGGGCTTGCCCGTGGTCGCGCCGGCGCACAGTGCCCACAGCACCCCGTCCAGGTCACGCTCGAGGGCGTCCTGCACGGGACCGGCGTAGGCGACGCCGGACGCGGTAACCGTCACGGGCGTGGGCAGAGTGATCTTCCCCGTCCGCGGCGTCGCGTACGGCGTTGTCGGTCGGTCCACTGTGGTCCTCCGTGAGTCGGCTGCAGGAAGGCGATGAAGGGCGTGGTAGCGGTGAAACGGTGGTGGGGCCCTGCGGCTGGGGGCGGATCACCCGGCCGCAGGGGCTTGGCCGTGTCCGTCGACGTCCCGAGGTGTCACTCGTGGACGGACACGGTGCCTCAGGGGGCGATGCCGAGGCGGGCCGTGGCGGCGGCGTGCGGTGTCGGCTCGGGCCGGAGCTGCGCCAGCCAGTAGAGCCATCCGTTCTCGGGGTCCTCGATCACGGGGCCGCATCCGCCCTGGATCTCGTCCATCAGGGCCACGGCGGAACGTGCCTGAACGCCGGCGCCGGTGATGACGACGTCGAACAGGTTGCCGCCCAGGCGGACGCGTGCGTCGCGGCGGGCCTCGACTGCCAGGAGGGTGCGGATCACCTGCGTGAGGTCGGCCATGTCGGCGGCCGGCTCACATGCTGCACCAGCGGTCTCGACCAGGTGCTGCATCATCTCGGCGCCGGTGGGCAGCGTCGCGGCCGGGGCGCTCACAGGACCATCCGCCCCGGCTGGATGGCGGCCCGCACCGTCTTGCCCTCGAAGTCGGAGGCGACGAACCACGAGAGCCGCGCCCCGTGTTGCCGGGCCTTCCACAGGCCGCGGCCCATGGTGCCGTCGACGGCTGCGTGGAAGTCGGGGAACTTCGGGTTCGGGTCCGTGACGTCGATGAGCAGTGCGTCGGCCTGCGTGACGCAGAGGCGAGCGTGGAGGCTCTGCCCCGCCTTGCCGGGGGTGAGTCCGTGCTCCGCGGCGTTGTCGACGAGGATGTGCAGGACGTCGATCGCGGCGTGCACGTTCCCATGCCAGTTCAGCATCGTGAGCAGCGATCGGCCTGCAATGCGAGCCGTCGTCGGAGCGCTGAGGTCTGCGGGGAGTTCCAGCGGCATCTCGCGTAAGACCGGCGCGGTCACTGTGGTGGGTTCCATGTCGGACGGTCCTTTGGTCAGGGGGAGGGTGGGCCAGGTCGTTGTGACGTCGTCGCTGACGCCCCAGTCGTCGGCCAGGGCCGAGACGAGGAACGGGCCGCGGCCATGCTCGTCGTTGGAGCTGGCGTGTCGCAGGGTGGGACGTGTGGGCGAACCGTCGACCACCTCGATTACGCAGCGATCGTCTTTGAGGTAGACGCGAATGCCTATGTCGTCACCGTGGCCGTGGCGGGGAGCATGGGTGGTCAGCTCGGTCAGCAGCAGTGCCGCGGTATCGACCAGGTCTGGTCGGCCCAGTACGTGAGGCCAGCGCGGACTATGCGGCGGAGCCTTCCTGGCCAGGCCGCGTTTTCGTCGTACAGCCCCGCCGACGTGCACTCGGCGTCGCGGAAAACGGCTGGAACGTCGATGCGGGCGGGAACGGACAGGCTGCACCGTGTGAGCCAGCACAGGCGCTCCTCGACGGGTGCGGCGGCCTCCGCCCTCTCCGCGTCGGTGCGCAGGGAAGGCATTTCGTACGGACCCGGGACGGACCGCGGCGCCGTACAGCTCGTCTTGCTGCCGACCGAGCGCATGGGGTTTCTGGCGATGCTCATCGGTCTGCCCCGTTCGGCGCTGGCGCCTCCTGGCCGGTCCGGATCACGTTCCACGCGTGGGCCAGAACGACAAGCTCAGTGGCGTCGGCCGCTCCAGCCGTGTCCAGCAGCGCATCGAGAGCGGAGCGATAGTCGGCGGGTGCGATGCCCGCAGCTAAGGCGATGCCGGCGGTCGTGCTCTGCTCCACGATGGCTCGCAGCAGCTTCTGCTCGGCTGGATTGAGTTCCGGGGCCGGCCTGTCCGTCGGGGGTGGGGTGGTCTCTCCCGAGACGAGGAGCGCATGCACGAGGACCGGGAGCGGGCAACGGGGCGGGCAGTGAAGCTTCTCCCTCATTTCACGGACGTACTGGCGGATCGTGGCTGCGGACAGGCCGGTCCCGGCAGCGATGGACTGGGGGGTAACTCCGCGTACGAGGTGCTGGGCGACGCGTCGCTCGGCAGGGGTGAGTGGCGTGGTCGGTGCGGGAACGGTCATGATCAAGTTCCTTCGCTCTCGGGTGGTCTCGCCGACCTTGCCGGGTAGCTTGGCGGGCCTGGTCAACGTTGTGGGCGCTCGGCCGTTGGAGGGGCTGTCGATATGGATCTGCACGACGTTGTCCGGGAACCGGTCCAGCACGATCCTCAGCGTGGGCGACGAGGAGTTGTCCACGGCGTTGGTCAGGAACTCGCACAGGACTGCCTGACGGTCGGCGGGCAGCGTGCATGTGCCCCATGTCGCCAGCACACTGGAGATGAAGTCTCCCGCCAGGTCTTTGACGCTGGGAGTGCAGGGCAGAAAGGCGACGTACCTAAAGGCACCGGTTGCGGTGGGGCCAGCAGTCATGGCGAAGAGCTCACTCCCTTCGGCCTGCGGACGCTGTCGTGCTGGGAGAGGCCACAGGCTTCGGGGGTGTCGATCACGGAGGAGGTGATGAGATAGGCGCCCGTACGCCGCTGCCACGCGGCGAGATGCGCGGCCTTGCCACGCCCGAGCATCACCATCAGAGGCGTGACCACGCCCCCGGCTCGTCCCTCCTCGACCGCAGCGAGAGCCTGGTGCCAGCCTGCGCATCCGTCGCGGTCACCCAGAGGGTCTCCTCGGTCGATGTACTCGGCGACCACCTCGCATTCCGCCTCCACCGCGCAACGCCGGGCGGAGTCAAGAACACGGTCCGCAGCCGCCCCCAGTGAGACGGGCAGACAGGCATACAGCACCAGCGTCGTGCCCGCTGGCACGGCAAGCCGCTCGGACGGTAAGAGGGGACTGACCATGATTCTTGATGCCTCCGCCTGGGGTGACTGTCGTACGAGGGTGAAAGGAAGCAGCGGTAGGACCGAGCGACGGCTCAGTCCCGCCCGCCGTGGACGGCGCTCGTGTCTGCCGCGGCTCGAGGCCCCCGGCAGGCGCGGGTGCGGGCTGCGACCCTGACCCTGCGGTCGCCATGGGGCCCCTGTATCGCCGGGGCGGGCGGGACCGGCCTCAGCCGCTGATGCGGTCCACGATGGCCTGCCATGCGTCGGCCAACTCCCGCCCGGTCGGGCAGTAGGTAAACCGGCAACTCATGCAGGACCGGCGGTGGGCGGCAAGGCGCAGGAAGGTGTCGTCACCCGGCCCGCCGTAGACGGCGACCCGCTGCAAGCGGGCGGGTCCGGAGCCGGCGTCCTCGGGCCGCCACTCAATACGCATCGCCGTCACAGCGCGCCCAGCTTCTCGTAGTGGTCACACAGGGCGTTGAGGACGCGGGCCAGGCGACGGGCGTAGCCGAGTGCACCGCCGTACCGAGGTGACGCCTGCACACTCAGCTTGCCCCGGGCCTCACCGATACAGGCGAGCACGCAGTACCGGGCCACGCTCTCCTCCGGCAGTTTCGCGGCTGCGAGCTCCAACTCCGGAATCAAAACCGCCAAGTGGCCGCGCACCATTTCCGTGAGGACACCCACGTCCGCGTTCTCCGGGAACGGGACGGCGGTGGCATCCCGGCTCACGAGGACCGCGGCCGTCTCCCGCAACACCGTCAGGTCGACGGGCGCGGTGGCAGTGTCCTGCTGAGTGCCGTTCATTCGGTTACCGCCCGTCCGGTCCGGTGGCGGGGGCACTGGCAGGGCGGGAAGCCGTGGTGCAGGGGCAGCGGTCCCTTCCGGTCCATTACCGTCACGGTGCCGCGGTCATCAGCGACCTCGCCGCGGCGGTTCACCGTGTACACGCGGATAGTCAGCTTGGCGCCCGGTGGGCGGTTGTCGGCCGGCGGGGTACGGTTCGTCATGTCGACGCTCCCTCTACGGATTGAGCGTTGGCCACGCCCCGGGAGGTCTCATCCACCTTGCCGGGGTCTGGGCTTCGACCGTAGAGGCGCCTTTGCGGGACCGCCGACCGTGATCCGGTCGCTACGCTCAGGCAGCGAGGATGCCGACCCTTGCTGCCAGGTCAGCCGCGCGACGGCGGCGGGCCGAGTGCGTTGATTCAATCTCCTCAAGAAGGATCGTCTTGGCGTAGCCGTTGTACCGGATCGTTTCCGGTGCCGCCTCGAACGCTTTCTCCAGGGAGGCCACGGCCACGTCCGGCTGGTTGTCCAGCTGGAAACCGCGAGCTTCCTCGATCCGGTGTCGCGCGCGGCGTGGCCGGGACTTGATGATGGCCTTGTCGGCCTTCGCCGACTGCCGCACGGACTCGCCGCCTTGGTGCAGTTCGACCGCCACCGTTACCGCGTGGGCTCCCATGATGGCCTGGGAGAAGCTGGTGACCGGGTGGTAGTAGTCGGACGGCAGGCGAGCCGCCATGTCGTTTGCCTTGTCCCAGTGCCGCCATGCCGTGCCAGTGTCGCGACGGCGGGCGGCCGTGTAACCGAGCTCGAATTCCAGCGCGCCGGCGATGGCCAGGACCTCGTCGGACGCATTGGGGAGAAACGGTGAGAGGTAGCGGACGGCCTCTTGATTTACCGCGTCGGCCGCGTCGAAGTGGCGGGGCCCGGTATCGCGGTGAGCTTGCGCCAAGAGCCAGGAGGCGACCCCGATCGCGTGAGGGTCCTCGCTCTCCTGGGCCGCGATCATGCCGCGTTCGGCGACCCGCCAGAGCAGCGAACTGTCGGGCTGGTAGGCGATGAAGAACTGTGCCAGAGAATAGGTCTGGGCCAGCAGGGATTGCGCCACGCGTCGTTCGGCGGCAGTGTCCGCATGCCGTACGAGCAGCTGTGTATCCCGAATGAGGTCCGGCAGAAGTGCGCCGATCGCCTCGCGGTGATTGGGCGACTGGTGGCGTGCCCGCCAGGCAGCGTGCAGCCGGGCTTCAACATGCACCAGCGGTGGCGGTTCGACGCTCGTGGTGAGCGGGAACGCATCGATGGCGGCCTTGACCGCAGCCAGTCTCGGGTGGCCGGGCCCGACGAACAGGTCCACGTGAGCGTCCGACCGTCCCGTAAGGTCTGCCAGATCACGCACTCTGAGAATCTCAGCGAGGCGGAGCACCGTCTCAATGCCAGGTGCCTTCTGCTGCCCGTTCTCGATCTTGCGGTAGGTGTGCGGCGAGATCCCGAGTAGATCGGCGACCTGAGTCTGAGTCATGCCACGGCGTTCACGTAGGATTTGTGCCCTCTGGCCGAACCTCAGCGGATCGGCATACGGGTCCGGGGTAGCATCTGAAGACATCAAGGCCTTGCCCCTTCTAGCAGCTTCGTCACTGCCAGGGTAGGGGGCAAGGCCGGTTTCATGTGCGGCTCGGGCACACCTTGCGCAGCGTCTTCGCTGTCGCACCCCTCCTAGTGCCGCATCAGGCAATGTTCGCCCTGTTGTGATTTGACGTGCCGTTGGGGTGCTGTGCCGGGCGGCGCGTGGCCGTCACCCTGTCCAGGTGGCAGAACGAGTGCGAGTACGCGAGATCGACGATGACGAAGGCCGACGGCTGCTTCGGACCATCCGCAGGGGCACCGGCTCGGTGGTGACCTGGCGGCGGGCCCAGATGGTGCTGCTGTCCGCGCAGGGCATGACCGTGGCCAAGATTGCCGAAGTGTCGTTCACCAGCACGGACCGGGTTCGGGACTTCCACAACTTCAACACCGACGGCTTCGACTCCCTGTTTCCCAAGTACAAGGGAGGCCGGCCGAAGACGTTCTCGCTGCCCGAGCGTCGCGAGATCAAGAAGATCGCGAAGTCGAAGCCGGCCGAGCACGACCTGCCGTTTTCCACCTGGAGTCTGACCAAGCTGGCGGACTTCCTGGTCGCCGAGGGGGTGGTCGACGACATCAGCCACGAGGGCCTGCGCATCCTGCTTCGCGAGGAAGGCGTCTCCTTTCAACGCCTGAAGACCTGGAAGACCTCCCGTGACCCGGACTACGCGGTCAAGAAGGCCCGGGTCGAACATCTCTACGCGATCGCCGACGGCGAGGTCATACCCGAGGCCGACGAACCCGAAGTCATCTTCTGCATGGACGAGTTCGGACCGTTCAACCTGATACCGCACCCGGGCTGGCAGTGGGCCGAATGGGGTGGCAAGCACAAGGACACCGACCGCGAACCCCGCCGCAGGCGCCGGGCGACCTACAACCGCTACGGCGGAGTACGGCACCTGTTCGCCGCCCTGGACCTGGCCAAGAACAGACTCTACGGCCACATCAAGCCGGTGAAGAAGCGCACGCAGTCCTGGAATTCTGTCGCTACCTGCGGACCCTCCACCCACCCGAAACCCGCCTCGCGATCGTCTGCGACAACTTCTCCCCACACCTGACCACGAAGAAATGCCAGCGGGTCGGCACCTGGACCGCCGCGAACAACGTCGAGATCGCCTACACCCCGACCAACAGCTCCTGACTCAACCGCATAGAGGCGCAGTTCACGGCCCTGCGTTACTTCACCCTCGACGGCACCGACCACGCCACCCACAAGGAGCAGGGCAGCATGATCCGCCGCTACACCATCTGGCGTAACCGCCATGCCGACGACAAGCGCCTACGCGTCCTCGTCGACAGGGCGAACGTTGCTTGATCCGGCCGTCGTACTGAACGAGATCCAGACGTCAGGTGCCAAGTCCGGCCGGTCCGGCACCGGTCTGCGCTCCTCGGTCCAGGTGTCGCCGGTGATCTCTGTGGCGACGCGACGCCAGAATTCCACCGCGCCCGGGTTGGCATCCTGAAACGCGATCTCCCACTGCCCCGGATGCCGGGCCACGATGCCCTGAGCAGCGCGCATTCCGGTCCCCGCCCGTCGCGCCCCGCGTACCACGAAGAAGCTGTTCATCACGCGCGTCGGACCAAGCAGACCGCGGACGAACGCGAACCCGATGGGCCGGTCACCGTTCGTCAGGAGATACGGTGCCCGGTCGGGTTCGGAGAACGCCATGTGAAGCCATTCGTCTCGGAAGGATCCGTCGGGGTTGGGCAGGTCACCCTCCAACTCCGACATGTCATGTCGGAACATCAGCCACAGGCGTTCGGTTGTGGGCTTGTCGGCAGGGTCTGCGAGGCGCAGGGAGATGTCTGACATGAGACTCCGTGGTGAGATTGGTCGACTTCAGCCCAAGGCACTCTGTTTCCGCGCATGAAAAAGCCTCCCCGGCGGATACCAACTGACCGGGAAGGTTAGTTACTTAGGGTGAATCTATCAGGCAAGTGCGTGGGCCTGTACTGGTATCGACGCACGACGAAGGTGGCCGCCCCATGCCACCCGGCCAAGCATCCGAGTGGGCGCGTCACACCACAGCAGGGCGAACGTTGCCTGATGCGGCACTAGATACCGCGTGACAGCTCAGACGTGACGGTGCACGGGGGCCAGCCTGGGCTCGCGCGTAGACATCCGTACTCGCCGACAGGCCCTGCACCAGGCGGCGGGTTGGGGCATTTAGGCGGGTAGCAACGCGTTCCTGTGCATGTGTACCGCAGAGCGCGGGCGCGGACAGGATTCTCGGGACACCGGCTGGTCGCGGGCGGTGATTGGCCCCTGCCGCGTCCTGGTTGCTCGGCGGGCCCGGATACGGCCGCGGCCCCGGTCGGCCGCGTACCGTCGAGGCTGAGGGGTCGCGTCCTGCAGGGTAGTGCGGGCTTGGCTCGATCGCCCGCTGGGTGACTGGTTGCACGCCGCGCTTTGCTCAAGTGACTGGTTTTGTACCGGCAGGGGGGCGGGAGTTGCTTCGAACCGTCGCAGTGGCAAGCGTGTCCGTGAAAGGCTGTGGCCTGCGTGTCACTGTGTAACTGGTTGGGTCTGAGGTGAGGGTGTGATGGGCGCGGGGGAGGGGTTGACCCGTCTGTCGTGGGCGCACCGGGTTCTGATCGGTGTGGTGGTTTTCGGCGTTGTGGTCATTGCCGGGATCGGTTTCGCGGGTTCGTATGCGGCGGTCCGTGAGCTGGCGGTCAAGAAGGGCTTCGGGGACTTCTCCTACGTCTTCCCGATCGGCATCGACGCGGGCATCTGCGTCCTGCTCGCTCTGGATCTGCTGCTGACGTGGATCCGCATCCCGTTCCCGCTGCTGCGGCAGACGGCGTGGCTGCTGACGGCGGCGACGATCGCGTTCAACGGCGCGGCGGCGTGGCCGGACCCGCTGGGTGTGGGCATGCACGGGGTGATCCCGATCCTGTTCGTGGTGGCCGTCGAGGCCGCCCGGCACGCGATCGGCCGGATCGCGGACATCACCGCCGACAAGCACATGGAGGGCGTGCGCCTCACCCGCTGGCTGCTCTCCCCGGTGCCCACCTTCCTTCTGTGGCGGCGGATGAAGCTGTGGGAGCTGCGCTCCTACGACCAGGTGATCAAGTTGGAGCAGGAACGGCTCGTCTACCAGGCCAGTCTCCGTTCCCGCTACGGCCGGGCCTGGCGCCGCAAGGCACCCGTCGAAGCACTGATGCCGCTGCGGCTCGCCCGCTTCGGTGTCCCTCTGGCGCAGACCGCGCTCGCCGGTCTCGCCGCCGCGGGCATCGAAGAACCTCCGGTCCTCTTCACCGTCGAACGGATCTCCGCACCCGCCGACCAGGCCGAAGACACCACACCCAGTGCCGGACGGGACGACAGGCCGGCGCCGGCGGAGATCACGCAGGCACGCCCGGCGGAGCATCCGGCAGCGGCTCCCGAGCGACCACACGGCGCGGCGGTCGCCACCGGGGAAGACGCCGAGCGGTTCGCAGACGCCTACCAGGCGTTCCTCGCGCGCTACAAGGTCGAGCCGACCCCCATGCAGTGGGCTTTGTGGCTCCGCGACGTCTATGGCGTCACCACAGCGGCAGGCAACCCCCTCGCCGAGGACCAGGTGCAGCCCCTCCTCCTGGCCCTCCAGGAGCGCTATGCGGCTCCGGTCGGGGAGCCGGCGGTGACCGACGGGCCGGAGCCGGCTGACGAATCCATCGACTGGTACGACTACTTCCACAGTGCCTGGCTCACCTACGCGCAAGAGCACGGCGCCTTCCCGGATGCCGACGCTTTGGCGGCCTTCGTCTACCAGCGGGACGCCATCACGGGTGACGGCGGCCGGCCCATCACCGGCGACGACCTGGCCGACTTCGTCAACAGCTTCCGGGTACACCAGTCCACCAGCGGACAGGATGCCGAAGCACCGACCGCCGATTCCGACGGTCAGGTCGCGGACGAAACCACCGCGCCACAGGAACCCGAGACGGCCTCGGCGGGGGCTCAGGCCGCTAAGGACAAGCGCAGCCCCCGGGTGGATGCGCGCCTCGACCCGCCGCCAGGACCGGAAGCCTCAACAGCGGAGAACACCGTCCTCACCACGGCCGACCGCTACTACCTCGGGTGGATGGAGTACCAGGCTGAGCACGGTGCTGAGCCCACCGCCGAGGAACTGTCCGCCCACCTCGCACTGCACGGCACACACGGCCGCGGCGGAAAACCGGTCAGCCCGGCAAACCTGCGCCGTTACTTTCTGCCCTCCCGCGTCTACAACGTCTGGGCCGAACACCGGACGGGCAGTGAAGAACCCGATGCGGACGCCGTCGCGCGCCACTGCGCGGCCCAAGGAATCACCGGCCAGTACAACAAGCCCATCACCACCGCCTACGTTGCCGAGCACGCCGCCGATTTCGAGCGGCGCTGGCAGGCCCTCACCCGCCACCACGCCGACGTCCAGCACGGGTGACGCAACCGCCCTGCGGACGAGAACGGTGATTACAGGCTCTTGCGCGCCCCACTGCCGGAGTCGTCGAGGAGTTCGTTGATGAGTTGCTCGGTCTCCGTTTCCAGGGAGCAGTCGAGTGTCCGGTTGACCTGTTGGACGCGGGTGATCGCGGTGTGCAGCCCTTGCCGGTTCCCGGCCGCGTGTTCGAGCCGACACCAGTCCCGGTAGAGGAGCTCGGCGGTGTTGTCGACGTCGAGGCCGGTCGCTACGGCCTGGCGGGCGGCGCTGAGGTCCCGGTGAGGGCCGGGGGCGGTTCGGTAGGTGGCCACGGTGTGTGCCACGTCGACGATCCGGGTGGTCATCTCCTGCTGGTGCGGCTCGGCCCAGGGCAGGGGAGCTCCCCCGAACGGTTTGCCGCGCACCAGTGAGAGTGCTTTCTCCAGGTCGGGTAGACCGGCCGGACCCGAGGGCAGGGCGCGTTCGACGAGCTGCAGGAAGCGGGTCCAGTCGCATCGTACGGCGGGGGAGAGGCGGTAGGGGTCTTCGCCGGTCTTGCGGCGCGGCACGTAGGGATTGCCGTCGGGGTCGCTGCCCAGGGAACGGCGCAGGCCCTGCATCCGGGCGTTGAGGGTGCTCAGGCTCCACGGATGGGTGGGATCCATGTCGGAACACAGGATCTGGGCGCTGCGCCCGGGCCGGAAAAGGAGCAACGCGGCCAGCTGTGCCAGCCGGGGGCCGTGGCCGGTGCTGTCGACCCCCGTCACCTCAATGGGGCCCAGTACCCGGATCTCCGGCGCGTGCAGGTCACGGGCTGCATCCACGACCGCCCCCGCCTTCGCCGTCGTGTTCACCACCGGTGCCCCCGCGGCGTCAGGCTTCTCTTCCCCAGATTCCGCAGACTCTGCGGTCCGGGGACGTGGAGTGTCCGTGCCGGGCGGGTACTCCACTTGCGCCTGGGGCGTTGGCGTGGTGGCTGGCAGGAGACGCAACCCGGCAGGGTCGGCAGTGGCGGCGAGCAGGGCAGGGAAGACCTCGCTGCTCGTCTCCGCGTCCGGCGCCACCAAGGGCCCCGTGTGGGCTGCGGACGTGACCGCTACCTGGGACTCCGTCTGCTCGCTCTGCTCCGCACGGGTCGGCTCTTGCGGCTGGCCCACGCTGGTGGTCTCGTCCGGGACGTCTTTCCATGCGCCTTCGGCCGGGTGGGCGGGCTGCGCGGACACTTTCAGCGCGGTGGTGATCTGGAGGTAGGCGGCGTGCTCCAGGCGCTGAACCGTGATCTCTCCGCCGGCGGACTCGAGGGCCTGCGGCGTGCTGAGCGAGGCGTTGAGGATCTCCGCCTCGGGAAAGTGCGGGGCGGCCGTGCTGGCCGGGGCCACCAAGGTGACCGGGACGTCGCCCGCCTTGGCGATGACGTCGGCGAACTCCCAGGCGGTGTCGGCATCCAGAGCCGACGCGCACAGCAGCAGGTAGGGCTGGTGGGCGGTGTCAGGCATCTGGTGGGCTTCCAGCAACCGTTCGGTCAGGTCGCGCAGCGCGTGCGTGGGCTGGCGCATGTGGGCGATCCGCGCGGTGGGCAGCAGCTGCGGCAGGTCCTCGCCGAACCCGATCGTGACGACTTCGACGTCGCCCGCCCACGGGCTCATCCCGAGCTCGAGAGCGAGCGAGGTGCACACCTCGGTGATGTGCACCGGGTTGCCGTCCAGCAGCAGAGCGGACACCCGGGCGAGATTGAGCAGCACCAGGTCCCCCGTCTGGGTGCTGCCGATGGTGACCAGGCCCGGGTAGGGCGCTGGCACGTCACGGGCAGTGTCCTCGTCTAGGAGGACGGCGTCTGAGTCCAGAACCCACCACCCGCCCTTCCCTGAGACGAACGGCGCCAGCGGTTTCTGGGAGAGGTCCTCGGGCAGCACGTGGACTGTGCGGGCGCCGATCTGCGCGGCTTGCACCCCCGGCACACCTGCCGCACCGTCTTGCTGCGCCTGGTGGGCCATGGTCCGCAGGGCCACGTCCAGGCGCGCGGCACCGCCGGGTTCGGCGGCCGCCGCCAGCTGTGCCTCGGCCGGGGAGGTCTCGCCTGCGATGGCGATCGTCTCGCCGGGCTTGCGGCGGCGCCGCTGCAGCGTGCGGCGCAGAGCGAGTGCGCCGGTGATGGCGGCGGCCAGCAGCGCCCCGGCGCCCAGCACGATGCGCAGGTTCAACGGACCGTCGGCCCTGGCCGGCGCCGGCGCGGCCGCGGCGGGGTCGGCGGAGGTGGCTGCAGCGTCGGGCGTCTGGGCCGGTGAGGACGGCGCGACGGTAGGGGCGCTGCTGCTGGGCTGCGGCGCCGCCGGAGCCGTCGCGGAGGGGGAGCGTCCCTGACTGGGCTGTTCGGCAGACGGGCTGCTCGGGGGACCCGGCGAGGTGGGTGCGGGCGCCGTGGTTCGGTCTGGCGCGGGCGCCTGCCCGCTGTCCGGCGTCTGCTCGCTGTCCGGTGCCTGAGCAGGCGGGGGAGTACGCTCCTGGCTGTCCGACTCGCCGCCCGGGGGCGGCGTCTCGTCGCGCTGCGCGTCGGGCACGGTGATCTGCTGCCCCGCGTAGATCACATCCGGGTCGGTGATGGCAGGCAGGCCGTCGGGCTGAGGCTTGCCGCGGCTGGCGGCGAACAGCGTGGGCCACTCATCGCTGTCGCCGAGCTCCTCCTCGGCGATCTTCGACAGGTAGTCGCCCTCATCGACGGTGACCACATGCACGCTCGCCTCATCGGCCGCCGCCTCGGCGGTCAGCTGGGTGCGGTCGCCGCCTGGAAATGTGACGTCAGAGGGCATCTGCAGTTGCCATCCGGCTCGCAGGAAGCTGTTCGACTGGAAGACTTGGCCGTCGGCCATAGCGCGGCCCTCGTTCAGGGCGGCGATCTCCCGCCACCTCTCGCCGTCCCCGAGTTCCCGTTCGGCGATACTCCACAGGCTCTCTCCCGCCTGTACGGTACGCACCGGCGTCGCCGAGCTCGTCCCGGAGCCCGGCTGCACCTGCTCGGAGGACGGCTGCTCGCCGGCCTGGCCCGGCAGCCGGGTCGCGGTTGCGCTGGTCGCCGCTTGCGCGTCGGAGGCGAGGGCTGAACTGGTGGGCAGCAGCACGAGGATGCTGCCGATGAGCGCGGCTGCGGCACGCTGCGAGGCGCCGAACCCGCGCGGCACCCGCCAGGTGCGCCCGCGCAGTTGCGCGGCCAGCTCCCGCACGGCGCAGAATGCGAACTGCGCCCAGCCGACCCAGCCGACGACGAGCAGCAGCGCCAGGAACGCCGCGCCGGTGTCCTGCCGGTCCAGCAGATGAGCCAGGTCGTCGTGGGTGGCGGCCCAGATGACCGGGGTCGCCCAGGTGAGGAGCAGCGGCAGCGCGACCACGGCGCCGGCGAGGACGAGCAGGCTCACGATGCCTGTGATCACCTGGACCGGAGTGCGGCCGGCTGCGGCAGGAGCGTGGGTGCTGCGCATCAGGGTTCCTCTACTCGGGTGCGGTGACGCCGTGCAGGAGCGTCGCGGAGCCGTGGCCGGTGACCGGCATGGAACCGATCCCGACCACCGGCAGGAACTTCGTGGCGTAGGTGCCGGTGGTGTGCACGGTGAGCGTCTTGCCGTCTGCGGAGACGCTCACCGTGCCGGTGGCGCCGACAGACCGGAGGTAGGCCTGCGCCGCGGCGATGGCATCCTGTGGCTTGACGACGACACTTTCGCCGCTGATGGCCGTGGTCGGGTCGACGGCCTGCCCGCCGGCCCGGGCGGCTTCCCCGGCGACGTGGTCGGCGCGCTCGGTGGCCCGCATCTTGCCGCCCCCGTCGACGGCGACACCGATGATCCCGATCAGTGCGACGACGCAGACCGCCACGAACACGGTCACGCCCCCGCGGTCGTCCCACCTACGCGCGCGTGCGCTCACCCAGATCATCTTCATGAAGCCCGGGCCCTGTAGGCATCAACTACCGATGTGGCTGTTGACGTCAGATCTCTGGAGCCAGGCACCCCGGGCAGCAGGAGGTCGGCCAGGCTGACCGCGCAGGTGATGGTCACTGTGACCGTGCCGACCTGGCCTACCGGCACGCTCAGCCCGCTGGTGTCGATAGCGACGCTGCTGGACGCGCAGTCGATGCCCTGGTCGTTGAGGGATTCGGCGGCCGCGGCCTGGGCTGCGGTTTGGGCGGAGGCGGCGGTGCGGTGGATGGACGCCTCCCGAGCGGCGTCCTCCGCGGCGGCGTCGATCTTCGCGCCGGAGGTGACGAGGCGGCCGCCGGCGAGGGCCAGGCACACGAACATGATCAGCGGCGGGATGACGATAGCCGCCTCGATGGCGACGCTCCCCTCGTCACCTCGCGCCCTGCCCAGGCGTCGCGTCACCCTGTGGAAGGGCCTCATGGCTTCGTCCACCTCTCGGCTGGCGCGGACGCCGACTGCGTGATGGTCAGCCCCGGGACCCCGGGCAGGAGTGACTGGGCCACCCCGCTGACCTGCACCCGTACGCGTTCACCGTCGCTGCTGGCGCTGACGCTGGTAGAGCGCAGGCTGTCCCCGGCCGTACGGCCCAGGACCTGGCGGGCGCGGGCGGTGCCGTCGGCGGGGCCGGCCTGGTAGGCGCGGGCGGCGGTGACTCCTTCCCGGGCGGCGGTCAGGGCGATCTGCCGGGCGTAGTACCACATGGAGGCCTGGATGACGGCGATCGCGGCGAGCAGCACGAACGGGTAGACGATGGCCATCTGGATCGAAGCGTCCCCACGGTCGTCGGCCCATCTGCGCCCCCGCCACCATTCCGTCAGGCGGGTGGGGTCCAGCATCAGATGCCGTTCAGGTTTCCGTTGTACTTGGCGATGACTGCGGCGATCGTCCCGGCGATCACCAGGGCGCCGGTGACGGCGGCGACCCAGATGATGACGGTGGTGATGCTGATGTCGCCCCGGTCCGGGCGCCGCCGCATCTCGGCGAGCCCCTCCTCCAGCCGCGTGGTCAGCCGGTGCATGGCACGGTAGGAACGGACGGCGGTGTACTTCACGGAACTCTCCTTGCCAGTGGTCGGTTCGGTTGGGATCAGACGGTGAGCATGCGGATCACCGCCGGGAACGCCATCAGGAGCATGACCAGCACCGCCAGCAGCGCGCCGGGAGCGGTCATCTTCTCGCTGGCGGCATTCGCCTCCGCGGCCTGATTGGCCAGCAGTTCAGCGCTGAGCGCGGCGGTCCGCGCCCGCAGCGCCTTGTAGACGGCGGCGCCGTCGGTGGCAGAGCCGCGCATGATGTCGGCGACGTCGTCCAGGGCGGGCAGGTCGTACTCGGCGGCCAGCTCACTCAACGCCTGATACGGCGGGATTTTCTCCAGGCGGGCCCGGCGCAGCGCGCCCTGCAGGTACAGGAAGGGCCAGCCCTGTCCGACGGCGGCCGCCTTCTCCAGGGCTTCGGCGGGGCCTGCGTCCGCTGCGCGCTTGAGCGCGACCAGGTCCAGGTAGGCGACCAGGGCGTGGGCGAACTCCTCCCGCGCCCGCTTGGCCTGGTCGCGCACGGCCAGGTCGGGGGTGATGAACAGTAGTGCGGCGACGGCGAGTCCGACGACGGCCGGCACGTAGAAGGGCAGTGAGATGCCCGCCACGATCCACGGGATCGTGACCAGCACGGGGCAGAGCAGCCCGAGCGTGGCGAGTGCGGTCTTCTTCAGCATGAACTGGCCTGGGCCCTGGCCGAGCAGGGCCAGATTCTTGACGGGCACCCGCACGCCGGGCAGGCGTTCGAAGCGGGCCAGCAGCCACCGCCCCCACACCTCGTCCCGGTCCAAATCCTGCTCGGCGGCCACGGGCAGGCTGCCCGGCGCCGTGCGCTGCAGGGCCGGGGCCAGGGCGGGCTGCGGCCGCAGCAGCATCTCCCGCACCAGCAGAGCGACACCGGCGCCGACCGTCCCGCCGGTCAGCACGACAGGCAGAAGGTTCACAGAGTGGCCCCTTCCGGCTCACGTTCGACGTCAGAGGCGGCAGCGGGTGCGGGTAGCCGTACGGTGCTGGCCGCATCGGTGACCAGGAACCGTGGGATGCGTCGGAAGGCGCCGAGCTGCCGCATCAGCGCGAGGGTGGCGACGAACCCGGCGGTGAGGAAGGCGAGGACCAGCTGGCCCAGCAGCGTGGAGTACGGGGCGGTGTAGGAGGGGACGAAGAAACCGGCCACCACGATGCCCACGGTGATGATGGTCATCCACCGCACCGTGGTCCGCGGCTTGGCACGGTCCGCCTCGATACTGCGCTTCTTGGCGACCTCGTCGCGAACGCTGCCCGCCAGGTCCTCCAGCGCCTGGGCCAGGCCCGGCCCGCGGTCATTGACCGACAGGATCAGCGCGGCCACCACCTTGTCGCCGGTGACGTCGCCGAGTTCGTCACCGAAGGCCCGCAGGGCGTCTTCCGGACGCCAGCCCAGCCGCAGCCGGTCGGACAGGTTGACGATCTGGGCGGCGAGTTCGTCCGGGGCGCTCTGCCGGCTGGTGATCATTGCCTGTTCCAGGCCCATGCCGAGGCGCAGCAAGCCGGCCAGCCGCCCGGTCCACTCACTGAGCGCTTCCAGCTGGCCGATGCGCTCCGCCGCGATCTGCCCCGGGGTGACCAGCCACGGCACACCGATCACCGCCGCACCGAGCAGGACCCCTGCGACGAAGTTCCCCGAGGCCAGCCACACCGCGGCGAACACCCCGGCCGCGGCGACGGACAAGGCCCGCCGCCGCATCCGGACATCCTCCGTCTCGTCCGGGCCGCGCCGGGCCAGCACCCGCTGCCACCAGGGGTCCCGGCGCGGCGCTGCCGACCCCACGATCCCGGCGACGAGACCGATCAGCCCGCCGACGACGGCCATGCCGCTGAGCAGCCCCCACAGCACGATCACTGGACGCCACCCACCTTCAGCGGCAGCGGCGCCTGCCAGGCCCCATAGGGCTGCTGCAACAGGCTGGAGTCGAAACCGACGCGGCGCAGGTCGTCGATGCAGCCCGGATCCATCCGCGGCACGGCCCGTAGCTCACCGAACTCGAGGCCGGGGGAGAAGATCTCGTTGGTGGCGGGACGACCGGACTCACCGATCCCGGTCAGCTCCAGGACGTGGGAGACGTAGCGGTGGCGGCGGCCGCCGATCTGCGTTTCGTCCGTCATGTCGACGTACACGATGAAGTCCAGGCCGTTGGCGGTCTGCCGGTAGGCGAGCTGCTCGGACAGATTGCCCTGCGCCAGCGCGTACAGCTCGGCGATCCGGTCGAAGATGATGTCCGGGCGGCGGGCGTGGATCGTGCACAGGTTGCCGCCGGCCCCGTTGGTCAGGGCCTGCATCATCGCCACAACTTCCGGGCCGCGGACCTCGCCGACCACGATCCGCTCCAGCGACATCCGCAGCGCCGGGTGCATCAGGTCCAGCAGCGTGACCTCGCCGGCACCGCGCCCGGTGAGGTCCTTCTCCCCGTTGGACTCCCGTCCGATCAGGGAGACGACCTGGCGGTGGTAGCCGTTGGCGTGGGCGAACAGCTCGTCCTCGGTCTGGATGGTCGCGAACCGCGTCTCCGGGTCGAACTCCTTGAGCATCGCCCGCAGCAGCGTCGTCTTCCCCGCCTTCTGCTTCCCCGCGATCATGATGTTCTTCTCCGCACGCACACAAGCGCCGAGGAATTCGCGCAGGACCGGGTCGATCGTGCCCAGCCGGACCAGATCGTCCAGATCAGCGTGCGAGACGCGGTGCCGGCGAATGACCGCATACGTCATCGGCCCGAGCCCCGTGACCGCCTGCAGCCGGGACCCGTCCTGCAGCGACAGCGCCAGGGTGGGGTTCGCGGTGGAGATGGTCCGCTCCTGGTGCCCGGACCCCCGGGCCAGCTCCCGCAACAGCTCCAGTAACTCCTCCTCGGAGTCCGCGATCGGCCCGACCATGCGGCGTTCCCCGTCGCCGTAGTCCAGCCACACCTCATCCGGGCCCTGGATGATGATGTCCTCAACCCGCTCATCGTCCAGATACGGCTGCAGCCGCCCCGCCCGGTACAGCAGGTCATAGACGGCACGCCGCAGCGCCTCGTCCTGCTGCGGAGTCATCGCTGCGGCATCCGACCACACCGCGACAGCCTCGGTGATCCAGTCCAGGCAGCGCTGCTCCTCGCTGGCCCGGTCCATGTCCGGCGCTGTCTTCAGGAGCTCCTCGCGCTGCTTGGCGACCTGCGAGGCGATGTGCCGGGCGACCTTGTAGTCCACCGTGACCTGGGGCGTGGCCGTACCCAGTGCACGGCTGCTCGAGGCAGTGCCCGTGGGCGAAGCGTTCACCTGCCGTGGCGGGGCAGCGCTGGGCCTACCGGGAGGAGGGGCGACCGTGGGGTCGGCGTGCAGGGGCCTACCGCGCATGCGTCACCTCTGCATCCCTCGACGGGGCACGGTGCGGGCCGAGACGGGCACGACGCGCAGCCACCCGCTGGACCAGCAGGGTGCTCGCGGTGCGGGCCGCCTTCATCAACGGAGCCTTGGTGAAATGGCGTGGCTGGTCGGCCCCGTCAGAGAGCACGCGCGCGTCCTTCGGCGCGTACGGAAGGGTCGCCACCACCGGTACCTGCAGCACGCGCTGCACTTCACCCGCCGGGTAAGGTCCCTCGTCGATCACGATCAGGCCGACGTTGCCGACGCGTTCCTCCAGCTCGCTGACCCGGCCCTGCGCGGCCTGCAGACAGCGCAGGGTGTTGCGGACGACGACCAGCACGGCGTCGGCCTGCTCGGCCAGGACACCAGACGGGCCGACGGCTCCGCGGCGGCCGAGGTCGACCAGCACGTCGTGCCCGTGGTCGGCGTCGATACCGCGGAACATCACCGCCAGCCCCTTCCAGACCGAGCTCAGGCTCGCCGCCTGCGCAGGATCGGTGATTCCGGGCAGCAGCAACCGGTCGCGTGGCGACTCGGCCTTGCCGTCCTCGCTGCTCAGATCGATCAGCTGCCGCCAGAACGCCTCGCCGAACTCGCCCTTCCGGGCCGCGACCGACAGGTTCCGCAGCCCGTACCGGTCCCCGAGGGTGCCCTGCAGCAGGCCGTGCAGCACGGCGCCCCCGTCGGGATCACACTCGGCCAGCACCATCCGCCGGCCCACTTCCACAGGCCACGACAGCAGCAGAGCGAGAGCGCTGGTGGTCACGCCGGGAGCACCGCTGCACCCAGCCAGCGCGATGACCGCCATCAGCTGCCCTCCGGCGCGTCGAGAACCAGACGCAGCGTGCCCGCCGCCACCCACGCCGCAGCCGTGGGTCCCTCAGCCGCCGACGTGGCCACGTCCACGACCACCACCCCAGTGCCGGGCGCGGCCTTCGACGCCTTCACCACCCGCCCCGCGATGGTCCTCGGCGAAGCATCGTCGGACGCCCCACCTGTGTCCGCCGCGCCTTGGGCAGGCACATGAACCAGCCGGACCTTCTGGCCCGGCACCAGGGCAGTAGCGGGGACCTGTTCGGGCTTGAGGCCGATCGGGACCAGTTGCTCTCCGGCCTTCACCAGGGAGTCCTTCGTCACCTGCGTCGGGGCCAGCAACGAGCCAGGCTTCAGCTCCACCGCCGCCCGCTTGCCCACCACCGAGTCCACGTCATCGGCACGTACGGCCTTCACGGCCGGGTCCAGGGCTACCGAGGCCTTACCTAAATCCTGCTCGGTGACGACCTGGCCGACCTGGACGTCCCGGACCACGGTCACCACCTGGGTGCGCTGTCCCACCTGGAGCAGCAGGACGGCAACACCGGCGCCTCCCGCGGCGATGAGAGCCAGTGACAACGCGATGACACCTGGCCGGCGCCTGCGGGCGGACACCCGCGGGGGAGCGACCGGTCCGGCGACCTGCGCCTGCTGGCGTACTCCGTTCGCACTGGCAGCACCAGCGCGTTCCTTCGTCTTGCTCAACGTTCTGTTCCTTCCGGCGGCTTCTACCTGACGACCTGCAGCTCACCGACCGGCACCTGTACGTCGGACTGCCGGACCTCCGTCAGCTGCCCGGCCTCACCGCCGCCCTGCCAGTCGATCGTCCACGTGGACGTCGCGGTGACCGCGTACCTGCCGCCAGGTGCACTGGCCGAGGTCGTGGAATAGAGATGTCCGCAGGTCGGCGACTGGGTCATGTCCGCGGAGCCGGTGTACGGGGTGCCGGGGCCGTTGCACGTCACGCTGGTGCCGTCGCCCATCTGCCACACGATCTTCGACACCTTCGCTGTTGCGGTGACCGTGATGTCGCCCGCCGACGCTGACGCAGTGTTGGGTCCGAAGGTCGTGGCGCTCTGGTTGACCCACATCCACATCGGAACGCCGACCGTGTACTTACCGTTCGCCCGCGGGCTGGCGATGTCGGGGCCGAGCAGGGTCATCTTGTCCACGGCCTGCTGGGCGACGACTTCGGGATCCACTGCAGGCACGTTCTGCCCGGGGTCGGCGCCGACGACCTCCACATCGACGAGACCTGCCTGCCCGTCGGCCACGCATACTCGCTCGTAGACGGTCTCCCCGTCGCGGTAGTACTGGCTTCCAGGCGGCGGCTGGGGGTCCATCTTGCGTACGTGGCAGTCCCGCGCAGGTGCCGCCCCCTTACCTCTGGAGGTCTGCTCTCCCTGGCTGCTGCCGCTGTCCGTGTCGCCGGTCTTGCCGGGGACGCGCACTCCGACGCAGAACGACATGAGGTCGCAGGTTCCCTTGCTGATATCCGGATCATCACCCGCGTACGCGGGAGCTCCTCCGGCGGTGATCAGTAAGCAGGCAAGAGACGCAGCACTGGCTCGTCTCATCAGCATGCTTTGTCCTGGGGAGTTACCTTGACGATGACCCAACGGCCGTACCACTTCTCCGCCGCGGCCTTGACGACGTACTTGGTCAGCCGTTCCTCGGGAAGCTCGACCTCCTTGCCGTCGGACTGCTGGACGAGTTTCCAGTCCGAGACGTCCGCGCAGTCGGTCAACGCGCCCCTCGGCACCCTCTGGTCGGTGTCAACAGAAGTCACCTGCGGTGCCAGCGTCGGCTGACCTGTTGCCACCAGTCCTTTGGTCTTGAGGGCTTTCACCTCCGCCTCAGCCTCCGCGTACGCCTCAGCTACGGCGAACTTCTTCAGCTGTGTCCCCTGCACACTCCCGTTGGCATACGCCTTGACCTTCTCATCCCAATAGCTGCGATATGCCGCCTCAATAGCGGCGCCCGGGTCGGCGGTGGGCGAGGCTGTGGTGCGAGAAGGCGACGGAGATGCCGCAGACGTGGAGGACGAAGGCTCCTTGGAATCGCCAGCCGACGAATCGGCGCTGCAGCCGACTAGGGCCATGAGGCTGCCGGCCACGAGCAGTGCGGATGTCTGCTTGCGGATGCACACGATGCCGCGCCTTGTGCGGTGCTCTGGTTCTCGTGTCACACGGACTCCCCGTATTGCGCGATTTTAGGGCCGATGTCCCGGCCGCCTGCGCATGACGACTCAGTTCCGCGGCCTGGTCGAGCTGCGGTGATGCGTTTGCGTGATCGCTAGATTACGCATCTGCCAGCCAACTTCCCAGCGTGGTGGTGGAGTTCACCCCTACAACTCTGGACGTATCTGGTCACTTTCTGCTTCCGAAGTCGACTTGTCTGCCTGTCTCTTCGCTCGTCACTAGTGCTAACAGGCCACTTGGCTAGATACGTTGAAACACTTGCTCGAGAGAGCGGCAGCTGACCGCGCCAGCGGACCGCAGGCTGTACTTCACAGTTCAGTCCAGGACCGCGGCTCGCCGCCACGCAGAGGCACCCAGACGTCGCCGGTCGGCCCATGCGTTTCGATGTCGTCGAGCACCGCGGCGCCCAAGGGCACCGTTCGGGCCATCGTTGCGACGAGTGGGTGTTGGGCCACCATGGCCTGCAGGTCGCTGGTCCGGTGGTCCATGACCTGCCGGGAGCCGCCGGTGAGGACGAACAGGATCCGGGGGTAGACGGGGTACCAGCGCAGCCAGGAGGGGCCGGAGAGGGCCGGCTGGCGGGAGCGTTGCCGTCCGGCCGGCTGTGGTTCGTAGGACCACAGGCGTGCGTAGTCGATCAGTTTCGAGGCGAGGCGTTCACTGCTCATGGTGGTGCGGTCGACCTCGACGAACGCCCTGAGCTTGGTCCGCTGCCCTGGACCGGTGAGCGTGTAGTGCATCAGCGCGTCCGTGATGACTTTCTCGCTGTCGCTGAGGGGGTGGGACACCTCGGGTGTCCAGTCCAGGGGGCCGTGCTCGTCGCCGCGCTGGTCGGGCGTCGGCGACGAACGCCAGGTGGGTGCGCAGCACCGTCAGGGTATGGGGGGTTTTCAGCGAGGCGGCGGTGGCGGAGGTGATCGGGTACGGCGGCCGTCCTCGCAGGGCGGGGAAGTCCTTCACCATCCGGGCCCCGTCACCCGTCAGATACCAGGCGCGGGTCCGGCGGGACTGGGGGAGAACGGTGTAGTCGACCAGGTTCTCGCGGCGCAGCTCGTTCAGCGGGGTGTTGACGGTCTGGCGTCTGGCGTGGGGGCGGAGCAGGGCGTGGAGCTGGCTGGTGGTGGCCATCCGGTGCTGCCCCAGTGCGGTCAGAAGCTGGTTTGGGAGCGTTTCGACGGGGCTCGGGGTGTGAGCGGTGGGCGCGGTTGGGGTGGTGGCGGTCACTTGTAGGTCTTCTCCTCGGTATCGGGTGTGGTGGTGGGGGCGAGCTGGGCGAGGAAGGCGTTGACCCGGCCGATCTGGCTGCTGGCGCGGGTGGTGAGCTCGTCCAGGGACGCGGTGCCGGCCGTGGTGCGGGCGGCGCGCTCGAGTGCCGCTGCGTTGTCGGGGCGGGCGTAGGCGGCGAAGACGTCGTCGAGGTGCGGTCCGGTGATCTTGATCGGGCCGACGCGGCGGCCCTTGACTGTCAGTGACACGTAATGGTCGAACCGGTCCAGGGCGGCGACGACATCCGGCCCGGGCTCGTCGCCCCATTCGGCGGTGATGGGCGCGATGGCGGACTGGGAGCCGGCGGTGGAGGCGAGGGTGGAGGCGTTCTGCACCAGGGACAGCCGCACCGGAGTGGGCAGGCGGGCGAGGAGCTGGGTCATGCCGTGGACGTGGACCCGGTACTTGCGGAAGTCCTCGAACATGCTTGCGATGGTTTCGGGTGCGGCTCCGGTGAGGGTGATCAGCTCGTCGAAGTAGGCGCGGAACGGCACCCGTCGGGCCTCAGGGGTGTCCCGGCGGGAACGGACCGCGCGCAGCAGGTCCCGGGCCAGGAGGGCGGTGATGAGCCGGTCGGTGGGTCCGTTGCCGCCCGGGCACACCCACACGATCATTTTCGAGTCCATGGCTGCGCGGATGTTGTAGACGCCGGCCGGCTGGCCGAGGAAGGCGCGGGTGACAGGGTTGGCGACCAGGCGGGTGATCGGGTTGAGAACGACGGCGAAGGCATCGACGGGCAGCGTGGGGAACACGGTCCGCCACCAGGCGCGGGTCTCCTCGTCGAGGCGCCCCTCCACACCGCCGAGGGCGGCAGCACCGAAGGCGGTGTCGGTGAGCAGGGCCCGCACGTGGAAGAGGGTGGTCTGGTCCTCGGGCCGTCCGGCCTGGCAGGCGGCGTCGTTGACGGCGACGAGGACGGCGAGAGCGGCGGTGAAGATGGTCAGCGCGCGGGGGGCTGTGGCGTCGTCCCAGCCGAGGACGGAGGCGAAGGCGTCCGCGGTGGCCTCGACGACCTCGTGCGCGACCTGCCCGTGACGCATGTCGAGCGGGTTCCACGAGCTGACCTGCGGGGCAGGTCCGTGGGCGCCCAGGTCGATCAGGGCGATGCGGTCCGCGAGGGTGTCGTGGACGAGGAAGGGCAGGGCGCGGGGCCAGGAGTCGCGGTGGGGGTCGACGAACATCAGCCCGCCACCGGCATGAGCCCAGCCGATCGCCTGCGCGAGGGCCCGCTCGGTCTTGCCGCCGCCCGCCTTGCCCACACCCACCTCGAACAACGTCTCCTTGGCGTAGGTGGCGACGAGGCGCTCCCGTCCGTCCGGACTGCGATAGATGCCCTGCAGCAGCAGCTCCGGGTTGCCGAATTCGAAGGTCGGCAGGTCACCGGCGAGCAGCGGCAGCCGGCAGTGCACGGTGGGCGGCTTGAGCAGACCGGTCAGTTCCTCCAGGCGGACCCAGTTCGGGCGGGGCGGCTGGCAGTGCCCCAGATTCCAGCGGCGTTCGAAGCCGCGCCGGCTGGGCCAGCGGTCCGCCCCCAGGCGCCACGGGCCCAGGTGCCAGCCGCGCATCGCCCACCGAGAGCCGCCGCCGAACACGTCCAGGCCGGCCTGGAGCTGAGCGAGTCGTGCCTCGGCCCGCCCCTCGGTGTCGGATGCGCACATCACCAGCAGTTGCACGCGCACCAGGTGGTCGTCGTCGGCGAGCTTCCCCAAGGCTTCGGCGGGTTCCACCCGGCGTGGCACTGGCGGCATCACCAGCCGCCGGCCACCCCCCGCCCCGTTCTGCTTGCCGCCGATCAGCTGCTGCAACTGCCAGCCCAGCGAGTCCTCCACGCCACCGGCGTCCTGCCGCAGCCACCGGGCCGCCCGCTGCGCCTCGCGCCGCTCCCGGCGGCGGGCGTCCGACATCAGCTGCACCCGCCTGGCCCGCAGCGTCCACTTCGGGGCGCGCTGGACGTCGAGCCGCAGTTCGGCCAGGTCTCCCAGTCCGGCCCGCAGGTCGGAGACGGCGTCGACCAGAGGCTGCAGCGGGTCCGGATCGAGCGGGACGTCCCGCAGCGGGGCGGTGGGCTTGCCTCGCAGGATGAACTCGGCTCGCACCACATGCTTGCGTGGCTTGTCGGCGATTGGACGGCCACGCTGGACGGTGACGGCCGGTCCGAACGGAGTGATGGACAGCAGCCGTTCACCTCCGGCCGGTCCTTCGATGCGGTAGCGCAGCGGGCTCGACCCGTCGGCACGCAGCCTGATCTGCACCGTCTTCGTACGGCGCGGTGCCCACCACGGCATGGACGTGGACGCCCTGGCGAGCTGCACCCCGCGCCGGAAGATCTCCTCCAGGCCCGGATCGAAGTGTCTGGCCGGCACCAGTTCCAGCGCCATCCGCTCGGCCGACGCCCGGCGTGCCAGGCGGCGCACGACCCACTCAGCCAAACCCCAGCACCCGGCGACGAGCAGGGCGAGGAGATACCAGTGAGTGAGCAGCCAGCCTGCCGCGGCCGCCAGGCCGGACAGCAGACCGACGACGTCGCCAAGCGGTGTGGCGAGGGTCAGGTACGGGGCTGCGGGATCCACGCGGGACCTTCTTCCTTGTTCGTTGGGCTGGTGCGGGTGAAGTGCAGGTCGGTGATGCGGCCGTCGGTGTGGGTGCCGCCGCGGTCGGTGCCCGCCCACACCAGGTGCACCACCGCCCGGTCGGGGGCGCCGTCCTGGCGGGCGATGGCGGCCTGGATACGGAAGCGAGCGGTGGCGAACGCCGGCGCAACCTCCTGCTGGGAGGCGGCGAAGTAGGCGGGCCACCGGTCGCGGCCCACACCGGTCGCGTCGGCTCGCAGCAGCGCGCGGCCGGCCGTGAGCAGCTGCCGCTCGTCGACGGCGTCGAGGTCGGCGGGCCAGGCGGTGTTCAGGGCCTGCTGGATGGCCCGGTCACCCGCGGTCCCTTCGCCGTGCGGCGGCAGCGCCCACGTGGACGTGGACATGGACGGCGTAGGCGCCGGGGCTTCGGCGACCTTGGGTGTGTTCCTGGCGGCGGGCGGCGCGCTGGAGGACGACGGCGCCGGGTCGCCCTTCGGGGTGGTGTCGGCCTGGCGTACCGGGGCGGCGGCTCCTCGGGGGCCGGACTGGGGCGGCCACGTCAGCATGGCCGCCCCCACCACCGTGAGGATGAGGGTGGCGGTCAGCAGCAGGCGCGGGGAGCGGGGCGAGGGGGTGCTCATAGCAGTCGGGCTCCTCCCGCGTAGCCGGACATCGCGTCGACCGCGTCCAGGCGCACGACCGTCCCGGGGCGGGCGGCGTTGACCATCTGTCCCGCGCCGACGTAGATCCCGACGTGGTAGATCGTGGAGTCGCGGCCCGGGGCGTAGGCGTAGAAGACAAGGTCGCCGGGCTTGAGCGCGCGCGTTCCCGCGCTGGCGGGGATCCGCTGACCGACGCCGGCCTGGGCGGCCGCGGTGCGTGGCAGACGGATCCCGGCCTGGGCGTAGGCGTAGGTGGTCAGGCCCGAGCAGTCGAAGCCCTTGATGGCTGCGCCGCTTTTGCCGCTGGGGGAGCAGCAGATGCCCGTGCTGGGCCCCTTGGCGGTGCCGCCGCCCCACGAGTACGGGACACCCCGCTGGGCGAGCGCCGCCTCGATGACGGTACGGACATCCCCCGACACGTTGCCCAGGTCTGGGCTTTTGGCGGCGGCGGTGTACTGGTCGATCCAGCCGCGCACGTTGGCGACGTACTCGTTGGACCGGTTGTACTGGAAGATCGCGGCTGCCAACTGGGACTGCTTGGTCAGGTCGCGTCCGTTGCCGCACAGGTAGACGGCGGCGCCGAGGGCGGCGTCGTCGGCGTTGTGCGGGTCGGCTCTCTTGTCGCCGCTGGCGTCTTTGCCGACGCCGTCCCAGGTGGAGGGCAGGAACTGGAAGGGGCCGACGGCGCGTTCGCCGGTGGCGGTGCCGTCCCAGCGGCCGCCGTCCGTGTCCGGGAAGACGGTGGTGTTCCCGCCCGCACCGGAGCCGTTGAGGAGAACCCCGAAGATCTTGGGCCGGATGTCGCCGTTCCCGGCGACACTGCGGCCGATGGCGTGGTTGGACTCGACCTTGGCGATGCCCGCGAGGATCGGCCAGCGCATCCCCCGGCACTTCGGCACGTGCCTGCCGACCTGCTGGGCGGCGTTCCGGTAGGCGGCCAGCATCCGAGGCGGGATGTCGGCGACACTGCCGCCCACCGCGATCCCACCGCCATCGTCCCGGGCCCCGGTGGCCAGGGCCACGTACGCGCCCACCGAGTTGGCGAACGGGGCAGCGCAGCACACCGCACCGAACAACAGCAGCACTCCTGCGCACCCCCACCGCGTGAGACGGCGACGCCGCCGGACAGGCCTCACCCCTGCTCACCCCCCTCGCCTGACTGGCCATCCGGCCGGGACTGCTCCTGGCGCAGACGCTCGGCATCAGGCGCCGTCCTGCGCATCAACTCCTGCATCCGCTCCCGCGCCTCTTCGCGCGCCTGGCTGCGCGCCCTGCCACCGCCGGGCAGCACAGGACCTCCACGGTCAGGGCGCGGCACCGGCTCGCTGCCCGTCCGGCGGGCTGATGCCGGCGGAGACGCAGCTGCCGCAGGTGGCTCCTCGGCCCTGCCCTCGGACCGGGCCCCTCCTGGCCGGCCGCGGGCCGACAGGCCTCGGGAAGCCGTAGAGGGCCCAAGGCTGGGTGGAGCACTGCGGCGCGGGGTTGCTTCCGGGCCGGTCGCGGTCCGTGGCGTGGATGCGGCTGGCAGGCGGCGGCCGGTGAACGGTACGGGTCCGCCGCGGTCGTCGGCGTGCTCCTGCAGGACCCGGCCGACATGGCGTCCGGTGGCGGTCCAGGCACGGCCGTCCTCGCGCAGCGTGTTGCCCCAGACCCGGACCTGCTGGCGGACGTCCTGGGAGTAGCGCGAACCACCCGACCGGGCCCGGCGGACGTTGGCCGGCAGCCCGACCGTCGCCCCGTACGCGACCCGGCCGCCCCGGTGAAGGATGCGGTACCCGCGGAAACGCACCAGCCGGTTGTGGGCCCGGGTCGACAACAGCGTGCGGTCGCTGTTCTGGTCGTGCAGCACCTGACCGCTGCGCCGGTCGACGACCTCGCCGTCCTCGTTGCGGTACCGGTCGGGCGGGCCTGAAGGCCGACGCGGCCCTGTACCGCCTGCACCACCATCCCCGCCGCCCGACGGGCCGCCCGCGCCCGGGTCTCCGTCCGCGGTGGGCTTGCGCCACTTGGCCAGCTGCTCCTTGTCCGGCCTGCGGCCGATCAGCAGCCAGTGCGTGCCCTTGGCGCCGAGCCGGGCGCCCAGTCCACCCACGGCCGCAGCCGCGGAGAGCGGGGCCAGGCCGCGCCCGGCCTCAGCCGTGGCCTCGGAAAGGATCCGGCCGGTGTCCACGGGCATGCCCGCGCCGTCGACGAGGGAGCCGAGCGCGCCCATCAACCGCTGCCGGGTGCCGAGCATCCCGAACCGGCCGCCCCCGCCCCCGCCGGCGAGGGCACGCAGCCCACCCCCTCCGTGGCCGCCGAGCGCGGCGGGCGAGTTCATAGCGAGGGTGGCACCGAGTTCGGAGGTGTCACCGGGCAGGTGGGTGCCGCCGACCTTCGCGTACCGCATCCGCATCGCCATCCGGCGTCCGAAGGAGGCGATGCCGATCAGGAGGCGGCGGTGCCCAGCGGCGCCCGCGATGGCGAGGACGTCGATGAGCAGGATCCGCTCCACCATCAGGTCGGGGCCGTTGGTGACGGTGGCATCGACGGCGATCCCGAAGAACGGAATGAACGCGCAGATCCCGACCACGGCCAGGACCGCGATCCCCCACAGCGACAACCACTTCCACACCGACTGGCGCGCGGGCCCCGGCAGCATGCCCGCGATGAAGGCGACACCGCCCGCGGCGGCGGCCGCCGCGCACACGCCCTGGGTGCCCAGCAGCACGATCGCGGAGGAGAGCAGCATCCCGCAGATGAACAACGCGCCGATCAGCAGGAGGGCGGCGCCGCCGACCCGCCACCAGGTGGGCTTTTGCGCGTAGGCGGCGCAGGCCTTGCCGACGTCGCCGCTCTTCTTCAGATCGGCGAGGAACGCGGCGAACTGCTGGTCTTCCTCGCTGAGGACGGGGTGGGCCGCATCGAGGAGTTCTCCGCCAGGGGTGAACTCGGGGAGCCCGCCTTCCGTGCCGTTGTCGCCATCGCCGCGCTCGCAGTACCTCTTGCCGGGGCCCTTGATCTTCTCGCAGGGGTCGTTCTTCTCCTGTTCGGCGTCCCCGGTCTTGTAGCCGCCGGTGACCCACTTCAGATGGACCGCATAGGCCTTGCGGTCCGAGTCTTTGGCCGGGTCGAGGATCCGCCCGTACTGCAGCAGCATGTACGGCTTGACGACCAGCGCGTTGGTGACCGAGTCCTGGATCGGGCGGGCCACCTCCGCTGCCGTGACGGGGCCTTCGCCCTCTTGCTCCATGCACTTGAGCTCCTGGCGGCCGGCCATGCCGTCACAGGGGGACTTGCTGGCGATCTTGCCGCCCCAGTCGTAGGCGTTCACGCTGCGTTGCGCGACCTCGGCACCCACCTGCTGCGACTGGCTAAGCGGGCCGTCGGCGGCCAGCAGGTAGTCGGGGCGGACGAACGCCGAGGCGGCGAACGCAGCGATCAGCAGGGTCAGGAAGATCTCCCCCAGACCGCGGCTGACCCGGCCGCGCACCAGCATGAAGCCGGCGAACACGAACGCCCACGCCAGCAGCAGCCCCTTCAGCCCGAGCTGGTCGACGACCACATCGTTGTAGGCGTCGGCGACCTCCTGCGCCGGCCGGGTGAGGATCTTCAGCAGCGGGAAGCGGAAGGCGACCTCGATCGCCCACCCTGCCAGACCGACCAGCAGCCGGATCAGGGTGAACAGCCCCGACAGGGCGAACGCCAGGGCATGGGTCTTGAAGGCGACGATGGATCCGCCTTCGGCGTTCAGTTCGTAGCCGTTGATCGGCACGCCCTCGGAGGAGGTGATGTTCAGCGGCGCCAGGAGGTCACCGGTCTCGCTGTTGCTGCCGGCCGCGTACACGACCTGGCTGTTGACCATCACGAACACGACGGCAAGCAGCACCGTGAAGCCGGCCGAGCGGAGGGTCGCGCGGTGGGGACGGAACATGTCAGCGCTGCCTCTGACTCGCAGCGCTCGGGCGACGCCACACGAAGAGAGCGGCCAGGCCGGCACCGGCAGCCGCCAGCCTCCACACTGCGCCGGCGACATCTGGGCGACCGGCGGAGGGGTTGGCGGCGTGAGTGGTCGCGGTGCCGTGCTCGCAATGGTCTTCGGCGGGGTCAACGATCAGCGCGCACGGGTCCTGGCCCGTGGGGCGAGTATCCGTGGCGAAGGCCTGCCCCGTGTGCGGCCACCACGTCTCCGGCACGCTCACCCCCACGGCCAGGACGAGCACGCCGACCATGACGACCACGATGGTCAGGACACTCGTGGCCGCGGCACGGCGCCGGGAGAGGGCACGGGTAGAGGGCATCAGATGTGTTCCTTCGGACGGTTCTCGGCGGCCGTACCGGCGGGCGACTCAGGCACGGAAGGCGAAGCAGCGTGCACCTGACGTCCTGGTGTGGTCGTGATGGATGTGGTGATGCGTTCGATGCGCGGGATGACGGTCTTGACCCGTCCGGTGTTCTGCCGGGGGCAGGTCAGCAGGAATTCGCCTTCGCGGCCGCTGTGGCCGACGGGGGACAGTCCGCTGGTCACCAGCCGCACCAGTTCCTCGTCGGCGGGGTTGAGGCCGATGAACTCGAGACCGCGGCGGGCGCGTGTGCTGTCGGTGGTGCGGGCCAGTGCCCGGTAGGCCATCAGGCCGCGGTCGGGGCCGAGTTCCTCGGCGTCGTGGGATCCGGCGATCAGGCCGGCGCCGTGCTTGCGGCCGTCGTGGAGGATCTCGTGGACCAGCGCGGTGCCCTCCGCGGACGAGGTGAGCCAGTACAGCTCGTCCAGGACCACGGCGGTGAACCGTTGAGGCTCCTCGAACGCGGTCTGCCGGGCGAGCGCCGCGATCAGATACAGCACCGCGCGGCCGATCAGGGCTTCCAGCGGCTGCTGGTGCAGGACGTCGGGGTTGTCGAACGCGGCCTTGGGCGGCAGCTTCAGTCCGGCCGTGGTGATCACGATCATGTCGGAGGCGCTGGAGGCATCCAGCCTGACCGGCGGCAGCGTGGGGTCGAACACCATCCGGGCCAGCGGGTTGGTCGCCACGACTCGGATCAGACCGGCGAGGGTGGCCGCCGCGTCCTGCCGCCTGCCCGCCTCCGCGCGGGCCATCTCCTCCAGCACACTCACCACCCGCTGCATGGACGGCTTGTCGCCGGCGGCGGCCCGCTCGACGGCGTGGTGGAGGACCTCGCCGTTGGTGCTCATCGGGCCGATGCCCAGCTGGAGGGTGAGGTAGGACAGGGCGTAGTGGCGGCCCTCCGGGCCGTCGAACATCTGCAGCGGATCGATGGACACCTCGGCCCTTGCGGCGTCGACGATCTGCACCCGGCCCCGGGCGGCGCTGCGGGCGAAGGTGGCCCACTCGCGCACTGGGGTGCGGTCGATGCAGATCGCGCAGCCGCCGCGCGCCCACACGGCCTCCGCGATCAGCTTCTGCAGCACACTCTTGCCGGCCCCGAGATCCCCGACGATGCCCATCGACGCCGACGCGTCCTGCTTGGGCGCGTCGGCCACGTTGATCATCACGGGGCGGGTGGTGCCGCAGTCCAGGTCCAGGCCCAGGAACATCCCGTTCGGATCGCCGACCTCACTGGTGGTGAAAGCCCCGGACAGCGCCCAGTCCTCGGAGACCTGGTGCTGGGTGAACTCCCGCAGCACGCCCGGCCGCGCGGTCCCGGGCAGCCCCAGGGCGAACAGGGCTTCCTGCAGTCCGGCAGGCCGTACAGCCCGGTAGTCGGCGCCGCTGAGCAGCGCGGCCAGGGCCCGGGCGCGGGCGTCGCAGACGGCGGCGGTCGGCCCCCACACCGTCAGCACCGTCACCGACTGCACCTCCACCTCCACGCTGGTGCGCGACAGCCGGGCATCCAGCTCACCCAGGTCCCGGGCGGCGTCAGTCAGTGAGGCGGGCATGCCGGTGGGCCGGGCGTCGTACTGGTCGGCCTGGTCGATCAGCTCGTTCTTCTTGCGCCGCACCTGATCCCGCGCCTTCTCCGCCGGCACGAGCGTCAGGTCGACGGCGTAGTCGACCGGGAAGTCGAGCATCTCCAGCTGAGCGAACAGATCCGCGGCCTCCGCACCGACCGCGGGCGGGCACTCGGCCAACGCCAACTGCGCCTGGTAACCGACCCCGGCATCGGACTCGACCTGCAGCCACCGCCGCCGCAGCGGCGACCCGGCCTGCAGCCGCCACCAGGCGGAACGGCCCGACCGCGTGATACGGCCCGCGCCCTTCAGCTCGTCGGCATCGTCCAGCCCGGGGTCGATGCCGCCCTCCTGCAGGCGTGCCTGGCCGAGGTCGGCGTAACTGGGGGAGCGCAGCACCCCGCCCTGCACGTGCCCGCCGTACAGGTCGCTGGTCTCGGCCTCGCTCAACAGCGGCTCTGTCAGGCCGCGGTGCAGGGCGTGCTGGATCATCCACACGATCTCCGCCGGACGGGCTGGACGGAACGCGATGCCGCCGGCGAGCGCGGCCTCCACCCGCGACGCCTGCTCGCGGTACGCGCTCACCTCACGGCGCGCCACGGGCGCGGCCCGCATGCCCAGCACGGGTGCGACGTCTGCCCACATCGCTCCCAGCGACGTGGCCACCTGCCCGCCTGCGGCGGTGTTCTGCAGGGGCACCGCCAGCCACAGCGTGCGGCGGTGCATCTCCTGGCCCTCCAGCAGATCCAGGGTCGCTTCGACGTTCTCCACCCACGGATGCGCACCCTCACCCGGAGCCTGCCCAGCCGGCTCGATGCCCTCGATCATCCTGAGGGCGACCTCGCCGGGATCGACCTGCGCGCACAGCCCGAACAACCGCGGCGCCCCGGACAACGACCGCACCAAATGCGTGACCTTGGCAAGCTGCTCATCCCGGACCGCGGCGGGCACGTAGGTGCCCTGAACCGTCTCCGCCCGCTGCCCCTTCGCGTCGGGGCCGGGGTGCAGGCGGTAGACGGCCCACACGCTGCCCTGTGTCGACCAGACCAGGTGCCCGGCGATGTGACGGACCGGAACCCTCACCGCACACCCCCGCCCTGTCCGGCGAGCGCGAGGAGCTGCTGCACGCCCGACTCCGGAACCGGCCGCGCCAGCGGCTGAGAAGGCAACACCGCCGACCGGCGGCCGTCCCGGGCCCGGACGTCATCCGGCTCCTGGGCGGCGCGCTCCCGCACCGTCGCAGGAACAGCCGGACAAGCTCCCTCGAGGGTGAAGCCGCCCAGTACGGGGCGGGCGGCGTGGTCGCGGGCGGCCCTGCCACCCGTCCGGCCGCCCTGTGGCTGCCAGACAAGCAGCAGCCAGCCCAGCGCCGCCTGCAGCGGGGCACGCCCTTTGACCTTGGGCCGGCGTACCGCCCACACGGCCAGCACCCAGGCCACGACGGGAACCGGGCCCATCCACGACCACCAGCTGATGGTCTTGACGAGGAGGAAGCCACCACCGACGAGGACGGCGATCTGCGCGGGAGTGTAGGGACCGAGCGGGATCTTCCAGTCGGCCACCTTCCCCAGCACCCACGGATGACGGCGCGCGGTCGTGTAGAAACGCCCGACCCTGCTCGCGGCAGCCGCGCTCACAGCAGCCCTCCCGCGCCACCCGAGCCCACACGCGCGGCCGGGTCGGTCCCCTGCACGAGTCCCGGGACGGCGGGGGCGCCGTTGGCGGGGTTCTTCACCTCGTCGGTGAACATATCCGCGAGATCCTCACGGGAGTCGTACAAGCCCAGCGCGATGATCATCAGCAGGAGAGCGCCGATCCCGGCCTTCAGGCTGAACCTCTGGACCATGATCACGACGACCAGCACGATCAGTCCGGCCTGCAGGCCCTTGGTCGCCCAGTCCTCGAACATGGTGATCCAGCTGTCACCGAGATCGTCCAGCTGCCCGGCCAGCACTACGTCGCGCACCATGTTCACCGCGCACCCCCGCCCTGGACGGTCCCGGACTCCAGCGAGGCGACGTCCCACCGGCCGGAGCGGGCCGTGAGCGCGAGCTCGTAGGCCAGCGGCCACCGGCCGGCGTCATCACGCGCCTCGGCCTGCACCATGACCCGGACCTTCGTCCCGTCGGCCGGCACCTGCCCGGCGGCCGCGGCCTCCTCGACAGCCGACACCTCCCGCACCGTGACCGCCCGGTAGGGGGCGGGGAAGACGGGCGTGAGCTTCACCCCGGGCGCGAGGTAGCGGTCGACCTCTCCGGTGCCGGTGAGGTAGGCGCCGAGGAACTCACCCACCGTCGACGACAGGGCACCGTCGGAAGGAACGCTCACCGTGTACGGGGATGCGGGCACCGTGGCCCGGGCCGGACCGGCCACGACCCCCGGAGCACCGGTCACCGCGAACGAGACACCCGTCCGGTCGGTGGCCACGGGGACGACGAAGTAGCGCACCGTGCTGTCGGCGTACTGCGCAGCCACCGTCACCGCCCACGCGCTCCCGTTGCGCTGCACACTGCGCACGGCGGTCACGGACCGGAGCTTGGACGGTGCACCGGCTGCAGGATCCGGCAGCGCGACGTCCGGTGCGAGGGACTGTGCAAGACGCGCCTGCGCACTGCCCGCTTCATCCGCGTTGCTGCGCAGCCACGCGTCGATGAACATCTGCGCATAGCCCGTGGGGTCGGCCGTGTCCGCTGCAGTGCGCACCGGGGCCGGCTTGTGGGGGGCGGCAGCCTTGGCGGTGGCCGGGCCGGACGTCACCGCGACGCCCAGGGCAATGGGGCCGGCCGCGATCGCGGTGAACAGAGCCAGGCGCGACAGACGCACGCGCCGCCGCATCTTCTCCAGCTCGACGCCCGCAGCAATCGCGGGGACGGCCTCGCTCCGCGAAGCCTTCTTGCCAGGGGGCATGGTCAAACTCCCAGGTCAGGAACGGTTGTTGCTGACCAAGAGGAAATCCATCAGCCCCGACCCGACCACCGACCACACAACCCCGACCACGATCACGAACAGGTCACGAAACCCGTGGTCGGCCCGACCACAACCCCGACCAAGGGCCCGACCACGACCCACAGGTCCGACCGGACCCCACCCACCACAGCGGCGAGGGAGGAGAAGTCACGCGCCGGCACCCGGGAAGACGACGGCGGGGCTCCCGGCTGCGCACCAGCGGACCGACTGCGCAGCCTGAGGCGACTGCGCATCCCCGCTGTGCGCAAACGCCCTCCCACGCCGACTGTGCAGGACCCCCAACGCGTTGCGCAGCCACCTGCACATTGAGCGCCGGGGCGTTGCGCAGCCGCGAGTGCGCACACTCGCCACGCACGCGAAAGGCCCCTTGGTCGGCCGGACCATGGAGCCGACCATGGCTGGTCAGTGCGCATGCCGCGCTTTCGCGACGGGTGGTCGGGGGTGGTGGCGGCTCGTCTGGTCGGGGGTGCGGGATGGGCCCGACCATGGGGCCGACCATGGCTGGTCAGTGCGCATGCCGCGGTTTCGCGACGGGTGGTCGGGGACCGAGCGCGGCGACGGCCGCACCGACGCGGACGACGGAGCCAAGCCACTTCCGACGGCGCCGCAGGTGGCCCTCGGACCGATAGCCTGGCCGCCCGAGAACCAGCGGGAAGGGGATCAGCAAGTGGTGGGGGACCCGTGGCCGGCGGCTGTCGAACGCTTCGGACTTCAGCTCGACCGAGCCCGGGCAGCCGCCCAGCGCGTCGAAGACGCGAAGGAGGCCGCATTCGCCCAGAGCCCGCATCGTGACGACTTCGAGCCCGCCGAATACGAGCGCCGGCGCCGCGCGTACGTGCAGACCCCCCAGTACAAGGCGGCAAGCCGAGAGATCCGGGTCGCGGTGGCCCTGAGCAAGGCACACGACGGCGCCCTGCTGCGCGCAGCCGGCACGATCCTCACCCGGCGCGCAGGCGGGAAGCGGGCACCTCGTCACCTGCCGCGGCCGCGCATCGTGCCCGGCCGCTACGTGCCCCAGTGGTGGATGAACACCATCAACGCCACCTACGCCGGCATCTGGCGGGCGATCCCGTCTCCCGGCCCCGAGCTTCGGCTCGAGAGCCCGGACGACCCGCTGGTGCAGGAAGTCGCCAAGCAGGCACGCCTGCTACAGGCCAGCCGCGTGGGCTACCGGAAACGCGACAGTCTCTATGAATCTTTCATCCCTGACGGCACGCTCATGGGAGGCCGGTCACTGCCGCCGATCCGCGGCCTGAGCCCGGAAGCGAGCCGCCGCGCCGACCGCGTTCTCGGCCGCAGCCGCGGCATCCGTGTCCAGCCGGGCCGGGATGAGGAGTTCGACCAGTTGCACACCGACTACTTCGCCGTCTGGGACCGATCCCGCGCCTACGCCGCCGCCGTGCTGGCCCTGCTCCAGGCCCGGACGTAGCGCGCCCAGTCGGGCAGAGATCCGCCAACCTGACGCGGCTGCCTGGTCGGGGCGGGGGAGAGGTCACTGTCCTGGATCTCGTCGTTTGAGGGCCCAGCCCTCGCGCGTACCCGGCGTGAGGGGAGGACGGTGAGCGCTAACTCTTGCTGTGCACAACCGCCCTCCCACGCCGACTGTGCAGAACCCGGCCTGCGTTGTGCAGCGGCTGCGCACCGCGTACGTCGGGGGCGTTGAGCAGTCGCGAGCGTGCATCCCTGCCGTGCCCGGTGAGACCCGTGGTTGGGCCGACCATGGGTCCGACCATGGCAGGCCGGTGTGCTTGTTGTCAGTTCGTGACCGGTGGTCGGGGGTTGTGGTCGTCTGCCTGGTCGGGGGTGGCCGGTGGGCTGACCGTCATGGATCTTGTGTGTGTCTCCTCATCCGGTGGCCTGGTCCGGCTCGTGGCCGTGGTCCGGCTGAAGGTCCTCGGCGGCCGCGTGTACCCGGTGTGCGGGGAGCCGCGGTGAGCGGCTTCGGTGCGGGGATCACGCGCGGGGTGATGGCCGGTGATCAGTTCACGCAGATCGCCAACGGTCTGTTCCGTGACGGCCGACTGTCCTACAAGGCAAAGGGGATCTTCGGGTACGTCAGCACGCACCGCAGCGGCTGGCAGGTGACGATCGCCGACCTCGTCCGCATGGGCCCCGATGGCCGGGAAGCGGTACGCGTCGGCCTGAGGGAACTGGAGGAGCACGGCTATCTGCTCCGTGAGCGCCTGCGCCGCCCGGATGGCACCCTCGGGCAGAGCGTCTACTGCATCACCGACCACCCAGCCGTCCTGAGCGACGTGCCGTCCGGGGCCCGCTCGGTGGCTGGGGGCCTGGAGGCCGGGTCGGCCGATGGGTTTGGCGCGGGGATCCGGCGCGGGGTGATGGCGGGGGATCAGTTCACGCAGATCGCCAACGGTCTATTCCGCACGGCCCGGTTGTCCTTCAAGGCGAAGGGGCTGTTCGGGCTGCTCTCCACGCACCGGGAGGGCTGGCGGATGACGGTCGCCGACCTCGCCCGCTGCGGCCGTGACGGCGAGGCGGCCGTCAAGAGTGGGCTGAAGGAACTGGAACAGCACGGCTTCCTGGTCCGCGAACGCGAGCGCGGCCAGGACGGAACCCTCGGTGCGGCGGTGTACTTCATCACCGACCTGCCCGCCCTGCAAAGCCGCAGGTCACAACCAGAGTCGGGTTATCCACCAGTGGATGAACCTACGTTGGCTGATCCCGGCACTAAGAAGACCAACAGAAAGAAGACCACCAAGCAGAAGACCAGACCCCTCCGTCCCTGCGACCGCGCCGCCAGCTCGGCCGTCTCCTCGGGGACGGGCCGGCCGGACGCAGCAGCGTCCTCGGCCGACAGCTCGCCCGCGGCACCTTCGGCGCCCGACGCCTTGCCGGCGATCCCGCCCGTGCCTCCGGCTGATGAGATGCATCCCGGGATCCAGCTGCTGCTGGAGATCGGAGCCGCTCAGCCCGAGCTGTTGCTGACCGGGAAGGCGCTGACCGATCAGGGCCGCGTCGTGACCGTGATGCTGGAGTCCGGCTGGACCAGCGCCCAGCTGCGCCACGTCATCGCCGGCCGCCCCCTGCCGGCCCCGGTGCGTACCAGCGTCGGCGCGATCATCGCCGCCCGTCTGCGCGCCGCCCAGGCCTACCCACCACCCGCCACCCTCACCGGCCCAGAGCACTCCGGCGACGTCCTGGACGACGAGCGGCGCGTTCCCTCGACGCCCGAGCGGTCGTTCACGGCTCCCGCGGCCCGCACAGTCACCGAAGCCCTGACCTACCGCGCACTGGTCGAATGCGCCGGCTGCGGCGTCCCCGGCACCGCCCCCGGCGAAGACCTCTGCCCGGCCTGCCTCGACTGGCCGTTGTGCCGCACCTGCCCCGGCCCCACCCCACGCCGCGCCCACCCCCACGGCGACGGACGCTGCACCACCTGCGCCACGACCTTCACCGGCCCGACGGAGGGAAGTACGCCATGACCACCCGGACACCACCGGCCACCGGGCCTGCACCGGGGCTGCGCCCCTTCCGGCAGCAGCCGCGGAGGTGGGAGAGGGAACAGGACTGCGCGCTGCGCAGCGGCCACGGCTGCTGCGGCGCCGGATGCGCGGAGGGCTGCGAGCCCGTCCTGATCCGTGAACGGACGGGATGGGGGTGGATCGACTGGACGGTTCCGGCCGACGGGGCCAGCCCCAAGCACCCTGACCGGATCGCCGTGTTCAGCCCGCTCGCGACCCGCGCCCAGCGCCTTGGCCTGCGCTGGCTCACGAGGCGGCCGGCACACCGGATCCGCCTCGGCCCACTGGCCGTACGGCCGGGCACGGCCGCTGTCACGGTTCTCGCCCTGATCGCGGCCACCCTCGCCAGTCTGCACGGCATCCCGTTCACCATCACTTTGCCGGCGGCCGCCCTGGCCCGTTGCTCGTGGAGCACCTGCCCGACGTACTCGATGCCCGCGTCGGCGAGAGCGTCCGCATCCTCGACGCCGGCCCGCCTGCCGCTACCTCCACCGCCTGGCCGCCCTGCACGCCACGCTCAACGACGCGGCCGCCCGCAGCGACCAATACCAGGTACAGTGCGCCCTTCAGATCAGCCACCACCAGCTGTTCGACACGGCAGACCTCCTCCAGCGCCGTGACACGCTCTCCGTCTCCGGCGTGCTCATCACCCGGGAACGATTGATGCTGCAACTCGTCGCCCAAACTGCCGAGATCCTCACGCCCACGGCCGATGACGAGCCTTCCGCCTGCCCCGGCTGGCCGGGGTAGACAGCCGGCGGGCCGCACCGGTCCCGCCCCGTGCCATTAGCCCTCAGCCGAACCCTCAGTGCCCGCTTCACCGATGAAGGAGGAAACCGACATGCCCGACCACGGTTCTGAGCAGTCCACCGGCGGTGTGTACCTGCTCTTCGCGCACGAGGCCTACTACCCGACCCACGGACAGGAGATCAACACCTCGCTGGTGGCCGCAGCCTCTCTGCTGCACCCCCGTGTCTGCCAGCCCGACGGCACCCGCATCCACGAACGCGTCACCCGCGGCCGCCGCCCGGGCGAGATCGTGCCCCTGGCCACGCTCACCCACGAACTGGACGGCGGCGCGCTCTGGCCTCAAGTCGGTGACTGGGCAGCGATCACCGCGGACCTGCTCCAGCTCACCCAGGACAGCGCGTGCGACGCTCTCGGCCTGGGTCTGCCGCCCATCGCCCGCGCGCTGGTGTGCTCAGGCCCGCGCAGCGAGGTCCGTGCCTACGATCCGACGACCGAGGGCTACCAGGTCTTCGGGCCCGTCGACCGGAGCGAGGTCCTGGTCGAAATCGGCAGGAAGCTCGCCCGGACGGAAGCTGGGCGCCCCTTGTGGCCGGGAGACATTCCTCTACCCCGCCCGCAGTAGACGTGGGTGGTGCCGTGTTACGACTTGCCGCAGCAGTCCTTGTCGGTGAAGCGAGGCCGGCCCTCGTGCTGCCCCCGAGTCCGAGGGTCGGTCTGTGCTGGCGTTGGTTGTCCAGCCACGCATGGAGGCTGTCGGTCTATGACGAGCTGACCGGCACCCGCCCCTTCACCACCCACCCGAGCACGAGGGAAACGTCTTGAGCGAGCTGGTCAGCACCCGCACCCGCATCCGCACCACGGCCGGCAAGCTCGGCCTGCCCCACCTGACCGAAACCATCAACGAGTACATCCGGCGGGCCGACGAAGGAAAGATGGGCTACCTCGACTTGGTGCTGTCCGGGGAACTCGCCGTCCGCGACGACCGCCGCTTCCGCCAGGGCCTGCGACTCTCCCGGCTCCCACACCACAAAACGATCGACGAGTACGACTTTGCCTTCCAGCCCGACCTCGACCCACGCAAGGTCAAAGACCTGGCCACCCTGTCCTTCGTGGAGTCCTAGGCGAACGCCGCCCTGCTGGGCCCGCCCGGGGTCGGCAAGAGCACATCGCCGTCGCTCTCGCAGTCGCGGCCTGCCGGGCCGGCTACTCGATCTACTTCACCAGCCTCGACGACATGGTCCGCAGCCTCAAAGCAGCCGAAGCCGCAGGTCGACTCCTCAACAGGTTGTAAATACCGTCCATGGGCGTCCGAGCAGTCCAAACCGGGCGCGTAATGCCAGGTCAGAGGCTTCCTGTCCGGTGGGAGCGATGCAGTTGGCGATAGGCGCGTGAGAGCGGCACTCGATGAGAAGCCCCGCCGGTGCGGCTCGGCGGGGCTTCCGAATAGCTGGGTTGCAGCGTCCGGCGCGGGCGCCGTTGTACTCGGTTGTCCTCTTTGGAAGCATCCGGAGCGAGGACACGGCGACGGCGCGCGTTGCCGGGCGTCCGGTTGCTGCTGGCGGTCGGCCGATTCGGCGGCATTGACGTGGTCGATCGGGGCTTGGGGGAGTGGTTCCCGGCAGCGGTGCAGGAATCCTGCCCGAGCGGCCGACCTGCCGCACGAAGGCACTTCCCGGTGCGAAATACTCTCCCGATGAGTTCACGTACTTCCCCGATCAGCCAGCCGGTCACGATACGGAGGGCCGTTGCGCGGGATGCCAAACGGCTCACGCGGCTCGTGCGTGGCTCAGGCGCCTACGAGGGTAAGTACGCAGCCGCAGTCGCGGGCTACCGGGTCGGTCCTGATTACATCGAGGCCCACCGCGCATTCGTAGCCGTCGGCGCCGACGAGCATGGAGGCCGGGTCCTCGGGTTCTACTCGCTCGTCCTCGCTCCACCGGAGCTCGACCTGCTGTTCGTCGCCGACGAAGCGCAGGGACGGGGTATTGGACGGCTGCTCGTCGCGCACATGCAGTCCGAGGCCCGTGCCGCCGGGCTGGATCGTGTCAGGGTCGTGTCGCATCTTCCCGCCGCGGACTTCTATCACCGCGCAGGTGCAGTGCGGATCGGGACCGCGTTCGCGAACCCGCCCGCCGTGCCGTGGGACCGTCCCGAATTCGAGTTTCGCATTCCTTCGATATGACGCGGTGTTCCGGTTCGCAGGGCACCGGCTTCTCCTGCATGGTGGCCGCCGGTCAGGAGCCGGGTGTGGCTGCTGACTCCCGTGCCCGACCTCGGTGCCGGCGGGGCCGCGACCGGGGCCGGGGGCCGTGCTGCCGGGCTGTGCCTCAGGCGTCGATGATGACGGGGATGATGAGGGGCTTGCGGCGGTAGGTGCGGAACGCCCAGTTCGCCACGGCGCGGGCGAGGAGTTGTTCGAGTTGGCGCGCGTCCCCGACGCCCTCCTCGGCCGCGGTGGCCAGGGTCTTCTCGATGATGGGGATGACCGGCTCGAACGTGGCGTCGTCGTGGACGAATCCCCGGGCCAGGAAGTCGGGGGCCTCGGCGAGGGCGCCGGTGTCCGCGTCGACGATCGCCACCACCGTGACCACGCCTTCGGCGGCGAGGGTGAGACGGTCCTTGAGGGACGCTTCGGTGGCGCCGCCGACTTCCATGCCGTCCACGTAGACGTTGCCGGCGGGGACCTTGCCGGTGATGGACGCACGCCCGTCGACCAGGTCGACGACGACGCCGTCCTCGGCGATGACCACCCGCTCGGCGTCGACACCGGTACGGATGGCGAGTTCGGCATTGGCCCGCAGGTGGCGCCATTCGCCGTGTACGGGCATGACGTTGCGGGGCTTGACGATGTTGTAACAGTAGACGAGTTCGCCGGCGCTGGCATGCCCGGAGACGTGCACCTTGGCGTTGCCCTTGTGGACCACGTGGGCGCCCCACCGGGTGAGTCCGTTGATCACCCGGTAGATGGCGTTCTCGTTGCCGGGGATGAGAGAGCTGGCGAGCAGGACGGTGTCGCCCTTGCCGATGCGGATCATGTGGTCACGGTTGGCCATCCGTGACAGCGCGGCCATCGGTTCGCCCTGGGAGCCGGTGCACACCAGAGTGATCTTGTGGTCCGGGAGCTTCTCCAGCTCCTTCGTAGTCACGACCAGACCGGACGGGACCTTCAGATAACCCAGGTCACGGGCAATGCCCATGTTGCGGACCATCGACCGGCCGACGAAGGCGACCTTGCGGCCGTGCTGGTGGGCGGCGTCCAGGACCTGCTGGATACGGTGCACGTGGCTGGCGAAGCTGGAGACGATAACCCGGCGCGGCGCGGTGCGCATCACCTGCTCGATCGCCGGGTTCAGCTCACGCTCGGAGGTGGTGAAGCCGGGTACTTCGGCGTTGGTGGAGTCGGTGAGGAACAGGTCCACGCCCTCCTCGCCGAGGCGGGCGAAGGCGCGCAGATCGGTGATGCGGTCGTCGAGAGGGAACTGGTCCATCTTGAAGTCCCCCGTGTGCAGCACCATCCCGGCCCGGGTGCGGATCGCAACCGCGAGGCTGTCCGGGATGGAGTGGTTGACCGCCACGAACTCGCAGTCGAAGGGCCCGAAGCCACGCCGGTCGCCCTCCCGCACCCGCACCGTGCGCGGCCGGATGCCATGTTCCTTGAGCTTGGCCTCCAGGAACGCCAGCGTCAGCTTGGAGCCGACGACCGGAATGTCGGACCGCTCGCGCAGCAGGTACGGCACGCCGCCGATGTGGTCCTCGTGGCCGTGGGTCAGTACCACGGCCACGACGTCGTCCAACCGGTCCCGGATCGAGGTGAAGTCCGGCAGGATTACGTCCACGCCGGGCTGGGTCTCCTCGGGGAACAGCACGCCGCAGTCGACGATGAGCAGCTTGCCCGCGTGCTCGAAGACGGTCATGTTGCGGCCGATCTCACCCAGGCCGCCCAGGGCGATGACCCGCAGCCCTCCTTCGGGAAGGGGCGGGGCGGCTTTCAGCTCGGGGTGCGGATGACTCATACCCTGACGGTACCCGCAGAGCGGGACAGGGTGATCCACTGCCTGTGCGATCTCCTTTTCCCGACGGAGCGGGGCACCCGCAGCGTGCCTCGGCACGATCGGATCACCCCGGCGACTGGGGACAGGGAGCGGTGAAAGCGGTACCACCTACCGTGGCCGAACCGTTCGCCCGGTGCTGGAGAAGATCTCGTGCACCCTGTCGTGTTCTCCGGCGTTCGCTGCCTCCCGGCGGGCCTCGGCACTGGGCCCACTCGCAGTAGTCGAGACTCGGGTGTCCTCGGCGCTCAGGAGCAAGTGGGCTGAGAGGGCCCCGAGGCAGCTTACTTCGCCTGGCAGACAGATGGCGGTGTCCCAGAAGCGCTTGCCGCCCCTGCCCGCCATGCAGGAAGCCGATGTAGAGCCCCATCGAAACTCGACGACGAGGTCACGCGGGGGCGGCTCGTCCGTGGTCTCGAGCCGTTTCCGGGAAGTCGAAGGTGACGTCGTGTGGGGAGGGGCTAGTCACGCATGATCGGTGGGGCCCGCCCGGAGAACAGTCGGCGGCGGGGAGAGGCCATGCCTCGCCGCAGCCTTGTGCAGAAGCAGGGCGCGAAACTGCTTGATCACCATCGGCCAAGCCTCACGGGCGATCCAGCCCTCCGTTCCGGGCCGGATGCTGGCGCGTTTTCGCTAGCGGCTTCCGTCATGCCGTTATAGCGTTGTGATCAGCAGTCGTGGTTCCGAAGTTCTGTTCGCCCGTGATCGCTTCACGGGCGTTCTTGCTGTTCAGCGCCTCTCCGGACCAGGGCGATCACCTCCCGGTCGCGCAGGGTGCGTGCTCGGTTTCCCTCAAAGGAGACAGTCATGGCCAAGGGCACAGTGAAGTGGTTCAACAGCGAGAAGGGCTTCGGCTTCATCGAGCAGGAGGGCGGCGGCCCCGACGTCTTCGCCCACTACTCCAACATCGCCAGCCAGGGCTACCGCGAGCTGCAGGAGGGCCAGAAGGTCGAGTTCGACGTCACACAGGGCCAGAAGGGCCCGCAGGCTGAGAACATCCGCCCCGCCTGATCGCGCCCCGGTAAGAGCCCGGCATCCCGGCTTCGGGACGCCGGGCCCTTACCGTCTGCCGTAGTGGTCAGCGGGCCAGAGCCGATTGGTGTCTCGCGTGTCCCAACGAGCCATTGGCAGAACTGGCTTCGTTGATCTCTAGGACGGACAGCAGATGTTCACCACTTCGGGAGGCACAGCAGCCCGGCCATGTTCGATTTTCCAGAACTACTGCAGACAGAGGCGCGACGCGTGCTGGGTGCTAATGCCTTGCTCGTCCGTCAGCATCAAGGGGCAGGGCTGCCGACGACTTCCGCCAACTCGTCAGCGGCCTCAAGGGTCAGACGGTAGAACCCCTGAAGGCTGACTGAGTTCTCGAGACGGCCGTCCACCACGTACTTCAGACCGCGGGTCTGACCTCGGCGGTTGCGCCAGGTAAGCCTCGCAAGCAGTTCACCGGGGATGGTCACATCGAAGCGTACGGGCGTCGCGTCCACGTGCACCGCCTCGGCGCCGCACCCGCTGGCGCCGAGCATCGACCAGTCGCCGTGCCCGGGATACGCAGGGTCCTCCCAGGTTGTGGGGGCCGTGCCGCAGCAGTCGCGTCGCTCCATGTCGACCACTCGCATCTGACTCACCACGAACACCTCGCGCCGGTTAACGTGTAGCGCGTACACCTCGTCCCCAGCGCGAGCCCCCGTCCACGCGGGCAGGGAGGAGTGAGCGCCGCTGAAGGCGACCGGCGGTCGCTCGCCCACGCGGCCCGCCTTGCGTAGCGCACGGCACGTGTCATGGGTCCACAAAACGGTGAAGGCATCAGACATGCCGTGATCCTACGAACGGGGACTGACAGCCTCCTGCGGGGTGCAGCGCTCACGGAGCCTTCTGCAGACCGGTATTGCTCCGGACTTGACACTCGCGCGCCGTTCGAATCCTTCGATGGCTCTGCCGCCTCCCGAAGCGGTGGACATCCGCTGTCCGCGCTTGTGACCTATGCAGCCAGCCGCCCCAGCGGTCCTGGAAAGCAGTTGCCCGTTCGATCTCCGCAGCAGGGATCCCGTGCTCGATCCACGCGTCGCGGTGTCGCCGTATGTCCTGCCGGCGAACGCGGATACCCTCCGTCTCGATGAACCGCTGGGCCCTGCGGCTCAGGCCGGCAGGCGCGACCGGGACGGGCGATACGGGCTGGTCAGCCATTACCGCTGCGCGCCGTCTCCGGCGTGGAGCACGGCCGACGCAATCTCACGCACGCGCTCCAGGTTGATTCCTTTGTGCTGCTCGATGGCGAGGGGGTGCTCGGTGGGCTCCAGCTCGATGAAGGGGCGCTCACCGACCGGGCGGGTATGGACGCGCGTCTTCAGGTTGAGTGTCGTCGTCGGGTACACCGGAAGATCGGTGGTGAGCCAGCCGAAGTACGGCTTCTCGGCCTCGCGGCCGGGCCTGTCCCACAGATCAGAGGAGGCCCGGGAGAAGCTCTCTCGGCTGAGCGAGACCCAGACGCCCCAGGAGAACACCTCGTCACTGCCAATGACTGGTATCTCGATCAGGCCCTTGACGAAGTAGTGCTGCCCGCGGACCACGCACTGGTCCGTAGAGAGCAAGCAGTCGTCGGCGTCGGCGAAGGCTGGATCCCACACGGCGGGGGCCTCGGCCGTGTAGTTCATCGGCAGCTCAGGGTGGTGGGCCCCGCAGCACGCGCAGGTGAACCCCAAATCACTGGTCATGAGCCCGGAGCCTAGCGACTCCAGACGTACCCGAAGGGGGCTTGCCCGAGCACCGCTCTGCGCGGCCAACTACCGCGCTCAGTCACAGCTGGTTACCCCGAGGACAGGCGATGGCAAGCGGCTGGTGTTGTTGGTCTGGTTATCGGTGTTGCGCTTCCGTGGCGTCGCTCGCGGTGGCGGGCCACGGCGTCGTTGTTGGCGCAGCGCACCGAGCAGTAGGCGCGTCTGCCGTTGCGGGAGGTGTCAACGAAAGCCAGAGCGCAGTCGCGTCGTGCACAGCGTCCCAGTCGCTCGGCGTCGGCGGAGCAGATGACGTAGGCGAGTCCGGCCGCGGTGATGGCGCGGATGTGCGCGGCCGGGTCCGCGCCGGTAGCGCTGTAGTGCAGGTGGGGCCGTCCGTCGTGCAGAGAGATACGGGGGCTGCTCGAAGCCTCGGCGAGGAGCGCATTGACCGCATCGCAACGCTCGTCGAGGTCCTGGCGCCCGAAACATGCGGCCAGGCGCCGGCTCCATGTCCAGATGGTCTCGGCTTGCGCGTTGGTGAGCGTGCGGTTCACCACGCCGTGTACAGCCAGGAGCCGTTCCAGGTCTGCAGGGTGGGGTGCCTCGGTCAGGTTGACCAGGTCAGCTGCGAGTCGGGCGGCCTCACCGCCGTAATGGTTGAACTGCATAAGACAATTACATCATCGTTTGACCCGGGCCGGCGCCGGGGCTCCAGGCCGAAGCGCCGTATGGCTGTGGGTGGCCTGCCGGGCACCGGATACGACGAGATCTCGGAGGCACGATGGTGCAGGCTGCCCGCTTGTCGCGGCAGGGGAACTCGACGGCACCGGCGTTGATGCTGGTCCAAATTGCCAGTCTTCAGGCGGGGTCGGCCGTCGCCAAGGAGGCGTACGCATTCGTCGGTCCCTCGGCTCTGGCCGGTGTGAGGCTGTTCTTCTCCGCCGTGATCCTTTGGCTGCTTGTCCGGCCGTCTCTGCGGGGGGTCACGGCGGTGCAGTGGCGTGCAGTGATCCCGCTCGGCTTGGTCTTCGCGGCCATGAATGTGGCGTATTTCCAGGTCATCAGCCGCCTGCCGATCGGCGTGGCCGCGACCGTGGAACTGCTCGGACCGCTCGCCTTGTCGATCGCTCTGTCCCGCCGGCTGGAGCATCTCGTCGTGGCGTTGCTGGCACTGTCGGGCGTACTGCTGCTGACGGGCCCGGGGGCCTCGCTGTCTACCGCCGGACTGGTGCTGGGAGGCGCCGCCGCGCTGTGCCGAGCCGGGTATGTGGCCCTGAGTCGGCGGGTCGGACGGCTGTTTCCTGACTGGACGGGCCTGTCGCTGGCGCTGGCCTGCGGTGCTTGCGTCGTGACCCCGGTCTCCGCTGTCACGGACGGCGTTGCGGTGGCGGCCCACCCACCGGTTCTCCTCACCGGTCTCCTCGTGGCTCTTCTGTCCTCGCTGATTCCGTACGCGCTGGACATGACGGTGCTGCGGCGTATCGATGCCCGCGCCTTCGGTGTGCTTCTCGCGCTGAGCCCCGCCGTGGCGGCGGCCGTCGGTTTCCTTCTGCTGCGCGAGCAGCTGACCGTACGCCAGCTCGCAGCGGTTGCTCTGGTCGTCATGGCCGGTGCCTGGTCGGTGCGGCGGGTTGGGCGGCCTGCCGGACTGGAGGCCCGGCCTGGCACCCCTGACAGCTGATCCTTCCGCTCTATGTAATGGTTGAAGTGCAATAGACAGTGACAGCATGTTGGTGGAATGACACCCGTACCCTCGGTCACCATCACGTCGACACAGGATTGCTGCCCTGTCTGCCATGAGCCGACTGAAGGGGAAGCGCAGTTGTGGACGCTCCGATCCCGCCACCGTACGTCTGAGGGCGAGGTTGAGTACTGCACCGGTGGCTGCGGTTGCTTCGTCGTCCTGGTCAACGGGGAAATGATTAAAGCTCTCCCCGCCGACCGTCGGTGAAGTACGAGCGGAGCCGTCGGCATCAGGACCCAAGTTCAGGCACAGGGCACTGTGCGGCGTCGGGGCGGCACCCCGGATCAGGAGGCTCCCCTCTCCCCACCGCGAGCGAGGCGAGCGAGACGGGCCACCCGTTGCGGCGAGAGCCGTACGCCTTGTCACCGCTGACGTGACGGGCCGCTCACTCTGCGGGCGAATACTGCAACTCGTGTGTGGCGTCTCCCAGGTTCGGCTGCTGCCAGCCCACCTCGTAGAACTTGCCGGCGCCCCCGGCCTCGGGGGCGTACATGCTGGGCTGGTGCACGGCCGGCGGAGCGTTGAAGTCACCGGCCAGCAGGTACGGACGCTGGTCCACGTCGGAGGCGAACTTGGCCGCGATGGCCGCCGTCTGCGCGCGGGCGTTGTCGTCGTTCGGGTCGGTGTGGACGGAGCAGGTCCGCACGGCGAGCGCGAAGTAGGCGGTCAGGCAGGTGAACCCGCGCGTCTCGTTGCTGCGTTCCTCGACGATCTCGTTCCCGCTGAACCAGTAGTCCTTCTGCTCCCCGATGGGCGCCTTGGTGAATATGGCGTTCCCTGCCCACGCATCCGCACCGAACAGGCCGTTGCAGGTGTTGAACCAGTTGCTGGAGGCGCGCCCGAAGTGCCAGGACATCTGGATGCCGGCGTCCTGCAGCTCGTCCCGCAGGAAGGTGGCCTGGCTGTGACACACCTCATTGATGGTCACGACGTCCGGGTCGAGTTCGCTGATCTTTTCCATCAAGCGGTCCACCGGTGGGCCGTCCCCGTCGTTGCGGGCGGCGCCCGCCATGTTCCAGTGGAGAACCTTGAGTGTCTGACGGATCGGCACCGGCGGAGGCTCGGCCGCGGCCGTCTGCGGAGTCAGCACGGTGCCGATCAGCAGTGCCGTCACGGTGGTCGAGAAGGACATCCAGAGGCGTCTTAATTTATGGCGCATGCACCAGTCGCTTTCTCTCGTCGCGCCGCCGAACGGCGCACCCGTTCCATCTCTTGGCGTGAACGCGACGAATCTAGAGGGAGCGACACCGGGCCGCCCATCCGCTCGTGACAGCATTACGGTGAATGGCGTACGCGACCCTTGGCCGTAGAGACATCGCTCGGACATCGCCCCCCTTCCGCTTCGGCGGAAGGGGGGCGCGGTTGTGGGTCGGTCGCCTTGGGCAGAATTCGGGCCTTCTCCTCCGTAAGGCTGTTCCTGGTCGCCTCCGGGTCACAGCCTGTCGACTGCTCAACCTCCGGAGCGAAAAGTGCCCACGACATGAGGGACGAGCTCGCGGACGCGATGTGGCCGCGTCCCGCCTGGACGACCGCCTGCGGCAGGCGGCCCGGGCCTCGTCGCCCAGCACGTCCTCGAACAGCCACAGGAACCTGGGCTACTCATCGGCCCGCATCGCGTCCGCGGAACTGCCCGCGGCGGTGGAGCGGGCGGGCCTGGACTACGCGGTCCCCGGCACCGGGATGGCGGGCGGTCGCCAGGAGTTGGCATTGGGCGTCGAGGAGGAGGTCCAGGCCTGGTGGGTGAGGCCGATGCGGCGCAGCGGGGTGGCGACCGCGCGGGCCGCGCCGGCGAGCAGCAGCGGTTCGCCGACCGCCCGGGCCGCGGTCTCGGGACGGGCCACGTGCGACGTCTCGCACGTCCACGGGCTGGGATCACCGGCTGATGGGGCGTGCAGTCTCAGCTGATCAAGCCCGCTGCCCTGTCCTGCACAACAGAGACCCGGACCTGTTCGAGGAAAGACTTGCTGATCGGCCATCGGGCTCGGGCCTTCCCGGAGGGGTGGCTGATGACGGCTGCCGGCCAGCCCGATGCGAGACGTCCGTGCATAACTCAACCGGTCGCACGCTGCCTGTCTCACTACTGGAACGTGCCTGATCACTCGACTGGTGACACCCGCGCAGTAGCCAGAGGAGCCCGCGCTTGCGGGTTCGGGGCCTCTCTGGATTCCTGCACTGCTCACCCAGCCGGTGCGTCGGGTGAGCACCGTCGGTTATGCGGTTCTACTGTCGTAGTGCCTTGCTATCGACAGGACGGTGAGGCCCGGGCGGCCCCCGAACATGCGCCCTGGGAGGGGGCCGACATCCCGGGCGGGGTGGCCGACGGCGACGCGCGTGCGGGGCTCCTGTGCTGCTCATAGGCTGGATGCTGCGCGCCCACGAGCTCGGCGCCATCGGCGGCCTCGGCCTGGACGACGGTGTCGACAACCCGGTGGTCATCACCGGCTACAAGGCCGCCCGCACTAAACCGCTCACGTCGGCGAAGAAGCAGGTCAACAAGCTGATCGCGTCCGCGCGGTCTGCGAACACGCCTTCGCCCACCCTGAAAAACTGGAGGATCCTCACCAAGCTCCGCCTGCACATCCGGCACGCCACCACGCTCCTGCGCCCTGTTCGTCCTGACGAACCTCGAAGTCACCCGGTGTGCCCTGGGACAGTGAAGTCAGTCGAGAGCGGTTCTGTGACCTGTGGCGACTAACTTCATTGTCCAAGCGGAGACTTGATGGCTGGCGATGTCGCTGATTTGGGTGCGGTTCCTCGCTTTGGGTGGCGCGACACGCTCCCACGGGCACCTACTGTCAGACGGGTGGCCAGTTCCGCAGCGCCGCGTCGGCCACCTGCTGGAGTTCGGAGCGGGTGGCGCCGCCGGCAGCCTGGACGGCGATGCCGTTCGACACCGTCATCACGTATCGGGCGAGCAGTTCCGGATTCGCGCCGGGCGGCAGGTCACCCTCGTCGACAGCCTGCTGGAACCGGTGACGGAGGCGGGCACGGCCGTCGTCGCGCCAGGTGATCAGGGCATCCTGGGCCGCCCGGCCGGAGTCGCCGGCGGCCAGCGAGCCCTGTACGCCGAGGCACCCGGCGGGGCAGCCGGGGCGGGTGGTCGCGCTGACCGAGCCGGCGAGGAACGCCGTGGCCACCTCGCGGGCGCTCGGTTCCTCCAGTGCGCGGGCCGCATAGGCGGCGGGGCCTTCGGTGTAGCGCTCCAGGGCCTTGCGGAACAGCTCCTCCTTGTTGCCGAAGGCCGCGTACATGCTCTTGCGGGTGATGCCCATGGCGTGGGTCAGGTCGGTCAGGCTGGCGCCTTCGTAGCCCTGCTCCCAGAAGACCATCATCGCCCGCTCCAGGGCCTCGTCGGCGTCGAAACCTCTCGGCCGGCCGAGAGGCGCTTTCCGGGTGATCTCCACGGCTTCATCCTACCCCTCGATACCGATCGGTGCAGAAGTGCTACGGTTAATTCTGCACCGATCGGTATCTAAGTTTGAGGAGTTCAAGCAGTGGGACAGCTGGAAGGCAAGACCGCCGTCGTCACCGGCGGCAGCACCGGAATCGGCCTGGCCACCGCCGCGCGGCTGGCGTCCGAGGGTGCCCATGTGTTCATCACCGGCCGGCGCAAGGATGCGCTCGACGGGGCCGTCGAGTCGATCGGTGACTCCGTCACCGCGGTGCCGGGCGACATATCGGAGCCGGCCGACCTGGACCGGCTGTACGGAGCGATCCGTGACCGCGGCCGAGGCCTGGACGTGCTCGTCGCCAACGCGGGCATGGCCACGCTCGCACCGTTGGAACAGGCCACCGAGGAACAGTTCGATCAAATCTTCGGCGTCAATGTCCGGGGCACACTGCTCACCGTGCAGAAAGCGCTGCCGCTGCTCAACGACGGCGCCTCGGTGATCTTTAACGACTCCATCCGCGCCGACGACGGCCGGGAGGCCTTCGGCCTGTACGCGGCGTCGAAGGCCGCGATCCGGTCCCTCGCGCGGACCTGGGCCAACGAGCTGAAGGGCAGGGGCATCCGGGTCAACACGGTCGCGCCGGGCGCGATCGACACCCCCGGAGTCGACATCGCCATCGGCGAGGAGAACGCGGACGCCATCAAGGCGGAACTCGCGGCGGGAGTTCCGATCGGCCGAAGGGGACGCCCGGAGGAGGTCGCCGCCGCCGTGGCCTTCCTCGCCTCCGCGGACAGCAGCTTCATGCTCGGTACCACCCTGCACGTCAACGGCGGTGAGAACCAGTTCTGACCCGCCACGCGGAGTCCCGAACTGTCGCGGGCGAGTCGTCGCCCGCGACATTCCGCCTGGCCAACACGAACATCCGCGCAGCACGCCCAGACTGGACACGGAGCGCAAGATCGCTCCGACCGGTAGGGCCGCCCAGCACCCCCAGAGTCACCTCGTACGACTAGGTTCGCCGGCAAGGAAGCCGAAACGACTGGGTTCACTGTCAAACGCCCGATTGAATGACAGCGGACGGTGACACACAGGGCAAACGATCTTCACGCCGGACAAGCGCCCACGACCAGCACGAGTACACGAACAACCACTCACACCAGCTCCGTGACCAGCATCTTCAAGATGGCGGATCTTCAGTGCTGACGCTCCAGGGTGAGGACGGCTGCGGCGATTGACGACAGGCGGTTCGGACTGCAGCGTGCCCTGCGGAAGATCCGCCAGGACTTCAGCCTTGCGACACCCCGCTCGACCGGTGCCCGTGCCGCTGATAGTCCCCGGTTCATCGTGCGTTGAGTCGGTGTGAGTTCCCGGCGGGGCGGGCGTCGGAGCCGGGAGGCCGCCGAGCACCCTCGGCGGCCCCGCCCAGGCCGGCCTGGGCAAGGTGACGGGCCACCGGGCTGCTCTGGCTACACACGGTCAGCGTCGCCCTCGTTCTCCACGAGAACTGGCGACAGTTGAATACGCGAGCCCAAGGACGGGGCCGACAGGCCATAGGCGAAGGCCCCGCTGCTCGGCCCGGCGCCGGGCCCGATTCGCTTCATACACCAACAAGAGCCGGTTGCAGTGGCCAGCCTTTGCTATTCGCTGATCTACAGGTCCGCGCAGCCACCTTCAACCGACTCGAAAGCGCCGTGTACTGGCGGCGCTTCGCCGCTGGCGATCCCCTCGCCGCCCACCACGCTGCCGTCGGCATCACCCCCGACGCCCGCCTCTGGCGTGCCATGGCCCGCATGCTCGGTTTCACCCGTGACCGGCACCTGCCCCAGCCCGTACGCTCCACCGCCCACATCGCCGAAGGCTTCGCCGCCACCGTTCCCTGGGGATCCGAACTGAGCGCCTTCATGACCACCAGCAACCTGCCCAGAGAGCTCGCCACACGCTGACCCGGCGACTACCCGAAGACACCGGCCCACCCCGTCACCGGATCCGGCGGCTCCTCGCTCCTGCTCCCCGTTCAGGGAGACGCCCCCAGGCGGGTGCCCTCGCTCACCTGTCCGGTGCACCGAGCGAGCACGGCTGGGACCGGCAGCTCTACCGTCGTAGTGCCTTGCACTATCGACAGGACGGGCAAGGCCCGGGCGGGCCCCCTATGCACCCTGATGCTGTTGGCTAATTCGGGGGTTCGCGTGACGTCGGCCTCCAAGACCCGGTTGTGGTCTTGGAGGCCGACGTTGTCGTATGGGGTGGGTGCGGATGTCGATGCGACCGGGCGGGGATGGGGAGATCCCTGCGGAGACGGCGCGCATTGCGCAGGCGGCGTTCCCGAAGGGGAGCCTGGCGATCCGGGTCCGGGACGAGCTGGGGCCGTTGTTCCGCGACGAGGAGTTTGCGGATCTGTTCCCGGTGCGGGGGAAGCCGGCCTGGTCGCCGGGCCGTCTGGCGCTGGTGTCGGTGCTGCAGTTCGTCGAGGGACTGACCGACCGGCAGGCGGCAGAGGCCGTGCGGGCCCGCATCGACTGGAAGTACGCCCTCGGGCTGGAACTGGTGGATCCCGGGTTCGACTTCTCGGTGCTGTCGGAGTTCAGGGACCGCCTGGCCGGGGCGGACGCGGGCCGGCGGGTGCTGGACGGCATCCTGGCAGCGGCCCGGGAGAAGGGACTGCTCAAGACTGGCAGGGCGCGGACCGACTCCACGCGTGTGCTGTCGGCGGCGAGGGATCTGTCCTGGCTGGAGATGGTCGCCGAGACGCTTCGTGCCGCCTTGAACGCACTCGCCCAGGCCGCTCCCGAGTGGCTGTCCCGGGTCGCGGAGCCGGACTGGTTCAAGCACTACGCCACGACAGCCGAGACTTCCCGTTTCCCCAAGTCCCGCACCAAGCGGGACGAGGTGGGGCTGCGGATCGGCCGCGACGGGACGCGCCTGCTCGAAGCCGTCTGGTCCAGCCAGGCTCCCGAGGACCTGCGGACGCTTGAAGCGGTTCAGACCCTGCGTCAGATGTGGGTCCAGCACTTCCACCAGGTGGACGGCGAGGTGAGGCGAAGGGACCCAAAAGACCGGCCGCCGGGGGCGACTTGCCTGGTTACCCCCTATGACCGTGAGGCCCGCAACAGCGTCAAGCGGGACACCACGTGGGCCGGATACAAAGTCCACCTCACCGAAACCTGCGAAGCCGATGCCCCCAACCTGATCACGAACGTGGCCACCACGCTCGCAACGGTTCCCGACGTGTCGATGACCGAGACCGTGCACACCCAGCTCGCCGACGCGGGCCGTTTGCCCGGCGAGCATCTGGTCGACGCCGGATACATCGACGCACACCTCTGGTCAGCACCCGACGCGAATACGGCATCACCCTCACCGGCCCCGCGCCCACCGGCTTCAGTCCTCAAACGGCCGGCAAGAGCGGGTTCACCAGCGACGACTTCACCATCGACTGGACGGCTCAGCAAGTCACGTGCCCAGGAGGGAGGACCACCCGCCGCTGGAACCCCGACCACTCCCAATCCGGCATCCCTGTCATCCGGGTCCGCTTCAACAGCGGTGACTGCCTCCCCTGCCCGGTCCGCGAGCAGTGCACCACCTCCACCGTCGGCCGACGGCTGACCCTGCGGCCCCGCGAGGAACACGAAGCCCTCCGACAGGCCCACGCCGAGCAGGACACCGGCACCTGGAAAGAGCGTTACAAGACCCGCGCCGGAATCGAGGGCACCATCTCCCAAGCCGTCGGGCGCTGCGGCATGCGAAGGTCCCGCTACCGAGGCCTTACGAAGACCAGCCTCCAGCACCAGTTCACCGGCGCCGCGATCAACCTCGTCCGCATCCACGCCCACCTCACCGGCACACCCCGGGCCCGCACCCGCACCAGCCACTTCGCAGCACTCGGCCCCACCGAGCCGAAGCTCAGCGGGGCCGAGAAGAGCTGACCCCCGAATTGGCCAACAGCATCCACCCTGGGAGGGGGCCGCCACCGGGCCTGTGGCAGACGCCGGGCGCGTGTATGCGGAGCCGCCATGCCGTCCTAGGCTGGATGCTGCTTGTGGGATCTCAACGGCCGTGTCTCTTAGAGGTCCTAACAAAGGCGTTGGACGTGGCGGTGCGGGATCAGGCAGACGGCGAGCCCCAGGAACGCTTCGTGGATGTCGTCGCGACGTTCCCATCGGATCCGAAGCCGGCGGA
>NZ_BMWA01000041.1 GCF_014650995.1 Streptomyces viridiviolaceus
TCACTCCGCGGCCCACTACACTCCAGCCGCCCGGCGAAATCCGCAGGTCAGACAGCGAAATCCTGCTGGAGTACTAGTACTCCAGTCAGAAATCGTTGCCTGAGCTGGTTCTTCTTCGGTAGCGGCAGCGGTGGGCGATCGCTCGGTGTTGTCCTCGACGGAGGGGCACCTGCTGCTCACGCCCAGGGTGCGGATCGAGCAGACACGGCGGCGGCTGGTCAAGCTGCGCAGCGAGGGGCTGATCGACCGTGTCACGCTGCTGCAGGCCGGCCGCACGTGGGTCTGGTTCGTCACCAAGTACGGAGCCCAGGTCGCCTCCGAGTGGCCCGGGCTGCGTCACTGGCAGCCCTTGAGGACGGTGGCGGACCGGACGGCCGGACGGCTGCGGGTCGGACACAGCCTGACCGTCACGGAGACCGGTCTGGCCTTCGTGCGGGACGCCCGGCGCCGCGGAGCCCTCTGCCGGCCACTGGACTGGACCCCGGAGGTCCACCACCCGCTCGGGAGCGGCGAGGCCGTCATCCCCGACGCCCTGCTCTACTACCGGCACGGCGCCAAAGGCAATGAGGACGGCACCATGCTGCGGGCCTTCGTGGAAGTCGACCTACCGTGGGCCCCGAACGCCTCGCCGCCAAGATCCACGCCTACGCCCAGCTCCACCAGCACGTGCCCGCCGCACCCGTCTGGCGACCCGTCCACAACCCCGCCCAGTGGGTAGACGGCGCCCTCAACACCTGCGGCCAGCGACCGTGCTGCCGGGTGCCCCCGCGCGGCGAAGCAGGCGAGCCAGTCATCGGTGTGCCGCTGGAGTCATTCGACCACGGGCGTAGTACACCGCGTCGGGCGCTGCCCCCGACCGATCGCGTGGCGCCGTCCTGCTGCGACCCTTCCTTGCCGCGGACCCGCCGACAAACGACGTCGCAGCAACTCGCGCACACAGCCAGCAAGCCTGTGACCTGCTGTGGTCGGGAGGTCCTGATCGCCAAGGTGTGGAGTGGCCGGCCGCCGAAGCGTCTCGACCTGCAACATGGTCTGCATCTGGGGGGCGTCTGGGGAGTACGCCGAGCATGACTCCGCGGCGGCGGAGTTGAAGGCGATCGTAGAGCTGGTCGATACCTACGGACCGCAGCAGATCACGGCAGCGGTGAAGCAGATGGTCGACGAGGACCGGGCGCGAGTGGAGGCGGGTGCGGATCGGGGACGGGTTCACGCCGACGGCGGACGAAGCCGGGGCATGTGGAGTACATGCGGCGGAGGCGCGTCTGATGTGCGTGGCGGTGACGAGGGCCCGCGAGGTGATGGACACGACCGGGATCCAGTGGCCTGATAATGGCTCACATAATGGGGTGGATCGGTCCCGGGGGCCGTGTCGTAGCCGTTGGGAGCTTCGACTAATCGTCCCGTTGGTATGCGCCGCCTACAGCCGCTGTTCGCGCCTGTTGGTGTCAGCCGCTGATGTCGGTGGCGGAGGCCCTTTTGACAGCCCATACCGTGTTCATGGGAGCCATGGCGCCTCCGATCGGCCGAAGAGCTCAGAAGGCGAGGCGAGCAGCACGGTGCGAAGCGCTGCGTCCATCCACCCGGGATCGATGGCCACACCCATGGTGCGCTCCATGAGCGCGAAGGACTCGGCGCACAGGGTCTCCATGTGGAAGTCGACGCCTTCTGCCCAGGTGGGGAGCTCCGGTTCCGGGTCCATCCAGGCCGCGTCCTGAAGTTCGAAGGGGTCGAACATGCCGTCTACGCGGCCGTCGAGTGCGTGCATGACCTGGTACCTGGCGTTCACATTCCGGTGGACGCTGAAGAACTCGCCTCCGTCAGCGGACGTGCGTCTGGCGACCTCCGGGATGCTGCCGTGGTAGCCCCATTCGATGGCGATGACGTGCCGGTCGACGGTGAGCACACGAAGGAGCTCGTAGTCCTCATAGAGGTGAGCTGCTTGCTCTTCGACGGTCTCGGCAAACGTCATCAGCCGTGACGCTCCGGGATCGCCACCGAACGCCCGGATCACCTCGTCCTCCGTCTTCCCCGCGGTCGCGGAGAAGGTGTACGCATCGGGCTCGTCGGCATCGGTCCACGCGTATCGGGCGACGAGGTCTTCCCAGCTGGCAGCGCCACCGTGCTTCGGGTGCCGAGGCACGTCAGGAGTCATGGTGCCGCACCCTACAGACCGGGCCCTGCAACCACTTCGGCCGGGAGCTGCCCTTGGCGCAAGTGATCAGTGACCCTTGCGGTGGCCCGCTGAGAGCCAAGCTGGCGGACCTGCCCGTTACAACGGTTGGTGCAGTGAGCTGAGGTGTCGTTGGGTGACCAGGCAGCAGCGAGTCCGAGAAACGCTTCGTGGATGCCCGCCCGGCATTCTCAGCGGACGCGTAGGCGTCAGAAGCCGGTACCGGTCGTGGCCGATCGAGCCCTTTCAGCGTTGTCTTTCCAGGGTGAGGACCGCAACAGCTTGGTGTTGGTGCACCTCGGTCCATCCGAGGCCCCGGCGCGCCGCACCAGCCGGCCGCTTGCCGTCGGAGTCCTTCCTGCCGGGTGCCGAGCTGCTGTCCCCGGCAGGACGAAAAGCAGACACCCACCGGCTGATCTATCTCTGCACGCTCTTAGATAGGTACATCGACGACACTTCATAGCCATTGCGCTGATACATGGCAATGGCTATCGCGTTGTCCCCGACTACGTTCAGATTGAGTGAGGTCTTGCCCTCGCGGGCAACGAGCTCTTCGGCGGCGGCGAGGATGGCGGATCCGTATCCGTGGCGCCGGAACGGCGCGAAGACGTTGATGTCGTACAGCCAGGCTGAGCTGGTGGTGCCCGCAGCCTGGCGCGGATCCGGACCGATCCACGCGTTCCCGACGACCTCGCCCGAACCGTTCTCCGCCACCACGAGATGATGACCAGCCGTGTCGAGCCCGTCCGGGAGAAACTGAGCTGTGCCTTGACGAGCCCGCTCTCGCGCCAGCTCTTGGGGCATGAACTTGCCGAGTTCACGAGCCGTCTCGGCTTCACGATGCTCAGTCGCCACGTCGTACTCCGACGGCGTCATTTTCCGCAAGGTCACCTTCTGCGCATCCATGCCACCATCTTCAACTGGTCACTCGTGACAGCGATACCGGGTTTCCAAGCCCGACAGTCGCAACCCGGCCGGTTGCGCCGCGCGGCGGACGATTCATGCCGTGGTCGGTTCGTCCCGGCCTCCCATCGGCCTGCGAACAGTCCGCCGACGGGACGACGACGTCGACGTGGTCGGCACCACCTCGATGGCCAGGCTCTGCAGCAATCCGGCGCCCGTGACAGCATCGAGCTGCTGCTGGGAGCTGCCGGCAGTCCGCGACCCGGCCCGAATCATCCCGCGGGCGATCCTGATCGCGCTGGACATCACCCTCGTCGTCCACACCGTCGTCGTGGTCTCGGTCCTGATGGTGCTGGGTCCGGACGGGCCGGCCGAGGCGTGACCGCGCCGCTGTCGGACGCCGCGCGGGCCGCGGGCGCCGACCGGCCGGTCCCCGTCGTACGCGTCGGCGCGGCTGTCGCCGCACTCGGCTCCCTGCTCGCCCTGATCCTCGGCGTCTCCCGCACCACCCTGGCCATGGCCCGCGACCGGCAACTGCCCCACGCCCTGACCGCCGTCCACCCCACGTTCCAGTTCCGCACCGCGCAGAGCTCCTCGTCGGCGCCGTCGTGGCTGTGGCGACCGCGACGGGGACGTAGGCTGGGCGATCGGGCTGTCCTCCTTCGGCGTCCTGGTCTACTCCGTCGTCGCCAACGCGTCCGCCTGGACCCTCACCCCCGACGAGGGCCTCCCCCACCGCCTCGTCCCCGCCGTCGGGCCGGCGAGCTGCCTGCTCCTGGCCTTCGCCCTCCCCCTGTCCTCAATGGTCTCCAGGGCTGCGGTGCCGGCCGTCGGCGTCGCCGCCTATGGGGTACGGCGCGCGGTGGCCGCACGCACGTCGTGACCGGGTGGCGGTCAGACGGTCATCCGATCGGCCGGCCGGCCGGCGCGGCGGTAGCGGGTCAGAGCCCGGCGGCCGAGGAGTACGGCGCCCAGCCCCAGCGGGACGGCCACGATGGCGCCGACGAGTCCGTTGCCGGTGCCGGGACCGCCGCTGGCGGTGGCCAGGTGCAGCACCGCGAGAAGCGTGCCGACCGTTCCCACCGCGATGGCCACCATCCCGCCGGTGCGCGCGTTGCCGGTGCTGATCCGGCGGCCGGCGCGGGCCAGGGCCAGCCGGCCGATGGCCAGCCCGAGCGCCCCCACTCCGAGGGCCAGATTGGCGCCGGTCCGCCCGTCGCCGATGATCCCGCCCTCGGCGGCCGCCATCAGTGCTGCTGAAGCACTCATACCGCTTCCTCCTTCTCCGTCGCTGCTTCCGAGGTCCGATGTGCCTTGAGAGCATGCGCGCCGGCCCTCCTGCCGGTCGTCCAGCAGATGCAGGCACTTCCCGCTGCCGCCGTTGCGGCATCCGGATACCGCGGATGCGGCAGGCGGCGCGCGGGTACCGCAGACGCGGTAGCCGACCGCTCGTCCATGAGTCGGACTCGCCCACAACCGGGTCCGGCTACGGTGCACCCATGGACAAAGGACGGTTCGCTGTCCCGGCCGGAGTCACCGACTGGGCGATCGCCGTGGGCGTGGCAGCACTGCTGCTGGGCACCGGGCTGTCCGGGCCCCACCCGGCAGGCAGCAGCGAGCTGTTTGGCTCCGCGCTGCTGGCGGTCGGCGGGCTGGCGCTGGCCGCGCGCCGCCGAGCGCCGCTCGTGGTCCTGTCCGTCACCGGGATATGCGCGGTGGGCTACCTGGGGGCCGGGTTCGAGGCGCTCGCCGTCTCCTACCTGGTCGCGGTCTACGGCGCGGTACGTGCCGGGCACCGCTCCGTCACGCTGGCTGTCTCCGTGGGCCTGCTGGCCGTGCTCCACCTCACGGCCCTGGTCCTTCATGACGGGCCACCTCGCGAGGTCGTGGCGCAGGCCCGGAGCACCCTTGAGCTCGCCTGGCTGATCGCCGCGTTCGCCGCCGGGGAGGCAGTGCGGCAGGCCGAACGGCGGGCGGACGAAGCCGAGCGCACCCGCGAGGAGACCGCGCGCCGCCGGGCAGACGAGGAGCGGCTGCGCATCGCGCGGGAGCTGCACGACTCGCTCACCCACCAGATCTCGGTCATCAAGGTGCAGTCCGAGGTCGCCGTCCACGTGGCCCGGCGCCGCGGCGATCAGGTGCCGGAGACCCTGCTCGCGATCCAGGAAGCCGGCCGGGAGGCGAGCCGGGAGCTGCGTGCGACCCTCGAGGCGCTGCGCGACGACGACACCACCCCGCCGCACGGACTCGACCATATCCCCGACCTGGTGAAACGGTTCCGAGGGACCGGATTGGAGACGACGCTGACGATCGAAGGACATCCGCAGGTTGTGCCGGCCGCGGTGGGCCGCACCGCCTACCGGATCGTTCAGGAGTCGCTCACCAACGTGGCCCGGCACGCCGCGGCCACCACTGCCTCGGTGCTCATCGACTACCGGTCGGACGCCCTCGCCGTCCGCGTCGACGACAACGGAAAGGCCGCCTTGCACCCCGCGCCGACGCCCGGGCTCGGGCTGCTCGGCATGCGCGAACGCGTCACGGCCCTGGGCGGCCGCCTGCGCACCGAGCCGCGCAGCGCGGGCGGCTTCACCGTCCAGGCCGAACTCCCCACGAACGGAGCCTCGTGATCCGGGTCCTGCTGGTCGATGACCAGCCGCTCATCCGCAGCGGCTTCCGCGCGCTGCTCGACCTCGAGGACGACATCGAGGTGGTGGCCGAGGCCACCGACGGCCAAGAGGGCCTCGCGCTCGTCGAGGAGCTGCTGCCCGACGTCGCTCTCATCGACATCCAGATGCCTCTCATGGACGGCATCGAAGCGACCCGGCGCATCGCCGCGGACCCCGCCCTGGCCGGTGTACACGTCGTCATGCTGACCAACTACGGCATGGACGAGTACGTCTTCGACGCGCTGCGCGCCGGCGCCGCCGGCTTCCTGGTCAAGGACATCCTGCCGGAGGACTTCCTGCACGCCGTACGCGTCGCCGCCCGCGGTGACGCCCTGCTCGCACCCGCCATCACCCGCAAGCTCATCGATCGATACGTCACCCAGCCGCCGCCCGCCCGCATCGGCAGCGGGCTGGAGGAACTGACCAGCCGCGAACGCGAGGCGGTCGCACTGGCCGCACACGGACTGTCCAACGACGAGATCGCCGACCGCCTGGTCATCAGCCCGGCGACCGCCAAGACCCACATCAACCGGGCCATGGCCAAGCTCCACGCCCGCGACCGCGCCCAGCTCGTGGTCCTCGCCTACGAATCCGGCCTGGTGACTCCGCGCAGCTGCCATGAGCGATCACAAGGAACCACCTCTCGCACCCGTCAAGGCGTATGAACCCTGCTACGACGTGGCTGTCTTCACTACGGTGCGAACCCCGGACCAGAGCAGCTGCAGCGAGACCAATGCACGCATGTAAGACCTGGTGAAAGACGTCCCTGGGTTCCTGGGGATGGACCACGCGCAGACTCCTGGCGGGCTGGGCATCACCGTCGGGGTACTTCCGTGACGCCGAGGCCCTCGCGGAGTGGCGGAGCAACGCCGAGCACCGCGCGGCGCAAAAGCGTGGGCAGGCGGAATGGTGCCAGAGCTACACGCTGCATGTGGCGAAAGTGGAGCGGAGGCACGGGTTCACGCGAACGCGGGTCCCGCAGGGCCCGACAGCGGGCTGACCAACCGATGTCACCTCCTGGTCCGGCAAGCGCCGTCCCGCCGGGCTGTCCGGGTGGCAGAACGAGTACGCGTCCGCGAGATCGACGACGAGGGCAAGCGCCTGCTGCGGATCATCCGTAGGGGCACCGGCTCGGTGGTGACCTGGTGGCGGGCCCAGATGGTGCTGTGTCCGCCCAGGGTATGCCCGTGGCGAAGATCGCCGAAGAACGTTCACCAGCGCGGACCGGGTCCGGGACGTGATCCACAACTTCAACACCGATGGATTCGCATCGCTCCACACCAAGTACAAAGGTGCCCGGGCGCTGCCCGGTCACCGGCTGCGGGTGTACGGCGTCAAGGAGCAGATCCCCCAAGGTGCAGGGTCCGCACCGTCGTTCACCTGACCGATTACGGTCCGGACACCGATCCGGTACACGAGAACAGCTCGAAGGAGAACGTGTTGGCCGCGCCCAGGGCGATACAGATACTGCCGCCGGGCCCGGCTCGACGCCGGGCTCCCCGAGACGGGCTCGGTGACCGTAGGCACCTCGCCGGGGCGCTAGCCAAGCCCCACGACGCTGACGCCGGCTGCCCGTGCCCACGGCGGGCGCCATCGGGTCATCCCCCTCACCGACGCACCGCCGAGCCCGGTCAGCCTCGTCCACTTCCCCGACGCACAGCGGACGCTCATCCGCCGGTTCCTGGAGGCTGCCGCCGTACAGGCCGGCTCCCAGGAGTGATCGCGACTCGTGATCCGGCGAACCGAATCCATGTCCCGAACGACCGACGCGTGCAGGGTGGCGGGCCCTCAGCCTGGGAAGCCGCGGTATTTGCGGTCGGCTCGCGCGCCGGCCAGGGAAGAAGGCATCACGGTAGTCGCGTCGGGCGCGGCTGCTTTTCACCGTGATTCCCCGCTGGTCCCCGCTCGATCTGTGCGCTCCCGGAGGTTCGTGGAATTCGTTGAAGGGGTCAAGCTGAGCGGCGGGGGTTGTGATGCCCTCGCTTGCCGCGAGGGTCACCCGGGTCCCCGGGGGAACCCGGACGCAGAGGTGGCACAGGCGTCTTCGGCGGTGACGGGAGGCAGCAATGATCAGCCCGGATGGCCCGCAGAAAGCGGTTGCCAGGGCTCTGGACACCCTCGGCACGGGTGCCTACCTGGCGGACGAGCAGGGCTTGATCGTCGCCATCAACACGCGCGGCGAACAACTCCTGGCCCGCTCCGCTGCTGATCTGGTCGGCCGGGACGCCCATGACCTGCTGCACCGCACCAGCTGCGGGGAACCCGTGCCGAGGGCCCAGTGCCGCATACGGGAGAGCATCCTCGGCGGGCGCACGCAGCAGGGTGAGGACGAATGGCTCGAGCGCGGAGACGGCACGCTCCTGCCGGTGGGATGGCTGGCCACGCCCTGCGACATCGGTGTCCGCCCGTCTACCACGCTCGTCCTCTTCCACCCCGCGGGGCGAGCCGGGCGGCCCGGCCGGCGGCCACCGGGCGGCGGACGGCTCTCCGAGCTGGAACGGCTCGCTCTGCTCGCCCAGACGACCACCCTGCTGACGTCCACCCTTGACATCCACGAGGCGCTGCGCCGCCTGATCAGTCTCGTGGTGCCTCGCATCGCCGACTGGGCCGTCATCGACCTGATCGGCGAGCGGGACGAAGTCTTGCGCTTCGCTGTCGCCCATGCCGAGGGCGGCACCGTGGTGTTCCGGGAGGACCTCCAGGGGCCCATGCCGCCGGTGCCGCAGGAGTCTCCGATGCCCTTGTCCCGCGCCCTGCGTGGCGTCGCGTCCTCCTTCGCCGGTCCCGAGACCTATCAGGGCCCGCCCGACTCCGGGATTGCGGTGGAGCAGCGGCGCCTGTTCGAGGCGACCGGCATGCACTCGGCCATCATGGTGCCCCTCCGCAGCCTGCACGATGTGTTGGGTGCCCTCACCCTGGGCCGCGCCGACCAGCCCGATCGGTTCATCGCGACCGACACCGCCTTGCTGGAGGACATTGCCCGACGCGCCAGCCTCGCCCTGGAGAACGCTCGCCTCTACCAGCGCCAGCGCCAGGTCGCCGAGACCATGCAGCGTCATCTGCTGCCGAAGCTCCCGCGTTCGCCCGGCCTCAGCATGACCGTCCGCTATCTGCCCGCGCCGGATGCCTCCCACGTCGGCGGCGACTGGTATGACGCGTTCACCCTGACGGACGGCGCCACCGCCCTCGCCGTGGGGGATGTCGTCGGCCACGACCTGGAGGCTGCGGCCGGCATGGCCCAGTTGCGCAACATGCTCCGGGCGTACGCCGTGTCCCAGCAGAAGCCGCCGAGCAAGATCGTGGAGTGGCTCGACCGGGCGACCCTGGACGTCGCCGAGGTTTCCATGGCCACGCTGGTCTTTGCCCGTATGAGTGAGAACGCCTCCGGCCAGTGCGAGCTGTCCTGGACCAACGCGGGCCATCCGCCTCCGCTGCTGGTCACCCGCGAGGGTGTGGCCCGCTATCTGACCGACGGCCACGGGATGCTCCTGGGCGTCACACCCGAGCAGGTCCGTCCCGACGCGACGGCGGAACTGCCGCCCGAGGCAACGCTGATCCTCTACACCGACGGCCTGATCGAGTCCCCGGGCCGCAACCTGGACGAGGGCCTGGACCGCCTGCGCCGACACGCCGCGGCCTTGGCCCATCGCCCCCTGGAATCCTTCACCGACGAGTTGTTGGCACGGGCGCGCCCACCGGACAACGACGACGACGTGGCCCTGCTGGCCGTGCGGCACGGGCCCGGTCGGTCCTCTTGTTAGGCAGCCGCTCCGGCGTCAGTCGACGGCCAGGAGGACGGCGGTCACGAACGCCTCCGCATGCTCCTGTGACCACTTCCCGTACGGGGACGCCGGCCTGCCCAGCGAGTGCCGCAGGCACAGCGCCTCTTCCTTGAGGGCCACGGGATGCTTGTCGCCCTCGTCGGCCGCTTCCTGGAGAGCCCGCCGGGCGACGCGCACGGCCGTCGCCTGATCCGCGGAGTGGATCCGCTTCAGCGCCGTGATCACGCTCGCGCAGAGGTCACACCAGCGCAGTTTGTCCTTGCCGAACTGCTCTGCCCGTGGTGCGCAGGTTCAGCGCGAGTGCGTGGCCGATATCGCCGGCAACGCCAGAGGGGAATTCGCTCATGGTGTCCTCCGGTCAGCGGTCGGTCGGGCGGGGCGATGGTGCACGGCGCGGTCCGCCACGGCCTTTGGTACGCGGCCGCAGGGTCCTCGCCCTGGGATCGTGCCGGCAGTGAGCCGACCCCGACGATCGGAAACCGGCAGGCATCGGAAGCAAGGACTGCTGGGGGACGCTCGGCGGGGGCGCACCAGCTGGCCGTCGGCTGCGACAGGCAGCCGTGGAACTGTTCGGAGTCAGGCTCGCCTCGACGCTGGGGCGGGCCCGCGGTTGCGGCTGCTGGCTGCAGAGACGGCGTACGACGTGCTGGGCGCTTTCATGTCGCTCAGGACGGTGGCGGCGTAGCACGGCTGCGGGCGGGCGTACATGCGGTGGAAGTCGTCCCGGTCGGACGGCATCTCGTAGTGGGCGCGCTGCAGGGAGTTCAGTTCTCACCGGCTGTGCAGCAGAAGCAGAGCGATGTCGTCGGTGTGCGTGTGCTGGGGGATGGCGTGGTGAACGAGGTAGTCGGCCAGGTCGTCGAGCGGCCGGTCGCCGCTGCTGGTGAGGTGGCGGGCGAGTGCGGTGACGGACTCGGTGATGTCGGTGTCCGGGGTTTCCACGAGGCCGTCGGTGTAGAGGGCGAGGAGCGATCCTGCGGGCAGCGGTGCGGTGGTGACCGGATAGACGGCCTCGATGCCCATGCCGATGCCGAGCAGGGGACCCGGCTCCACCTCCAGCACGCGGGTGTGCGGTGCGGGTGTGGGGGTGTGCAGGAGCGGGGCAGGGTGTCCGGCGCTGGCAAGGCGGAGGCGTCGTTCGGCGAGGTCGATGTGGATGTAGAGACAGGAAGCGAACAGGTCGGTCTCGAGGTCGACCAGGACGCGGTTGGTGCGTGCGAGGACTTCGCCGGGCCGGGCGTCGGCGGTGGCGTGGACTGCGGTGCGGACCTGGCCCATGAGGGCGGCGGCGTGGATGCTGTGCCCTTGCACGTCTCCGATGACGGCTGCGGCGGTGGTGTCGCTGAGCCGGATCACATCGTAGAAGTCGCCGCCGATGTCCATGCCGTGGGCGGCCGGCAGGTAGCGGGCGGCGATGGCGAGCTGGGGGATGCGGGGCAGAGTCACCGGTAGGAGAGTCTGCTGCAGACCATGGGCGAGGTCGTGCTTGGCGTCGTACAGGAGCGCTCGGTCCATGGCCTGAGCGATGAGTCCGCTCAGTGAGACGAGGACGGCACGGTCGCTGGCGCTGAACGGGTGGGGGTGGTCGTAGGACAGGACGCAGCATCCGACGGGGCGGTCCGAGACCACCAGGGGCAGGAACGCCCAGGCCTGCTTGTGGCTGAGTTCGGATGCCCGCGGGTAGGCGCGGGCCATTTCGGCGGGCTCGGCGAAGAAGGCGGGGACGCCGTTTTGCAGGATGCGGCCGACCGGGGTGAGGCCGGTGTCCAACGGCAGACCGTTCAGGCGTGCAACGGTGCGCGGGTCGTAACCCCGGTGCCCGGTGATCTTCAGGCGTCCGGCGTCGGCGGCGGAGACGACCATGCCCTGGGCGCCGAACGCGGGCAGGATCTGGTCGGCCACCACATTGATGACGTCGGCCACCGTGACGGTCTGGCTCAACGCAGCCGCCAAGTGGAGCAGCTGGTGGATCCGCCCCGTGCCGGCGCCTTCGGGTGCGGCTGCCGCCTTTGCAGGAACCACCTTGCTGCTCCTGGCCGCAGTCGCATTCCTCGGCCTCCTCCCCGCAGCGCTGCTGCCCACAGATCCCAAGGACAGGGAGATATGGACATCCACCAGGGCACGGACGGAGTCACTGTCCCCATCGACGAGCCGTACTCCGAGGACCACACGGCGGGCGCGCCCTACGAGTACGGCATCGTCGCAGTCACACAGGAGTTGATCACCGGCTTCACCTCCCAGTCCTTCCACATCGATTCCGTCGAAGCGAAGCAGAAGCCGTTCGGCGGGTCGGTCACCGGCGGGTGGCACACCGTCGCCCTGATGATGCGGCTGTTCGCCCGGCACTACCCGTCGACGGTCAAGAGTCCCGGCAGCCCGGGGGCGGACGAACTGCGCCGTCTCAAGCCCGTGCGCCCCGGCGACCAGCTCCATCTGCGCCTGCACACCCCCGGCACCCGGCTCTCGTGCTCCGATCCGCGGCGCGGCATCGTCCGCGCGCTCGCCGAGCTCATCGACCAGAGCGGCGAGTCGGTGCTGCGCGTGACCGGCGTGAACCTGCAACGCACCCGCGACAGCGCATGACCGGCGACACGGCGCAACTGCTCCTCGGGAGCATCGTCATGGTGGGCGCCTGCGTGCAGTGGCTGACCGGCATGGGCTTCGCACTCGTCGCCGTGCCCGCCCTTGTGCTGCTGCTGGGTCCGTCCCAGGGTGTCGCTCTGGCCAACTGCGCGGCCTGTGCCATCAGCGCCGTCGGGCTCGTCGGCGGGTGGCGGCGGGTGCGGCTCACGGCGATGGTGCCACTGGTCGTCGCTTCCGCGTGCACCGTCCCGGCCGGGACGTGGGTGGCCGCCCGTCTGCCTCAGCCCATCCTGCTCGTCGGTATGGGCCTCCTGGTGACCCTGGCCGTGCTGCTGGTGATGCGTGGCCTGCGCGTGTCCGCCCTGACCGGCGCCAAGGGGGCCGTGGTCGCCGGCGCGGCGGGCGGCTTCATGAACGCCTCCTCCGGACTGGGCGGCCCGCCGCTCTCCCTCTACGCGATGAACGCCGACTGGACCGTCCACGAGTTCGTGCCGAACGCCCAGTTCTACGGCATCGTCGTGAACACCTTTTCCATCGCGTCCAACGGCGTCCCGCGACTGGGCCCGACGGGGTGGACGACAGCCGTGGCCGCCGCGGCGGTGGGCGCGGTTGTCGGCAAGGTGCTCGCCGCGCGCGTCCCGGAACGCCGGGCCCGGCAACTCGTCCTACTGCTCGCCCTGGCCGGCGGGCTGTCGACCCTGGTCAAGGGCCTGGGAGTACTGTGACTCCCAGGCCCATGCCCCGGGGATGTGCTTCTTAGGGGATGTCCGTTTCACCACCGCGCCGCCGTGCGGGTGCCGACGGCTTCGGAGCGACGGAGACGCCGCCGACGAGGAGTGCACGACACGTCATGCGTCCACAACAGCGTTGCAAAACCGCATCCAGGCTCCTTGCCGCAGGGGAGCGTGCCGGCGGACCAGGTGGGGCAGGCCGGCGAAGATCTGGATCACGCCTCAGGACCGCTACAGCAGAGCGCGAGCCAGGCGCCACCACCGAGGGTGCGGGCGGCGCAGGTGACGGCACCGCACGCACACGGGTCCCCGTCGCCTGGCGCAAGAACGAGCACAACCCAGTGGTGCCACAGCTGCTGGCGGCCCGTCAGTCAAGAACCGCACGAGTGACCCCAGCAACTGGGAACCGCGTCACGCCGGGCACGACGCTCGGGTCGGAGCCGGTGGGAGCGGAGCCGATCTTGTGCCGACCCCGGGCAACATCCCTCGCGGGGCCGTCGATAGGCTCTCACGCCGGTACAGCTGACCAGGACATCACTGAGGGGGAACCGCGGTGGAAGGGCTGCGGCAGGACGACCCGGCGCGGATCGGGGAGTTCGTCACACTTGCCCGGCTCGACGCCGAGAGCGCGAGACACGGGGTGCCGGAGCGCCGTTTCCTGGCGCGCAGTTCGGACGGGGCGCGCACGGTGGTGGTGAGCCTCCCCCTTCCGGGCACCGACCCGGGCCGCTGGGCGGCCGAGGCGCAGTGGGCCGGCCGGCTGACCCAGCCCGGGTTCTGGCCGGTGACACAGCTCGGCGGCAGTGCCGCGTTCCCCTGGCATGCCACGCCGTACCGCCCTCTGCTGCCGCTGACCGCCGTCCTCGCCGCGCACGGCGGCCCCCTTCCAGAGGCGACGGTGCGTGCCATCGGCGCCGCCCTGGCGGAGACACTGGCCTCCGCACACGTCCTTGGCCTGGTGCACGGCGGCATCAGCCCCGCCTCCGTCCTGCTCACCGCCCACGGGCCGCTGCTGTCCTGTTTCGGGGCGACCCGCTCCCTGGCCCCCGAGGGCTTGCCCCGGGCCGGCCTGCCCGGTCTCGAACCGGGATGTCTGGCGCCCGAAGCGGCCACGGGCGGGCCGGTGGACGCGGCCGGTGACGTCCACGCACTGGGAGCCGTCCTGGCGTATCTGGCGACCGGGCACACCGTGCCGGAGCGGAACGAGGTGCCCGCCGGGCTGCGTCCGCTGATCGCGGCCTGTCTGTCCCGGGACCCGGCCGGCCGGCCCGCACCGGCCCGGTTGCTCGGCGAGTTGGCACCCGGCGCCGCGTACGGCACCCTCACCGCCGGAACAGAACCCTTGTCCCTGCCGGGCCGTGTGGTCGCGGCACTGTCCGAGCAGGCGGCGTGGGTCCTGGCCGCCGAGCTTCCCGCAGAGGTGCGCTGAACCGCATGCTGTCCGCTCTTCTTCACGACGATCCCCACTCCGTCGGCCCCTACCGGCTGCTCGCCCGGCTCGGCAGCGGCGGCATGGGCACGGTCTACCTCGCCCGCACCGCCGGCGGCCGCACCGTCGCCGTCAAGGTGTTGCACCAACGGCTGGCGTCGGACGCCGTACTGCGTACCCGTTTCCGGCTGGAGTCGGACGCGGCGCGCGTCATGGGCGGGCGGTACGGCGCCGGCGTCGTCGACGCAGATCCGTCCGCGCCCAGGCCGTGGCTGGCGACCGAGTACGTGCTCGGCCCGCCACTCGACGACGCGGTGCGCGCCGCGGGGCCGCTGCCGGAACCCGCCGTGCGCGTCCTGGGAGCGGCCCTGGCGGAAGGGCTGGGGCGGCTGCACGGCTCGGAGGTGGTGCACCGCGACCTCAAGCCCTCCAACGTCATGGTGACCACCTCCGGCCCGAAGATCATCGACTTCGGGGTCGCCCACGCGGTCGGTGAGGAACGCCTCACCCATGCCGGCGGCGCACTGGGCACCCCTGCCTTCATGTCGCCGGAGCAGGCCGCGGACCTCGAACACGGGGCGGCGGGCGACGTGTTCGCCCTCGCGGGCGTGCTCGTCTTCGCCGCGTCGGGGCACGGGCCCTTCGGCTCCGGCCAGGCCACCGACCTGCTCTACCGCGTCCGGTACGCCGAACCGGATCTCGGCGGGGTCCCGCCGGCCCTGGTCCCCGTACTGATCCGCTGCCTGGACAAGGACCCGGCGAGGCGTCCCACGACGGCTGAGCTGGCCGCGGCACTCGCAGAGGGCTCGGGCGGGCGCCGTCCTGCCGACGTCCTGCCGGACGCCGTGCTGCGGGAGATCTCGCGGCGCGCCGAGGGCGTGTGGCGCGAGCCCCCGCACCGGCTGCCACCCCCGCCTCCCGACATGCTGCCGCACACGGTGCAGGCCGGCCCGGCCATGTCCCGGCGGCGGCTGTTCGCCGTGACCGCCGGTGCGGTGGTGGCCGGTGCCGGTGTGACAGGCGGCGGCGTGTGGGCCTGGCTCGCGAACCAGGACGGCCGCGACGGCGGAGGCGGTACGGACCACGCGAACGTCTCCAAGCAGGCGAAGCCGCCTGCCCGGCTGTGGACCTTCACCATCCGCATTCCGGCCGATCACGCCGATGTCCTCTCCGTCGGCAGCGGTCTGGCCATGCCGGCCGGCATCGTGCTGTGCGGTGTCAATGCCGAGAGCGGTGTGCTCACCTGGCAGGCGAACATCGCCGACACCTGGCGGTACGCCCCGGGCGGCAAGACGTTGTACGCACTGCGCGACGCCGACGAAGGCGGGTCGGCGGCCCTGTGCGAGATCGACCCCACCGACGGTTCGCTCGGCGAACCGCTGGCCGAACTGAAGGACTTCGCCGGCGACGAGGCCCGTAACCAGGTGCTCTGCGTGGCCGAGAAGACCGCCTACCTGGTCGCGCGCGCCGCCTCGGCTAGCAACTGGTACGTGTGCGCTGTCGATCTGTCCGACGGCCGGGTGCGGTGGCGCACGCCCATCGAGGCACCGCAGGACGAGAACCGGCCGCCGATGCTCTGCGGCTCGGTCGTCGGCGACCGGCTGGTGCTGTACCGGTCCGACTCGGGTCTGTCGTTTCTCCGACTGGCGGTGCACGGCATCTCGGACGGCAAGCAGCACTGGACGCTGTCCGAGCCCTACGACGGCGCGCCGCCGGACCGGGTCGTCCACGACGAACGTCACCTCTACTTCGGCGCCGCTGCGCTCAAGGCCGTCCGGATCACCGACGGCGAAACCGCGTGGCGCTTCGGTGACCTCCGCGACGTCGGCGACAGCGCGGGCGAGACCCGGCTCTACGGGGCGCCCGTCCTGCACGACGGCGTCCTCTACGCCGCCGAGGGCGACCGCGGCATCGTGGCCGTCGACGCCGCCACGGGCACCGTCAACTGGCTGGAGAAGAACCTCAAGGGCAGGCATCTGAACCGCGACGCGCCCCCGGCTGTCGGCGACAAGTACGTCTACAGCCTCGACGACAAGGGGTTGCGCGCGGTCGATCTGCGCACGCACCGCGCGGTGTGGACGCTGGCGACCGACGCGAGCGTTCTGACCGCCGACCACGACCGTGACCGCCTGTACGTCCGCAGGGAGAAGGAGACCTTCGCCCTGCCGCTCGACTGACTCCCCGGAAACTGAAGGGACATCACGTGCAACCGCTCGGCCCCGGAGACCCCCTCCGCCTCGGCCCGTACCGCATCGTAGGTGTGCTCGGCGCGGGCGGCATGGGCAAGGTGTACCTCGGGCGGGACTCGGCAGGGCAGCCGGCCGCGGTCAAGGTGCTGCTGCCCGAGCTGGCGGGAGACCGGCACCTCGCGGAGCGCTTCGTCCGCGAGGCGCAGACCGCCCGCGCGGTTACCAGTGAGGGCGTGGCGCGTGTGCTGGCCGCGGAGCCGGAGTCGGGACGGCCGTGGATCGCGTCCGAGTTCCTCGCCGGGCCCACGCTGGACGACGCGGTGCAGAAGTACGGGCCGTTCGGTGACGCCCTGGTGCGCGAGCTGGCCCGGTCCCTCGCCGGCACTCTCCAGGACATCCATGTCACCGGCCTCGTCCACCGCGATCTCAAGCCGCAGAACGTCGTCCTGACCTCACGTGGACCGCGCGTCATCGACTTCGGCATCGCCCGTCCCGAGCACGGGCTGACGCTCACCCGGACGGGACAGATCCCGGTCACGCCCGGATACGGCGCCCCGGAACAAGTGCTGGGGCAGCGCGTCGGGCCTGCTGCCGACGTCTTCTCGCTCGGGGCCGTCCTCGCCTTCGCCGCGTCCGGCAGGCCGGCCTATGCGGGCGCACAGGTGGCGGCGGTGCTGTATGACGTGGTGCATGGCGTGCCCGATCTGGCCTTGGTCCCGGACCCGTTGCGGCAGTTGATCGAGCCCTGCCTCGCAAAGGACCCGACGGCCCGCCCGCTCCCCGGCCAGATCGCCGAAGCCGCCCGTCCCCCGAAGGGCAGCGAACGGTTCTGGACCGTCGGGCCGCTGGCCGACGACATCCGACGGCGGGAGACCACCGCGGACGAGATGACCGGCCGCGGCGCCGGAGCCGGGCCCGGACAGCCCGGACCCGGGCCCGCGACGTCCGCCACGAGCACCGCCCGCCCCTCGCGTCGGCGTCTTCTGCTCACGCTCGCGTGCGGCGGCGCGACACTGGCGGCCGGCGCGGGCGGCGCGGCGTGGTGGCTCACGAGCGGCAGGGCGACGGCCTCCAACCCCTTCGACGTGCCGCCGGCCGCGACGGTGCGGGCCGCGGAGCTCGCCGACGACACCGGAACGCCGCAGCCCCTGTGGGGCCCGTTGGAGAGCGTGGCCGACGCGGGTTCGCCGGCGCCGCTGCCCGTGCGGGACGTGGTGGTCTTCGCGGCGGCGGGCGGCGGGGTCGCCGCGCACGGTGTCACGGACGGCAGGAAGCGCTGGCAGGCCGACGCGGCGCACGCCGCCGCCGGCTACGTGTCGGTCGCTGACCGGCTGGTCGCCACCGCCGACAAGGACGGCGTCCTGCGCACGTACGTCGCCTCCACCGGCGAGGCCAAGTGGACCGCGGACGTGCAGGTGAGCTCGCTGCTGACCGCCGACGCCGACCACGTCTACGTCCTGACGTCCGAGGGGGACCTGCGGTGCGTGTCCACGGCCGACGCCCGGGTGCTCTGGACCCGCGCCCCCGCCCGCGCGCTCACCGGCCGTCCGGCCGCGACGCTGGGCGCAGGGCTCCTGACGGTGTGCGGCGGCTCGGGTGACGTGGTAGCGGTGCGCGCCCGCGACGGTGCGAAGGCATGGGTGCGCAAGGGCCAGGCCCCGGCCGCCCTGGCCCCGGCCGTCGACGGCGGTGTGGTCTACCTCGGCGGCCACACCTTCGCAGCCGTCCGAGCGAGCGACGGCAAGGAACTCTGGTCGCGCGACCCGCTCCACGCCGTGCGCGGCGACGCCTACGGCTGGGGACCGCCCACCGTGGCCGGCGGGGTGATCTACGCCCTGGACAGCGAAGCACTGCGCCACCTGAATCCGGACGGCACCGAGGAGGCGGCCATGTCCTTCGTCTCGGGGGTGGCTCCGCCCTGGCAGCCGCCGGTCGCCCAGGCCAACAGCGTCTGGGTCGTCGAGAGCGGGGACACCGGGGTGAGCGGACTGCCTCGCTACGGCACGGACGTCGAGCCTCAGACGTACCCCCTGACGGATGGCGGCTCGCGTACGGCCGCGGGCGACCGCAACCGGCTGTTCGTCCTCAACTCCGGTTCACTGCTGGCGCTGCCGGTGTACTGAGGGATGCACCGGCAGGACGTATGAGCGCGCCGCGTACCAGGCGGACCAGTGGGGAACGGCTCGTGGGGCCGGCCCCTCCACCCTGACGCAGAGGGGCACATCCCATGCTGACGTCCGTACCCATCGGATGGCTGTGGCTGCTGGCCGTGGCGTCCACCGTCCTGTCCAGCTGCACCCTGGGCAGCTGGATCCCCCTGCGGAAGTTCCGTATCGCCTATCCGATGATCATGGTCGTCGGTGGGTCGGTGCTGGTCGTCGTCTGCCGGCTGCAGGGCATCGACTTGTCCGGGGCGCTCGTCATGTACTCGTGTGCCCACATCGGCCTGACTCTCGGCCTGCTCCCCCAGCGAAAGCTGTTCAAGAAAGTGCTCGAGCGGTGGCGCAGGGGTGAGCCCACGGACCAGGTGGGGATCCCGCGCCGGCACCAGGTCTTCCTCGCCGTCTGCCTGATCGGCGTTCTGCTCGCCGGATTCGCGCTCACCCGCTGAACGGCGTACAGGACCCGGCGCCGCAAGGCGGGCGAGTGCCGGAGCAAGTTCCTCACGTGCCGAATCGCCGGGCAGCAACTGCGGTGTGCCGTCCGGCGGTTGGCCGATGGCCGGGCCGTTTCGTTCGGAACACCGGGCCAGCCAGAGGAAGATGCCCGCGACGTTCAGTCCCGCCAGGTGGATCGCGGGTTGCCGTCTGGCCCGGCTACTGCATCAGTTCGATGTGGGGATGCTCCGGCGAAGTCGGGCAGACGTAGAGCTGCTGTATGGATCCTCTGCCGATTCGGACCGCGGTCGGTTGTCTCGGGTCGGGGTCGGTGACGGGCGGCGTGGCGCGGACATCGCGGCGGACACGACCACGGGCGTGCACCTCGATGCCTTTGGCTCGGAAGAAATCGATCACGGCCTGGTCCTCCGGGCGAGTACGCGTGGAGGACGCCCTGGTGCGGGCTTGATCTTCGTCAGGGATCCAACTGCGGTTGCTGTCGTCCCATTCGAAGGTGGCGATGGTCAGCAGCGGGTCCATTTTGGTGTCGCAGGCGGGGCAGTACTGGGGGTCGGGGTCGGTGGTGCCCCAGGAAGCCCAGCCGCCGACTTTCCAGCCGGGTGCGACGGACAGGTTGTTCCGGTAGAACTCCTCCGGGTAGGGCGCGTAGGAGCTGTCCACGCCCGCGTCGGCTGCCTGCCACGTGCTCCAATCCCCGAGCAGCTCTCGCACCTCCTTGCTCAACTCCATGGGGTCGGGGTACTCGGTGATCTGCTCCGGGTTGAGCAGGCACGGCTCGGGCAGGTAGCTGTCGGACTTCACCGCGGGCGGTTCCGGGGGCGTGGTGAGAATGTCGGTCACCGTGGCTGCCGACCGCCAGAACAGCGCAGTCCTGGGCATGATCGGGTGGTCGAAGGGGCACCACAGAACCTGAAGCAGGTCCGCCCCGGACGGTGCGTGCAGATCGGGCACATCCCGCACGTACAGCTGCGCGACCGGCAGCATCGCCATGGATCCCTCATACGGCCGGGCGACCGCCGGTTTCAGCGGCAGCTCCCGCCGGGGACGGACCCGGCCGAGGGTCTCTCGCTCCTGCGGGGTCAGGCTCCTGCCTCGCGTGGCGGCACGGATCCGCCGTTCCAGCCGCACATCCGCCGGGGACAGCGCCGGGTTCAGTCCGTTCACTTCATGAGGGCCGTCGCAGTGGGGCCAGGGCTCGTCGGCCGGCCACAAGAGCGGCCCACCGACCGAACTGTCGCGCGGTGACGGAGCCCCGGGGTAGGGGTGCAACCGGGTTGCGGTGCGTGCCAGCGGAGCCAGTTGGGGGAAGAGCGCGGTGACGTCGACCGGCCGCGGCGGGGTGGTACGGATGACGTTCATGGCGGCGATGTTGCCAGCAGCCGCTGACAAGGGGCGCACCGATCCGCGTACAGCTGACATCAGGCAACTTCCGTGGATCAGAGCCGACCTTCGTCGGCTTCCTCGACGCAACGGTTACATCACCTACTACAGCCGACCACGCCACCAGGCCACAGGCTGACCCGCCTGGCCGCCGCCCTGAGCATCGGAGACCTCACTGCCGTCCTGGCGAAGCCGGTTGACACCATAGCGGCCCCTTGCCGGAGTGCAGCAGCCCTTCGGTCGGCCGCAGCGCAAGCGCGGCGACGGCCAGCACCCCGACCACCCCGGCGGCGACCACCGCCGCCCACGGCACCGCCCGTCCCCCGTGTTCCATGCCGTCCCCCGCCGAAAACGTCGCCCCCGAACGTCGGTTCACCACGATCCTGGCACATGCCGCGCCGGCTACGGCACGGCTCGCACCCCCGACGACCACACCACTGGCCGCCGGTCACGCCGGTGTCCGTGCCGCCGCCACCGATCTGATCGGCCGAGGCCCCAACCGGCAGCAACCGCCGGCCATCCGGGCCCCGGCCGCCCACCACCGGCGGATCTGACCGGCGTCGGATGAGGGACGCCGGGGTAAACGAAAACCGACTTCCCGGTGACGCGGGCGGCGATCTCCACAGCGCCGGGGAAGTTCTCGGGCGCGCAGCAGTAACGCGCACCGCGATCACCTCCTCCGCGTCGGCGACCGGCGCGCAGGACTCCTGGCGAGTACACCGTCACGGTGATGGGCGGGATCAATGGGCAGGAGATCCCCGACCTGGTGGCGCACTGCGCTTCCCGGTTCGCCGTGGCCTCACGGCCGTTGGCGGGCCGCTCACTGGAAGTCGGTGGGCAGCGTGTCGGGAAGCAGGCGGGCGAGGTCGAAGGTGGCGGGGTGTACGTCGGCGGCCAGGAGCAGCAGCCTGAGCGGCTGATGGCGCAGTCCCGTGACGGTCATCCGGCGCTTTGGGCATCCGCCCGGCAGGGTGGGGGTGAAGAGGAGGTGGAGGCCGGCGACGTCCATGAAGGCCGTGTGGTTCAGGTCCCACAGCAGGTCGCTCACCTGTGCCGGCAGCGCCTCAGCGGCAGCGCGCACCGGAGGCAGGGTGTCGAAGTCGATGTCTCCGTACAGGGTGATGCGGGCGGACGTGCCGTCGATGGTGGTGGTGATGTTCATGGTGGGCGTGCCCCCTTTCCCGGGGGTCGATGAGCCCAAAGACGAAACACCCCGACGTGGGGTGGACGACGATGGCAGGTGCCGGGTGCCCGTGGTGGGGGCAACGCCCGACTCCCCGAAAGACTGGCCCTCCTGAAGGTGGTGCCGGTCGGTCTCGTTGTCCGTCCACCGTCGCACACTCCCACCCGCCCCCGCGAGGCCCCGCGAGTGGGCCGGCCCGCAGCATGCCGGGCCACTCGCCAATCTGCGCTACGGTCCGCTGGTCATGGGCATCCCGGGTCTGCGCCGCCGTGTTGGGCCTTGGCGGGGCCTCGGCCTCGGGCGCAGACGCCGCGCGGATCACGGCCCCGGTGGAGTTCCTGGTGCAGTGGGACGATGAGCGCGTGCCGCGCGACCAGAGCCTGGCGCTGTTCGACGCTTTCGCCTCGGCCGACAAGACGCTCCATGCGAATCCCGGCAAACACGGGGACTTGCCGGCGTTCGAGCTGGACAGCTCGCTGAGGTTCTTCTCCCGGCACCTCGTTTGATACCTGCGCGCCCGCGGTGACCGACGCGCCGATCGGCATTCAGGTCCGGTCGGCGCGTCCGGCGAACCGCCTTCATCTGTTATCGCGGTTTCAGCAGACGAGCCGGACCGACCGCGAGCAGCTGCCAGCCATGCCTGCGTTGTCAGCGGCAACCCATAAGGTGCGCCCAACACCTCGAAGGAGGAACCGCCGTGGGATTCTCGGGTCGCCTGGTCTTTGCTCGCAGCAACCGGCCTCTGCTGGAAGCACCCGTGTTCGACAGCCTCGACGAAGACCTCAAGGCCACCGTGGGCACATGGGAGTCACGGCCGGGGGCTGGCAGACGCTCCAGTTCGAGTCGTCCCGATCCGGCCCTTCTGCCGACACCCGGGATCCGCTGCAGGCCCTGCACGTCGAGTGCGTCCACATCGGCGTGGTGACCGCCGATCGCGCGGGCGGGCTTCTCGTAGGCACGTGCCTTGCACGTGTTCCCGCCGGTGATCGAGATCAGGTCGGCATACTCCTGGAACAGCTCGGCGACCTTCTCGTTGGACCGAGCCACACCTCCAAGCTGGGCGGGCACGCCACAGGCGCTGAGGGCCGACCCGGCCCGGGGCGTAGTCCCCGGCCGATGGGGCGGCCCCTCCCGGGCACGGAGCCCGAGTTGCGGGACGCCGTGGGGAAGCGAAGAGTAGTTCTCGAACGCCTGTGCACCGTCGAGTTGTGGAGCTCCGGTGACCCTCGGGCCGCCTGACGGGCCCGGCCCGCAGGGCAGCAGATCATGAAGCACACCTGGAAACACCATGCCCAGAACCGCCCGGCGACAGATCTCCCGCCTTGTCGGCCCGTGCTGCGTGGCTGCCGCACTCACACTGCCGACAGGCGCGACCACTGCCGTGGCAGACCCTGATGCCCCCGCTACAGCCGCGACGGCGGGACCTGCCCAGCCCACTCCCCCACCCCCACCGCCGGAGCCGACGACTCCGCCGCCGGAACCCACACCACCCCCCACTCCCCCACCCCGGCCGACGACTCCGTCACCGGAGCCCACGCCGCCCGAACCCACGACGCCGTCACCGAAGCCCACACCCACGACCCCGCCACCGGAACCCACGCCGCCGGAACCCACGACTCCATCACCGGAGCCACCGCCCCCGGACCCCTCAGAGCTGAGGGAGGAAGCGCAGGAACGGCTGACGGAACTGGACGCACCGGAGGAGGTGAAGGAAGAGCTGGGCGAGGTGCTGACCGGGACGCTGGACGCGATCGAGGACCCGGAAACGACGCCGGAGGAGCGGGCCAGGTACACGGAAGCGGTGCAGGGGCTCAATGAAGCACTGGAGGTGATCCAGGACCCGAACACGACGCCGGAGGACCGGGCCAGGTACATGCGAGTCGTGGAGGGGATCAGCGAAGCTCTCAGCACAAGCCTGGACCCGAATACATCCCCGGGGGACCGGGTCATGTACACGGCATTCGCGGGTTACACGGGCAGTTCCGTGACCGACCTCCAGTCCCCGGAGACGAGGCCGGAGCATCCGGAGGATCGCGAACAGATCCTGCGAGTCCTGGAGGAGACGAGCAAATCCCTGGTGACAGCCCAGGACCCGAATGCGTCTCCGGAGAAGCGGGACGAGGCACGGAGAAAGATGGACCAGTGGGCCGACTCGCTCGACAATTCCCAATATCTGGCACTCATGAAAGAAGTCAAGCAATACAAGCCACCGACAGCCTGCATCGACACAATAGAGAACCGAACGCGTCAGGCGGGTTGGCCGGAGGGATCTCTCTGGGGTCTTTCCAGTTCGTCATGCGCTGCGACGCTGTCCGAGGCCGCTCATGACAGCGGCAGCAAATGGAGCGAACTGTTCAGATGCGTGCAACGAGACCCGTTCTCCACATGTGCGGTTCACATCCCCAAAAGCTGATGAGACCGCGCACTTCGTGCTCAGGACCCGGAGGAGCGGCTCAGCAACCCCGCAAGCGGAATCTCGGTCTTGAAAAAAGCAAGCTGATGACCGTACCTCACCTTTTCTCTCTCCATTTCCGCTTCGTCAATCCTTTCACCTTCTTCCTTCCTCTTGAAGTCGAAAGACGAGATGAAGACAGTGGGGGCAACATCGGGAGCCCAGAAGGCCGTCACATATCGCCGGCCGCGTGTGACGTTGACCAAGTTATTGTTGTGACGCACCCTTCCGCTGTACACGAGGTACGCTCCACATGCTTCCGGAGGGCAGTAGTATCCCTCTTCATTCTTGCTCCACGAGCGTCGCGGGACTGCGAATTTCGATGTGTCTATTTTTCCTCGATCTTTTCGCATGAAGTCGAACTGCAGCTCTACATCTATCGAGTCGTACTCACTATTCTTGGGCAGTCGCACCACTGTTTCTTTACTGTATTCCTCTCCCGATTCGAGCCAGGATCCGGGCCCGTAGAAGTGACCGGAGCTTATGACGTCTTTCCTGTCTTCCCTGGCATACACCTCGGCTTCTTCTGTATCGGTTTTCCACTGCTCCAGCCAGTCACCCTTCTCGGAGTACTTGACCGTCGTTCCATGGACGGTGTAATTGTCATTGATGATGTACACAGGGATCCCTCCGTCGTTTTTCGCGTAAAGCTTCAGCGGGATGTAGACGAACGGAAGGCCGGAATCTTTTTGCGGCTCCCCGAACTCTGCCCTAAGAGCAAAGTGAATAGGAGCCGATGTGGGCTGATACATGGTCGAATACACCAAGCCGACAGCCGTAAGGAGTGCGGGGGCAGCAGCTCCGGCCGCAAACCTGCTCGGATGCGGAATCTCATTCCACGGCTTTTCTCGGACGATCAGGTACAGCGCCCACACGGACCAGAACCAGAGCGGGACAAACGCCAGCAGATAGTGCGTGTACTCCTTCTCCTGGAGCCACAGGAACACAAGAAGGCTGTCAGTGGCGAGTGCGATCAGCGCCCCGATCAGGATGATGGATCCAGACAGACTGAACTGCCGTCTGCCCCAGTAGTCGAGGGCTGCAACTGCCGCCACACCCTGGAGTGCACCCAGGAGAATAAAAAGAGCCCCGACAATCCGCTGTGCAAAAGTCAGGGCCCCGAGGACGTCCGGCCAACCGATGAGGAGATGCAAGACAGCGGATACGAGCAGTCCCGCGACCATGAGCGCGATGATTGCACGCCTTCTCCAAGGGCGATCGGGCCACGTCTCACTGTCACCTCCTCGCCAGTGAACAGATGCCGGATCCTCCATGTCCATGTCTTCCGGGTAACCGAGGCGATCGAGGATCTTTCGCAGTTCACGGAACGACCAGGCGCTTCCGACCGTCTTGCCCCCGATGCTGATGTTGCGAAGGCCACGGCTGTCAGGCGGCTCCACAGTCACCCATGGGTGGATGCTCATAGAGCCAAGCTGGAGCCTGAGTCGGCGGTGTGCACGAGGGACTACTCCGGTCAGGCGCGGGCGCCGGCCGGCGCGGCGGATTCGGACCGGAGCGATGCAGGGCGTCGGCCAAGTGGCAGACGCCGGATCGCGAACCGTGTCGCGAATCCCAGGTCGCATGGAGACGGGTTGCCCCGTCTGCCTTACGTCGGGAAGACGCGGGGCGAAGCGCCAGTCGTCGCGCTCCGCGTCGACCAGCTTCCGGCCGTCGATCATGACAGCCGTTGACGTGGCCAACCGTCGGTCGGGACGAAACACCACGCTGAGGTGGGTGACGGCAGCACGACGGTCCCGACGGCCGGATCGGCAGGGAGGGGCAACGGTACGGACGGCCCGAGGGACCGTTCGTCGTAGCCCTTGCGGTTCGCCAGTGCCTCCCCTGTCACAGGCTCGGTGGCCGATGTGGGATCAGGGGAAGGCGGCATGACCCTTTCTACGGACCATGACGGCGAGTTCGTCCACCAGCATGCGCAGCGACGCCACCCGGACGGACCAATTGGCGAGTTGTGCGCCAGTCGGTGGTTACGATCACAGTCGGGATTCAGGCGTACCTCGTCGACCGATTTCGCCCAGTCGATGCGCTCTCCCGCACACCTTGGTTCACATCCGCTCCAAGCAGAAGGGAGTTTCTCCATGGCTCAGGGAATGTCCATTCACATCGGTCTCAACAAGGTGGATCCCACCAAGTACAACGGTTGGGACGGCAAGCTCATCGCCTGTGAGAACGACGCGCAGGACATGGACCAGCTCGCCAAGAACTCGGGAATCGAAGATCGCGTCACCCTCCTCACCGCCCAGGCAACAGTCGACAACGTCACCGCCGAGCTGCGCAAGGCAGCCAGGACGCTGACGCCCGGCGACTTTCTGCTCTTCACCTACTCGGGGCACGGCGGCCAGGTTCCCGACCTCAACGGGCCCGAAGACGAGTCCGACCGGCTCGACGAGACCATGTGCTTCTTCGATCGGGAGTACATCGACGACGAGCTGTACAGGGAGTTCGAGGGCTTCGCCGAAGGGGTTCGGATCTTCTGTCTCCTCGATTGCTGCCACAGCGGATCCGGCATCAGGGTGCGGGAGATTCTCACGCCGGAAGCCATGGAAGAGCAGTTCCAGACGACCGACCCGGATCAGGTGGAGGTCACGTCCCGGCTCATGCCCCTGGACAAGCAGGACGAGCTCTACCAGCGGGACAAGGAGTTCTTCGATAGCATCCAGCGGAAGCTGAACGCCAAGGACAACCGTGAGCTCGGTGCGACCGCACTGCTGATCTCGGCATGTCAGGACAACCAGCTGGCAGCCGACGGTCTGCGCAACGGTCTGTTCACCGCGACCCTGCTGGACGTCTGGAACGGCGGTGGATTCACGGGCGGGTACAAGGCGTTCCACCGCGAGATCCTCAAGCGGATGCCGGCCACCCAGAGCCCGAACCTGTTTGTCACCGGCCGGACCAACAACCGATTCATCCGGCAACGGCCCTTCACGGTCTGAGACGACACACAAGGGAGTGTCCCGTCGCGGACACCCCGCTTGCCGCGCGCGCTCACAACGGCTGAGGCAGCATCGCTGGCCCATGGCCTTTCGCCGGCTGTCGACGTCTCCACCGACGCTACGTGGGCTCGGCGGACGAGCCGGCCAACGCGCCACGCGGTGGCGGAGGTAGACGGCTCTCGAGCTGGAGGTGCGGGTCTGCTCGAGGCGGGTCGGAGCGGTGCAGTGGTTGCGGTGGTTGCCGATGCGGCGATGCGGCACCGGACGACGGGTCGGGCTCCACAACCGTGGGTGCAGTCGGCCCGGTGCGGCCGCAACCGCTGGGGTAGGGCAGGTGTCCTCTCCGGGCTGATGCCTTGGAGGTGACCGGGCGCGCAGCCTGGAGGGCATGAATGCACTGAACCCCCCATCGGCCCGCCCCGCCGGGCCGCTTTCCCGGCGTCTGCACTGGCCGATGGTCATCGGCCTCGCCCTCTTCGCGCTGATCCGGCCGATCTTCTCGATCGCCGGGTGGAGCGAGGTGCTGGGCAAGCCGGCCACACCGCTGATCCTGACCGCTGTGATCTCGGTGGTGTGGATCGCGGTCGTCGGGTTCAGCCGGGTCCGTGAGCCGCTGCTGCAGTTGCTGGCGACGGGCATCTGCTACGCGATCGCGTCGACCCTGCTTGCCGCGGTCCTGTCCCCCGTGCTGGAGGGCGAGTTGCAGGGCCCGATCACCAACCCGATCGCCCTGGTCATGGTCTGCCTTACGAATGTGGTCTGGGGCGGCCTGTGCGGCGTCTGCGCCTGGGGCTTGCAGCGGCGGCGCGGTGTCCGGTCCTGACCGGCGCGGTGTCGCGGCATCGGATGGCTCCGCGGCAAAGGGTTCCCCCGACGCGTGCAGGCGGTCCGTCGGAGCCTCCGCATACGCTGGGCGCATGCAGCCGCGTATGCCCCGAAGCCGTGCCGCCGACGCCGCTGTCGCCGGCGCGGTCGGACTTGTGGTGGCCGTCGGCAGCGTGCGGTCGCTGTTCCCGCAGGACCGGACGGAGTCCTGGGGCGCCACCGCGGTCTGCTGGGTGCTGGTCGCCGTGGCCTGCGGGGCACTGTACTTCTGGCGGCGGTGGCCGGTGGCGGTCGCCGCCGTCTGCATCGCGGCCACCGGCGCGTACTACCTCGTCAGCCGCTATGACGGCCCGCTCATGATCGCACCGATCGTCGGGCTGTACGGGGTCGCCGTCGCGGGCCGGCTCAAAGCGGCCACGGCCCTCGCCGCGCTGGTCGTGATCGGCGTCGGGGCGGGCACTGTAGCGGGCAACAAGGAGATCAACGGCATCGCGATCTTCATGCTCACGGGCTGGCTCGTCGGCATGGTCGCGCTCGGCGCCATGCAACACGGCCGTCGCGCGTACGCCGAGGAGGAGGCACGGCTGCGCGCGACCGAGGAGCGGCTGCGCGTCGCCCGCGAAGTACACGATGTCGTCGGCCACAACATCTCGATGATCAATGTGCAGGCGGGGGCGGCCCTGCACCGGCTCAAGAAGACAGCGCCGCCGGACGACCTCGCCATGGCGGCGCTGGAGGAAATCAGGGCGGGCAGCAAGGAGACGCTGCGCGAGCTGCGCGCCACGCTCGGCGTACTGCGCCAGGTGGACGAGATCGCACCGACCGCTCCGCCGCCGGGAGTCGACCGCCTCGGCGATCTGGCGGACGGCGCCCGGCGGGCCGGTCTCGAGGTCCGCCTCACCACACACGGCAAGCGACGGCCGCTGCCCGCGGAGGTGGACCTGGCGGCGTACCGCATCGTGCAGGAGTCACTCACCAACATCACCCGGCATGCCCACGGCGCTCACGCGGCGGAGGTCGAACTTTCCTACGGAAAGCGTGAGTTGACGGTGTCGGTGACCGATGACGGGCACGGCGGCGGAGCCGGCTTCGCCGAGGGCGCGGGCAGCGGGCTCAGCGGGTTGCGCGAGCGGGCCCGGCTGCTGGGCGGGCGGTTCACCGCGGGTGGTCGCCCGGACGGCGGCTTCGCCGTCGAGGCGGTGCTGCCGTACGAGTATCGGGAGAGCCGGTAGCGTGAACAGGGTGATCAGAGTCCTGTTGGCGGACGACCAGCGCCTGGTGCGGGCCGGGTTCCGCTCGATGCTGGAGGACGAGCCCGACATCAAGGTCGTCGGCGAGGCGGGCGACGGCGACGCGGCCGTGGCGGGCTGCCACGCGCTGCGTCCCGACGTGGTGCTGATGGACATCCGGATGCCGGAAACCGACGGTCTCGAGGCGGCCCGGCAGATTGCCGCCGATGCACGCCTGGCGGCCGTGAAGGTGGTCATCCTGACCACCTTCGATCTCGACGACTACGTGTACGGGGCGTTGCGGGCCGGCGCCTCCGGTTTCCTGGTGAAGGACACCGAGCCCGAGGAGCTCGTCCACGCCGTACGAGTGGCCGCGCGCGGCGACGCGTTGATCAGCCCGTCGGTCACCCGCCGGCTCATCGCGGAGTTCGCGGGCCGAGTCAGGGCGCCGGAGCCGTCGCCGCGGCTGAACGCGCTGACCGAGCGCGAGCGGGAAGTGATGGAGCTGGTGGCGGCCGGCCTGTCGAACGACGAGATCGCCGAGCGCCTGGTGCTCAGCCCTGCGACGGCGAAGACGCACGTCAGCCGCATCATGACGAAACTCGGCGTACGCGATCGCAGCCAACTTGTGGTGCTCGCCTACGAGTCGGGCATGGTCCGCCCGGGCTGGCTGGCGCCGTAGCAACTCCTGGGGTACACGTCCTCCCCCAGCCGCAACCCACGGGGTAGCCCAGGTCACCGCCGCAGGCCGACGCCCCGGGCAGACCCCTCAGCGCAGCCTCGTCGGCATGAGCGCACACATCCACTCCGCGAAGACCGCGGGCGGGCTGCTCGGGTTCCTCGTCGGCGGGGCCGGCGGCTTCCTGCTGACCGAGGCCGTCGGCGGCCTCGTCGTCGTCGGCTTCGACCGCACGCTGAACGTCGACGGCACCCCGCCCCTGCTGGCCGCCTTCATCGCCGTACCGATCCTTGCGGCCCTCGCCGGCGCCACGATCGGCGCGCGCAAGGCAGGGCGAGGACGATGACCCGGCACACCGGGTTCCGTACCGCTCCCGCTCCGTTCAGTGCCTTCGCCCGGCTCGCCGGATGGCCGCAGCGGTGAACAGCTCTGCTCCTGCGGGTGGTCGTGGTCGGCGCGATCACCACCGGCGCGCAGGCGGCGGGCGGCAGCTACCGCAACGACTTCTCCCTCCCGGGGACGGACTCGCAGGCCGCCGCCGACCTGCCTACGTGCGATGCGCCGAGGAGGACCCGGCCCTGTTCGACTTCACCATCATGCGGGCCTCGCCAAGGCCCCGTTTACCGATTCGGCCACGGCCGGCGACGAGGTGGCCAGACTCCTGCTGCCTTTGTCAGGCCGACCGGCTCCCGGCCACTCCGCTTGAGCCTCGCCCACAGTGTGGCGCCGCCGGTGCGGCGGCACCTCGTCACATCAGATCCCGGCATGCCTCAACCTCGTCTCGGCTTCGTCGCGTCCCAGCGCGTCGAAGTTGTCGAGATGGAACTTCTTGGCGTTGAAGACGCGCACCCACAGGCCCGCCGCCCAGCACAGCTGCAGTTCGTTGTCGCTCAGCGCTCGTCCGCGCGCGGTTTGGTACTCCTCCAGGAAGGCCACCGTCCGTTCGACCGAGGCGCCTGCCCCAGTCGGGCCGCCCTCGAACATGGCCGCGGCCTGCCCGACGATCACCACCTCGGGTTCGTAGACCACGCTGTCCCAGTCGTGGACCACGAGCGGCCGGCCGTCGCGGAACTTCACGTTGCGGCCGTCCCAGTCTCCGTGTCCCAACACGCAGGCAGCGTCGCGGACCTCCTCAAGCCGCTCGCGTACGGCCGCGCCGAGCGCGTCGAGCCACGCCGTGGCAGAGCACGGCTCAGCATTGAGGTCGACGTTCCGGTCATCCGGGACCGGCCAGACGCCGTCCTCCTCGTGGTACCAGTGGACCCACGCGGGAGCCGGTCGTAGCAGCGGCTGCGGATCGAAATCCTCTGCGCGGGTCACGAAGTCGGCCAGAAGGCCGGCGAACTGTCGGGGCGAATCAGCGGGCTCGGGCTCTCCACCACCTGGCACAGGAGTCTCGGCGCTGGCGACCTTCGTGCCCAGCGGCAACGGACCGGCCAATGGCTCAGGGCACGGGAAGCCCGCCCGCCACATCCGGCGTTGCACCCAGGAACAGGCTCCCAGCCGCTCATCCTCGTCGCGGATCTTCAGCACCACCTCGCGGCCGTTCGTCAGCCGGAGGCCGTGGACCACGGACAGGTTCCCCGCTGTGAACGTGCGCTCGGCAACCGGGTAGCCCAAGTGCTCGACGCACCAGTCGCTGACTGTTCGATCGTCGGAATGTTCAAGCATGGCGTTCCTTTCCATGGGTCGTTTGGTCGCGCCGCTCGCGGCAGGGCCGGCCTGGAGCCGTGGGAACCGGATCGGCGCCCTCACGCCGCAGAGCGCTGATCGACTCGGTGAACTGCCGCGGGCTCAGCCCGGCGAGACGGAGCCATCCAGGGCGGTCCGATGCCGTCGCACCAGGGCGGAGCTCAGGGAGTGGCGCTGTGTGCCTCTTGGGGTCGCATGAGGTCGAGGTCATCGCCCCACGCGTCCAGCACCGAACCGTGTCCGGCTTCTCGGGCCGCCGTCTCGACAAGGGCGAAGAGGTGTCGTTGCTGGGACACGTCACCCGTGGCCGAGATGCGGTCCACGGCACGGAGCAGTATGTCGGTGTCCCAGCCGGGCAGCGGGTGCCGGGCGAGTTCCCACTCCAGGTACTTGTTGTAGGGGCGGGGCCTTCGGTCGAGAGCGAAGAGCAGCTCGAGCAGGGACCGGATGCTGTCGGCGGCGTCGAGACGAGCAGCGAGAGTCCGGCCGTCCCGGTGGTTCTTGACGGAGCGATAGAGCGAGTTCGCATAGGCATCGAGCCAGCCACTCGCGTCCTGGAATGCCTCATCGGCACCCGGACGGGCCCTGTCGGCGAGGATCCGGGCGATGCCTCCGTCGAGCCGGTCGAGCACGATCTGGGCACGGGCGAGGGCATAACGTTCCCAACCGTGCGTCCCGGCCCCACGGAACTCGGTGAGAGTGACGATGACGAGGTCGAGCTCGGCGCTACGGTGGCCCGCGAACCGGGTCAGTTCGGTGCGGGCGTCATCGGCGACGACCACGTACAGGTCGTGGTCGGAGTACGGGGTCACCATGCCGTCGTGGGCCTGGGACCCTTTGAGGACGAGGCCGACGACGGCTGGATCGGCGGCAGCGAGTCCTACGAGCGTGTCGTAGGTGAGGGGTTGCTGAGCAGCCATGGTGTGGATCTCCGGTGGGGTGATGACAGGTATGCCTGCTGGGGCGACCTCGTTACGAGGCGCCCTGCACCGCCGTCTGCGGCCGTACGTGGCTGCCGCCCGGAAGATCAACGCACCTCTCGACTCTATGGCCCGGTCGGGCCGTGATGCAGTGCGTTGGGGCGACGCCGATCGCCTTCGCGGTCGGCAGGGGCGGCTCCCGCAGCTCCTGCCGAGATCAAGTCCGCGTACCAGAGCTCGTTCTCACTCACGAGGACTGCCTGTCAGATCGCGTCGTACTCCACCTCTTCGTAGACCCGATCCCACCAGGTGTCCATCTCGAAGGCGGGCGGGTCGAGCTCGCGCAGGCGGTCCCGGATGCCCAGGCCGAAGGCGACCCGGGCCTCCCCTGCGGGATCGTCGTCCGAGTCGGGGTCGTCCGGCTCCAGGTCGTCGAAGTCGTCGACGTGCTCGCAGCGGTACTCCCAGGCGGCGAGGGCGTCGAGGAAGGCGATCAGGGAGGAGTTGACGAAGCGCTCGGCAGGGTCGACACCCTCCGCGAGCGCCCACACGCGCCCATGCTCGTCCAGTACGAATTCACAGGAGTGTGACTCCTCGTCCACCGCCAGTTTCCAGTAGCGGTCCCCCAGCGGCGAGAAGGGCTGCTCGGCGGTCCCCGGCCAGCACATCGACTCGTCGACCGGCAGCCCGTAGGTTCGGGCCACCTCGAGGGCCTCCCGTACGGGTGCGGGCCAGGCTTCCACCTCGGGGGCGTCAAGGATCGGCAGATTGCGTACGCCCTCTTCGCCCCACTGGCCGGGGCGCAGCCAGTGAGGGGCGTACCCGCCCGAGCCGTTCTGCTCCGCCATGTCGTGAACTCCGCTCAGTGAGCACCTTGTCGAGAACTCTGGAACGATCCCATACGCCTCGTCAGACCATCCGCTGGGGGCCCGGGCCGGGCTTGCTCGATGTGGGAGGGTCAGGTGAGGACCTGTACTTCGCCGACGCGGACGCCGACGGTTCCACTGCGCCGCCGCCGCTGATCCGGCTTCAGCGGTGCCCGCAGTCGGGAGATTCGGCCATGCCCGCGCTCTCCCGGTAGAGGTGCCGAGGTCGGCGCAGGAGACGGTAGCGCCGTCACCATGTCCCAGCGGATCGAGGTGACCGCCGCGGTGGCGGGGCCTGGCCGTCACCACCGGTACGACGTCACGAGCGCACGAGGTCGGCGATGGCGTCCCCGGCTTCCTCATCAGCTCGACGTTCCCGCCTCGGCGGCGCCGGTTTCCCTGCCGCGCGTCGGCAGATGCACTGACCCGTTCAGCAGCCCGGCCGCGGCAGCCACCGCCGGGCCAACCGTGCCGACACGTCGGCGCCACGGACCGACAGGTGGACGACTCCACCTGGTGGATGCACTTCGGCAAGCCCTCTCTCGAAATTTCGACCATCGGAGTACCGGAATACCCCCCTGGGGTATATGGTTGCGATCAACGTCCTGAACGGACAACGCCGGAAGGCGCATCACACCAAGGGAGATGTCATGAAGGATCACTCCGGCCACGGCGTCCACGGTGTCCACGGCGGGGCCCGGCCCGGTGGGCTGTCGGTCTCCGAGAACGGGTACACCCTTGAGCTCGACTCGACGATCCTCACCGCCGGCGTACAGCCGGTCAGCTTCCGGGTGATCGGCCCCGACGGGCAGGCGGTGACCGAGTTCGTGCCCGAGCACGAGAAGGAACTGCACTTCTTCGCCGTCCGGCGCGACACGGCCGGGTTCCAGCACGTGCACCCGGTGATGGACGGGAAGGGCACCTGGAGCGTCCAACTGGCCCTGGAACCGGGGGACTGGAAATTCTTCGCCGACGTCCACCCGGTCGGCCACGACGGGACCATCACGCTGGGGATCGACGTCGCGGTCGCCGGGCCGTACGACCCGCGGCCGCTCCCCGAGGCCACCGGGATCGCACGGGTCGGCGAGTACACCGTCACCCTCGACGGCGAACTCCTGCCTGGTCAGGCGAGCGAGCTGACCCTCACCGTCAGCCGGAACGGCCGCCCCGTCACCGACCTGCAGCCCTACCTGGCCGCGTACGGGCACCTGGTGGCACTGCGGGTCGGTGACCTGGGCTACCTCCACGTCCACCCGGAGGGCGAACCCGGTGACGGCACCACCGCACCAGGACCCGAGATCGCCTTCATGGCGGTCGCACCTTCAGCCGGCACTTACCGCCTGTACCTGGACTTCCAGCACAACCATGTCGTCCGCACGGCCGAGTTCACGGTGCGGACCACCGCGACCACCCCCCGCTCGGACGCGGCATCCCAGGCCGCACCCGAGCACAGGAGCCACCACCACGGCCACCACGCACACCACTGACCGCACGAACGCCACACCTGCCGCGGCACACGGCACGGTCAAGGGGCGCTCGGCTCGTCGAACCCCAGCGCCCGCAGCACATCCCCCATCGGAAGGAGCGTCATGCCCCGCCTGACCCGACTCACGCCCGACACGGCGGTCGGCGCCTCGCGCGACCTCCTCTCAGACCTGGTCTCCCGCCATGGCCAGATCGGTGACATGGTCTCCACGATGGCGCACTCGCCGGCCGTACTGGGCGGCTACCTCCAGCTCAGCCGGGCCATGGGACGAGCCAAACTCGACCGCAGGACCAGCGAACGGATCTCGATCGCCGTCCAGGTCCTGCAGGGTTGCGGACTGTGCCTCAACGCGCATGTCAGTGCCGCCCGCGCCATGGGAGTGGACGAGGAAGAGATCGAACGAGCCCACGCGGGCACCTCGGCCGATCCCGCGATCGCGGCGATCATCACCCTCGCCCTCCAGATCTGTCGCGAGCCGACGTCGATCACCGACGAACAGGTCATCGCGCTGCGTGAGCACGGCTACAGCGACCGCGCAATAGCGGATGTCGTCGGCGTCGTCGCACTCAACATCCTCACCGGCGCCTTCAACCTGCTCGCCGGCCTCACACCGGGGAGCGACACCGGTGCGTAGAGACACCCCCGCCTGTACTCGCGGGGCACGGCCTCCACCCCGGGCCCGTGCCCCGCCGCATGGATACGGAAGGAACCCGCCATGCGTCTGTTCGCCGTCCGCGACTACCGCCGCCTGTTCAGTGCCCAGGTCATCGCCCTGTTCGGTACCGGGCTGACCACGGTGGCCCTCGGGCTGCTCGCCCACGACCTCGCCGGTCCGCGCGCCGGCATGGTCCTCGGTACCGCCCTGACCATCAAGATGGTCATGTACGTGGTCATAGCCCCGCTGGCTGCCGCGTACGCCGACCGGCTCCCCAGGAGAACTCTCCTTGTCCTCCTCGACGTGGTCCGCGGTGCGGTGGTCCTGGCGCTGCCGCTGGTCACCGAGGTCTGGCACATCTACGTCCTGATCGGCCTGCTCCAGGCCGCCTCCGCGGCGTTCACCCCGACCTTCCAGGCCGTCATCCCCGACATCGTCACCGACGAGTCCGACTACACCCGCGCCCTGTCCGCCTCCCAGGTCGCCTCCGCCATGGAGAGTCTGCTCAGCCCCGTGCTGGCAGCCGTCGCCCTGACGTTCATGGGCTTCAACCGGCTGTTCCTGGGCACCTCCGCCGGATTCCTCGTCTCCGCCCTGCTCGTCCTGTCGACGCGTATCCCCGACGCCCGCCCCAGTACCCACACCAAGGCATGGGACAAGGCGTCAGCGGGGATCGAAACCTTCCTCAGGACGCCACGGCTGCGTGGCATCATGGCGCTCAATCTCGTGGTTGCGGCGGCAGGGTCGATCGTCGTCGTCAACACCGTCAACTACGTCCGTGACAAACTCGGCGGCTCGCAGCCGGACGTCGCCTGGATGCTCGCCGCCTCCGGCACCGGCACCCTCCTGGCCGCCCTCGTACTGCCCCGCGTTCTCGACCGGATCACCGCCCGCACCGTCATGATGACCGGCGCCGGAGTCCTCGTCGGCGGCACGAGCGCCGCGGTGACGCTCATCGCGACCGGTCTCACCACATGGACCGGTACGGCAATCATCTGGACCCTGATCGGCATCGGCATGGCACTGATCATCACACCGACCGGCAAGGTCCTGCGCGCCTCCGTCGGACGGAACGCGATCCCCGAGGCATTCGCGGCCCAATTCTCTCTGTCGCACCTGGCCTGGCTGATCACCTATCCGGTCGCGGGATGGCTCGGCACGAACGCCGGCTTCACCCTCGCCTGGTCCGTCCTCACGGTCCTTGCCGTGGCAGGAGCGATCGGTGGCCTCTTCCTATGGCCGCGCCACGACGGACGAGAAGCCTTGACCGGACTGTCGACACCCACCCAGCATGCGCCCGGCAGGGACCGGTCCGCCCTGGCCAAGGCGGCGTGAAGCCCGGTACAGCGGCTCTGACTGTCTGCGCCGTGGCGTAGCACGCGCTGCCGGCCGGACACCCCGAGGGGGTTGTGGCCGCCGTCCCGCCCCGCGCGGGCGGCGGCCACGGCCTTCTCGCATCTGATGGGACGCAGCGGAAACCGTGGGGTGGGAGGCGAGGCCGAGCGCCGCGACCTGGGCGCGTCCGGCCCAGCTGCGGCCTTGGTCGGTGCCGGCCCAGACCTTCTTGCTCGGGCTGGGTCCGCGCCGGGGTTTCCCCGGAGGCCGCGATGAAGGTCGCGCCGGCCGCCGAAACCGTCTCCATCGCGGTGATGGAACTGGTCGACAACGCCATCATCGCGCTGACGCCCGGAGCGACGGACGCGCACCCGTCGGCCGCGCCGTTCTGGTCGGCGCCCCAAGGGGGCCGCCCGGAGTTGTGCCGCGCCCCGTGTCAGCCCGGTCCGGCGAGCAGGCCGTTGCACGCCTGTTCGCAGCGCCGGCAGGCATCGGCGCACACGCGGCAGTGCTCGTGCATGTCCGCGTGGCTGGCACACTCGTCGCCGCAGGTCCTGCAGACGGTGGCGCAGGCCTGGAGGACGGCACGGGTGATGTTGGCGTCGTAGCCGGTGTACCGGTACAGAACCGATGCGGTGGCGCTGCAGACGTCGGCGCAGGCCACTGATGCTTCCAGGGCACCGGGACAGCGCCCGTGCACTCGGTGCCTGCCGGGTATCACCGCACCTCGCGCCATAGAACGGGTGCCGCACCGCGGGACCCGGCGGCCACCAGCTCTTCGACGTGGGGCTGCTGTCCGCGGTTGCGTCACAACGCTCCCGTCCCGCCCGTGAGCGTGCGCCGTGGATGGCTCAGGCTGCGGCCGACCCAGACGACACCCACCATCTTCCTAGGTACCCCCAGGGGGTATATAGTCTGCCTCGAACAGATACCCCGTGGGGGTATGCGTCCAATGGGAGGGACCTAGCGATGTCAACCGTCAATCCGCGGCGCTGGTGGGCACTTGTGGTGCTGGCCGCCGCGCAGTTCATGGTCATCATGGACACCTCGATCATCGGGGTGGCCCTTCCGGAGATGCAGCGCGACCTGGGCTTCTCCCAGGGCGACCTGCAGTGGGTCTTCAACGCCTACGTCATCGCCTTCGGCGGGCTGCTGCTGCTCGGCGGCCGCCTGTCGGACCTGCTGGGAGCCCGGCGGGTGTTCGCCGGCGGATGGGTCGTACTGATCGCCGGATCCGTCGTCGCCGCGGCCGCGAGCACCGCATGGGTGGAGGTCGTGGGCCGTGCCGTGCAGGGCGTGGGCGGAGCGCTGATCGCGCCCGCCTCCATGACGCTGCTGATGATGCTCTTCGGCCACAACCCCAAGGAACTCGGCAAGGCCCTGGCCCTCTACGGCGCGGCGGCCCCCGCCGGTGGCACCGCGGGCGTCTTCCTGGGCGGGGTGTTCACCGAGTGGGCGAGCTGGCCCTGGGTCTTCATCATCTACGTCCCCATCGGCGTCGCGACCCTGGCCGCCACCGGGCTCCTGCCCACGGTCGCGCGCAGCCGCGGCTCGGTCGACGTCCTCGGCGCCGCGTTCGTCACCGCAGGCCTGGCGCTCGCCGTGTTCGCCGTCGTCCGCGCACCCGAGATCGGCTGGGGCGCCACCCAGACGGTGCTGGAACTGCTCGGCGCCGCCGTGCTGCTGGCCCTGTTCCTCGTCGTGCAGAAGTCGGTGAGGACGCCGCTGATGCCGCTGCGTGTCTGGCGCACCCCGGGCCTGGGCGTCTCCAACCTGGCGATGACCCTGCTGGGTGCCGCCTGGATCCCGATGTGGTACTTCCTCAACCTCTACCTGCAGCAGGTGCTGGGCTACGGCGCCTTCGCCAGCGGCGCCGCCCTGCTGCCGATGACCGGTCTGTTGATGGTCTTCATGACCCTCATCACCGCCCGCCTGCTGGGCCGCTTCGGCGCCAAGCCGCTGATCTCGGGCGGCCTGTTCGTGCTGGCAGCGGGCCTGCTCTGGCTGGCGGCGGTCGAGCCGACCGGCACCTTCGCCGTCGACGTACTGCCGGCCTCGCTGGTCGCCGCGACCGGCATGTCGCTGGCCTACATCCCGGCCATGATGTCGGCGATCTCAGGCGTGCCGCAGGAACAGGCCGGCCTGGCCTCCGGCATCGTCAACACCACCTACCAGGTCGGCTCCGCACTGGGACTCGCCGCCTTGACCGCACTGGCCACCTCCCAGGGCGCGGACCGGATCGGCAACCTGCCGGCCCTGACCGACGGCTTCAGCGCCGCCTTCCTCGGCGCGGCCGCGGTCGCCGCCGCGGGCGGACTGCTGACCACCGTGCTGATGCGCGGCCGCCCGACGTCCCCCACCGAGGAGCCTGCGAACCCGGCGAGCGAATCCGTCAACGCCTGACCATGGGCTGCTGTTGCGCCCGGGCAGCCGACGGGACCGTTCCGTGCCGACAGCGACGGCACGGAACGGTCCCGTCTTCGCTGAGCCGGCCGACAGGTGGCGGTAAGAGACGGTGGCGTCAGTCCGAGTGAGCGGCGGGCGCACTACGTCGGCGCCAGCCGTAGCGCGTCATATCACCCCGGACCAGGCCGGGCTGCCCACCAGCGGCCGTCGCCGGGTACCGGGGCTGCGACGTGAGGAGGTCGCCGTGCTCGCCGGCGTGAGCACCGAGTGGTACACCCGCCTGGGGAAGGGCCACATCAGCGGTGTCTCCGAAGACGTCCTGGCCGCGGTCGCCCAGGCCCTGCAACTGGACGAGGACGAACGCACCTACCTGTTCGACCTGGCCCGCGCCGCCCGGACCGCACGCCGCACGCCGTCGCGCCGCAAGGACGTCGAGGTCCCGCCCCGCATCCAGTGGCTGCTCGACTCCATCACCATGTCCGCCGCCTTCGTGCGCAACGGCCACCTGGATGTCGTCGCCACCAACCCGCTGGCCCGGGCCCTGCACGCGCCGATGTTCGGCAGTGCCACCACCGACAGGCGCGGCCGTGCCAACTTCGCCCGCTACCACTTCCTCGATGCCGGCTCGCAGGACTTCTTCGTCGACTGGGACGCCGGCGCCGCCGCCACCGTCGCGCTGCTGCCTGCCGAGGTCGGGCGTGAACCGGCTGACCGTGCCCTGCGCGCGCTGATCGGCGAACTGTCCACGCTCAGCCCCGGCTTCCGCACCATGTGGGCCGCGCACGATGTCCGTATCCGCCACGAGGGCATCAAGCGGCTGCAGCACCCCGAGGTCGGCCTTCTGGAGCTGACCTACCAGTCTCTGGACCTGCCCGTCTCCCACCGGGCCGTACACGATCTGAGCCTCTGCACCGCCGAACCGGGCAGCACCTCCGAAGAGCGCCTCAAGCTCCTCGCCAGCCTGGCAGCCGCTCCCCCTCCAGGCCACGGAGTCCACCGACCGGCAGCGCTGAGTGACTGATCAGGATCCCTTCTGCGAGCCTTGAGCCTCCCGGACTCCAGCCGAGGGCAAGGGCGCCGGCCGGATCGGCGAGGCGGATGTTCCTCAGGCGTTGAGCAGCCGCCATGTGGTGAGGGCGAGCCTGGCCCGAAGCAGCCCGGTGGGCTCGGTGAGGTCGATGCCCAGGGTCTTTCCGATCTGTTCGAGCCGGCGGGCGACGCTGCTGTGGTGCAGGTGGAGAAGTTCGGCGGCCCGGCGTAGGGAGCCGGTGGTGCAGTAGGTGTCCAGAGTCTCCAGGTCGTCGGGGCTGCCGGCGATCAGGGCGATCGCGGCCACGTCGGCGTTGTCGCGCGCGGCGTCCCGGGGTACCTGGGCGAGCAGAGCCAACGCCCCCAGGCCGTCGTAGTGGACGACCGGCTGGCGTGGCGTGGTGAAACGCAGGGCGATACGGGCCTCCCGCCAGGACCGGTCGGGGCTTTTTGCGGCGCCGATGCCCGCGTGTACACCGGCGGGAAACCGGGTCGGGTCCATGGTGGTGGCCAGGATGGCTCCCACGCCGGCGATCGGTGCCGCCTTCACGGGGTGGGCCGGGCAGAGGAGGCCGGCGACCTGGTCGAGTGGAAACTGTGAGTCCACTGCGACGACGCGGATCGGCAGGTCGGCGGCGAAGCCCAGGAGCCGAAGCGCCCGGGACCGGGCCGCCTCGTCACTGTCAGGGCTGATCACGAGCTCGACGAGGGCGGGGTCGGCCATGGTGGTGCGGGCCGGTCCGTAGCGCTCGGCGACCGCCGCGGCGGCGATGGCGAGCCGGTCGAGGAGCACGTCGTCGAGTGGGCCGGGCGGTCCGGGGCGTTCCAGCCATACCTCTCCGATCTCCTCCTCGTCGAGAGTGATCGGTGCCGTGGTGGACGCGGGTGATGGCGGGGTGGACCCCTGTCTGCCGTCGGGCGAGATGCGGATAGCCCGCCCGGTCCCGTGGAGCCGGATTCCGGCCACGCACTCGGCCAGGCTCGCTGAGGCCCGTGCGAGCGCCGGGAGATCCACTCGGCGGCGCATCAGCGTGTCGTAGAACGCGATGACACGGATCGCGCCCTGGACGTGCGAGTCGAGTTGCGAGAGCCGTTCGGCCAATGCCTCCATGCGAGGAGCATAGGCGCCAATCGGTGCGTCATCAGGGCGAGTTGCCCGACGGATGGCGGATGACCTCGGAGACGACGGCGGCGAGGATGGCCGGCATGGACCCCGAACTCGAAGCATTCATCCCCTTGCTCCCCCGCATCGATCTGACCGACCCGGTCGCCTTCCGGAAGATCTACGCCGAGCTGGCCGGCGCCAGGCCGGCACCGGACGCCGCGGGACTGGAGGTCGAGGACCGCACGGTGCCCGCCGATCCGGGCGTGCCCGTGCGGGTCTACCGCCCGCACCAGGCCCAGTCTGCCGTCGTCTGGCTGCACGGCGGCGCATGGGTCGTCGGTGACCTGGACACCGAACGCAACTGGGCCGTCCCGATCGCGGAACTCTCCGGCGCGGTCGTGATCAGCGTCGACTACCGCCTTGCGCCCGAGCACCGATTCCCGGCCGCCCTGGACGATGTCTACGCCGTGCTGACCTGGGCGCACGAGCACGCCGCCGAACTCGGCATCGACCCGGACCGGATCGCGGTCGGAGGCCACAGCGCCGGCGCGAACCTCGCGGCAGCGGTGGCATTGCGGGCCCGCGACCAGCAGGGGCCCCCGATCCGCTTGCAGGTGCTCAACGAGGTCATCCTCGACGACCGGCAGCGGACGTGGTCGGCGCGGAACTTCACCGACACTCCCTGGAATACTCGCGCCGTACGCGCCGCGGCGTGGGGGCACTACCTGGGCTCCCAGCCCGTCACCCCGTACGCCGCACCGGCGCGGGCCGACGACCTGTCCGGCCTCCCACCGGCATACATCGCTACCGCTGAGTTCGACCCGAATCGCGACGAAGGCATCGAGTACGCGCTGCGTCTGCTCCAGGCCGGCGTGCCGGTCGAGCTGCACCAGTGGCCCGGCACTTTTCACGGGTCGCTGGCGATCCAGTCCGCCGAGGTGTCGCAGCGGCAACTCGCCGAACTCGGCGCCGTCCTGCGCCGCGCCCTGGCCGGGTGAGGCCGTCACGGCCGGCCTCGGCCTTGCGCGCGACGAGATCGACGAAGACGGGAGAGCGATGAGCGCGATCGACTCTGCTGCGGTGAGTGAGGGGTCCATGCCGTCATCGGGGGCCGGTTCCGCAGTACAACAGAGCATGGGACGGCTGCTGCGCCCGCATGTCCGGAGCTTCGCGGCCGTCGTGATCCTGCAAGTGATCGGCGCCCTCGCGGGCCTGGCGCCGCTGTTGGCGGTCGTGGAGCTGGGGCGCACTCTGCTGGAGTCCGGCCCGGTCGACCGCGATCGTGTCTGGACGGTCGTGATCGTGGGTGCGGTCGGCCTGCTCGTCCGGTTGGTGTTCACGGCCGCGTCCTCCGCAATAGGACACATCCTCGACGGGAAGGTGCAGTTGACGCTCCGTCGGCAACTGGCGGCGCAGCTGGGGCGCGTGCCGATCGGCTGGTTCTCGCGGCGCCGGACCGGCGAACTGGCCAAGGTGGTCGGGGAGGACGTCAGTGCCGTGCACCCGTTCATCGCCCACACCCCCGGCGAGCTCGTCTCCGCCTTCGTGGTTCCGCTGGCGTCGCTGGTCTACCTGTTCACCGTCGACTGGCGGCTCACGCTGATCACGCTCACCCCGGTCGTGCTGGCCGTCGCGCTGGTCCCTCTGATGATGACCCCGGCCCGGGTGCGCGAGCAGGAGGAGTTCGACGGGGCCATGGGCCGGATCTCCAGCTCGGTCGTCGAGTTCGTGCAGGGCATCTCGGTGGTCAAGGCGTTCGGCGGGTCCAAGCGCGCCCACCGCAAGTTCCTCACGGCCGCGGATGACTTCGTCGACACCTTCAACCGGTGGGTGCACGGCATCTCCAGGATCGCTGCGGGAATGCAGCTTGTGCTGTCGCCGCCGTTCGTGCTGCTGGTGGTGCTGATCGGTGGTGCGGCCCTCATCACCGGCGGTGACCTGGCTCCGGCCGACCTGCTGCCCTTCCTGCTGCTCGGACTGGGTCTGACCGCCCCGGTCGCGGCCCTCGGCCACGGCTTCGACGAGATGCAGGCCGCGGGACGAGCCGTGGGCCGGATCACGGACGTACTGGCGGTGGAGCCGTTGCCGGAGCCCTCGCACCCGGTCGCGCCCCAGGGGTACAGGGTGGAGCTCCGTGACGTCCGCTTCGGATACGAAGAGGATCGCGAGGTGCTGCGCGGCATCGACCTCGTGCTGGAGCCCGGGACAGTCACCGCGATCGTCGGGCCGTCGGGAAGCGGAAAATCCACGCTGGTCCAGCTGCTGCCGCGGTTCTTCGACCCGATCCACGGTTCGGTCGTCCTGGGCGGTGTCGACCTGCGGGAGCTCGGCAGCCGGGAGCTCTACCGGTCGGTCGCCTTCGTCTTCCAGGACGTCCGGCTGCTGCGCGCGTCGGTCGCCGACAACATCGCGCTGGCCGTCCCGCACGCCGACCGCGAGGACGTGGTGCGTGCGGCCCGACTGGCGAACATCCACGACCGCATCCTCGAGTCGCCCCGCGGATACGACTCGGTGATCGGCGAGGACGTCGGCCTGTCGGGCGGCGAAGCCCAGCGGATCGCCCTCGCCCGCGCACTGCTCGCCGACGCACCCGTCCTGGTGCTCGACGAGGCGACCGCTTTCGCCGACCCGCAGACCGAACAGGCCGTGCGCCGGGCCCTGGCGACGCTGGAGGGCGAGCGGACCATCCTGGTCATCGCCCATCGCCTGGAAACGATCGCCGACGCCGACACCGTCGTGATGCTGGAGGAGGGGCGGATCGTCGAGCAGGGCAGGCCGGCCGAACTGCTGGCGCGGGGCGGAAGGTTCGCGGCGTTCCGGCAATCCCACCACTCGGCGGTCGCCGATGACGTCGAAGCCCACGGTCGCGTACTGCAAGGAGACGAGTTCCGATGATTCGAACGCTGCTGCGCGTGCTGGGACGCGAGTACGCCCAGCCCTTGCGCCGCACCGTGGCCCTGATGACGATGACAGCGGTGGCCGAGGGCCTGTCCTACGCACTGGTGGTCCCCGTGCTGCGGGAACTGTTCGGGAACACCCCCGAGAACGCCTGGCCCTGGCTGATCGGCTTCGGTGGCGCGATCGCGGTCTACGCGGCGCTGCGCTACATCAGTGACCTGTCCGGTTTCCACATCGGCACCGCGCTGCTGCGCGGCATGTACCACCGCCTCGGCGACCATCTGGCCCGGCTGCCCGTCGGCTGGTACAGCACGAGCCGCCTCGGAGAGGTGTCCGTCCTGGCCAGCCGCGGCGTCCTGGACGCGATGAGCGTCATCGCGCATCTGCTGGCACCGTTCGTCTCCGCCTGCGTGACTCCGCTGACGATCGTCGGCGTGATGCTCGTCTTCGACTGGCAGATGGGGTTGGCCGCACTGGTCGCGGTACCCATCGTGGCGGCGATCCAGATCTCGACGGGACGCTCGATGGCCGCCGAGGACGCGGAGCGCGAGGAACGCGATCACGAAGCCACCGGCCGGGTCATCGAGTTCCTGCAGGCCCAGCCGGTGCTGCGGGCCGGCGGCCGGACCACCGAACGCTTCCGGCTGCTCGACGACTCGCTGCAGGAAGTCGAGCGCGCCTCCCGTCGTTCCACGCTGTCGGCGCTGCCCGGTGCGGTGGGTCTGACGCTCACGGTGCAGGCGGTGTTCACAGCGTTGCTGGTGCTGGGTACCTACCTCGCCCTCTACGGGGACCTCGGTGTGGCGGAGACCCTCACGATCCTGGTGCTGGCTGCCCGCTGCGCCGATCCGCTGCTGTCGCTGACGGACATCGGCGGCAAACTCCGCGGGGCCCGGTCCGTACTGGCCCGGCTCGACACGGTACTGAGCACCGAGCCCCTGCCGGAAGCCGCCGAACCGATCCGGCCGCTGCGTCACGACCTGGAGTTCGACTCCGTCGTCTTCCGGCACGACGACCGCACCGTGATCGACAATGCCTCGCTCTCCGTGCCCCAAGGACAGCGACTTGCCGTAGTCGGGCCGTCGGGTGCGGGCAAGAGCACCCTGCTGCAGCTGCTCGCGCGGTTCTACGACGTGGACGCGGGCACAGTGCGCGTGGGCGGCGTGGACGTTCGCGACATCGACCCCGAGGTGCTGATGGCGCGGATCGCCATCGTCTTCCAGAACGTCTACCTCTTCGACGGCACGATCGAGGAGAACGTACGTCTCGGCCGTCCCGACGCCACCGACGCCGAGGTGCGGGCGGCGGCCACCGCGGCCCGGCTGGACGAGGTGACGGAGCGACTGCCCGACGGATGGGCGGCAAACGTCGGCGAGGGCGGCGCGCTGCTGTCGGGCGGTGAGCGCCAGCGTGTCTCGATCGCCCGAGCGCTGCTGAAGAACGCGCCCATCGTGCTGCTGGACGAGGTGACCTCCGCGCTGGACCCGGTGAACGAGGCGGCCGTCCACGAGGGCATCGAGCGCCTGATGGCGGGCCGGACGGTGGTGACGGTCGCGCACCGGATGCGGACCGTCCAACGCGCCGATCGTGTCGTCTTCCTGGACGGCGGCCGGGTCGTGGAGGAGGGCAGCCACGAAGAACTGCTGCGCCGCGGTGGCCGCTACGCCGACTTCTGGAACATTTCCATGGTGCCGGTCTCGAGAGAACCGGAATCCACCGGTCAATAGCCGGTCCAGGGGCTGCGCAGTGACGCGGTGGCGTGCAGAGGGGGATGTCGGGCTGCCGACCCGGCCCTGACAAGCGCGGTGAGCTGCGGATACGCTTTCCTCCTCCGGCTCGGGTCACTGGAGCGCGGTGGCTCTGGTCACCATGCGCTGATGACCGGCGCATCGGGTTCGTGCTGCCGCCAGGCCTCGTTGAGGCGCTCGAGCCGGTCCGCGGCGGCGATGCCGCGCAGGGACGCGACCTTGCCGTCGCCGACCTCGAACGCCACGGCGCCCACGACCCGGTCGTCGACCACGGCCAGGACGGCCGGGGAGCCGTTGACCAGCGCGATGTGCAGCGCGGGGGAGCCGCCGGCCAGCCGCCGCTTCGCCGGAGTGGGCTTGAAGCCGGCCCGTACGTAGGAGGCGATGCGCTCGCGCGTCTTGTACCGCAGCAGCCGCCTGGCCAGTCCGGCGCCGTCCGAGACCATGGTCGCGTCGGCGGTGAGCATCGCCACCAGCCGGTCGGTACGCCCCGACGTGGCCGCGACGAGGAACTCCTCGACGATCCGGCGCGCGGACGCGGGATCCACCTCGCCGCCGCCACGGCGTTCGGCGGCGATCCGGCGTCGGGCCCGGTGGACATGCTGCTGGCTCGCGGACTCGGTGATGTCGAGGATCCCGGCGATCTCGGCGTGGGGGTAGGAGAAGGCCTCGCGCAGGACGTAAGCGGCCCGCTCGACCGGCGAGAGGCGCTCCATGAGGATCAGTACGGCCAAGGACACCGATTCACGCTGCTCGAAGGTATCGGCAGGGCCGAGCATCGGGTCGCCCTCGAGGAGTGGCTCGGGCAGCCAGTCCCCGACGGCGCGCTCGTGGCGCGCCTGCGCCGAACGGAGCCGGTCGAGGCAGAGATTGGTGACGACCTTGGTCAGCCACGCCTCCGGTACCTCGATGCGTTCGCGGTCCACGGCCTGCCAGCGCAGGAACGCGTCCTGCACGGCGTCCTCGGCGTCGGCGGCCGAGCCCAGCAGACGGTACGCGAGCGAGGCCAGCCGGCCCCGGCTGGCCTCGAACCGATCGATGGCTGCGCTGTCCATGCGGAGGAGCCTATGCGGCGACCCTCACACCGGCCCGGTCAGGGGCGGTGGCCAGGCGGCGCTTGCGCTTCGGCATGCCGAAGGTCGGGTGAGCGATGCCCCATCCGGCCCCTTTGAGCACGCCCGACTTGAGCCACGCGGCGGTCCGGCCGCCCAGGTACCAGGACTTCGACCGGACGTCCCCGTCCACCATCTGGAAGATCGCGTCCCGCCGCCCGAGGCTGATGTGATTGCCGTAGTACTTGAGCCCGGTGGTCGGGACCTCGCTGCCCGTCAGGCGCGCGATGATCGCGGCGGTCGCCTGCATGTTGGTGAAGCCTGCCGAGGCGCAGGACATCGGCAGTGGCCGGCCGTTCTCGCCGATCGCGTAGGCACAGTCACCGGCGGCGTAGACGTCCGGGTGCGAGACCGAGCGCATGGTGCGGTCGACGACGATCTGGCCGGTCTCGGCGACCTCCAGGCCGCTGGCGGCCGCGATGGGGTGTACGGCGAACCCGGCCGACCACACGGTCACGTCGGCCGGGATGGACGTACCGTCGGCGGCGATCGCCCGTGTCGGCTCGACGGCTTCGATGCCGGTGTGCTCATGGACGGTGATGCCGAGCCGGTCGAAGGCCTGGCGCAGGTGACGGCGGGCCTTCGGGGAGAGCCAGGCGCCCAGCTCGCCGCGGGCGGCCAGCGCGACCGAGAGGTCGGACCGGGACTCGGCGAACTCGGTGGCGGTCTCGATGCCGGTCAGCCCTTCACCGACGACGAGCACGGTGCCGCCCTCGCCCAGGCCGGCCAGGCGCTCACGCAGACGCAGTGCCGAGGACATGCCGGTCACGTCGAACGCGTACTCGGCCACGCCGGGGACGCCGTGGTGGGCCACGGAGCTGCCGAGCGCGTAAAGAAGCGTGTCGTACGGGAGCTCGCCGTCACCGTCCTTGCCGGTCACGGCGACGGTTTTGCGCTCGGGGTCGACGCCGGTGACGCGCGCCAGGCGGAGCCGGACCCCGGTGCCCGCGAATACGTCGGCGAGCTTGCGGAACGCGAAGTCCTGGCCGACCGCGAGCTGGTGGAGCCGCATCCGCTCGACGAAGTCGGGCACGGCGTTGACGACGGTGATCTCGGTGTCGGCGGGGGACAGCCGGCGCGCCAGGTTGCCGGCGGCGAAGGCCCCGGCGTATCCGGCGCCGAGTACGACGATGCGGTGCTTCATGACGTTGCTCCTGTCTCGTTCGCGTGCCCCTTGAACGAGACGGCGCCCCGATTGCTGACAAGAACCTGGTGTGACGCGGGTCACGGAACTTGAGGGCACCAGTTCGCACCAGATGCGATCCGCGCCCGCTTCCGTCGGATGGCGGGTCGCGCTGAGCGTGGTCGGCTCCGCGTCCGTCCGGACGCATGATCGGATCGGATCGCAGCGATCGGGTCCGGCCGGGGCTCTGTCAGGCAGGGTTGACATCGAAAGGAGGCCTCGTGATCTCGGCACTCAACCAGCTTGTCGATCTCGTCGAGGAGCACCTCGCCGAGGAGCTCGACGTCCACGGATTGGCCGGGGAGCTCGGCACGACCGAATACCACCTGCGCCGCATGTTCTCATCGTTGGCCGGCATGCCGCTGTCGGAATATGTGCGCCGGCGCCGCATGACCGTCGCCGCTGCCGACGTGGTCCGAGGTGAGGACGATCTGCTGAGTATCGCGGTCCGGCACGGATACAGCTCGACCGAGGCGTTCGGACGTGCGTTCCGTGCGGTCCACGGTGCCGGCCTCAGTGACGTGCGCCGCGACGGAGGCCCCCTGCGCACACAACCGCAGCTCAGGTTCCACCTGACCGTAGAAGGGAGCATCCCCATGGACACCCGCCTCATCGACCGCCCCGTGTTCCGGCTGGTCGGACACGCAGCCCGGGTTCCGCTCATCCACCAGGGCATCAACCCGCACATCCAGCAGCACATCACCGCACTGCCGCAAGAGGAGCATCTCCGGCTGAAGGCCCTCGGCGACACCGAACCGGGGGGCCTGCTGCAAGTTTGCGACGACCTCGACCCCGACGGCACAGAGGGGAGCGAACTGACCTACCTGCACGGTGTCGCTGTCTCCCAGGACACGCCGGCCCCCGACGACCTCGACGCCATCGAGGTACCGGCAGGCAAGTGGGCGGTCTTCCGCACCGCCGGACCGCATCCGCAGGCCCTGCAGACGACCTGGGCCGCAACCGCGACCGAGTGGTTTCCCTCCAACCCGTGGCGTCTCCGGCCAGGTCCCTCGATCGTCGCGGTCCTCGAGCGCGCGGACGACTTCGGCACCGCGACCTGCGAGCTGTGGCTACCCGTCGAACCGGCGTGACGGAAGCGCGGTCAAGGGGGAGCAGCCCAACCTCCTCTCCCCCGCTCTGCTCGCGACCGCGGGAAGTGCTCCGCGTCGCCGTGGTGGCGGCAAGGGGCGCCGGTGGGGTTCAGTCGTCGTCCTCCTGGGGGTTGTAGCGGAACACGCCCATGTCGGCACAGGCCTCGGCGATGACGAAGTGGGCATCGAGGAACTCCTCGTGCGTGCGGGGAACGAGCTGATAGGCGTGGCTCATCCATTGCAGAGCCTGTTTCTCGGCGCGCTCGGCATCGGCGGAGGGCGGGGTGACGCAGGCGTCGATGAGGCCGTATCCGTGTTTGTTCTTCTCCCGCAGGTGTCCTTGGATGCGCCTGATCAGGTGGTCGGTGCTGCGGGCACGACCGATCTTCACGCGGGGAGCGGGTCCGGCGAAGTCCAGGACGTACAGTCGCGCTCCGTCCTCGGCTTGTTCCTGCCACAGCTGCTCACGGACCCGGGCGAAGACGCGCTGCTGGCAGTGCAGCGCAACGGACGGCATCGGCACCGTGCCGGCGGTGAGAGCTTCGCGGGTCTCATCTTGCAGTTGCCCCAGTGAGGGCGGAGAAGGCGGCAAGGGCCAGAGGACGGGCAGGGGCGGCGAGCCGGCAGCGAGGGGGCCATTGGTCATCGGACCACGCTAGCCACAACAGCACCCCCGCGCGGGGCATCGGCCGTATACGGGGCGTCAACACAGGAGGAAGGCCAGGGCAAAAGGGAACACGGATGCAGTGAGTGCCACGTCGGTCGACCCGCCGCCACCCACCCGCTCCTTCCCGGGCCGTTCCTACGGGCCGGGATGCAGGCGCCGTCGCCAAGGCACTGGCCCCGTCGTGGTGGGCGGACCGGATGGTAGAAACGTCCGGGGCCGCAGGTTCGTGACGTGGTCACCGGGCCGTGGGGGTCGCCCCACCGCTATCAGGTCTGTCTCTCCCACCTACACGCCGCCATCCGCCAGGTGGCCGAAGGGGGCCTGTAGCCGACTGCTGCGGCCGCCGACCTGCTGGGACGCGCACTGTTCAGCGTCGCGCAGACGACCTCCGTCTGACGGCACACGCGACTGTCCCTCCCGCCGCGCCCTGTCGTCCGGCTGCTGCCCGCATCCGCAGGACGGCCACTCGCCCACCAACCAGTCTTGCGGCTCGGGCAGCTGATCCCGGGGCCGGCTCTGTCCTCGGCAGCGGGCTGACAACCGTACCTCCGGGAGGCTCCGCTCGGACCCGGGGACTGAAGACGTCGGACGGCAGGTGCCGCGTCGTGCGCGAACCGCGAGAGGCGCGTGACCTGTGGGATCAGTGTGTCCGGGCGGACAACGGGCCTCAGGTGTTGGTGACTTCGCGTGCCGCGGCTTCGATGAGGTCGGTGACCGGACCCGGCTGGGATGCGAGCGAGGCGTGGCTGGCGTCGAGTTCGATGAGCTGGCGCGGGTTCATGCGCTGGGCCATTCGGCGCTCGTTGTCGGGGTGGATCATTCGGTCGGCGGTGGAGACCTGGTACCAGCACGGCTTGGTCTTCCAGGCCGGAGCGGTGACGTTGTCGCCGAATGTCGAGCCGAGCGGAGCCTTCTGGGTGACCGCCATGACAAGGGCTTCGTCCTCGGTCAGGTCCTGGCAGAAGCTCTCATGGAACTTGTCCTGTTTGATCCACAGGTAGCCATCGGAGTCCGGGGCGATGTTCTCGAAGGCCGCCGGCGGTTTCTCCTGGCTGATCTGTCCCGGACTCTCGCCCGCGTCGGGGGCGAACGCGGCGATGTAGACAAGGCCCGCGACATTGGGCAGGTCTCCCGCCTCGGTGATCACCGCACCGCCGTACGAATGACCGACGAGGAGGACGGGACCGTCGATCTGCCTGACCATCTGGCGGGTTCGCTCTGCATCGCCGGACAGCGAGGTGAGCGGGTTCTCCACGGCATGAAGGTCGCTGAAGCCGCGCCGGTGCAGCTCGACGATCGTCTTTCCCCAATGAGCGGCACCGCCCCAGAAGCCATGGACCAGGACGATAGCGGGACCACTGGACATGATGCGCGCCGTTCTGTTCGGAGTTCGTGCTCGCGCCCCCGCCTCCCTCACACTAGATCCGGTCGGACGTCGCGGCGACCGCATACTCCCCGAACGGAGACGCGGCAGGCGGTCGCCGGCGTCCTGCGCAGGCCCCGACAGGCAGGTCGGCTCAACGGACGGCCCGGCCGCCGTGGTCGGTCTCATGAGCCGAGACCGGCCACGGCAGCCGGGCCACCGCCCGCGAGCCCGGCCACTGGCTCTGTTCACGAATCCCGGTTCTGGCTCAACCGCCTCGGGCTCTCGTCACAGAGGTTGAGCCGGAACCCGAGAACGGTAGGCCTCCCGTCCCTGGCAGGCGTGGCTGTAGGGCCCGGCCCCGTTGAAGCGGCCCCGGGCCGGTGGCTTGATCGGTCTGCGAGTCTTGATCGCTGCCGAGCCTGCTGGTTGGGTGGCCGGCATGACTGAGCTCGGACCCGTCGCCTGGCCACCTGCCCCGATCAGAACCGAGAGGCTCGTACTCCGTGGGCCCGAAGCCCGGGACCGTGCGGCGTTCATCGAGCTGCTGGCGTCGCCAGAGGTGCACACCTACCTCGGCGGCCCCCGGCCGAGGGACGAGCTTGAGCGCGAGATGCCCGAGGTGCCCGAGCGGTGGCCCGGGAGTTTCGTCGTTGATCTCGACGGGGCGATGATCGGTCAGGTCCTGATCAGGAGAGCCCTGGAGCACCGCCGTCCGGCTGCCGCGGGGAAGGTCGATCTCGGCTACCTGTTCCTGCCGCGAGCATGGGGATTCGGGTATGCCACCGAGGCGTGCGCGGCGGCACTCGACTGGTTCGACGGCGCCCTTCCCGGCGAGCCGGTGGTGCTCACCACCCAGACCGCCAACGCCGGCTCGATGCGCCTCGCGGCAAAGCTGGGGTTCACCGAGGTAGAACGGTTCCATGCCTGGGACGCCGAGCAGTGGCTCGGCATGCGGTCCCCGGCCACGCCCTCTGATTGAGCTCGTGCTCGACAGTGCGGATCCGCAAGTCGACAGCACTGCCAGGACGAAGCCCGGCGCTGTTGAAGCTCGTGAACCTCACCGGGCGGAGACGGCCGAACGCCTCCCGATGCACTGTCGAAGCGCTGTCGGTTCTCGGGCTCTGGCTCAACTTCTTTGGGGCCAGCGCTGCTTGTGCCGGGGGTGCTGCTGTTGTCCTCGGCGCCCACCGGGACCGTCGATGCCGTGCCTTCTCAGGTGCCCGCGCGGCCCGTCCAGCAGGCCATATGATCGCCATGTCGACATATCTTGAGAGGACACCTCATGACTGGCGGAACACTGACCATCGCTGCCGCACAGCCCCGCTGCGTGGCCCACGACGTGGCGGGCAACGCCCTCGCCCACGCCGAGGCGGTGCGGGCAGCGGACGCCAGGGTCGTGGTCTTCCCCGAACTCTCCCTCACCGGCTACGAACTCGACGCGGCCCCGGTCGCACCGGACGACGAGCGGCTGGCCCCGGTCGTCGCGGCCTGCGCCGAGACCGGAACGCTCGCCCTGGTCGGCGCGCCGGTCCCCGGACCGCACATCGGGGTGCTCGCCGTGGACGGCGACGGCGCCCGCGTCGTGTACGGAAAGACCCACCTGTACGGCGCCGAGGCCGACCTCTTCCTGCCCGGCAAGCCGACGGTGCTCGAGGTGGACGGCGTGCGCCTGGGCCTGGCCGTGTGCCGGGACACCGGCCTGCCGGAGCACGCGGCCGCCACCGCCGCCCTCGGCATGGACGGCTATGTAGCCGGCGTGGTGCACTCCGACATCGAGGCCGAGGTGCACGGCGAGCGGGCCCGCCGGGTCGCCGCCGACCACGGCGTGTGGGTCGTCACCGCCGCCTTCACCGGTCCCACCGGCGGCGGCTTCGCCCGTACCTCCGGGCGCTCGGGCATCTGGGCCGCCGACGGGTCCCTGCTCGCCGAGGCGAGCGACCTGCCCGGTGACTTCGCCCGTGCGGTCGTGCCCGCGCCGACCGACGGCTAGGCCGTTTCGTTTCGGAACACCGAACCCTTGGCATGTGAGCGCGATCATCGGGTGCGGCGCCTCCGACGGCCTCTGTAACCTGGCGTCGCTGTACGTCGGGGGGAGCTGACCATGGAGAACATACTGTCCGTGGCCATCGGGGCCGCTATCGGCCTCATAGGGGTGGTGTTCGGGTCGTGGTTCACCGCGCGCCGACAGGACCGCATGTGGCTCCGCGAACAGAAGCTGAAAGCCGGGATCGGCTTCAACACGGCCGTAGTTCAGCTACTGGACTACCTGAAGGAAACACAGCTGAGTGACGACGGTCCCGGAGCCAACGAGTTGGCGAACCGGCTGCAGGAAGCACGCTCAGCCCTCTACCTGCTCTGCTCCAACGACACCGTCGATCTCGCCGATGCCCTCGCGCGGCGGGTCTGGAGCACCCGGCCCACCGGCGGCAGGGACGACCGCCGGGCCGAGTTCCGAGAGACGTTGGCCCTCCTGCGCCGCTTCACCCACCAGCTCCGGGAAGAGATCGCCAGATCGTAGTCCCCACTGGATCACCGGGCGGACCAGAGGGTGCACGGCGAGCGGGCCCGCCGGGCCGCCGCCAAGTGGCAGTGCCCCGCCACTGCTTTAAGCGGTTGATACACCGCTCGACGGAATTGCGCTGCTTGTAGGCATCACGATCGAAGGCTGGTGGCCTGCCGCCTCGGCCGGCCCCTTTGCACCCTGTGGTCCTGCTGATCGGCCGGGAAGGGGATCACCACGCGGATGCCGCGCCCGCGCAGGTACTGGCGGATCGCGCGGGAGGAGTACGCCTAATGGGAGGCGAAGGCCGGTTGGTGCTGACCTTCGTGGGCGCGAGTCGAGCCTTTGAGTATGCCTGG
>NZ_BMWA01000042.1 GCF_014650995.1 Streptomyces viridiviolaceus
CGTCGGCGCCTCCATCACCTCCGGCGCCGCCATCTGCGAGATCAAGGACTGAGACAACCGGCCACACGGCCGTCGCACGACACACCGGGGCGCCCGGCGGACCGCAGTGACAGGCCCGCCGGGCGCCCCGGCGTCGCACCGGACCGCGACAGACCGCGACAGACCGCGACAGACCGCGACGGACCGCGACGACCGATGAAAGCTCAGCGGCGCCGCAAATCCGCGACCCGCGCACGTTGTTCCGCCACCCCGCCGTTCTGCTCACCCAGAGCCTCAGAGCACCCTCAGGCGACGCCGTCGGCCCGCAGTCGCGCGATCCGGGTTGCGGAGAATCCGAGTTCGGCCAGGACCTTCTCGGTGTGTTCACCGGCGGCCGGCACCGGTTCCATGCGCGGGTCGACTCCGGCCAGGTCCACCGGTGGCCGGAGGGCCGGCACCTGGGCGCCGCCGGGGATGGCCACTTCGTGCCAGCGCTTGCGGTCGGCGAGGACCGGGTGGTCGAGGAACTCCCACACGTCATTGACGCCGGCGTTCGCGATCCCGGCCTCGTCCAGCAGGCGCATGGCCTCGCCGCTGCCTGACCGCCCGAACCGCTCGGCGATGATCGCGTTGAGCTCGTCGCGGTGGGTCACGCGGTCCGGCCCGGTGGCGAAACGCGGGTCTTCCACCAGTTCCGGTCGAGCGAGGAAGTGGTCGCACAGGGCCGCCCACTCCCGTTCGTTCTGGATGGACAGCAGCACCTGTTTGCCGTCGGCGGCCGTGAAGGCGCCATAGGGCGCGATGGTGGCGTGCTGGGTGCCGATCCGCGGGGGCTGGGTGCCGCCGTGCCGGGTGTAGTGGGCCGGCTGGCTCATCCACTCCGCCAGTGCCTCGAACAGCGAGACCTCCACCGCCCGTGCCACTCCCGTGGTGGCCCGCGTGTACAGCGCGGTCATGATGCCGGAGTAGGCGTACATGCCCGCGGCGATGTCGGCGACCGACACCCCGGCCCGCGCGGTCTCCTCCGGCGTGCCCGTCAGTGAGACCAGACCGGTCTGGCACTGCACGAGCAGGTCGTAGGCCTTGCGGTCCGCCCATGGGCCGGTGGTGCCGTAGCCGGAGATGGTGCACGGGATCAGCGATGCGTGCCGCCGCACGAGGGATTCGGCGTCCAGGCCCAGCCGGGTCGCCGCCCCTGGCGCGAGGTTCTGTACGAACACGTCAGCCCGGCCCAGCAGTTCCTCCAGCACGTCGCGGCCGGAGGGCGACTTCAGGTCCAGGGTCACGGACTCCTTGGACCGGTTGAGCCAGACGAAATAGCTGGACTGCCCGTGCACCGTGGTGTCGTACCGGCGGGCGAAGTCCCCGCCCCCTGGGCGCTCGACCTTGATCACACGCGCGCCCAGATCGGCGAGCTGGCGGGTGGCGAACGGCGCCGCCACGGCCTGCTCGACGCTCACGACGGTGATGCCGGACAGCGGGAGTGCGGTCACTGCGACCTCCAGGGGCTCGTTCCGCAGCAGGGCCATCATGGTTGTTCATGAGGTGGTCAGTGGAATTGCCCTCATGATGGACCCTGTGGCGCACTGGACGAGCTCGAGGGGGCCTGTGTCCAGGCTCACGCGGCCTTTGTGCCGCCGCAGCACGGCCGCATCGCGGCCCGCTGGTGAGTGCCTGCCGGCGTCCGCCGAGCAGGCCGGGCGCGGAGCCGCGCTGCGCGTCGTGACGCACCGGGAGGAGTGCCATGCCGGAGCGGACGGGACAGGCTCTACTTCGCCAGTTCGCCGAGCAGCCGCCAGGAGCGGCGCCGGTCGGTGTCGCCGGCGATCTCGGTCGAGGTGAGCACCACCTCCGTCGCCCCGGCGTCCCGGTAGCGGCCCACCTCGGCGGCGACCGTCCGCTCGTCACCGATCACGGCCACGTCGACCGCCCGTCGGGCTCCGGACAGCTCGATGACCCGGGCGTAGGACGGGAACTGCTCGTAGAAGGCCAGTTGTTCGGCCGCCTTCTCGCGCACGGTGCTCACGTCGTCGGTGACCACGCCGGGTACCAGGGCCACGATGCGGGGTGCGGGGCGGCCGGCGGCCTCGGCCGCCTTGGTGACGGCCGGGACGATGTGCTCGGCGAGAGCCCGGGGCCCGGCGAGGTAGGGGAGGATCCCGTCCGCGAGTTCGCCGCTGGCGCGCAGGGCCTGGGGGCCCATCGCGGCCACCAGCAGCGGTACCCCGGCGTCCGCTCCGGGCACGCGAGCGGGTACCGGCGTGGTGGCGGTGAGCAGCTCGCCGTGGAAGCCGGCCGTGCCGGTCTCGGTCAACTCCCGTACGACGGTGAGGAATTCCCGCAGGCGGGCGATGGGTCGTTCGAAGGGGATACCGAAGCCCGTCTCCGTCAGCAGCCTGGTGCCGAGCGCGAGTCCGAGGTGGTACCGGCCGTGCGTGGCCGCCTGTGCCGTGAGGGCCTGACCGGCGACCACGAGCGGGTGGCGTCCGAAGACGGGGATCGCCGAGGTGCCCACGTGCAGCTCCGGCACCTCACGTCCGACGATCGCGGCGAGTTGGGGCGAGTCCGCGCCGAAGGTCTGGCCGAACCAGGCCGACCGGAGACCGGCTGCCGCCGCCTCCCTGGCCAGGTGCACGCTGGCGTCGATCTGGTTGCCGGCATCGGTCGCGTTGAGAGCCACTCCTACAGTCATGACTGCCCCAACCCGGGACCGGGGCGGCCGATTCCCCGTGTCGTGTGACATCTGCTTGTCAGGATCGTGAAGCCGTGCGCCGTCCCCGCGGGTCCCTTTGACCCCCGCATCACCTCCTGCTGCCCGGCGGGCTCCTGTTCGTCGCCGTGCTCGCTCCGACCGACCTCGGCGACGCGGTGCGCACGGGCCCTCGGTCCGGGGCTCACGGCGCCGCGCCGGGAATCGGCCGCGAGGTGAGGGCCGCCCTCACCGCTCGACGTCCGGCACCGCGGTCACCGGGTGTCCGGGGCCGCGCCCGCCGCGTGGTCGCCGACGGTCACGTGGCCCGGTGCCGGGTCGAGTCCGGCTTGCAGGGCGTCCCTCAGCCGGGTGAGGCGCTCGATCTCCGCGTCGAGCGCCTCAATGCGCCGCCGCACCACCGCCGTACCGACGATGGCCGGTTCGCCGGGTGCCCCGGGGTCGCAGCGCCTCGGCGGGTGGACGGCGAGCAGCGGAAGGCGGTCGGCGATGCCGGCCAGGTCCTCGACGGTGAGCCCGAGGCCGAGGAGGTGCCGGACGACACGGAGCACGGCGAGGTCGTCGGGGGTGTAGTCGCGCTGGCCCGCCCGCGTGCGGCGTGGTGGCGGGAGCAGCCCCCGCTGCTCGTAGAAGCGCAGCGCTCTGGGTGTCGCGCCGACCGCAGCCGCGGCGTCCCCGATCCGCATGGTGCCTGCCCCGCCCCTCCTCGTGGCCGCGGTCGTCAGTCGTGTGCGGGAAGGTCGACGACGACCGTGCCGAATGTCTGTCCCCGGGTCAGTTCCCACAACGCCTGCGGGGCCCGTTCGATGCCCTCGAACCGGGTCAGCGGCAGCCGGATGTCGCCGGACCTCAGCCAGCCGCCGAACCGGCCGGTCCACTCCGCCTCCACGTCGGGGTGGTCGACTCCGGTGTATCCCCGTACGGACATGCCCTTGACCACCAGCCGGAAGGCGTCGATCCGGGTCGGTGCCGTGGCGCCGGCGCCCGCCGCGGCGAGTTGCCCGGAGAGGGCTCCCACGAGTGCGAACCGGGCGCCCTGCCGTGCGGCGTCCACGGCCGCGGTGAGCTGGGTTCCGCCGACGTTGTCCAGAAGGACGTCGATGCCCTCCGGCGCGGCCTGGGCGAGCTGCGCGGAGAACGCGCGGTACGCGGCGCGGTCGTCGGTGCCGTCCCGCCGCTCGCGCCACGAGCCGCCGGTCAGCACGGCGTCGTAGCCGAGCTCGGACGTCAGGCGCTCGGCCTTGCCCGGTGAGCCCGTGCTGCCGATGACCCGGGCGGCGCCGAGCAGCCGGGCGATCTGTCCGGCCAGCGAGCCCACCCCGCCCGCGGCGCCGGTGACGAGGACGACGTCCCCCCGGCGTACGTCGGTGAGCCGGGTCAGCGCCCCGTAGGCGGCCGAGCCGGAGGAGAGCCGGGCGACCGGCTCGGGCAGGGCCGGGTCGACCGGGGCGCAGCCGGTCAGGGGTACGAGGGCGTACTCGCGCCAGCCCAGCAGGTGCGTCACCAGGTCGCCGGGGCGCAGCGGGCTGTCGGGCGGCGCGACGACGACCTCGCCGACGGCCGGCCCGTACAGCGCGTCCCCCGGGTGCAGTCCCGGCACCGGTGTGCCCTCGGCCGCGCCTCCGAGCAGGGTGCGCAGGCCGCCGAAGACCTGGAAGTGCCGGTTGCGGACCAGGACGTGGCCCGGTGCCGGGTCGGGCGGTGCCGTCTCGACGACGGTGAGGTCGCTCGGTTCGGGCAGTCCCTCCGGTACGGCGGCGAGCCGTACTTCGCGGCTGGTCCGGGGCAGGGTGGTCATGGGGCGGCCTCCTGGGAACGGGCGGAAGTCGTGGCGGCCCGCACGGCGCGGCCACCTCCGGCCGTGCGGCCGCGCACCCGGAAGGGGTGCGCGCCCGCCGGACGTCGGGCCGACGCTAATCCCTGACCCTTGAGTCAGGGGCAAGCCCGCCCCGGTGAAGAGCACCGGGTCAGGCACGGCCTCGCAGGGCCGGCAGTACGGTCTCCGCGACCCGGTAGGCCTCCTCCAGCAGGGGATTGCCGGACAGGATGAAGGTGTCGACACCGAGCTCCTCGTATTCCTGGAGCCGCTCGACGACCTGGGCGGTGGAACCGACCACGGCCGTGCCCGGTCCCGGTCGGAACAGGCTCATACCCGGCCAGAGGTTGGGATGCTCTTCCAGTTCGCGTGCCCGGGCGGGCACCCGGCCACCGTGCTGGCGGAACTGGCGCTGCCAGCCGACGCCGTCCTCTCCCGCCCGGTCGCCGAGCTGCCGGGCGTACGTCGCCTCACTGGTGACGTCCAGCAGCCGGTCCGCCGCGGCCCACGCCTCGTCCTCGGTGTCCCGGACGATCAGGTGCAGCCGCAGCCCGATGCGCAGGGTGCGGCCGTGCGCGGCCGCGCGCTCCCGGACCCGGTCGAGCTTCTCCTTCAGCAGCTGCGGGGGCTCGCCCCAGGTGAGGTAGACGTCCACGTGCTCGGCCGCCATCTCGATGCCCGGCGCGGAGGAACCGCCGAACCACAGGGGCACGTGCGGGGACTGCACGGGCTTCAGGTCGCCGAAGGAGGCACCGGCATCCTTCAGGTCGTAGAAGCGGCCCTGGTGGTCGAAGACCTCGCCGGCGGTGAGCCGCTTGACGATCGACCAGTACTCGGCGCTCAGCGCGTAGCGCTCGTCGTGCTCGACGTTCAGGCCGTACTCGCGCAGGGCCCTGGTCGAGCCGTTGACGACGTTGAAGCGCAGCCGCCCGCCGAAGAGGGTGTCGAAGGTCAGCGCCATCTTCGCCAGCAGGGTCGGTGCTATCAGGCCGGGGTGCACGGCGAGCAGCGGCTGGAAGCCGGGGCCGGTGGCGGCGGCCAGGGCGCTGCCCAGCGGCCACACGTCGTACAGGTCGGTGGCCAGCAGCGCGCCGCTGAAGCCGAGGCGTTCGACCGTGCCGGCCAGTTGCTGGAGGTACCCGAGGTCCACCGGGCGGCGGCCGTCGGGCTCCCAGGGGTAGGCGCCCTCGCGGGGGATGATGTACCAGAGGACTTCGGCAGCCATGTCCGTCCCCTCAGGAGTGCCGGGCGACGGCCTGGGCGACCGTCACCGGGCGGTCGATGAAGCCGGTGCGCTCGAAGATGTCGGCGGCCCGCTGCTGCTCGGCGAGGAAGTCCTCGCTCACGTCCTCGATCCGCCAGGGCAGCGCGCGCAGTGCCGTCTCCCAGTCGTCGGTGGTGCCGCCCTGGTGGTCGGCGGCGATGGCGGCGGCCTCACGCGGGTGCGCCTTCACCCAGGCGTCCGCCCGGCGCAGGGCACGGACCAGGGCGGCGACGACCTCGGGCCGCTGTTCGGCCAGATCGCGCCGGGTGAAGAACACCGAGCGGTCGGTGATGACGTCGCCGGTGCCCACCAGGACACGGACGCCTCCGGTGCGCAGGGCGGCGGCCAGGTGCGGGCCCTGCGCCACCCACGCGCTGATCGTGCCGTCGCGCAGCTGCCGTTCGCTGGTGTCGCCGCCGCGTTCGGCGACGATGTCGGTGGCGTACGACAGGCCCGCGTCGTCCAGTGCCTTGGCGATCAGGTGGGTCTGCCAGGAGCCGATGGCCAGGTGGACGGTGCCGCCCTTGAGGTCGGCGACGGTGTGCACGGGGCTGTCCTCGGTCACCAGGAGGGCTCCGTGGTCGGGGCGCGGGGCGGAGACGGCGACGTAGACGAGGTCGTGCCCGGCGGCCTGGGCGGTGACCGGCGGGGTGGAGCCTGTGCCGCCGAGGTCGATCGTGCCCTCGGTGAGCAGGGGCCCGGTGCGCACTCCGTCGGAGTAGACGTGGAAGGCGGCCGTCTCCCCCACCGCGGCGAGTTCCTGGTCGGCGTAGTCGAGCCGGGAGAGGTAGTACAGGGTGGGGTTGCTGTTGTGGACGCCGATGGTGACGGTCATGCGGAAGCTCCGTTCTCGGTGGTGTGGGCGGCGGTGCGGACGCCGAGGTCGGCGAGCAGGCGTCGGCGCAGGGCGGCGAAGGCCGCGTCGCCCGGGTCCCTGGGGCGGGCGACGGCGACGGTCTCGTCGGTGACGAGGCGTCCCTCGCGCAGGACGCAGACCCGGTCGGCCAGGCGTACGGCCTCGTCGACGTCGTGGGTGACGAGCAGGACGGCGGGGCGGTGGGCCCGGCACAGTTCGCCGACCAGGTCCTGCATGCGCAGCCGGGTGAGGGCGTCGAGGGCGGCGAACGGCTCGTCGAGCAGGAGGAGTTCGGGTTCGCGGACCAGGGCGCGGGCGAGCGCGACGCGCTGGGCCTCGCCGCCGGACAGGGTGGCGGGCCAGGCCGTGGCGTGGTGTTCCAGGCCGACCTCGGCGAGGGCGCGCCGGCCGCGCTCGGCCTGGCCGCGGGGCAGGGCCACGGTCACGTTGGCGAGTACCCGCTTGGACGGTACGAGGCGGGGTTCCTGGAAGACGACGGTGCGCACGCGCGGGACCAGCACCTCGCCGGCGTCGGCGCCGTCGAGGGCGCCGAGGATCCGCAGCAGGGTGGTTTTGCCGCTGCCGCTGGCCCCGAGCAGCGCCACGAACTCCCCGCGCCCGATGGTGAGGTCGAGGCCGTCCAGGACGGCGCGGTCGCCGAACGCCTTGCGCAGACGGCTCACTTCGACTGCCGTGCTCATCGGCCCGCCCTTCGCCAGGGCATGAGGACACGCTCCAGCAGGCGGACGACGGCGTCCGCGCACAGGCCGAACAGTCCGTAGACGAGGATGCAGACGGCGAGGATGTCGGTGCGGGCGTAACTCTGTGCCTGGGCCATCAGGTAGCCGATGCCGGCGGTGGCGTTGATCTCCTCGGCGGCGATCAGCGCGATCACGCTGAGTGTCATGGACAGGCGCAGCCCGGCCAGCAGTGACGGCAGTGCCCCGGGGAGCACCACCTGGCGGACGATGGCGAGTCTGCTCATCCCGAAGCTGCGCATGGCCTCGACCAGTTTGGGGTCGGTGTTGCGTACTCCGCTGGAGGTGGAGACGTACATCGGAAAGGTGGTGGCGACGGCGATCAGCAGGATCTTCGCGATCTCGTTGATACCGAACCAGACCATGAACAGGGGGACGAGGGACAGGAAGGGGATGGTGCGCAGGGTCTGCAGGGAGGAGTCGAGGAGTTCGTCGCCCAGCCGGGTGAACCCGGTGACGACGCCGAGGGTGAGTCCGGTCGTGAGGCCGATCAGCAGGCCGGTCGCGGAGCGGGTCAGCGAGGTGGCGAGCGCATCGGGGAGCTGGCCGTTGCCCCACAGTTCGCCGACCGCCCGCACGACGTCGGCGGGTGAGGCGAGGACGTCCGGGGTGAGGAGGCCGGTGGCGGACGCGGCCCACCACAGCAGGAGCAGGGCCAGCGGCCCCAGTGCGCGGACCGTCAGGGTCCAGCCACGCGGCCGGGGACGCCGGACGGCGGGGCGCGGGGTCACCAGGGTGCCGGTGTCCTTCGCGGGTTTCCCCGCCGTGCCGAGGAGTTCACTGGTGGCCGTCATGACAGCTTCGTGACGTCGAGGACGTGACCGGCGATGTCGACCTCGGTGCGGGTGACCTTCTGTTCGGCGTAGAACCGGGCGACCGCCTCGAACCGCTCGATGTCGGCGTCCGTGATGGGCTCGACGGTGCCGCCCTTGCCGGTGAACTCGATCTGCACGCGCTTGGTCTCGCCGGTGAGCGCCTGGGGGCCGGCGTCGGTGTTGACGTTGAGGTAGGCGGCCGGGTCCTTCTTCTCCTTCACACTGCCGTCGTGCAGGTACTGATAGAGGGCCTTGACCACGTCGGGGTGCTGGTCGGCGAAGGCGGTGCGTACGGCGGTGAGGCTGTAGTTGTCGGAGCCGATGGCCTTGCCGTCGACCACGAAGCGGGCCTTGCCGCCGCCGATCTCGGCGACCGAGTACGTCGCCCACACGGCCCAGGCGTCGACCTTGCCGGCGTTGAACACGGCGGCGGTCTGGTCGGGGCGCAGGTAGACCCGTTCGACCTTCTCGGCCGGGATCCCCTCTTCGGCGAGCGCCTTGAGCAGCAGGTACTCGCCGGTGCCGCCCTGGTTGACGGCGACCTTCCGGCCGACCAGGTCCTGGACGGAGTCGATGCCGGAGTCCTCCTTGACGAGGATGCCCTCGCCGACCGGGTCCGGGGCGGTGGCGGTGAAGAAGGTGAAGCCGGCGTTCTGCGACAGGGAGGTGATGCCCGAGGTGATGGATCCGGTGGCGATGTCGAGTTGGTCGGCGTTCAGGGCCTGGGCCGCGGGGGCGAACGGCCCGGCGCTGCCGGTCCAGGCGACTTCGGCGTGGACCTCGGCCAGTGCCTTGGCGAGCGAGCCGTCCTTCTTGCCCCGGGCGAGAACGCCGGCGTTGCCGGGGTCGGGGATGCGGACGGTGACGGTCGCCGGCCTGCCGGCGGCGGTGTCCGCCTGCGAGGTGCCGCAGCCGGTGAGGAGGGCGAGTGCTGCGGTCACGGCGACGGCGGCGTGGGTGAGTCCGGGAATGCGCATGGCGGTCCTACGTATCGGTGGTGAGGGAGGCGGGCGGTCGGGAGGCGGCGGCCCGGCGTCGACGGGCGCGGCGCAGTGGTTCGGGGTCGGCCCAGGCGCGTACGTCGACGGGCTCGGGCAGGAAGCCGTGGCCCCGCAGGGACACTTCCTGCCGGGCGAGCAGGTCGAGCCGGTCGGCGGACAGGTCGGGGTGCAGCGAGCGGTGGGTGCCCGGCCGGTAGGCGCCGCGCACGCCCTCGGCACCCGCGCCGGTCTCGGCGCCGAGGATGCGGGCCACCTCATCGGGCTGTTCCGCGGCCCAGTCGGCGGCGCGCAGCAGTTGTGCGAGGAACCGGTCGACGAGGTCGGGGTGTTCGTCGAGCAGGCGCTGGTGGACGGTGATGGGTCGGGGTGTTCCGTTGTTCACGCGGTGGACGCGGTCGGGCAGGTCGTCGAGTTCGACGGCGACCTCGGCGCCGGCACGCCGGGCGGCCTCGACGGCCACCGCGCCCTTGACGTAGACGGCGTCGACGTCGCCGCGGGCGAGGGCGGCCAGTTCGGCCGACCACTGGCCGCCACGACCGTCGGCCGGTACGTCGATCCGGGTGGCGTCCTCCAGGCCGTGTCCGGCGGAGGCCAGCGCGCCCTCGAAGCCGCGCACGGCCATCGCGCGCCAGAAGTCGATGGGCACCGGATGCCGGGGCAGGGCCAGCCGCAGTCCGCGCAGGGCGGCGGCGCCACGGATGCCGGAGCCGGGGGCCACGAGGATCGTCTGGCGTTCCTCGATCCAGGTCAGGCCGATCAGCCGGGTCGACTCGCCGCGTGAACGGGCCCACAGGGCGGGCACGTTGCCGCCCTCCCGGAACAGGGCGGGCAGGGCGTGCGTGTAGTGGGTGCTGCGGGCGGCGGCGTCCACGTCGGGCGCCCGCTCCTGCAGGGAGCGGACGGCGATCCCGTCCGGGGCGAACGCCTCGGACAGCCAGCCCCGGTCGGCGGCGATACCGGTGGCGGTGGGCACGGGACAGCGGGTGAACCACAGGGTTTCGGGCAGGGGTGGGTGCGACATGAGCTCTTCCGTGAGGAGACCGCGCGTCGCGACGGGCGACGGCGGACGCGTCGGGCACGGGGCGACGGCGAAGCGGTGGGCAGGGCCGTGCGGCCTCGTGTCGGGGGGTGGTACGGGGGACGGCGGCCGACCGGCGGCGCGACGACGCTCAGGTCAGCGACAGGTGGCGGCGGCGATGCGGCCCAGGTCGATGTGACGGCGCCTGGTGAGCAGGAGCGCGGGGTCGGTGCGGTGCATCGCCTCGCTCCTTCCGGCCGTCCGCGCCGGACTCGTTCCGGCGGTGTGACGGCAGCCTGACACGGGCGCCGAGGGGCGGGCAAGCTCCTTCCCACCATGTGGGAGCGAGCATGAACAGCCTGTTTCAGCAGGTCGCGAGCCGTCTTGTCGGCATGCCGTCATATGGGAACGTCGGATCCGGCAGACGTTCCCGAACCCGACGCGGACGGGCATGGTTCGAGCGAAGGACACGAGGTGACGCCGACTCCGGTGGCCGGGACGCAGGCGGTTCGCCGTGCGCTGGACGTCCTGCACTGCTTCCACGACAACGGGCCCGACCTCAGCGCCTCGGAGATCGCCCGTCGGCTGTCGCTGTCGACGTCCACGGCGCACCGGCTGGCCCGCACGCTGCTGGACGCCGGTTTCCTGGAGCAGGATCCCCGGACCGCCCGCTACCGGCTCGGGCCGGCGGTGACCGAGCTGGGCCGTCTGTCGTACCACCAGCGCGGGCTGCACCTGGCCTCCCCCGAGCTGGCCGATCTGGCCGAGCGCACCGGCGCCACCGCCGATCTGGCCCTGCGCAACGGCCCGTACGCCGTGATCGTGGCGGGCGGTTCGGTGACGCCCAAGGTGGGGCTGCGCCGACCGCTGCACTCCACGGCGCTCGGCAAGGTCCTGCTCGCCTGGCCCCGTCCGGGCGAGGGCGGGCCGGAGTCGCTGCCCGCGCTGCGGGCGTTCACCGACCGGACGATCGTCCGCCATGGGCTGCTGGCGGAGGAGCTGGACCGGGTGCGCGCCCAGCGCTTCGCCCTCAACGACGGCGAATCGGCGCTGGGCATCCGCACCATCGCGGTGCCGGTGCTCGACCATGTGGAGTCGGCCCGGTTCGCCCTGGCCGTGCGCGGCACGCCCGAACTCGTCACGGACGATCGCAGGGACTGGTTCCTCGACCAGGCGCGCATCTGTGCGCGGGCTCTCGAGGTCCTGCTGCTCCCGCCGGGGGAACGAGGCGGCGCGGCGGTGCGCTGATGGTCACCGGTGCCCTGCTCGGCACCGGCCTGGCCGGGCAGGGGCTGGGCGTCACGCAGGGGGCCGGGATGGTGCTGCTCGTCGCCGCGGTCGTGGGCGGCCGGCGCACGTCGGCCCACGACCCGCCTCTCGACGGTCCGGCCGCCGGGAGCGTGCCCCACGCGCACGAGTCCCCGTCCCGTCCCCAGGGGACCGCACAGTCGCTCCTGGCCCGCGACGCCTGGCACGCTGCCCCACGCTCGGCATCGCTCGTTCGCCCGTGGGCAGCGCGAGCGGGCCGGCGGGCCGCGCCGAGTCCTGTCACCAGGCGGCGCCGGAAGGGCGCCGGCGGAGGAGCCGGACGGGCCCGGCCGGTCGCGGAAGCGGAAGGGCGTCGCACCGGGCCGCCGACGGGAGGGAACCGACGCGACGAGACGTCGGGAAGGGCGGGCGCGGAATCAGGCGGCCAGAGGGCGACACCGCGCGGAACATGCGTGGGCCGGGTCGACATGGAGTCGACGGCTCGGGTGGGCGTGCTCGGCCATGCAGTCTTCAACTTCACCAGGCACCCGACGAGTCCCGTCTCACCCGCCGGACGCCACCGGCCACGGCTGCCGACCGCACCGGGCCTAAGGTCGTGGCATGAGCAACGTACGGATCTCGCGACGCGCCCGGGCCGTGGCCCCGTTCTACGCCATGGAGTTCGGCAAACAGGCCGCCGCGCTGGAGGCCCAGGGGCACCATGTCGTCAAACTCAGCCTCGGCGAACCTGACTTCGGCGCGCCCCCGGCCGTCCTGGACGCGATGAGCGAGGCCATGGACGGACGGCCCATGGCCTACACCGCGGCCCTCGGACTGCCGGCTCTGCGGCAGGCCGTCGCACGGTTCTACCGGGACGCGCACGGTGTCGAGGTCGACTCCTCCCGGGTCGTCGTGACGGCGGGGGCCTCGGCCGCCCTGGTGCTGGCCGCCGCCGCGCTCGTCGACCCGGGCGACGAGGTGCTCATCGGCGACCCCTCCTATCCGTGCAACCGGCAGATCGTCGAGAGCTTCGGGGCCCGGGTCACCCTCGTCCCCACCACCGCCGGGACCCGGTTCCAGCTGGACACGGCATCGGTTCGCGCGCACTGGACGGACCGCACCCGCGGGATCATGATCGCCACCCCGTCGAACCCGACGGGCACCTCCATGCCGGCCGACGAGCTCGCGGCGATCTGCGACCTCGCGCGCGAGCGCGGCGCCTGGCGCATCGTCGACGAGATCTACCTCGACCTCGGCGACCACGACGACCGGGGCCGGCCGCCGCGCAGCGTGCTGTCGTACGACCCCGACGCCGTCGTGGTCAACAGCTTCTCGAAGTACTTCGGCATGACCGGCTGGAGACTGGGCTGGTGCGTCGTCCCCGAGGGCCTGGTGCCGGCGATGGAGCGTCTGGCGCAGAACTACTTCCTGTGCGCCTCCGCTCCCGCGCAGCATGCCGCCCTGGCCTGTTTCACCACCGAGTCCCTCGCGGTCTGCGAGGCCCGCCGCGCCGAATTCGCGGAGCGGCGCGCGCTCGTCCTCGACGGGCTGGAGCGCATCGGGCTGCCGGTCCCCGTCCCGCCCGACGGCGCCTTCTACGTCTACTTCGACGTCAGCCGCACCGGGCTCACCTCGTGGCAGTTCTGCGAGCGGGCACTGCAGGAGGCACACGTCGCCCTCACTCCGGGCAAGGACTTCGGCGTCCACACGGCGGAGAGCCACGTCCGCCTCTCGTACGCGGCGTCGGCCGACGAGCTCCGCGAGGGGATCGCCCGGCTCGGGAAGTTCGTGGCCACGCTCCGGTAGGGCGGCCGGTCAGTCCGCCTTGCTCACCGCCGCGTCGAGGAGCGGACCCAGTTCCCGGGCCACGGTGTTCAAGGCACGGACGTCCCGCTCGGCACGGGCGATGAGGACGGCACCTTCCAGGGAGCTGATCATGAGCGTGGCGAGCGCGCCGGTCCGCTCCTCGGGAACCCCCATGTCCGCCAGGGCCCGGGCCACCGGCCCGGCCCAGGTGGCGAACGCGGCGGCCGCCGCCTCCCGCGTGGCCGCGGTGGACTCCGCGCAGTCGACCGTGGCTGCGGCCACGGGGCAGCCGCCCGCGAAGCCGACGGCCTCGTACTCGTCGGTCCACTGCCGCACCATCTCGGCGAACAGTCCGCCGGGCGTCGGCTCGGGCAGCGCGGCGAGAAAGCGGGCCACGCGGTTGCCGGCGTACCGGCCCGCCCAGCCCACCGCCTCGTTGACGAGCTGCTCCTTGCCGCCGGGGAAGTAGTGCTGGAGCGAGCCTCGCGGCGCGGCGGCGTGGGCGGCGACCTCGCGCATCCCGGTGGAGGCGACGCCGTCGCGCCGGATGAGCTGGGCCGCGCTGAAGACCATCCGTTCGCGCGGCCCACGGTCCGACGGCGCCATGTCGACCTCCACCACGTCGTGCGTGCTCTCGACGCCAGCCTATGACCACCGTCATGACGACGGCTACTATGACCACTGTCATAGCCGGTGGGGTCGGTGGCCGCGACAGCTTGTCCTCCGCGCGCGCCAGGAAAGGCGGTGCACCGTGTACGTCGGTTTCGTCGGCCTCGGGGTCATGGGGCAGCCCATGGCACTCAACCTCGCCCGTGCGGGGACGCCTCTCGTCGTCTGGAACCGCACGCCCTCCCGGTGCGCGCCCCTGCGCTCCGCCGGAGCCCAGGTCGCCGCACACGTCGCCGAGGTCTTCGACCGGGCCGAGACCGTGATCCTCATGCTGGCCGACGAGGCCGCCGTCGACGCGGTGCTGGGGCGCGGCACACAGGACTTCGCCGCGCGCGTCGCGGGTCACACGGTCGTCCACATGGGCACGACGTCGGCCGAGTACTCGGGCCGTCTGCAGGACGACGTCCGGGCGGCGGGGGGCCAGTACGTGGAGGCGCCGGTCTCTGGTTCCCGGGTCCCGGCCGAGCGGGGCGAACTGGTGGGGATGCTGGCGGGTGACGAGGACGCCGTCGAGGCCGTCCGGCCCCTGCTCGGACCCATGTGCCGGGAGACGTTCGCCTGCGGCGCGGTCCCGGGCGCGCTGCTGATGAAGTTCTCGGTGAACCTGTTCCTGATCACCCTCGTCACCGGGCTCACCGAAGCATTCCACTTCGCCGACCGGCACGGACTCGACCGACGCCTGCTCCAGGACGTCCTGGACGCGGGCCCGATGGCCAGCGCCGTCTCCCGGATGAAGGCGCCCAAGCTGCTGGCCCGCGACTTCACCGTGCAGGCGGCCGCCGCGGACGTCCTGAAGAACAACCGCCTGATCGCTCGGTCCGCCCGCGAGGCCGACCTGGCCTCCCCTCTCCTCGACGTCTGCCACACCCTCTACGGCGAGGCCGTCGCGCAGGGCCACGGCGACGAGGACATGGTGGCCGTGCTGCACGCACTGGAGGCCAGGACCGCGCAGCTCATGCCAGGGCGTTCACCGCTGCCGTGAACAGGCGTGGCAGGCGTGCGGCCGCGGGCATGATGTGCGGGGCGAGAGCGGGCCGCTGCCGGGCCCTCACCAGCAGTTCGGTCAGCAGCCGGTGCCGGCGGGTCGCCCGGCTCCAGTCGGTTTCGTAACGCCTCGATGTGCCGCGGCACAGGTTGGTGACCAGTGCTTCGGCACCGGTGAGGGCGAGGGAGATGCCCTCACCGGTCAGCGCGTCGATGTAGCCGGCGGCGTCGCCGACCAGCAGGACCCGCCCGTGGGCGCGGGTGCGGGCTCTCTGCCGCAGCGGTCCCGCGCCTCGCACCGCGGTGACGGCCGCTTCCGGCGGCAGGCGGCCCGCCAGTGCGGGGAAGCTTTCCAGCTGGACGTCGAAGGGGGCTCTCCGGGCCGTCAGCAGGGCGACGCCCACGAGTGCCGGGCCGAGCGGGGTGACGTAGGCCTCCGCGTGTTCGCCCCAGTGCACCTCGACGTACGGCGACCACGGTGGCACCGCATAGTGCCGGCGCAGCCCGTACCGTGCCGGCCCCCGGCTCTTCACCTCCAGGCCGAGGGAGCGGCGCAGGGGTGAGTGGAGGCCGTCGGCGGCGACCAGCCACCGTGCGCGCAGCCCGGTGCCCGGGACGGACACGCCCGTGGTGTCCTGCCGTACCGCTTCCACCCGCAGGGGCAGTACGGGCACTCCCGCGTCCAGGACGGCCCGGTGGAGGGCGCTGTGCAGAGCGGTGCGGCGGGCGCCGAGGCCGGGGCCGGCCCGGAACGCTGCCTCGACCCGGCGGGGGCCTTGGACATAGCGGATTCCGGCGATGGGGTGGCCGGGGACGTCCAGGCCGAGAGCGGTGAGGGCGCGGACGGCACCGGGCATCAGGCCCTCACCGCACGCCTTGTCGACGGGTGCCTCGCGTGGCTCGGCGACGACGGCGTCGAGACCGGCGCGCGCGGCGTGCAGCGCGGTCGCGAGGCCGGCGGGTCCGCCTCCGGCGATCACCAGGTCGTGGCCGCCGCTCACGCGGGCTCCGCCCGGGCGAGAGCCGTGTTCTCGCAGCGGACGCGAACGGTGAGGAGTACGGCGTTGGCGACGGTGAACACCGTCGCGGTCAGCCATGCGGAGTGGACCAGGGGCAGGGCGGCGACCTCCACGACCACCGCGACGTAGTTCGGGTGGCGCAGGAAACGGTAGGGGCCCGCGCCGACCAGCCGCGCCCCGGGGACGACGATGACCCGGGTGTTCCAGTACCGGCCGAGCGTGGTGACACACCACCAGCGCAGGCCCTGGGCCAGTACGACGAGCGCCAGCACGGGCAGGCCCAGGGCGGGCAGGAACGGCCGGTCGGCGAGCACGGGTTCGAGCAGGCAGCACACGAGGAGGCCCGTGTGCAGGGCGACCATGACGGGGTAGTGGCCGCGGCCGTGTTCCACACCGGCCCGGGAGAGCGTCCAGGCCGCGTTGCGCCGGGCGACGACGAGTTCGGCGACGCGTTCGGCGGCGACCGCGAGGACGAGAAGCGCATACCACTGCACAGAGGTCAACTCCCTCACCAGCGCAGCAGGACGAGTTCGGAACAGAACCCCGGTCCCATCGCGAGGAGCACGCCCCACGTCCCGGGCCCGGGACGGCGCTCTTCCCGGACGGTCTGCAGGATGTGGAGCACGGAGACCGAGGACAGGTTCCCCACCGTCTCCAGTGATCGCCACGCACAGTCCAGCGCGTCCCCGGACAGGCCGAGGGCGTCGCTCACGGCGGAAAGGACCTTGGGGCCTCCCGGATGGCACACCCAGGTCCCGATGTCGTCGGTGGTGAGGCCGTGGTCGGTCAGGAAGGCACGCACGTGTCGTCCGAAGTGGTCCCGCACGATGCCGGGAACGCCGGCGTCGATCACGACACGGAACCCGCTCGCGCCGATGTCCCACCCGAGGAGCTGTTCGGTGTCCGGGTACAGGTGGCTGCGCGTGGCGACGACCGAGGGCCCGGCCGTGTGCGGCCCCGCGCCGCCGCGGCTGCCGCCGCCGCGTGCGATGAGCGCGGCCGCGCCGTCGCCGAACAGGGCACCGGCGACGAGATTGGCCCGGGAGGCGTCGCGTCGCTGCAACGTGAGGGAACACAGTTCGACGGTGAGCAGCGCGGCGGTGTGGCCGGGGTGCCCGCGCAGGTAGTCGTGCACCCGGGCGAGGCCGGCGGCACCCGCCACGCAGCCCAGGCCGAACACCGGCAGTCTCTTCACGTCCGGCCGCATCCCCGTCCGTCCGGCCAGCCGGGCGTCGAGCGACGGGGCGGCGACCCCGGTGATGGAGGCGCACACCAGCAGATCGATGTCGTCCGGTCCGAGTCCCGCCTCCTTCAGCGCGCCGGTGAGAGCCTCCTCGCCCAGTCGGAGTCCCGCCGCCATCCACGCGTCGTTGCTCCGCCCGAAGTCACCGAGATCGGCGTACCGCTCGATCGGCAGGGCGAGATGACGCGTGCGCACACCGGCGGAGGCGTGCAGACGGCGCAGCAGGCCACGGTCCGCCCCCGGTGGCAGGCACAGGTCGCCGATCGGTTCGGTGAGGTCGTCCTGGGCGTAGCGGTACGGCGGCAGAGCGGTGCTGACGGCGGCGATGGTGGTCGCCGCGGCGGGCAGGTCCGTCCGGCACTGCCCGGGAGACGGGGACGAGGACGGGTCGACGATCACGGGGACACGCATGTCGCTCATACCTTCCTCGCGATGGAGGGCCGATTACCTTGCGTAGGTGTCTCTCCACCCGTCCGGGGTTCTCGCGCGTGCCACGTACCGCGTCCCGGTGTTGCTGCGCTCCTGCCATCCGGAGCCGGCGATCGCCGTGACCGTGTTCGTGACCGCCCTGGCCGTGGCGGCGGGCCGCGGGACGGCAGGGTCGGTGGCGGTGGCGGCGGCCGTGCTGGCCGGCCAGCTCTCGGTCGGCTGGTGCAACGACGCGGCCGACGCGCAGCGCGACACGGCCTGCGGACGCCGCGACAAACCGGTGGCCACCGGCGAACTCCCACCCCGGACGGTGGCCGTCGCGGCCGTCACCGCGCTGGCGCTGTGCCTGCCGCTGTCCCTGTTGAGCGGTGTGGCCGCGGGAGCGGTACACCTCGGGGGCATGGTGACCGCGGGCTGGACCTACAACCTGCGGTTGAAGCACACGGTGCTCTCCCCGTTGCCGTATGCCGTGGGCTTCGGCTCACTGCCGGCGTTCGTCACCCTGGGTCTGGCGTCGCCGTCCTGGCCCGCCTGGTGGGCGGTGACGGCGGGGGCCCTGCTGGGTGTGGGGGCCCACTTGGTGAACGTCCTACCGGACATCGAGGACGATCTCGCGACCGGTGTACGCGGGCTGCCGCAGCGGCTGGGCCGTCCGGCGTGCCGGTGGCTGGCCCCGTGCGTCATGCTGGCGGCCGTGGGCGTGGTCGTCGCCGGGCCTCCCGGGGCTCCGGCTCTCATGGACCGGGTCATGGCTGCGGCGGCCGGGATCGTCGCGGTCGCGGGTACGGCCGTCTCCTCCGGGAACCGCAGCCGGTGGCCGTTCCGGGCGGCGATCATGGTGGCCGGCATCGCCGTGACACAGCTCGTGCTGCGGGGCCCGGGCATGGCCTGATCCCGCTGCCGGACTGCTCCCGGGCCGGCCGCAGGGCGGAACGGCATGCGTTTTCGAGGCCCCGGTTCCGGGGACTCGTGGGCCGTGGTGGCGTACGGAGCGGAGCAGCGGGTGAGCATCCCCGTCCTGCGGGCGCGCTGGCTGACGGCGACGTTCGTCAACTGGTCCTTCCGGCCGGAGTCGGTACAGGCTCTGCTGCCCGACGAACTGGTGGTGGACGAGTACGAGGGAGCCGCCTGGGTGGGGTTCACGCCGTTCGTCATGGCGGATGTGCGGTTTCCCGGCCTGCCCGCCGCGGTGCCGGGTCTCCCGTCGTTCGCCGAGACCAACCTGCGGACCTACGTCCGGCGCCGGGACGGGCGGGACGGGTTGTGGTTCCTGTCCATCGCGGTCGCCTGCCCCGTGATGCTGGCGGCTCGCGCCGTCGGCGTGCCGTACAGCCCGGGCGGCCTCGGCGTCCGCGCGGACGGGGACAGCGTCTCGTACGCCGGTTCGCGCTGGACCGACAGGGCCTCCTACCGCTTGGTCGTCCGCCCCGGCGACCCGATCGAGCCGACGGAGCGGGACGTCTGGCTGACCTCGCGCTGGCGTGCGTACACACGACGGCTCGGCATGATCTGGGCGACGCCGGTCGAGCACGAGCCGTGGCCGCTGGCCGACGCCGCGGTCGACGTGCTGGAGCAGACGCTGACCGGCACCGCGGGCCTGCCGGCGCCTCTCGGCGAGCCCGTGGTGCATTTCTCGGAAGGAGTCCGGCATGTGCGGATCGGACCCTCCACTCCCTGTGCCGCAGGGCCCGGCCCTGGCTCTTCCTGATCCCTGATCGCACCATGAGCCGGTCCGTCTCCGCCGGAGCCACGCATCGCCCGCGGCTGCGCTTCGACGGCTGGATCGCGGGCATGGGCACCGCCTCCGGCACACGCATCGTGCTGGGCCGGTGGCAACGGTCGCCCTTCGGACCGTTCAACGACGTGATGCTCGAACGAGCCGACGGGGAGCGGCTGCTGCTGGCCCCCACGCAGGAGTCGGCGGACTTCATCCGCGGCACGTACGCCTTCGACACCGTGCGGGTCGTCCCGGTGGGCGTAGGCGTCGCGGACGACACCTGGACCGTCACCGCGGGCCCACTCGACCTGCGCTTCACCGTCGGCCGAAGAGGGCTTCTCGGGCTCCTGCTGCGTGCCGTTCCCGGCGTGCTCGCCCGCCGTGCGGCGTGGAGTGCGCTGACGGACCGGCCCGCCCGCCTGCTGCTGCCCGGCGTACGAACCCGCGGGAGCGCCGGTGCGGACCGCCGTGAGTGGTACGGCGCCCGGGACCTGCGGCGGATCGGAGAGGTGTCGGCGGTGTTCGAGGGCACCGACCTCGGTGCCACGGCGCCTGTCGAACCGCCCGTGCGCTTCGGGTTCGGTTCGGTACCGAGGAGACCCGCGCTCGTCCGGGTCACGACCACGGTGGCACTCGAGAAGGGCACTGCGGACTGAGGGGGGCGAGCGCGTACGACCAGGGGCCACTGCTCGCCAGGGGCCCATGTCGGGGCGACGGCCTGTGCGCAGGGGGCACGGTGGCAACCGGGCCCCGGCCCCCGCGGGCGGCGTCGGCCACGGCACTGGTGACCAGGCGTGGACGGCCGGTGCGACGGCAGGCGGCCTGAGGCGGCCGCCGGGTGTTCCTGGCCGGCCGGCGCCTGACGCCGCGGACGTCGTCCGTGGTACTCGGCGCCTGGATGCCACTGCCGCGAGATGGGCATAGTGTCCGCATATGGGTGATGTTCGGTGTGGCTGGTGCGGTGCGGCCCTGCCGGAGCCGGCGGGACACGGCCGCCGGTACTCGCGCCCAGCGCACCGGCAGGCGGCACGGCGGGCACAGCCCCGCCGACAGACCGCGGGTGGACGACGGCAGGACATGGCACGGGCAGGCACAGGCGCCCGACAGGCGCTGCCCGACCGTGCCGACGACGGCCGGACCGGGTCGGCCGTCCCGCTGTCGCGGGTTCGGGCGGACCACTGATGGACACCGCGATGGCCGCCGTGGTGCGGGAGAGCGGTGCGTTCGGAGGGCTGTTGTACGTGCTGCCCCCGGGCGACGACGCACTGTGGCTGGTGATGGTGGCGGGAGTCCCCCAGGAGATCGCGACTCCGTGGAGGCGGGTCGCGCTGACCGATCCGATGCCGGTCGCGGACGCCGTGCGCGAACGGCGCCTGGTGTGGATCGGCGGTCAGGAGGAGATGGCACGCCGATACCCGAGGCCGGCGCTCGTACTGCCCTACCACTTCGCACTGTCGGCCGCCCCGGTCGCCTCGAGCGACGCCGTCCAGGGCGGGCTGGTGCTGCTGTGGCCCGGCAGCCATCCGCCACAGCTGAGCCACGGCCAACGCGACGTCATCGAGACGGGCTGCCGCCACCTGGGCAGCCTCCTGCAGCAGGCGGCGGACAGCGGCGACCCGGTGCTGCCCGCCGACCGTCCGCATACCCTGCCGCCGCCGACCGGCCGCGCGCTCTCCCCCGGCGAGGCGGCAGCGGTCTCGGCCTTCGTCGACCGCCTGCCCGGTGGGTCCTGCGCGCTGGACCTGAACGGCCGCATCACGTTCGTCACCCCGGCCGCGGCCGACCTCCTCGGTGCCGATCCGGCCTCCCTGCTGGGGGCCCTGCCCTGGGAGGCGTTGCCGTGGATGGACGTCCCCCAGGTCGAGGACCGTTACCGGGCCGCGCTGGTCAGCCGGCAACCGCAGGCGTTCACCGTGCTGCGTCCGCCGGACGCATGGCTGTCCTTCGACCTGTACCCGGACTCCTCCGGCATCAGCGTCCGCATCACCCGCGGCAGCGACGGTGCTCATGCGTCGCCGTCCGTACCGGCCGCCGGCCCCAGCCGGGCCACCGTGCTGTACCACCTCATGCATCTGGCCGCCACCCTCACGGAGGCGGTCGGCGTGCAGGACGTGGCGGAGCAGACCGCCGACCAGCTGCTGCCGGCTCTCGGCGCGCAGGCCATGGTGCTGATGACCGCCGAGGACGGCCGTCTCAAGATCATCGGCTACCGCGGTTACCGCGCCGAGATCATCGACCGGTTCGACGGAATGCCCCTGGCCTCGGACATCCCTGGCGTCAGAGTGCTGAGCACCGGTGTCCCGGGCTTCTTCGCGACCTTCGCCGACCTCAAGCGTGATTATCCGGCCACCGTGCACGAGGACGGGATGGCCGCATGGGCCTTCCTTCCGCTGATCGCCTCCGGCCGCCCCATCGGCTCCGTCCTCCTCGCCTACCGGCGACCCCGCCCTTTCCCGCCCGGCGAACGCGCCGTGCTCACCTCACTGGCCGGCCTGGTCGGTCAGGCCCTGGACCGTGCCCGTCTCTACGACGCCAAACACCACCTCGCCCACCGCCTGCAGTCCGCCCTGCTCCCGCACACCCTCCCCCACGTCCCCGGCCTGAAGGTCGCCGCCCGTTATCTGCCGGCTGCCCGGGGTCTGGCCATCGGGGGCGACTTCTACGACCTGATCCGTCTCGACGCACACACGGCCGGCGTCGCCATCGGCGACGTGCAGGGTCACAACGTGGACGCCGCAGCCCTCATGGGACAGGTCCGTACCGCCGTCCACGCCCACGCCACCGTGAGCGCGTCCCCCGACGACGTCCTGGCCCGCACCAACCGCCTGCTCACCGACCTCGACCCCGGCCTGTTCACCAGCTGTGTCTACGTCCACCTCGACCTCGCCACCCACCACGCGTGCCTGGCCACCGCCGGCCACCCACCGCCGCTCGTCCGCCATGCCGACGGACGCACCGAACTCCTGCCCGTCCCACCCGGCCTGCTGCTCGGCATCGAGCCGGACACCGTCTACTCCGCGCTGGAATTCCACCTGCCTCCCGGCTCTGTGCTCGCCCTCTACACCGACGGACTCGTGGAAGCCCCCGGAGTCGACCTCGACGACGCCACCGCGGCCCTCGCCGGACTCCTCGAACACGAGGACCCGGCCGACCTCGACGCCATGGCCGACACCCTCATCCGGCACGCACCCGCCCCCTGCGACGACATCGCCCTGCTCCTCATCAGCCCCGGTGACTGACGCGCCCCTTCCGCCCCGACCGTGAAGGCTCCCGCCGAGCGCTGCAACGGCGACGGCGACCTCGGCTGGATCGAGGCCCCCGCGGAGCCGGCCCGGCCGGCTGCCGGGCTCGTGCACCTCACTCCCGAAGCCGTCTTCAGGATGCGGGCGGCGCGGGAGGGGACCGGATCGCGGTGGGGTGTCCTCACCGTGTGCCGTTCCCGTCGTCGGGGCGGGCGCCGCCTTCGGACAGCCGTGCTCCGACCCGCGCGGCCGTCTCCCGCAGCCAGATGTGGGCCGCGTCGTGCGTGTGGACCGGGTGCCACCACAGGGCTTCGCGCAGTGGCACCGCCTCGTACGGCGGCTCGGCCACCCGCACCGCGGCGATCGGCGCCAGCATCCGGGCCAGACGGGCCTGCATCAGGGCGATCCGCCGCGTGCCGGCGACCATCAGGGGCAGCAACTGGAAGTTGTCCACGGAGACCTCCACCCGCGGCTCGATGCCCAGCATGCCGAGCTGGCGCACCGCCGGGGCGTCGTAGGTGCGCTGGTAGGTGACCCACGGCAGGTCGGCCAGGTCCCGGCGGCTGAGGCTGCCGCCGACGCTCGGGTGGTCGTCGGCCACGAGGAAGACCCAGCGGTCGTCGTAGAGGTCGGTGGCCGGGAAGTCGCTGATGACGCCGTGCGGCATGAGGAGGCCGTCGGTGGCGCTCAGCAGGGTGGCCGTGTCGTCGACCACGGTCGGCGGCGTCTGCGTGAACCTCAGCCGGATTCCCGGAGCCTCCCTGTGCACGACGCGGGCCAGCTCGGTGCCGAACACGGCGACGGCGTAGTCGGACGCGACCAGCCTGAACTCGCGGTTCTCTCTGGCCGGGTCGAAGTCGGCCTGGCTGGAGAAGAGGCGTTCCAGCACGTCGTAGGCGGTGGAAGTGCGGTCCAGGAGGACCTGGCCGAGAGCGGTGAGCTCGTAGTGGCCGCCGACGCGGGCGAGCAGGTCGTCGTCGAAGTGCCGGCGCAGCCGGGCCAGGGCGGCGCTCATCGCGGGCTGGCTCAGACCGACCCGCCGGCCGGCCCGGGTGACGTTGCGTTCCTCCAGCAGGGCGCGCAGGGCGACGACGAGATTGAGGTCGAGGCGGGCCAGGTTCACGGGTCTTCCCCTTGTGGTGCGGCGACGACCAGGGGAAATAAACGGGGCGGATGCCGATCATCCACAGAATCGATTTCCCTGATCGCTGGTGGCGGGCCCAGATTAGTCACACCGCAGTCAGGAGGACATGTCCGTGAAACCTGAACCCGTGTCCGCGCTCTTCGCCGGACCGTTCGCCCTCGCCACTCTCTCGGCCCCTGAGGGGCCCGCCTTTCCCGCCCTGGTCACCCCCGAGGCGCAGGTGCTCGACCTGCGAGTTGCCCTCGCTGACGAGCAGTTGACCGTCCGGAGCCTCCTGGAGGACTGGGCGACCGCCCTGCCGCGGCTGCGGACGCTCGCCGCCGACCGTGGTCCGGACCTCGGGCCGCTGACCGGCTTCCGTGTCCACGCGCCGGTCGAGCCGCGTCAGGTGTTCCAGTCGGGGGCGAACTACCGCCGGCACGTGATCGACCTGCACGTCGCGCATCGCGCGCCCGGTGACGACCGGCCCGAGGACGAGCGGCGCGCGGAGGCGGCGGAGGTCATGGACCGGCGGGCCGCGGAGGACCTGCCGTACGTGTTCATCGGCCTGCCGAGCGCCATCACGGGCCCGTACGACGACGTCGTCCTGCCGGCCTGGGCCGAACAGCCCGACTGGGAGCTGGAGCTGGCCGTCGTGATCGGCCGGCCCGCCCACCGGGTGTCCGTGGCGGAGGCGCCCGAGTACATCGCGGGTTACACCATCGCCAACGACCTGACCGACCGGGCCACCGTCTTCCGCCGGGACATGCCGCAGATCGGCACCGACTGGCTGCGCAGCAAGAACGCCCCCGGCTTCACGCCGCTCGGCCCCTGGATCGTCCCCGCGGAGTCGGTCGCCGACCCCGGCGACCTGCGCGTCACGCTGAAGCTCAACGGCGAGACCATGCAGGACGAGTCGACCAAGGACATGATCTTCGGCGTCGCCCGCATGGTGGCGTACGCCTCGCAGACCGCACAGCTGCTGCCCGGTGACCTGGTGCTCACCGGCAGCCCGGCCGGCAACGGCATGCACTGGGGCCGGCTGCTGCGCGACGGCGACGTGATGGAGGGTTCGGTCACCGGGCTCGGCACTCAGCGCACCCGATGTGTGGCGGAGGCGTCGTGACGCTCGACCGGCACGACCCCGAGGGCGCGATCGCCGAGGCCGCCAAGGCGTACTCCAACTGGGGGCGCTGGGGCGAGGACGACGTCCTCGGCACACTGAACTTCCTCGACGAGGCCAAGCGGCGCGAGGGCGCCGCGCTCGTCCGGCGGGGCGTCAGCTTCTCGCTGTCGCAGTCCTTCGACATGGACGGCCCGCAGAAGGGCTGGCGGCGGCGCACCAACCCGGTGCACACCATGCTGGACACCGGCACCGACGCCGCTCTCGGCAAGCAGGGGTTCCCGCACGGCATCGGCGGCGCCGACGACGTGATCGCGATGCCGCTGCAGTGCTCCACCCAGTGGGACGGGCTCGGGCACATCTTCGACCACGGCAGGGCCTGGAACGGGCGGCCCGCGGACCAGGTCGTCACCTCCGACGGCGACCTCGTCACGGGCATCGAGCACATGGCCCCGTACGTCGCCGGACGCGGCGTGCTGCTGGACGTGGGCCGGGCCGTCGGTGCGGACGACGGCGAGCTCCCCGACGGGTTCGCGATCACCGAGGAGCATCTGACGGCGACGGCCGAGGCGCACGGCGTGCGCGTGGGCCGCGGGGACATCGTCGTCGTCCGGACGGGCCGGCTGGCCCGGGTCCGCCGCGACGGCTGGGGAGACTACGCCGGCGGGCCGGCACCCGGGTTGTCGTTCACCACGGCCGGCTGGCTGCACGGCAGCGAGATCGCCGCGATCGCCACCGACACCTGGGGCTTCGAGGTGCGGCCCAACGAGTTCGAGGACGCCTTCCAGCCGCTGCACCAGGTCGCCATCCCCAACATCGGCCTGCTGATCGGCGAGATGTGGGACCTCGAAGCCCTCGCCGAGGACTGTGCCGCCGACGGCGTGTACGACTTCTGGCTCACCGCCGCTCCCCTGCCCGTCACCGGCGCGGTCGGCTCCCCGGTCAACCCCGTCGCCGTCAAGTGACCAGCGGAACGAAGGAGTTCTCCCTATGAGCACACCCCGCACCGTCCTCGTCGTCGGCGGCGGCGCGGCCGGCAACGCCGTGACGATCCTGCTGCGCCGGGCCGGTCTGGACGTGGACCTGATCGAGGCCGAGGCCGACTGGAACGCCACCGCCGGCTCCGGCATCACCCTTCAGGGCAATGCCCTGCGTGTCCTGCGTGAACTGGGTGTGTGGCAGCGGGTGAAGGAGTCCGGCTTCGGTTTCGGTTCCGTCGGCATCACCGCTCCCGACGGCACGGTTCTGCACGTCGTCAGGGATCTGCGCACCGGCGGCGACGACCTGCCCGCCACCGTCGGCATGCAGCGCCCCCACCTCCAGCAGATCCTCATCGACGCCGTCCGTGCGGGCGGCGCCTCGGTGCGCCTGGGCACCCGGGCGGAATCCCTGGAACAGGACGGCGACGGCGTCTGCGTGCGCTTCACCGACGGCACCGAGGGCCGCTACGACCTGGTGATCGCCGCCGACGGCCTGGGCTCCACGACCCGGGCGGCGATCGGCATCACCGACAGGCCGGAGCCCACCGGCATGGCCATCTGGCGCACAGCCGCCCCGCGCCCGGCCGGCGTGGTCCGCACGGACCTCGCCTACGGCGGCCCGGCCTACATCGCCGGCTACTGCCCCACCAGCGACACGACCCTGTACGCGTACGTCGTCGAGGCCAGCCGCGACCGGGCCTCGATACCGCCGGAGACGTACGCCGACGAGATGCGGCGCCTCGCCTCCGCCTACGGTGGCTTCTGGCCGGAGATCACCGAGCACATCACCGACCCGGCGAAGGTCAACTACACCTGGTTCGACCGGCTGCTGGTGGAAGGCGCCTGGCACCGCGGCCGCGTGGTCCTCGTCGGCGACGCGGCGCACTGCTGCCCGCCCACCCTGGCGCAGGGCGCGGCCCTGTCCCTGGAGGACGCGTGGGTGCTCGCGCGGATGCTGACCGAGGCCGGAACCTGGGACGACGCGCTCTTCCAGGCGTACTACGAGCGACGGGTACACCGTGTCCGGGCCGTCGTGGAGGCGTCCGTGCAGATCGGGCAGTGGCAGCTGGACGGCGTCCGCGACGCCGACGTCCCCGGGCTGATGGGCCGCACGATGACGATGCTGCGGGACCTGCCGTGACCGCCCGCCCGTCACCCGGCCACCGCCCCGCCCCGACCGTCGACGTGCACGCGCACGTCCTGCTGCCGGAGGTCGACGCCCTGGTGGACGGCCTGCCGGGACTGGCCGAGGCCAGGGCTCTGGAGGCCCGGCGCAACGGCCCGGCGGCGCTCGCGGTCAGCGGCCCGATGGTGCGCGAGCGCATCCCGCGCCTGACCGACGTGCCGGTACGGCTGGCCGCCATGGACGCGCAGGGCGTGGACGTCCAGTTGGTCAGCCCCTCCCCCTCGCACTACCACTACTGGACGGACGAGGAGACGGCCGAGAAGGTATACCGGCTCGCCAACGAGTCGACGGCCGCGCACTGTTCGGCCGCCCCGAACCGGCTGCGCGGGCTCGGTCTCGTACCCCTCCAGCACCCGGAGCACACGGTGCGCGCGCTCGACCACGCCCTGGGGCAGGGGCTGGCCGGAGTGGAGATCTCCAGCCACGCCCCGGGCCGGGAACTGTCCGATCCGGCCTACGAACCCTTCTGGGCCCGGGCGGAGGAGACCGGCGCGATCGTCTTCCTCCATCCCTTCGGGTGCACGCTGGACGAGCGGCTGGACGAGTGGTACCTGTCCAACACCGTCGGGCAGCCCACCGAGAACGCCGTCGCCCTGTCGCACCTCATCTTCTCCGGGGTGCTGGACCGCCACCCCGGCCTGAAGCTGATCGCCGCGCACGGCGGCGGCTACCTGCCCACCCACATCGGCCGCTCCGACCACGCCTGGTCGGCCCGCTCCGACGCCGGCGCCGGCTGCGCACACCTGCCCAGCAGCTATCTGGAGCGCCTGTACTTCGACTCCCTCGTCCACGACCCGCACGTGCTGCGGGAGCTGATCCGCGTCGCGGGGCCCGACCGGGTGCTGCTCGGCTCCGACTTCCCCTTCGACATGGGCACCGAGGACCCCGTCGGCGCCCTGCGCGCCGCACGGCTGCCCGACGCAGACTTCGACGCCGTACGCGGCGGCAACGCCTCCGCCCTGCTCGACCTCGCCCTCTCCTGAGGAGGAACCCCATGAGCGCACGCCTGCTCACCCATCTGCGGCACGTCGACCTCGCCGTGCCCGACTACGACAAGCAGCTCGACTTCTACTCCGGCGTCTGGGGCCTGACCAAGGTCGCCGAGGACTCCGGCATCTCCTTCCTGGCCGCCGAGGGCTCCCCGGAGCAGTACGTCGTGCGGCTGCGCAAGGCCGAGGAGAAGCGCCTCGACCTGGTCTCCTACGGTGCGGCGAGCCCGGCCGACGTGGACACGCTCGCCGAGGAACTCCTCGCGGGGGGCGTGCAGTTGATCTCCCGGCCGGGGAAGGTCGACACCCCCGGCGGCGGCTACGGCTTCCGCTTCTTCGACGTCGACGGCCGCACCATCGAGGTGTCCGCGGACGTCGAGGTACGGCAGCACCGCAGGATCGAGGAGAAGGAGTCCATCCCGGTCAAGCTGTCCCACGTCGTCCTCAACTCGCCCGACCTCAACCGCACCCGTGATTGGTACGAGCGCCACCTCGGCTTCCGGCTGTCCGACACACTCAGCTCGCCGCACATGGGCGAGGTCATGCACTTCATGCGGATCAGCAACCAGCACCACTCGATGGCCATCGCACGGGGCCCGCACACCGCCCTGCACCACATCTCCTTCGAGATGCGCGGCATCGACGAGTACATGCGCGGCTCCGGCCGTGTCATCCGTGCGGGCTTCAAGAAGATCTGGGGCCCCGGCCGCCACATGGCGGGCGACAACACCTTCACCTACTTCCTCGACCCGCACGGCAACACCGTCGAGTACACCACCGAGCTGGAGCTGCTGGACGAGGACACCTGGCACCCGCACGTCTACGACTTCTCCCAGCCGGAGGTCACCGACCAGTGGGGCACGGCCAACCCGATGAACGAACTGGTCGCCAAGGAGTCGTTCAACGACCTCGACCGCGGCGTGTTCGTCGCCCCGCCGGTCTGATCCCACCCCGACTCCCGGGGCGCGGCAGCCCTGTCGACTGCCCTGACGCAAGCCCGTCGCGCCCCGGGCCACTTCCTGCCAGGAGCCGCTCATGCGCTTCGCCGCCTACGAACACCGGCACCGGTCCCGCCTCGCGGTCGTCGACGACGAGGGGGTGCTCTACCCGGTGCCGGACGCCCGCTCGCTCACCGAGATCCTCGCCACCGGGGACGGGCTCCCGTCGCTCCTCGACCTCGGTGCCGCCACCCTCGACGTCCCACCCGGCCCCCATGTCTCCCAGGTCCGGCTGCTGCCCCCTCTCCAGCCGTCCTCCGTACGCGACTTCGTCGCCTTCGAGGAACACGTCGAGGGCGTGCGGCGCTCGGTGAGCGGTGCCGCCGGCGTGCCCGACCAGTGGTACGAGGCCCCGACCTTCTACTTCACCAACCCGCACGCCGTCCACGGACCGGGCGACCACATCCCGGTGCCGCCGGGTTCCGCGGTCCTGGACTTCGAACTGGAGGTGGCGGCCGTCATCGGCCGCGAGGGCCGTGACCTCACCCCGGAGCGGGCCCGCGACCACATCGTCGGCTACACCGTCTTCAACGACTGGTCCGCGCGCGACCTGCAGTCCGCCGAGATGCGGGTCGGCCTCGGCCCCTGCAAGGGCAAGGACTCCGCCACCTCCCTCGGCCCCTACCTGGTCACCGCCGACGAACTGGAGCCGTACCGGGACGCCGACGGCTTCCTGCGCCTGGCCCTGACCGCCGAGGTCAACGGCGAGCGGGTCGGCGAGGACCTGCTGTCCAACATGAGCTGGACGTTCGAGGAGATGGTCGCGTACGCCTCCCGCGGCACCCGGGTGGTGCCGGGTGACGTCCTCGGCTCCGGCACCTGTGGCAACGGCGGCTGCCTGGCCGAGCTGTGGGGCCGGCGCGGTGAGCAGTCCCCGCCACCGCTGAAGCCCGGCGACACCGTCACGCTCACCGTCCAGGGCATCGGCACGCTCACCAACACGGTCGTCCCCGGCGCCGAGCCCGTACCGCTGCCCACGGGGCGGCGCCGGTCCCGGGAGCGGCCGTGAGCGACCTGCGCACCAAGAGGCTGCTCGGCAAGGTCGTGGTGGTCACCGGCGCGGCCCGCGGACAGGGCGCCGCCGAGGCCGATGCCCTGACCCGGGAGGGCGCCCACGTCATCGCCACCGACGTCGAACCCGCCGGAGGCTGCCGCCGCCTCGACGTCACGGACGATCAGGAGTGGGCCGCACTCGCGGCCGAGCTGCGGGAGGCGTACGGGCAGGTGCACGGCCTGGTGAACAACGCGGGCATCACCTGGCGGGCGCGTGTCGGCGAGGTCCGTGCCGAGGACATGGCCCGCGTCCACGCGGTCAACGTCACCGGCCCCCTGCTCGGCATCCAGCACCTCACCCCGCTCATGCCGCCCGGCTCCGCCGTCGTGAACGTCGGCTCGTCAGCGGCCCTCACGGCCCACTACCCGGTCGCGTACACGACCAGCAAGTGGGCGCTGCGTGGGCTGTCGCGGACCGCCGCGCTGGAGCTGGGCCCGCGCGGCATCCGCGTCAACACGGTCCACCCCGGCTTCATCGAGACCGACATGACCGTCTCCGCCGCCCCGGCGTTCCGCCAGTCCAACATCCGCGAGACGCCGCTGGGCCGTACGGGGACTGTCGGCGAGGTCGCCCCGCTCGTCGTCTTCCTGCTGTCCGACGAGTCCTCCTTCATCACCGGTGCCGAGATCCCCGTGGACGGGGGGCTGACCGCGCACGGCGGCGTCAAGTCCGTCTCCGACGCCCTGCGGGAGGGGTCGTCGTGAAACGGCTCGACGGCAAGGTGACGTTGATCTCCGGTACGGCACGCGGGCAGGGCCGGGCGGCAGCCCTGCGGTTCGCCGCCGAGGGGGCGCGCGGCGGCGGCGACCTGCTGCACGAGGAGGCCCCGGCCGAGGACGAGGTCGACCCGGATCTGATCAACGCCGGCAAGAAGACGGTCACCGTGCTGCCGGGAGCCTCCTTCTTCGACTCGGCGCTGTCCTTCGGCCTGATCCGCGGCGGTCACATCGACACTGCCGTCCTCGGCGCCATGCAGGTGTCGGCACGCGGCGACCTGGCCAACTGGATGGTCCCCGGGAAGATGGTCAAGGGCATGGGCGGCGCGATGGACCTCGTCCACGGCGCCCGGCGCGTCATCGTCCTGATGGAGCACACCGCCAAGGACGGCAGCTCCAAGGTCCTCCAGGAGTGCACCCTCCCGCTCACCGGCGAGCGGTGCGTCCACCGAGTGATCACCGACCTCGGTGTCCTGGACGTCACCGACGACGGCCTCGCCCTGGTCGAGACGGCTTGGGGCGTCACCGTGGAGGACGTCGTGGCCCACACGGACGCACCCCTGAGCCTGGACGGTGCCGCGGCCGCCCGCTGACCGCTCCCCGCGCCGGAAGAGCCCGCGACGTCATGCGGCTGCGCGTTGCGGCACCACCGCGACGGGGCAGTCGGCATGCTGGAGCGCGGCGTGCGCCACACGGCCGAGGGGCAGCGCAAGCGGCCCGTGGCGTCGCGAGGCACCGACGACGAGCAGGTCGGCCGTGGCCGCGTGGGTGAGCAGGACGTGGTGGGCCGGGCCCTCGGCGGTGACACGGTGCACCGGTACGTCAGGGTGTTCGTGCTCCGGGGCGCGCAGGACGTCGTCGAGCAGGGCTGCTGCCCGCTCCTCGTGGTGGTGGGCGGTGTCACCGGCGAGCAGCGGATGCGCGAGGGTCCTGTGGGCGGGCCGGCGCCAGGCGCGTACGGCGTCCAGCGCGCAGTGCCGTGCTTCGGCCTCGCGGAACGCGAACCGTATCGCCTTCGCGCTGGTCGCTGCCTCGCCCACGCCGACCACGATGCGGCCGTTGGCTCCCCGCCGGTTGTGCGGGCTGCCCCGTACGACGACCACCGGGCCCACGGCATGGGTCGCCAGGGAGTGGCTGACCGAGCCCAGCAGCGCGCCCCTGATCGGTCCTCTGCCCCGGCACCCGGTCACGACGGCGGCGGCGCGGCCCGACTCCCGCAGCAGCGCCGCCTCGGGGTCGTCGGGAACGATGTCGACGGTGACCTGCACGTCCGGGTTCCGCTGCCGAGCCCGTTCGGCGGCGCGGTCGACGATCTCCTGCGCGAGGACGTGCTCGGAGGGAAGCTCGGCCGCCTGCGCGAAGACGGGGCCTTCGTAGCGTTCCCATAGGGAGGCGTGGACGATGCGCAGCGGCAGTCCGTGCAGGGCCGCCTCGTCCGTCGCCCAGTCGGCCGCCCAGAGGCCGGGCTCCGATCCGTCGACACCCACGACCAGCGACAGCGTCATGGATCCCACCGCCTTCAGCGCAGCCCAGGACGACGCCTTCATTCTCCCGCGGCTGCCGGCCCTCCGTGAGGTCGGGCTGCGGGGCGGGAGCGGCAGGAACGCGGGCTCGTCCCCGTCCTCATGGACGCAGGCGCGGGGCTCCTGCGAGACGGGTGAGGAAGGGCCCCGCGACGGCGAGGATGAAGACGTACGCGGTGACGAGGGGGGCGAGGTCTCCGTGCACGGTCCCGACCAGGCCGATGACGACGATGGAGAACTCGCCGCGCACCATGAGCGTCGTGCCCGCCCGCAGCTGACCGCGGCGCCCGACGTGGTCCCGCGCCGCCGCGTAACGGCCGGTGACCAGTTTGGTCGCGGCGGTGACCGCGGCGAGCGCGAAGGCGGCGGGAAGGAGCGGCACGAGGTCGTCCGGGCCGACCGACAGTCCGATGGCGAGGAAGAAGACGGCGGAGAAGAGGTCCCGCAGGGGGCCGAGCACCGCGCGGGCCCGGGCGGCGGTCTCACCGGTGAGGGAGAGTCCGACGAGAAAGGCTCCCACCGCCGCCGAGACGTGGACCAGCTCGGCGAGCGCCGCGACGCTCAGGGTCAGGCCGAGCACCCTGAGCATGAGTTGTTCGTCGTCGGGGTGCGACAGCAGCCGGCCGAGGTGGTGCCCCCACCGGTAGGAGGCGACGAAGGCCGCCAGCACCGTGCCGACCGCAACCAGGACACCGAGGGCGGCCTGCCACCAGGGACCGCCGGCGGCCAGGACCGCCAGCAGGGGGAGGTAGGCGGCCATGGCGATGTCCTCCATCACCAGGACGGAGAGGATGGCGGGCGTCTCCCGGTTGCCCAGCCGCCGCAGGTCGGCGAGGAGCCGGGCGACCATTCCCGACGAGGAGACATAGGTGGCGCCCGCGAGGGCCAGGATGCCGATGGCGTCCAGGCCGAGAAGCCATCCGCCGACGGCGCCCGGCACGGCGTTGAGAACCAGGTCGACGACGGAGGAGGGCAGGTGCCGGCGCAGGCTGCCGGTGAACTCGGCCAGGGAGAACTGCAGGCCGAGCGTGAGCAGAAGCAGGACCACGCCGATGGCCGCGCCGGTCTCGACGAACGCACCGGCGGCCGGCACCGGGGCGATTCCTCCCTCGCCGAGGGCCAGTCCGGCGAGCAGGTAGAGCGGGACCGGCGAGAGCGTCAGGCGCCGTGCCGCGGCGCCGAGCACGCTGAGCGCGGTGAGGATGAGCCCGAGCTCCAGCAGCAGGGTGATGGGATCGCGCACCCCTCAGCCCTGGATGATCCGGTCCACGCCGGCGATCCCCTCACGGGTTCCGATCACGACCAGCACATCACCGGCCCGGAGCACCTCTTCCGGCTTCGGCGACGCGATCACGCCATCGCCCCGGACGATCGCCACGATGGAGGCGCCCGTGCGGGACCGGGCTCTGGTGCTGCCCAGCGGCTGACCGGCGTAGGGGCTGGCGGAGCGGACCTCGACCTGCCCCGACAGCAGCCCGGGCACCTCCTTGGTGAGGTCCGCGAAGCGTTCGGCGATCCGCGGAGCGCCCAGGATCTCGGCCACCGCGTCGGCCTCCTCGCTGTTGAGACGCACGACGGGCCGGCTCGTGTCCGGGTCGCCGCTGTCGTAGACGACCAGGTCGAAAACGCCGGTGCGCTCCGCGACGATGCCGACCACGTCGCCCTCGTGGTTGGTGAACTCGTACCGGAGCCCCACCCCTGGCAGGAGTACCTCGGTGACGTCCATGCGCTCATCATCACCGGAGTCCGCGGTCCGGCGGGGAACGCGGGGACTCCGCGGCCAGGCGTGTCACCGCCGCGGCTCGGAGGTCGCCTCGCCAGGCGCAGCCGTCGGGCGTCTCCCGGCCCGCACGAGGCTGCGGGGGCACCGCGGTGCACCGCGTCCGTCGTAGGCTGAAGCGCTCGCACGTGACGGACAGGAGGCCGAGGTGGCCGAGACGACGCCCACCGGGACGAGGGTCGCCGAGGTGATGGCCGAGCTGGCCGGGCTCGAGGATCCGAAGGCCCGGAAGGTGAACGAGAAGCACGGTGACGATCACGGTGTGAACCTCAGCAAGCTGCGCGCTCTCGCCAAGCGGCTGAAGACCCAGCACGAACTCGCCTGCCGGCTCTGGGAGACGGGCGACACCGCGGCGAGACTGCTGGCCGTCCTGGTGTGCCGCCCGAAGGCGTTCGAGCGTGACGAGCTGGACGTCATGGTGCGCGAGGCGCGCACACCCAAGGTGCACGACTGGCTCGTGAACTACGTGGTGAAGAAGAACCCGCACTCCGAGGAGCTGCGCGTGGCCTGGTCCGCCGATCCGGATCCCGTGGTCGCCAGTGCCGGCTGGGCGCTGACCACCGAACGCGTGGCGAAGAAGCCCGAGGGCCTCGACCTCGCGGGACTGCTCGACGTCATCGAAGCGGAGATGAAGGACGCCCCGGACCGCCTGCAGTGGGCGATGAACCACTGCCTGGCTCAGATCGGGATCGAGCACGCCGAGCACCGCAGCCGTGCGATCGGCATCGGTGAGCGCCTGGAGGTGCTCAAGGACTACCCGACCTCCCCGGGCTGCACGTCTCCGTTCGCTCCCACCTGGATCACCGAGATGGTGCGCCGTGCCCGGTGAACCGGCCCGTGGGAAGGCGCCCGTGGGAATGCGTTCATCCGCCGGTCGGATCGCCACCTCCCTCCGGTCGTCATTGATCTCATATACATAACGGGTCTAGTCCAAGCATGCGATGGTCCGGAGTCGGAGGCCGACCTCCGGAGCACCGCAGGAAGGAACGCCCGTGGATCGCAGATCTGTCCTGACCACCGCCGGAGCCGGTGCCGTGGGGCTGTGTGGCCTGACCCCGCTGCCCGCGCACGCGGTCGGCTCCGGCCGCCGGGGCAAGCCGGTCACCACCTTCAACGTCATCAGCGACATCCAGGGCGACCTCCGGGACCTCGGAGTCGCGCTGGAGGACATGAAGTCCGTCAACCCGGGCAGCTCGGGCATCGCGGTCGCCGGTGACATCACCCCGCGCGGCTACGACTTCGAGTACGCGGCGGTGACCGCGGAGTTCGCCAGGCACACCCACCCCGGGACGGTGGCCTGGGCGATCGGCAACCACGAGTTCTACGTGCCGAAGTACGCCGATCCGTCGACACTCGCCCAGGAGACCTGGCCGAACGGCACGACCGAGGACTCCCTGTTCCGGAGCTTCTACAGGTTCGCCGGCCGGAACACGGTCCAGGCCGAGCACTCCTTCGGTGGCATCCCGGTCCTGAGCATCGGCACCGAGAAGTACATGCACTACCACGACCCGAAGCTGTGGGACGAGGTGTGGCTGAGCGATGCGCAGTTCGCCTGGCTGGAGGACCGCCTGGCGTACTGGGCGCTCCGGCGCAAGCCGGTCATGGTGATCACCCACCACCCGCTGCCCGACACGGTCTCCGGCAGCCACAACACGCTCTACTCCCGCGACTACCTCCAGGCGGACCGTCTCCTGGGCATCCTCGGCCGCCACCGCGACGTGTTCCTCTTCTGCGGCCACACACACTGGGATCTCGCCCTGTCCGACTGGTTCGTACGCCGGGTCGTCCCCGGCACCGCCAACCTCGACGGCTTCCCCGTGTTCAACACGGGCGCGGTGCAGACCGGTTTCCGCGACGACGGCAGCGGCGGCGAGGTCACCGTTCCCGGCACGTTCAACCAGGGACTCCAGGTGGAGGTGTTCCGGGACCGAGTGGTCGTGAAGGCGCGGGACTTCGCGAAGGGAGAGTGGCTGAAACAGGTGACCGTGCCGCTGGCGACCCGCATGTGACCGCGGCGGTACCGCGCCGGACGTGTGCGGCCGCGGGACGTGGACGGTCAGCGGCGGGAGCGCCTGCGGGTGATCAGCCAGGTGCCACCGATGATGAGCAGGGCGAAGACGGCCAGCCCTGCGCCCAGGGCCGTGAGCAGCCACAGCCGCTCGCGCAGCTTCAGGGTGCCGCTGAGGGTGATCTGGAGTGAGCCCACCGCGAAGGCGATCGCCGAGGTGAACACGGCGACGAGTTCGACCGCCCGTACGGAGGAGCGGTGCATGGCCTGCTCCAGGTCGGCGTTGGCGGCGTCCTGGCGCCGCCAGCGGGCCTCGTGCTCCGCCTCGCGCGCCGCCCGCAGCCGGGCCTCCTGGATGGCGTCGCGCTTGACGAGGTACTGCTCCAGGAGCAGTTCGCGGCTGAAGGTCCCCTGGCGGGCGAGCATGGCCAGAGCGGCATCGACGTGAGCGAGGGCCTCGTCGTGGTCGGCGCACAGGTGGTGGGCGGTCGCGAGGCGGAAGCGGAACATGTGGTCGTCGGGGTGGCTGTCCACGGCCTCCTGCGCGAGCCGGCGCAGGAGGTCGCCCTGGCCGTCGAAGGGCACGGAGAACGCCAGCCCGTTCAGGCACACGTCCACCACATGCCGCGAGCGGTGCGGGGCCGTCCATGCCCGGTCGAGGAGTTCGCGTGCGTGTTCCGCGGTCAGGACGCGGCTGCCGAACGCCGCGAACGAGCGCAGTGCGAGGACCACGGGCTCGTCGCGGTGGGGGCCGGCTGCCGCGGCGAGGGCGGAGGTGGTGAGGACCGCGTTCAGGTCGTCGAAGGCGAAGTTGGCGCGCAGCTTTCCCGCGTGGTAGAGCAGCATGGTCAGGGCCAGATCCGCGGCCCCGGGGACTCCGGCGATCCCTCTGGCCGCCTCGTCGAGCTGCTAGCGGGTCTCCAGGTGGGACCGGTTGATGAAGCCGTTGCCCAGGGCCCACTGTTCCCGCACGGCGGAGCGGCACCCGGCGGCGGTGTGCGCGGCGATCCAGCGTGCGCAGGCCAGGGCGGTGTCCGAGGACGGACTGTCGGCGAATCGCTGCCGCCAGTAGCGGTCGGCGCAGACGAAGAACGGATCGGTCGCGAAGTTTGCGGAACTGACCTCGAAGTCGGGTTCCTGGCCGCTCCGGTGCAACCGGAGGGCAGCCTCCTCGGCGATGCGCCCCAGGTCGGCGGCATCGGCACCCACGGCCGCTGCCAGCCGGACCCGGATCTGCTCATGCACCCGCGCGGCCGACGTGTCCATCGCTCCCCCATGCGTGATCGTTGTGCCCGCGGAAGACCCTACAGGGGGTGCGATGTGGTACTCAGAGAGGGACCGGGCGCCTTCCGGACCGTCAAGTGGTGTCGAACGGTGTCCGGTCGGCGTCTCGCTCCCCGGACACACACCCCGCCGGCCCGGTCGCGCCGACCGGCCCGGACCACCGGTCCGTTGCCGCCTCGCTCACTGCGTGAGGTCAGTCCCGGGCGGGCAGCAGCGGAAGGTCCAGGCGGCCCGCGAGTTCGTCGACGGTGGTGCCGAAGGTCTCCCGGACCATGACGCCCTGCGGGGTGATGTCGAAAACGGCGAGGTCGGTGTAGACGCGGTCGACGCAGCCCAGCCCGGTCAGGGGGTAGGTGCAGCGGGGAACCAGCTTGGGAGCGCCGGTCCTGGTGAACAGCGTCATCGTGACGAAGACCTTCTTGGCCCCGATCGCCAGGTCCATGGCTCCGCCGACGGCGGGGATGGCGTCCGGTGCGCCGGTGTGCCAGTTGGCGAGGTCACCCGCTGCGGAGACCTGGAAGGCGCCCAGGACGCAGATGTCCAGGTGACCGCCGCGCATCATGGCGAAGGAGTCGGCGTGGTGGAAGTACGCCGCCCCTGGCAGCTCGGTCACCGGGACCTTGCCGGCGTTCGTGAGATCCGGGTCGATCGCGTCGCCGTGGGCGGCGGGGCCCATGTTGAGCATGCCGTTCTCGGTGTGCAGCACCACGCCGGAGTCGGCCGGCAGGTGGTCGGCGACGAGTGTCGGCCGGCCGATGCCGAGGTTGACGAAGGCGCCGTGGGGGATGTCCCGGGCCAAGACAGCGGCGACGTCGTGCTTGCTCAGTGGCCGGCGCTCGTCGTGCGCGCGGGGTCGGTCGGGGTTCATGCGCTTGCCTCCTGCACCACGCGGTCGACATAGATGCTCGGCGTCACCACGGTCTCCGGGTCGAGCGTGCCGGTGTCGACGACTTCGCGGACCTGTGCGATCACGGTGGTCGCGGCGGTGGCCATGACCGGTCCGAAGTTGCGGGCGGTCTTGCGGTAGACGAGGTTGCCCATGCGGTCGGCCCGGTGGGCGCCGATCAGCGCGACATCGCCCTTGATCGGGTACTCCAGCACGTGGACGCGGCCGTCGATGACGCGGGTCTCCTTGCCCTCGGCCAGCAGGGTGCCGGCTCCGGTGGGGCAGAAGAAGGCTCCGATGCCGGCCCCGGCCGCCCTGATCCGCTCGGCGAGGTTGCCCTGCGGTACGACTTCCAGCTCGACCCTGCCGGCCCGGTACAGCTCGTCGAAGACGTAGGAGTCGGCCTGCCGGGGGAAGGAACAGACGACCTTGCGGACCCGCCCCTTCGCCAGGAGCGCCGCGAGACCGGTGTCGCCGTTGCCGGCGTTGTTGGACACGACGGTCAGGTCCTTGGCGCCCTGGCGGATGAGCGCGTCGATCAGATCGACCGGCATGCCGGCCATCCCGAAGCCCCCGACGAGGACTGTGGAGCCGTCCTGGATCCCGGCGACCGCCTCGTCGGCGTGGGCGCACAGCCGCGCGGTCATCGGTGCGCCCCCGTGACGTTCTCCAGCACCACGGCGAGGGCCTGGCCGACGCCGATGCACATCGCGGCGACGCCCCACCGGTCGCCGGACTCCTTCAGCCGGTGGGCCAGGGTGCCCAGAAGCCTGCCGCCGGAGGCGCCCAGCGGGTGGCCCAGCGCGATGGCCCCGCCCTTGGTGTTGACCGTGTCCGGGTCGATCTTCCAGGCGTCCACACAGGCCAGCGCCTGCACGGCGTACGCCTCGTTGAGTTCGACCGCGGAGACATCGGACCAGGTGATGCCCGCGCTCCTCAGGGCCCGGTTCACCGCCTCCACCGGCGCGAAGCCGAACATCTGCGGGTCCAGCGCGAACACGCCACGCCCGGCGATGCGGGCCAGCGGATCGGTGCCGATGCGTGCCGCGGCGGCCTGCGAGCCCAGGAGCACGGCCGAGGCGCCGTCGCTCAGCGGCGAGGCATTACCCGCCGTGATCACGCCGTCGGGGCGGAACGCCGGCTTGAGCGCGGCGAGCTTGTCGATCGTGGATCCGGGCCTGATGCCCTCGTCCCGAGCCAGCGTGCCCCCCTTGCCGTCCACCGCCACCGGCACCACCAGGTCGTCGTAGAAGCCGGCGTCCCACGCCGCGTCGGCGAGGGCGTGGGAGCGGACGGCGAACTCGTCCTGTCGCTGCCGCGGGATGGGGAACCGTTCGGCGAGCTGCTCGTTGGCCTCGCCCAGGGAGACCGTCCATTCCTTGGGCATCCGTTCGTTGACGAGCCGCCACCCCAAAGTGGTGGAGACGGCCGTCACGTTCCCGGCGGGGTAGGCGCGATCGGGCTTGGGCAGCACCCACGGAGCCCGGCTCATCGACTCCACACCGCCGGTCATCACGATGTCCGCGTCGCCGGTCTCGATGGCTCGCGAGGCGATGATCGCCGCGTCCAGGGAGGACCCGCACAGCCGGTTCACGGTCGTGGCGGGAACCGAGGTGGGCAGTCCGGCCAGGAGGACGGCCATCCGGCCCACATTGCGGTTGTCCTCGCCGGCGCCGTTGACGTTCCCCCAGACGACATCGCCGATCTCGCCCGGATCGAACGCCGGCACCTTGGCCAGGACGCCGCGCATGGCGAGCGCCGCGAGGTCGTCCGGCCGTACACCGGCGAGGGCACCGGAGAACCGTCCGAAGGGGGTTCTTGCTGCTGCATACACGTAACTGTCGGTCACGACTTCACGGTAGGGGCGGGAGCTTCATCGTGTCCAAGACTCAGTTCTTCTCCATTGATAAGGGAGCTTTATAAGATTGCCCCATGGAGCTCCGCCAGATCCGCTACTTCCTCACGCTCGCGGAAGAGTGCCACTTCGGGCGCGCGGCCGCCCGCCTGCACGTCGCCCAGCCCGCCTTGTCGCAGCAGATCAAGCAGCTGGAACGCGAGCTGGGCACCCCCCTGTTCCACCGGTCCACCCGGCACGTCGAACTCACCGAGGCGGGACGGCATCTCACCGGCTACGCCCGCACGCTGCTCGCCGAGGCCGAACGCGCACGCGTCCACATGACGGAACTCGCCACCGGCCGCGCGGGCCGCGTCTCCGTGGGTTTCATCGGCACCGCCACCTACGAGGTCCTGCCGCGCGTCGCCCGTACCGTCCGGGCCCGGCTGCCCCACATCACCATGGACCTGCGGGGCGAGCTGCTCACTCCGCAGCTCGTCGACGGCCTGCTCGACGGCACGTACGACCTGGCGGTCCTCCGTTCCGGCGCCGCCACCGAGGGGGTGAGCATCACGCCGCTGCGCACCGAGTCCCTGGTAGCCGTGCTCCCGACCCATCATCCGCTGGCCGCCTGCCGGCGGATCTCGCTGGCCCAGTTGGCGGGCGAGCCCTTCGTCATCCATCCCGCACAGTCGCGGTCCGCCATGTACGGCCGCGTCCTGTCCGCCTGCCGCCGGGCCGGCTTCCAGCCCTCGTCCCTGGTCGAGGTCGGCGAGACCGCCACCCTCGTCGTCCTCGTCGCCGCCGGACACGGCGTGGCACTCGTGCCGGAGTCGGTGCAGAGCCTGCGGCTCGACGGCGTCACCTACGTGCCGCTCGCCGAAACGGAGACCATCGACCTCTTCCTGGGCCGCAGGGACCACCGCACCTCGCCTGCTGTGCAGCAGGTGGCCACGGCCATCGAGGAGTCTGCACAGGCTTGACGGTGGGGCTGTGGCGTCGGCGCCCCGGAGGCGACGCGATCGCCGCGAGCGAGCAGCGTCACGCCCGCTGCCTCGGCGTACCGGTCAGGCTCGGGCCTGACGTTCCGAGGTGCGCCCTGTGCGGCCCAACGCGAGGTCGACGAGTCGTCGCCAGTCCACGGACGGCGCGGGTACCGGGACACCCGGGCGGTCACGCGGCACCTGGACCCGCAACACGCCCGGCCTTACGGTGCACACCACTGGTGTGGCCATCCGCAGCGCCTCGCCGTCCACCGCGACGGGGATCTCGTCGGCATCGGAGGTCACCTCGACCCGTTGCGCCGTCATGACCGTCAGCGCGGCGGACTGCGAGCCCCGTACGGCCAGTTGTGCGGCCTCCGCCGCGCTCTCCACCCGGATCGCCAGTACACCCAGCTCGCCGTCGTCGAGTCTGGCCCGGCGACCGCCCCCGCCGAGTTCATCGGGAGACACGTACGCGTTGTTGCTGACCAGCAGGGCCTGCTGGGACGAGAGGGCGGTGCCGTCGATCGACGCGTCGAGCCGTCGCCCCCCTTCACCGGCCAGCAGGTCCGGCATGAGGGCCAGGGCCGTACCCGCCTTGTCGTCGCGGTACTCGGGGCGTTGCACGACGTCGGCGTACACGCCGAAGGACACGGTGTTGACGAAGGCCCGGCCGGCGACGTCGCCGAGGTCGATCCGGAGTTCCTCGCCGTCGGTCAGCGCGTCGAGGCACCGTGCCGGGTCGGACCGGTCGAGACCGAGGTCCATCGCGAAGTGGTTGCGGGTGCCGGCCGAGATCACGAGGAACGGCAGATCGTGTTCGGCGGCGACCGCCGCGACCAGGGCCTGGGTGCCGTCGCCCCCGGCGACGCCCAGCAGGTCCGCGCCTTCGGCCACCGCCTCGCGGGCCAGTGCCGCCACGTCCGCCGGGGCCGAGGGGTCGAGCAGGAGCACCCGGGCGCCCAGCGCCTCCGCCCGGTCGACCAGCCCGAAGCGGCCGACCTTCCCGCCCCCGGACTTCGGATTCATGATGAGGAACGGCCGCCGCGGACGGGACGCGGCCACCGCTCGCCTCGACCGCTCGGGGCGTGCCTTGCGCAACGCCGCCCGGGCGCAGGCCAGCGCGGCCCCCCAGCACAGGATCAGCACCAGCGCCGTCAGCCACAGACCGTCGAAGGCGTAGAGCACCAGGACCGCGACGGGCGCGGCCACGGCGACACAGGCCCCGATCAGGCGCACCAGGCCCCGGTGTGCCAAGAACCACCAGATGCCCGCCGCGCAGGCGACCAGCCCGAGCAGCCCGGCCGCGATGACCGCCAGCCCTCCCTCCCCCACCGTGAGCGCCAGCACGACCACGCAACCGATCGCCGCGAGCACGGCCAGACGCGCCAACAGCCGCGCGGCCGCACCCCCGGCGGAGCCCGTCACCCGCGTCCTCTCATGACGTGTTCCACCTCTCAGCCTGGCCCGCCACCCCAGACTGCACCCTCCCGGACCGGAGAGCACCCCGGCCGCTCCGTGTGCGCGAGCCTGCAGTCCACCCCCTGCTCGGCCACGCGTGGGAGCAATGGCGCGTTCGGACCGGTATCCGTTCCACATCCTCTGGACCGATCTCCGTGCCGACAGGACCGGCACGGCCCACACCACGACGCGTACGCGGAACCCCCTGCGCGAGCGCGGGACCGTCACCCGGGACCTCGAACTCGGCGGCAAGCGGATCAAGGAGGGCGACAAGGTCGTCATGTGGTTCGCCTCCGGCAACCGCGACGAGGAGGTCTTCGGCAACCCGTACGACTTCGACGTCACCCGGCAGAACAACGACCACATCACCTTCGGCAAGGGCAGCCCCCACCTGTGCCTGGGCAACCTGCTGGCTCGCACCGAGATCCGCATCATGTTCGAGGAACTGATCCCGCGCCTGGCGGACATCAAGCTCGCCGGGGACGTCCCGCGTGTGCGCTCCAACTTCGTCAACGGCATCAAGAAGCTGCCGGTGGAGGTGACGCTCGCCTGAGGCGGTACCGCCGGTACGGCGCGAGCGCGGCGGTCCCGGCGCCGCCCGGACGCGGTGCCGGCCGGCCGTGGCCGCGTCGCTAGTTCTTCTGCAGGGTGCGGGTGACCCCGGCGATGAGGGCGGTGGTCAGCACCCAGCCGAAGGCGATCAGCAGGTAGGCCAGCCACTGGAGGCCGTCGCTGGACCAGTACCAGGCCGTGCGCTGCCCCAGACCGCCGATGGGGATCAAGAGGTCGAGCGTGTAGACGACCGGCTGAAACGGGGCGCCTTCGCCTTGTTTGACCGGATGGGGGGAGTGCGTGCCGAAGGACAGCGTGCCCAGCAAGGTCAGCGCGAGGAGCCAGACGCCGGCCAGCCAGGGGCGGTAGCCGTAGCCGACAGTCGCATCGAGGAGGTGACCCCACACACGCGCGGCCCGGTGAAGGGTGCGACGCCGGTGGCGCTGTTTGGCCAGGAGCACCCGGCGGGCGTCGTCGTCGTGGCCGGCCTTCCGGTACCAGCTCGCCAACTGCTCGTAGGGCTGGGGGCTGTAGCCCGGGCTGCGTCGTATCCACGCCACCCGATGGGCCACGGAGTCGCGCCGCCCCACCGCCTCCCGCCGCTCGCCCGCCTCGTCCACCTTGACGGAGCCGTAGACGAAGCCGTCCAGCTCCACCACGTCCGGCCAGCTGCGGTCGCTGTCGTGGAGGTGGGACACCTGCGCGCCCCGCAGGTCCACGGTGCCGGACGGGGTCCGGGCGAGGGTGAAGTCGAAGTCGACGGCCTGCATCAGCACGGCGACCAGTGACGGGCCGTGGCCGTCGCGCGGCCCGTTCAGGACGGCTCCTTCGAAGGTCAGGTCGTCCGAGATCCGGGCTCCCCGCAGCCGTACGGTCCCGTTCGCCGTGAACCCGTCGGAGAAGTCGAGCGTCGAGGCCACGGCGTTGTCCAGGGCGAGCACCACCCCGCGCCGGCCGGGGTGTTCCAGTAGTGCGCCCCGCATGTGCAGTCCGCCCGGCAGCTGTGCTCCCATGAGACGGACTTCGCCGCGCGCGACGAAACCGTCCTGGCAGTAGACGCCGCCCTCCGCGACCAGTCCGCCGGCGGACACCGCCCATTCCCCGGGTGCGGTGACTTCGGCGCCGTTGAGGTTCACCGCGCCGCTCACCCGGGCGTTGATGAGCGACAAGGCGGTGACCCTGCGGTGGAGGGGCGAGACAGCGCCGCTCTCCAGGCGAGAGCGGCGCAGGTCGAGTCGTCCCTCGACACGGGTCATTCCGGCTTCCACGCCCGGCGCTCGGCTGCCCGTGATGGCGATCGACTGGGCCGACGCTCCGGAGAGGTCCACGCCCTCCTCGAACCAGCAGTCCTCGAGCCGTAGGTCGTGAGCGATCTGCGCGCCGGCCAGGTTCAGGCGTCCCGATATCCGCGCCCCGGCGAGCCTCAGGCACGCGACGGCGCCCGGCTGCGCGGCGTTCGCGCCCAGGAGGAGCGCAGCGATCACGACGGCCCGAACCGTCCGTCCGGGGCCCCACTGCCCACCTCCGGCGACACGGTCGTCCTCGGGCACACCCGTGCGCAGGTCCACGCGGCGTCCCTCCGGGAACGCGTCCCACAGCGCACGCTCCGGTGAAGTCAACTCGTCGTATGAGAGCACCCGTGCAGACTAGTGATCTGCCCTCGCCCTGCCCCACGCGCGCCGATGCCTGCCAGGGACCGGCAGGGCCCGGTTGAGTCGGGCCCTGCCGCCGCTGACACGTCCGTTCAGTCGTTCAGCCCGCAGCACCGGCGGGTGCAGGCTCGGTACAAGAGGCGTCTGCCCTCGCCGAAGCGAGACCGGCGGCGCCGGCCTCGACGGCCGGGTCGGGGATGATCCGGGCCACCTCGTGCTCGGCTCGGCCGGCGCCCCGGTCCGCGAGGGCGACGACACCGTCGCCGCGGTGTGCGTCGTCGCCCCTGTCTTCCGGATGCCCGGCTCGCCGGGCGTCGCCCACGGCGCCCAGGCGGTGGCCACCGCTGCCGTATCGCCCGCCTCCTCACGGGCCGGCCCGTACTCCTCAGCGGCGCCGCATCACAACAGCCGGCGCCAGGTGTGGTCCAGCGCCGCGCGCAGCTCGGCGGTCCGGTCGGCGCCGAGCCCGTCGGTCATGCGCTGCTCCAGCTCCCGTACCGGCTGCTCGTACTCGGCCAGAAGCCGGCGCCCGGACTCGGTCAGCCCGATCAGCAGCTCGCGCCGGTTCGCGGGGTTGGGGCGCCGGTCGACATGGCCCCGGGCTTCGAGGGTGCGCACCATGTCGGCCATGGACTGGGCGGCGACGAAGGAGTCCCGGGCGAGCTGGGCGGCGGTGAGGCCGTCGTGCCGTTCCAGCACGGTCAGCGCGGTGTACTGCAGGGCGGTCACGCCCGCCGGCTTGAGCACCTGCTCAAGTCGCGCCCGTACCACCTGCTCGGTGCGCTTGACCAGGTAGAGCAGTGAAGGAGCTGTCCGAGCCTGCTGGTCGGCCGGCTGTGCAACGGCGTCGGTCACGGCGCCCCTCCCCTGTGGCTGTGCCGATGGGCGCACCATCCCGGTGGCCCGGTGAGAAAGTCCACCGTACCCCATTGACAGGTTTCCTGCCGATCACGAGACTGAGCCCTCATAGCCAGGAATCCTGTCAATGAGAGGTGGTTCCCATGGACCTTTCGGGGAAGGTGGCCGTGGTCACGGGCAGTGGCCGGGGGCTCGGTCTCGCCTACGCCCGCGCGCTCGGTGCGGCCGGGGCGTCGGTCGTGGTCAACGACGTGGACGAGCGGGCTGTCGAGGCCGCGGTCAGGAACGTGGAAGCGGCGGGCGGCAAGGCGTTCGGGGTGACAGCCGCAGTCGGTACCACCGAGGCTGCCGAGGCGCTGGTCTCCGCGGCGGTGGAGCACTTCGGCCGGCTCGACGTCCTGGTGACCAACGCCGGCATCCTGCGCGACAAGGTGCTGTGGAAGATGACGGACGACGACTTCGACGACGTCGTCCGCGTCCATCTGCGCGGCACCTTCACCTGCGCCCGGGCCGCCGCGGTCCGCATGCGCGAGCAGGGCGAGGGCGGCCGGATCGTCCTGATCGGTTCACCGGCCGGGCAGCGCGGCAACTTCGGGCAGACCAACTACGCGGCGGCCAAGGCCGGCATCGCCGCCATGGCCCGCACCTGGGCGATGGAGCTGGCTCGGGCCGGCATCACGGTGAACGCCGTGGTCCCGGTGGCCGCCACCGAGATGACCAAGACCATCCCGGCCTTCGCGCCCGCCATCGAGGAGTCCGAGCGCACCGGCGCTCCCCTGCCGGAGTGGATGCGCAAGGACGAGGGGCTGGGCACCGTCGAGGACGTCACCGGCCTGATCGTCTTCCTCGCCTCCGACGCCTCGGCCGGCGTCACCGGACAGGCCATCGGCCTCGGCGGTGACCGCCTGGCCCTGTGGTCCCACCCCAAGGAGAAGGCGACCGCGTTCCGCGACGGCGGCTGGAGCGCCGACGCGATCGCCGAAGCCTGGGCCGGCGGCGTCGGGTCCGACCCCGAGACGTACGGCATCCCCGCCCCCAAGCCGCCGACGGACAAGTGACATGAGCGCCCGCACGAACGCCCTCATGGACACGGGCCGGCTCACCGCGATCGACGTGCACACGCACGCCGAGGTCTCCCGCGCCGGCCATCCCTCGCTCAGCCCGGAGCTGATGGCCGCCTCGGAGAAGTACTTCGCCGCGCACGGTCACCGTCAGCCCACGATCGAGGAGACGGCCGAGTACTACCGGCAGCGGAACATGGCGGCCGTCGTCTTCACCGTCGACGCCGAGCACGCGCTCGGCCACCCGCCCATCCCCAACGAGGAGGTCGCCGAGGACTGCGCGGCCCACGCCGACGTCCTCGTCCCGTTCGCCTCCCTCGACCCCTGGCGGGGGCGGGCGGCCGTGCGCCAGGTGCGGCGGCTGGTCGAGGAGTACGGCGTACGGGGCTTCAAGTTCCACCCGAGCCTGCAGGGCTTCTCGCCCGACGACCGCATGGCCTACCCGCTGTACGAGGCCATCCAGGAACTGGGGGTTCCGGCCCTGTTCCACACCGGGCAGACCGGCATCGGCGCCGGTGTCCCCGGCGGGGGCGGCATCCGTCTGAAGTACTCGAACCCGATGCTGATCGACGACGTCGCCGTCGACTTCCCCCACCTGCCGATCATCCTCGCCCACCCCTCCTTCCCGTGGCAGGACGAGGCCCTGGCGGTGGCCACCCACAAGCCGAACGTGTACATCGACCTGTCCGGCTGGTCACCGAAGTACTTCCCGCCGCAGCTCGTCCGCTACGCCAACACGCTGCTGAGGGACAAGGTGCTCTTCGGCTCCGACTACCCGGTCATCACCCCCGACCGGTGGCTGGCCGACTTCGGCGAGCTCGACATCAAGCCCGAGGTCAGACCCCGCATCCTCAAGGACAACGCACTGCGGCTGCTCGGCCTGGACAAGAGCTGACGCGCCCTTCCCCGTACCGGCCCCTTCCGAACCCGAAAGGCAGGGCATTCGTATGCGCAACCACGGCATCGGGTCCTGGACCGCGCGACGCGCCCGCAGGACACCGGACCGACCCGCCGTCGTGTACGGGCACGTCCAGCTCACCTACGGCCAACTGCACGACCGCACCACCCGCCTGGCACACCACCTGCGCGGGCTCGGCGTGCGTCCCGGCGACCGTGTCGCCTACCTCGGCCCCAACCACCCCTCCTTCCTGGAGACCCTGTTCGCCGCCGGTCATCTCGGGGCCGTCTTCGTACCGCTGAACACCCGCCTCGCCGAGCCCGAACTGCGGCACTGTCTCGCGGACTCCGGCGCGAGTGTCCTGGTGCACACGGCGGCGTTCGAGGCGTTCGCCGGCTCCTGCGACGTCCCGCGCCGGGTCGCGGCCGGAGCCGCCCTGGACGAGCGGCTCGCCGCTCTGCCGGCGACGCCCCTCGACGTGCCCGTCACCCATGCCGACATCGCGATCATCATGTACACCTCGGGCACGACCGGCCGCGCCAAGGGCGCCGTCCTCACCCACGGCAACCTGATCTGGAACAGCGTCAACACCCTGGTCGACGGGGAGTTCTCCGCCGGGGACGTCACCCTGCTGTCCGCGCCGCTGTTCCACACGGCCGCCCTGAACATGACGTGCCTGCCCACCGTCCTCAAGGGCGGCACCCTCGTCCTGGAGGACTCCTTCTCCCCCACCCGCACCCTCGACCTGATCGAACGACTCCGCGTCACGGTGATGTTCGGCGTGCCGGCCATGTTCCAGCAGGTGGCCGCGGCAGCCGGATTCGCCGACGCCGACCTGTCATCGGTGCGCATGCTGCTGTGCGGAGGCGCCCCCGTCCCCGAGGCGCTGATCCGCACCTACCAGGAACGCGGGATCGGCTTCCTCCAGGGCTACGGCATGACCGAGGCGTCCCCCGGTGTCTGCCTGCTCGACGCCGACCACGCCCTCGGCAAACCGGGCAGCGCGGGACTGCCGCACTTCTTCACCGACATCCGCATCGTCGACCCGGCCGGCGACGACGCCGCACGCGGCGAACTGCTCGTGGAGGGCCCCAACGTCATGCGGGGCTACTGGAACCTGCCCGAGGAGACCGCCACGGCCCTCCAGGACGGCTGGTTCCGCACCGGGGACATCGCCGCCGCGGACGAGGACGGATACGTCACCATCGTCGACCGCGCCAAAGACATGATCATCTCGGGTGGGGAGAACATCTATCCGGCCGAGGTCGAGAAGGCCCTCCACGAGCATCCTGCCGTCGACGACTGCGCCGTGATCGGCATCCCGGACGAGAAGTGGGGGGAGGTGCCCCGCGCCGTCGTCGTCCTCGCCCCCGGCGCGGAGGCGACCGCCGAGGACATCCTCGTCTTCCTCGACGGCCGCCTGGCCCGCTACAAGATCCCCAAGTCACTCGTCTTCACCGACGCCCTGCCCCGCAGCGGCGCGGGAAAGCTGCTCAAGCCCCACATACGCCGGACCTACGGCACCACCTCCTGAAAGGCACCGCCATGACCGCCCTGCGCACCGCCACCGGACTCGACGAGATCAAGGCCCTCGCCGGCGCCGACCTCGGCCGCACCGACTGGCAGGAGATCACCCAGGAGCGGGTGGACACCTTCGCCGACGCCACCGGCGACCACCAGTGGATCCACACCGACCCCGAGCGCGCCGCCACCGGCCCCTTCGGCGGCACCATCGCCCACGGCTACCTCACCGTCTCCCTGATCATCCCCCTCTTCAACCAGCTCCTGGCCATCGAGGGCACCTCGATGAGCATCAACTACGGCCTGGACAAGGTCCGCTTCCCGCACCCCGTGCGCGTCGGCGCCAAGATCCGGCTGCACGGCACGGTCGACTCCGTCGAGGACGTCCGCGGCAACGGGGTCGAGATGCGCATCGCCTTCACCGTGGAGATCGAGGGCGCCGACAAGCCGGCCTGCGTCGCCCAGGCCATCTACCGCCACTACGCCTGACCCCGCAAGGCCGGCACACGCCGTTCACCGCGCCCAGCGCCCCCGGCCCGTCCGACGGAGTACGGGGGCGCTGCCGCAGCGCCGCAACGCCCCCCGCCACGTCTCCGGGACTGCCGCGCGATCTCTTTTCAGTCAACCGTGGACCGGGCGACATCACGCACCGCGCACCACGCGGTAGCGGAGGTGGACGACCGGGGAGCTGAAGGTGCGGGTCTCGACGAGTTCGAGATCCACCCGGCGCTCGTGCCGGGGAAAGAACGGAATGCCACCGCCCACCAGCACCGGGTGGATCCTGGCCCGGTACTCGTCGATGAGATCCGACGCGGCCGCCTCGGCGGCGAGAGTCGCGCCGCCGATCGCGATGTCGCCCTCCCCCGGCTCGGCTCGCAACCGCTCGATCTCCTCCGCCAGGCCGCCGGACGCCAGGCGGGCGTTACCCCGCACCGCCGACAGCGTGGTGGAGAACACCACCTTGGGGAGCGGCTTCCAGAGCGCGGCCCACTCGAGCATCGAGTCGTCGAGCGACGGATCCTGGTCGGCGGTCTCCCAGTACAGCATCGTCTCGTACAGCCGTCGCCCCAACAGGTGGACGCCGACCTCTCGGATCTCGTCGATCCAGGAGCGAAAGACCTCCTCGTCGGGCGCCGTCCAGTCGAAGCGGCCGTCCGGCCCGGCGATGTAGCCGTCCAGTGAGACGTTCATCGAATAGGTCACTCTGCGCATCAGGAGTCCTCCTCGGTGACGGGGTCGACTGTAGGACCGCCGGACGCCGGGGGACTCGTCGCAACGCGTGAGATCCGATGCCGCCGCGGAGCGTTCCGGACGGGCTGTGGGATCGTCCTGAGCCGCTGTCGCCGCAGCGTGAGCGGCGCTTCGCGGTCCGGGCCGCAAGCCGTTGCCGGACCAGTGCTGTCACGCCCGTGTGCCCCGGCGCGTCGTACCCGCCCCGCCACCACCCCCGGTCGACTCCAGCACGGCTCGGGTGACCTCTTCGGGGGTGCGCGCGTCGGTGGCGACGACGACGGTGGCCACCTCCTCGTACAGATGACGGCGGGCCTCCATCAGCTC
>NZ_BMWA01000043.1 GCF_014650995.1 Streptomyces viridiviolaceus
ACAGCCATACCCAGAGCCCCTGGGCCCTCCGATCTTACGAATGACCAGATCAGACCCACGTCTTGAAAGGTAGGACACCGTGATCGAGTTCCGACGGGCTTGCGTCTTCGGCCCGTTCTGTGATGGGAACTGCGGACAGAGCCAGGCCCAGGTTACGCCGGAGACCTGCACGGGATGATCTGGCACCTGCCGTCCTGCACGCTGATCACGAAGGGCCGCCCGCTTCCAAGCAGCCGCTGAAAATGGCAAGTTCCAGCAGGTCCCGAGCAGGCGGCCAGAGCGTGATCTGACCCTGGGCGGCGTGCATCCATTGCAGGTACACGTCGTAGCGGTGCGGTGTCCAGCCTCCGTCACTCCACAGCCATCCGGCTAGCCGCGCGGGCTGGTCCAGGCCTGCTTCCTGCCCGGCTCGAGTTGCATAGCCACGTAGGGTGCGGGCGATGCGCTGGTCGAGGATGAGCGGACGCGGGCCCGGCACCTTGGGCAGAGCGCTGCCGGCGAAGTAGAGGAACTTGGTGAAGAACGCCGGGCCCAGCCCGGGCACGGCGCCGCGCATGCTGCGGTAGGCCGGGACTGCGCCGTCGTCCGCGAGCAGCGAGACGGCCTTCGCCAGGTAAGCCGGGAGCGAGGGCGTACTCAGGATTCTTGCCAGACGGTACGGTCCGTAGCCATTGCTGCCCTGTCCCCAGACGTAGCTGGCGACGAGGGCGGGTAGCCAGTCGGCGCTCTCTTCACTGGCTCGGGCCACCGCCAGCACCTCTGCCCGGCTGAGCTTCGCCGAGCCCTGTGCGCTGCAGTCGGTGAGCAGGCTGGGCCATGGCCGGATACCGACCCAGGAGGCAGGGCGGTATCGCACGGCATGGCTGCCGGTACCGTCCGTGTACGGCGCGCCCTCGGTGGTCAGCCAGGCTCTCAGTTTGGCCGCTGCATCCGCCGGCAGCGGACGCTGCAGCATGCGCGCGTCGAGTTCAGCCGCGCCGTCCTTCCACCCCATGCCTACTCCCCCATATTCACTGCCGTCCATCATGCTCGCCGACCCGCCCGGGGAGGTCTATTCGATGATGCGCTGGACTGCGGTGAGGAACTGCGGCCACGACGCCGCTGACCGGCCGGGCCAGGCGGTGTTCAGGGTGAGCTGCAGGGTGCAGCGCAGGGGGTGCGGGGAGTGCATGATGGCGTCGTTGCGGGCGGCCAGGCGCGCCAGTTCGGCCTGGGTGGGCAGGCGGTCGCTCTTGGCCTGGTTACAGGCAAAGTGTGCGGGGGCCAGGTTCCACAGGGCGTCCAGGTCGGGGCCGGGCCAGGGTCCGACGGCGGCGAGGCGGTGCATCAGGGAGAACGGGAAGACGTGGTCGACGGCGATGGCGGCGTCGGGGTGCAGGGGGTTAGTGCAGATCAGGCAGCGGCCGTGCTGGAACCCGGCGGTGGCCTGGGTCAGACCGGTCACCGGTCTGCGGCGGCGTTTGTCGGTGATCTGCAGGGTGTCGCGGTCGACGATGACGCCTTCGTGGATCAGGCTGCGGCCCACGCCGGTGGTGAAGGAGCATTCCACGATGCTCCAGCGTGCGGCGAGTTCGGCCGTCAAGAGCGGAGTCTGTTCCGACTGGGCGAGGCGGAGCAGGGCGGGTGTCAGGCGGACCTGTCGGTGGCCCGGTGGGCCGGCCAGTTCGTAGAAGGTGTGGGGCACGGTGGTCTGGCCGCGCAGGTTGTGGAACTTCTGCATCACCATGGCGGGCATGGAGCGTTCCGCGGCGGCCACGAGCCGCTCGGTGGGGTGTCCGGCGGTGAGGGTGGCGGCGCTCTCCTGGGTGGCGACGGTGAGGAAGTCGTTGTCACCGAACTGCACCGAGTGCGGTGCCTGCGGGTTGTCGGCCAGGTGCCGCACCAGGTGCAGGCTGTAGGCGGCGGCGAGTTCGGCCAGCTCGACCAAGGTGCGGCCCTGCTGGGCCAGGTCCAGCAGAGCCTGGCCGAGGGCGAACTTGTAGGTGCGCGCGTTGGCCCCCATCAGCACGGCCAGGCGCCAGGAGGCACGCGGCGATGCATCGAAGGCGTAGAAGTCCCGGTGGTGGGTCATGCCGGTGCCACCTTCTGCAGGGCGACAGCCTGCCACCACACCTCGCCGCGGCCGAGACGGTCGGGGCCGTCATCGACTTGGCGCACCAGCCGCAGTCCCACGCGCTGTCCGTCGGCGATGACGTCGGCAGCGGGGATGTCGAACATCACCCGGTCGGGTGGGGGGCTGCCCCGCCGCAGGGAGATCATGAGCAGGCCTGACGGTGCCAGCAGGTCCGCCAGCCGCTGCATGGCCCGGCCGCGCGCGGCCGGCTCCAGATGCATCCACACCGCTGACAGCAGGACCAGATCGTACAGGCCGACGATACGGTTCAGACCCGGCAGCGCATCAGCCACCCAGCAGAGGTTGTCGCCGGTGTGCAGGCCTTGGGCGACCTCGCGCAGCTCGGGTACCGGTTCCACCGCCGTGACCCGGTAACCGCGTGCGGCCAGCGCCGCAGCATCGCGCCCCGTCCCCGCCCCCACGTCCACCACCCGGGCTCCGGCGGGCGGGAGGAGGTCCAAGAGCGCGCCGTGGACGTCGTCGAAGGTCACGCTCTCGTAGTGTCGCCCGAGGCGCTGGGCCTGGCGGGCGTAGTACGCCTGCACTCCCGGGCCCGGCCCAAAGGCCGACACGGCGTCGTCCTCGTGCGGGCTGTGTTGTGGACCAGTCATGACGCCAACTTACGCAACCCCACTGACATTCCAGCCGTCACGTGCCCGCGCGCTGACCGGCCCGGCCCCTGCGCCGGTAGTGGGCGGGGGCCGGCCGCCACCCTCGAGCAGGGCTCTGACCGCAGTCAGGCGCGGAGTCGGCGCGGTGACGCATAGTTTTGTCTCTGCGCACGGTGCTCTGCTGGAGCGCCACGGTAACTGCCGCGGTCATCACGAGGCCCACACTCAAGGAGACCAGAGCTCCAAGGATGCCCTGCAGGGTAGCTCCGACTGCGGTGAGAGCGGCTACTGCTGCCGCTGCGGCTGCTCTTCGGCTGTGAGACAGGTCCAGAGTTTCTATCCGCGGGGTCCAAGCTGGATGATGCACTCGTCCAGCAGGAGCCATGCCTCGTGCAACCGGTTTCGGTCAGTAAAGGTCGTTGGTGTACTCGTAGGTGTCGTCGCCGTAGCGCGCTCTTTGGCGCTCACCAGATGTCTACCGGGGAGGTGGCGGAAGATCTGGGCGGCATACTTCGCATGCTCCAAACCGGGCCTGGACGTCACTGCGCGGGACGGACTCGACGTCGTGGACATCCAGGCCTTTCCAGCGGGCGTACCGCTGGCCATCCTTGAGACCCTCGCAGTTTGGGGTGCGGTGATAAACGCTTCCCCCCTTCGTGACGTACACCCTTCGGGGAAGGTTCGACTGTGCTGAACGGCAGTGGTCACACTGGGAGGATGGAAGGAACATGACTTCGCAGAAGCCGTTAGTCATGTCCATGATTCTAATGGGTTGCTCGTCTCTCGACCATGCTCTTCTCGGTCAATGAGCGTCGTGAACGGAGTTTGCGCTGCACCAATCTGACCGCCTATCAGGGATCGAGGGGACAGGCTTTCAGAGCAGGTTCTGAGCATTCTTTAATTGGAGAATGGGAGGCGTTTGAATGCCGGTGATTCAGCTCCGGGAACACCAGGTCGACCAGAAGGCGAGTTTCCGCAAGTGGGTGGGATACCCTGCAAGGTCATCCGTACCCTCAGAGGGGGCGCGGGGCACGATCGTGTCCGCAACTGGATCGGGCAAGACGATCACTGCTGCTGCGTGCGCGCTGGAGTGCTTCCCTGGCGGCCGGATCCTCGTCACCGTGCCGACCTTGGACCTGCTCGTGCAGACCGCCCAGGCGTGGCGCCTGGTGGGCCACCGCTCCCCCATGGTCGCGGTGTGCTCGCTGGAGAACGACCCGGTGCTCAACTCGCTGGGGGTGCGCACCACCACCAACCCGATCCAGCTTGCCCTGTGGGCCGGGTCCGGACCGGTCATCGTGTTCGCCACATACGCCTCCCTCGTGGACCGCGACGACTGGGAGGACCCGTTGGGCCAGGGGAAGGTCCGCGGGCCGCTGGAAGCCGCCCTGGCGGGCGGGGAGCGCCTCTACGGTCAGCAGATGGCAGGCTTCGACCTCGCCATCGTGGACGAAGCCCACACAACGGCAGGCGACCTTGGCAGACCGTGGGCCGCGATCCACGACAACCAGCGGATCCCCGCCGACTTCCGGCTCTACCTCACCGCGACCCCGCGCATCCTCGCCTCGCCCCGGCCGCAGAAGGGTCCGGAGGGCCAGGAGCTGGAGATCGCATCGATGGCCGCGGACTCGACCACCTACGGGCCGTGGATCGCCGAGCTCGGGCTGAGCGAGGCGATCGAGCGGGGCGTCCTCGCCGGGTTCGAGATCGACGTGCTCGAGATCCGCGACCCCTCGCCGGTCCTTGGAGAGTCGGAGGAGGCGCAGCGGGGCCGGCGCCTCGCGCTGTTGCAGACCGCGCTCCTGGAGCACGCCGCGGCGTACAACTTGCGCACCGTGATGACGTTCCACCAGAAGGTCGAGGAGGCCGCCGCGTTCGCGGAGAAGCTGCCCGAGACCGCTGCCGAGCTGTACATGAACGACGCCTCGGATGAGGACCTGGCGAAGGCGGAGGAGCTGCCGAAGTCGTCGATCGACGCGGAGTTCTATGAGCTGGAGGCCGGCCGCCACGTACCCCCGGACCGGGTGTGGTCGGCGTGGCTGTGCGGCGACCACCTCGTCGCCGAACGACGAGAGGTCCTGCACCAGTTCGCCAACGGCATCGACCCCGCTGGGCGCCGGGTCCACCGCGCGTTCCTCGCGAGCTGTCGCGTGCTCGGGGAGGGCGTGGACATCACCGGCGAGCGAGGAGTCGAGGCCGTCTGCTTCGCCGACACCCGCGGCTCCCAGGTCGAGATCGTGCAGAACATCGGCCGCGCACTCCGGCTCAACAAGGACGGCTCCACGAAGGTCGCGCGGATCATCGTGCCGGTGTTCCTTGAGCCCGGCGAGGACCCGCAGGACATGGTTGCCTCCGCCTCGTTCCGCCCCCTCGTAGCCGTGCTCCAGGGCCTGCGCAGTCATGATGAACGACTCGTCGAGCAGCTCGCCTCCCGCGCGCTCACCAGCGGCAAGCGCAAGGTCCACGTGAGGCGCGACGAAGACGGGCAGATCATCGGGGCCGGCGGCGAGGACGACGGCGAGGACCGGGAGGGCGACGACACGCAGGCCGCCACCGAGGCGGCCCTGCTTCACTTCTCCAGCCCGCGCGACGCAGCGACCATCGCAGCGTTCCTGCGCACCCGCGTCTACCGGCCCGAGTCCCTGGTCTGGCTGCAGGGCTACCAGGCGCTGCTGCGATGGCGGAGAGAGAACGAGATCACGGGCCTCTACGCCGTTCCCTACGACGTCGAGGTCGAAGTCGGGGCGACCAAGGCGTTTCCGCTCGGGCGATGGGTCCACCAGCAGAGGAAGGCGCTGCGGGCCGGAGAGCTGGAGGAGCGGCGCAAGACCCTGCTGGACGCGCCGGAGGCCGGGATGGTGTGGGATCCGGGCGAGGAGGCGTGGGAGAAGAAGCTCGCGGTATTCCGGGCCTGCCGGCGGGCCACGGGCCACCTCGCTCCGCGGCAGGACGCCGTCTGGGACGACCCCGCCGGCGGAACGGAGGTGCCCATCGGACAGCACATGGCCAACCTCCGCCGCAAAGGCGGCCTCCTCGGGAAGAACCCCGAGCGCGCCGCCACGCGCGCGGAGCAGCTGACGGCGATCGACCCGGACTGGAACTGCCCCTGGCCACTCGACTGGCAACGCCACCACCGCGTCCTCGCCGAACTCGCCGCCGATGAGGCCGGCGGCGTCCTGCCCGACATCCGGCCCGGCGTGACGTTCGACGGCGACGACCTCGGACGATGGCTCCAGCAGCAGCGCAAGCCGGGCACCTGGGCGCAGCTCCTCCCCGAGCAGCAGGAGCGGCTGACCGCGCTGGGCATCAAGCCGCTGGAGGCGACTTCTCCCGCCCCGGCGGCCGGTCGTACGACGAAGGGCCCGAGCAAGGCCCAGGCGGCGTTCCAACGAGGCCTTACGGCCCTCACCCAGTGGGTCGAACGCGAAGGCACCCACCGGCCTGTACCGCGCGGCCACACGGAGGAGATCGCCGTCGACGGCGAGACGGAGCCGGTGACCGTGAAGCTCGGCGTATGGATCTCGAACACCAAGTCCAGGCGCGACAAACTCACCCAGGAACAACTCGACGCGCTACGAAAACTGGGCGTGCAGTGGGCATAGACGCGCAACACGAGCCGCCCCGGCCGCCCTCGTGTCGGCCCGACGCCGGGGCGGGCACACAGGGGTCTCGCGGTGGCAAAGGGCACTGAGCTTGCTCTTGATGGTTTGAGGGGGCTGCGCACGGCGACCGCCGCCGTGCAGTGCCACGGCTTAGTAGGCGGGCTGCCGGGAGCAGGGCATCGAGGGCCCCGCGATGGTCGCCGTCCGGCAGGCGTTGAAGGCTTTTCCCGTACCTACTGGTCATCTCCGACGGGAGACTGCGTTCGGCGGTCAGACGAACGCCGGGTGGCTCAGTACGCGGAGTTGACGTTGTCGATGGAGCCGTAGCGGTGGGCGGCATAGTTGGCTGCGGCGGTGATGTTGGCGACCGGGTCGGTGGAGCTGTTGGCGGTGCCGGCGACGTGGAATGCCTTGAACGTGGGGTCGATGACCTGGAGCAGGCCCTTGGAGGGGATGCCGTTCTTGGCGTTGACGTCGTAGTTGTTCTGGGCGTTGGGGTTGCCGCTGGACTCGCGCATGATGTTGCGGTACAGGCCCTCGTAGGTGCCCGGGATGCCCTTGGCCTTCATGATGGCCAGGGACTGCTTGATCCAGCCGTCGAGGTTGTTCGCCCCACCCTTGGCACCGGCGGGGCCGGCGGCCTTGGAGGCGATGGCGGGGGCGGCCTTGGGGGCCTCGGCGGCGTGGGCGGTGGCCGGCATCAGCGTCAGGGCCGCGGCCGCGGCGCCGGTGGTGACCAGGCCGGTGACGGCCAGGTTGCGCAGACGGGCGAGGCGGGACGCAGCGGTGATCGCGGTCATGGGGGTCTCCTGGGGACGTCTTTGAGGCGCCGGCCGGATCATCCGGTCGCGGCCTGTCGGGCGTCGGGGCGAGGCCCCGCACAACGCGGCAAACAAGGACGGCCCCGGCAATTCCCGCCCGGCCCGACCCGCTGCTTGCGGCGACGAGAAACATGGTTAACGACCACGAAAACAAGAAGCAAGAATGTGACCTACTACCCAAGAGAGTAGAAACTGCCCAATTCGGTCATTTAGTGGCTTTCCTGTGCGCCAGACCGCTGTACGGCTCTACGATCCCGCCTAGGACGTGACCTGCCTCTCGTGGGAGGCGTCACGCCGAGAGCCGCAAAACCAGGCTTCCGGCCCGGCTTGCTCCACCCGGAAGCCGGCAGAGCGCAGCTCGCAAATGTGTACACGCGTCGACCGGCCGGTGCCGCGCGGCCACGCCGAGGAGATCGCGGTCCACGGCGAGGAGGAACCGGTGGTCGTGAAGCTGGACGTATGGGTCTCGAACACTAAGTCGAGGCGCGACCAGCTCACGGCGGACCAGCTGGAGTCGCTGCGGAAGTTGGGCATCGCCTGGGCATGACGCCGGACAGCGAAACCCCGGGGCCGCGATGCTCCCGGGGTCTCGTGCGTAGGGCCCACTGCAACGCAGAGCGCAACAGGCGTCCTGAGTGTTATCCCAGCGCTTCACCCCAGGTCAGGCGTACACGCGGACTCTGTTGGAGGCGCAACCCGTCCACAACCGGCACGACGGATGCGTCTCACAGTCACCAGGGCCGGTGGAATTCGGTGCGTTCGGCGGAGAGCTGGCGGAGGAGGTCGGCATCGCTGACGGGCAGGGGCCGGCCGAGCCACTGGGCTACGTCGCGGTGGAGGCGTAGCCCAGTGGCGTCACCCGTAGCAGGCCGGCGGATACCAGCGCGGCATGGCCGCACGCCTGGCCCGCGAGCACGGCGGCGGCGAGCGCAGCTGGCAGCGTGCCATGACCGAAGCCCGCACTCAGTACGAGCACGGCCAGGACCAGGACGACGAGGACGTCGCCATGACGATCAAGGTGATCCTCCACGCCAGCTCCTCCAGCGAATTTCGGCAGTTGCCAGAAAAGTCACGAATCGCGGCGGACAGGGACCGTACGGCGTGAGGCGGAGTCGAGCACGAGGGTCAGACGGCTATCCCCTCGGCCAGGCGCGTCGGTGCCTTGGTCGACGCAGCGTTCATTTGGCACGTCGAGGACTGCTGCCATCTTGCCGGTCAGAGAGGAGGTGTACAGCAGGCCGGAGACCGGCGTCTGGGGGCGGAAGACGTGCAGGAGGTACTCGGTGACCACCTGGGTGGGCACGTAGTCGATCTGCTCGTAAGTCGAGCGCGCTGGTGCAGTCAGCTGGGCGGCGAAGTCTCTCAGGAAAATGAGAGGGCGGCGGTCCGCCGCTCGGTCGAGGTCGTACAAGGAGGGCACGGGCGGCAGGCCTGTGAAGTCGACGACGGTGCAGGGAGCAGACGTCTCGAAGACGGCGGCCGTCGCCCAGGACTCTGCACTGCGTAGTGAGGTCTCCTGGACCGCGGTTTCGGCATCGATTGCCCCGTAGAACATGGGGATACCTGCCGGGCTCATACGGTTGGCCTGCCGGGCATGCTCACGTGGTGCTGTGCCCAGGCGCCGCGCGTTCCAGTCGACCTGCGGTTCGTCGTGGGTCAGCGCACGCCACAGGCGAGTGCCGGCGGGCAGTTCCTTGACGAGACCGAGTCTGTCGACGAGGTCGCCCACGTGGTCAAGGATGCGGCCGGCCGACACCTCGCCAGCCCCCAGGTACTCCTCCTCCAGTTCCCGCAGCCAGAAGACGTAGCGGGTGCGGTACTGCACTTGCTCGCAAAACCGTGCCCATCCATCACGGAGAGCCTCATCACGGCGAGGGGCGATGAAGTCGACAGGCACCCAGGGCTTGTCGATGATGGCGTCGCATACGGCATCAAAAAGGCCTTCCCCCACGAGGACGTCTGAGCCGCCACAGTTCTCTACCACCTCCCACGTATCCAGGATGGTCCACTGGTAGCCGCCTTCTCTGCCGTCCCAGGAGACACCCTCGTCGTCAGCGGAACGGTACTCGTTGTACACAGCCGCTACGAACGTCCCCAGCAGGACGTCGAGCTCTGCGGCCGGGGACTGTTCGCAAAAGCTGCAGACGGTGTCGTCATCCTCCGCGGCGCTCAGTACCGCTTCGAGAACGTCGTCGTCCACACAGCCGGTGCACACGTACTGATCGGTGAAGCACCAGCCCTGGTCGTCCTGCTGCTCGATCATGCGCTTGTAGAGCCCCATCGGCAGTCGATTCTTCTCCAGTGCGCGCGTGACGCGCGAGTGTGGTCGTCAAAGGTCAGTGCCAGACGCGGGCTCCGTGTCCACCCCGAGGTCGAACCGCATCTGCTGCCGCATCTCGGACAGGAGAGCCCACGACTGTTCGACGCCCGTTTCGAAGGTGTCCAGGTCTTCCTGGTTATAGGGGGTGGACGCGGCGATCTGCTTCAGCCGTCCGTAGCCGGCGTTCAGACGCCTGCTGGCTGCGCCGGCCACAGCCATTACCTGCAGGGGGACGATCATCTGCGCTTCGGCGTAGCTTTCCCGAAGTGTCGTTCGGCGGGCCTCAAGCTGCTCGAGCGCGGCCTCAATCCCTGTCCCGTTACGCAGCGCGTGCATGAAGTCGACCTGTGCCGTCAGGTACTGGCGGGCTGTCGTGTTGAGCGTGATGTAGCACGCCCTGCGCAAGGCGATGGATTCCTCAGCCCGGTTCCGGGCCCGCTCCGCCTGGAGGAGAGCCTCTGCGTGATCACGTTCCTCACGCCGCTGCTCCGCAGCTGCCTCCATCTCCATCCGCTTGGTGCGGTCCGCGCGGCTCTGCGTCAACAGCGAGGCACCCAAGGTGCCAACCACACCAACCACGGCCACCAGCAAAGCCGTCCATCCCGCCCCCACAACCCCTCCATACTCTCCGATGCATGACGATTATCGGCTGAGACCAGGGTTTCTCGTCACTGCCAAGCCAGAGGCCCTGACCTGGCTATGCCTCACCCACCGAAGCCTCCCGCAGTAGCGCGTGAAGCCCGGCGGAACGTAATCAGGTTGCGCACGGGCACCCGGTTCCGCGAGCCGGGCCGGCCGCGTGAATACCTCTGGCCAGCCTCGCATCCCGTATCCCACCGGATCATCAAAGGCGGAGCAGGAGGTCATCGACGGCACGCCGAGTTCGAAGCGGCCAGCGGCGTACGGCAAGACCACGTGCAGCGCGGGCTTGCTCGGCGGCCAGATGCCGTCCCGTGACGGTGACGGGAGCGTCGTCGCCGAGCCCTCGCAGCATGCCGTCGTAGGGGCAGCCCGCCTCGCAGCCGTCCTCGCGGCGCTCAAGGGTGCCGGTGGTCAGGTGGTACAGGTGAGCTCCGGTGTCGGCGATGCCGCCCGGCGCGGTCGTCATGGTGACGAACTGGTTCAACTGCGCGGCCGCGGCTCCAGCAGAGAAGACGAAGACGTTCTCCTTGCGGCGCAGCGGATGGTCGCCGGGCAGGCCGATGATGTAGGCGGGGTCGTCGAGAGAGCCGTCGCGTTCGGCGCTGACGTGGGCGGGGTCGTACTGGCCCAGGCATTCCAGGCAGGCGCGTCCGGGCGCGGCGATGTGGGCGCGCCATTCGGCGCCGCGCAGGCGTCCGCCGCGGGCGTCGACCGCGATACCGCCGTCGACGACGGGAATGAGGTGAGTGTAGGCGAGGAGGTTGAGGACGGCGCGGGGCCAGGGCCGGTCGACGCAGGAGAAGATCACATCGCAGTCGGCCGCGGCAGCGAACCCGGCCGGCTCGACCACGCTCAGCTCGTACGACGTCGCGCGGAAGTTCTTGGCGGTGGCCGCGCGGCGGGCGGTTCGGGCGGCGAGACGGGCCTTGGCCCGGTGCAGGCGCACGTCACGGATGGTGGCGTGCAGGAGCCGGTCGAGGTTGACCTCTTCAACGGTGTCGAAGTCGAACAGGCTCAGGCGCTGGATACCGGTGCGGGCCAGGGCTTCGACGACGAGCATGCCGACCGAGCCGCATCCGACGACACCGACGTGCAGACGGGCCAGATCGTCCTGGGTTGTCTGCCCCCAGGCGGAGACCGTGCGCAGCTGCCGGTTCGTCGCCGCCGGCACAGGGAGAAGACGGTCGTTGAAGGTGATCGTCAGGTGGCCACCGACCACGCGGACGCTCTCCGCCTCGGTAGGGGCGTAGCGGCGGGGGGCCTGCTGCTGCCAGATGCGGGCGCCGAAACCGGCATCCGTGCCCGCGAAAGTCAGACCGACCAGCGGGCGGCCGGTGATCACCTGGGTCTGCGCGGCGAATGACGTCTCGGCCGCGTGGTCGATGCCGTTCAGGCCCTGCCATCCGCGGCCCTTGGGGTGGGCGTGGATGAAGCCGAGCCCGCAGCGGTGCTCAGCTGCGAGGGCTGCGGCGCGCAGGAAGTAGGCGCTGGTGAAGTCCACCGTGCCGTGCACGATCCGCTCGCCCTCCCGCGGCAGCACCACCTCAGTGAGCAGCGCGGTGGTACGGCTGGCGCCGGTACTCGGCCGCCACAGCACGAAACAGCAGTCCTCCTGCCCGTCCGCACGGCGCAGGTGGCCGGTCAGGTGTTGGGCGACCTCGCTGGTCATCGCGACCGAGAAGCGGCTGATCATGCGGAGCGTCCGTTCTCCAGCTGCGCGAACAGGGTGCGCAGGTGTCTCAGATAGCCGCGGACCGTACGGTCCTGCGCCCAGTCGGCGGGCGGCCGGCTCCAGTGCTCCCACTCCGGCCCCAGCGGAGAAGTGTGCACCGCACCGTGGGGGTGCCCCAGGCGAGGGGTGATGTGCGGCCCGTGCGGGGCCGACAGCGGCCAGTCGGGCACCAGCTCCAAGCCGATGCGTACCGTCGTCCCGGCCTGCGGGCCGACCTCGACGAGGTAGTCGAAGACGGCGAAGTTGCCGCTCTGCTCCACCGTGTAGCCGGCGCGGCGCAGGCCCGCGACTATCCCCGCGGGCCCCGCCTCCGGCATCACCGCGGTCATGCGGTCGGGGTCGGGCCGGTGGAGACCGACACGAACGTCTCCCGCTCATGCACGCTGATCTCCTCCTCCCCGCGGCCGGCGAACGAGTGCTGATGCCGACCGGTGATCCGGACCAGGTAGTGCGTGCCCGCGTCGATAGCGGCCAGGCCCAGGATCGCGTTCGGCGTCGTGCGCTTCGGCACCCCCGTCACGGGCTCGCCGTCCACCGTGACCGTCACCGTCTTGTCCTTGGTCTCCTGGTGCTGGGTGTCTGCCGTCGTCATGACGACCACCTCTCCTTCCTCCGGCCTGCCTCGGCAGGCCGGGATATGCGAAAGGCGGGCGCGAAGCCCGCCTACTTGCTCTTCTTCGAGCCGCGCGACGCGCGCTCGTTCACCGTCGTCGACGGGTGCCTACGCACCGTCGACTGCTTCACGAACCGACCCGTGACCGCACTCCGACCACGCTTCCCACCAGACCCACTCGCCTTACTGGACCTGCCCGGCATGACGTACCTCCTTCCAGTTCTAACCGATCTGACCTGCAAGAACACTTCATCACGAGGAACGTTTCATGCACCCATCAGGTGAATGAAACTTTCCTTGATCGAGAGAGTAGCATGGAAGCGACAGGTATACGCAAGAGGTCTCTGGGGCTGCCGGTGGACATCGCCTTCAACGACGCGGAGCTCGCCCGCGTCTGCAACAGCGACGCGGCACGCCGGGCGCGCTACGGGCCGGAGGCCGCCGTCACGCTCCACAGACGCCTCGGCCAGATGGCCGCCGCCGACCACCTGGCCGACCTGCATCACCTCGCAGCCGCCCGGCTACGGCCCGACCCAACCGACAGCGGCGTCAGCCGGATCGTCTCGCTCGGAAACCACGGCCACCTCGTCGTACGCCCCCGCGACGACCCGCCCGCCACTCACCACGACGGCGCCCTCGACGAACACTCCGTACGCGCCCTGATAGTCACCGCGATCGCCATCACGCGATGACCGCCCCCGCCACCCTCGCCTCCCCGACCTCAGAGAGGCACCACCCGTGACCCCGCCTCCCGCCCCGCCCTTCGCCTACGCGCCCGACTCCGCCCAGCCACCCGGCGAGACCCTCAAAGAACAACTGGAAGCGCTCGGCATCCCGCAGGCCGATCTCGCCCGGCGTACCGGTCTGTCCACCAAGCACATCAACCAGATCGTCCAGGGCACCGCGGTCCTAACCCCCGAGACCGCGCTCCTCCTCGAGCGCGCCACCGGCATCCCGGCCTCCATGTGGAACCAACTGGAAGCCGCCTGGCGCACACACGTCACCCGCCAGCAGGAGCTCCAGCGGCTCAGCAAGCGCATCGACTGGCTCGACAACTTCTCACTGACCGAGCTCGTCAAGCGCAACATCCTGCCGAACAAGGACAGGAGCGCGGACAACCTCCAGCGTCTGCTGGCGTTTTTCGGCGTCGCCGACCCGGACGTTGCCGAAGACCTCTGGCGCAGCTACCGCACTGCCTTCCGCCGCTCCACCGTCCTGAAGACCGACGACTACGCCACCGCGGTATGGCTCCGCCAGGCAGAACTCAGGGCCCGCGCCCTGTCCTGCCAGCCGTTCGACCGCGCCGCCCTCACCGCCCTCCTGCCTAGCCTGCGCGCCCTCACCCTGGAAGACCCGGCAACCTGGCCCGGCCGGATCTCCCATCTTTGCGCCCAGGCCGGCGTAGCCGTCGTCTTCCTCCCCGCCCCTCCCCTGACCAGCGTCTCCGGCGTCACCCGTTGGCTCACCCCCGACAAAGTCGCAATCGCCCTCAGCGACAGGTTCAAAAAAGACGACCACTTCTGGTTCACCGTCTTCCACGAGATCGGACACACCCTCCTGCACGGCAAGAGACTGACCTTCCTCGACAACACCGACCGCGCTGACGAACGCACACCCGAAGGCGACCGCAGCGAAGAAGAAGCCGACGTCTTCGCAGCCCAGACCCTCATCCCGCCCGAGCACAACGCCGCATACCGACGCCTCGCCCGCAGGCCCATGCCCTTCGACAACATCAAAGCCTTCGCCCGCCAGGCCGGTATCACCCCCGGCATCGTCGTCGGCCGCCTCCAGCACGACGGCGCCCTGCCCTGGACCCACGGCAACAACCTCAAACGCCCCGTCCGCTTCCCCCACAACAGCCCCGCCGAGGACCAGCCACAGTGACCGACCACCCTCGCAAAGGCGCCGTCGCAGCACCGGGCTCCCCCGACTTCGCCCTGCACACCTTGGGCTGGCGCGCATTCCAAGACCTGTGCGCCGCAGTACTCCGCGAAGTGTGGGCACAGTCCGTACACACCTTCGCCGACTCCAACGACGGCGGACGCGACGGTGCCTTCTACGGCACCTGGCAACAGCCACCTGACCCGATCGGCGTCCAGGACGTCCCCGACGGTCCATTCGTCCTACAGTGCAAACACACCACGAAAGCCGACACCACCCTCACGCCTTCGGAACTCAGCGACGAGTTCGCCAAGGCCCAAGCACTGGTGGACCAGGATCTGTGCGGCAGTTACGTCCTGCTCACCAACGCGCGGGTCAGCGGCACCTCGGGAGCTGCTATCCGACGACGGCTGCTCGATGCCGGCGTCGGGTACGCGCTGATCCTCGACGGCCGATGGATCTGCGACACCATCGCCACTCACCAGCGCCTGCGGACCTTCGTCCCCCGCGTCTACGGACTCGGCGACCTCTCCCAGATCTTCGACGAACGCGCCTACACCCAAGCCCAGGCCCTGCTCGACTACCTGCGCGACGAACTGGCCACCTTCGTGGTCACCGACGCCTACCGACGTGCCGCCCAGGCCGTAGAGGAGCACGGCTTCGTCCTCCTGCTCGGCGAGCCGGGCGTCGGCAAATCCGTCATCGCCGCGACCTTGGCTATGACCGCCCTCGACGCCTGGGGCTGCCTGACCGTCAACGCCCACGACGCAGATGAACTCGTACGCCATTGGAACCCGCACGAGCCGAACCAGTTCTTCTGGATCGACGACGCCTTTGGCACCGTGCGCCACGAGCGCCATCTCACGGACGACTGGTCCCGCCACATGCGCCAGATCATGGCCGCCATTCGCGGCGGAGCCAAAGTCGTCCTCACCTCCCGCGACTACATCTACCGCGACGCACGCCCCTACCTGAAGGAATCCGCCCACCCCCTTCTGCACGAACAGCAAGTCGTCATCGACGTCGCTCAACTCCCGGCACACGAACGCCGCCAGATCCTCTACAACCACATCAAACTCGGCGACCAGCCCAATGGCGTCAGGTCCGCCATGAAACCTCACCTGCACGCAGCAGCTGACACGGAACCCTTCTACCCCGAAGTCGCCAAACGCCTGGGTCAACAAGCCTTCACCCACCACCTCGAGCTGAACAGCCGGGGCCTTACCGACTTTATGGCACGTCCCAGCGATTTCCTGCGCGATACCTACGAAGGACTCGAACCAGACGAGAAGACCGCGCTCGCCCTGACCTACCAGGCCGGCGGCTGCCTGCCAGCCCCCCTTAACCTGGACTCGACCCAACACGACGTCGCCACGCGCCTGGGAGGAACCGTTTCCGGCGTAGGCCGAGCGCTCCGCACACTTACCGGAACCTTCTTGAAGGAAGGTCACCCGCCCGGCGAGCACACCGTCACCGGATGGTCCTTCCGGCACCCCACCCTGGAAGAAGGCTTCGCCGCCTTCCTGGCTGACGACACCAACCTGATCGAGATCTTCCTGTCAGGCCAGAACTGGCGTGCCATTCTCTCACGCATCGACTGCGACACCGGAGAGCATCCCGGAACGCTACTCAGAGTGCCACCAACCCTTTATCCCAGAGTGGTTACGATTCTCCAGATCGCAGACTTCGAAACCTTGGACGACTGGCTCAGCCAACGAATCTGGCACGACTTCCTCGCCGACCGATGCTCCGACGACTTCCTCGCTCTCTACGCACAGGAAGAGCCCGACACCGTCACCCACATGACCAGGTTTACATCCTTCCTGAACGTAGTGGACGAGCCTCGGGTCCTCGCCAGATTCAAGCAAGCAAATCTACTCCGACCGGCAGACCAAAAAAGGGTCTTGGAACGAGTTACCAAGCTGGCCATCGAATCACCGGATGCCGGCTGGACCTGGCTCCCCGAATGGAAGATTCTTCTCTCTGAAACCGAACGAGAGCAGTTACTAAGCCAAGTGAAGCAGCAGCTTCCGTCTCGCTTCGATGAGGTACTCCAGGACTGGGGCAGGAATTACGATCCCCGCAGTAGCGATCCGGACATCTACTACGACGAGCTGCGAAGCGAACTCTACAACTACCGAAAAGCCTTCGAACGAGACCACCAGGCAGTTTCCTCTATCGAGCAGATCATTAACAAGATGGAGGAAGAGGTTTGGAGAATTCAGTATGAACTCGATCCGCAGGAGTCTCTTGCGTCAAAGCTCCCCGGGCATTCCACGCCCCCGAACGAACCATACGGGCGGAGCATCTTCGACGACCTCGATGAGGACTGAGGACGGTTGTCGCCGTCGCCAGGGCAGCCCGAACATCACGCACATGTTCACCATGAAGAGTGCAGGTCAGCCTCGGTCCGTACACCTCACCGATCGGTAAAACGGACGAGGCCCACTCAACCGCCGGTGATCTCGGGCGGCCGTGGGCCGCGATCCACGACAACGCCCGCATCCCCGCCGACTTCCGGCTCTACCTGACCGCGACCCCGCGCATCCTGGCGGCACCCCAGCCGCGAAGGGGCGCGGACGGCCAGGAGGCGGAGATCGCGACCATGGCCGACGACCCGGACGGCACCTTCGGAGCGTGGCTCCCCGGCGCCGAGCTCGGACTCTCCGAGGCGATCGAGCGAGGCATCCTCGCCGGGTTCGAGATCGACGTGCTGGAGATCCGCGACCCTCGCCGGTCCTCGGTGAGTCTGAGGAGGCACGGCGGGGCCGGCGTCTGGCCCTGCTGCAGACCGCGCTCCTGGAGCACGTCGCCGCATGGAACCTGCGCACCGTCATGACGTTCCACCAGAAGGTGGAGGAGGCCGCGGCGTTCGCGGAGAAGCTGCCCGAAACCGCTGCCGAGCTGTACATGAACGACGCCTCGGACGAGGACCTGGCGAAGGCGGAGGAGCTGCCCGCTTCGTCGATCGACGCGGCCTTCTACGAGCTGGAGGCCGGCCGCCACGTACCCCCGGACCGGGTGTGGTCGGCGTGGCTGTGCGGCGACCATCTCGTCTCCGAGCGGCGGGAGGTGCTGCGGCAGTTCGCCAACGGAATCGACGCAGCCGGCCGCCGGGTCCACCGCGCCTTCCTCGCCAGCGTTCGCGTGCTCGGGGAAGGGGTCGACATCACCGGCGAACGGGGTGTGGAGGCCGTCTGCTTCGCCGACACCCGCGGCTCGCAGGTGGAGATCGTGCAGAACATCGGCCGGGCGCTGCGGCTCAACCGCGACGGCTCCACGAAGGTCGCGCGGATCATCGTGCCAGTGTTCCTGGAGCCCGGCGAGGACCCGCAGGACATGGTCGCCAGCGCCTCGTTCCGCCCCCTTGTAGCCGTGCTCCAGGGCCTGCGCTCGCACGATGAACGACTCGTCGAGCAGCTCGCCTCCCGCGCACTCACGAGCGGCAAGCGCAAGGTCCACGTGAGGCGTGACGAAGAGGGGCGGATCGTCGGGGCCGGCGGTGAGGGCGATGGCGAGGGCCAGGAGGACGACGACACGCAGGCCGCTACCGAAGCGGCCCTGCTGCACTTCTCCAGCCCGCGCGACGCCGCGACCATCGCCGCGTTCCTGCGGACCCGGGTCTACCGGCCGGAGTCGCTGGTGTGGCTGGAGGGCTACCAGGCGCTGCTGCAGTGGCGGAAGGAGAACGAGATCACGGGCCTCTACGCCATCCCGTATGACGTCGAGGTCGAGGTCGGGGCGACCAAGGGGTTTCCGCTTGGCCGATGGGTCCACCAGCAGAGGAAGGCGCTGCGGGCCAGGGAGCTGGAGGAGCGGCGCAAGACGCTGCTGGACGCGCCGGAGGCCGGGATGGTGTGGGAGCCGGGCGAGGAGGCGTGGGAGAACAAGCTCGCCGCGCTGCGGTCCTACCGGCGGGCCATGGGGCACCTCGCGCCGCGTCAGGACGCGGTATGGGGCGAGGGCGAGGCGATGGTCCCGGTCGACCAGCATATGGCGAACCTGCGCCGGAAGGGCGGCTTGGGCAAGGACGCGGAGCGGGCGGCGGAGCGCGCGAAGCAGCTGGCCGCGGTCGATGAGGACTGGAACTGCCCGTGGCCGCTGGACTGGCAGCGGCACTACCGCGTCCTCGCCGACCTGGTCGACGCCGACGGCGTCCTGCCGGCCATCGAACCCGGGGTGCTGTTCGAGGGCGACGACCTGGGCAAGTGGCTTCAGCGGCAGAAGAACCCGGGCACCTGGGCGCAGCTTCTCCCCGAGCAGCAGGAGCGGCTGTCGAAGCTGGGCGTGCAGCCCACTGAGGCGCCCTCTCCCGCCCCGGCAGCCGCGCGCACGACGGAAGGGACCGAGCAAAGCGCAGGCGGCGTTCCAGCGGGGCCTGGCCGCCCTCACGCAGTGGGTGGAGCGGGAAGGCGACCGGCCAGTGCCGAGGGGGCACAGCGAACAGATCACGGTCGGCGGCGAGCCGGTGACCGTGAAGCTGGGCGTATGGGTCTCCAACACCAAATCGAGAAGGGACCGGCTGGACGCCGACCAGCTCGCCGCTCTGCGGAAGCTGGGAGTGGGGTGGGCGTAATGCTGGCTGGTGAGTAGTCGGCCGCAGCATGGCCAGCCACTCACCAACCTGATCTACGGTCAGCCCGTCGGTGGCTCGTCTTGGGGCGGGAAGAAACCGAGACGTTCGGAACCGTCGGCGTCAAAGGCATAGATCCTGGCACGTTCGGCGATGGTGGCAGGCGGAGTGCCATTCTCGATGATGATGACCTGGCCCGGGGGGTCGTCGAGCAGATCTCGGTAGAAGTGCTCCACAACGTCGGAGGTCATCAGCTCCGGATCAGCTTCCCGATTCTCGGGCTGTCGGTAGGTGAGCACGGGCGAGTCGAGCACGACGAATCCAGGGTGGATCAGACCGCGAGCAGTATTGCGGCGTGCCAGTGATACGGCGAAGGCCGCGTGGATGATGGACCGCATGCCCTGGCCCCGGCTCCCTCTGGGCCGCCCGTCGACTGCAATCTCTGCACTGGTCGGGTTGTAGGTGACGCGGTTTTCTCCGGGTACCTGCCAGGCCTGAAGGGTCTGGTGAATCGCCTGCTCGAAGTCTGAGACGTCGGCAGCGGGAATGCCGTCCGGCCTGGCCGGTGGCGGGTTCGGCAGGGCAATCGGCAGTGATGCCTTGATCTCTTCGAGCTGCTCGAGCTGGGCATGGATAGCCAGCTCTTGCTCCAGTCGTGAGCGAGCTGCGATGACCTCGCTGGTGTCGGTCGTAAGTGGTTCGAGCTGCTCCTCAAGTGCATGCAGTTCACTGTCGATGGCTGCGAGCTGGTCAGCGCGGCGGGCGCAGTCCGCGTTCAGATCAGCCTCTTGAGCCTCAAGGTCTTCGATCGTACTGAGGAGGTCGCGGTGCAGCTCCGTGGTTTTTCGGGTCTCAGCGGCAACAGCTGCCGCCAGCCGAGTTGTCTCAGCAAGGTGATGCCCAGGGTGCTGATGCTCTGGTTCCGCACCGCAAAAAACGCAGGTGCCGGTCTGGAAGTAACCCAGGAGATTTCCAGCTTCACCAACCATGCGCAGGCGTTCGAGGTCCGACTCGTACTGCTCCCGTAGCAGTGCAAACCGGGCCAGAAGTTGACGTACTTCACTGGCGCGCTGCTGATCGGCGCTGTCGCTGGCTTCCAGGTCACGGCGACGCTGCACGAGCGCGGAGCGGGAAGCGATGAGCCGACCGGATCGGGACGTGGCGTTGTCCAGTGAGCTCTGCAGGCGAGCCAGCTGCTCACGCAGCTCGGACTGATTCGCGGCGATCGTAAGTTTTCCGCGGTTGTCGTCGATGAGGCGGTCGAGGATCTCGACCTGGCCTTTGCCGACCTTCTTCTCCACAGTGCCGGGTGCGGTCGGTCCGACTGGTTCGTCGTGCCCGGTGAGGAGGAGCTTGAGGACTGACTTCTCGCCGGTCTCGTTCTGCGGCAGCCCTGTGGTGAGGACCGGGGACCGCTCTCCGGCCATACGCGAGTCGTTGATGACGGACAGTCGGGCTAGGTCCCGGAAGTTGAGCAGCCGTACCTCGCCACGCGAGTTCCGGAGGATCTTCAGTCCGTCGATCCCCAGCACCTTGAGGAGGTATCGAGAGATGTTCCGCTGGGAGGTCGAGCTGTGCTTGAAGCCGAGCGTGGCATCGGCCGGCGCCGTGGTGAACTGGCGCAGATCCCTGTTGAACACGTCGATGGTGCTGTCCGCAAGCCCACGGGAGAGGGTCAAGAGCCTGCCATCGTCCACTCGCATTCCGAGCAGGATGCGGCTGTAGCCCTTGTCCTCTGGGATCGGTTTGAGCTCGCTGGCGCCCAGCATGTAGTCCACGGACTTCTCGATGTAGGACTTGCCCGTCTCGGAAGCACCGTAGATGACGGTCAGTCCAGGGCTGAACTCAACGGTCGCGGGGGGCTTGCCCACTCCGAGGAAGGTCAGGTGTACCAGCGTCAGCCTGTTCACAGGACGTCCCCTTCGGCTGAGTGCGGCGTGTCAGCGGTGAGGCGGTCGAACCAGCGCTGGGTGATCTGCTTCATGCCGTCGCGGACGTCCGTTTCTTCGTGCATGTAGGTGCTGACAAGCCAGGAGGCCCGTTCCGTGAGCAGCCCGACATAGGGGGCTTCCAGGACGTTGAGGAAACTGGCGGCCTCCTCTGTGGCCCCGTACAGGAAGCCGTCGTCGGTGGCGGTCATGTCGGCGAGGCCAGCACGCATCAGCACGACGAGTCCCCGTTCGATGAGGCGCCGACGCATTCCGAGTTCGCCAGGGCCGACAGGAAGGTCTGGGTGGAGGCTGGACGGGCCGTCGTCGAGGTCGCCGCTATGGAGCATCGCGTGGTCGAGGTAGACGAGCTGGGCGACGTCCAGACGGCGGGGAAAAGTCTCGGCCAGGAGGACCAAGGCGCGGACGCCGACTTCCAGGGGACTGTTGAGAGGATTCACGCGGACTCCTCTTTGCACCAGGTCAGCTTGTCGTCGTTCGCCAGATGGTGGCAGAGCCCCTTGAGGTCGATGACTTCCACAACGGAGGCGAGGATGTTGTGCGGATTGGGCTGGTGGGCTGCGGCAGCGTCCAGGACGGCGTCCAGGCGGTCATGTCCGCAGTTGTAGTCGCGGTCCTCGATGTCGACCACGGCGTTGTACAGGTTCGTTTCGATCTTCTTGTAGGTGGCATCAGGGACGCTCTCGCGAGCGAAGACCCGCAGCGCATCTGCGTGGAAGAACGCCTCTCGCTGTCGGGCCAGATGCCGGTTGATCCGCTGGTGCTCGCGCGCCTGAGTAAGGGTCTCCAGGCTGAGGCCGTACTTCTCGTTGTAGACGTCCAGGAGCTTCTGCACGTAGACGGCCTCGTCGTCCCTCTGTTCCGCGGGCGCCGGCTCGGCATCTGGACGGGGCCTGAGCTGCTCTGGAAAGCGTCGTACGTGGTGCGGAGTTGTGGCGTGCAGCTCGAGGATGTTGTCGATGTCCGCAGCTTCAAACATGGAGAACTCTGTCTGTCGAGCAAGATCCCCCACCGCCTGCCGCACTGCCGGATCAAGGTCCGTCCCGAGCTTGGAGTCCGTCCTGTCCCAGGCTTCGAGGAAGTCCTTCTTCAGTTTCGGGGGGTGGAGGAGCAGCCGGTCCAAGGTCTGACCGATCTTCGGTGCCACGAAGACGTACCGAGTGGGCAGCTCGTACTCGCCCAGCACCTTCGCCGTGAAGATCTTGACCATCTCTGGCCACGCATCGCTCTGTGTCAGCGCCTTGCTGTAGTGCTTGCACTGGTAGCAGTGCCACTCGCCGGCTGTGCCCTGCGGAGTCAGACAAGCCGCGACGTCTGCTCCTCGGTCGCCGGCCCCACCCATCCTCTTCACCCGGAGATAGGGGCGCCCGTTCCACTGGCCGAAGGCTCGGACCCACTCAACGGTGAAGTCCTCCCAGTCGTCCGCTTTGTACACATGAGCAAGGAGCTGTTGCGGGGTGAAAGTGGGAACGCCCTGAGGAGTGGTGACCACCACCGGCGGCGAGGCCGGCTCCGGAATGTTTTCGAAGACTGGCCTCGCCCCGTCCCTGCCTGGCTTCAGCTCCCCAGCCACACTTCACCGCCCCCCGGCACTGAGCCGTCACGCAAGATCACGCAACGTAGTCATATCATCCCGGCCTGCTCATCGTGAAGGCTGGGGAGCGATGTGCACGCTGCGGCCGACGCGGTGTAGAACCGGGCATGACCTTCATAACGCCTGCCGCGGCCGCTGCCGGCATGCCCGGTCGGCGCACTGGGCCAGCCAGCTCCTCAGCGTCCTTCAGGAGCAGGTCGTCGGGGACGCTCGTCACCGAGCGGTCCGGTTTGCCGTGCACGCCGTGGATCACCTTCACGGTGTCCAGCTTCTCGGCGAGGGCGGTGCAGGCCAGCTGTGGCCAGAGGGGCGCTGGGCCGAGGTCCGTGGTGCCGTCTACCCGGGGAGAGTTGGGTTGGCGGCCGTACTGCCGCCGTCACGCACGCACGAGCGTGAGCAGACCGCACCGTCCACAGTGGTTGCGGGGGGAGCAGCAACTGCCGCGACGTGGCCGGGCACGTCGCGGCGCTCCGCTCAGCGCGCCGCCGCCGTGGTGACCGATCCGGCGAACCGTTCGTCGGGGGCGCGCGGCCGGCCGCTTGGAGAGACAGCACGATGGCCTCCCCCGCGTTCCCACGTGAATCGTCGTGCTGTTGGGTAGGGCGTCTGCAGACGCCAACGGGAGGAGAAGCCACATGACATTACGGAACGTTCCGCTGAAGTGGTCGAGTACGCACCGGACACGCCTAGAGAAGGCCGCCGGCGTCGCCAAGGTCGATCTGCTGTGCACCGCACTGACCTGGCGACTGCTGCGAACCCAAGCCACATACCGGTACAGCAGCGTGAAGTTCCCCGGAGACGCCAAGGAGGGCACCTCCGAACAGGAGATGCTGCGTATCTCCCTCACAGGCCCGCAGCTGGCACAACTCACGGACCGCGTCCTGTGGGGCACCCTCCCCATGGTCCCCCTTGATTCTGGTCACCGGGCCCTGTACCAGCGGACGTACGACGCGATTACCTCTGTGATCGATGCAGTCGACCTCTCGGCCGTGGACGGGGCCGCCGTGCCCGACATCGTGATCGACGCACGGATCGGTGCGGAATAGCGCGGGCTCCCGGCCCGCCGTCGCCGACGAGCTGGTTCTGCGACTGCCCGGGTGGGCTGGCCATAACCGCCAGCACCAGGTCCCGGCCCGGCCCCTCGGATCACGCCCGAGGGCCCGGTCTGCAGGGCGACGCCCGCGCTCACCTCAACTTGTTCAGGTCCCGCTGGCTCATACCGAACCGCACGTTCGGCTGGTCGTACCTGAAGGGGTACCCGACGATGAATGCGGAGGCGATGAGCACGCCGTTGGGCAGGTAGACGCCAGCTGCATTCTCGATCAAGTGCTTCACACCGTAGCTGCCGGCGGTGGGCGTCTTGATCGGCGTGACGTTGTCGCACAGCCACAGGGCCGTCTTCACGACCAGGTCCTCATTGCGCCGGGTTCTCGCGCTCGGCGGCGAGTTCGGCGCGCTGCTGCTCGGCGGCCAGACGGGGGGGGGTTAAAGACGCCGATGCCGAAGTTGCCGAGCCCCTCGTGCTCCTCCATCACTTCGGCCAGGGTCGGCCAATTGAGGTGGCGGCGGCGAGCGTTCAAGTACGTCGTTTCGGTGGCGGCCTGGAAAGCGCGAATCCACGACTTCTGACGGTGGTTCTGGGTCATCGGGTGCTCCTCGCGGGACTGCCCACGTTCCCCGCACGGATGTCTGATGACCTGGCGGAAGTGCAGGGCGCGATTCGGAGAACCTTGTCTTCGCCGCCACGGCGGACGTGGGCCACCGTGACTCGGAGCGGGCAGGCGCTATCTGCCAAAAGCAGCATACCCATCTGCTCACTCATACCCGCAAACTCCCGACGCCGCCCGCAAAGGCTCTCGCCCGCTTCCCCCACAGGCCCATGGGCCCCTCCGCGCGCCGTTCGTTGGTGATGACGCAGGACTGCCGATTGTGTCCCGGCTGCTACCGGCCGGTCTACGAGAGCTCTTCCTCACACGCCCTCATCGGCGCCGGTCCGCTCCCGGTGATCGGGCTTGTGCAGGCTGTGCGCCGAGGGAACCACGCTTCGCTCGCTGCGCCAGGCCGACGTGCCCGTCGACCCGCACCAACGCGCCGTGCTGGAGACCGTGGCTGCCGCTCTGGCGTAGCGGGGCGCCTCATACGGCCTGAGTGACTGCGGCGTCCAGGCGGTCCAGGCGTTCGTAGAGGGCGCGGACGAGGCGGGCGCGGTTCTGGACGCAGCGCACGGTGCCCTCGATCGTCGTGGAGAGCCGGCCCTCCGCCTCGCGTAGGACAACGTCAGCGAGCGCCTTGTCCTGGGGCAGCTGGTCGGCACGGCGGCGGACGTCGGCGGCGATGGCGCGGGCGTGGCCGGTGAGCTGGAGGGCGATCTGCTCCAAGTCACGGGTCGTCAGCGTGTCTTCGCCGGTCCATGCGAGGACGGCCTTGACGAGGCTCTCGTACGGTTCGCGATCGAGCGGGACCCCGGCTTCGATCAGGCCGTCGGGGTCGTGCAGGACCGTGTGCGTGCTGGTGTGCATGGCGGGCCTCGCTGCTGGAGCGTCTTGGCGTGGGTGCCTGGCGGTCACCGCTGGGGGTCCTCGCCGTCGCCGGGCCTGTCGTCCTGGTCCTCGCCGTGCTGACCGAGGAACCGGGCGAAGCCCCGGTCTGCGCGGGCCAGCAGGGCCGACGAGGGGACGCCGTAGGCGGGCGACTGGAGGTCGCTACTTTCCGCAGCCAGGGCGGTTCTGTCGGTGTGTACGCGCATGAGGCCCCGCCTCTCCAGCTGGTGGTCCGTCGGTGCCGTCGACGCTACGCACCTACGGTCCGCGCCCTCAACGAAGTTGCGGAGAATTGCGCAGGTTCACTCTAGGGCGTCGATCACAGCCTGAATGAGGGCGCGGGCGGCGTCGCCGTAGACGGCCATCGAGGCGAGGCCGGCGAACGCCTTGGCGTAGTCGGCGACCTCTCGCGGCTGCGTCACCTTGATCTCCGCCGTCAGTGTCTCCACCACGGCCGTGGTGTCGTCGTGGATGTAGAACGCCTCCAGCGGCCACACGGTGCGCTGCGCGGTGAACGGGATGATTCCCAGCGAGACGGAGGCGAGCGGCATGACGGCCAGGAGGTGGCGCAGCTGCCCGCGCATCGCCTCGGGGCCGACGGTTCGGTAGCGCAGGACGGACTCTTCCATGAGGACGACGTAGCGGTGGCCGCCCTCGTAGAGGAACCGGGAGCGGGCGACGCGGGCGGCGACGGCTTCGGCGACGTCATCCGGGGTGCCCTGGAAGGCGGTGATCTGCTTCATGAGGGCCGTCGCGAACGCCGACGTCTGGAGGAAGCCCGGGGGCAGATTGGAGACGTAGACCCGGCAGTGGCGGGTCTGCTCGTGCAGGGCGTACCAGTCTTGCTGGACCTGGCGCATGCCGTTGCGGTGCAGGCGGCGCCACTCCATGTACATCGAGTCGACGGCGCGGGCGGTGGCGATGAGGTCGTCGGTCTGGTCGTCGGCGCCGCACGCCGTACACCAGGCGCGGATGTCCGCGTCCGAGGGCAGGGCCGCGCCCTTTTGGATGCGCGTGGTCTTGGCGGGGTGCCAGCCGCACCGGGCGGAGAGTTCCTTCCCGGTGAGGCCGGCGTCCTTGCGCAGGTGCATGAGCCGCACGGCGAGCGCCTCACGGGCCCCCTGTGCGCTGGACGATGGGGAGGCGGTCGGCATGAGGTGCGTGGCCCTTGGGTTGTGCGTCGGTCAGATGCGGTAATCGGCGTGCTCGGTGGCCAGGTCCCACACCGCACGGAACGCCTCAGCGCACAGCTTGACCGCGCTCGGGTCGTCGGTGTGGTCGGGCTCGAGGGCCTGGCCATCACCGGAGAAGATGTTCCACCGCACGATCCGGTCGTCGATGAGCCAGAAGTCGTTGCCGGGCAGCGCGAAGGTGGAGGCGCGGCGGCGGGAAAGCCAGCGGACCTGTTCGCCGGCGCGGACGTTGGCGTCGGTGATGGCGTGCTCGAAGCGGATGTAGTCGGTGACGGGCTCGGACACGACCCGGGCCCGCAGGACCTTCACCCCGCGGGCGACGGTCCGCTCCACCAGCGGCAGCCACCCGCTCCAGAACTCCGAGTCGTCCGCGGGCACGCTCCCGTCGCGCAGGAACGCCTCAAAGACCTCCCGCTCCTCCCCCACGGCGTAGACGTCCCGCAGCTCCAGGTGCAGAGCGTGCTGCTGGGCGGAGTCGAGCAGGTCCTCAAAGCCGGGCGTGGGCGGCTTCTGCAGCATCACACGCCTCCCTGATCTGCGCCACCATCCGGACCGGGATCCGGATGACCCCTTCGTCGTCTGCGGGCGGACTGTCCTGGCTGCAAGCGGCCCTGGTCGCCGCGTCGGCGAACTTGCCCTGCAGAACCAGTTCCGGCCCCTGGGCGGTGTCGGTGTCCACCCGCACCGCTTGCGTTGCACGCTGCGGTAACGACGAGACCGCCTCCCGGCGGACGTCTGCCGGTCGACGGCCCGATCCCTCACCGTGGGCATGGAGCGGGGCCGAGACGATCTGACCGGTCATGTGCACGGCCCCGGGGCCTGTCGGACCGGGCTCGTCTGCTCTCACATCCAGCTCGTACCGCGTTCCTCTACCAGCAGTAGAGGAACGCGGTACAGTAAGGCATATGGCAGCAGATGAGACGAGCATCAAGGTGAGCGCGGCGGCGCGGGACAGGCTGGCGCAGCTGGCCGCCGAGCACGGCACGACGATCCGGAACCTGGTGGAAGAGCTGGCGCAGGACACGCCGACCAGGGCCGAGTACGCCGAGCGTGCCGAGCTGGCCCGCGCCGAGCTCGCCTCCGCGCTGGGCCAGGCGCCAAGCCAGGAGGCCGAGGCGAAGGCCCGTGCGCTGCTTGAGCGCCTGGGCGGAGCGCACCATGGCTCGCAGACGGCCGCGTAGTGGCGGCGATCTCGGTCGTTCTGGACCACACCACCGCCGCCGCTTTGTACGACCCGAAGGACCCGTTCAACGAGGCGGTCGCCGCGTTCTACGTCCAGGCCTCCGGCGGGCTCGGTGATCTGTATGCGCCGGTACTGTCGCTGACAGCCGGTGACGCCGAGCGGCCCGGGCTGCTGGGCTACATCAAGGGACTGCGGTTCATCCGGATCGAGGCCTTCGACACCGACGCCGCGGTCACCGCCACCGAACTGCTGCGCTTCGGGCACTCCTGGGCCGCCGTCCACGCCATCCACGCCGCCCGCCCCTCCGCCGCCCACCCCGCCGGGCGGTTTCTGCTCACCCTGACGCCCAAGGCATACGCCGGCACCGGCGTCCAGGCCGTCCACCCCGGCCAGTAAACGTCAGCCGCCGACGGCAGAAGACGGTCACCACGACCCGCCAGCACCGCCGCCACGACCGTCGCTGTGCCCCAGGCCTGGCCCGCCGCCTGACACCAGCAAGACCCGGCACTGCTTCGCCGGGAGCAGCACCGCTCGTGGTACACGCCGAGCTCCACCGTCATCCGCCAGCGCGGTGGCGAAAATCTGGCGACTCGGAGGAACCGCTCGACTACGGTCGCCGGGGAGGTATGACGACACGGTCCGGCTCTCGGGTGTCAGGGACAAACCGTTCGGGTCGTGATCTACGCCTCACGGGCCGTCGAGAAGGGCGCCAGCCTCGCAGACCTCGGGCGCGCCTGGCAGGTCTCACGGCAAGGCGCCCGGCACTGCTGGAGCGTCCTCAAGCGCCGGATCCGCCCGGACATCCCCCGGCAGCGTCCCGACAGGCACTACCGCAACGGTGCGGGAATGAAGTGGCGCAGGGCGCGACGCACCTCGTCGCGCAGTTGGGCGTCGGTCAGTGCGGCCGGCTCCTGCTGAAGCCGGTCCAGGCGCCGGCCAGCTTCGCGCGCACGGCGCAGGGCTGCCTCGGCGAGCGGTCCGCCGACGACTCGGTCATGGGCGTAGAGGCCGTCCTCGATGTTCTTCATCATGGTTCCCTTCCGCCCGGGGCCGGCATCTTCGTGATGAAGACGGCCTGCCGAACCCAGGCGGGCGGGAACGTAGAGCGCCTGAGGCGTTACCGTCCTGTCCTGCCCGGCTAGGCGCGGCCGGGGGCCGTCCGGGGGGACTGGGGGGACCGTCAGGGGCGGTGCGGGAGCCGGGGGATGTCTGCGGTCTCGACTGCATCTGAAGCTGGTCACGGCCCTCGCGGTGCGTACGGTGCGGGAGCTCAGGGTCGGGCAATGAGGTCACCCCTTTTGTGGCAAGGAGAGCGAGTCGGCCACCGCGTGATCCTCGGGGGTTGTGTGGACTCCTGAAGATCGTGCGGTGGCCGTGGGCCAGGGTGTGGACCCTGCGCGCTGGCGGGCGATGTTGTATCAGCTCATGGCCTGGATCGCGGGAGATTCGGTCGAGTTGAGCGCCAGGAGACCGCCCGCCGGCGGTCATTCAGCAGGGGCGAGAGGGAGTCTCCGCATGATCTCCTCGACCAGCAGCGCCGGTTTCGCGGCTGCTTGGATGGTGAGGGCTGCTTCGTCCGGGTCCGGCGGTTCCAGCGTGTGCAGTTGGGAGTGCAGGAGCGCGGTGGGCATGAAGTGGTCGAGGCGCGCTTCGAGCCGCCGCTGGAGCATCTCGGGACTGCCCGTCAGGTGGACGAACACCACTCCTGGGCGACGTAGCAGGTCCCGGTAGTTCCTCTTGAGCGCGGAGCAGGTGATCACGCCGGGGCGGCCCTGCGCGAGTTGGTGATCGATCCAGCCTGCCACCCGCTGGAGCCAGGGCAGCCGGTCGGTGTCGTCGAGCGGTTGCCCGGCCGCCATCTTGGCGATGTTGCTCGGCGGATGGAGGTCGTCGCCCTCCTCCAGGGCCCAGCCGAGGCTGCCGGCCAGCATCCCCGCAACGGTGGACTTCCCGCACCCTGACACCCCCATGATGACCAGGACCGCCACCTCGTGGCCGGGCCCGTCCCCCGTCCCGGGGACGGTTGACGGAAAGGGGGAGGCCGCCGTGGTCATGCCGCCCCCTCGGTGCGGGCACCGGACCAGTCGGTGTGGAAGACCCCGGGGCGGTCCACCCGCTGGTATCCGTGCGCCCCGAAGTAGTCGCGCTGGGCCTGGAGGAGGGCCGCGGGCAGGCGGTCGGCGCGCAGCGAGTCGTAGTAGGCCAGGCTCGCGGACATCGCCGGTATCGGCACTCCGTGGGCAGCGGCAATGCCGATGATCCGCCGCCAGGGCAGCTGCGCTTCGGCGAGCGCCTCGCGGAAGGGGGTGGCGGTCAGGAGGGGAAGCCGTGACCGGGCGGGCGCGGCGTAGGCGTTGGTCATGTCATCGAGGAGTCCGGCCCGGATGATGCAGCCGCCGCGCCAGATCCGCGCCAGTGTGGCGAGGTCGACGTCCCAGCCGTAGGCGGTGGCGGCGGCCGTGATGAGGTCGAATCCCTGCGCGTAGGCGACCAGCTTGGACGCGTGCAGAGCGAGCCGGGTGTCCTCGCTGAAGTCGTCCGTGGTGGGTAGCGGCGGCGCGGGGCGGGGAGACTGGGGCAGCAAGGCTCCCGCCTCGCGCAGCCCTGATGTTGCCGAGAGGCTGCGGGCGAGGACCGACTCGGCGATGGTGGGTACGGGGCAGGCGAGGTCGAGCGCGGTCTGCACGGTCCATCCGCCCGTGCCCTTCATCCCCGCGCTGTCGCGTACGACGTCCACGAACGCGTGGCCGGTCGCGAGGTCGGTGTGGCTCAGCACCTCGGCGGTGATCTCCACGAGGTAGGAGTTCAGCGGACCGTGGTTCCACTGCGCGAATATCTCGCCGATGCGCTGCGGCGGCACGTCGAGCACGCGTCGGTGCAGGTCGTAGGTTTCGGCGATGAGCTGCATGTCGGCGTACTCAATGCCGTTGTGGACCATCTTGACGAAGTGCCCGGCTCCGCCGGGGCCGACCCGGGCACAGCAGGGTCGGCCGTCGACCTTCGCGGCGATCTTCTCCAGCAGTGGCCTGACCGATACGTAGGCGGTTTCCGAGCCGCCGGCCATGATGGCGGGGCCGTGCAGCGCTCCTTCCTCGCCGCCGGAGATGCCGGCGCCGACGAAGTGGATGCCGCGGTGGGTGAGGGCCGATTCGCGGCGCTGGGTGTCGGTGAAGTGGGCGTTGCCGCCGTCGACGACGATGTCCCCGGGGGAGAGCAGCGGGACCAGTTCGTTGAGCAGGGCGTCGGTGGGGTCTCCCGCTGGCACCATGAGGACGATCCTTCTGGGCCGCGGCAGCACCGCGACGACGGCTGTGAGGTCCTCACAGGCGATCAGCGTGCCCTCGGCACCGTAGGTCGAGAGCAGTTCCTGGGCCTTGTGGGGCGAGCGGTTGTGTACGGCGGTCGCGAACCCGTTCCGGGCCAGGTTGCGTGCGAGGTTGGAGCCCATGACGCCGAGTCCGATGACGGCTACGTCCGCCGAGGATGGCTGTGGGTGGTGCATGAGCGGGGTCCTATCGGCCTGTGGCGGGCTCGGGGGGTGTGATGAGGGCGCCGAGCCGGAGCAGCACGTTGCCGAACCGGCGGGTGTCGCCGGTGACGACGGCGAGCGCGAGGTCGCCCTGGCGGGCCAGTTCGTAGAACGCGTACCGCTCGACGTACTCCAGCGGCACCCCTGTCGGCAGGGTCTCGGCGACCTCCTGCTGCACCGTGCTGGGCAGGGCGTCGGCCGTCGCCTTGATCTGGCTGGCGTGCTCGACCACCACGGTGTCGAGCACCGCCCTGAGCACGTCCGGGATGGTGGGTGCTCCGGCGGTGAGATGCAGGTGCACGGTGTGGGCGTTCGGCCCCACGGCCGTCGCGGCGGCGTAGTGGGCGTCGGCGATCAGAACGGTGGACTTGTGTCCGGCCGTGGCCAGCGCCTGCAGTATCTGCGGGTGGGTGATGGTGCCCTTGATCATGTGCGTCCGTTCGGGATCAGCGGAAGTACTGTCCGCCGTTGATGTCGATGACGGTGCCGGTCACGTACGACGCGTGGTCGGACGCCAGCCACAGGGCCGCGCCGGCGACATCGCCGGGGACGCCGGCCCGACCCGCCGGTATCCCGGCGATGGTCTCGGCCTTGGAGTCCGCCGTGGTGAAGGTGTCGTGGAACGGGGTCGCCTCGATGAATCCGGGCGCGAGTGCGTTCACGGTGATGCCCTGCGGCGCCAGCTCCTTGGCCAGGGCGCGGGTGAAGCCGAACACCGCCGCCTTGGCGGTCGCATAGGCCAGCGCGCCCGGGTGCCCTCCGGTGTGACCCGCGAGCGAGGCGACATTGATGATGCGCCCGTGGTCGGCACGCAGATGGGCCAGCGCGTGGTGGCTAAACAGGAACGCGCTGTCGACGTTGACCGCCAGGATCCGCTGCCACAGCGCGAGGTCGAGCTGGTCGAGACGGGCCCGCTTAACCAGCCCGCCGACATTGTTCACCAGGATGTCGAGGTCGCCCAGTTGCGTGTGAACCTCACGTACCGCGCCCTTGACCTCGCTGTCCACCGTGGCGTCCAGCCCGAGGGCGAGCGCTGGCCGGCCGGAGGCCGCGGCCAGGGCCTCCAGCAGCTCGGGGGTCGGCGGGTGGCTGCGGTAGGTCACCGCCACCCGCGCGCCCGCGCGGGCCAGCTCCAGCGCGATGGCCGCTCCGATGCCGACGCCCCCGCCGGTGATCAGTGCGGTACGGCCGGTGAGAAGCTGTGTCATGTCGTCCTCTCGAGGATGGTCTTCATACGTGAGTCATGGGGCGCGGGAACGTGCCGGACGGTGTGCGCCCCCGACGGAGGCGGTTCAGGACTGTTGGGCTGCGCGAGCCGGCTCGACCGCGGCGTTGCCCTCGGGCCGGCGGTTGGCGTAGAGGTAGCCGACGATGCCGGTGACCGCGAGACAGCCGGCGAGGAAGGTGAGCGCAACCTGGTCGCTGCCCGTGGTGTCCTTGATGAGCCCCACGATGTACGGCGCCACGAACCCCCCGACGTTGCCCAGCGAGTTCACCAGGCCGAGCCCGGCCGCTGCCGCTGCCCCGGCGAACACGGCCGAGGGCATCGACAGGAACGGTGCGATGGCGGAGTAGATCCCGACGGCGGCAACGGTGAGCAGGACCATGGCCAGTACGGGGCTGACGGGCAACAGATAGGCCGCGCCGAGCAGACCGGCCGCCGCCGTGATCAGGCTGATCACCGCGTGAAGCGCACGCCGCCCGGTCCGGTCGGCGTTCCGGCTCCAGAGATAGACGAAGGGGATCGCGACAGCGTAAGGAATCATCACCAGAAAGCCGAGCGTCGTGCTGTCGAAGCGACCGAGGTTCCCGATGATCGTGGGCAGCCACAGCCCCAGGCCGTAGATGCCGCAGACCATGCCGAAATTCAGCCCGCCGTAGATCCACGCGCGCCTGTCCTTCAGACCGGCGAGGAACGGCTGCCCACCGTGCACGCCTTTCGCTGCGAGCTCGGCATCCATCGTCTCGACGAGCCACTCACGTTCTTCGGGCTCCAGCCAGGAAGCCTGGGAGGGGCGGTCAGTGAGGAGCCGGGGAACAAGAACGCCCATGATGACGGCGGGCAGGCCCTCGAGGACGTACATCCACTGCCATCCCTGCAGCCCCAGCGCCCCGTCGAGGTTGAGCAGCAGGCCCGACAGCGGTGAGCCGAGGGCGTTCGCGACGGGCTGGGCCATCACGAACAGCCCCAGCACGGCCACGCGCTGCGCGGTGGGGAACCACAGAGTGAAGTAGAAGAGCACGGCGGGGAAGAAGCCGGCCTCGGCCACACCGAGCAGGAACCTGATGGCGTAGAAGGACTTCTCGCCCTGTACCAGCGCCATGGCGCAGGCCATCACACCCCACGTCAGCAGGATCCGGGCGATCCAGCGGCGAGCCCCGAAGCGGTACATCGCCGCGTTGCTCGGGACTTCGAAAAGCACGTAGCCGATGAAGAAGATGCCGGCTCCCAGGCCGTAGACGGCATCGGAGAAGCCCAGGTCCGCGGCCATGGCGGACTTGGCGAAGCCCACGTTGTTCCGGTCCAGGTAAGCGATCAGGTACAGCAGCGCGATCAACGGCACCAGCCGCCTCTTCACCTTGGCCATGGTTCTTGTCGCCAAGTCGTCTACCGGGACCGGCTGACCCCGGTTCTGCATGGACTGGGACACGGAGAACCTCCAGTTACAGCCCGGTTACGGGCACCACGGTTGAGTGAAGCGAAGGTAACTATGGATGCACAGGGTGTGCAATAGATGCACCAAAGAAAACGTTCGAACTCATGGTTCGGTCCGCCGTCGCCAAGGCGGCCAGGGTGAACCAGACGGTCTTCCCCTCCTGGGTGTGGGTCACGCCGTACCCGTCACTCAGCATCTCGACGAGCTGCAGGCCGCGGCCGGACTCGGCATCCGGTCCCGGTGCCCGTGGCACGACGCTGTCGCCGGGGGTCAAGGCTGTGCAGAGACTGCAGGTAGTGTTTGCTATATGCACAGGGTCGGCGAACGCAGGGGGTTGCTCTGATGGCACAGACGGTTCAGCGGGCGATCGACATCCTAGAGTTCTGCAGTGTGCGGCCCCGCCGGTTGCGTGAAATCGCAGACATGTGCGGCGTCCACCGCACCACCGCACTGCGTCTGATCCACACCCTGGAGACCAGCGGGTTCGTCCGCCGGGACGAACGCGGCCTGTACGGCGTCGGCTTCCGGCTCGCAGCCCTCGCCGACTCCGCCCTCAGACAGTTCGATCTGCGGCGGCTGGTCCATCCCCACATCGTCGAACTCAGTGAACGCGTCGGACAGACGGTGCAGTTCGCCGTTCCACAGGGTGATCGCATCATCTACATCGACAAGGTCGAACCGCCCAGCTCTATCCGGCTGGACACCCGCATCGGCGGCGACGTGGTCGTCCAGACCGCAGGAGTGAGCAAGGCGATCCTCGCCTTCATCGACGACGAGAGCCGCGACGCGATCCTTTCGAAGGCCGAGTTCCGCCGCTACACCGACACCACCCTCACCAGCCGGGAAGACTTCGAGGCCCGGCTCGAGGAGGTGCGCACCAACGGCTGGTCCTACGACGACGGTGAATACGAAAAGATCTCCAACTGCGTGGCGGCGCCCGTCCACGACTACGCCGGCAACGTGGCTGGAGCCATCTCCATCACCGCGCTCAGCACCCAACTCGATATCGAGGCCCTCAAGGGCCTGCTCCCCGAGCTGCTGAAGACCACCACCGCGGTGTCGCACAGCCTGGGCTACACCAACGCCTCCCAGGCCACCCCGCAGGACGCCGCACAGGCTCCCTGACCTGACGTCCGCAGCCGCTGCGGGGGACGGCCGAAGCGTGCGAGTCCGACACCCTCCCCGGCGGCAGCACACGACGCGCTGGCAGGCCGGGTCGCAGGGCACTAGGAGCGAAGTCCCACGTCGGCGGCGAGTGAGGCGGCGGCCGCGCGCGAGGTGACACCGAGCTTGCGGTAGACCTGACTCGTGTGGAACTTGACGGTGTTCTCGCTGATTCCGAGTTCCGTGGCGATCTGGCGGTTGCGGCGGCCGTCGGCGAGCAGGCGCAGCACTTCGACCTCTCTAGGAGCGAGATTCCACGACTGCACTGCCTGATCCGATGTGTCGGGCGGGTCCAGCGGAAGGCGTACGTCGATTTCAGAGCCCCAGCTCTCGACGCCGTTGACGGTCAGGTGTCCGCCCAGTGCAGCCGCGCGGGCTGAGAGTTGCCGCAGGGCCGGCAGGCCGCGGCTGAGGTGCCCAGGACCATCATCGCGGATGGAGACGAGCAGGTTGGTCCCGTCGCAGTTCCACTGGATCCGGATGCGGGTGACGTCGTCCTGGTCTCCCATGAGGAGCGCGGAAGCGCGGACGATAGCCCTGGCCGCGTGTGCGACTTCCCCGGGAAGAGCCCGGCCGTCCGCAGGAGGCTCGACGAACTGAACTCCGAGGGTTCCGTAGCGGCTGAGGGGGCGCAGATCGTTCTTCAGCTGTTCGAACGCCTGCGACACCGCCTCCTCGGCCAGGGAGACGACGAGGTCGCTCCCGGTCTTGGTTCTCACCACGGCGCTGGTAGCCATGTCGGTCGCCAGGGCTCTGGCCCTTTTGTCGTCCAGTTCGCGGCTGCGGAGGGCGGCGAGCAGCGACTCGAGATCTGTCACGTGCCGGTCGGTCAGCTCTGCCGTGACCTGGAGCCGCTCGCTCGACACGGCACGTGATTCCCGCAGGTAGTCGGGGCGGGCTTCGGACACCTGCTGGCGGATACGCGTCGCTGCAATCTTCCAGACCGCCCGGACATAGGTTTCCGCGTCAGCTCGCGCCGGTTCCTGCGGATCACACAGGACGAGGATGGCCCCGGTGTCCGCGCCATACACGAGGACAGGATGCTCGACGCCCGCGATGACCGCTCTGCTGGGCCGCTGCCCGTCGGCCACCTGACGGCGTACCGCATCCAGTTCCGAGATCGTGATCCGCTGGGTGATCGCCGGGTCGCCGGCCTTCTTCTGGGGCCGCCCGGTGCACAGTTCCGTGAAGATGGCGAGCGCTCGGTGGGGCAGCACCTCATCGATCACGGCATGCAGCCGCGCTGCCACCTGCAGGAGTGGAGCGGTCGCCACATCCCCTACGCGCTCAGCGACGAGAGCTGCGACGGACCCGGACGGAAGGGAAGTCATGGTGCCAGGGTACGTCGACTCGACCTACCTAAACGGGTAGGGCAAATGCCCTGAAAGTTTGATGCCTGCCACCTGAACAGGCGGCACGCTGGAGGCATGTCAGCTTCCGTTTCTGAATCTTCCGCCACCGTTCGTCACGGGTGGCGGGAGAGCACAGCCGTCATCCTCTCCGAGGTAGCCGAGGCCCTCGCCGCGGTCGACGCGCATGAGATGGATCTGCTGTTGTCCGAGCTCGACAGCCCCGCCCGGGTGTTCGTGTTCGGGCAGGGCAGGTCGGGTATCGCGCTGCGTTCGTTCGCCATGCGGCTCATGCACCTGGGGGCCGAGGTGCACGTGATCGGGGAGACCACCACGCCGGCCATCCGGGCGGGCGACGTACTGATCGTGGCCTCCGGCTCAGGGAGCACCCCGTCCGTGGTTGCTGCGGCGCGGACCGCCCTCACAGTCGGAGCCCGTGTCGTTGCGGTCACAGCCGTCCACGACTCGCCTCTGGCCGAAGCTGCCTCGGTCGTGGTCCACGTACCTGCCGCGGCAAAGAGGGACCACTCATTGCGGGCCTCGGTGCAATACGCCGGGAGCCTTTTCGAACAGGCCGTCTCGCTCCTGGCAGACGCGGCCTTCCACACCCTGTGGCTGCGAAGCGGGGCCACGGCCGAAGACCTCTGGGACCGGCACGCGAACCTCGAGTGACCGGCCCATAGATAAGGAACATACACATGAAACTGCAAGTAGCCATCGATCTGCTCGACACCGAGGCCGCTGTTCAGCTGGCCGGCAAGGTTGCCCCGTACGTCGACATCATCGAGCTGGGTACTCCGCTCATCAAGAGTGAGGGCCTCGCCGTGATCCGGGCGATGAAGGCGGCACACCCCGACAAGACGGTGTTCGCGGACCTGAAGACCGCCGATACCGGCGCCCTGGAAGCGCAGATCGCCTTCGACGCGGGGGCAGACATCGTCACGGTACTCGGAACCGCCGACGACTCCACGATCAGCGGGGCCGTCGACGCAGCGAAGGCGGCCGGCAAGGCTGTCGTCGTCGACCTCATCGGCGTGCGGGACAAGGCAACACGTGCCCGAGAGGCCCACGCGCTGGGCGCCCGGTTCATCGAATTCCACGCTGGTCTCGACGAGCAGGCCCAGCCGGGCTTCAGTCTCGACACGCTGCTGGAGGCGGGCGCACGCTCCGGCGTGCCCTTCTCCGTCGCCGGAGGAGTGAATACCGCTAGCATCGGCGCCGTCCAGGCGGCCGGGGCCGAAGTCGCGGTGGCCGGGAGCTCGATCTACGGCGCAGATGATCCGGCAGCAGCCGCCCAGGCCCTGCGCTCCGCCATTCGCTAGCCGCTGAGACGGCTCCACACGTGGGCCTGTCCGCCCCTGGCCGCTCGGCGCTATCAGGTGACGTCTTCACGCGTGGTGCGCGGGTCCCGGCCAGTGCGCCAGGCCGTCGACCGGCGGCGCCCGGCGGACGGCCTCCTGCGGCGAGTCATAGAAGTCGTATGCATCACGCAGGCCGCTGACCGCGAAGACGTGGAGTATCCGGTGTGTGGGGCAGGTGATCCGCAGCGAGCCCTCGTGTTCCCGGATGCGCTTGGTGATCGCCACCACGGCGCCCAGGCCCGCCGAGTCGAGGAAGGGAACGGGCACAGGTCGAGGACGAAGTGGCGGTGCCCCTCGCCGAGCAGTCGGCTGACTGCTTGGCGGATCGCGGCATGGGTGTGGATGTCCACCTCGCCGTCGATCTCGACGACGGTCCAGTCGTTGGCAAGGTCGCAGCTGACGGCGATCTGGTCGGTTCGGGCGATGGTCCAGCCCATAGCCCATCCCTCCTCGCGGCTCTGGATGCGAACCGGGCCCCCAGCGACGCGTTGCACGCCTGCCGATGGGTGGTGAGTGCAGATGCCGCCTGCCTCCATCCAAGGCGCTCGTCGGCTGAGCGCAAGCCGGACAGGACGTCGGCACTACGGTGCAGCGGTGCCCGCCCCGTGAACCCCATGATCTTCGGTGCGTCCGGGGTGTCGTGCCGGGGCGGGCGTCGCCAGGAGCTCCGCCTGGCCCCCGGCCCCGCGCGGCCGCTGGGCCGGGCCGGCGCCCTGGCCCCCTGCTGGTGCGCGCAGGGGCGCAGGCTGATGGGGTGGAGTGGCCGTAGACGTCGCCCTGGCCCGCCCGGTGACGCAGCTTCCGACGGGACCATGGGCCTATGAGATCAAGGTCGATGGCCACCGGACCGTGCTGTGGCGGACCGAGGACAGTGTCCGGCTGCAGTCGCGTACCAGCCGCGACGTCACCGCGCTCTGGACGGACCTGGCCGTGGCCGCCATGCGTCTGCCGCCTGGCGTGATCCTGGACGGCGAGGCGGTGGTGTACCTCTCCAACGCCGACGGCAACACGCGGTGTCCGTGAGCTCGGCGGGGTGGCGGGTGCCCAGCGGGCGGATCGTCTTGCTTGGACAGGTCGTCAGCTTTGCCCACTGGCACCGACGCTATCGCGTGCAGAGCCATCTCCCCCGCGCGTCGGCTGACCGGTCAGGTCTTTGAGGCGTAGGTCCTGGTCCGTGTCGCTGGGTTCCTGGGGTGGCGGGGTGCTGGGCGTGTGGGCAGGGCTGGCTCGGGAGTCGGGGAGGGGCGAGGGCTGCTTCTCCAGGGAAGGGTGGCGGTCAGAAGCCATCCGACCCTGTCGGCGAAGCGGGGTTCGGGCACGGGGATTTCGATGCTGGGGTTGCGGATGTAGTGGCGGGTGACGGTGTCGGCGACGTAGTTGGTCAGGGCGTCGATGCGGTGGGGTCGGCGGCGCTGGCCGGGGGTGGAGAGCTGGGTGAGGATGCGCAGGACGGTGGAGAGGCTGGAGTCGAAGCTGATCTTGCGGGGTGGGCAGGTGCCGGAGACGGTGAGGGTCTCGGATTCGTGGGGGATGTCGGCGGGGGCTTGCCGGTGGTAGAAGGCGGCGGCGTGGTGTTCGCCGCGGGCGAGGTGGTGCAGGGCGAGGGTGTAGCAGGCGGGTGCGTGGCCGTCGCCGGCGGCGTACTGCCACCAGAAGCGGGCGCCGTCCTCGATGCCGGCTAGGTGGAGGGTGCAGCCGAGGAGCCAGGCGCTGTGCAGGTCAGGGACCTGGTCGGTGAGGAAGGCGAGCGTGTCGGGGGTGACGGTGCCGGCGGCTGTTTCGCACAGGGTGTACAGGTGCCGGGCGGCGGCCTGATCGTTGCTGTCGGTGCCGGTGGGCGCAGCTGTGTCGGGCAGTTGAGCGGGGTAGGGGGTGTCTTCGTAGGGGATGGTGTCGTCGGGGACGTCGGGCTGCGGGTGGAGGCGGGCGCGGGCGAGGAGCTGGTCGATGGCAGTCATGGCGCGGGGGGTCACTCCGTGGGGTTCGGGGTGGTGAGGAGGGCTTCGACGGTGACGCGGGCGTGGTGGTCGACGGCGTGGGTGAGGGCGGGGGCCAGGCCGAGGACGTCGGCGATGCGGTGGTCGGGCATGCCGCACAGGTAGTGCAGGACGGCGACGTCCATCTGGTCGTCGGGCAGGCGGGTGATGGCGTCGAAGAGGTCGATGAGCTCGGTCACGACGACGAGGTGTCCGGGGTTTTTGTCGTAGTCGTGGACTTCGCTGGTGGAGAAGACCGCGGCGCGCAGGTCGGGGTGGCCGTCGGGGTGGCGGGCGGTGCGCAGCATGACGCGGGATCGGAGCAGGCGCCAGGCGTGGCGGTGGATGTTGGGGCTGGCGGCGGCTTCGTTCCAGGTGAGCCAGAGGATGTCGAAGGTTTCCCCGACTACCCAGTGGGCCCGTCTGTCGGTGAGGAGGAAGGCGCGGGCGTAGTCGGTGTAGGGGCGGCGCATGGCCTCGGTGAAGGCTTGGTAGGGCAGGGGCGGGTCTTCGCCTTCGTCGGCGACCTGCTGTATGCAGCGGCGGATCCAGTCGGCTCCCTTGTTGGATTCACGGGCGGCGGCCGTCCACAGGCGGCGCAGAGGCGGGGTCGGTAGGCCCAGGGCCCGGGTCACGCTGAAGGTGATCTCCCAGGCGGGGTAGTAGCCGTTGCCGCGGAGGAGTTCGCTGATACGGGTCTTGGAGTAGCCGGAGCGGTCGACGAGGTCGTCGAGAGTCAGGCTGCTGGCGAAGAGCACGTTGCGGACTGGTTCGAGCCAGGCGCGGTGTGACGGGCCTGCGTCGGGGGAGATGGGGGCCGGCGGGCGGCCGCGTTTGGCGGTGCTGTGCAGTGGCGGGGGCTGGGCCGGGCCGGAGGGATGCATCATCGGGCCGCCTCCCGGTCCGTCGGCCCGGCCGGCTCGTCGGTACGCCGGGTGCCTTCTTCGGATGTCGTGAGGGCTTGGACGATCTGCTGGACGAGCAGGCCCAAGGAGGGCAGCAGGACGGCAGCGGCTGCCGCGTGTCCCAGCACGATCATGGCCGTGCTCCACGTGAGGACCGCTGCCAGCACGGCAACGATCACCACCTTCTTACTCGACATGGCACTCGGTTTCTGTGAGTGAACAGCAACGGGTCTTCCTGATGGCGGTGCTGAAGCGCCATCAGGAAGGAACGTCAGCATGACTCCGATCCGGCGTACCACGCCACGTGATCACGGAGTTACGGAACAATGGGTGGCTGCGCCACCGTGCGCTACCTCTCGCCACCCCGTTCGCGAGTCAAGGGCGCTGCGAGTTCAACCCTTTGAGGGGGAAACGCCACTTCTGACCCACCACGGCGCTCGATCCCTCATCATGGAAGGGGCAAGGCGCCTACTCGACGCCGCACTCACGTGCGGCCCCCTGTGCTGAAGCAAGACCCAAGAGGGGGCCGCACGGCCCTCCCTCCCGCCGGCCGCTTCAGCAGCCCTCCGACCGTAAGCGCCTCCTCGGGGCGCCGCTCGCTTGCTGGTTTGCCGTACTGGAGCGAGCCGCCACGGGCGCCCGGACGAGGGAGCGCTACTCTCCCCCGCCCGGCAGGCTGGCTTCGCGCCGCTGCCCGCGAACCATCGAGCATCACAATTTCTTCACTAGCTGCCCATACTTTGATCACCGATTCGGTATGCTCCGGGACGCTCCAATTGGCTCCACTGAGGGGGGATTTCTCATGCGCATCCGTCGCATCCTGACCGCCGCCACCACCACCGGCGCCGTCGCTGCGCTCGGCTTGGTCGCGGCCGTTCCGGCGCAGGCCGCCGAGTACTCTTCGGCCCTGAAGATCAAGGGCATCCAGTACGACGCCCCGGGCCGGGACGACAACCGCTGCTCCGGCGGCAACACCAAGAACGAGTACCTGACCATCAAGAACTACTCGCGCAGCACGAACGTCAACCTCAAGGGCTACGTCGTCAAGGACGCCGCCGGCAACACGTTCACCTTCAAGGCGAACCACACCCTGCAGCCCGGCGACTACGTCCAGCTCCGCGGCGGCCGCGGCACCGACTCCGACGCGAACAACGTCGTCTACCGCCAGAACTGCAACTTCATCTGGAACAACGACAAGGACACCATCTACTTCTACAAGCCGGGCGGCGCCCGCGCCGACGTCCACGCCTACACCAAGACGGCCAACGACCGCGACGGCAACGGCTACATCACCTACCACGGCTGACCACGCCACGCCGACGACGCAGCGCGCTCCCGCGGGCGGTGCTGCCGTGCCCTCCTCGAGTGCTCGGCAGTCCCTGAGCAGCACGAGTCCCCGGGGGCCCTGCGTTGTCCGTATCGGCGCCGACCTCGAGAACGACGGCGTCCGCGGCGACGGGTTGACCCGCCCGTGAACCCGTCCGCCACCACGACACACCCAGGATGATCATGAACGACCTGCACAACCCGCCGCCCGCGCCACAGCCCAAGAGCAAGAAGGTCTACCAGCGCAAGGGCTTCTGGATCGTCGTGGCCGGGCTCGTTGTCGTCGGCGCGGTGGCCAACGCCACCAACGAGGACGCCGGCGTCGACAACGAGGCCGCGCCGCAGCCGACCGTCACCGTCACCAAGACCAGCCCAGCCACCCCAACCACGGCGGACCCGCCGGCCACCGAGACCACGCCGGAGGCCACCCCGGCCGCCGAGCAGACTTCTGCGAAGCCCGCTGCCGAGGCCGCCGTGGTTCCCGACGTCGTGGGCATGAACCACCGCGCCGCGATGGGCGTGCTGCACGAGCGGGGCTTCATGGTCAACGAGGAGGACGCATCACCCGAGGGCCGCATGATCATCCTCAACAGCGGCTGGAAAGTATGCCGCCAGGATCCGGCACCCGGCGCCACGGACGTCCTCCGCGTCGCGATCTACTCCGTGAAGAACGACGAGTCCTGCTGACCACCCCCGTCCCGGCGGCCGCGCCTGGTACCGGCGCGGCCGTCAGGTGTGACTAGCGGTGGTCTCCGTGGCGGTGGTGGCCCCAGGAGTGGTCGTCGACGAAGCGGGCGCGGTGGTTGCGCAAGGTGGCGGTGTCGGAGCGGTTGTCCCAGACGTCAGTACGGCAGTCCTGGTAGAGGTCTTGCCGGCTGTCGCGGCCCTGACCGGTATGGACGCGGACGGGGGAGCGGCCGTCGAGGCGGTAGTGGTCGCAGGTGTAGGTGCGGCCGTCCCGGAGTTCTCCCTGCCTCCGAGTCCACCGCGACACCGACTTCAGCCGCACAACGTCCTGAAACGGCAAAGGCCGCCACGCAGCGCTCCAGGACGGCAGAGAGCGGAAGCTAGCCGTCAGCAGCAAGCAACGTCCTGGCCAGGGTGCGGAGTTCTTCGTCCGGATGGCCTTGTCCAGACAGAGGCGAGTCATTGAGCAGGCGGAGTGGGGAGAAGAAGAAGGAGCGAAGGGTGGGGCGGAGCTCGTCCGGGACCTGGCCGGTGGAAGCGAGGGCCTTGAGGGCGCGGAGGCCGACCGGTGTGGGGCCGACCAGCTCGATGAGGACGGGGACGGCGCGGTCCGGGGATCCGGTGATCCAGTGGTGGGCCTCGGCGGCCGCCATCCGGGTCCACTCGTACCCGGCCTCCAGCAAAGGCTCGATGAACGGCAGCAGCGGAGCGGCTGCGCTGCCCAGCGGCTGCAGGCTGCTCAGGTACCAGTGGGTCTGGTCCCGGCCCGAGAGCAACCCCTCGAATGCGCGCAGCGCCACGCCGGCGTTGCCGGTCAGCCGGTAGTGGGCCACGGCTGCCGCGGCGCTCAGCGAGGCATCGGTGCTCTGCGCGGCGTTGCACAGCAGTTCGGTTATCTCCCGCGTCTGTATGCCGTTGAGCCCGAGCTGGCGGGCGGCGACGATGGCCGCGCGGCCGGTCTTGAGGCAGTCGACCAGTTCGCGCTGGGCTTGGCAGGCGGCGGCACCGAGCGGCTCCAGGGCACCGACCAGGGCGATGCCTGTGTTCCCGGTGGCTCCTGCTGCCAGCTCACGGCGGATCACGGGTATCAGCTGGTCGGCCGCCTCGGGGAAGTGCCTTGCCGCCGCTTCGAGCAGCTGGGCACTGGGGCGGCGCAGCACCGGCTTCAGGGCGCGGGGGTCGCGGGCGCGCACCAGGGCGAGGAGCGCGGGCTCGGCGGTCTCATCGTCGGCACTTGCGTACCGGTTCAGCGTGTCCCGGAGGTCGGCGCCCGGCTCGGGCAGGTGCTCGATCCAGTGGCCGATGGTGCGGAGGCGACTGGCGAGGGCGCCGGCGTCCTCCTGTTGGGGCAGGGCAGCCACCAGCAGGTCCAGGACTTGCGGCTCCTGGTCGCGCCAGGTCTCGGCGATCTGCTGGGCCAGCCATGAACCGCGCGAGCCGAGGTCTCCGGCCGCGATCCAACGGGCGGCCACGGCGAGGCCGGCATCCGGATCCCGAGTGAGCAGGCGGGTGAGCTGCTCTTCCTGAGTGGTGGTGCCCGACCAGGGGAAGTCGTCGTCCCCTGGGTCGGGTTCCGCACCGTCCTCGGCGATGACCTCCACAAGCTCAGTCGAGTACGGCGGCCCGGACCGCTCGGCGCCGAGCAAGGCCGCCGCCAACCTGACCTCGGGCAATGCGCTGTCGAGTGCCGCTGTCTCCCGGCAGAACCGGGCAAGGACGACCACGGCGTCCGCCCGCACCGCCGGGACGGGGTCGGTGGCGTACAGCCTGTCGAGCTGCGCCACGATGGAGGCCCGTAGCTCGGCCGGGAGGAGTTCGGCCACGGCTGCGACCACCCGCAGAGCCGCCCGGCGCACCCCCCGTTCAGCGTCCCTCAGACAGGGCAGCAGGTCCGGAAGGACCCGGCAGAGCTCGGCGCAGATCGCGGCGACCGAACTGCCCGGCCAGTGCGGTGATTCGGTATCCGTCGGGTCGTGGTCGGCGAGGACGGCCAGCAGCATCAGCAGCTCGTCGCGCTTGCCTGGGGCGTGCCGGACGGCATGGGCGAGGAAGGGGACGGCGGGTGCCGAAGCCGGGTAGACAGTGCCCTGGTGGTGGATGTTGCCGTAGAGCTCGTAAATCGCCTCTCCGGCCATCTCCTCATCATCCTGGTAAAGCGCCCTGATCAGCTCAGGCACGTCCTCGGCGGAGCCGTAGGCATGGGTCAAGGCGTGCCACTGGACGTTGTCCAGTTCCTTCGGGGATTTCATGGTCCGCGCTCCTCAACTGATCAGGTGCGCCGACCATACCGATCACCGCTGACAATGCTGCAGTGAGAGGAACCAAGGCGGGCCTCATGGCGTCTCCTGGGCTCGACCCGGGCTCGCTTCAGACGATTCTGGCGTCCAGGCCGAGCGCGGCGGCCGTGCTGTAGACGGGCCAAGGGGCGGCCTCTACACAAGGGGCGGGACAGCCCCTGCCCGCGACGAGTCACTGCGCGCCGGCAGCGCCACATCACGTCCCACCGAAGCCGACGGCGCGCCGCCCCCCTTGTGGGTTGGGCGCCGTCTTGGCGTGGGCGGGTGCCGGTGCCCGGAGCCTGAGTCACCGGCACGACCGCATGCTGTCAGCGGTGACCTCCGTGGCGGTGATCGCCTCCGTGGCGGTGGTGGCCCCAGGAGTGGTCGTCGACGAAGCGGTCGCGGTGGTTGCGCAGGGTGGCGGTGTCGGAGCGGTTGTCCCAGACGTAAGTGCGGCGGTCCTGGTAGAGGTCGTGGCGGCTGTCGCGTCCCTGGCCGGTGTGGACGCGGACGGTGGAGCGGCCGTCGAGGCGGTAGTGGTCGAAGGTGTAGGTGCGGCCGTCCTCGTCCGTCAGGGTCCAGCCGTCCAGGTTCACCGAGCGGCGGGTGTTGTTGGTGATCTCCACCCATTCCCGGTTCAGGGAGCGGTTGGAGTAGTCGTCGCGGCCCGGGGAGTCGTACTGGACCCGGCTGATCTCCACCTTCGGCCGGTGGTCCCGGTGGTCGGCCGCAGATGTCGGCGCCGCCAGGACGGCGGTCAGGGCTCCGGCGCTCAGGGCGGCGGCGGTCAGACGGCGGGCAGTGATGGACTTCGACACAGGTTCCCCCTGCATGTGCGGGCACAGCCGGGTGCGCGGCTCGAGGCCGTATGGCCGGGCTGTGCGTGGTGCGGGTGGCGGCCGGTCGGCCGCGCATGCACACCCTGCCCACCCCGTGGCCGGCGCATGGAGGAGACGTGAAGCGTGTTACGAATCGTCCATATTGCTGCGACTCTTGCCTGCATCGTCCATTTACCGGCCGAATGCGCCCGGTTGACTGTTTGTCAGGCTCGTAGCCCTTGCGGCCACTGCCCCGCTGCCCGAGACCACCATGCCACGCCACCCCGGCAGCGGCGGAGCCGTCACCCGAAAGTGAGTAACAGCCACCTGACGCCTGCACCTGCCGCGGACGTGAAGAAGCCCCGCCCTGCAGCAGCAGGAACGGGGCGTTGCGTGGAGCGCCGGGCAGGCCTTGCACCTGCATCTCCCCGCAGGAAGCGGGACGTCTTTCCTTAGACGACCAACGCACAGGACAGCATCCGCCGAAGCAGTCGCGGTCCGCGTCTTCAAGATCAACCATAGCGGGGCCGCGCCAACGGCGCACAGCGGGAGACCCCGCTTCCACCCGCACGCCTGCGCTGCCGCCCAGGCCCCGCACCACATCCGCCGGCCATGCACCGGCGCTGCGCTCCGCCGCTGGAGTGAACCTGCTGGCAACTGCGGCCAGCCGGCAGCAGGCAGCCAGTACAGGTAGTGCCGTGATCAAGAACATGATGCGTGCCGCGGCGGTCGCCGCCCTCGTCCTGTGTCCGATGGCCGATCCGGCCTCCGCCTCCAGCCAGCCCAGTGCCGTGCGGGCGGGGATCGACTGCCCGTCCGGCTACGTGTGCATCTACCCCGAGATCAATTTCGGCGGGCAGCCCTGGGTACGCCGCGCCTCCGACGGCAGCGTGAAGGACCTGCCCTCCGCGATCCGCGACCGCGGCAGCTCCATCCGCAACAACTCCGACCGCACCGCCCGCATCTACGAGAAGCGCAACCACGCCGGCCGGTGGGTGTGCGTCACCCGCAGCGGCGGCTCCATCCACGACCTGCGCGGCTACAACCTCAACGACCAGACCCGCTCCCTCAAGATCAACCGCAACGACTGCGGCTGACCCACACCCCCGGCTGTGCCCTGCCTCTCGGGCAGGGCACAGCCGGGCTGGCCCGTGGTCACGGTCTTCTTGGCCAGGACGCGCGGATCGGGGTGTCAGGGGACGGGTGTGTAGGTGATGTCGCTGTCAGGACAGTCGGCCGCGAGGGCGCTCAGGGCGTCCAGCTCCGCGGTGTCGACGGCCAGGCTCCAGGAGAGCTTGATGGGCACCCAGTAGGTGAGGTACCGGCAGCGTACGGACTCGACGGGCAGCCATTCGGCGACGTCCTGGTCGGCTTTCTGCCGGTTGGTGCGCTGGCTGACGGCCTCCAGGTGCCGGGGGTCGTTCAGGTAGTTGGCGTAGGCGACACGCCTATCCCGGGTCCAGAACTTGGCCCCGGAGTCCCAGGCCTCGGCAAGCGGGACGACATGGTCGATGTCGGTGGCCGTGACGGTCTGCTCGTCGTACCAGGAATACCAGGAGCCACCCGACAACGTGCAACGACCGGTCACGGTCGGCGGGGTGACAGCCTCCGCGAGCAGGACCTCCTGCCGGGTGTTGCAACCGTCCCGGTCCTCGTCGGTCCAACCGGAGCCGAACTCCCGGTCACGGTCATAGCCCGTACGGTCCTCGACCGCCACAGGAAGCCGGGCGATGGCCTGACTCAGCGGCAGGGTGACCTCTTGAGCCGGGGCAGCACTGTGCGCGGGGGCTGTGCCGGCCAGGGTGGACAGTGTCAGTGCGGCGGCTGCCAGCCAGCCGCCCCGCCGCCAACGCTTGCCGATCCTCGCCCGGACCTGCGCGGTCTCTGCCATGCCAGCTCCCCTTCACCGTCGCCCAGTTGTCGGCGCGGCGCAGCCCCTGCCCGAGGGGACCTCACATCTAGGGAGGAACCGGGGGCGGGCAGGGGCTGGCCGCTTGCTCAACAACCGTCGCAGTCAGGGCGAACCGGGTCTGTGCCCTGGGAGAGTGATGACCGGGCGCACCGCATCACAAGCCGACACAGGCCGCACCACCGGGGTACGCCCGTACACCAGACCAGCAGACCGGCTCAGCCAGGCCCACCACCAGCTCCCCGCACACCACTGCGCCCCTCACCCGGGTGAGGGGCGTACAGCTCAAGCGCTTCCCTTCTGGGCGCCAGCCCATCCCTCCGCCCTTTTCCATCTCTTGTCTTCTGTCTGGGCGAGCGCGGGGGTGTACAGAGGGGGTGCCGGGCTGCCCACCCGGCCGTGCGGAGCGGTGATCTACGCATACGTCGTCAGCCGCCGCAGGTGCACCAGCAGTTGCGGGCGATGATGACGGAGACCTCCGCCGCAGGCTCCGTCGGCCTCATGCTGTACGACGTGGACAGCGAGGACCGGTCCCGCGAACTCGCCGCCGCACTTCATGCGGCCTTGTATGGAAGCCTCGGCACGGCATCGCTACGCGGCGAAGACACGGATGCATCACCCAGCCGCCGCCGCCAACGCGGCCAACACAATGAAGACCGCTACGCCCACCATGAACATCCGTGCCCGCTCCACCTGAACCAGGGAATCGCGGCCTCGCCCGAAGTGTTCGTTTCGGCTCCGACAGCCGGTCTCTGCAGGACCACAACCGCCGCCGAGAAGCTCCTAGCATCCAGGGCAGTCGATGTCCCCGCCCAGCCCGTACGCGTTCGTCAGCCGGGCGAACTCCTGCCGCTCTCCGTCCTCGTCCAGTGCTTTCATACGACGCTCAACGATCCATGACACCACCGGCAACGCTAGGATCCGCAGTACCACGAACAGACGAGACTGCCACGAACGGCAGGCACCGGCCCCGACCGGCGCCGAGCCTGGCATCCAGGCCCTGCACGCGGCCGACCGGTGTCTTCGGCCGCACCCCGGGCCGGCCGTCCCCCACCGGCCCGTGGACACACACCGTCCGCAGCGACGACCTCGGCAGCATCGGAGCGGAGAGGTGGACGTTGTCATCGACCCCGTCGGCGGTGAGCTGAGCAGGCGCGCCTACGAACTGCTCGCCCCCTTCGGCCGGTTGGTCGTGCTCGGC
>NZ_BMWA01000044.1 GCF_014650995.1 Streptomyces viridiviolaceus
GCCGAAGGGGCACCCCCCTCCGCACAGGGGGGTGCCCCTTCGGCGTCGCTAGGGCCGCGGGGAACTGCGCGAGGACCCCGCACGGCCCGCAGCCGCCACTCGACGCCGGCCCCCGAGCTCGTAGGCGCCCGGCGCGGCCGGCGGAGTCACTTCGCCCGGTCGAAGTCGATCGCGCTGTACGCCCGCAGCTTGCTCAGCCGGTGCTCGGAGTCGATCCGGCGGACCGTTCCGGACTTGGAGCGCATCACGATCGAGTCGGTCGTGGCGGTCTCGGAGCGGTAGCGCACCCCGCGCAGCAGCTCGCCGTCGGTGATGCCGGTCGCGACGAAGAAGACGTTGTCCCCGGTGACCAGGTCCTCGGTGGTCAGGACGCGGTCGAGGTCGTGCCCGGCGTCGATCGCACGCTGCCTCTCCTCGTCGTCCTTGGGCCACAGCTTGCCCTGGATGACACCGCCCAGGCACTTCACCGCACAGGCCGAGATGATCCCCTCGGGTGTGCCGCCGATGCCGAGCAGCAGGTCGATCCCGGTGCCCTCGCGCAGCGCCAGGATGGAGCCGGCCACGTCACCGTCGGAGATCAGCTTGATGCGGGCGCCGGTCTCCCGCACCTCCTTGATGATCCCCTCGTGGCGCGGCCGGTCGAGGATGACGACCGTGACGTCCTCGGGGGTGACCCGCTTGGCCTTCGCGACCCGGCGGATGTTCACGGCCACCGGCGCGTCGATGTCGACGAAGTCGGCGGCCTCCGGCCCGGTGACCAGCTTGTCCATGTAGAAGACGGCCGACGGGTCGAACATCGAGCCGCGCTCCGCGGCCGCCAGCACCGCGATCGCGTTGGTCATGCCCTTGGCGGTCAGCGTGGTGCCGTCGATCGGGTCGACGGCGATGTCGCACTCGGGGCCGGTTCCGTCGCCCACGCGCTCCCCGTTGAAGAGCATCGGGGCCTCGTCCTTCTCGCCCTCGCCGATGACGACGACGCCGTTCATCGAGACGGTCTGGACGAGGGTCCGCATGGCGCGCACCGCGGCACCGTCGGCGCCGTTCTTGTCGCCACGCCCGACCCAGCGGCCGGCGGCCATCGCCGCGGCCTCGGTCACCCGGACGAGCTCCATGGCGAGGTTGCGGTCGGGGGCCTCTGAGGGGACGTCCAGCTCGGACGGCAGATGATGATGCTCGGTCATCGGAGCGCACCTTTCTGATACGACGACGGCCGGATGAGGGTGTTGGCCACGACTCTATCGTCAGGCAGACAAAATGAGCAGGGGACCCCACGGATGAGCGGATCAGGCACCTGCGACGATAGGGGGCGTGGCAGGTACGAACGGCAAGCAGAAGACGGCCCGGGACATGATCCTCTCCCTGGGGGTCATCGTGCTCGTGGGGCTGGTGATCTGGCTCTTCATCCCGCACGACGACAAGGAGCCCGAGCTCCAACGGGTCGACTACCGGGTCGAGCTGCTCACCGCGCGCCGCGCCGCCGCGTACCCCGTCGCCGCCCCCGAGGGACTGTCCAAGGAGTGGAAACCGACCTCCGTCCGCTTCCGCGGTGACGACTTCGACGCCTGGCACCTGGGCTTCCACGCCCCCGACGGCGAGTACGTGACGATCGAGCAGTCCACGCAGAAGCCGTCCACCTTCGTCGACGAGGCCAGCCAGGGCGCGCAGAAGACCGGGACCACCGAGGAGATCGGCGGCCGGACGTGGACGCGGTACGAGGGCGGCCGGTACGACGCACTGGTGCTCCACGACACGGACGGCACGAAGGGTGCGACGACCGTGGTCGCGGGGACGGGCTCGTTCGAGCAGCTGACGAAGATGGCGGCGGCGCTGAAGATGGAGCGCACGTCGGCGCAGTGACGGCAGGGGCGCCCACGAGGCCCCGGGCGCTCACGGAGCGCGAGAAGCCCCCGGCACCGGAGTGCCGGGGGCTTCTGGCGTCCGTCCCGGGCCGCGCGCCCGGAGGACCGCCGTGTCAGACCGTGGTGACGACCTGGTCGTACTCCAGGCGCGGGGAGCGCGGGAACCAGGCGTCCGGGCCCGGCCGGCCGATGTTGACGACCATCAGCGGGGTGTGGTCGTCGTCCAGGAACTCCTTGCGGACGCCCTCGAAGTCGAGACCGGTCATGGGGCCGGCGGCCAGGCCCGCGGCGCGGACGCCGACGATGAAGTACGCGGCCTGCAGGGAGGCGTTCAGCGCGGCGGCACCCTCGCGCACCGGACGCTCGCTGAAGAAGGCGTCCTTGGCCTGCGGGAAGTGCGGGAAGAGCTGCGGCAGCTCCTCGTGGAACTCGTTGTCGGCCGAGAGGATCGCGACCAGCGGGGCGGCGGACGTCTTGGGCTGGTTTCCCTCGGCCATGTGCTTGACCAGGCGCTCGCGGGCCTCGGGGGAGCGGACCAGCGTGATGCGCAGCGGCGACTGGTTGAAGGCGGTCGGGCCGTACTTGACCAGGTCGTAGATCGCCCGCACCTGCTCGTCGGTCACCGGCTCGTCGGTGAAGGTGTTCGCGGTACGGGCCTCGCGGAACAGCAGATCCTGGGCGGAGGGGTCAAGAACGAGAGACATGCGTGCTCTTTCTCGGGTGGTGCGTCGGAAGCGTGCGCGTCGGCGCGGATCCGTTGACGGACACGACCGTACGGCAAGGAAGTTCAATCTTCAATCAAAGCGGGAGTGCGGTGTTCCGCTTCACACCCTGATGGTGTTGCTCATGTGGCGCACGTCACGCCTGTCCTGCGATCATTCGGCGCGCTCGGCACGGTCGTAAGGGGCAGACAAGCCGCCGCTTCGGCACTCGGACAGAGGGGACCGCATCGACATGACCGCCACCGTGAAGGGCCCGGCCGGCTACTTTCCGTCCATCGAGAAGAAGTACGGCCGCCCGGTCGCGGAGTGGAAGGAGCTGATCCGCTCCTCGCCGCTCGCCAAGCACATGGAAATCGTCACCTGGCTCAAGACCGAGCACGGACTCGGCCACGGGCACGCCAACGCGCTCGTCGCGCACACGCTCGCCGAGGACAGCGCCAAGTAGGCCCGCAGGGGTCCTGGCAGGTCCTGGCGGGTCCCTAGTCCTCGTCCTCCGCCTCGGCCTCCTCGGCCAGTGCCGCGTCCAGGCGGGCCCGCGCCCCGTCCAGCCAGCGCCGGCACACCTTCGCCAGTTCCTCGCCACGCTCCCACAGAGCGAGGGACTCCTCCAGCGTCGTACCGCCCGCCTCCAGGCGTCGTACGACCTCGATCAGCTCGTCCCGTGCCTGCTCGTACCCGAGCGCCTCGGACACGGCCGCCGGCTGCTCCACCTCGCTGGTCATCCACCCACCTTATGTGTCGACTCGTACGGAGAACTCACCCTCGGAGACCCGCGCGCGCAGCGTCTCCCCGGGGGCCACCTCGCCGGGGTCCCGCACGGCATGGCCGTCGGCCCGCTGCAGCACGGCGTACCCGCGCTTCAGGGTGGCGGCGGGGGAGAGGGCCACCACGCGCGCGTGCGTGTGTGTCAGTTCGGAGTCCGCCCGGTCGAGGTGGTGCCGCAGGGAACGACGGCCCCGGTCCAGCAGGGCCGCCACCTGCTCGGCCCGCTCGTCGATCATCCGGTGCGGATCCTGTATCGCGGGCCGGGCGAGCGCGTGGGCCAGCCCTCGCTCCTCGCGGTCGACGAACGCCGCCACGCACCGCCGCGCCCGGTCCCGCAGCAGCCGGACCCGCTCGTACTCCTCGCCGACGTCCGGCACCACCTTCTTCGCGGCGTCGGTCGGGGTGGAGGCGCGCAGGTCGGCGACGTGGTCGAGCAGCGGATTGTCCGGCTCGTGCCCGATCGCAGAGACGACCGGCGTACGGCACTGGGCCACCGCCCGCACCAGCTGCTCGTCGGAGAACGGCAGCAGGTCCTCCACGCTGCCGCCGCCCCGCGCGACGACGATCACGTCCACGTCGTCCATCGCGTCCAGCTCCTTCACGGCCTGCACCACCTGCGGCACGGCGTGCACGCCCTGCACCGCGACGTTGCGCACCTCGAAGCGGACCGCCGGCCAGCGGTGCCGGGCGTTCTCCAGCACGTCCCGCTCGGCGGCCGAGGCACGCCCACACACCAGGCCGATGAGCTGCGGAAGGAAGGGCAGTGGCTTCTTGCGCTCCGGCGCGAACAGTCCTTCGCGCGCGAGGGTCTTCTTCAGCTGCTCCAGGCGCGCGAGCAGCTCACCGACCCCGACGGGCCTGATCTCGGCGGCCCGCAGCGACAGCTGCCCGCGCGGGGCGTACCACTCCGGCTTGGCGTGGACGACCACGCGGGCGCCCTCGCCGACCACGTCGGCCACCGCGTCGAACACCTGCCGGTAGCAGGTGACCCCGACGGAGATGTCGTACGACGGGTCGCGCAGCGTCAGGAACACCACCCCGGCGCCCGGCCGCCGCGACAACTGCGTGATCTGCCCCTCGACCCACACCGCGCCGAGCCGGTCGATCCATCCCCCGATCAGCCGCGACACCTCACCGACGGGCAGAGGGGTTTCCGCGGACGTGTTCACAGCCATGGGCCCGAGCGTAACGGCCGGGTACGACATCGGACCCCCTGTCACGCCCCGCCCGCGGCCGACACCCCGACGCGCTCCGTCCGCTCCCCCGCCCGGCCGGCCTCCGGCCCGATGCCCGCCCCGCGCGCGTGCCGATCCTCTCCCCGGGCTCGCGCGGGGCCGGCCCCGGGTCCGGTCGCGTTGGCCTGCCGGGGCTCGGTCCTGCGCCGCGTGGGTGCGGGTCTCCCGGTCGTGCTCGTGAGTCCGTCGTCGCGCATGTGCCGGTCTTCGACCCGGGCCCGTGTGCCTGCCGGTTCGCGTCCGGCATTCGCGCGCGTGCCGATCCTCTCCCCGGGCTCGCGCGGGGCCGGCCCCGGGTCCGGTCGCGTTGGCCTGCCGGGGCTCGGTCCTGCGCCGCGTGAGTGCGAGTGCGGGTCTTCCAGTCGTGCTCGTGAGCCCGTCGCCGCGCATGTGCCGGTCTTCGACCCGGGCCCGTGTGCCTGCCGGTTCGTGTCCGGCATTCGCGCGCGTGCCGGGCTTCAGGCCGGGCCCGTCTGTCTGCCGGTCACCGGCCGTCGTCGTCCGCAGGCCCGGTGTCCGTGCCGGCCCTCGCCGTCGCCGGGCTCCTCCGGCGCGTCTGCAGTGTCAGCACCACGAGACCGGCGACCAGCCAGATCCCGCCCACCACCTGTGCGGTCCGCGAGGCCTCCACGATCACCGCGACCGTGATCACCGCGCCGAGGACCGGTACCAGAACGTGCCGCCACCAGCTCACCGGGCCCCCGCCGCGCCGGACCGCGAACCACCCCACCACGCTCGCGTGCAACAGCGTGAACGCCGTCAGCGCGCCGACGTCGACCACGGACACCAGGTGGTCGAGGCCGTCGTCCCGCTGCGCCGCCCACACCGCCGCCACCAGCGTGATCACCGCCGAGACCAGCAGCGCCACTCGCGGCACCCCGGAATCCGTCCGCGACAGCGCCCGCGGCAGCCGCCGGTCGCGGCCCATCGCGAACAGCAGCCGCCCGGCCGCCGCCTGCCCGGCCAGCGCGGCGAACGCCGCACCGATCGCCTTGCTCACCGCCACCAGATCGTGCAGCCACGTCCCGACGGAGGCGTCCACGGCGTCGTAGAACGCCGAGCCCTGCCGCTCCGGCTCCGCCGCCAGCCGCGCCGACGACACCGGCTCCAGCAGCGCCACCAGGTACGTCTGCGCCACGAACAGCACACCCGCCAGCGCCAGACAGAACAGCAGCGCCCGCGCCACCTTCGCCGACCCGCCGGTGACCTCCTCCGCGAACGTCGCGATCGCGTCGAAGCCCAGGTACGACAGCACCGCCACCGACACCGCGCCCACCACCGCCGACAGCGCGAACGCCCCCTGCGTGCCGTCCCCGGACAGCGGCGACAGCCAGCCGCGCTCCGCGCCGTCGTCCGCGAGGACCACGACCGCCGCCACGACGAACACCAGCAGGACCACGACCTCCATGGCGAGCACCAGGAACCCCACGCGGGCCGCCGCGCGCACGCCCCACAGGTTCAGCAGCGTCGTGACGACCACCGCCAGCGCCGTCCACACCCAGCGCGACACCTCCGGGACCAGCGCCTCCATCGCGATGCCCGAGAACAGGTACGCCACCGCCGGGATCAGGACGTAGTCGAGCATCGCCATCCAGCCGGCGATGAAACCGGCCCCGTCGCCGAGCCCCACGCGCGCGTAGGCGAACACGGACCCCGCCTGCGGGACCACCCGCACCATCTGGGCGTAACTGAAAGCGGTGAACGCCATCGCGATCGTGGCGACGACGTACACCAGCGCCACCGCGCCGTGCGACTTGGCGTCCAGCGTGCCGAACACGCCGACCGGCGCCATCGGCGCGATGAACAGCAGCCCGTAGACGACCAGGTCCCTGAAGCCCAGGCTGCGGCGCAGACGGTGTCGCTCGTCGGCCTCGCGGGTCGTCGTGCCGCCGTCGGACATGGTGCCTCCGCGAGTGCCTCGGAACATCCCCGTCAGTCTCCCCGGCGACGCCGCCCCCACGCGATCTCCGACCCGCCGAACGCGGCCTTACGATGGTTGCCATGACTGCTTCGTCTGGCCGCCGTGTCCTGCTCGCCGCCCCCCGTGGCTACTGCGCGGGTGTGGACCGCGCCGTGATCGCCGTCGAGAAGGCCCTGGAGCAGTACGGGGCCCCCGTCTACGTCCGGCACGAGATCGTCCACAACAAGTACGTCGTCCAGACCCTGGAGAAGAAGGGCGCCGTCTTCGTCGAGCGGACCGAGGAGGTCCCCCCGGGGAACATCGTCATGTTCTCCGCGCACGGCGTCGCTCCCGTCGTCCACGAGGAGGCCGAGCGCGGCCGGCTCGCCACCATCGACGCGACCTGCCCCCTGGTGACCAAGGTGCACAAGGAGGCCGTCCGCTTCGCGAAGGAGGACTACGACATCCTCCTGATCGGCCACGAGGGCCACGAGGAGGTCATCGGCACCTCCGGCGAGGCCCCCGACCACATCCAGCTCGTCGACGGCCCCGAGGACGTCGCGAAGGTCGAGGTCCGCGACCCGTCCAAGGTCGTCTGGCTCTCCCAGACCACGCTGTCCGTCGACGAGACCATGGAGACCGTCGACGCGCTCAAGGACAAGTTCCCGCAGCTGATCTCCCCGCCCAGCGACGACATCTGCTACGCCACGCAGAACCGTCAGCTCGCGGTCAAGCAGATGGGCGCCGAGGCGGACCTGGTGATCGTCGTCGGCTCCCGCAACTCGTCCAACTCCAAGCGGCTCGTCGAGGTCGCCAAGCAGGCGGGCGCGCGCGAGGCGTACCTCGTGGACTTCGCCGACGAGATCGACGAGACCTGGCTGGAGGGCGTCTCCACCGTCGGCGTCACCTCCGGCGCCTCCGTCCCGGAGGTCCTGGTCGAGCAGGTCCTGCAGTGGCTGGCCGAGCGGGGCTTCGAGGACGTGGAGATCGTCAAGGCGGCCGAGGAGTCCATCACCTTCTCGCTGCCCAAGGAGCTGCGCCGCGACCTGCGCGAGGAGGCGGCGGCCCTGGTGGCGGAGCGGGGCGGCTCGGGTACCGCCGGAGCGTGACCGTCAGTCCTCCGTCGTAACGTGGAGCCATGCAGATCTTCGGCGTGGACATCGGCGGATCCGGGATCAAGGGCGCCCCTGTGGACCTCGACAGGGGCGACCTGGCGGAGGAGCGCTGCAAGGTACTCACCCCGCACCCGGCGACTCCCGACGGCGTGGCCGACGGAGTGAAGCAGGTCGTCGACCACTTCGGCTGGACCGGCCCGGTCGGGCTGACCTTCCCGGGCGTGGTCACGGGCGGCGCCATGATCCGCACGGCGGCGAACGTCGACAAGAGCTGGATCGACACGGACGCCCGGGCCCTGTTCAGCGAGCGGCTGGGCGGCCTGGACGTGACCGTGGTCAACGACGCGGACGCGGCGGGCGTCGCCGAGATGCACTTCGGTGCCGGGCGCGGGCGGCGGGGCACGGTCATCCTGCTCACTTTCGGCACGGGCATCGGCAGCGCCGTCTTCACCGACGGCGCCCTCGTGCCCAACACCGAGCTGGGCCACCTGGAGCTGGAAGGGCACGACGCGGAGAAGCGCGCCTCCAGCAAGGTCAAGGACGATCACGACATGTCGTGGGAGCACTGGGCCCGCCGCGTGCAGACGTACCTCGCCCACGTGGAGATGCTCTTCTCGCCCGAGCTGTTCATCATCGGCGGCGGGGTGAGCCGCAAGGCCCACAAGTTCCTGCACCACATCCAGGGCATCCGGGCGGAGATCGTCCCCGCGGAGCTGCAGAACAACGCCGGCATCGTGGGCGCGGCGATGCGGGCGGCAGGCTGAGCGGTCACCTCGCCGGACGGCGCCCGGCCGCGGCGGCCCGGCGCCGCAGCAACCGGATCCGGCGCGCGACGGCGATCACCCCGGCCACCAGGGTCCCGCCGTACAGCCACCCGGCCTCGGTGGCCAGGGCCGTCACCAGGGCCATCAGCCGTCCGCCGAGACCGTCACGGCTGTCGGCGACGGGCACCAGGCCCGCGGCGAACGCGATGGGCACGACGACGGGGGCGGTCAGCAGATCCCCCCGGCGCACCCAGAGCGCGGTCAGCACGCACACCGGCAGGAAGAGCACGCCGTAGACCGCCGTGGAGCCGCCGAACAGCAGGTGGTCGAGGAACCCGATCCCGAGCATCGCCGCCGCGCAGAACAGGCCGCTGCCCAGCCCGGTCAGCCGCGGGTTCGGCATCCGGCGCGGGCGGTCACCCGGGCGTGGCGTGCCCGGCCCGACCGGCCTGGCCGGCACGCCACCCGAGCCCCGTCCCTGCGGGGGCAGCGGCGGCCTGCCACGTCGCGGTCCGTACTGCGGGTGTCGCGTCCTGTGTTGCTCCACTGGACCAACATAGGTCGTTTTATGTGCTGAATCGGCTCTCGGACACGCCGTCGGACAGAGCTTGGCCAAGCGTTCGACACCGCGCCGGTATGGGGGAGCGCACCCCGTAGACTGGTGGATCGGCCCCGCCGGGCCCCTCTCCGCATCCTCACGTACGGGAAGTCGCAACGTGTCGCTCACGATCGGAATCGTCGGTCTGCCGAATGTCGGCAAGTCGACCCTGTTCAACGCCCTGACCAAGAACGACGTGCTGGCGGCCAACTACCCGTTCGCCACGATCGAGCCGAACGTCGGCGTGGTCGGTGTCCCCGACCCCCGTCTGACGAAGCTCGCCGAGATCTTCACGTCGGAGCGGATCCTCCCGGCGACGGTCGACTTCGTCGACATCGCGGGCATCGTGCGCGGCGCGTCCGAGGGCGAGGGCCTGGGCAACAAGTTCCTCGCGAACATCCGCGAGTCCGATGCGATCTGCCAGGTCATCCGGGCCTTCAAGGACGAGAACGTCGTCCACGTCGACGGCAAGGTCTCGCCCAAGGACGACATCGAGACGATCAACACCGAGCTGATCCTGGCGGACCTCCAGACCATCGAGAAGGTCCTGCCCCGCCTCCAGAAGGAGTCGCGGATCAAGAAGGACATCGCGCCGAAGGTGAAGGCGGTCGAGGAGGCCAAGGAGATCCTGGAGAAGGGCGACACCCTCTTCGCGCACGGCATCGTCCAGGGCACCGAGCGCAACGAGCTCCTGCACGACCTGCACCTGCTCACCACCAAGCCGTTCCTCTACGTCTTCAACGTCGACGAGGACGAGCTGACCGACGAGGACTTCAAGAACGAGCAGCGCGCCCTGGTCGCCCCCGCCGAGGCGATCTTCCTCAACGCCAAGCTGGAGGCGGACCTCGCCGAGCTGGAGGAGGACGAGGCGCTGGAGCTCCTCCAGTCCGTCGGCCAGGACGAGCCCGGCCTCGCCACCCTCGCCCACGTCGGCTTCCGCACCCTCGGCCTGCAGACCTACCTGACGGCCGGCCCCAAGGAGTCCCGCGCCTGGACCATCAAGAAGGGCGCCACCGCCCCCGAGGCCGCCGGTGTCATCCACACCGACTTCCAGAAGGGCTTCATCAAGGCCGAGGTCATCTCCTTCGAGGACCTGGTGGAGACCGGCTCGGTCGCCGAGGCCCGCGCCAAGGGCAAGGCGCGCATGGAGGGCAAGGACTACGTGATGCAGGACGGGGACGTGGTGGAGTTCCGCTTCAACGTGTAGCGGGTGACGTACCGCCACCTCGCTGATCTGTAAACATGCAGGTCGGAAGGGGCTCACTCTTCGGGGTCGGGCCCCTGGTTCTTCCCGTGCCGGGATGGCGCTGGGATGCCGGGGTGGCTCCCGTGCCGACTTGTGCCGCATCAGTGCCAGGAGTCAGGGGGTCCGTGGCCTTGCGTGCGTGGTGCAGTGGCGCGGTGCGGCGGTAGACCCGGCATTCCGATGTCATTTCTTAGCCCAGATTGATATCATCGATGTGTTGTCGGGCTGCGGAGGGATGGCTGGTGGCCAGGACTGTGATTGATCTTGACGAGGAGATCGTCGAGCAGGCGATGCGGGTGTACGGCGCGAAGACCAAGGCCGCCGCAGTACGGGCGGCTATGGAGGAAGGGGTGAAGCTGCGGCTGCGCCGGGAGCTGTTCGAGGCCATTGACGAGGGGGAGTTCGAGGACGCGTTCGCAGAGATCCGGTCGCAGACCGGGCCGCGGCATCCGGACGGCTCGCTCAAGCGTGAGGGCGGTGCCTCGGCGGCGTGAAGGGGCGCTACCTCATCGACAAGTCCGCGCTGGCCCGTCGGGGCAAGCCGGCGGTGCGGGCGCGGCTGGATGCGCTGGACCGCGACGGGCTCCTCGCGGTGTGCGCCCCGACCGAGTACGAGATCCTGTACTCGGCGCGCGGCAAGCCCGAGGCGCTGCGCCTGCGCACCCTGCTCCGCGGTTTCGATCACCTGCCCTGCAACGATGAGGAGTTCGAGCGAGCGCTCGAAATCCAGGGCCTGGCGCTGAACGCCGGCTTCCACCGGGCGCTGTCGCTGGCCGACGTCCTCATCGCGGCAACCGCCGAGCGGCACCGGGCCACGGTCCTGCACTACGAAGGTGACTTCGACATGATCGCCTCGGTGAGCGGGCTGAAAGCCGAGTGGGTCGCGGAGCCCGGCACCGCCGACTGAGTCGACGGTACCGGTGCGGTCGGTGTTCCGGCGCAACGTGTAGCGGGTGACATACCGCCACGTGGCCGGCCTGGCGGCGGCCGGGGTGGTTGCCCGAGGTGGCGCTTGAGCGTCCCGCGGAAGCGCACGAGTCTCGGCGGAACCCACTGTCTGCCGAGAGTAAATAGCGCTACCGGTCCGAGAATCCGTACGTCTGATCGCGGACTTCCACGGTCAGACGTACGGGTCGGCGCATTGTCGGCTTCGGGAATCCGGCAAACAGGGATGCTGTGCCGGCACATGTCTCAACGGGCACGGACAGGGCCTGTACGCCGACGGCCGGATCGTCGCGGATCGGCTCGACGACGCGGTGGCACGGGTGCTGCGGCGGAAATTCGTGCCGGAGCTTCGACCATCCGTACTCCGACGCCCGCAGCTGTTGAGTAGCGTTGTCGGCGCCGATTCTTGTCGTGCTCTGTCACTCTCCCGTGTTGGGACGGCGCAGCATTTCCACAGGTCCCAGCGGGGCCCGACGCATCGGGGTCGGGCCCCTTGCCGTTCCCTCGCCGAGATGGTGCCGGGATGCCGCGTACGGCCCCGACGAGCTGCCGCCACGGCTCCGGGGGCCGGTGCCGAGACCTGCTGGCGGGCCGTGAAGGAGCTGCTCGCCTCCGGCGCCACCGCGCAGGCCGTTCCGCGTTCCCGTGCCGAGGTGACATCGAGCGGCGCGGCGCCTCACATGAAGTCGCTGCCCTGAGTGCTTCCGTTGGCGTTGAGGACCTCCACGCGCAGGTCGCCTTCACGGCTTTCCTGCCAGTCGGTGAGGGCGTCGAGGATCAGCTCCGCCTGGGCGGTGTAGTCGTAGTCCTCGCCCTCGAAGTCCGTGAAGATCTTGACGTCGTCAGCCGCTTCCCAGTCGGTGTCGTTCCCGTCGAGGCCCTTGACCTTGACGACGTGTCCCACCGCGGCCCTCTGCTGGGCCGTCCCCCGCTTCGCCGTGAACGCCTTGAACGCGTCGGCCCATTCCTGCGGCGTCCACTCCCCTCTCGACGCGGGCGCGCCGACGGGCCGCTCGCTGGGCGTAGGCGTAGGCGTTGGCGACGGTGCCGTGACCGTGTGCGTCACGGCCGGACTCGGCTTCGGCGAAGCCTGCGTGCCGCTGGCCGCCCCGAGCACCGCACCCAGGGCCAGGCCGGCGACCCCGGTGACGGCGTATCCAACGACATGGCGCTTGTCCATAGAGGTTCACTCCCGTGGTCACGGCTTCTCGCAGCCGCTGGGTTCGTCGCCCGCACCCATGTTCATGTTGGCGCTGACCTCGGTGTCCTTGTCGAAGTTCCGGATCAGGACGACGCTTCGCTCGGGAAGCCTGCCCAGGGCGAACTGGCACAGCTGCATCAGGTCGCCCTCGGTGACGTGGGCCTCGAGGAGGGCTTCCTTGGCGCTCGACACCCCCTGCTCCTCCCAGTACTCGATCGCCTCGGCCGAATCGACGGTGCCCCCGAAGCGGTCCAGCGCATCGCTCAGATCTTCCGCGGTCGCGTCGTGATACTCGCTGTACTTCACGTACGTGAGGCCGGGAAACGTACGGCTTGTGACCCACTCGGGCACGTCCGCGTTCCCCTCGATCTTCTCCACGGACTTCATCTCCGCCGCTGGAACGGCAGGCTCCGTCTTCGGCTGCGGCTCCTCCCCCGAGCACGCACTCGCGGAGACGGCCAGAGCCATCGCGCCGACAGTCAGGCATATCCGTCGCACGCCACCCCCCATGCGTAGATTTCGTGAAGATCATATCCGGTCGCGGCCGTCGCCCACCGCCACCCGCCGGCACGCCTCCGCGTACCCCCGCACGAGCGGCCGGCCGCCGTCCTCCCGGCGCCAGGCCAGGGCGTAGCGGCTGGGGCCGAGGCCGTGCACCGGGCGGGTGGTGACGCCGCCCAGGCTGATCAGCGGGGCGTTGCCCGCGGCCACGAAGCAGATGCCGAGGCCCGCGACGAGCGCCTCGTACGTCTCCTCCGTGCCGGCGATCTCGGCGCCGATGCGCGGCGGGCGGCCGGCGCCCGCGCCCAGGGCGCGCCGTTCGTCCAGGGCAAGCCAGAAGTCGCGCAGGGCGCCCGCGCCCGGCGGCAGGGCGAGGAACGGCTCGTCGGCCAGATCCGCGAAGTCGATCTCGGCGCGGGCCGCAAGGGGGTGGGTGTCGGGGAGGGCGACCAGCCGGGGCTCCTCGGCGACCACGGTCCACGCGTAGCGGTCGGCGTCGGGCAGCGGGAGCCAGACGAAGGCGACGTCCGCCGTGCCGTCCGCCAGGCCGGCGGTGGGGTCGTCCCAGCTCACCTGGCGCAGCCGCAGGACCGCTTCCGGGTGGGCCGCGGTGAAGCGGGAGCGGATCGCCGGCAGCAGGCCGCCGCGGCCGGGGCTGGTGCTCATGCCGACCACGAGCGTGCCGCGCCGCGCCGCCCGGGCCGCCTCGACGGCCGCCGCCCCCCGAGCCCATTCGGCCAGGACGCGCCGGGCGTGCGGCAGCAGCGTCGTGCCCGCCTCGGTCAGGGTCACGCCCCGCGGCTCGCGGCGGAACAGTTCGACGCCCAACTGCCGCTCCAGCGCCCGGATCTGCTTGCTCAGCGCGGGCTGGGACACGTACAGCCGCTCGGCTGCCCGGGTGAAGTGCAGTTCCTCGGCCACCGTGGCGAAGTAGCGCAGGTCCCGCAGATGGACGTCGGTCGTCATGACCGATGGCTATCAGTACGGGTCTTGGACGGGCAACCGGTGGTCCCGGCAGGGTGGTCGGCGGATGAGGAGCTACGGCACACGAGGAGTCGGCATGAACAAGGTGTGGCTGATCACGGGCGCGAGCAGCGGTTTCGGGCGGGCGATCGCCGAGGCCGCCCTGGCCGACGGCGACGTGGTGGTGGGCGCGGCGCGGCGGCCCGAGGCGCTGGACGACCTGGTGGCCGCCCACCCGGACCAGGTGGAGGCGCTGCGCCTCGACGTCGCCGACACGGCCGCCGCCGAGGCCGCCGTGCGCGACGTGGTGGCGCGGCACGGGCGGATCGACGTGCTGGTCAACAACGCGGGCCGCACCCACGTCGGTGCCTTCGAGGAGACCGGCGAGGACGAACTGCGCGCCCTGTTCGACGTGCACGTCTTCGGGCCGGCCGCGCTGACGCGGGCGGTGCTGCCGCACATGCGGGAGCGGCGCTCCGGCGCGATCGTGCAGATGAGCAGCATGGGCGGCCAGATGTCCTTCGCGGGCTTCTCGGCGTACAGCGCGACGAAGTTCGCACTGGAGGGCCTGTCCGAGGGACTCGCGGACGAGGTACGGGAGTTCGGCATCAAGGTGCTCATCGTCGAGCCCGGCGCCTTCCGCACCGGCCTGTTCCGGACCGGCCGCGCGGGACTCAGCGCCGACAGCGGCGTGTACGCCAAGGTGAGCGAGACCCGGGGGTTCGTCACCGGCGGCGACGGCACCCAGCCCGGCGACCCGGCCAAGGCCGCGGCGCTGATCCTGGACGCCCTGGCGGCCGAGCACACCCCGCTGCGCCTGCCGCTCGGCGACGACGGCGTCGGGGCGGTTCTCGGCCACCTCGACCAGGTCCGCGCGGACGTCGAGGCGTGGGAGAAGCGCACCCGCGCCACGGCCTTCGGCGACTGACGCCCGAACGACACAGGGCCCTGCACACCGTGCAGGGCCCTTGTGCAATTCCTCTGGAAGCCTCAATCTTTCGGCTGACGCACCAACACCGCCCCGTTATTGACATGACCATGTCGCTAGGGCGGTCTGCTCGGCGTGCACGAACCCCACCACGCACCACCGACCGAGGAGGACCCCTCACATGGCAGTGCTGCGTCACCACCCCCACGGCACCACCCGCCGAAGACTGGCAGCGCTCGGAGCGGCGGCCGCCGCCGCACTCACCGCGAGCCTCGTCTCCGCCCTCCCCGCCACGGCCGCGGAAGGCGGCATCCAGTACGAGGACGCGGCGAACGCCGTCCCCGGCAGCTACATCGTGACCCTCAAGGCGGACGAGGCGAAGGCCGGTTCCGCCGAGGGCCGCGCGCTGGCGAAGCGTTATGGCGCCGACATCGAGCGCACGTACACCAAGGCCCTCAACGGCTACGCGGTCGAGGCTTCCGAGACCGAGGCGAAACGTCTCGCCGCCGACCCCGCCGTCGCCTCCGTCGTCCAGAACCGCACCTTCCGCATCACCGCCACCCAGCCCAGCCCGCCCTCCTGGGGCCTGGACCGCATCGACCAGCAGAGCCGCCCGCTGGACAACGCGTACACCTACCCGGACTCGGCGGGCCAGGGCGTGACGGCCTACGTCATCGACACCGGCGTCCGCATCACGCACGGCGACTTCGGCGGCCGCGCCTCCTACGGCTACGACGCCATCGACAACGACAACACCGCCCAGGACGGCCACGGCCACGGCACCCACGTCGCCGGCACGGTCGCCGGAACCGCGTACGGCGTGGCCAAGAAGGCGAAGGTCGTCGGCGTCCGCGTGCTGGACAACTCCGGTTCCGGCACCACCGCCCAGGTCGTCGCCGGCATCGACTGGGTCGCCCGCAACGCGGTCAAGCCGGCCGTCGCCAACATGTCCCTCGGCGGCGGCGCCGACAGCGCCCTCGACACCGCGGTGCGCAACGCCATCGCCTCCGGTGTCACCTTCGCCGTCGCGGCCGGCAACGAGTCGACCAACGCCTCCACCAAGTCGCCGGCCCGCGTCACGGAGGCCATCACCGTCGGCGCCACGACCTCCACCGACGCCCGCGCGAGCTACTCCAACTACGGCTCGGTGCTGGACCTGTTCGCGCCCGGCTCGTCCATCACCTCGGCCTGGAACACCGGCGACTCGGCCACGAACACCATCTCCGGCACCTCCATGGCGAGCCCGCACGTCGCCGGGGCCGCCGCGCTCTACCTGGCCGACCACCCCACGGCCACCCCCGCCCAGGTCTCGTCCGCGCTGACCTCCGCCGCCACCAGCGGCGTCGTGTCGAACCCGGGCACCGGCTCGCCCAACCGGCTGCTGTACGTCGGCGGCGGTACGACGACCCCGCCCGGCGACCGCTTCGAGAACACCGGTGACTACACGATCAACGACAACGCCACCGTCGAGTCCCCGGTGACCGTCTCCGGCGTCTCGGGCAACGCGCCCTCGTCCCTCGCCGTCGAGGTGCACATCGTCCACAGCTACATCGGCGACCTCCAGGTCCAGCTGATCGCCCCCGACGGCACGGCGTACACGCTGAAGTCGTACGGCACCGGCGGCAGCGCCGATGACATCAACACCACGTACGCCGTGAACGCCTCCTCGGAGACCGCGAACGGCACGTGGAAGCTGCGCGTCTCCGACAACGCTTCGTGGGACACCGGGCGGATCGACGCCTGGGCGCTGCAGTTCTGACGCGCCCTCGGTGACTCAGTGATCTCCCTCGTCCTCGCGGTACGGCTCCGGGTCGGTGACCCAGCCCGCCGCGAGGACGAGGCGTGAGTGCCGGTGCAGGGCGAGGAAGCCGAAGGGGCGGTCGAAGGTCGCCCGGACGGTGGTGTGCAGCCAGCGCAGTTGCGGTACTCCGGCTCCGGCGGCGCCCAGTGCCGTCACCGCCGCGGCCTCGAACCCCCGGGCGCCGAACCTGGCCACCGCGGACTGCCGGGCCGAGCCGATGTGCAGAGGAAAGCCGCTGATGCCGGGGAAGTGGCCGGGGACGGGCAGCGAGGCCGACGTGAGCCCGAACGGTTCCGGCGGTTCCAGCAGGTCGTGGTCGGCCGACACCCCGAACGCCGTCGTCGTGACGTCCAGCGTCGGCGGCTCGGGCCTCCTGGAGCGCTCCTTCACGACACTCAGGCCGGGGCCCACCTCCCCGTACGGCAGACAGGGGCCCGGCACCAGCGGGTACGTGCGCGCGAGGAGTCCGACCCCCGCCTCGAGTACCTGACCCTGCGTCATGCCGTCCTCGCCGAGCAGCAGGTGGACGTCGACGGCGGTGTCGCCCAGCACCTTCAGCTCGGTGACATGTCCGCCGGGCGTGTCCGCCACGCCGATCCGGTCGAGGAGCGTGCTCCGGCGCCACAGGCCCTGCAGCTCACGCCCCTCCCACGGGCCGGCCTCCGGCACGTGGTACGTCTCGGCGAAGGGCCGCAGCCACCGCGTGCGCACCGCCAGCGCGCTCGCCAGCACCATCTCGGTGTCCGGTGACACCGCCACCGGCATCCGCTCGACGAGCCCGCCCGTGCGCTTCGCCGCCCACGCGTCCAGCGCCTCCTTGTCGGCGGCCTCGTCCCCGGTGAGGACGCCGTGGGCGCCGGCCGGCAGTCCCGCCTCCCACTCCTCGCGCAGTTCCAGAGTGCGCTTCGTCCACAGCCCGAGGGCCGTGTCCAGCCCGCGCACGGCGGCCAGTGCGGCGAGCAGCTCCCGGGCCGCCGCGGCCGACCGCTCGGCGGGCAGGCCCACCGCCTCGGCCAGCTCCTCCCGCGCGGCGCCCGCCGCACCGTCCGCCAGGAGGGCGAGCAGCGGCCATACGCCGGGCGCGGAGAACACCGTGCCGCCGGCCGTACCGCCCGCCCAGCGCGCGGTGAGGCCGTTCACCGCCCGGATCGTCGCGTTCGTGACCCGCATACCGCCCCCACTCGTCACCCGCTTACCATTCGCCCAGCCGTACGGCCTTGCGCCGCAGGGCCGTTCGTCGCCGCATCGCCGCACCGCCGCCTGAGTCAGGAGCACGGTACCCGTGTCCATACCGCCGCCCCCCGGGCCCCACCAGCCCCAGGGGCCGTACGCCCCACAGCAGTTTCACCCGGCCTGGGGCCCGCCGCCCTACGGGGCGTATCCCCGGCAGCCGCCCGTCAACGGCGTCGCCATCGCCGCCCTCGTCCTCGGCATCCTCTGCTTCGTCCCCGCGGTCGGACTCGTGCTGGGGCTGATCGCGCTGGGCCAGATCAAGCGGAAGGGCGAGCGGGGCAAGGGACTGGCCGTGGCCGGATCCGTACTGTCCTCGATCGGGCTGGCCCTGTGGGTGGTGTCGCTCTCCACGGGCGCCGCCGCGGACTTCTGGCAGGGTTTCAGGGACGCCGCACGGGGCGAGGGAACGGCCTACGCCCTCGCCGAGGGCCAGTGCTTCAACACGCCCAGCGGTTCCCTGGAGGGGGTGACGTTCGACGTCGACAAGGTGCCTTGCGGGAAGGAACACGACGGCGAGGTGTTCGCCGTCTTCGAGCTGCCGGGCGGGTCCTACCCCGGTGACGACGAGATCACCCGGGCCGCCGACGACAAGTGCTACGCGCTCCAGGACGACTACGCCATGGACGTCTGGGCCCTGCCCGCCGACGTCGACGTCTACTACCTCACTCCCACCCCGCAGAGCTGGCGTGTGGGCGACCGGGAGGTCATCTGCCTGCTGGGCAGCACGGCCGAACGGGGCACCCTGACCGGCTCGCTGCGCAACGACGAGACGACGCTCGACGAGCACCAGCTCACCTATCTGAAGGCGGCCCGTGTCCTGAACACGGCCATGGAGTCGGAGCCCGACACCGAGTACGTCGAGGACGACCTGCCGGGGCACCGGAAGTGGGCGGACCGGGTGGCGGACGCGCTCACCGAGCAGGCCGGGATGCTGCGCGAGCACTCCTGGCCCGCCGACGCCGAGCAGCCGGTGACCGACCTGGTCGAGGACCTGGACGAGGCCCGGAAGGAGTGGGCCCTGGCGGCGGAGGCCGGCGACGCCGACACCTTCTACGAGCACTACGACAAGGGCTACGAGCTCATCGACGCCCGCAAGACGGTCACCGCACGCGAGGCCCTGGGTCTGGCCACGACGCCGCCCGCGTACGAGGAGGACGGCGGAGGCGGGGAAGAGGCGCCCGGCATGGAGGTGTGAGGGCGGCCGGCGTGGGGAGAAAGTGCCTGCGCAATGCCTTCCCGCCAGGGAAATCATCACATCGAGTGATTCTCTGGCCTTTGCTTGCCTGGCACAACCTACGGTTGCCACGCTGTTGCTGTCTGTACAACCTGATGGGAGCGGCCAGTGACATTCGGTGAGCAGCCGGCGTACCTGCGTGTCGCGGGTGATCTCCGCAAGAAGATCGTCGACGGCCTGCTGCCGCCCCACACCCGCCTCCCCTCCCAGGCCAGGATCCGCGAGGAGTACGGCGTCTCGGACACCGTCGCCCTGGAGGCCCGCAAGGTGCTCATGGCCGAAGGGCTGGTCGAGGGCCGCTCCGGTTCGGGCACGTACGTCCGTGAGCGGCCCGTGCCCCGGCGCATCGCCCGCTCCGGGTACCGGCCGTCGGGCGGCGCCACGCCGTTCCGGCAGGAGCAGGCCGACGGCGAGGCGCGCGGCACCTGGGAGTCCCGCAGCGAGCAGACCGAGGCGAGCGGCGCCGTCGCCGAGCGGCTCGACATCTCGCCCGGGGACCGCGTGATGTGCACGAGGTACGTCTTCCGGGAGGGTGGCGAGGCGATGATGCTCTCCACCTCCTGGGAGCCCCTGTCCCTCACCGGCCGGACGCCCGTGATGCTGCCCGAGGAGGGCCCGCTCGGCGGCATGGGCGTCGTCGAGCGGATGGCCGCCCTCGACGTCGTCGTGGACAACGTCACCGAGGAGGTCGGCGCCCGCCCGGGCCTCGCGGAGGAACTGCTCGCCCTGGGTGGCGTCCCCGGGCACGTGGTGCTGGTCATCCAGCGCACGTTCTACGCCTCGGGCCGCCCGGTGGAGACGGCCGACGTGGTCGTTCCGGCGGACCGGTACCGGGTGGCGTACCACCTGCCTGTCAAGTAGCGCCGCCGTGATGTGAGATGGCGCACGCCTGTCGCGCGCCCTCTCGCCCGCTCTCCTGCGATCGCCCTCGGCCCGCGCCGCTCCGACGTGTTCCCGCGGTGTGGTGATCCTGCCGTTCTCGCAGGTCGTTCCGGGGGTGTTCGATGTGCACCCGAGCGTGGGCGTCGGCGCGCGCCGACGGCGCGTTCGGCGTCGTGCGCCCCCTGGGTTCTGGCCGGTTGCGTACCTCTTTGTGAAAAGCCGTATTCGCTGCGTAAAGGTTAGGCGTAGGCTCGGGCATATGCAGATCGGGGTTTCCTTAGCGGGCGGGGCGCGGCGGGGGCCGTGGACGGGAAGTGGAGGGGCGCGATGAACGACGGCACGGTCACTCTTCCCTGGCTCGTCGTCCGGCAGGACGACAACGGCAACCGGTACCGGGTGGGGAGGTACGCGACGAAGGCGGAGGCCCAGAAGATCGCGGACACCCTCGACGATCGCGGCCACAAACAGCTCTACTGGGTCGAGAGGATCGGCCAGAACGGCAAGGGCCCGGCCGACTGACACGGCCGGTCGGCCCGGTCGGCCGGCCGGGTCCTAAGCTCGCGCGCATGACGGAACGGATCGTGGTGGGCGCCGCCCTGGTCGACGGCGGACGCCTGCTCGCCGCGCGCCGCAGCGCGCCGGTCGAGCTGGCCGGGCGCTGGGAACTGCCCGGCGGCAAGGTCGAGGCGGGTGAGACGCCGGAGGCGGCGCTCGTGCGCGAGTTGCGCGAGGAACTCGGCGTGGCCGTCGAGCCCGGTGAGCGCGTCCCGGGTCAGTGGCCCCTGAAGTCCCCCTATGTTCTTCAGGTGTGGACCGCCCGCCTGCTCCCCGGCTCGGCCGCCCCCGAACCCCTCCAGGACCACGACGCCCTGCGCTGGCTCGCCCCCGCCGAGATCTGGGACGTGGCGTGGCTCGAGCAGGACGTGCCGGCCGTCCGCCGGACGCTCGCGCAGCTCGGTCTGTAGCTCCGGCGGCCCCGCGCGGACCGGGCGTGAGCGTCCCGAACGCCGCGCGTGCCACTGCGCGCCGTTCCGACGGTACCGGGGCCTGGATACCGGGTATGTCCCCATTAACCCCACGAAACCGGGCATGGGTGGGATCGCTGGCCGGGGAAGTGATCGGTGTGATCGACACCGAAGGCGACTGTGTCGAGTGGACCTTTTCCGCTGAACCCGACGCCGTACGGGCGGCCCGCTCCCTGGTCCGGGGGAGACTGCGCGGCTGGGGCCTCGACAGCGTCGGCGACCTCGCCGCCCTGCTGGTCAGCGAGCTGGTCACCAACGCCCTGCGGCACGCCACCGGTCCCATCGGTGTCCGCCTGGTGCGCTCGCACCGGGACGGTGTGCTGCTCGTGGAGGTGTCCGACCCGCTCCCGGACCCGCCACGGGAGCGCGTCGCCGGCCCCGACGACGAGGGCGGCCGGGGTCTGCAACTCGTGGCCTCCGCCACGCGCCGCTGGGGTACCCGGCCGGCGGAGACGGGCAAGACGGTCTGGTTCGAGCTCGCGGTACCGGAGTGAGGAGCGGCGGACGACCTGCCGGAACGTGCCGTCGTGCGGACCCGCCCCCCGGCCGTCCGTCCGCGGCGTGCGGCAGTTGTCGACCCGCGTGATTCGATGACGTGTCCGCTGGTTAGAAGACTGGAAGTGTTGTCACGGTCCGGACCGAAAACCATCGGGACCGTGCTGTGATCGTGAACACCGTGTTGTGCGGCGCCGTAGTGCTGGATACTGCGGGCAGCCGCCCCCGGTGACCGGTGCCGGACGCGGTGAGCTGGAGGGGACGGTTCGCGTGAGCGAGATACCAGCGAGGGCCACGGAGTCCGAGGACCCGTCGGACGGCGTGAGGGCCGATGCCGCGGGCATTGCGGCGGCGGACACCGGCCCTGGCGAGGCGTCGCCGGGTGACGCCATGTGGCAGAGCAGCCCGCCCGGCTCCATCTACGACTACATCAAGGTCGCGTCCTTCTCCATCGGCCCCGACGGGCTCGTCGACCAGTGGAGCCTGCGCGCCGAGCAGTTGCTCGGCATCCCCGCCGAACGCGCCGTCGGAACCGACCCCATCGAGGCGTTCATCGACCCCGACCTGCGGGAGCGGGGCCAGCGCAAGATGGCCGAGATCCTCGACGGGCGGGAGTGGACCGGAGTGGTCCCCTTCCGGACACCCGACACCGGCACCGAGCGTGGACAGCGCGCTCTCGCCGAGGTCTACGTCATGCCGACGCGGACGGAGGACGGCGAGAAGGCCGCCGTCTGCATCGTCGTCGACGTCCGTACCCTGCGCAGTATCGAGACCGACCTCGCCGCCTCGCAGGCCATTTTCGGTCAATCTCCGTTCGGTTTCCTGCTGATCGATGCCGATCTCCGGGTGCGCCGCGCCAACCAGCGGTTCGCCTCCGTCTTCGGCGGCACGCCCGACGACCACCGCGGCAAGGGCGTTCACGACTACTTGCCGCGTGCGGAGGCCGACCGGGTCACCGCCACCCTGCGCCGGGTGCTGGAGACCGGTGACTCCATCACCGACATGCACGTCACCGGTTTCGTGCCCGGCACCGACGAGCGCCGCCACTGGTCCGTCAACCTCTACCGCGTGCACAGCGGTTCCGGCCGGCCCATCGGCGTCGCCTGGCTCGGAACCGACGTCACCGCCCGCCGCGCCGCCGCCCGTGAGGCCGCCGCCGCCCGGCGCAACCTCGCCCTCCTCAACGAGGCCGGCGCCCGCATCGGCAACTCCCTCGACCTGGAGACCACCGCGCGCCAGCTCCTCGACGTCGTCGTCCCCGGCTTCTGCGACCTGGCCACCGTCGACCTCTACCAGGGACTCCTGGCGGGCGACGAGACCCCGCCCGGCCTCGCCGACGGCAGCGCCGAACTGCGCCGCGTCGCCTTCTCCAGCGCCGTGTCCGACGCGCCGTTCCACGGCACCGGTGAGCGGGTCCAGCTCGGCGCCGTCCACCACTACCCGTTCAACTCGCCCTGTGCGGACGCCCTGCGCACCGCCCGCCCGCGCACCGTCCCCGCCGAGGACGGCGGCCTCGTGCAGTCCACGCTCGCCGTGCCGATGGTCGCCCACGACACGGTCGTCGGACTCGCGCAGTTCGCCCGCACCAAGGGCAGCGAGCCGTTCGGGGACCGCGACCGGAACCTCGCGGTGGAGCTGGCCGCGCGGGCCGCCGTCTGCATCGACAACGGCCGGCTGTACCGGCGCGAGCACGAACGCGCGCTCATACTCCAGCGGTCCCTGCTCCCGCCCGGAGACCCGGAGGCATCCGGCCTCGACATCGCCTGCCGCTACCTGCCCGGCAACGCGGCCACCGGACGGCCCAGCGAGGTCGGCGGCGACTGGTTCGACGTCATCGAACTGCCCGGCCACCGCACCGCCCTGGTCGTCGGCGACGTCATGGGCCGCGGACTGCGCGCCGCCGTCGCGATGGGCGAACTGCGCACCGCGGTCCGGACGCTGGCCCAGCTCGACCTGGAACCGGCGGAGGTGCTCTCCCAGTTGGACGAGATCGCCCGCGGTCTCGGCGCCCCGGGAGGCGTCCAGCAGGCGACGCGCGCGGCACGCCGCCCCCGCGAGGCCGACCTGTCCGAGGTGTACCTCGCGACCTGCGTCTACGCCGTCTACGACTCGGTCACCCGAAGGTGCACCTTCGCCAATGCGGGCCACCTGCCGCCCGTCCTGGTCGAGCCGGGGGAGCCGGCCCTGATGCTGGACGTGCCGCCCGGCATGCCGCTCGGCGTCGGCGGGGAGCCGTTCGAGGAGGTGGAGGTCGAACTTCCCGAAGGCGCCCTGCTCGCGCTCTACACGGACGGCCTGGTCGAAAGCCGCGACCACCCCCTCGACGAGGGCCTCCAGGCGTTCGTGGGCGCGCTGACCGACCCTGCCCGCCCCCTGGAGGACGTCTGCGACCACGTCCTCAACACCCTCGACTCCCACCACGGCGAGGACGACATCGCGCTGCTGATGGCCCGGGTCCAGGGCCTGCCCGCCGATTCCGTCGGCGACTGGACCCTGCCCCGCGAGCCGCGCAGCGTGGGCCGCGCCCGGGAGTACGCGCGCGCCCAGCTGCTCGGCTGGGACCTGGAGCCGCTCGTCGACACCACCGAGCTGCTGGTCAGCGAACTGGTCACCAACGCCCTGCGGTACGGCGAGGGCGAGATCAGACTCCGCCTCCTCCTCGACCGCACCCTGGTCTGCGAGGTCTGGGACTCCGGCCTGGTCCAGCCGCGCCGCCGACGGGCCCGCGACACCGACGAGGGCGGGCGCGGTCTGCAGCTCGTCGGCCTGCTCAGCGCGGCCTGGGGCTCCCGGCGCACCCCGCGCGGCAAGACGGTGTGGTTCGAACTGCCCCTGCCGGGCGGCGACACCACTCTGACGGACCCGGCGGAGGCACTGCTGAGCCTGTTCTGACGACGGCAGAGAGCGCGAGACGGCGCGAGACGGCGCGCGGCGGCGAGGACCGGCAGGGCCCGGGCCAGGCCGTTCCGCCCGGGTCACTGTCACGGCGGCCCGCACAGTCGGGCACCTCCGGCTCGGATCGGCCGGCGGTCCGGCGCGGACCGAGGTCGGCCCCCTGACCAGGTGTGAAACCGGATGTCGCGCGGTGATCGCCCTCTGCTACTGTCGCCCTGCTCGCGCAGGGCCGAGTGGCGGTTCCGTGAGCGCCCCCCCTGCGTCGAACGCCCTGGGGAGGGACTCTTTCGTGACTCGTCCGCTGAACAAGCGGGCCGGGCGCCGTCGGCGCGCGCTCGGCCGTACCGCTCTCACCGTCGCACTCGCCGTGACCGCCGGGGCCGGCGCCACCGCGGGGACGGCCGTCGCCGAGGTGCCCGGCGCATCCGCCGATCCCGTCGTCATCAGCCCGGGCGCCCGCTTCGTGCCCCGCGCCACCATCGTCCTGAACGCCGGCGAGACCGGCTTCCTCACCGCCCAGGAGGGCGACGACCGCCTGCGCTGGATCGACTACGCCACCGGCGCCGCCACCGTCCTCGACCACCGGCTGCCCGAGCCGCTCGCCTACGACGTGGACGACTTCCGTTTCGCCGAGTACCCGGGGGACTTCGGCCACGGCTCCGACACGGTGGCCCTCCACGGCCAGTCCCCGGCCCCGCACGTGACGCTCCAGCAGCGGGCCGGCGACGGGCCGTCGGTCACGATCCCGATCCCGCAGGGCCAGTCGTACGTCGCGACCTACGGCGACACCGTCATCACCCGGACCGGTGCGGCGAACGCCGAGACGAGCCTGCACCTGCTCCGCAGGGAGAACGGCGAGGTGCGGGACCAGAAGCTGGAGGGTCTGCCGGAGGGGTGGAACCTCACCATCAGCGAAGGCGACGCCCGGTCCGTCGCCGTCCGCGGCATCAAGTGGGAGGACACCACGATGTCCCAGGGGTGGTGGGTCGTCGACCTCGCCACCGGGAAGCTGAAGGCGCTCTCCACGCACGGCGAGAGCGTCTCCTTCGACCGGGACACCGTCTTCCACCTCGGCGCCCCGGAGTCCTACGCCGCCCAGGTGTACCGCCGGGACGACCTGGACGCGGAGCCGACCACCCTCGACCTGCGGGACCTGTCCTACGACGACACCGTCCGGCCCCTCGCCGGCGGTCTCGTCACCGTGTCCCGGCCGAACCCGGGCAACAACGAGTACCGGGGCAACGAGCTGTCCCTGCGCGACCTCGACGGGAACCACCTGAAGTCCCTGCTGGCCGTCGCCTCCACCTCCCTGCACCGGACGCCCGACGGCTCGCTGCTGGTGGCCGGCGCCGAGAAGAGAACCGACTATGGCGCGCTCGACTGGGGGTACTACCTCTTCACGCCCGCCGCGGACGGCACCGTCACCCGCAAGCGCCTCGCCGACATCGAGGACCGGGAGGCCGCGCCGGCCGGTATCTCGCTGGGCAGCGGCATTCTCACCACGGCCGACGACTCGAAGCTCTTCATGCCGCACACCTACGTCGGCGGCTACCGGAGCACCTGGCTGAAGACCTCCGGCCGCCCGGAAGAGCTGAACTCGACCGTCGACGGCCTCGTGTCGGGCCACGACAGCGACTGCGGCGACGCCGAGAACGGCTACTGCGTGACCATGTTCGCGAGCGGTGACGGGCACCACGGCCGCGAGGCCGGCACCGAGCAGGACGTCACCATGCTCTACCGGAACGGCGCCGCCTCCTGGGGTCCGCGGGTGACCTCCGGGCTCGGCAGCCCGGAACTCGTCGACCTGTCCGGCCGGTTCGGCGTGGTGGACCAGGCATGGGGCGGCCAGCAGGCGGTCCTGCACTTCAAGGACGGCGACACCGGCCGCGTGCTCCAGAAGCGGGAGCCGGTCGCGGCCTCCGTCTGGGGCAACACCCTGTGGAGCGCCGACGGCGGCTGGGACGATCCCGGCTCGGACGCGCCGACCACGGTGGCGGCGAAGAACCTGTCGACGGGCGCCGCCGGTGAGACCTTCGACGCGGGGTGCGTCCCCCGCGAGCTCCAGGCCGTGGGGCGCTGGGTGTACTGGCAGTGCGACGACTCCTGGCCCACCTACAAGAGCGGCGGCCTCTACGACCGGCAGGCCAAGCGCTCGCTGAAGCTCGGCGCCGACGACACGCTCCTCGGCGACGGCTACCTGGTCCGCCGCTCCGACACGGCCGGCCTCACCCTCGTCGACCTGCACGACGGCCTCCCGGCCGGCGGCACGGAGGCGGACCTGCCCCAGCGGGTGATCGTCACCGCCGCCGAGCTAGGGGACCGTACCGTGCGCCGTGCCGGATGGACCGTCGACCGCTTCGGCGGCCACATCGCCTACACGGGCGCGGACCGGCGGGTGCGGATCGTCCCGTCGGGCGTCCCCGCCTCCCGGATCGCGGTCATCGACGCCGAGACCCCGGCGGCCGCCGATGTGCAGGCCGGCGCCTGGAAGCCGCAGTGGTGGCTGTCGAAGCCGGGGGCCTCGTGGTCGCTGACGCTGAAGCCCAAGGGGAGCGGGAAGGTCGTACGGACCCTGACCGGTGGCGAGGCCCGCGGTCTGGTGCGCGCGTCGTGGGACGGGAAGTTCGCGAACGGGCAGCTGGCGGCCAACGGTGCCTACACGTGGACCCTGGCCGTCAAGCCGGCCGACGGACAGGGGGCCGACCTCGCGGTCTCCGGGACCGTGACGGTGCGCGGGGGCGCCGCCGCCTGGCGTGACATGGCCGGGGACGACGGGTTCGGCGACCTGCTGGTGACGGACTCGGGCGGCGCCGTGTCCCTGTACCGGGGTACGGGTGCGGGCGGGGTGTCCTCCCGCATCGCCGGATCCGGCGACAGGTTCCCGGCCGGCACCGTGCTCGTGCCCTTCGGGGACGTGAACGGCGACCGGTGCGGGGACGTGCTCGCGCGGGTCGGGGACCAGCTGCGGGCGTACCGCCCCGGGTGCGGGAAGGTCGTCACCGCTTCGTCGCCGTACACGTCGATCGGGGGCGGCTGGGGACAGTACGACCAGCTGACGTCGTCCGGTGACGTCAACGGGGACGGGTTCGTCGACCTGATCGCCCGTCAGGCGGCGACCGGTGACATCTACTTCTACGCCGGCACGGCTGATCACCGGCTGAAGCCCCGGGTGCGGATCCAGACGAACTGGAAGCTGTACAAGCGGGTCGTCGGGGCCGGGGACCTGAACGGAGACGGGCGTGGCGACCTCCTCGGGCTCGACTCCGCCGGTGTGCTGTGGCGGTACTACGGGACCTCCACCGGCGGCGTGACCCCGCGGGTGCGGGTCGGCGGCGGGTGGAACGTCTACTCCGCTCTCGTCGGGACCGCTGACCTGTCCGGCGACGGACGCGCCGATCTGCTGGCGCGGGACACCGCCGGGAAGCTGTGGCGGTACGCCTCCACGGGAGCCGGTACGTACGGCGGCCGGGTGCTGATCGGCACCGGTGGCTGGAACACGTTCAAGGGCCTGTTCTGACGCCGCAGTGAGGGGGCGGCGACAACCTCGGCCGGCGGCAGGGACCCGAGCGGATCGGCCCGGCTAGGTCCCCCGCCGGGCGCGGGTGCGCGGTCCGCCGAAGCTCGGGGGCGGTCCGCCGTCCGGGCCCCCGCCCAGCAGCACCCCACCGAGGACGGCGCCGGCGGTGCCGCTCGGGTCGCCGGCCGCTCCGGCGTCCGGGCGGCCGTACCGGTGTATGTCCTGTTCGGCGAGGTCACGGGCCTGCCGGGCCAGGGCGTCCGCGGCCTCCGGATCGGGCGGGTCCGTGCCGAGCAGCCGCTGTGCCTCCGCCAGCCGGGTCCGCGCCTCGGCGCCGACCGCACCCCGGTGCGTGCCCACGACGTCGTCGGCGGCGGCCGTGGTGCTGCGGGCGACCGACAGGGCGGCGACGGACAGCACGCCGCCTTGCGCGGCGGCCGACGGCCCGACCGCCCGCACGATCCGGCGCAGCACGCCGAGCGGATCGTACGGGCCGCCCGTCAGTTCCTCCCGTACGGTGCCCAGCACGCCGTCCGCGTACCGCAGGCGCACCCGCGCCTCACCGCCGGCCGTCGACCGTTCCCGTTCCCCGGCGAGCAGCGCCTCCGCACCCGTGAGTGCGGCCGGCACCAGCTCCGTGGCGGCCGACAGTTCGGCGGCGAGCCGCTCGACGCCGGTCACCAGGACGCCGGCCTGGGCGACGGCGCCCTCCGCTGCCCGCAAGTGCCCCGCGGCCCGGGCGTGGTCCGTGCCGTCCGCCGCCTGGTGGGCCAGGTTGAGGCGCGCCGTGGCGAACACCAGCCGGTCCGTGGCCTGCTCGACGTTCCCGGTGACCGGGGCGGTCGCGGACCGCGCGTACCGCCGTTCCAGGCCGGCGAGCGTGGCCCGCGCGGCCGCCGTACGGGCGGTCAGCTCCCGGAACCGGGCCTCCGCGACCTCCAGCGCCGCCCCGACGTCCAGCTCCAGGCCGCGCAGCCGGTCGAACCCGGCGGCCTCCGTGTCCAGCCGCCGCCCCGCCTCCTCGCACCGGCCGGCGATCCCCGCCAGCGCGTGCCGCCGGGCCGTGGGGTCCCCCGGCAGGCCGTCGTCGTACCGCTGCCGTATTCGGAACGCGGCCGACAGCTCCGTCCCCGCCTCCCGCAGGGCCCGGGCCCAGGGCGCCACGGCCGCCGTGCCGTGCAGCGCCTCGGCGTACGAGAGCTCCTCGTGGCCGGTGCGCACCCAGTCGTCGGCCTCGACGAGCGCCACCCGGGTCCGTTCGTCGAGCGCGGCCGGCGGCGGCGCGGTCGGCCCGGCCGCGGCCCCGCCGGGTGTCGTACGGGTCCGCGCGCGCCGGGTGCGGCGCAGGTAGCCGTATCCGGCCAGCACACCGGCGGTGCCCACCGCGATCAGCGGCAGCACCAGGTCGGCGGTCGGCGTCTCGTCGTCGCCGTCGTCCGGCGCGGGCGCGACCGCGACGGGTCGCTGGTCCTTGATCACAACCGGAACTTCTGTTCCCGTCGTCATTGTCGGCAACACCAGCCACACCACCCCGGCCGTAGCGCCCAGCAGGGCGTCCGCCACCCGCACGGACGGGTGCGGCGTGGCACTCCGCGGCCGGCCCCGGATGAAGGATGGCGTCACATTCGGAGCGTATGAGCGGGAACGCGGCACCGCGACCGGGGCGGGCGACAGGGAGGGGAACGCCGTGGAGCAGACCGGACACACGGATCAGGCGGAGGGGGCACCCGCCCCCGACGAGGAGACCGGCACGGGGAGTACCGGCGGGCCCGGCGGGAGACCGGAAGCCGAAGGCGAGTCGGGACCGAAGCCCCGGCTCGGCCGGAGCCGCCGGATCCGCCGCACCGCCCTCGCTCTCGTCCTCGCGCTCCTCCTGCCCGTCCTCGCCGCCGAGACGGCCCTGCGCATCAACTACACCGGCGATCCCGCCGACGGCACGTACACCAGGAACCGCGACGCGATCTGGCTCGGCCACGCCTGGGTCGACGGCAGGAAGGACGACGCGGACGTCACCGACCTCGCCCGCCGCCTGAAGACCACCGGCATCCGCGACCTGTACGTCCACACCGGCCCGCTGGAGCACGACGGCACCCTGCCGACGTCGCTGTACCCGAAGGCCCGCCGGCTGACCGACACCGTGCACCGGGAGCTGCCCGGCGTGCGCGTCCAGGCGTTCCTCGGCGACGTCCTCGCGACCGAGAGCCCCGACGGCATGCGGCTGGAGCGGGCCGCCACCCGCGCCGCCGTCGTCCGCTCCGCCGGCCAGGTCCTGGACGCCGGCTACGACGGGGTCCACCTCGACCTGGAGCCCCTGCACTCCGGCGACAGGAACTACCTCTCCCTCCTGGACGACCTGCGCGACGTCACCCGCGCCCGGGACGCGCAGCTGTCGGTGGCCGCCCACCAGATCGACCCGCTTCCGGGATTCCACTCCGTCTGGGGCACCCTGACCGGGCACCCGAAGTGGTGGTCGCAGGAGTTCTTCGGCCAGGTCGCCCGTCGCGTCGACCAGATCGCCGTCATGTCGTACGACACCATGCAGCCCCTGGAGAGCACCTACGGCGGTTACGTGGCCCAGCAGACCTCCCTGGCCCTGGAGGTCACCCCGCCCACCACCGACCTGCTGATGGGCCTGCCCTTCTTCCACGAGAACCGCTTCGGGCACTGGAACCACGCCGAGACCGTGCCCGCCGCCGTCCGCGGCGTCCGCCTCGGCCTGTCCCGCACGGACGCGGACCGCGCCCGCTTCGGCGTCGCCCTGTACATCGACTTCGCGGCGACGGAGGCGGACTGGACGGCGTACCGGAAGGGCTGGGTGCGCTGAGCCGACGGGCGCCTAGGACCGGCGGCGCCCGATCTTCGAGCCCAGCCACACCAGCGGGTCGTACTTGCGGTCGACGGCCCGCTCCTTCAGGGGGATCAGCGCATTGTCCGTGATCTTGATGCCCTCGGGGCAGACCTCGGTGCAGCACTTGGTGATGTTGCAGTAGCCGAGTCCGTGCTCGTCCTGGGCGGTGCGCCCCCGGTCCAGGCCCGTCTCCGGTGCCGCGTCCAGCGGGTGCATGTCCAGTTCGGCGACGCGCATCAGGAAGCGCGGGCCGGCGAACGCCGTCTTGTTCTCCTCGTGGTCACGGACCACATGGCAGGTGTCCTGGCACAGGAAGCACTCGATGCACTTGCGGAACTCCTGCGAGCGCTCGACGTCCTCCTGCATCATCCGGTACTCGCCGGGGCCCAGACCGGCGGGCGGCACGAACGCCGGGACCTCGCGGGCCTTGGTGTAGTTGAAGCCGACGTCCGTCACCAGGTCGCGGATCACCGGGAAGGCACGCAGCGGCGTGACGGTGATCGTCTCCGCCCGGTCGAACACCGACATCCGCGTCATGCACATCAGCCGGGGCCGGCCGTTGATCTCCGCGGAGCACGAACCGCACTTGCCCGCCTTGCAGTTCCAGCGCACGGCGAGATCGGGGGCCTGGGTGGCCTGGAGCCGGTGGATGATGTCGAGGACCACCTCGCCCTCGTTCACCTCGACCCGGAAGTCCTCCAGGCCGCCGCCCCCGGCGTCGCCCCGCCACACCTTGAAGCGGGCCTCGTAGCCGCTCATTCGGACAGCTCCTCCTCGGCCAGGTACTTGACCAGCTCCTCCTTCTCGAAGAGGGCGAGCAGGTCGGGTCGGATGGGCTCGGTGGTCTCCCGCTCCAGGACGATCTGGCCCCGCACCGGGTCGGTGGCCGCCAGACCGCCCGTCGGGTCGGCCAGCGTGCACAGCAGGTTGACCGCGCGCCACTTGCTGTCCATCGACGGGTGGTCCTCGCGGGTGTGCCCGCCGCGCGACTCCGTGCGCTCCAGCGCCGCCCGGGCCACGCACTCGCTGACCAGCAGCATGTTGCGCAGGTCCAGGGCGAGGTGCCAGCCCGGGTTGAACTGCCGGTGCCCCTCGACGCCGGCCCGGCGGGCCCGTACCCGCAGCTCCGCCAGTTTCTCCAGGGCCTGCTTCATCTCCGGCTCGCGGCGGATGATGCCGACCAGGTCGTTCATCGTCTGCTGGAGTTCCTGGTGGAGGGTGTACGGGTTCTCCGGCGGGCCGCCCGACGGCTCCTCGACCTCCGCCTCGGCGGAGAAGGGCCGCAGCGCCTCGGCGGCGGCGCTGTCGACCTGGAGGTCGTCCAGCCGGGGCCGCCGACCGGCCTGCTCCGCCGCGTACTGGGCCGCGTGCAGGCCCGCCCGGCGGCCGAACACCAGCAGGTCGGACAGCGAGTTGCCGCCGAGCCGGTTGGAGCCGTGCATGCCGCCGGCCACCTCACCGGCGGCGTACAGCCCCGGCACCCCGCGCGCCGCCGCCGTGTCGGAGTCGACGGCGATGCCGCCCATCACGTAGTGGCAGGTCGGCCCGACCTCCATCGGCTCCGCCGTGATGTCGACGTCCGCCAGCTCCTTGAACTGGTGGTACATGGAGGGCAGCCGCCGCTGGACGACCTCGGCGGGCATACGGGTCGACACGTCCAGGAACACGCCGCCGTGCGGAGAGCCCCGGCCCTCCTTCACCTCGGCGTTGATCGCCCGCGCGACCTCGTCCCGCGGGAGCAGTTCGGGGGGACGCCGGTTGTGGTCCGGGTCGTCGTACCAGCGGTCGGCCTCCTCCTCCGTCTCGGCGTACTTGTCCTTGAAGACGTCGGGGACGTAGTCGAACATGAACCGCTTGCCGTCGCTGTTGCGCAGCACCCCGCCGTCGCCGCGCACCGACTCGGTGACGAGGATGCCCTTCACCGACGGCGGCCAGACCATCCCCGTCGGGTGGAACTGCACGAACTCCATGTTCAGCAGGGGGGCGCCGGCCAGCAGTGCCAGCGCGTGGCCGTCGCCGGTGTACTCCCACGAGTTCGACGTCACCTTGAAGGACTTGCCGATGCCACCGGTCGCGATCACGACGGCGGGTGCCTGCAGGACGAAGAAGCGGCCGGACTCGCGCTCGTAGCCGAAGACCCCTGACACCTGCCTGCCGTCCTTCAGCACGCGGGTGACCGTGCACTCCTGGAACACCTTCAGCCGGGACTCGTAGTCACCCGTCTCGCGGTGGTCCTCCTGCTGGAGCGCCACGATCTTCTGCTGGAGGGTGCGGATCAGCTCCAGGCCGGTGCGGTCGCCGACGTGCGCGAGGCGCGGGTACTCGTGGCCGCCGAAGTTGCGCTGCGAGATCCGGCCGTCCTTCGTACGGTCGAACAGCGCGCCCCAGGTCTCCAGCTCCCACACCCGCTGCGGCGCCTCCTGGGCGTGCAGCTCGGCCATCCGCCACTGGTTGAGGAACTTGCCGCCGCGCATGGTGTCGCGGAAGTGGACCTGCCAGTTGTCCCCGGCGTTGACGTTGCCCATGGCCGCCGCGATACCGCCCTCGGCCATCACCGTGTGCGCCTTGCCGAACAGCGACTTGCAGATCACGGCCGTACGGGCGCCCCGCTCGCGGGCCTCGATGGCGGCGCGCAGTCCGGCGCCGCCCGCGCCCACCACGACGACGTCCCATTCCTGCCGGTCGACCACGGACATCAGAAGGCCTCACTCATCAGAAGAAGCGCGGATCGTCGAAGACGCCGGACGCGACCAGGTACACGTAGAAGTCGGCGAGGGCCACGCTCGCCAGGGACGTCCAGGCGAGCAGCATGTGCCGGGCGTTGAGCTTCCCGACCAGCTGCCACATGCGGTACCGCACGGGATGCCGCGAGAAGTGCCTGAGCTTCCCGCCGACGATGTGCCGGCAGGAGTGGCAGGAGAGGGTGTACGCCCAGATCAGCACGATGTTGGCCAGGAAGACCAGGGTGCCCAGACCCATGTGGCCCCAGGCGTAGGTCTCGTCGCGGAAGGCGAGCACGGTGTCGTAGGTCAGGATGCCCGCGACCGGGATCGCCGCGTAGAAGAAGTACCGGTGGACGTTCTGCAGGATCAGGGGGAAACGGGTCTCGCCCGTGTACTTCCTGTGCGGCTCCGCCACCGCGCAGGCCGGCGGGGACGCCCAGAAGCCGCGGTAGTACGCCTTGCGGTAGTAGTAGCAGGTCAGGCGGAAGCCGAGCGGGAAGATCAGGATGATGACCGCCGGGGAGATGCCCCACCACGGGCCGAAGATCTCCCAGTTGGGGCCGCCGCGCATCGGCTCGCAGTTCTCCGCCAGACACGGGGAGTAGAACGGCGAGACGTACGGGGCCGCGTAGTAGTGGGCGTTCGCGAACGCCCGCCACGTCGAGTACACGACGAAGGCGAGCAGCCCGGCCGCCGTGGCGGCCGGGGTCAGCCACCAGCGGTCGGTCCGCAGGTGCGGGGCGGCGATGGCGGCGCGCGTCGGGGTGTGGACGCCGCCGCCGCGGGGATGGGGATCGGTGGCTGGGGGTTCGGTACCAGTTGCCACTAGTCGACTCCGGTCGGGTCAGGGGGCGCGTCGGTCGCGGGCGCCGAGGCCCTCGTCGTCCGTGTCCGTCCACAGCGAGAGGTCGTATGGCGCGTCGGAGATGGTGACCAGATCGGGCCGCTTCGGTGCCTCCGGGGCCGCCGCGGCCTCCCGCAGCAGAGCGACGCTCTCACGCAGGTGGTCGGCGTCGGTACGGACCCGCCGCACCTCGAGGCCGCCGCTGCCGATCTGCTGCTCCAGCCGGCCCATCGACCGGGACAGGTCGTCGAGGCAGTGCTGGATCCTTGTCAGTTCCTCGTGCACGGACATGACGTGACCTCACTTCCGTCGGACACGGCCACACGGCCGGCCTTGGGTGGCGACGTTCATGCGCCTGCGAGTGTTGCGCGTCACACCTACCGGTGGGAAGGGATGTGCACCGATTGGCCGAGGCGTGCAGGTGCACTCCCGGGTGTGTTGCGCCGCACGGGTGGGCTTACCGACCGTCGTCGACGTGTCGCCCTCCGCTGCCGAACCCTTTCCTCTTCAGTGGCCGCATACATCTGGATACAAATGATCAACTCGATATACCGCCAAATATGACCATAACGCTCGCGGCCTTCCGGAGGTAGCAGAGATGTCCCACTTCGGCGTCGGACCGCGCGCTGTCATGCGCTCGGTCACCTTCCTCACCCTGAGCGCGCTCGCGGTGGCCACGCTGACCGGCTGCAGCTCCGACGAAGGGTCCGGCAAGCCGCTCGCCGGGCAGGACATCGCCTCCGCCGACCGCGCCCGGGTCGCCGACGGCGGCACCCTGCGCTGGGCCGTGGACTCCGTACCGGACACCCTGAACACCTTCCAGTCCGACGCCGACGCCACCAGCAGCCGTGTCGCACAGGCCGTGCTGCCCTCGATGTACCGGATGGACGCCGCCGGGCGCCCGGTGCGCAACCCCGACTACCTCGAATCGGCCAGGGTCGTGGACACCGAGCCCCAGCAGGTCGTCCTCTACAAGCTCGACCAGCGGGCCGTCTGGAGCGACGGCCGGGAGATCGGGGCCGCCGACTTCGCCGCCCAGTGGCGGGCCCTGTCCGGCAAGGACAGCGCCTACTGGACCGCCCGCAACGCCGGTTACGACCGCATCGAGAAGATCGAGCGCGGCGCCAACGACCTGGAGGTGAAGGTGACCTTCAGCCGTCCCTACGCCGACTGGAAGTCGCTGTTCACGCCGCTGTACCCGAAGGACGTCATGGGCACCCCGGACTCCTTCAACGACGGGGCGCGGCGCAACCTGAAGGTCACCGCCGGGCCCTTCGCCGTCAAGAAGGTCGACACGAAGCAGGACGAGATCGTCCTCACCCGCAACCCGCGCTGGTGGGGAGCCCCGGCCAAGCTGACCGAGATCGTGCTGCGCGCCGTCCCGCGCGACAAGCGGGTGACCGAGCTGGCCGCCGGCCGGCTCGATCTGGCCGACATCGACCCGGACACCGCCGAGGAGGTCGCACTGGCCGCCGGCCCGCGTGACACCGCCGCGTCCTCCGGCACCCCGCTCATGGGGCCGGACCGCTCGCCCGCCGCGGGGCCGGAGGACCAGCAGTCGGCCGCGGACGCCCTGCACTCCTGGGCGGTCGCCAACGGTTCCGACGAGGCGGCCGCGGAGAAGGAGACCCAGGCCCGCGAGAAGCGGCGCGCGGCCGTCGCGGAGGCCCGGCGCCGGCAGCAGGCCCTGCGCGGCTTCGAGCTCCGCAAGTCGCTGGAGCCCGCGTACACCCAGCTCGCCCTCAACGGCGCCGACGGCCCGCTCGCCGACGAGCGCGTCCGCCGGGCCGTGGCCCGCAGCCTGGACCGCAAGGAGCTGGCCCAGGCGGTGCTGAAGCCGCTGGGCCTGCCCGCCGACCCGGTCGGCAGCCACGTCGCGCTCTCCGGCCAGCCCGCGTACGCCGACAGCAGCGGCGCCCTCGGCGGTCCGGACACCAAGGAGGCCCGGGCCCTCCTCGCGGACGCCGGGTGGGTGCCCGGCGGGCCGGTCGAGGAGCCGAAGAAGGCGGCCGGGTCCGAGGGCGACGGGCGCAAGGACGGAGACGGTGAGAAGAAGTCCCCGGGCGGTGACGACGGCACGTACATCGTCGGCGAGGACGACGGCAAGAACGACGGGGACCACGAGGACGACAACAGCACCAAGGACTACAAGAGCGACAAGAGTGACAGCGACGGCAGCGACGACAGCGACACCAAGGACAACAGCGAAAACGAAGACAACAAGGACAACAAGAACGACAAGAAGGACGGGAACGGCACGAGCGACCAGGAGAGCGGCGAGAAGCGCAGCAGCGGCAAGAACACGGCACAGGGCGGCGCATCCGGCGCCTACGCCCCCAAGGGCACCGCCGCCCCGGCGGGCTCGGGGACGGTGCCGCTGGCCAAGGACGGCGAGGCGCTCACGCTCCGCTTCGTGCTCCCCTCGGGCCCCGGTTCCGAGGTGCTGCACACCGTGGCCGACCGCATCTCCGACATGCTGGACGAGGTGGGCATCCGCACCGACATCACCAAGGTCTCCGACGAGAGCTACTTCAAGGACCACATCGCCAACGGCCAGTACGACCTGGCGCTCTACTCCTGGCCCGCGTCGGCCTTCCCCGCGACCGACGCCCGCCCCATCTACGCCAAGCCGGTCCCGGCCGCCGACGGCTCCCTGAACATCGCGCAGAACTACACCCGGGTCGGCACCGACCAGGTCGACCAGCTCTTCGACCAGGCCCTGGCGACGCTGGACGAGAAGGAGGCCCGCGACCTGCTCCGCAAGGCCGACGCGCGGATCTGGGCGGCGGCCGGCTCCCTCCCCCTCTACCAGCGCCCCCAGCTCACCGCCGCGCGCAAGAACCTCGCCAACGCGGGCGCCTTCGGCTTCGAGACCCCGGTCTACGAGGACATGGGCTTCCTGAAGAAGGGGGCGCAGGGCGCACGGCCGTCGGTGACCCCCGCGTCGTAGCGGACACCGGCCCCCGGGGCCGCCGAACGCTGCCTGACCTGCACCGCACAACCCGGCAAGCCCCAGCCGCCGCCGCCCCGTACCATGGGGTGAGGCCGTGGCATGTACCGCCCGGCAGGGCCCGCGTAACACAGACGTACGCAGCAGGGCCGTCCTCACACTCCGGGAGTACGCCGCAATATGGCCGTGTCCACCACACGTCACGACATCCGTAACGTCGCCATCGTCGCCCACGTCGACCACGGCAAGACCACCATCGTCGACGGAATGCTGAAGCAGGCCGGTGCCTTCGCCGCCCACCAGCTCGACTCCGTCGACGACCGCATGATGGACTCGAACGACCTGGAGCGTGAGAAGGGCATCACGATCCTCGCCAAGAACACGGCGGTGAAGTACCACCCCAAGGACGGCGGGGACCCGATCACCATCAACATCATCGACACCCCCGGCCACGCCGACTTCGGCGGCGAGGTCGAGCGCGGTCTGTCGATGGTCGACGGCGTCGTCCTGCTCGTGGACGCCTCCGAGGGCCCGCTGCCGCAGACCCGCTTCGTGCTGCGCAAGGCACTCCAGGCCCGGCTGCCGATCATCCTGTGCATCAACAAGACGGACCGGCCGGACGCCCGGATCGACGAGGTCGTCAACGAGACGTACGACCTCTTCCTCGACCTGGACGCCGACGAGGAGCAGATCGAGTTCCCGATCGTCTACGCCTGCGGCCGGGACGGCATCGCCTCCCTGACCAAGCCGGACGACGGCACCGTGCCGTCCGACTCCACCAGCCTGGAGCCGTTCTTCTCCACGATCCTGGAGCACATCCCGGCCCCCACCTACGAGGAGGGCGCCCCGCTCCAGGCCCACGTCACCAACCTGGACGCCGACAACTTCCTCGGCCGTATCGCGCTGCTGCGCGTCCACCAGGGCGAGCTGAAGAAGGGCCAGACGGTCGCCTGGCTCAAGCGCGACGGGTCCACGGCCAACGTGCGGATCTCCGAGCTGATGATGACCGAGGCGCTCACCCGCAAGCCCGCCGAGAAGGCCGGCCCCGGTGACATCTGCGCGGTCGCCGGCATCCCGGACATCATGATCGGCGAGACCCTGGCCGACCAGGAGAACCCGGTCCCGCTGCCGCTGATCACGGTCGACGAGCCCGCGATCTCCATGACCATCGGCACCAACACCTCGCCGCTGGTCGGCCGCGGCGGCACCGGCAAGGGCGCCGACGCGAAGGCGGCCGTCAAGGACCGCAAGGTCACCGCCCGCCAGGTCAAGGACCGGCTGGACCGCGAGCTGATCGGTAACGTCAGCCTCCGCGTCCTGGACACCGACCGTCCGGACGCCTGGGAGGTGCAGGGCCGCGGCGAGCTGGCGCTGGCCATCCTGGTCGAGCAGATGCGCCGCGAGGGCTACGAGCTGACCGTCGGCAAGCCGCAGGTCGTCACCAAGGACGTCGAGGGCAAGGTCTACGAGCCGGTCGAGCGCATGACGATCGACGTGCCCGAGGAGCACATGGGCGCGGTCACGCAGCTCATGGGCGTGCGCAAGGGCCGCATGGACAACATGTCCAACCACGGCTCCGGCTGGGTCCGCATGGAGTTCGTCGTCCCCTCCCGCGGCCTGATCGGCTTCCGCACGGAGTTCCTGACCCAGACCCGCGGCACGGGCATCGCCCACTCCATCCACGAGGGCCACGAGCCCTGGTTCGGCACGCTCACCACGCGCAACAACGGCTCGCTGGTCGCCGACCGCGCCGGTGCCGTCACCGCGTTCGCGATGACGAACCTCCAGGAGCGCGGCGTGCTCTTCGTGGAGCCCGGCACCGAGGTGTACGAGGGCATGATCGTCGGCGAGAACTCCCGCTCCGACGACATGGACGTCAACATCACCAAGGAGAAGAAGCTCACCAACATGCGGTCGTCCACGGCCGACGTGGCCGAGTCGATCGTTCCGCCGCGCAAGCTCTCGCTGGAGCAGTCGCTGGAGTTCTGCCGCGACGACGAGTGCGTGGAGGTCACCCCGGAGGCCGTTCGCATCCGCAAGGTGAACCTGGACGCCCGCGAGCGCGCCCGCGCCGCGAGCCGCGCCAAGCACGGCTGATCCACTCGTGGGCCCGGCGTACAGCCGGCCCACAGGGAAGCCCGGGTCCCCCCATCTTGGGGGGACCCGGGCTTTTTTCAACCGGTTTTCGGAGCCCTCGGCCCCGCCGTGTGTACGGAATACGGAGATCCACGCCCGATAGCCATGTAACACGTCCGTTTCGCGGCCTTCTCGTCCCGAACAGTTTGTCCAGATTTTGGAAGATCTAGCTGGCAGCCGTGACTGAATTGAGATTTAAAGACGGTGGTCGGTCCTTCCGGTCATGGCAGATAGTTAGCCGCGTAGCGCTCGGGTCAATGGGTCTCGCGCTGTGGGGACAGCGCCCGACTCACGAGCACCAGGGGGTGTCTGAGCTTCCGTCAGGGGTGTCGGAAGACAGACGTGTGCCCCCTCCTGTCGGTGAACACGTGGAGTCATGAGGAGGAGCCCCATGCGCGGTGTCACGAACACCAGGTGGGTCGCACGATCCGTCACCGCCAACTGCGCCCCGGCGGACGGCGATCGTCTCTGAGGAGCCGGCCGGCCGCTGACGTCCGGTCATCGGACTACGCGCGTCCGGCTGCGGGTTTCCCGCACTTCTCGGGGCACCCCGACGCTTCTTCTTGATCCGTTCCGCGATGGCGCACACCCTGCGCCGGTCGCCGGTTCGGCACACCCACATCTGTGAAATGGGCGAACTGTGACAAGTCCAATCGACATTGAGGGCGGCGGAGTGTCCGCCGTCGTCGACGGCGCACCGGAGCCGCAGGAGAAGAACGAGGCCAGGAAACACGAGGGCCGTTCTCCCGGGCAGTTGATGTGGCTGCGCTTCAAGCGCGACCGGACCGGTGTCATCTGTGCCTGGGTGGTGCTCGGCTACTTCGTGATCGCCGCGTTGGCGCCAGTGATCGCCCAGCTGTACGGCAAGGACCCGTACATCCTGTACGGACAGGACCCCGAGTACACCGCCGAGAACCCCGTCCTCGACGACTTCGGGCTTCCGCTGGGCTACTTCGGCGGAGTCTCCGGCGACCACTGGTTCGGCGTCGAGCCGCAGTTCGGCCGTGACGTCTTCACCATGCTGCTGTACGGCATGCGCACCTCGCTGTACATGGCGCTGGGCGTGACCACGCTGCTGATGCTGACCGGTGTCGTCATCGGGCTGGTCGGCGGCTACTTCGGCGGCCGGACCGACTACTTCCTCGGCCGGGTCACCGACTTCTTCCTCTCCTTCCCGCAGCAGCTGTTCTTCATCGCCTTCATGCCGGTGGTGACCGCGTTCTTCGTGGACCCGCGGGACGAGACGCCCACGTACTTCCGGGCGCTGGCCATCCTGATCGTGCTGTGGCTGCTGGGCTGGATGGGCATGGCCCGACTGGTACGGTCCACCGTGCTGTCCCTGCGTGAGCGGGAGTTCGTCGAGGCCGCCAAGGTCGCCGGCGCCTCGCCCTGGCGGATCATCCGCAAGGAGATCCTGCCGAACGTGGTCTCGCCGATCCTCGTGCAGTTCACGTACCTGCTCCCCAGCACGATTCTCACGATCGCGTTCCTCTCCTTCGCCGGCGTCGGCTTCGTCGAGCCGACCCCGGACTGGGGACGCATGTTCGCCACCGGAGCCAAGGTCGCCGAACAGGACCCGGCGTTCATGTTCTTCCCGGGTGTGGCGCTGGTGATCTTCGTCCTGTGCTTCAACCTCCTCGGAGACGCCGTACGGGACGCCCTCGACCCCAAGTCAGGACGGTAAGAGGGGTCCATTGGTGGGGGGACTGCCGCCCCTGCGTCGGCTCACCGGCCGCGTCAGGCAGTGCACAGCAGTGCTCAGTGGATAACAAACCCGACAGGCAGGTGCATTCACCACATGAAGACGCTCAACTCCCGCACTGCGCGCGCCATCGTGGTCGCGCTCGCGGCAGGCTCGCTCGTCCTCACCGGATGCTCGGAGAACAAGGGCAACGGCGGCTCCGGCAAGGACTCCAAGAAGGACCAGAAGGAGGCCGCGGTCCAGTCGAAGGCGGTCGCCTACGCCGACGCCGCCGCGTCCACCGGCCCCGCCAAGGAGGTGCCCGGCGCCAAGAGCGGCGGCACCATCAACGTGTACCAGGAGGCGGGCCTGTCCCACCTCGACCCGGGCCAGATCTACGTCTCCGACGCCGGCCAGATCGCCAACCTGCTCTTCCGCGGCCTGACCAACTTCCAGGAGGACGGCAAGGGCAACGTCTCGGTCGTCGGCGACCTCGCCACCGACTCCGGCAAGTCCTCGGACGGCGGCAAGACCTGGACGTACACGCTCAAGGACGGCGTCAAGGACCAGAACGGGAACCCGATCACGTCCGCCGACATACGCCACACCGTCGAGCGCCAGTACGCGAAGTTCATCTTCGACGGCCCGACCTACCTCCAGACCTGGCTCAGCGGCCCGGACTACCGCGAGGCGCTGCCCGACGGCGGCTACGGCGACAAGCACCTGCCGGACACCGTCCTGGAGACGCCGGACGACAAGACGGTCGTCTTCCACTTCGACACCCCGCGCCCGGACCTGCCGCAGATGCTGGCCATGCCGGGGTACACCGTCGTGCCGGAGGAGACCGACACCAAGGAGAGGTACGACAAGGCCCCCGTCTCCACCGGTCCCTACAAGATCGCGGAGTACAAGGTCGGCAAGTCCCTCAAGCTCGTCAAGAACGAGAACTGGGACCCGAAGACCGACGTCGTGCGCCACCAGTACGTCGACGGCTGGAACTTCGACTTCGGTGTCACCGAGTCGACCCAGACCAAGCGCCTGATCGCGGACCAGGGCGACGCCAAGAACGCCATCCAGCTCACCGGCGCCGTGGAGTCCACCCAGATCCAGGACGTCGTCAGCGACCCGTCCGTCAACAAGCGCACGATCAAGGGCTACCAGCCCTACGTCATGACGCTGACCTTCAACCTGGACCGGGTGAAGAACAAGAAGGTCCGCGACGCCGTCACCTACGCGGTGAACTCCAAGTCGCTCATCGCCGGCGAGGGCGGCGCGTACGGCGGTGACGTCGCGCCGAACCTGTTCGCCCCGACCCTGCCGGGCTACGAGGCGGACTACGACCCGTACGGCCGGCTGAAGACGCCGTCCGGCAACATCGAGAAGGCCAAGGAGCTCCTGAAGGACGTCCCGGCCGCCGAGAAGAAGCTCGTCTTCGCCTACCGCAACAACGAGGCCGGCCAGAAGCACAAGGTGGCCGTCGAGGACGCGCTGGGCAAGGTCGGCATCGAGGTCGTCTCCAAGGAGGTCGACGCGGCCAGCCACTACGAGCAGATCGGCAAGCTCAAGAACCCGTACGACATGTACATCACGGGCTGGGGCCAGGACTGGCCGTCGCCCGGCACGGTCGTCACGCCGATCTACGACGGTGACCAGGTCGCCGACGGCTCCGCGAACTACTCGCACATCAACGACCCCAAGGTCCAGGAGCTCATCAAGAAGGCGCTCACCCAGGAGCCGACCGAGGCGGCGGCGACCTGGAAGGAAGCGCACCGCTACATCCTGGAGAAGGTCAACCCGGCCGCTCCGCTGTGGTACACGAAGCAGTTCCAGCTCTACGGCTCGAACATCGGCGGCGCGCGCTACAGCACCGAGTCCAGCTACATCGACGTCAACCAGCTGTTCCTGAAGTCGTAACTCTCTACGGCTGACTGGCGGGGGTGCGCACCAGGCGGAGCGCACCCCCCGGGTTCCGTGACATCTCCCGACCACCTCCGCAGAGAGCAGCCCACCCGCCATGCTTCAGTTCATCATCCGGCGTACGGTCGGTGCCGTCGTCACCCTGTTCCTGATCGGTGCCGCAACGTTCTTCCTCTTCGTCGCCGCGCCGTCCGACTACGCGTCCCTGGCCTGTGGCAGGGACTGTTCGGCCACCAGGCTGGAGGAGATCCGCGAGGCGCTCGGCCTCAACCTGCCCATCGCCCAGCAGTTCTGGGACTTCATGACCGGCATCGTCATGGGGCGTGACTTCCCCCAGGGCCACTGCCCCGCCCCGTGCCTCGGGCAGTCGTTCTACTCGGGCGACCTCGTCTGGGCCACCATCAAGGACCGCTTCCCGCTGACCCTGTCGCTGACCATCGGCGCCGCGCTCGTCTTCCTGATCGTCGGCCTCGGCACGGGCATGATCTCCGCCTTCCGGCGCGGCTCACTCGTCGACAAGGCGGCCACGGGCGCGTCCATGGTGCTCAGCTCCTTCCAGATCTACTTCCTCGGCCCGATCGCCCTGGCCGTCTTCGTCTACAGCACGGGCTGGATGGAGGACCCCAAGTACGTCCCCATCACCGAGGATCCGGTCGGCTGGCTGGTGGGACTGTCCATCCCGATGGTCGTGATGGCCACCATCTTCACCGCCCAGTACACGCGTATGTCGCGCTCCTCGCTGATCGAGCAGCTCGCCGAGGACCACGTGCGCACCGCCCGCGCCAAGGGCATGTCGCAGAAGTACGTCTTCTTCCGCTACGCCTGGCGCGGCTCCCTGATCCCCATCGTCACCATCCTCGGCATCGACCTCAGCAGCCTGCTCGGCGGTGCCGTCGTCACCGAGCTGACCTTCTCCCTGCAGGGCATCGGCCGGCTCGCCGTGGACGGCGCGGTCAACAAGGACCTGCCGCTGACCATGGGCGTCATGCTGGTCGGGGCCTTCATGATCCTGCTGCTGAACATCCTCGTCGACATCGCGTACGCCTGGATCGACCCGCGCGTCCGGCTTTCCTAGGAAGAGGGCACCACCGTGACCACAGTGACCAAGACCGAGGACGCGCCGGCCCCCACCGGGCCCGAGGGCTTTCTGTCGGTCCGCGACCTGAGCGTGCGGTTCGCCACGGAGGACGGCGAGGTCAAGGCGGTCGACGGTCTCTCCTTCGACGTCGAGCGCGGCCGGACCCTCGGCATCGTCGGCGAGTCCGGCTCCGGCAAGTCCGTGACCAACCTGACCATCCTGGGCCTGCACAACCCGCGGACCACCACGATCGACGGCGAGATCGTGCTCGACGGCAAGGAACTCGTCACCGCCACCGAACGGGAAATGGAGCAGCTGCGCGGCAACAAGATCGCCATGATCTTCCAGGACCCGCTGACCGCCCTGTCCCCGTACTACACGGTGGGCCGGCAGATCGCCGAGCCCTTCATCAAGCACACCGGTGCCTCCAAGAAGGAGGGCTGGGCACGAGCGGTGGAGATGCTCGGCAAGGTCGGCATCCCCAACCCGGATCAGCGGGCCAAGGACTACCCGCACCAGTTCTCCGGCGGTATGCGCCAGCGCGCGATGATCGCGATGGCGCTGGTCTGCGACCCCGACCTGCTGATCGCCGACGAGCCGACCACCGCCCTCGACGTGACGGTCCAGGCGCAGATCCTGGACCTGCTCAAGGAACTCCAGCAGGAGTTCGGCTCGGCGATCGTCTTCATCACGCACGACCTCGGGGTCATCGCCGACATGGCCGACGACATCCTGGTGATGTACGCGGGCAGCGCGGTGGAGCGCGGCAGCGTCGACGAGGTCCTCAGGGCGCCCAGGCACCCGTACACCTGGGGCCTGCTCAACTCGATGCCACGCCTGGACTCCGACCTCAGCGCCCAGCTGTCGCCGATCCCCGGCACGCCGCCGTCGCTGCTCGACCCGCCATCCGGCTGCCGTTTCCACCCCCGCTGCACCTTCCAGGACCGGGTCGGCGGCAACCGCTGCGTCACCGAACGCCCGTTGCTCGGCCCGGACCGGTCCTCGGCGTGCCATCTGACGGCGGAGCAGAAGCGGACCATCTTCATCGACGAGATCAAGCCCCGACTGGGCTAGGGCCGGCCCGAGGGCCGCAAGGCTCACAAGGAGGACCTGCCGCATGAAAGAGGAGTCATGAAAGAAGACCTCGTCCTCCCCGCCCGGCGCGAGGCCGCGGCCGGCGGATCAGGGGAGCCGCTGCTGGTGGCGGAGGGCCTGACCAAGCACTTCCCGGTCAAGGGCGGCTTTCCCGTCCGGCGGACCGTCGGCCACGTCCAGGCCGTCGACGGCATCGACCTGACCGTGCACGCCGGGGAGAGCTTCGGCCTGGTGGGGGAGTCCGGCTGCGGCAAGTCGACCACGGGACGGCTGATCACCCGCCTGCTGGAGCCGACGGGCGGGAAGATCCTGTACAAGGGCCAGGACATCTCCCACGCCAAGCG
>NZ_BMWA01000045.1 GCF_014650995.1 Streptomyces viridiviolaceus
ATCGCTTTCCCACAGGCTCCAGCAGAGCTCCAAGCAGCGGCGGCTTGACGCTTATCCGCGTGGGATGTCTTGTCGGCCAGGACGACCTCGGGCCTGGTACCTGGCCATCAGCGCGGTGAACACCCGGGTGACTCCACTCCGCGAGGCGCCCGACCGGGCCCCGCAGTTGCCGCCGGGCGCCGCAGGGGTTGCGGTGCGACGCCCGGCGACCGCCGGGATCAGGAGTTGCGCCTGATGGTCTGCCGGATCCAGCCCGCGTACGCGGGCGCGCTGGTGTAGAGGCCCGGCCCCGCCGAGCACGGGACACCGGGGGTGCCCGGACCCGAGGTCACTCCGATGAGCTCCCACCGCCCGTGTCGGCCCTTCTGGAGCTGCGGCCCGCCGGAGTCCCCGAAGCACGCCATGGCCGCGGGCACGCGGCTGATCGTGCACAGCCGGGTCCGGTCGGCGTATCCGGGGGCGCATTCGGTCTCGGCGCCCCGGCGCGTCTGGAGCTCCCGCAGCCGCTCCGGGAACTTCAGTTCGGTGTCGGAGGTGGTGCCGAATCCCAGGATCCGGGTCGGGGTGCCGGGCCGTCCGGCCCGTTCCGCGATCCTGACGGGCTTCTCGGAGACGGGGCGGTCCAGACGGACCAGGGCGAGGTCGTCCCTGTTGGCGGCCTTCCCGTCACCGTTCACGTAGCCGGGGTGGACGAAGGTCCGCTCGATGGCCCGGACGGTCCCCCCGGACTTCCGGTCCGTGCTGCCGATCCGGACGAGGCCGTCCAGCTGAAGCCCGTCCCCCTGCAGGCAGTGGGCCGCCGTCAGTACCCACTGCGGATCGATCAGCGAGGCTCCGCAGTTGCCGTCGTACAGCCCCTGCTCGGGCGCCGACTCCGGGATCACCGCCATGAACGGGTAGTGCTCCGTCGGCTCGGTCCCGTTGACGATGGCTCCGGCGCTGCCGGCCATCAGCGTGGCGCACGTTGCCACCGCGAGTGTGCCGACCGCGGCCGTGCGGGCCGCCCGGCGGCGGACCGACTTCATGCTGAACATCCAGGGGTTCCCTTCCTTCGTACATCTGAATGTTCCAACCCTGTTCGTCCCGAGGCCGGCCGGACCATCCGGCCGGCACCCGGAGACGGTGGGGACATTCCCCCGCCGGTTGCGGGGGACGACCCCCGGAGCAGGACGGTGGGAGGCCTCAGCGCGGTCCGCGCCGCAGCGCATGAAGATCACTGCATCGGCTCGGGAAGCCGCCGCATACGAGGAGTGATCACCATGCACGGGTACAGGAAGTCGATCGGCCGGCGAGAACTGCTCGCGCTCACGGCGCGCTCACCGCCACGGCGGTGGCCGCCCCGGTGGCTTCCGCGACCCCGTCCCCACCCTTCGTACCCGGCGCACCCCCCGCGTCCCCCGCGTCCCCCGCGTCCCCCGCAGGCGTCGTACGCTCCCTGGAGCGGGCCGCGAACCCGCTGTGCCGCACGGATCCCGGCGGTTCGACGGCGGACCTGCGGGCGCTGGGCGCCATGGTCGGAGGCGCGAAAGTGGTGGGCCTCGGCGAGGCCACGCACGGTTCGCACGAGTTCTTCGCCATGAAGCACCGCGTCTTCCAGTACCTCGTCGACAGTGGGCGGAAGCGGCCGTCCGCGCTCAGGTGGGGCTTGCTGGTGGACCCGCCCCGCGAGCGGCCCAGGCCCTCGCCTCCCGCACCACCTCCACCAGGCGGGCGACGAGACCCTGCCACGGCGTCTCGTCCTGACGTCCGATCCGTTTGGTCCCTTTTGACCCCTGGGTCGGGGCCGGGGCTGTGGCGTTCGCAGACGGTCTGCCACGGCTCGAAACATCCAGGCAGATCACATCGCTGCACCCCGGCCCGCACCCGGTGCAGAATCCCGTCGATCACCTGCCGGTGATCCCGCCACCTGCCACAACGCCCGTTGCTGACCGGCAGGACCGGCCGAAGCCGTTCCCACTCGGCATCACCCAGATCACCCCGCCCCATGCCCACAGGAACGACTCGGGCACGGAGTAGTCACATGATCGGCCGGACAGTCCCAGACATTCAGCCCGGGGAGACGAACCCGGACTCGTACGCCGCGATCATCGCCTGGGCGCGGTCCCGCGGGAGATGGACGCTGCCGTACGACTCCGCCGCGGCGTATCCTGCGCCCGTGGAACTGCGCTTCGAGACGCGCCGGTCCGACTCGCCGTGGGTCGACACCGTGTGGACCTGCACCAGCGAGCAGGTCACCGCGATGACGTCCGTCGCAGGGGTGCGCTGGGGCCTGGTGTTCTGGGAGCAGGACGGCCGGGCGTACGCGGCCATCACTGGTCCCGAGACCCGGACCGGCACGGCGCCGGTGCCTGAGGGCGCGACCTTCACAGGCATCGAGTTCGCCGTGGGCACCTCGTTGCGGGCCGTGCCCACGCCGATGCTGGTCGACGGCGGTGTCGAGCTCCCCGACACCACGCGCCGGACGTTCCGGCTGGACGGCGCGCGCTGGGAGACGCCCGGCCCCGACGACGCCGAGGCCCTGGTCGAGCGTCTCGTCCGGGCCGGGACGGTGGCCCGTGACCCGCTCGTCGCCGAGGTGCTGCGGGGGCACCGCCCGGACGTCTCGGGACGCACGGTCGAACGCCGGTTCCGCGCCGCGACCGGGCTGACGCGGGGCGCCGTCCGGCAGATCGAGCGGGCGTGCACGGCGGCGGAGCTGCTGGCGGCCGGCGACCCGGCCGCCGACGTCGTCACCAAGCTCGACTACTTCGACGAGCCGCACCTGGCCCGGGCACTACGCTCCTACGTCGGGCGCACTGCCAGGCAGCTGCGTGAGGGCACCGGCGGCGCGATCGCCCTCGACCTGAATCAGCGCTTGACGTCGTAGACCACCTTGAGGATCCCGTTCGAGTAGCTCTCCGACTCCCGCAGCGTCAGCATCTGCTTGTCGCGGTCGGCCCGGCCGAACAGGCTTTTGCCGGCACCGAGCAGCACTGGGAAGACGAGCAGGTTGTACTGGTCGATGAGGCCCGCGTCCGACAGCCGCCGGGCCAGCTCCGCGCTCCCGTGGATGAAGATAGCGCCGCCCTCGCCCTCCTTGAGCGCGGCGACGTCCTGCGTCGAGCGCAGGATGGTCGTCGGCCCCCACCCGTCGACGAGGGCGTCGTCGGACAGCGTGGTCGACACCACGTACTTGGGCAACTCCTTGTATGCGGCATGGTCCTGCGAGCCGGGCCAGACCGGCGCGAACGCCTCGTAGCTGCGGCGGCCGAACATCAGCGCCGTCGTGTCGGCGAGTTCCTCGCCCTTCAGCGACCATGCTTCTGGGACGAACTCGAGGTCCTTGACCACCCAGCCGCCGCTGCGGTGCTCCTCCCCCGGTCCGCCGCCGGGCGAGTCCACGATGCCGTCGAGCGACATGAAACCGGTGTAGACCAGGTTACGCATAATGCTGTCTCCTCATGCTCGGGCGAGCTGCTGGGTCCACGCTAGATCGGCGGCCGCGGGGCTGTCTTGGACGAAAACGACAGCGGGTTCACAACGCGCACCGGAGCACCGCCGCGACCGGCCGGCCCTCGGGGACGTCCTTCTTCACATCTCAGTGGCTGAGCAGCGTCGGACCCGTCTCCGGGTCGTCGGGTCATTGACCGCCATCGGCGCATCCCCGGCTGGCGCGGCGGTGCGGGTGCGGGCAGCGTGGATTGCGCAGGCGCACGAGTGCAGAGTGAGGTGGCAATGGAATCCTCCGAGAGGCCACGGGTGGTCGTCGGTGTGGACGGATCCCCTTCGTCGTACGCGGCATTGCGGTGGGCGGACCGCTACGCGCGTACCACCGGTTGTGCCGTGGAAGCGATCCACGTCTGGGACACGCCGTCCTCCCGCGGCTGGAGCGGACCGGCGATCGATCCCGACTTCGACCTGCAGCAGGCCCGGGAACGTTTCGCGGAAGAGCTGGGCGCCGTCTTCCCTGGCGAGCGCCCTCCCGGACTGACGGAGCACCTCGTCGAGGGCGACCCGTCGGAGGTGCTGATCCGGGCGTCGGAGGGGGCCGAGCTCCTCGTCGTGGGCCGCCGGGGCCGGGGCGGCTTCGCCCGGGCCATGCTGGGATCGGTCAGCCAGCGCTGCGCCCAGCACGCGGCGTGCCCAGTGGTAGTGGTGGGTCAGGAGCAGGATCGCGTCCATTGACCCAGGGCACCGGACACCCGTCTGCCGGCTCACGAGGTGGAAGACGGAACAGAGCGAGGAGATGGCAGCTCAGGATGCCGTGTCAGGGCGTTGCCCGTGATCGGCGACCTGCTGAACACAAAGATCCACCTTGCTGCCGACGACCGCTGTCGGACGCCGGCCTTCGTTCCGCCATCCCGCCAGGGCCGCTGGCCGGGAGTAGGCCACCACTTGCTCTCAGGGCTGCAAGTGCGGGTCAGCGGCGTCAGGGCCGGTGCCCCCGGCCCGTTCTCTGAGGTTGTGCGTCCTCCAGGCACGGCACCGGGTGGAGTGTTCGGCGTGATCGGGCCCGGCCCTTCGGGCGCGGGGATCAACGACCGTACGACACGGGGAGATATGGGCCATCGGCCACGGCGACCACGTTGGCCGGAGAAATGAGGAGCCCGGATTGTCAGTCCTCCCGGCTATGGTGCCGTCCACCAGTGATCACCACCAACCGTCCGGCCCGCCTCTGAGGGACAACCGATGAGTTCCTTCGCTCTTGTAGCCACTTCCCCGGCTCGCCTCGTCTGCAGGATGAGGTCGTCTCGTGAGCGGGTCCCGGACACCGTCGAAGAGGAATCACATGTCTGATGCGTGGGGCATGACTCCCCTCAACTGGCGTGATCCGGCCGAGGTGCGTCGTCGGCTGGTCGCAGGCGCCGATCCGAACGCGCGGTTGTTCGCACTCCGTGTGACGCCGCTGCATGAGGCCGTCACCGCGGAGGCGCCGGGTGACGTCGTCGACGTCCTGGTCGCGCACGGGGCCGACGTCGACGCGGCGGACGCAGAGGGGGCGACGCCTCTGTGGGAAGCCGTGCGCTGGGGCAACCGGAGCGCTGCCGAAGCCCTGCTGCGGGCGGGGGCCGATCCGTGGCTTCCTGCCATTGCGGGGCGGTCTCCTGGCCACCTGGGCCTCGACGGGCCGCTCACTGACCTGTTCGCCGGTCTGCCTGGAGCGCCGTCGATCAGTGTGAGGGAACGGGACCAGCAGACTCGGGCGGACGCGTTGATCGCCTCCTATGAGTGGGCGGGATACTGGGCCGGACTCGACCTGGCGTTCGTCGCAGACGTCGACGAGGACGAGCTGATCAGGCGACTCGGTGGGGAACCGGCGCGGTGCCCGCTCACGGACAGCCCCTTCATGGCGATGGTCGAGGATTCACACGCCGACTGGGCCGACGACGAGGACGACGGCGAGCCTGAGCACTCGCCGACGGACTTCGATTTCGAGGCGTGGGTGGCACAGCGCGACGGCGGTGCGGTGCTGATCGGCGCCGCGGCGTCGTCCGACTCCCTCTGCGCCCGGATGTCGGCGGGCACCCGATTGGCCACCGTGTTCTTCAACCCGAAGGGCTCCTGCTATGTGTACTGCTGGGCCGACGGCCGTACAGTGCGGCAGTCCGAGCCCGCCGGCTACCCCGCGGACCCCTGGCCCGAGGAATGGCTGCACCGATTCGGCCACCACGCACACGCCTCGTCCCACGAGGCACGGGCCCTCGCCTTCATGACCGCCTACACGGGGGTGCGCATCGACGAACAGTGGCTCATCCGTGCCCCCAAGCGTGGAGTTCCCCGCTCCAGAACGCAGGACCGCCCTCAGCAGCCCCCGAACTGATCCACCTGCAGTCCGGTGAAACGCCTCCGCCCCCACCCGCTCAGCCATCAACACCCCGACCAATACAGGGTAGGTTCCCTGTTCACGGCCTTCTGCAACGCCCTTTGAAGACAGGCGGGTGATCCCGGGAGCCTGTCCCGCCCCACCTACCGGCCTTTTGTCAGTCGGGATCCTTCGGAGGTGCGGCGGTAGAGCACTGATCGGCCGGATCGGGTGCGGGCGACGAGGCCGGTCCGCTGCAGTACGCCGAGGTGGTACGAGACCGTGGCGGGGCTGAGGAAGTGACGTGCGGCCAGCTGCGTGGTGGAGGCCGGTTGCGTGAGCGCGGCGAGCAGTCCGGCGCGGGTGGGGCCGAGTAGCTGGGCCATCTCGGTGGAGGGGGCCGTTGGAGCGATGGTGCCGGCCATGGCCTTGTCGCGCACGGGATGGACGAGCATGGGGGGCCGGCCTCCGTCGCGTGTGGGGTCCACGGCCACGGCCGGCCGGGGTGCGATGAGTGACGGCACGACGACCACCAGGGGCACCGACAGCGCGATCCGGAACTGGCTCTCGACGCGCAGGGTGCCCTCAGCCCACCGGATGCCGGGATGCAGGGAGTTGAAAAGCCTGGCCGCTCCCTGCCGGGCCAGTACGCCGGCGCATCGGTCGACCTCCGCGTCGAGTGTGGTCTTGGCGGCCTCCCAGTGCGGGGCGAAGGCCAGCGCCCAGTAGCGGCGTAGCTCGTCCGCGGCTTGCCGGGCCACGTGTGCACCACCTCGTGCCATGGCCCGCTGCACGCCGGTCGACAGTTCGGAACCGGCGAGGCCGTTACGCGGCCGCCCGTTGCGTAACGCCTCAAGCTCGCTCAGCACACGCTCGGGCGGTGTGCGCCGGACCCGCTCCAGCTCCTCCTCGACGGTGGGCGAGGGCCCGGTGGGGTGCGGACTGAGGAAGTCGGGCACATACCCTGCCCCGTCCAGGGCGAGTTCGGACAGCAGCGGCAGCCGGGCCCGGCGCAGCACGCGCCGTGCCCGGGCGACCCAAGGGTCGGCATCAGGGGCCGGTTGCAGACCCCAGGACAACAGCGTCGCGACGACCTCGTGCAACGGCGAGACGGCGAAGCGGGACCGGGCGAGTCCGACGGCGTCCACGGTGAGCTCGATCATGCCCCTCCCACTGTCCGGACGCGCGGTCCCGCGACGACAACCCTTCGAACCTGATCGAATCGTGGCACAAAACGTCGCGGCGGCGCGCCTGATCGGCGCAGGCTGATGGCCCACAGTTTGGTGACCGATGGAGCCGCCTATGGCGACACGGGACCAACGGGAAAGCCGGCTCACTGCCGCATGTGAGAAAGGGAGAAATGAAGTTGCGCAAACACTTGACCGTAGGCCTGCTCTCCGCTGCGTTCATCGGCAGCACTCTCGTGGTCGCGCCGACCACACAAGCCGCAGTCACGTCCTGCTACGGCAGCGCGAAGTCGTACACCAAACCAGCAGATGTCAGGTGGTACCCCAGCACAGGCCGACTCACCACGACGAGCAACTGCGCCGACATCAACATCAAGCCCAACCAGTCCGCCTATGTGGAGGTGTGCTTCTACCCGACGTCAGGGGGCAGCACGTGCAACTCCTATAAGTACGCACCGGCAGGTCAGTGGACCGTGGTGGCCACCGACGTAAGAGACGGCACCCGATTCCAGTTCCACTTCGCCTCGGGCGCGTACAACTCTGGCATTTGGGCCGGCTAACGGTCCTGTCGACTCAGCAGCAGGCAGCCCCTCAACGGCTGTTTGCGGGACTGAGGCCGAGACCGTCGAGCCGGCAGAGCCATGGCCGGCGAAGGCGGTGGACGACCGGCTGATCGACGAGCTGGTGTCCCGCGCCCAGGCCGAGAACCTGTAGTTGACCGGCGAGGGCGGGCTGCTCCAGCAGCTGACCAAGCGGCTGCTGGAGTCCGCGCTGGAGGTCAGGATCACCGAACACCGGCCGGAAAGAACGGCGGCAACAACCGTGACGGCACCCGGGCAGGACCGTCCTGACGGACGTCGAGCCGGTAGAGATGTCCGTGCCGCGAGACCGTGATGGATCGTTCGACCCGCAAATCGTCATGAAGCGGCAGGAGCTTCTGACCGGCGTGGACGAGATGGTCATCTCCCTGTCACAAAGCGCTGACCGCGGGCGAGGTCCAGGCTCACCTGTCGGATGTCTGTGGCGCCGGGGTCTCCCGCCAGACGATCTCGACGATCACCGACATAGTCATGTACGGCATGGCCGTCTGGCGGAATTCCCCGCTCGACGCGGTGGATCCGGTGTTCATCGACGCCATTCACGTGAAGATCCGGGTTCTGTCGCCGATCTTGCGATCCGGACGGTTGAACGGCTCGCACTGGCTGTTAGTGATCACGCGTCGCGTGCTCTCGCAATGCGCTTTCGGCGCTGTTTCCGCATCTGTCCGCGCTGCTGATCGGGGTGGGTCGAGAGGCAGCCGGACAAGGTAGTGCTCAGGACGCGGGTACGGGCGACAACCGCGGTCTGCCGGTGCGGCCGGGACTCTCAACGAGTGCACGGCCGGTACGAACGACGGCTGCGTGATGTTGCCGTGGGAAGGCTCGGTGTCGCTTACAGCACGGTCTTCAAGCGGCCCATTTACGTGGCCTTGGCCGCCACAGTCGAGGGCCGACGCAATATTCGGGGCCGTGGGCCGGCGACGGACCTGTCCATCGGTGTGGTCTCCGTGCGCCCCCGCAGGCGCCTCGCCCTGATGCTGGCGCAGCTCCGCCAGCACCAGGAGCTCCAAGCCGGCCCACCTCGCCGGCGCCGCAGGGAGGCAGAGGTCGCACAGCAGGACCCGCCCGGGCCGCACTTCCAGGTCGTCCTGTTGACGAGGCCGTGGCCAGTCTCGGGTGGGGTGCGTTGGTTGCGGGTGGCACGCGTGCACCAGAGTGTCATGCGGTCACCGGCGGGATGATCCACCAGGCCGCCCGGCAGGCTGACCTTCTCGCCACTCTCCCAGTCCTCGATGCGCCAGCCGTTCTCGAACGAGTCGGTTCGTCCACGGTCCCCAGGAGGCAGCGACGACCGGCTGTGCACCTTGCGCATAGGCGATGGGCGTCGGAACCCGTGCGGCGCGGCCGAGCGCCGTCATGCACCCGTGCGGCGTCACACCTCCGCGTCGGTCCACTGATCCAGCAGAAGGTCGCCGAGGTCTCCGCCGGCTTCGGCGCTGTCGTGCAGGGACTGTTCGGTCCAGATGACCTTGCCGCGGCCGGTGTAGCGGGTGCCCCAGCGCTGGGTGAACTGGGCGACGAGGAACAGCCCGCGTCCGCCCTCGTCGGTGGTCTTGGCCCGGCGCAGGTGCGGGGAGGTGCTGGAGCCGTCGGCGACCTCGCAGATCAGGCTGTTGCGGTCGTGCAGCAGCCGGAGCCGGATCGGTGCGGCGCCGTACCTGATGGCGTTGGTGACCAACTCGCTGATCACCAGCTCGGTGGCGAAGGCGACATCGTCGAGGTCCCAGGCTTCGAGTTGGCGGGTGACGTCGGCGCGCACCGGCGCTACTGCCTCGGGGTCGGAGGGCACGTCCCAGTCCGCGACCTGCTCCGGGTCCAGCAGCCGGGTCCGGGCCACCAGCAGGGCGACGTCGTCGCTGGGGCGCGCCGGCAGCATCGCATCGACCACCGCCTGGCAGGTTTCCTCCGGGGTGCGGTCGGCGGCGCCGACCAGAGCGGTGCGCAGCAGGTCCAAGCCCGTGTCGATGTCGCGGTGGCGGTCCTCGACGAGCCCGTCGGTGTACAGGACCAGTCGGGAGCCTCTGGGCAGTTCCAACTCGGCGGTCTCGACGGGCAGGCCGCCGCCCACGCCCAGCGGCGGCGATACGGGCACCTCCGGGTACTCCACGCTGCCCTCCGCATACACCACGGCCGGTCCCGGGTGCCCGGCCCGGGCGATGGTGCAGTGCCCGGTGACCGGGTCGTAGACGGCATACAGGCAGGTGGCGCCGGTGACGCGCCGCGCCTCGTCCTCGGCGGCCTCGTCGTGGTCGATGCGGGCGACGAGCTCGTCCAGGTGGCTGAGGAGCTCATCGGGGGACAGGTCCAGGGAGGAGAAGTTGTGCACCGCGGTACGCAGCCGGCCCATGGTGGCCGCGGCGTGCAGCCCGTGGCCGACGACGTCACCCACCACCAGTGCCACCCGGAAGCCGGGCATCGGGATGACATCGAACCAGTCCCCGCCGACCCCGGCCCGGGCCGGCAGGTAGCGGTGAGCGACCTCCAGAGCGGACTGCTGGGGCAGGACCTGCGGCAGCAGGCTGCGCTGCAAGGTGACCGCCATGGCGTGCTCGTGGGTGTAGCGGCGGGCGTTGTCGACGGCCACCGCGCCCCGGGCGGCCAGCTCCTCGGCGAGAGCCACGTCCTCCTGTCCGAACGGCTCGCTCTGCGAACGCCAGAAGTTGGCCATCCCGAGCACCACCCCACGTGCCCACAACGGCACCGTGATCAGCGAATGGAAGCCGTGGTCGAGAACTTTGCGGGCGTGCTCGGGGTTCTGGGCGCGCCAGCCATCGGCAGAGGACAGATCCGGCTCCAGGACCGCGTGTCCGCGTGTGATGCCGGCAGCCATGGGGGTGGCGGGGGCGAAGTGGATCAGCTCCCCCACGGGACTGAGAGGATGGTTGCCCTCCAGGCCGACGACGGCGGTGCGGCGCATGTCCGTGCTCACGCCGTCCGGCTCCTCGCCCCGCAGGACCGGGTCCAGCAACTCGACGGTGACGACGTCGGCGAACCGTGGCACCGCCACCTCGGCCAGCTCCTCGGTGGTCCGCACCACGTCCAGCGTGGTGCCGACCCGCATCCCGGCCTCGTAGAGCAGTTGCAGCCGCTCCCGGGCGATCTCGGCCCGCCCCGTCAGCGCCCGCAGCTCGGTGGTGTCGCGCAGTGTGGCCACGCTGCCCGCCGGACCGTCGCGCTGATCGACGGGACGGACGTTGACGGCCAGCAGACGGTCCCCGGCCAGATGCACCTCGTCGGTGGCCGTGTGCCCGCCGGCCAGCACCTCGCCGACGTCCGGAGCCAGGCCGAGATCGCGGACCTGGCGCCCCTCGGCATCCGGGGGCAGATCCAGCAGCCGCCGTGCCTCGTCGTTCGCCAGCAGCAGCCGCCCGTCGCCTCCGACGATGAGCACACCTTCGCGGACCGAGTGCAGTACCGCGTCGTGGTGCTCGTACATCCGGGTCATCTCGACCGGGCCGAGGCCTCGGGTCTGACGCTGCAGCCGCCTGGTCACCAGAGCCGACCCGCCCGTGGCCAGGACGAAAGCGCCGGCCGCGGCGCCGAAGAGCATCGGCAGCTGCCGTTCCGCCGCCTTGTTCACGTTCTGGACCGTGATCTCGGGGGACACGATGCCGGCGACCGAGCCGTCCGGCCGGAAGACGGGGACTGCCGCGTACACGGACAGGCCCAGGGGACCCACCTCGACTTCCGTGAAGGTCTTGCCCCGCGCCGCCGCCTTGTAGGGGCCCACGACGTGTTTCCCGATGAGTCCCGGGTCCCGGTGGGTCACGCGAATCCCGTCCGGCGTCGCCACCACGATGTTGTCGACGCCGGACCGCTTGCGGGCCGCCTCGGTACGCGGCTGCAGTGCCGCTGTCGGGTCGGGGCCGTCCAGGGCTTCCGCCACGCCCGGGGAGTTCGCGAACGCCTCGCCGGCGGCCACCACCTCGGCGCGGGCCGCCTCCGTGCTCTGGTGCCGGGCCTGCAGCACCAGCGCCACCACCGTCGCGGCGATGAGCAGCACGGCCACCGCCAGCTGCAGGAGAAACACCTGACCGGCGACGCTGCGTGGGCTCAGCAGGGACCGCAGCCGCTGCCCGGGCGACCGGTGCGGGACATCCCGTCCGCCCGCGGATGGGACCGGCGGCCCGGATTCCGGGGGAGGAACCCCTCCCCGGATCCGTGTACGGGAAAAGCGGGAAGCCGGTGCCGGGAACCGACGGCAACCTCTTGCCTCGTCCATCTTCTCAGTCTGTCAGCACGAGAAGGGATGAGGGCGTCCGCGACCAGACCGTTCCCGCGGTCGGCGAACCGTGCTCCGATCGCGGCAAGACGCGGTGGCCGGGTCCGTCCAGCCGGCCGGACGACGTGTCGGTCAGCCGCGTCGCGCATCCTGGAGGGCGGGCTCCGCGCCTGCACCCACTACAGGCTCGGTACCCGCCTGGTCCATCTGGCGAACAGGCCCGCCGCCGCACCCTGACGTTCGTCGAACCGTCAGCCCCGACGCGCTGGGATCGCCAGCAGTGCCACAGCGCACACGAGCGCGGCCGCAGCGAACACGTAGAACACAGTGGTCGGCCCCATCGCGGCGTCCAGAATCCAGCCGCCCAGCAACGGTGCCACGATCGCACCGCCACGTCCGAAGCCGGACACACAGCCCAGCGCCGTGGCGCGGGCCGAGGCCGGATAGCTGGACGCGACCCAGTCGTTGAGCATCGTCAGCGCCGATTGGGCGCCGACACCGGCGAGTGCAGTGACGCCGAGGATCACGGCCGTGCTGCCGCCCTGCGACAGACCCAGTACGGCGACCGCGGCAAGCACGGCGCTGCCGGCGGTGACCACTCGCGGTCCGATCCGGTCTGCAAGGACGGCGAGTGCGAAGGAGCCGACGACGGCTCCGAGGTTCAGGACCAGTGTGAAGCGCAGGGCCGAGCCGAGCGGATAGTCCATCTCGCGCATCAGCTGGGTCAGCCACGTGTTCAGGCCGTACCAGGCGAGCAGGACCGCGAAGTTACCCACGGTGAACAGGACGGTGTGCCGGGCATAGGCTCTGGAGAGCACGGTCCGGACACCGGCCGCCTCGCTTTCGCGCTGCCCGCCGTCGACAGCGGCGGCGATGGCCGCGGCGGCGGGAAGCGGCCGGGACTCCGGCAACAGGAAGTACGCGGCGGCGACCACGAGCGCCGACAGGACGCCGCCGACGCCGAAGAGACCGCGCCAGCCCAGGGTTTCGCCCCACGTGGTAGCGGTCAGCGCGGACAGGACACCGCCGACGGGGATGCCGGCGAGCACCACGGTTGCCACCAGCGCGGAACGGCCGCGCGGCGCGTATTCCTTGCTCAGCGCGACACAGGACGGCATCACACCGCCCATGCCGGCGCCGGCGAGCAGCCGGAACAGGCCGAACTGCCAGGGCTCCGCGGCGAGCGCGCACGCCACCGTGAACACGGTGAAGACGGTGCCCGCGGCCACCAGGAGGCGGCGCCTCCCCAGCCGGTCGGCGAGCGTGCCGCACACCAGGGCGCCGATGAGCATGCCCACGTAGGCCAGGCTGCCGAGGGTGCCGGCGAGGGACTTGTCGAGCCCCAGTGCGTCGTCGCCGAGCATCGCGGGCAGCGCCACGCCGTAGACGATGAGGTCGAACCCCTCCACGGTGATCGCCGCCGTACACAGGGCGACGACCGCCCAGGCCGCCGGTGATCGCGAAGGGGCGGAGGAGTGGTGGGCGGGAGCCTGAGCGTCGATGGTCATGCAGCCACATCCTGTCGGGGGAGCCAAAACCTCAGGACGCGGTGAGCGCGCCCCGGTGTCCCCCGGCGCCGCGCGGGCGACCTGTCGGTGACCGGATGGAATCAGCGCGGTTACGCAGAGAGCAACCATTGAAGGCCATCAGTTCCGCAGAGCGGAACTACTCCCTCACGGCACGGGCATCGGACGTCATAGGGCTGCCTCCATTCGCCGTACCGCCTCCAGCAGCACCACCGCTGCCTCGTCCAGGTGCGTACGCGTGAAACGCAGGGAGGGTGCCGACACCGTGAGCGCGGCAACGGCGCGCCCACCGGGCTCGCGGACGGCGGCGCCCACCGCCGACAAACCCCGCTCGGTGTCGCCGATGTTGATCGCGTATCCCCGGCGGCGTACCGCGGCGAGCCGCCGGTGCAGCGCCTCGGGGTCCGTCGCCTCGCCCTGGTCGCCCTTGGCCCCGTAGATCTCGGCGAGTTCGGCCACGGTCAGATCGGCGAGCAGCGCCTTGCCACCCGAGGCGAGATGCGCGGGCAGAACGGCACCCGCGCGACTGCCGACGCGCAGTGCGTGCGTGCCTTCGATGCTGTGCAGGAAGCGCGCCTCAGCCCCGGAGCGCACCACGAGGTGCACGGTTTCCCCCAGTTTGCCGTTGAGCCACAGCATGTGGGGCCGGGCGGTCTCGATGAGTTCGTACTCGGAGCGCTGCGACATGCCGAGGTGATAGAGGGCGGGCCCCGGCCGGTACGCCCTGTCGGCACCCTGGACCGCGAAACCACGGCCGCGCAGGGTGGCGAGCAGTCGGTGCGCGGTGGAGCGGGCGACGCCGAGTTGGTCGGCCGCGTCGCTGAGCCGGAGGCGGCCGTTCTTACGGAGCAGGAGCAGCAGCGTCAGGGCGTTCTCGACGGATTCCAGGCCTGGGGCGTGGCCCGCACCGGAAGCGTTCGGCACGCCGGTGGCCGAGTCGGTTGAAGCGGATGCGACTGTGCCCGCCTTTGTGCCGTTCGGCGCGTCTGCCTGTGCCGGGAAGTTCCTCATAGAGGAATTGTAAACGGCCGTGTGTTCTCCACAGGAAAATCTCCCCGTGATCGTCATGCCTGACATCGTCGTCCGCACCCGGCGGCGGCACGCCATGTCCACAACAGCAGGCCATCAAGGCGGGGCCCGGAATAGCGATGTCTTCCGCTATCTCTTCGGCGAGGTCGCCGAGATCTTCGCCGCACTCTGCTGGCAGCGGGCATCGATCTCCTGCACGACGTCCTAGGCGTCGGCAAGAGGCTCGGGGAGTCGATAGCCGAGGTTGATCAGTCGGCGCCGCCCGCTCATGATCGCACCGGGGCGCGGATCGCTCCGATCGTCGCCGGGCTCGGCTCTGATGTCTCCCCCGCTCGCTGGAGAACGTCCTCGCCCAAGCGGTGTACGGGGTGCCCAGCGCCGTCAACCGGCCCATTCCTGCCGGTCCGTTAGCGGGCGAACACTGCAAGGAGCTGGACGATCCCACCCTCTCCACACGATCGCCTCCTGCGTGCTGCGCACGCATCGCGAATTCCCGAGCACACCCCTGTCCAAGAACCGCCGGCATGAGGCGCGCGGTGAGACATACCGGCAGCATGGCAGACGATCACTGGGGGTCTCGCCAGTTCGTCCACAGAGGGCCGATCTCCCCGTCGGTGAGGGTGACGCGGGCGCCGGGTCGGTGGTGGCCACAGGTGCATGACGTCAACTTGAGGCGAGTCCTTCGACCCGGGGAGGGGGATCTTGGTCCCTCGGTTGGTCTACGGAAGTTGCTGCGGCACGCCTCCCACCGCAAGGCTCCTCCGCGAGCAACTCGGCTCGTCAGGAGGAAAAACATGCGCAAGCCCAGCATCTTCGCCGTGCCCGTTCTGGCCGTTGCCGCTGCCCTCGGGAGCGCCGGCACGGCTCTGGCCGACGCTTACGCCGACGGGAGCACGTCGAACTCGCCCGGCATCGGCAGTGGCAACCTGGTGCAGGCCCCGGTACACGTCCCCGTCAGTGCCTGTGGCAACACGGTCAACGTCGTCGGCGCCCTCAACCACGCCACCGACAACATCTGCACGAACAACTGAGCCCCGGCTGACCCGACCTGCACGCCGATGGCCACCTGGACCGGGAGAAGTCGCGGCGATCCCCGGCGAGCGGCCGGCACCAGCTTCGGCAGCGGCGATTACCGAGCGGGTACGGAAGAACTCCGGCACCGACCCAAAGCCAACGTCAGTGCCGGATCGCCCGCAGTCCGAGGTAGCCCACCGGGCGGCGCCGGCCTGCGCCCCCCAGACGCGTGCTCGTCCCTCCTGCTGCGTGACGGTGAAGTAGTCGTGTTTGCTGCGGGCCATGACTTCGATTGGCAAGATTTTCGAATTTGTAGCCACGTCTGGGCGTGACCTGCGTAAAGACCGAGAGGTGGGTACCCGGGGACCGGTCTGTCGGTGCGACCCTTCAGCAGGCCCCGCCGGACCCACCCCCGGCTTGGGACCGCAGGCCGGGGGCGACGAGCCGAGCGAGACCGCCGCCTCCCGCCTCTCGGCGTGGAGTAGAGACAGTCGTGGCTGTGGGTCATCTCCGTTGAACTGTGGTTGCTGATCGAGCCGTTGTTTCCGGATCCGGGCCCCAAGCAGGTGGCGGGCCGGCCTCGGGTGCCGGACCGGCTGCACATGGTGCTGCTGAAGGAGCGGTCCGGCCGCCCGTAGGGCCCAAATGCGGGCCCGCCCGGTCGACCCGCACGGCCGGGCAGCAAACACCACGTCCGGTGTCGCTGACCGGCGGGAACCGCAACGACATCACCCAGCTTCTGCCCCTGCTCGACAAGGTTCCAGCGGTGGCGACGTCGTCGGACGACCCCGGCGACGGCCCGACACGGCACCGACCTGGGCGCCTTCCGATGGATCGTCGAACGCACCATCTCCGAGTCGACCGCGCTCAGCCGGGTGTGATGCGGCCGCGCCAGGCTCCGGACTCATCCCCCTGCTGCTCGATGTAGTCCTTGAAGCGCCGCATGTCTCCCTTGACCCGCCGGTCGATCGTCCCCAGCATGTCCGCGACCTTCTCCGCGACGCCGCTCGGTTCGACATCCATCACCAGTTCCACCCGGGTGTGGGTGTCGTCCACGCGCTGGAAGCGGACCGTGCCCTTCTGCTGGATGTCGCCGCTGGTGGTGCGCCAGGTAATCCGCTCGTCAGGGAGCTGGTCGACGATCTCGGTGTCGAACTCCCGCCGTGTCCCGCCGATCTTGGTGGTCCAGTGGTTGTGGCGGTCGTCGAGCTGTGTGATCTCCTCGACGCCCTCCATGAAGTTCGGGAACTCCTCGAACTGGGTCCACTGGTTGTAGGCGGTGTGGACCGGAACCTCGACTTCCACTGTTTCCTTGACGGTGCTCATAGCGGACCTCCTTTCACGCTGCGGCGAGTACCCGGAAGGGACGCCACCTACCGGAGCGTCGGGCGCAAAACTGCCTTCGGTCCGGCATCCGGCCCTTTGATCGATCGGAGGGTCCCGTTGCATCACCGAGCGGCCGTGGTGCCGGCATGCCGGCCCCGCTCCGACGAGGTTGTCGGGTGTGGCAAATTCGGTCGACAGGCGGGCCGCGAACCACTGTGATGGCTCCGACTGCCCGTCGCACGCAGCGGGCCGGCCATGGGAGCTGCTCTTGGCAACCGCGAGAACTGCGGACACTCGCCCGCAGATCAAGGGGGCACTGGTCAGGCGTCTGGTCGACACTCAGTTCCCACAGTGGGCGGGGCTGCCCCTGAGGCTGCTCAACCCCGCCGGCTCCGACCATGTGATCTACCGGCTGGGCGAGGAGCTGTCCGTCCGGCTGCCCCGCCATGCCGGAGCCATCGGGCAGGCCCGGAAGGAGTTCCAGTGGCTGCCCAGGCTCGCCCCGCACCTCCCCCTGGCCATCCCGGTACCGGTGGGGGTGGGCGCCCCCGCCTTCGGTTATCCGTGGCCGTGGGCGGTGTCCCGCTGGCTGGACGGGGAGGTGGCGACCGTCGAGGCACTGGCCGACTCCTCCAGGGCCGCCGTTGAACTGGCTCGGTTCCTGGCCGCCCTACAGCGGTTCGCACCCGAGGACATCCCCGGCGAGACCATCCGGGACGACCTCACCGGCAAGCCGTTGTCCGACCGGGAACACGCGACGCGGGTCGCCATCGCCAAGGTCGACAGCGTGTTCGACACAGCAGCGATGACCGAACTGTGGGACGCGGCGCTGAGCGCCCCCGGATGGGACCGCTCGCCGGTGTGGTTCCACGGCGACTTCCACACCGGCAATCTGCTGACCGTCGACGGCCACCTCAGCGCCGCCATCGACTTCGGTGGGCTCGGCACCGGTGACCCGGCCTGTGACCTGATGATCGCGTTCACCCTGATGTCGGCCGACAGCCGAGCCGTCTTCCGCGACGCCCTCGGCGTGGACGACGCCACCTGGATGCGGGGGCGTGGCTGGGCCCTGGCCACCGGCCTGAACGCCTACACCTCCTACGCCGCCGTCAGCCCCCGGGTCGCCGCGCAGACCACCCGACAGATCACCCAAGCCCTCATCGGCTGACAACGGCAGCACTGACCGTAGCTGCCGGTGACTGATCAGCCGGCCGGCGAGCTTGAGGAAAGCTTCGCGGATCTCGGCTCGCCGCTCCCAGCGGCTCCGCAGGCAGCGGAAGCCGTGCAGCCACGCGAGTCGGCTCCGCTCTGCTCCAGTTCGCCGGTCGGCCGAGCCCGCCAGGATGCGCCCATGCCGCACGATGTTGCGACCGCCGTCGGAGGTGTCGTCGTCGGCCAGGTGACCGTCCGGAACGGCCCAGTGCTTCACCTGGTGGCGTCAGCGGTGACCGGAGGCCGGCCCGGGTCACCACAGGTGGCGAAGTCGGCCCGCGCTCGAAGCGTTCCACTCACCGCACTCCATGCCGTTTCTCCTGTCGTGTGTCGCCCATTGGGTGGTGTCCCCCATGCTGGTCCCAGCCGGCCACGAGGCAGCATCGCCACGCCCCGGGCAGGGCCGGCCGACCCCTCCCGCCGTGGGAACACGCCCCGATAGGCCGGGGCTATCGGCCGCATTCGGCAATCGCGCGTTGTGACGGCCCTCTTCGTCGGAGAGCCTGGCCGGGTCCGGCAGCAGTGCCGACGTCGTCCAGCGAAGGGGAGGGCATGGCTCAGTCACAGCACCTTCGGCTCAACTTCATCGACGGACAGTGGGTCCCGGCCGAGTCGGGACAGACCAGGGAGAACATCAATCCGGCCGACTTCACCGACTCCGTCGGCGAGTTCGCCGAATCGGGCGGCGTCGACGTGGACCGGGCGGTCGACGCGGCGCTGGCCGCGTTGCCCGGCTGGCGCGGGCTCGGTCCGATCGAGCGGGCGGCGTACCTCTCGCGGGCGGGAGCGCTGCTCGCCGAACGCGCCGAGGAGTTCGCCGCCGTCATCACACGGGAGCAGGGCAAGCTGCTCACCGAGGCGCGCGGCGAGGTGGCCAGGGCGCGGGCCGTTCTCGACTTCACGGCCGGCCAGGCGCGGCTGCTCGGCGGGGTGACAGCGCCCGCGGAGGACGAGCGGACCTTCGCGTACACCTTCCGCCGCCCGATCGGTGTGGTGGGTCTCGTCTCTCCGTGGAACTTCCCTCTCGCCATTCCGATGTGGAAGGTGGCACCGGCGCTGCTGTCGGGGTGCACGGCGGTGCTGAAGCCGTCGCCGCTCACCCCGCTCACGGCCGCGCTGCTGGTGGAGGTGTTCCAGCGGGCCGGGGTGCCCGACGGGGTGCTCAACCTGGTGCAGGGCGATGTCGCGGCCGGTGAGGCGCTCGTCGCCAACCCGGGCGTCGCGGGCATCAGTTTCACCGGTTCCCTCGCGGTGGGCACCGCGATCCACACCGGCGGCGCGCACCGGCTCCTGCGGACGCAGCTGGAGCTGGGCGGCAAGAACGCGGTCGTGGTGTGCGACGACGCCGACCTGGACCGTGCCGTGGACGCGGTGGTGCACGGCGCGTTCGGGCAGGCCGGGCAGCGGTGCAGTGCGACGAGCCGCGCGGTGGTGGACGTACGGGTGCGGGAGGAGTTCCTGGAGCGGCTGGTGCCGCGGGTGGCCGCCCTGCGGGTGGGGCCGGGTGACGACCCCGCCTCGCAGGTGTGCCCGGTGGTCAACACGGTGCGCAGGGACGCCGCGCTCGAGGCGGTCGCCGGGGCCCAGCGCGACGGCGGCAAGGTGCTGTGCGGCGGCGGCCCGGAGGAGCGGGAGGGGCTGCCGCGGGGGTGTTACGTGCAGCCGACGGTGATCCGGGACGTGCCGTGGGACAGCGAGCTCGCCCAGGAGGAGGTGTTCGGGCCGGTGCTGGCCGTCGTCGACGCGGACGGGTTCGACGACGCGATGCGCATCGCGAACTCGGTGAGATACGGGATGAGCGGGACGGTGTTCACGGCTTCCCAGTCGCGGGCGTTCGAAGCGGTGGAGCGGTTCGAGGCGGGGATGCTGCACGTGAACCGTCCCGGCGTCGGCGCGTACGCGCATCTGCCGCACACCGGGGCGAAGGCGTCCCAGTACGGGCCGCCGGAGTGCTCGCCGGAGGTGTGGGAGTTCTACACCGCATGGCATTCGGCCTGTATCGGTTACTGACGGCGCACGGCGAAGGGCCCCGGCAGGACCTTCCTGCCGGGGCCCTTCCACGCGTTCACGCGCCGACGACCTCCTCTGCCAGTCCGAAGGAGAGCGTCATGCCGGCCCCGCCGACGCCGTTGACGACGGTGACGGACGGCTCCGGGGAGACGACGAGTTCGGTGCGTCCGTCCCGCAGGGAGGGGTAGTAGCCCGTCCAGCGTTCGGTGATGCGGGCGTCGGGGAGGGTGGCGAAGGTGGCCAGGTAGGCGAGGACGGCCTCGTTGATCTCCTCGTTCTCGAAGGGGTCGTGGGTCGTGCCGTAGGCGTGGCTGTCGCCGATCGTCAGCCGTCCGTCCGCGGTCTGGGAGAGCAGCACGTGGATGCCGTGCTCGCGGTGGAACGGCAGCTCGGCCGCCATCCGTTCGGCGAGCGGCGCGCGGGCGCCGAGGCCGTCGAAGGCCGCGTAGTGGAGCAGGGTGAGCCCTCCGCAGAGCATCGGACCGAGCTGTCGGCCGCCGGGCTGGACGCCGGTGCGCATCATCTGGAGCTTGCAGCGCACGAGGCCGCTCTCGGCGAAGACGTCGGGGTAGAGGGTCGCGAAGTCGTTCCCGCTGCACACGATGACCCGCCCGGCCCGCCACTCCCCCGCCGTCGTGGAGACGGTGGGCGGGTCGACCGAGCGCACGGTGGTGCCGAAGCGGATGTCGACCCCGTACTCGGCGACGAGGTGCTCGGCGACGGCGGGGATCGCCCGCCGGGGGTCGACGTTGACCTCGGTCGGGCTCCACATCGCGGCCAGCAGGCCGTCCGGCCGGGCGACGGCGCTGCGCCGTGTTGCCTCCTGGGCCGTGAGCAGGGTGACGCCGCGTTCGCGGGCCGCCGGCGTCGTGGCGAGGAACTCCTCGAGGACGGCGACCTCGTCGGGGTGGTGGGCGAGGTGGAGAGAGCCGGTCTGTTCGGCCCACAGACCGGTCTTGGCGGCGATCTCCAGCCAGATCTCCCGGCTGCGCAGCGCGCGTTCGTAGACGGCGCCCCGTTCCTGGCCGATGGCCCAGATCATCCCGAAGTTGCGGATGGACGCGCCGACGGCGAAGTCGTCGCGCTCGAAGACGACCACGCGCTCGCCGCGGCGGGCGGCGGCAAGGGCGTGCGCGAGTCCGACGATGCCTGCGCCGACGACGACGGTGTCGGCCTGGTTGACGGTCATGAGGTCTCGGTTCCTCTCTCGGTACGTCTGGTACGGCGCGGGGTGACGCGGGTTCGTGCGAAGGGAGTTCACACGCCTGCCGTGCGCGGCAGCCGGTTCCAGTGCGGCAGCATCAGCAGCCCGGCCAGCAGCGCGGCGCCGGCGAAGCCGGTGAACAGCGCGCCCCCGGACAGGAAGCCGGGCAGCAGCCCGCCGAGGATGGCGCCGACGGAGCCGCAGCCGTTGACCAGCCCGGCAGCGGTGCCCGCGCCCTTGTCGGTGCCGAAGTCCACGGCGGCGACGCAGGAGATCATCGAGTCGGCGGCGTAGACGGTCAGCCCGATCACGGCGAGGACACCGATCATGACCGGGATGCTGCCGGTCGCGGTGAGCGGCATGAACAGCGCGAGGGTCACGGTCAGCAGGGCGAGCGCCAGGACGCAGGGTGGTACGCGGCGCGAGGCGAACAGCCGGTCGGAGACCCAGCCGACGGCGATCGGGGCGAGCACACCGGCCACCCCGAAGGCGATCGGGATGAGGACGGCGCCGACCTTGTCGATGTCGGGCAGCCGCCGGCTGACGAGTACGGGTCCCCACAGCAGGATCGCGTAACGGGCGGGCTTGAGCAGGAAGTAGGCGGCGCCGAGGGTGAGCACCATGCGGTCGCGCAGCGTCTCGCGGTAGAGCGCGAGCCCGCCGCGCCGCCCCGGCTCCGGGCCCGGCTCCTCGCCGGGTACGTGCTCCTCGGCGACGCCCGCGTCCCGCGGCGAGTTCTTCTGGAGCGCCGCGAACACCACCAGTACGACGCCGAGGGTCGCGGCGCCCGCGAGGAACGCGACGTGCCAGTTGTCGAAGAGGGAGTACGCGACCCAGCCCAGGAACGGGGGTGCGGCGAGGGCCCCGAACGCGTAGTTGGTACTCCACAGCCCGAGGACCCGGCCACGCTGCCGTACCGGGAAGAAGCTGCCCATGTTCTTGCACAGCGGTGCCCAGCCGGCCGACTGGGCGAGGCCCTGGACGACCATCGCGCCCCCGAAGACGAGCAGCGCGCTGCTGAGGCCCATCACGAGGGCCGCGGCGATGGCGCCGATCATGCCTCCGATGACCACGACCCGGGGGCCGAAGCGGTCGGCCCACATGCCCCACAGGAACTGCCCGGCCGCGTAGGCGGCGAGGTAGACGGCGTCGATGACGCCGAGGGCGCGTTCGGTGAGGACCGTGTCGACGGCCGGGTCGTCGAGGATGCCGAGCTTGGCTACGGAGAAGGCCTGGCGTACGAAGTAGAACCCGGCGTAGGCGAGCCAGGTGACGGCGAAGATCCGGCGGCGCCAGCGGAGGACGTCCGCCTCCGTCGTGCCGGTCAGGGGTCTGCGGTGCGGATGCGGTGGTGCGAGGTCGGCCATAGCTGTGTCCTGTCCCTCGTGGTGAGGCGGATTGGCTGGCGTGGGGGGCGGCAGCAGGCATGGCGCGGCCCCGGCGCGCCTCGGCGGCGCGCCGGGGCCGGGTCGTGTGCGGGTCGGAATCGGTTCAGGCGGTGAGCGGCTCCCCCGCCGCGATGGCGGTGCCGACCCAGTACGCGTCGAAGTTGCGCAGCCGGTGCCCGTCGGGCAGTCCGGCAACGGGGGCGTTCACCAGGAACGGCACCTTCTGTTCGGTCAGTCCGCCGTGCGAGCGCAGCGGCTCGGTGAAGCCGGAGATGTCGTGGCGTGCCGGCGTGGTCCCGAGCACGGTGTTGCGTTCCGCGATGACGACGAGGTCGCCGATGCGGTCGGCGGGCAGTTCGAAGCGTGCGCACGCCTCTTCGCGGGTGAGGACCACCTCCACGCCCTCCAGGGCGGCGAGGTGGGCGGAGAGGGAGCCGGTGTCGGCGCCGTCGGGCAGGTGGACCGTGGCGTACGAGCCGAGCGCGCCGTGGTGGACGGTGTACGGGTCGGTGATGGGCAGGACGACGCGGGCGGTTCCCGGCGTCAGACGTGCGTCGAGGACGTCCTGAAGGTGGACGACTTGGGCGGTTCCCTCGCCGTCGGCCTTGGCGTTCATGCCGTGGTCGGCGGTGACGACGAGGACCGCGCCGAGGGCGTCGATGCGCTCGAAGTACTGGTCGAGCATGGCGTAGAAGTCGTTGGCGACGGGCGATCCGGGTGCGTGCTTGTGCTGGATGTAGTCGGTGAGCGAGAGGTACACGAGGTCGGGGCGTTCCTTGTCGAGGATGTCGACCCCGGCGGCCATGACCAGTTCGCTGAGCTCGGCGCTGTAGACGGACGGCAGGTCCATGCCGGTCCGGGCGAGGATCTTGCCGATGCCGTTGTCCTCCTCGGTGGCCTGGTCGGCCTTCTCGGCGGAGAAGCAGATCCCGTCGACGAGGCCGCTGCCGAGGAGGCGGCGCAGTTTGTCCTTGGCGGTGACGACGGCGACCTTGGCGCCCTGCTGCGAGAAGGCGGCGAACAGCGTGGGGGCGCGCAGCAGTTCGGGGTCGTTCATCATGACCTCGGTGCCGCTGACGGTGTCGTAGAAGTAGTTGCCGCAGATGCCGTGGACGGACGGCGGGACGCCGGTGGCGATGGACAGGTTGTTGGGGTTGGTGAAGGACGGCATCGTGCAGTCCGCGCGCAAGTCGCTGCCGGTGCGCAGCATGCGCTCCAGGAAGGGCATGCGGCCGTCCGCGACGGCCCGCTCGTGGTAGGCGTCCTCGCTGCCGTCGATGCAGACCACGACGACGGGCCGGCGGGGCCGGTGGTAGCGGCGCCCGTTCACTGTCAGCGGTTCGGTCATGTGCGGATCCACCCCTGAGGTCGAAGGAGCCGGGACGGCGGCCTCGTTCGCCGTCCCGTGCTTCCATGGGTAGCACCGGGCCGACGAGGGACAGAACCACCGGATTCGCTATGAGCGCCATAGCCGCCTCGACGCGTCCGTGGTCGACCAGGGCAGGGACCGTCGGTGGCAGCTGCCGGGGGTGGCTTTCACCAGGGCAGAACACCGGCCGGTGCAATCACCGTGTCCCGCACCCTCCCCACCAGGGCGTCCCGGGGCTAGAGTCGGCGGCTCGGTGATCGCCGGCGGCGTGGGGAGGAACGTGGAACTCAACCTCCACCGTTTGTGGATCTTCATGCAGGTCGTGGAGCACCAGGGCTTCTCGGCGGCGGCCCACCGGCTCTACATGAGTCAGCCGTCGGTCTCCAACCAGGTGCGCCGGCTGGAGCAGTCCCTGAAGGTCACCCTGATCGACCGTTCGGGCTCCCGGGCGCGGCCGACGGCCGAGGGCGAGGTGCTGGCGGAGTACGGCAAGCGGGTGTTCCTGCTGGCGGAGGAGGCCGTGGCGGCGGTGCAGCAGGTGAGCGGGCTGGCGTCGGGGCGGCTGCTGGTCGGCGGTTCGACGACGGTCGGCACGTATCTGCTGCCGCCGCTGCTGGCGCGCTTCCAGGAGCGGTATCCGGGCATCGAGTGCGACGTCTTCGTCGGCAACAACGAGGCCGTGCTGGAGCGTCTGCTGGCCGGGGACATCGGTGTCGCCGTGGTCGCGGGTGCTCCGACGGCGTCCCAGCTGGTGCCGGAGACGGTGCTCGGTGAGCGTCTGGTGCTCATCGCGGCGCCGGGCCATCCGCTGGCGGTGCGGGACGAGGTGTGCCCGCGGGATCTCGCAGGCTGCCGCTTCCTGTTGCGCGAGCCGGGGTCCCAGACGCGTGAGCTCCAGGAACAGGTTCTCGCGGACTGGGAGCTGACCGATGTCTCGCGGGGTGATGTCTGGGGGCCCGAGGCGGTCAAGCAGTGCGTCGTGGCGGGTCTCGGGCTCGCCCTCATCTCCGAGCACGCCGTGGTGGACGACGTACGGGCCGGGACGCTCGCGGTACTGCCGGTCAGTCCGGTGCCGCGCTCCCGGCCCGTCAACCTGGTCCGCCGCAGGGATCGCCTGCTGTCGCCGGCGGAGCGCGCGTTCATCGAACTGCTGCGCTCCGTCGGCGAGTGGCCGCGTGAGCTGCCGGCGGTGGGTGCGCCCTGATGGGCCCGCCGGAGGCTCTTGCAACGGCTGACACGACGAGGCGGATCGGTTGGCTCCCGCGCCGGCATCGGCCTGGACCGGCCGGTCAGCATGCGCGAGGCGCCAGCCTGCTCGGCAGCCGAGCCGGAAAGCCGATCAAGGTATGGGCAGGCCCGTCCTCATCTGCTGGCGGTTGCTTGCTCCCCCGGTGTCTGGGCTATGACTCCGGGGCCGTCTCGGCGAGCACCTCGATGACGCTCGCGAAGCTGTCCGAGCCGTGGCCGGCGGCCTTGGCCCGTTCCATGGTGGACTTCAGGAGTGCGGGCAGCGCGGTGTCCAGGCCGCGGGCCGCGGCGGCGTGGATGAGGTGGTCGATGGTCGCGATCTGTACGTCCACGGTGGCGTCGTCGCCCGGATAGCGGGCGGCGTCCACCTGCTCGGCGTACCGGGTGAGGAAGCTGTTCACCGTGCTCAGCCAGCGGATCGCGACGGGCGTGAACGCCGTGGCAGTGACCTTCTCGGCGCCGACGAGCGCGGCGCCGTGCAGCCAGCCGGTCATGGTGGACCACATGAGGCCCAGCAGGGCAGCGTCGTAGAGGGACGCCAGGCCGGGGTCGGCGGCGAGGTACAGGGGGTCGCCCAGGGCCGCCAGGGTGGCGCGGTGGGCGTCGAACACCTCGCGTGGGCCGCTGTACAGGAACATGACCTCGGGGTTCCCGACGCCCGGCGGGGTCGTCATGATCGCGCCGTCGAGGTAGTCGGCGCCGTGCGAGCGGAACCACGCCAGCGCCTCGTGCGCCTGTTCCGGGCTGCCGGAGGTGAGGTTGACGACCGCGCGGCCGGAAAGGGAGTCGGTTCCTCCGTCGAGGAGGGCGTACAGCGTGTCGTAGTCGAGGACGCAGGGGATGACGAGCGGGCTCGCCGCGATCGCCTCCGCCGGTGTTGCGGCCAGGCGTGCGCCCCGGTCGGTCAACGGCGCGGCCTTCTGCGGCGTTCGGTTCCACACGGTCACCGGATGGCCCCGGTCCAGCAGGGCGGCGGCCAGTGCGGAGCCCATGTTCCCCAGCCCGAGGACGGTCACCGGCTGTGGGGCAGACGTCATGTCGGTTCTCCCTTGAGCGGTTGATCACCTGCGCACGAGATTCGCAGCGGAGGCCTGATCCGACCAGTGGCACTGGTGACGACTCTCACTAAAATCCTGCCACTTGGCGGTCCTACGATGGCGGACATGAGCGCCGGATCCGTCGCCCTGGTGGTGACTGAGGACATCGAGGTCCCGTCCTGGGACCTGTACGAGCTGAGCATCCCCGCCACGGTCTTCGGCAAGCCGCAGCCCGATCTCGCCGACCCGTGGTACGACCTGCGGCTGTGCGGCACGGGGGACCGGTCGTCGCACTCGCCCGGCCCGGCGGGCGCCGCGCCGGGCTTCGGGCTGCGCACCCCGTACGGGCTGGAGGACCTGGTCGGCGCCGACACGGTCATCGTGCCGTCGGTGCCGGACCCCTGTGTCGAAGAGGGCGTTCCGCTTCCGCCGCGGCTGATCGAGGCGTTGCGCCGGGCGCACGAGTCGGGCGCCCGGATGGTGTCCCTATGCACCGGCGCGTTCGCGCTGGCCGAGGCAGGACTGCTCGACGGCCGCCGCGCCACCGCGCACTGGATGCACACCGTCCAGCTGGCCGAGCGTTACCCGAAGGTGCGGGTGGATGACTCGGTGCTCTACGTGGACGACGGCGATGTGCTCACCAGCGCCGGCATGACCGCCGGGCTCGACCTGTGCCTGCACCTGGTCCGCCGCGACCTCGGTGCGCACGTCGCCAACCAGTTGGCCCGCCGCATGGTCGTGCCCGCCCACCGGCCCGGAGGCCAGGCGCAGTTCATCGACCTGTCGGTGCCCGGCACCGACGACGAAGGGCTGGCGCCCGTGCTGGAGTGGGCGCAGGCGCGCCTCGACCAGCCGTTGACGATCGAGGACCTGGCCCGGCGGGCCGCCATGAGCCCGCGCACCTTCTACCGGCGGCTGCGGCAGGCCACCGGGACGACACCCCTGCGGTGGCTGCTCAACCAACGGCTCGGCAGGGCCCAGAGCCTGCTGGAGTCGACGGACCTGCCGGTGGAACGGATCGCGCAACTGAGCGGACTCGGCACGGCGAACAACCTCCGTCACCACTTCCTCAAGCACATCGGCGTCGCCCCGACCGACTACCGCCGCGCCTTCCCTCAGCAGCCGCAGGCGGGTCTGCCTCAGTGACTGGCGGGCCTGTTGGGAACCGGTGCACGCGGTGAGCGTGCTCCGGCTCGCGGGGCATACGGCTGCCAGGGTGAGCGGTCCGCCCGCCCCTGAGTCCGTTTTCGGTCGCCGGAGGGAATCGTGGGGGAGCCGGCGTTCGGCGTGCAGTGACCGGGAAGGGGCCGAAGGACTGCGTGTCTTCCCGGCGGTTGAAGGTCCCAGAAGCGCAGTGCGGCATATGTCACCGGCTGTGGTGAGTCGCGAGCCGTCCGTGTTGACCGGACAGTACAAGTGAGCGTTTGGTTCTCCGAAGTCTTTTCATTTCGCTCAGCCTTCAAGCCGGTTGGAGGAAGCCTGAACCCTCTGGACGACCTCGGCGCACTGACCGACGACATCTGCCGTGCACCTGAACGCCGGCTACGACTCCGGCAAGAGCCGCACCACGCTCGGCGCACGCGACCTCCAGGGCCGGATCGCGTACAAAGGCGAGACGGCCTTCGTCCAGGCAACCCGGCGTTGGCACGTGGAAGCACCCACGTCTGGCAGAACGCCTTCGACCGGCCGGCCCACTGCTGCGAACGCCGGATCGAGGTCATCAACGCTTCTTCGACCCCGCGGATGCCGCGGTCCCGCAAATGGTGGGTGGGACGCGCAACCAGGTGCCGAGCGGATACCCGCGAGACTCCGACGTGGCAGCTGTGGCAGGCTGCGGCCATGCCAGAGCTGCGCGTTCATGCAGGCCGCCACTACGCCATCCAGTTCCACTACGCCTTGCCGGACGACGCCTGGTGTGTGGAGCTGAGCGAGGCCGTCCCGGCGCCGGCTTCGTGGGCTGATATTCCCAACGCAGCGACACACCTGCCTGGAGCTGCCTTCGTGGTGGCGGTGATACCCGACGAGGACCCGCGCCTGGAGCCGGCCGTCCACATCCGCAGCCACGACGAGCACGTCATCCCCTACGAGATCATGCACTGGTTCATGGACCAGGTGGCCGAGCAGGTTGAACGCTGCCGGCTCGCGTTCGTGCAGGGAGCCTCCGAAGCAGTGGAATGATCACACCAGCCCCACGTACCACCAGCCTTCAGCCGGTGAACGCGTCAGTGATCACGGTGTACGCGTACCAGAGAGCGCCGGCGAGGGTAGCAAGCCCCACGAGCGCCAAGACGGTCGTCATGCAGCGCATCGCGAGGGACTCGCGGACCACTGCCCGGGAGGGATTGCCCGGGTCGTAAATGACCTCGATCCGCTGTCCGTGACTGGTGGTGGTGTGAAAGTGACTCTCGCCGCTTGTGTCCGAATAGCGGTACGCCCTCATCCGGTCGGTGTTGTGCGAGAACTGCGCGATCACAGCGATGCCGTGCTTCCGAAGCCACCATGTCCGGCGCAGGCTCCGACTAGGCAGGTAGGCCGTCAGCCAGCCGATGAGGATGCCGATGAATGCGGGCACCAGCATCGCCGAGTAGCGTGCTCCCCCGGCTACACCCACGGCCATCATCACAGCGCCGGTTGCCAGGAGCAGGACGATCAGGGCTGCGCCTCCCGCAGTCATCCGTCGTTCCTGAACCGCAAGCGAGCGGACGGTGACGAGCGTGGAGCCGTCGGCACGCGGCTCGCCCTGCGCCCGCGTCGGCAGCAAGCGGTTCACCGCGTCAGCGAACGCGGCGACCGCGACCACACTCTCGTCCTCGGCGCAGTGGACGTGCGGCGCCGTGCCATCCGGCACGGTCAGTTCGATCGCGGCGCGCCGCCCGTCCACCACGACCCGTTCGATCGCCGTAAGCGGTATGGCCAACTCCTCGCCCGCCCGCTCCAGCAACACCCCGTCATGAACCAGCCGCGCCACCACGCCTCCGCCCCGCAAAACGAGCTGAGGCGCCGTCATCTCGAACCCCCGCGGGCGTTCCCCACGACGTAGCCACCCATCACCCTGCCCCCGTCTCATCGATCAGGGTGATCCTAGATCAGCCGCCCGCCCAATGACCACGACCCGATGCGGACCCTAGTCGCAGTGCCTTCGAATGCCTCCCGTTTCACCGAGGCGTTCGCCATTACCGGAGAGGTAATCGCCCTTCTGCCGGCAGTCGGGCATGTTGATGGCGCCCGAGCAGCAGCAGGCCGCGGCGGGCGCCAAGTGAAGGAGCGGGGCATGTCTACGGGTCGGCGTGGTCTGGTTGGGGCGGTGGTGGCGGTGGTGGCGGTGGTGGTCGCGGGAGTGGCGACCTCCGCGGCGGCGCTGCCGGACGGTGGGGAGGCCGCCCGTCTGGGCGACTGCCCTGAGGTACGCGCGAAGGTCGAGCGGTTGGAGGGCCGGATCACCCCGAATGCTTGTGCGTTCATGATGCGCCAGATCGCGTTCGGTGAGATGCCCACGGGTAACCCGCCCGCCATCGGTGATCCAAACCATCCTCGGGTGAAGGCCTACCTCGACATCTTCGACGAGGACGCCACCCTCTGGGAGGCGGGAGCCGACCCACAGCACGGCCATGACGTGATCGGCACCTCCATCACGGGCTCGCTGCGGTTGGCGCCGGACCTGCGCTACCGGGGCACGGACGTGGTGGCCGACGGCAGCGCGATGATGTTCGGCCAGTGGAACGAAGTCGCATTGAAGGGCCGTACGGTGGCCTACCCACAGGTCGCCCGCAATGTGCTCGGTGACGACGGCAAGACTCTCCAGGCGCGGCGTTACTACGACCGTTACGAGCTGTTTCGCGACACCGTCCCGGAGTTGGCCCCCAAGGGCCTGTTCGAGGGCATCGCGGACAGTGCCGGTGCGCCGACCGCCTCCGGTGGCGCGGCGCAGGAGCCCTTCCGAGCCAGGGAGATACCGACCCGCCTGGCGGCCTGGAACAGCGAGGACGTCGACGCCCTGCTCACCCGCATGGGAGGCGCTCGGCTGGCGGGCCCGGGACTGGCCGCACCACTCAAGACGGCAGCCGGCAAGCGGGCCTATCTCCAGCGGTTCTTCGACACGGCGGACGTCCGCCTCAAGGCCGGCCAGGCTGCTTTCGGCAGGACGACGACGTATGTGGAGTGGCACGGCACGGTCTCCGGCCCGAAAGGCAAGGACATCCCATTCGGGATCGTGGAGCGCTTCGGCCCCGGCGGCGAGTGGGAGCTGTACTTCGACACACTCCCGCTGGTCGCGGACCCCGCGGAGATCAGTGTGCTCTTCCAGAGGCTGGCCCAGCCTTGAGTATGGAGCGGTCCCGGCCATCCGCCCGTCGCGGATGGCCGGGACCGATGCCGCCTCCACTCGGCAACGGGTGAGCCGGCTGTGCGAACGCCTGCAGGCTCAGCTCATCACTGGCCTCTGTGAGTCGGAAGAGCAGGCTGCCCCTCCCGGATGCGGCCTGCTTACAGGCCGAGATCGCTCAGCCCCGGGTGGTCATCGGGTCGCCGTCCGAGCGGCCAGTGGTACTTGCGTTCGGACTCCTCGATCGGCAGATCGTTGATGCACGCGTACCGTAGGCGCATCAGGCCGTGGTCGTCGAACTCCCAGTTTTCGTTGCCATAGGAGCGGAACCAGTTACCGGAGTCGTCGTGGCACTCGTAAGCGAAGCGGACCGCGATGCGGTTACCCTCGAATGCCCACAGCTCCTTGATCAGCCGGTAGTCCAGTTCACGGTTCCACTTCCGGGTCAGGAAGGCGACGATCTCGTCGCGGCCGTTGGCAAACTCGGCTCGGTTGCGCCAGCGTGAGTCCTCGCTGTAGGCGAGGGATACCTTTTCTGGGTTTCGGGTGTTCCACCCGTCCTCGGCCTGGCGGACCTTCTCGATGGCCGTCTCCCGCGTGAACGGCGGAAGCGGAGGGCGCTGGGTCATGTGATCTCTCCTTCGGAGCGGGCGCGGCGTCGGTCGCGCTGGGTGTCGGCCTCGGGGCGGTCGGCGGTGCCTTTTTTGCGGCGTCCTCGCCGTCGGGGGAATGAGGTTCCGTCATGGCTTGGGATGCTGGTGTGCTGGGCCGCCATGGGCCTGGCGGTGACCATGCTCGGTGCGGCGGTGGTCCATGGGCGGCGCCGGGAGTTCCCGATGATCGGTGCCAATCTGGTACTGATCGTGCTCTGCGTGGCTGTCGGCTGGGGCCGGTTCGGCCACCACACCTTCTGATCTCCCTGAGCGGCCGCGGCACACGCGCATCTCCTCCCTGCGAGCCAGGCGGGACGCCGTGTGCGGCAGCCTCACAGGTCGAGCGTGATTTCCTGCTCCTGCTCCGGCTTCGAGCAGCAGATCAGGGCGGTACTGGACGGGGGCTCCTCGACGGGATCGGGCGAATAGGAGACGTGGCCGTCGATCAACGCCGTCTCGCAGGTGCGGCACACTCCGGTGCGGCAGGACCAACGCACCGGCACGTCGCAGGCTTCGGCGAGTTCGAGCAGGCTGCCGTAGCGGTCGCTCCAGGCAGCGGCCAGCCCGCTGCGTGCGAATCGCACGGCGGGACCCGTGCCCGGAGGCCCCGGGGGCGGGTGCGGTGCACGGCGTTCGGACGGGACAAGGCCAGGGGTGAGGGCAGGGCCGGATCCGAAGATCTCTGTATGGATGTTCTGAGGTACCACGCCCTGCCGCAGCAAGCCATCGGTGACCTCGCTCAGAAAGCCGGACGGGCCGCACAGGTAGGCGTCGGTGTCGGCGGGCAGTCCGAGACCTGCGACAGCATCGGCCGTCAGGCGGCCGGAAGCGGTGTAATGACTCCCGAGAACGTCCCCGGATTCCGGGCGGCTGTAGAAGATGCGGCTGTGACTGTGCCGGAGCTGAGCGAGTAGTTCTCCCGCCTCTCGGGCGAAAACGTGCAGACGGTGGTTGCGGGCGCCGTGAAGCCACCAGACAGGGCGGGGCGATCCGGCGTCGGCAAGTGCACGGAGCATGGCGAGCAGCGGTGTTGCCCCCACTCCTGCGGAGGCGAGGACGACGGTCCCGGCCCCGGGCTGCAGAGTGAAGACTCCGCGGGGGGCGGCCGCCTCGATGCTGTCGCCGACCTGGACATCGGTGTGCAGCCACGTGCTGGCCAGTCCGCGGTCCTCCCGCTTGACGCTGATGCGGTAGCAGTCTGCGCCGGGTTGCCCGGACAGCGAGTAGGAACGCACCACCGGTTGTGCGCCGATGCCAGGAGTGATGCGCACAGTGAGGTACTGGCCCGGAGGCGCAGTGGGCAGTGCCGCATCGTCCTGGCCGGCCAGCCACAGGGAGCGGATACTCGGAGTCTCCTCGTCGATGCGGTCCACCCTCAGCGGCCGGAAGCCTTCCCAGGCGGGCCGCGGAGCTGCGGCCTGGTTCAGGCCCGCGTTCCCCTCCCGTGCCCCGTTGCCGGACTCGGCCTGGTCCAGCAGGGCATTGAAGGAGTGCTGCCAGCCCGGGCTGAGAGCCGGGATGCGCAGGGCCTGCTCCAGGCGCTCCGGGGGATGCGGGGGGCGGTAGAGCAGGGCGTCGACCTCCGCGACGGTCATCCGCTCCGGACCGTCAGAGATCTTGACGATGTCCTGGCCGGCCTGCACCTCACCCTCGGTGAGCACCCGCAGGTAGAAACCCGGCCGCCCATGGCTCACGAGCAACGCGGGCATGCGGGGCTCGCCCAGGCGGATCCCTACGCGGTAGCAGGTCACCCGCGGCTGGGTGACCTCGAAGACCGCGGTCCCGATCCGGTAGCGGTCTCCGATGCACACCTCGTCGTCAGCCAGCCCGTCGACGGTGAAGTTCTCTCCGAAGTGTCCGTGAGCGAGGTCGTCACGGTCCAGGAACTCCTGCCAGTAGCGGTAGGAGGCGAGCTGGTAGACCAGGACGGCGCGCATCTCACCGCCGTGGCCGGCGAGATCTCCCTGACCGTCGCCGTCGACGTTGAGCCGCCGTACCGTTCGGGGACCGGTCACCGGCGTTTTCCAGACTCCCGTGCGCACCGTCTGGCCGCGCCAGTTGACGTCCTTGGGCAGGCCCACATTGACCGACAGCAGTTTTGCCATGGTTCACCACCTTCAGGGGCAGACACGCTCTCGGCCCGTGGCCGGTGCGGTCCCGGACCGGCCAGGCGCGTGTGTCAGTTCCCGAACGCCGTCCGCAGGGTGCGGACGGCCTGCTCGATCGCAGCGTTGAGCACCTTGCCGGCTCCCTCCGGACCCAGCTCGTAGAGGAACGGGGGATTCGACGTAGCGTCCGCGATCTCCTGTGCAGCGGGTTCGAGAATCGGCTTGCTCATGATGTTCATCCCTGTTTCCGGCCGGAATGCCATGTGCTCGCTGTGATGCGCCCGCAACCTGGAGGCGGCCCGTACAACCGGCGGGCGCCGCTCAACCCAACGCCGGCCGGCTACTCCGAGCGCAGGAAGGCGCACGGCCAGCGTTTGCCGGTGCGCGCACCACCTGGTGCCGGTGCACGCACTGTGGCCCCTCTTGCAATGACCGCACCAGGCCGACGCGTCGCGCTGCTCCAGGCCGTCCGCCACGCGACCAGTGCCAGCCACCCAAAGCATGCGCCAGTAGACAAATGGTGGATCGTTTCGGTTCTACGGTCTGTTCACCGACGGGTCGGTGCACGTACGTCGTCGGTCCTTGGCCCCCGAGTGGCCGCCCACCCGGCGGCGAAACCCGTCTGGCGCGGCCGTAGCGGTGCCGACCTGCAATGGCGACGACTGGCCGGCCACCACTCGCTGCGGGATGAAGTGGACGCCGCGACCGGTGCGGTCGTCGTCGCCGGAAATGCCCACCAGGGGTCCTTTCCAGGGCGGCCCGACCGGACAGGTGCAGGGTGTGCTCGAACATCAGGGCTACCTGCAGAAACACCCGGAGGGATACTTGAATTGATCAGGTCCGCCGGGCATGCCGTCGGCTGTCGTCCGGTGCGACTCAGCCCAGGTAGAACTGCTTGCGGGCGGCCACGAACGATTCGACCGATCGGGCAGGTACGCCCGTGACGCTCTGTACGTCGCCCGTCGCGCGGTCGTAGCGATTCTCACGGTGCAGTCGGGCCATGGTGGCGATGTGCTCCTCGGTGTGCGGCGGCAGGCCCACGCCGGCGAGGACTTCGGTCCGCCACTGCTCCAGCGGAACGTCGACATAGGACACCGGGGCGCCCAACGCCCGTGAGAACTCCTCGGCCATCTCCGTCATGTCCACCGAGCGCGGGCCCGTGAGCTCGTAGACCTGTCCGATGTGCCGTGCCGGGTCGCGCAGCACGGTGGCGACCACTCGGGCGACGTCCTCCACGGCGACCGGCGACGTGCGCCCGGTGCCGAACGGCAGCGCGATCGTGCCGCTCTCCCGGATCGAGCGTGCCGCCAGCACGGTGAACAGGGGGTTGTCCAGGAAGGACGTCGGCCTGATGTGCACCACCGGCAGGCCCGACCAGTTCATTACCTGCTCCGCCAGCCAGTGCAGGCGCTGCTGATGCGACTCCGCGGTACTCGTAGCGGTCATCTGCGACACCGTCATCTGAGACATGCTCACCAGGGCGTTTAGCTCTCCCTGCTCGCGCGCGACCGCGGTCACCACGGTCGCGGCCAGCAGATGGTCCGGCGACACGGGCATGGCGAAGTACATCCTGTCGACACTCTCCAGCGCGGCCGCGACGCTCTCGGGCCGGGTCAGATCGCCGAGGACCACCTCCGCGCCCAGTCCGCGCAGCTCGGCCGCACGATCGTCGTCGCGGCGGACCATCGCGCGCACAGGCACACCCCGTGCGCGCAGTTGCTCCAGGACCGCGCGGCCCACACCACCGGCGTTGCCCAGGAGAACGAGGTTGCCCGCACTCATCGATCGCATCCTTAGCCGAGTGGGAGCGTGATCACGTGCACGCCCACGCCGAGGAGTTCCTGCCATCAGCCTAGAAGGACCAGCAGCCCATAGCATCACATAGGAGGGCAAAACTGGTCACGGCCAGCGCACCGCCTACCGGACACCGGAGTCACCATGTCCTACGACAATCTGGTCATCGTTCTCGCGGTAGGCGCCGGCGTCCCGTTCCTCCTGGCCTTGGTGCCCCGAGTCCCCCTCCCGGGCCCGGTCCTCGAGATCGTGGCCGGCGTGATCATCGGTCCGGCGGTGCTCAATCTGGTGCAGCCGGACGCCACCGTCCAGGCGTTGTCGATCATCGGCCTGAGCTTCCTGCTGTTCCTTGCCGGGCTCGAGATCGATTTCCAGCAACTGCACGGCCCACGGGCGCGGCTCGTCGCCCTCGGCCTGGCGGGCACGATCGTGCTGGCCGGGATCGTCGGCTGGGTACTGGGCCTCGCCGGGCTGGTCGAGAGCCCACTGCTGATCGGCACCGCGCTGGTGGCGACGTCCTTGGGACTTCTGGTCCCGATCCTGAAGGACGCCGACGCAATCGACCGGCCGGTCGGCCAACTGACCATCGGTGGGGCCTCTGCCGGTGAGATCAGCGCTGTGCTGCTGTTGTCGTTGTTCTTCTCCGAACACGCTTCGGGCCCGGGATCCAGGCTGCTTCTGCTGCTCGGCCTGGCTTGCCTGACGGCGCTCATCGCGGCGACCTCGATACGTGCGGGGCGCTCGATGTGGCTGTCCCGGGCCGTAGTGAATCTGGCGGACACCAGCGCCCAAGTCCGAATTCGCCTGACCATGCTTCTGATCGTCGGCCTGTCCGCGGTCGCCATGCATCTAGGTTTCGAGGCGATTCTGGGTGCCTTCATCGCCGGCGCCGTACTGCGGCTGGTCGACCCCGACGCCGAACGGACCCATCCGCAGTTCCACGTGAAACTGGAGGGCCTGGGATATGGATTCCTCGTTCCGGTCTTCTTCGTGACCAGCGGAATCCAGTTCGACCTCGGCGCACTGTTCGCGGACGCCGCGACGGTGCTGCGGGTACCGATGTTCCTTGCCGGGCTGCTCCTCGTTCGTGGACTGCCGGCATTGGCCTACCGCAACGCGGGTCTCTCACGGGCCGAGATCGTGGCCAGTGGACTCCTGCAGGCCACTTCCCTCCCCGTGATCGTGGCGGCGACGACGATCGGCTTGAAGCTGAACGCGATCCAACCGGCCAACGCGGCCGCATTGGTGGCGGCGGGCCTCTTGTCCGTGATCGTGTTCCCCTTGCTTGCGCTGCCCTTGCTGAACCGCACACGGACATCCGCGAAATCGACGGCGGAGGGCAAGCCGGACTGATTCTCAGAACAACACCGCCTGATTCGGGCTCGAGATGCTGTGCCGCGCGATGTCCTGGAGAATGGAAACCGCATCGTGCGAAGAATGGGGGCGCGGTATGCCCATCGTTTCACGCGGCTTCCACGGCCGAGCACGGGATGCACGGCACAGACTGCCTCCCGGGCAGTACGAGACCGCAGACTTCCCCGTTCTGTCGGCAGGGCCCACCCCCGCGGTGGACCTCGACCAGTGGGAGTTCACCGTCCGCACCGAGACCGGCGCACGGCACATCTGGGACTGGGCGGAGTTCATGGCGTTGCCCAGCCAAACGAAGACCGTCGACCTGCACTGTGTCACCAAGTGGTCGAAGTTCGAGACGGAGTGGCAGGGAGTCTCCTTGGACGTCCTTCTGGAGGACGTGGAGACCAGTGCCGAGTACGCGCTCGTCCACTCCTACGGCGACTACACCACCAACGTCCCGCTGGAGGATCTCCTCGACGGGCAGGCATGGATCGCCTATCGATACGACGGCGAGGAACTCCCGCCGGAGCACGGCGGCCCCGCCAGGCTGCTGATTCCGCACCTCTACTTCTGGAAGTCCGCCAAGTGGGTGCGCGGCATCCAGTTGCTCGACGTGGAAGAGCGGGGCTTCTGGGAGAACATCGGCTACCACGACTATGGGGACCCATGGCGCGAGCAGCGGTACCAAGGCGACTAGGCGACCGGCTGCGCTGGACGGCTGCCCGTTTGACCGATCGGCGCGTCGAGTCCGCAACTGCGCGCACCCTCGTCTTCGAGGTGCCCGGCTGGCCGGGTCACCTGGCGGGACAGCACGTCGATGTGCGGCTCACGGCGGAGGACGGCTACAGCACGCAGCGCAGTTACTCAGTGGCGTCGGCACCCGACGGCGAGAGCGTCGAGCTGACCGTTCAGCGCGTGGATGACGGCGAGGTCTCCCCGTACCTGACGGACGAACTCGCCGTGGGCGACGTGGTGGAGCTGCGCGGACCGGTCGGCGGATGGTTCGTGTGGCGTCCCGAGCAGAAGGAGCCGATTCTGCTCGTGGCCGGCGGCTCGGGCCTGGTGCCACTCATGGCGGTGATCCGCATGCGCCGAGCGATCGGCAATCGTACACCCTTCCGGCTGGTGTACTCCGTGCGCAGCCCTGAGTACCAGCTCTTCGGCTCGGAGTTGAGGCGGGACGACCCGGGCCTCGACAAGACGTACCTCTATTCCCGCTCCACCCCACCGCAGTGGCCGCGGCCCCCCGGGCGGTTCACCGCCTCCGACCTGTCAGGTGCCGGGTGGCCACCGGACTTCGAACCCACTTGCTACGTCTGTGGTTCCACCGGCTTCGTCGAAAGGGCCGCCGGACTGCTCGTGGCCCTCGGCCACCACCCCGGTCGTATCCGAACCGAGCGTTTCGGACCCAGCAGATGAAGCAGGGCAGGTGTCTGCGGTGGCGAGGACTCTTCGGGTGCGTCGGCCCAACGGAAGGTGAGTTCCATGACCCTGACGCCTGACTTCCTCGACGGCAACGCGGCCGCCGGGGATCTCGAGTTCCTCTTCGGAACCGACATGACCATGGCTTCCGGACGATGCCGTGGGTGCGGCGAGCAGATGATGCTGGCCCAGACGCACGCCTACCTCGGTGGTCCCGGGATGGTGCTGCGCTGCCCCGGCTGCGAGGGCGTCCTGCTGCGCCTGGTCCACTCCCCCACCCAGGTGTGGCTCGACGCCGGCGGACTGGATTACGTCACGATGCCCGCACCGGCCTGACGTACGTCTGCACGACCGGACTGGAGGCCTCATGGCAGACAAGGAAGAGCTCCTGCAACGTCTCGCCTCGCGAGTACGCACCCCCGACGTCACCGATGCCATGGGGCGGATGCACCGCCACCGGTGTCACATCGATGACCTGGTGACCCCGACCCCGGGCCGTGTCCTCCTCGGCCCCGCCATAACGATGTCGTTCCTTCCCTCCTGCGAGAAGGCACTCCCACCCGAGCAATACAACTTCTCCCGGCTGTTCCATGACGCCATCGAGAACGGCGCGCGGGGGCGGGTGCTGGTCCTGGCCGGCAACGGACATCCCGGGGTATCGCTCGGAGGCGGAACAAAGCTCTCGCTGGTGGCGGCACACAGTCTCGCGGGCGTCCTGGCCGACGGGCGTCTCCGGGACTTCCCCGAGATCGCGAACTACGGCTTCGCCGCCTACTGCTCGGGTCAGACGGCCAAGTGGGGCGGCGATACCGTGACACCCTACGAGGCCAACCGGCCGGTCGTCGTGTCCGGCGTGACCGTCCGCCCAGGTGATTACGTGTTCGCTGACGCATCCGGCGCGGCCGTCATCCCTGCCGCACAGGTCCTCAGCGTGTTCGAAGAAGCCGACCGTATCGCGCAGAACGAGGCAGCGTTCGTCGACAGGGTCCGTGACGAAACCCCCGCCGCCGAGTAGCCGGATCGAGGCGCGCTGCGGCCGACGGGCGCGCTGCCCGCGCTCGTCGGCGATGTCATGACGGGCCCGGCTGCTGCCGGTCCCGGTAGGTCTCCAGCAGCCTCAGCCACACCTCGCTGATCGTCGGGAAGGCCGGTACGGCGTGCCAGAGCCTCTCCAGCGGTACTTCGCTCACGACCGCGACGGTGGCCGAGTACAGCAGTTCCCCGACGCCGGGGCCGACGAATGTCACACCCGCCACGGTGCCACGGTCCGCGTCGACCAGGAGGCGGGCACGGCCGCGGTAGCCGTCGGCGTACTGGTGAGCACCCGCGACGCCTGCGATGTCGTAGTCCACCACCTCGACCCGGCGCCCGGCCCGCTCCGCCTCACGCGTCGTCAGTCCGACGGCCGCGACCTCCGGGTCGGTGAAGACGACCTGCGGCACGGCCGCGACGTCGGCGGTCGCGGCGTGCGCACCCCACCGTGTCTCGTCGGCCTGCTCTCCCCTGGCCCGGGCCCCGATGGCGGCACCGGCGATGCGGGCCTGGTACTTCCCTTGGTGGGTCAGCAGGACCCGGTGGTTGACATCGCCCACCGCGTAGAGCCATCCGTCGGCGACGGCGGTCACGCGGCATGTGCCGTCCGCGGTCAGCCAGTCGCCCGGTGTGAGTCCGATGGTCTCCAGGCCGAGGTCGGCAGTCCGGGAGACCCGGCCGGTCGCGAAGAGGATCTCGTCCGCGGCCAGTTCCCCGCCGTCCGCCAGCGTGATCCGCACTTCGCCGTCCTCGCGCGCCAGGGACGCCACGGAGGCCCCGAGCCGGACGTCGACGCCCGCCTCGCGCAGACCGTCCGCGACCATGTGGCCGGCGAACGGCTCCATCCTCGCCAGCAGTCCGGCGTCGCCGCGGACCAGCATGGTCACCTGGGAACCGAGCGCCTGCCAGGCGGTGGCCATCTCGACGGCCACCACACCCCCGCCGACCACAGCCAGTCGGCCCGGTACCCGACCGGCGCCGGTGGCCTCACGACTGGTCCAGGGACGTACCGAGTCGATCCCGGGTATGTCGGGCACTGCCGCGGCGGTCCCCGTGCACACGGCGACGGCGTGTCGTGCGGTCAGCAGCACCGTGTCACCGTCCGGGGTCTGCACCGCCACCTGCCGGGGACCGTCGAGCCGTGCGTGGCCGCGGATCAGGTCGACGGAGACCGAATCCAGCCAGCCGACCTGGCTGTCGTCCTTCCAGTGGAAGACGATCTCGTCGCGGTGGGCGAGGACCGCCGCGACGTCCAGTGGCCCGCCCACCGCCTGACGCAGCCCGGGCACGCGTCGCGCGTCGGCCCGGGCCAGCACCGGCCGCAGCAGCGCCTTGCTGGGCTCGCAGGCCCAGTACGAGCACTCGCCGCCCAGCAGTTCGCGCTCCACGATGACGGTGCTGAGCCCGGCGGCACGGGTGCGTTCGGCCACGTTCTCGCCGGTCGGGCCTGCGCCGAGGACGATCACGTCGTAGGTGCGCCGGTCCTCGTTCGTCATTGGTCGGTTCATCGCTGTTCCTGTGCCTCGATGCGTGTTCCGGACTTCGGCGGGAGCGGAGTCCGGTGTCTGAGGTGGCGTCAGCGGCCGGGGGCCCGCTGCTTGACCTCCTGGAGCACCCAGCCGTTGCTGTCCGGGTCGCTGAAGGTGGCGTAGGAGCCGTAGGAGTCGCGATCGGGGTGCGGGCCGGCCACCCGCTCCTGGCCCGGGCCGTCGTGGACGATCCGTCCGGCGTCGTGGCCGTGGTGGAAGATGCCTCCTGCGTCGTGGAAGACCTCGCTCACCTCGATGCCGCGGCCGACGAGATCCGCGCGGGCCTCCTCGATGTCGGAGACGATGAGGTACAGGCCCTGGACGGAGCCCGGCGCCAGGTGCGTGAGCCCTTTACCGAAGATGATCGAGCACTCCGAGCCGGGCGGCGTGAAATGCACCGCACGCCAGTCCTCACCGGCGGCGGCATCGAGGTCCAGGCGGAATCCCGCGGCCTCGTAGAAGGCTTTGGCCCGATCGACGTCGGAGACGGGCAGCACGATGAGTTCGAGCTTCAGATCCATGTCAGGTCCGTCTTTCTTCTTCTCGGCAACGGTGTGCCTGGGTGCTGGGCGTCACGGTTCGACAAGTGGTCACGGTCTGAGGGGCGCTCTTGTCACCCGGGCCACGCGGCGGAGAAGGTCCGACCGCGCGCCGCCACGGGGGCCTGCCGAACGAGGCACGCACGATGTGCGACTCCGCAGCGACGCTCCGGTCCGTTGTCGAGCTCCGGGAGGCCACGTCGTCCCGTGGCGGGCTGGGCGGCACTCACGCGACCTGGACGACGGTCTTGCCGACTGTTCCCTTCTTCGCGCGGAACGCCTCCGGGGCACGGTCCAGGGGATGGACGGCCCCCACCAACGGGCGCAGCCGGCCCCCTCGGTGCCTGCCGATGATCTCCAGGAGGTGATCACGGTTGGGTTCGACGATGAAGTACATGGCCCGGCCGTCCTCGGGACGCACGGTCGGGGGCTGGGCGATGGTCACCAGGGTGCCGTCGGGCCTGAGCACGGCGGCAGAGCGGTCGAGCACCTCCCCGCCGATGGCGTCGAAGACGAGGTCGACTCGGCCCACCGCCTCCTCCCACGCCGGCTGTCCGAGGTCGATGAAGACCTCTGCACCGAGCTCCAGCACCCGGTCCCGGCTCCCCTCGCGCCCCGTCCCGAGCACGCGCGCCCCGGCGTCACGGGCAAGCTGCGTCGCGGCCATGCCCACACCGCCGCCCGCTCCGTGCACCAGCACGCTCTGCCCTGCCTCCAGCCTTCCGTGTACGAAGAGGCCCTGCCAGGCGGTGAGGCCCGGCATCGGCAGAGCCGCCGCCTGCACGTGGTCGATTCCCGCGGGCAGCGGCGCCAGATTGCGGGCCTCCACCGCCGTGTATTCCGCGAGAGTGCCGTCGCGGTTCCAGTCGGTCAGTCCGACGACGCGCTGGCCGACCGAAAGCCCGGTCGTGCCGACCGCGACCTCGGCCACCTCGCCCGACAGCTCGTGTCCCGGAATGACGGGCGCTCGATCCCTGCCGCCCCGGTCGACCCACGTGGCCGGCCAGGCCAGCTCATCCGGGGTGAAGCAGGCCGCACGCACCCTTACGACGACGTCGCCCTCCCCCGCGTACGGGTACGGTGCCTCCTCCACAACCAGGCTGTCCACGGCCGCATCACGATCGTGGGTTCGTACGGCCTTCATCGCCCCTCCTTCCGGCAGCGAGCGAGTACCCCTACCGTTCCAGGATGCGGGCGTGGCGCCCTCGGGGCGATCCGGGACGACGCACCTCCGATCCGGCCGCCCCGAAGCCGTCGGGACTCACATCCGGCACGTCCTCGACGGGAGGCCGCCGGGCCGCGGCCGGCCAGGGCTACGACTGCGCGCGGCGGTCCGGATCCCGGGGCGCAGGCTCCTCGGTCTTGATCGTGGCGGTCATCTGCTCCGGGGCGAGGATCTGGTCGTCGTAGACGTCCTGCAGCCAGTTGGTCCGGTAGGTGGTGTCGAGGTAGCGCTCGCCGAGGTCGGGAGCGATGGGGGGCCGCGGTGATGCTCGCGGGCGTCGTGTGGGGACAGCACACGGACACTGCTCCGTTGTCAGACCAGGTTCCGAGGGTGTGTTCTGACGGTAGGTCACCGGGGAAGCGCGGTCGCGGGTGGCCACGCCCGAGCAATGCTCAGTATTGCGATACGCCATCGAGCAAGGCCGACGTTGCCGCGTCGGCTGGGAAGGCGCGCCCGTGCCTACGGCAGTCGACGAGGACGGCACCACACCGAGCGGCGGTTCGCTGCCGGATGAGATCGTCCGGGAGGGCGCATGGTGGATGCCGGCCGCCCCGCTTGGAAACGCACCCCACCTCGTCCACCTCCTCCGGGCCGGAGCCCTCTTCGAACGCGGCCGGCTCGTCGAACGCCCCGAGGCGGTCACGGCGTGAGCCCCCTCGCGGCCCAGGCCATCAGCACCCGGCGACTGGACCTCCTGCCGCTGCGCGTCGAGCACGCCGAGGAGATGGCCGCCGTGCTGTCCGACCCCGCCCTGCACATCTTCATCGGCGGCACGCCGGAATCCCCGCAAGCCCTGCGCTCGCGCTACCAGCGCTTGACCGCAGGCTCTCCCGACCCGGCCGTCTCCTGGCTGAACTGGGTGATCCGGCTCCGTGACGAGTCCTGTGCGACCGGCACCGTCCAGGCGACGGTCGGCCCCTCCGGCCACGGACTCATCGCAGAGATTGCCTGGGTGGTGGGGACCCCGTGGCAGGGAAGAGGCATCGCCGGCGAAGCTGCCCGAGGACTCGTCGACTGGCTCGGCGGGCAGCAGGTGCGGACCGTCATCGCCCACATCCACCCGGAGCATCGGGCCTCCGCTGCTGTCGCCACCGCCGCCGGGCTCATACCCACCGACGAATGGCACGAAGGCGAGATCCGATGGCACCGGAGTAGTGGGGCGACAACTTCAACGATCCACAGGACTTGACCACCGTCGATACGCTCTCGACCGGTGATCTCAGCTGCACGCGAGCGGGATCCGTTCGACTGGTACCCATGCGCAAGGGCCAGAGGGGCCCTGAAACCCGAGTGCGGGCCCCGCATCGTCCAGCAACTGCTGCCGGCGCATGCCGAGGGCATCGAGATCGGTCCGACGCTGCTCGCCCAGCCGCGCTGCGCGCCTGCGGCTGTTGTCCGGGAAGGAGCCCAGCCGGACCGGTTCCCCGCCGACGTGTTCGACGTGCTTGCGGGGCACTCGGAGGTGGCCTTCGCGGGCGTGGAACTGACGGGCCGCGGCGAGGTCGGTCGCTCTGCGCACGCCGCACGGGCCGTAGCTCGGCCTCCTCCGAGGTCCTCGCGCTGGAGGAGCTCCTCGCCCGCCGCCGCGGTCGCCCCTCGGACACCGCCGAAGCGGAACGGCTCCCCTCTCGAACTCTCCGGACCGGCTAGGTCCTGTCTGACAAAGGATCTTGGTTGGGTTCGCGGAGCCAGAGGATGAGTGCGGCGAGGTGGACTCCGGC
>NZ_BMWA01000046.1 GCF_014650995.1 Streptomyces viridiviolaceus
CCTGTGGGAGAGTAGGACGCCGCCGAACAATTTTTGGAGAAAACCCCGCACCTTTCGGTGCGGGGTTTTCTGCGTTTAAGGTCGTTCCATGCGCTATGACCTGGTCATCTTCGACAACGACGGCGTCCTCGTGGACAGTGAGCCGATCTCCAACCGGCTTCTCGCCGGCTATCTGACCGAGCTGGGTCACCCGACGTCGTACGAGGACTCCCTCCGGGACTACATGGGGGCCGCGATGCACCGGGTTCATGACCTGATCCAGGAGCGGACGGGCCGGCGGCTCCCCGAGGACTTCGACGACGTGTTTCATGGGCGGGTCTTCGCCGCCTTCGAGCAGGACCTGGAGCAGGTGCCCGGCGTCGTCGGCGTGCTGGAGAAGCTCGCCGCGGACGGGGTGCCGTACTGCGTGGCGTCGTCCGGGAGCCATGAGCGGATTCGCGTGGGGCATCGGAAGACCGGACTGGACCGGTGGTTCGACGGCGGGCGCATCTTCAGCTCGGAGGACGTGGGGCGGGGGAAGCCGGCGCCCGATCTCTTCCTGCACGCTGCCGAGCGGATGGGGGTCGCGCCGGAGAAGTGTGTTGTCGTCGAGGACAGTCCGCTCGGCGTGCGGGCGGCTGTCGCGGCCGGCATGGACGTCTACGGGTTCACCGCCATGACGCCCGCCGCGAAGCTGTCCGGGGCGACTCATCTCTTCGCGACGATGGGAGAGTTGGCCGACCTGTTGGTATGACTCCGGGCGGCTTGGCGCGAGGAAGCTGAGCGGAATTCACCTTTGGCTGGATCTACCCACGGGTAGGCCGGGGCCCTACGCTCGCGGCCATGACTGATGTGCTGCGGCGCGGCAGGGCCTCGTTGGCGTTCAGCTTCTTCACGCAGGGCGTCACCTTCGCTCTGCTCGTGACGCGCATCCCGGCCATTCAGGACCGGTACGGCGTCTCAGACGCGCTGCTGCCCGTCTTCCTGGCGGCCGTACCGATCCTGGCGGGTGTCGGCAGTGTGGCGACCGAGCGGCTGGTGCGGCGGATACGGCCGGGGCGGCTGCTGCGTTGGTCCCAACCGGTGGTGCTCCTGTCGCTGTTGGGGGTGGGGCTGGGCGACCGGATGGCGGGACTGGCCGTGGCGCTCGCCGCGTTCGGGCTGGCCGTGGGTGTGCTGGACGCGGCGATGAACATGCTCGGGGTGAGCCTGCAGCGGGCGTACGGACGCAGCATCATGCTCGGGTTCCACGCGGCCTACAGCCTGGGCGGGATCGTGGGCGCCTCGTTGGCCTGGGTGGGGGCGCACTGGGATCTGGCGCTGTGGGTGTCGTATCTGCCGGCCGTGGCGGTGTTGCTGCCCGCCGCGCTGGTGGGGAGTCGGTGGTACGTCGATGAGACCGCCGCGCAGGGCCCGGTCGGGGAGCCGCGGAAGACGAGGGAGGGCGCGGGTGTCGGCTTCAAGGTGCTGATGCCGCTGTGCCTGGTGATGACGTTCGCGTACATCGGGGACTCGACGGTCTCCAACTGGAGCGCGAAGTACCTCCAGGACGTGCTGGGGAGCTCGGAGCAGCTGGCGACGGTTCCGTACAACGTGTACATGGTCACCACGCTGGTGGGGCGGGCCGTCGGGGACTTCGGGGTGCGGCGCTTCGGTGCCGTGGCGGTGGTGCGGTGCGGTGCGGTGGTCGCGGCGGGCGGGTTCGCCGTGGTGGCCGGGGCGCCAGGGGCGTGGGTGGGGATGCTCGGGTTCACGCTGCTGGGGCTGGGGTTGTGCGTGCTGGTGCCGCAGACGTTCGCGGCGGCCGGGCGGCACGCCTTCGAGACCTACGGTCCGGGCGCTTCGGACGCGGCTGTGGCGCGGCTCAATGTCTTCAACTACGTGGGGTTCCTGATCGGTTCGCCGTTGGTGGGAGCGCTCGGGGACGCCTGGAGCTACCGCGGGGCCATGCTCGTGCCGATGGTGTTGGTGCTGGTGACGCTCGTGCACGCAAGGTCGTTCGCGGCTCAACCGGACCGATACGGTGGCGGGCATGAGCGGCCGCGCACAGCTGATGTGGGACGAGGCAGTAACGGGCTATGACTTCGGGCCGGAGCATCCGATGGATCCGGTTCGGCTCGCCCTGACGCGACGACTGGTCGGTGCCCTCGGGCTCGACCGGGAAGTGGAGGTGGTCGCGGCGAAGCCCGCCGGGGAGTCGACGCTGCGGCTCGTGCACCGGGAGGACTACATCGACGCCGTGAAGGCGGCTTCCGTGGATCCCGGGTCGGCGGACGGGTCGTACGGGCTGGGGACGATGGACGATCCGGCCTTTGCGGGGATGCACGAGGTGTCCGCGCTGATCGCGGGACAGTCGGTGGGGGCGGCGGAGGCGGTGTGGCGCGGGGACGCGCTGCACGCGGTGAACTTCGCGGGCGGGCTGCACCATGCGATGCCGGGGAGCGCGTCGGGGTTCTGTGTGTACAACGACGCGGCGCTGGCGATCGCGCGGCTGCTGGAGCTGGGGGCGGAGCGGGTCGCGTACGTGGACGTGGACGTCCATCACGGCGATGGTGTGCAGGCGGCGTTCTGGGAGGATCCGCGGGTTCTGACGATCTCGCTGCACGAGCATCCGCGGACGCTGTTTCCGCAGACCGGGTGGCCGGAGGAGACCGGGGCCGACCGCGCGGAGGGGTCGGCGGTGAATGTCGCGCTGCCGGCGGGGACCGGGGACGCGGGGTGGGTGCGGGCGTTCCACGCGGTGGTGCCGGAGCTGATCGCGGACTTTCGGCCGCAGGTGCTGGTGACGCAGCACGGGGCCGATACGCACTTCGAGGATCCGCTCGCGCATCTGGCGGTGTCGCTGGATGCGCAGCGGGCGGTGCAGCTGGCGTGTCACGAGCTGGCGCACGAGTACGCCGGGGGGCGGTGGGTGGCGTTGGGCGGGGGCGGTTACGCCGTGGTGGATGTGGTGCCGCGGTCGTGGACGCACCTGGTGGGGATCGCCGCGGGGCGGCCGGTGGAGCCGGAGACGGTGATTCCGGAGGGGTGGCGGCAGGATGTGTTCGCGCGGACGCGGCAGTTGGGGCCGATGCGGATGACGGATGGGCGGTGGCCTGTTTCCTGGGCCTCTTGGGAGGCCGGGTACGACCCTGCGGATCGGTTGGACCAGGCGGTGTTGGCGGCTCGGCGGGCGGTGTTTCCGCTGCGGGGGTTGTTGGCGTGACGGTGGTGCCGGGGGACGCCGCCCTGTGGTCCGGCGTTGGCCATGGTGCCCGGCGTGGGGGCGGGCCGAGGGTGGGTCGCGCGGCCCGGCGCTGACGGGGTGCCGCTGCGCCCACCCGTGCCGCCCCTCCTGGGGGTACCTCCCAGGCCGCTCAGGCACTGGGGGAGGCACGACTGCCCGCGGCTGCGACGGCGGCGACGGCGGCGGCTGCGGCGGTGGAGGCGGTGGCGGGGCGGGATTGCCCGCAGCTACGGCGGCTACGGTTCGGGGGCCGGGGGCGGCGTGACTGCCCGCAGCGAGGGCGGCGACGGCCGTGGCGTTACGCCGACCGAGGGTAGTTTTCGGTGTTCTGGTCCTTTCGGGGGGCTTCGTTCGTCAGCATCGAGGGTGTGCTGACCCGCGGAGCGCTCCGGGACCATCTGCTGGCCGTTCGTCTTGCCGGGGTCGTGGCCACTCCCCGGGAGGTGAGTCTGCGGAGTTACCGGTTGTTCGCCGCTCGGGACCCGCGCATGCTGATCGGGATCGATCCGGTGGGTACCTGGGGGCAGCGGGACGTGATCGGGTTGATGGCGGACAGGTGTGGGGTTTCGGCCGACCCGCGGTGTACTTCGGGTCAGGATGTGATCGATCCGGAGCGGACGCTGACCGCTCTGGACGCCTTCGCCGGGCGGCTCGCCGTCGTCGCTCAGCGTCGCGACCCGGTGCTCCTCGGCACCGGGCACCCCCATCGACTGCTCGGTTTCTACGCCGCCTTGGCCGATGCGCTGTCGGCGGCGGGATGTAGGGTCCTCACCCCGGCGCAGGGTCGCCGTGTCGACATAACGACCCGGTTCGGCCTACGCACGTACAACCTCGACTACGTCCGGGGAGTCGCGTTGGTGCGGGAACCGGGCGCGCCCCGCGCCGGTGGTGAGCCCGGCGCACACACGCATTCGCCCCTCCCGGTTCGTGCGGCGCTGGCCGCGGCGGCCGAGGCCGGCGGACCCCTGCCCGAGTTGGTGATCGGGGACCACGGATGGGTCTGCGGAGCAGGTCAGCTGGGGTTCGAGGCCATCGGGCCGGCCGATACGGACGATCCCGCGCTCTTCGTGGGGGAGGCGGAGGGGTCCGTGTCCGTCGTCGTTCCACTTGATGACGGTGTGCGGTCTGATTACTACCTGCCGCTGACCCGCTACGTACTCAATCGGGCGTGTCTGTCCCAGTAGGACGCCGATGGATGCACCTCTTCCCCATTCGCATCACCCGCACCTACATTGGGGAGTGAGCACGCAGCGACGAAGAGTCACCGGAAGGGGAAGCCGGTGGCCGTCGAGTGCGGAAGGTTCAGGTGTGTCATGGCTGCAGCTGGCGAAAGGCCTCTGAACGAGGTTCAGTTCCTTACCGTGGCGGAGGTCGCCTCGGTGATGCGAGTGTCCAAGATGACCGTGTACCGCCTGGTGCACAGCGGTCATCTGCCCGCGATCCGGGTGGGACGGTCGTTCCGTGTCCCGGAGCAAGCGGTTCACGAGTACCTCCGCGAGAGCTATGTGGGGGTGGAAACAGCCTGACGGCGACCGGGGGAGTCCTCAGGGCTCGTCGGACCTCTCCCGGTTTCCCTCTCTCGCCCTCACCCCTCGATTACGACCTCAGCGCCGGGGCGGGTAGGCTAGCCCCTCGTAGGTCGTGTGGGCCCATGGCGCCCAAACAACCGAGTGATGAGAAGTGAGCGAGGGTAGTCGTGGGCTCTGTTATCAAGAAGCGGCGCAAGCGGATGGCCAAGAAGAAGCACCGCAAGCTGCTCAAGCGCACGCGCGTCCAGCGTCGCAACAAGAAGTAAGCGACGCGGCTGCGCGAGAGCGTGTCCTGTGGCCCCCCACCGCACCAGGTGGGGGGCCACAGTCGTGTCCGCAGCCCCAGCGGGAACGAGCGCGATTTCTCGTCACTTGCTGCATCCGGCGGTCATCACAGCGCAACACCGAGCGGCTAAGTTGGCCCCCGGGCGGGGAACGCGGCAGGGTACGAGCAGGTGGACGACAAGAGCCGGGCTGGGACCGTACTAGGGCGGAAGGAAGGCGCTGATCTTGGGAAAGGTCGTGCTCGTGACCGGTGTGGCCCGTCAGTTGGGGGGCCGCTTCGTACGGCGGATCCAGCGTGATCCCGACGTGGACCGGGTCGTCGCCGTGGACGCCGTTCCGCCGGAGCACCATCTGGGCGGCGCCGACTTCGTACAGGCCGACATCCGGCAGCCGACCATCGGGCGGGTGCTCGCCGAGACGGGCGCCGACACGGTCGTCCACATGGACGTCACTGGCACCCCGCTGGGCAGCGGCAGCCGGACGTCGGTCAAGGAGACCAACGTCATCGGCACCATGCAGCTGCTCGGTGCCTGCCAGAAGTCCCCCACCGTGAAGCGGCTCGTGGTCAAGTCCAGCACGAACGTCTACGGGTCCGCGCCCCGCGACCCGGCGGTCTGTACCGAGACGACACCGCCCAAGTCCCTGCCCAGCGGCGGCTTCGCCAAGGACACGGTCGAGGTCGAGGGGTACGTGCGGGGCTTCGCGCGCCGGCGGCCGGACGTCGCGGTGTGCGTGCTGCGGTTCGCCAACATCCTCGGCCCGACCGCCGACACGCCGCTGGCCTCGTACTTCGCCGTGCCGGTGCTGCCGACCGTCTTCGGATACGACCCGCGGCTGCAGTTCGTGCACGAGGACGACGTGATCGAGGTGCTGCGGATCTCCTCGCACGAGCCGCGGCGGGGCACGCTGAACAGCGGCACCTTCAACATCGCCGGTGACGGCGTCCTGCTGCTCTCCCAGTGCTCGCGGCGCCTCGGCCGGCCCACGGTGCCGCTGCTGCTGCCGGCGGTCACCTGGGCGGGCTCCCTGGTGCGTACGCTGGGGATGACGGACTTCTCTCCCGAACAGATCCGGCTGCTCACTCACGGGCGGGTCGTGGACACCACACAGATGCGCGAGACGCTGGGTTTCCGGCCGAAGTACACGACGGCGCAGACGTTCGCGGACTTCGTGCGCGGCCGAGGGCCCGGACTGCTTCCCCCGCAGGCCGTTGCGGGGGCCGTCGACCGGATCGCGGCGCTGTCCCTCCGGGGCAGTGGCCACCCCCCGACGCAGAGCGCCAACTGAGGAGCGCATCAACGATGGCGGATGCCAAGGTCATTCCGTTCGACGACGACCGGTCCCGCGGAAGCGCGGTGCAGCGCCCGTCGCGGCGCCGGAACACGGGGAGCCGGCGCAAGGGCACCGCGGAGCCCGCGCCGGTACGCGAGGTCCAGCCGCTGCCCGTCAGGGGCGCCGCGCAGGGCGATGCCCCTGTGACGCACGAGGAGGAGCCCTCGAGGCCGTCCCGGCAGCGGCCGGCGGACGACGGCGGTCTGGAGCGGCGCATCGCCGGTGGCCTGGCCTTCCTGCGCCGCCGCCTGACCGGTGACTACGAGGTCGACGACTTCGGCTACGACGCCGAACTCACCGACCAGGTGCTGATGTCCCTGCTGCGGCCGGTGTACGAGAAGTACTTCCGGGTCGACGTGAAGGGCGTGGAGAACATCCCCGCCGAGGGCGGTGCCCTGATCGTGGCCAACCACTCCGGGACGCTGCCGCTGGACGGCCTGATGATGCAGGTCGCCGTCCACGACCACCACCCGGCCGGCCGGCACCTGCGGCTGCTGGCGGCGGACCTGGTGTTCGTGCTGCCGGTGGTCAACGAGCTGGCCCGCAAGCTCGGCCACACCCTGGCGTGCTCGGAGGACGCCGAGCGGCTGCTCGGGCAGGGCGAACTGGTCGGGGTGATGCCGGAGGGCTTCAAGGGCATCGGCAAGCCGTTCAGCGAGCGCTACAAGCTGCAGCGCTTCGGGCGTGGCGGTTTCGTCTCCACGGCCCTGAGGCAGGGCGTGCCGATCATTCCGTGCTCGATCGTCGGGGCGGAGGAGATCTACCCGATGATCGGCAACGCCAAGACCCTCGCGAGGCTGCTGGGCTTCCCGTACTTCCCGCTCACGCCGACCTTTCCGTGGCTCGGTCCGCTCGGTGCGGTGCCGTTGCCGACGAAGTGGACGATCCAGTTCGGTGAGCCGATCCCCACGGACGGCTATCCGCCGGAGGCCGCCGAGGACCCGATGCTGATGTTCAACCTGACCGATCAGGTCCGGGAGCAGATCCAGCACACGCTCTACAAGTTGCTGGTGCAGCGGCGGTCGGTGTTCTTCTGACGGTGTGCGTACGCCGACGGGGGCGCCCCTCGCTGGGAAGGGGCGCCCCCGTCGGTGTATCGCTGTCTCAGTCCGCGTCCTCGCCCTGGATGCCCAGGCCGGGCAGCAGGCCCGGGAGGAGCGGGGGAAGCGTGACGTCCGGCTCGGGGGTCGGGGTCTTGTCGCTCGTGGACGGCGAGGCGCTGCCGCTGTCCTTCGGCGGGTCGAGCAGACCGCCTCCCGTGCCGCCGCCGAGCAGGCCGTCACCCTCGCTGCCGGATTCCGCCGACTCGCTGGGGCCGCGGCTGCCTTCCCGGCCGCTGTCGGACGAGCCGCTGCTGCCGGTGCTGGGGGTAGCCGAACGCCCGGCGCCGGGGGTGTCGGTGGACGCCGACCGGGATCCGCCCGGGCGGTTGTCGTCGGTGTCGTCCTGGGCCGGGGGCTGCGGGAGCAGGGATCGCAGCGGGGCCACGTCCTCCTCTATGGCGTCGAACACCGACGACACCTGCTCACTCACGTCCCCGAGCTGCACGGGCAGCCTGTCGCGCAGCGCTCCCCAGGCGTCCTGGTGGGAGCGGGAGAAGGCGGACAGGGCCTGCATGGGGCCGAGCGAGTCGGGGTCGCGGGCGTAGGCCGCGCTGAGCAGCCGGTGGCCCTCGGACGCGTCGTGCTGGACGCCGGCCAGGGCGCGGCGGACCTCGCTGAGGGACTCGTGGTCGAGGTGGCCGCTGCGGCCGCGCTCCATGAGCCGGCGCGCTTCGCCGAGCCGGGTGGAGGCCTGGTCGAGGTAGGCCCGGCCGCGTTCGTCGTCCCCGTCGGTGAGGCCGAGCCGGAAGTCCTCGATCCCGCGTTTGAGTCCGTAGAGCGAGTCACCGGGCAGGGCGTCCGAACTGGCGGCGGCGACTCCGCCGAAGGCTCCCGCGGCGACACCGACGCTCAGTCCGCCCGCGGTGAGGCCCTTGGCCAGCCGTGTGCGCGGCCGGAACCTCTTCAGTGGGGTCGCCCGGTGGGCGCCACGGGCCCGGCGCTGTCCGGGCACCGAAGGGTCCGCCGCCTCGCCGCCCGTGGAGCCCTCCTGCAGCATGGCCTCGAACGCGGCCACCAGCTGGGCCCGCTGGACGACCTTGACCTCGGGGTCCAGCTCGGGCCGGGGCAGCGTCTCCAGGCCGGCGGCGAGGGTCAGCAGACGACCCTGCTCGGTCTTGTCCGCGGTGGCCCGGGCCGGGGCCGGTCCCTCGGACTGCTCGGCCGCCGCGCCCGGATCGGACTGCTCCTCCAGAGCCTGGGCGAAGGCGTTCGCCCGCCGGTGCGCCGATACGTTCGCGATCACTGGCGGCACCTCCTCTCGTCATGACGGTCGACTCCCCAGGGGGTCCTGAGGGTTGCACGCCCCGACCACCGCCACACGAACGTGTGATCGGAGTCGGCCAGGGGGTGACCACAGGGAGCCTGCATCCCGCACAACGAGCGGCGCGGCACTTGGGTTACGGACGGCGGGCGAGTGGACCGTGGAGTCAACGGACTTTCACCGTAGGTGACTTGGGGGTTGCGGAGGGTCGTCGCGCCGGATCTCAGCGCGCGTCGTCCGGGAGCAGCCGGGCGAGGGTCCGGACGGCCCGGTACTGGAGCGTCTTGATGGCGCCCTCGTTCTTCCCCATGACGCGAGCCGTCTCGGCGACGGAGAGGCCCTGGAGGAAGCGGAGCGTCACGCACTCCTGTTGCTGTGGGTTGAGCCGCCGCACGGCGTCGAGGAGGGCGGCGTTGGAGAGGGATTCGAGGACGGAGTCCTCGGGGGAGCGCTCGACCTCGTTGGCGTCGAGCATCTCGCCGGTGGTGACCTCCAGGCGGAAGCGGCTGGACTTGAAGTGGTCGGCGACGAGGTTGCGGGCGATGGTCACCAGCCAGGCGCCGAAGTCGCGGCCCTGCCAGGTGAAGGTGCCGATGCGCCGCAGGGCCCGCAGAAAGGTCTCGCTCGTGAGATCCTCGGCGGTCGCCTTGCCGCCCACGCGGTAGTAGATGTAGCGGTACACGGTGTCGCTGTACTGGTCGTAGAGCCGTCCGAACGCGTCGGCCTCGCCGGCCTGGGCGCGCTCCACCAGGTCCATCATCCGGGCGCTGTCGCTGTCCGCGGCAGGCCGGCGGGCGGTGGCGGCGGTCCCGGACGGCCGCCCGCGTCTGCCTACGGCGGCGCCGCTCTCGGCGAGTGCGTAGCACGGGCCGACAGGGGCGGTGGCCGCGGCGAAAGCGGGGACGGCGTACGCGGTGGGGACGACACCGCGCAACAGGTCTTGGACCGATTTGACCGTTGCGCGCAGCGTAGCCAGGCCCGAGGCGTCAACCCCGACGTGTGGGTACACGGGACTCCCAGAGGCAGAGCTTCCATCACGTGCAGTGCGGGACCGTTCACCCGTCGTGGCGACGGAGGGGTACCGGTTTGCGTCTGAGGAGAATAACGCTTCGTGCAGGCCCTGCTACGCCCAGTTGCTCAAATCATCGATTACGTCGCTTCTGTAACCGATTGGCGCTCGTTCGGGTGTCACATAGTGATCACCGGCTGACCGGAACGGTTCGCGTTCCGGGTGACTACAGAGCGTGTTGTGGCCGATGTGAGAGAAGGGGACTGCGGAGGGGGCCGCGGGGGTACGTGATTCGGATTGGCCGGCGACCGGGGTGTCAGCGGCGGCGGCGGTGCAGGGCGATGGCCGCCGCCGTGCCGCCGGCCACCGCGCCCACGCCGGCGGCCGCGGGGATGCCGACCTTGGCCGCCTTGCGGCCCGTGCGGTAGTCGCGCAGGCGCCAGTCCAGTTCGCGGGCGTGTTTGCGCAGTTTCGCGTCGGGGTTGATCGCGTACGGGTGGCCGACCAGCGACAGCATCGGGATGTCGTTGTGCGAGTCGCTGTAGGCGGCGCAGCGGGAGAGGTCCAGGCCCTCCGCCGCCGCCAGTGCCCGCACCGCCTCGGCCTTCGCCGGGCCGTGCAGGGGCTCGCCGACCAGCTTGCCCGTGTAGACGCCGTCGAGCGACTCGGCCACCGTGCCCAGCGCGCCGGTCAGGCCCAGGCGGCGGGCGATCACCTGGGCGATCTCCACCGGGGCCGCCGTGACCAGCCAGACCCGCTGCCCGGCGTCCAGGTGGGCCTGGGCCAGCGCCCGCGTCCCCGGCCAGATGCGCTCGGCCATGTACTCGTCGTAGATCTCCTCGCCGATCGACTTCAGCTCGGAGACGCGGTGGCCCTTGACGATCGACAGGGCCGAGTCGCGGGCGTCCTGCATGTGCTCCGGGTCCTCGAACCCGGCCAGCCGGAACCATGCCTGCTGCCAGGCGAACCGGGCGAGGTCGCGGGTCTCGAAGAACTTCCGCTTGTACAGGCCCCGGCCGAAGTGGAAGAGGGCGGCGCCCTGCATCACCGTGTTGTCGAGATCGAAGAACGCGGCCGCCCTGTCGTCGCCGTGGACCGGGAACTCCGGTTCCTCGCCGGTGCCGGAGACGGGAACGTCCTGCGTGGACTTGCGGGCGGCCTCCGCCGAGGCCTCGCCTGCCAACACGCTCCGCGCCGTGGCGGAGCGCCTACGGGGGGTGAGCCATCCGAGAGCGGCCATGACGGTGAGCATAGCCAGTTTGTTCGGGGGTTCCGGAGTCGAGAGGTTCGGGCGCTGTGAACTCTCGGCGACCGTGTCGTTAAAGAACCGGCGCGCCGGGCGCGTCGGCGTGCCGACCCGGCCGGTGGCCCCCTCGCCGCGGAGGAGCCCCCCGCCGCCCCCGCGCGCGCGAGAATGGCCGGCATGACCCCTCTGTTCCGCCGAAAGAACCCACAGCCCCCTCATCACCCCGAGCACCATCTCGTCACCCTCATCCGCAAACCCGGCTGCCATCTGTGTGATGACGCACAACGCGTCGTCGAGAAGGTGTGCGCCGACCTCGGCGTCCCCTGGGAGGGGAAGGACATCACCGAGGACCGCCGACTCCACGACCAGTACTGGGAGCAGATCCCCGTCGTACTCGTCGACGGAAGGCAGCACACCTTCTGGCGTGTGAACGAGGAACGCCTGCGCAAGGCACTGACCGAGCAGTCCAAGTAGTCCGGATGGTCGCTTAGGATCGATGGCGACTTGGTCTCGGGGGCGTTGATCGTGAGGAGCGTGTGCGGCTTTGCCCCCGATGGGAGAGGAACGCGTGTGCGCGTGCGCCGGTTCCCGGTTCACACGCCGGGGGCGCGTGAGTCCGGTCACGTTGGCTGGGCAAATCGGACACCATCTTTGTGCACGCGTTCACAAAGACATAGCCTGCATTCGACGGGGCGGTCATGTAGGGACGTATGACCGCCTACAGCCCCGCTCTACCCGCAGGAGCACCGTGGCAACTGGCCGAACACACCGACCGGCGACCCGCAGCCGAGGGATTCCCGAGGCCACCGTCGCCAGGCTTCCGCTGTACCTCCGAGCCCTCACCGCACTGTCGGAGCGCTCGGTCCCCACGGTCTCCTCCGAGGAGCTGGCGGCCGCGGCGGGAGTCAACTCCGCGAAGCTGCGCAAGGACTTCTCCTACCTCGGCTCCTACGGGACCCGGGGCGTCGGCTACGACGTCGAGTATCTCGTCTACCAGATCTCCCGGGAACTGGGCCTCACCCAGGACTGGCCGGTTGTGATCGTCGGTATCGGTAACCTCGGTGCCGCCCTCGCCAACTACGGCGGTTTCGCCTCCCGCGGTTTCCGGGTCGCGGCGCTCATCGACGCCGACCCCGGCATGGCCGGCAAGCCCGTCGCGGGGATCCCGGTGCAGCACACCGACGAGCTGGAGAAGATCATCCAGGACAACGGCGTGTCGATCGGCGTGATCGCGACGCCCGCCGGTGCCGCCCAGCAGGTCTGCGACCGTCTCGTGGCCGCCGGTGTCACCTCCATCCTGAACTTCGCGCCGACCGTGCTGAACGTCCCGGACGGCGTCGACGTGCGCAAGGTCGACCTCTCCATCGAGCTGCAGATCCTCGCCTTCCACGAGCAGCGCAAGGCCGGCGAGGAGGCCGCGGCCGAGGCCGCCGTCCCCGCCGCCGCCCGCAAGGCGTCCACCGACCAGGGACCCGACGGGGACGTTCCCGCCGTGATGCCGGCATGAGCCTCCTCGTCGTCGGACTGAGCCACCGCAGCGCCCCGGTCAGCGTGCTGGAGCGGGCCTCCCTGAGCGCGGACGCCCAGCTGAAGCTGCTCCAGGACACCGTCGCCGCCGAACCGGCCACCGAGGCCGCGGTGCTCGCCACCTGCAACCGCATCGAGCTCTACGCCGACGTGGACAAGTTCCACGCCGGTGTCGCCGAGCTGTCCACGCTGCTGGCCCAGCACAGCGGGGTCGGCCTGGAGGAGCTCACTCCCTATCTCTACGTGCACTACGAGGACCGGGCCGTCCACCACCTGTTCTCGGTGGCCTGCGGCCTCGACTCGATGGTCGTCGGCGAGGGCCAGATCCTCGGCCAGATCAAGGACTCCCTGGCCAGGGCGCAGGACCTGCACACCGCGGGCCGCCTGCTGAACGACCTGTTCCAGCAGGCCCTCCGGGTGGGCAAGCGCGCCCACTCCGAGACCGGCATCGACCGCGCCGGGCAGTCCCTGGTCACCTTCGGCCTTCAGCAGCTGGCCGCCGGCGGAGACGTCCAGCAGTGGGCCGCGGGCAAGAAGGCCCTGGTCATCGGCGCCGGTTCGATGTCGTCGCTGGCCGCCGCCACGCTGGCGCGCGCCGGTGTCGCCGAGATCGTCGTCGCCAACCGCACCTTCGAGCGGGCCGAGCGGCTCGCGCAGATCCTGAGCGAGGGCGACGACACGGACGTGGCGGCCCGCGCGGTACCGATGGAGTCGGTGCCGGTGGAACTGACACGTGCCGACGTGGCCGTCTCCTGCACCGGCGCCACGGGACTCGTCCTCACCGCCGACGCCGTCGCGACGGCGGTCGAGGGCCGCACCGGGGAGCCGGTCGCGGAGATCGACGACCGTCCCGTGGTCACCGAGGCACCGCTGCCGTCCGCCGGCGTCGGCGCCGAGGACGGCTGCCCGCTCGACCTGTCGGCCGTGCCCTCGGGCTTCTCAGTCATGGGGGAGGCCGCCGTGGCCGGCATGGACGCGGCGACGCTGGAGCAGCACGCCGCCTGGGTCGCGGGCGGGACGGCCGTGGACCGGCCGCGTGAGACCGGGCGGCCCAGCCCCGAGGCGGACGCCGAGCTGATCACCGCGCTCGCCGCGACCGCGGCCACCGTCGGACGCATCCCCGAGCGGCGCCGGCCCGAGCCGGTCGCCGAGGTGCCGCGCCCGCAGCCCGTGATGTTCCTGCTCGACCTCGCCATGCCGCGCGACATCGACGCCGCCGTGCACCGGCTGACCGGCGTGCGCCTGGTGGACATCGAGTCGCTCGCCGAGGCCTCCGCCGACGCGCCGATGGCGTCCGACGTCGACCAGGTCCGCCGGATCGTCGCCGACGAGGTCGCGGCCTTCGGCGCCGCCCAGCGGGCCGCGCACATCACGCCCACCGTCGTCGCCCTGCGCAGCATGGCCGCCGACGTGGTGGCCGGCGAGATCGCCCGGCTGGAGGGGCGGCTGCCCGGCCTGGACGACAAGCACCGCGCCGAGATCACCCAGACCGTCAAGCGTGTGGTCGACAAGCTGCTGCACGCGCCGACGGTACGGGTCAAGCAGCTCGCGGCCGAGCCCGGCGGCGCCGGGTACGCGGACGCGTTGCGCACCCTGTTCGACCTCGACCCCGAGACGGTGGCCTCCGTCTCCCGCGCCGAGAACAGCACTGAGAAGAACCGAGGGCCGGCATGACTGAGAAGGCACTGAGGCTGGGGACCAGGCGGAGCAAGCTCGCCATGGCCCAGTCCGGGCAGGTGGCGGATGCCGTGAGCCAGGTGACCGGTCGGCCCGTTGAGCTGGTCGAGATCACCACCTACGGCGACACCTCCCGCGAGCACCTGGCACAGATCGGCGGCACGGGCGTGTTCGTGGCCGCACTGCGCGAGGCCCTGCTGCGTGGTGAGGTCGACTTCGCGGTTCATTCGCTCAAGGACCTCCCCACCCAACCGCACGAGGGCCTGGTCCTGGCCGCCGTACCCGAGCGCGAGGACCCGCGGGACGTGGTCGTCGCCCGGGACGCGCGGAAGCTGACCGACCTGCCCCGCGGGGCGCGCATAGGTACGGGGGCGCCGCGCCGCATGGCGCAGCTGAACGCGTACGCGCGCAGCCACGGGCTGGAGATCGAGACGGTTCCGATCCGGGGCAACGTCGACACCCGCATCGGATACGTCCGCAGTGGCGAGCTCGACGCCGTCGTGCTGGCCGCCGCCGGGCTGAACCGGGTCGGCCGCATCGACGAGGTGACCGACTTCCTGTCGGTCGACACGGTTCTGCCGGCTCCCGGCCAGGGGGCCCTGGCGATCGAGTGCACCGCGGACAACTCGGAGCTCATCGCCGCGCTCGCCGAGCTCGACGACCCGTTCACGCGGGTCGCCGTGACGGCCGAGCGGTCACTGCTCGCCGCCCTGGAGGCCGGCTGCAGCGCGCCCGTGGGCGCGTTGGCCGACCTGTTGGCCGACGGGCAGATTGTCAAGGAAATGCGCCTGCGCGGTGTCGTCGGTACGACCGACGGTTCCACGCTGGTGCAGCTGTCCACCACCGGTCCCGTGCCCCAGACGCACGAGGCGGCACTGGCATTCGGTCGCGAACTCGCCACCGAGATGCTCGCCCAGGGCGCGGCCGGTCTGATGGGGGAGCGAGCACATTGAGCCCCACCACCCTTCCCGCCGGTCCGGAACACGGGCACGTCACCTTCCTCGGTGCCGGACCCGGAGATCCGGGACTGCTGACTCTGCGCGCCGTGGAGGCGCTGGCGAACGCGGACGTCCTCGTCGCCGAGCACGAGGTGCTCGACGTCGTACGCACGCACGCGAGGCAGGGCGTAGCCGAAGTGCACACGGACGCGGATCCGTCCACGGATTCCTCCGCGAACCCGGATCCGGGCACAGGCACGCCCAGACTGGCGGTTGTTGACGGCGCGTCAACCACCTCCGGTGTCCCCGCTGTGCGGGATGCCGCACATCTTGTCATGGAGGCCGCGCGGGGCGGCAGGCGGGTCGTCCGTGCGGTGACCGGGGACCCCGGGCTCGACGCGTACGCCGCCGAGGAGATGCTGGCGTGCGCCGCGGCCGGGGTGCCGTTCGAGGTCGTCCCCGGCATCGCGACCGCCGTCGGCGTGCCCGCGTACGCCGGTGTCCCGCTGCGCGACTCCGAGGGCGCCGACGTGCGGTTCGTGGACGCCAGTACGGCCTCGGACCGCTGCTGGACCGAGGTGGGCGCCTCCGACGGCACGGTCGTGGTGTCGACGACGCTGGACTCGGTGGCCGCGGCCGCCGGTGAGCTGGTGTCGGCGGGCCGCAAGCCGGACACCCCGCTGACGGTGACGATCGCCGGTACGACGACCCGGCAGCGCACCTGGACCGCCACCCTGGGCACGATCGCGCAGACGCTGAAGCAGGCCAAGGTGCTGCCGTCGGCGGACGGCGGCCGGCCGGTGATAGCCGTGGTCGGTGAGCGTTCCGCCGCCGCCCGGCGCGACCAGCTGTCGTGGTTCGAGTCCAAGCCGCTGTTCGGCTGGAAGGTGCTCGTGCCGCGTACGAAGGAGCAGGCGGCGTCGCTCTCCGACCAACTGCGGTCGTACGGGGCCGTGCCGCACGAGGTGCCGACGATCGCCGTCGAGCCGCCGCGCACGCCCCAGCAGATGGAGCGGGCGGTCAAGGGCCTGGTGACGGGCCGGTACGAGTGGATCGCGTTCACGTCGGTCAACGCGGTGAAGGCGGTCCGGGAAAAGTTCGAGGAGTACGGGCTGGACGCCCGTGCCTTCGCGGGCATCAAGGTCGCCGCGGTGGGCGAGCAGACCGCCAAGGCGCTGATCGCCTTCGGTGTGAAGCCGGACCTGGTGCCCAGCGGCGAGCAGTCGGCCGCGGGCCTGCTGGAGGACTGGCCGCCGTACGACCCGGTCTTCGACCCGATCGACCGGGTGTTCCTGCCGCGCGCCGACATCGCCACGGAGACGCTCGTCGCCGGCCTGATCGAGCTGGGCTGGGAGGTCGACGACGTCACCGCCTACCGGACCGTGCGCGCGTCGCCGCCGCCGGCCCAGACCCGCGAGGCGATCAAGGGGGGTGGCTTCGACGCGGTCCTGTTCACCTCGTCGTCCACGGTGCGGAACCTGGTCGGCATCGCGGGCAAGCCGCACAACGTGACGGTGATCGCCTGCATCGGCCCGGCGACGGCGAAGACGGCCGAGGAGCACGGCCTGCGGGTCGACGTCATGGCTCCGGAGCCGTCGGTGCACAGGCTGGCGGAGGCGCTGGCCGACTTCGGCCTGCGGCGCAGGGCCGCGGCGATCGAGGCCGGGGATCCGGTGACGCGGCCGAGCGAGCGTCGGCCGGGCGCGCGGCGCCGGCGGTCGACGACCTGAGCGGTACGGCGGTGCCCCGCACCCGGGTGATCGGGTGCGGGGCACCGCCGTCTCCGGGACCGGCGGCGGGACGCCCGCGGCAGGGCCGGTCGGGACGCCCGGGGCGGGGGAGGGGGCCCGTGCGTCGGTGCCGCTTGCGCCACGGGTGCCGAGGCCGCACGGGGGCGGTACCTCAGTGGTGCCAGGCCCGGCCGCCCGTGTTGTGGATGAAGCGCTGGAGCACCTTCATGGTGGTCAGGTACTCCTCGTCGGAGATGCCCGCGTGGCGTTCCGTCCACAGGTCTTCCTGGAGGGCCGCGGCCTTCTCGTGGAACGCCCTGCCCTCGGGAGTGAGGGCCAGGTGGCCCTCGGGAGTCTCGGTGATCCAGCCCTGGGTGATGGTCGTGTCGATCTCCGACTCCATGGCCTCCGGGCCCGTGTCGAGGTAGTTCCGCAGGAGGCGGGAGATCTCGTCGCGGGTCTTCGGCGTGTCCGCGCGGGCGGTCTGGGCGAGGACCCACCACTGCGGTTGGGTGGTGCCGATCTCGGCGAGGGCGGCCCGGGTGCGGGTGACGACGGCCTTGTAGGCCGCCCAGCTCCAGTAGCCGATGGGCTGTCGGATCAGTTCCGCGTCGGTGTGTGTGTACTCCATGAGGCCGACCGTAGAAACTGAAGTTTGCTCGAGGTCAAGGGCCGGGCGGGCCGACTGCGCGTCGGCAAAGGCACGGGTGGGGCGGGCGTAGCGTAGGTGGCATGACGACGTACGGATCCTTTCCCGGCACCCGGCCCCGGCGTCTGCGGACCACCCCCGCCATGCGTCGGATGGTCGCCGAGACCAGGCTGCACCCCGCCGACCTCATCCTCCCCGCCTTCGTGCGCGAGGGCGTGAGCGAACCGGTGCCGATCGCCGCGATGCCCGGGGTCGTGCAGCACACCCGGGACACCCTGAAGAAGGCCGCCGCCGAGGCGGTCGAGGCCGGGATCTCCGGGATCATGCTGTTCGGCGTGCCGGAGGAGGCGAAGAAGGACGCCGCCGGCACCGCGGGTACCGATCCGGACGGCATCCTCCAGGTCGCGCTGCGGGACGTGCGGGCCGAGGTCGGGGACGAGCTGCTCGTCATGTCCGACCTGTGTCTCGACGAGTTCACCGACCACGGGCACTGCGGTGTGCTCGACGCCGAGGGGCGGGTGGACAACGACGCCACGCTGGAGCGGTACGCCGAGATGGCGCAGGTGCAGGCCGACGCGGGCGCGCACATCGTGGGCCCCAGCGGGATGATGGACGGCCAGATCGGGGTCGTCCGGGACGCCCTCGACCAGATCGGGCGGGAGGACGTCGCGATCCTCGCCTACACCGCCAAGTACGCCTCCGCCTTCTACGGGCCCTTCCGCGAGGCCGTCGGGTCGTCGCTGCAGGGGGACCGGAAGACCTACCAGCAGGACGCCGCCAACGCGCGGGAGTCCCTGCGGGAGCTGGCGCTCGACCTGGAGGAGGGCGCCGACATGGTGATGGTGAAGCCGGCCGGCCCCTACCTCGACATCCTGGCCCGGGTCGCGGACGCCGTGGACGTGCCCGTCGCCGCCTACCAGATCTCCGGCGAGTACTCGATGATCGAGGCCGCCGCCGAGAAGGGCTGGATCGACCGCGACCGGGCGATTCTGGAGACCCTGACCGGCATCAAGCGGGCCGGTGCGCGCAACATCCTGACCTACTGGGCGACCGAGGTCGCTCGCACGCTGCACTGAAGGGCCTCGGCCTGGGCCGCGCCGTCCGGCGGCCCGGGCAGGGCGTGCGCGGCCTTCAGTAGGTGAGGGCCGTGTCCATGCTCGGCTGCCAGTAGGTGACCGTCAGGGCGTCGTCGACGTGGACGCCGCCGGAGGGCAGGGCGACCGTGGCGACGGAGCCGTCGTCGAAGGGGACCGTCAGCGTGTTCGCGGTGTATCCGTCCCCGGCGCTGCCGTCGGCGGCCGACAGCAGCACGCCCGCGTAGCCGGACTTGCCCGGCTCCAGGGTCGTGACCGCCTGCGGCTTGGTCTCCTCCGCGACCGGCGGCACGGACTGGGCCTCGCCGAACCTCGCCATCGGGTAGGCGGGCAGGTAGCACGTCCTGGAGCCGGTGTTCGTCGCCGTCAGCAGCAGGTGGTTGATCGGGCGGGGCACGTTCGTGGCGGTGATCTTGACGCTCGACGCGGAGCACTTGCCGGGCTTCGTGTCGTCGTCCTTGTCGCCGGCCTGGGAGCCGTTGCCGCCGGAGCCGCCGTTCGAGCCCGACGCGTTGCCGGAGCCCGAGCCGGAGGAGCCGGAGGAGCTGCCGGAACCGGTCGAGGCGTTCGAGCCGCCCTGTCCCTGCGCACCGGCCGAGTCGCCGGCGTCCGGACCCGCGCCGGTGGACGCGCCGGCCGACGGCTTGGACGTGACCGTGGCCGTCGCGGAGGAGGACGGGTCCTCGGCGCCCGTGTCCGAACCGCCCTGACAGGCCGTCAGAGCGAGCGCGGCCAGCGCGACCGTGGTGGCGGCGAACAGGCGGGTGCGGGTGGTGCGTGCGGACATGACGGGTCCCCTTCGAGTGGGAGTCGGAGTGGGCCGCTCGACCGTTGGCCGGGAGCGGCTGCTTGGATGACCACAGCGTGGGGCAGGATCCGTCCCGGCCGCCAGCAACGCCGGGACATGCGGGACGCTGGGACGCTGGGACGGCTCTGACCTGGGGAAACGGTGTCCTTCTGGGATGCGGTACGGGGACGCGGGGAGAGGGAGAGACGGTGGCGGGGGACGACTTCGCGGGGCTGCTGCGGGAGTTGAAGGAGCGGTCCGGGCTCAGTTACGGCGCGCTCGGCAAACGGCTGCACATGAGTGCGTCGACGCTCCACCGGTACGTCAAGGGGGAGGTCGTCCCGACGGAGTTCGCGCCCGTCGAACGCCTGGCCCGGCTGTGCCGGGCGACGCCCGAGGAACTCCTCGAACTCCATCGCCGCTGGATCCGCGCGGATGCGCTGCGCGGCGTGAAGTCGGGGAAGCCCGCCGAGTCGGGGAACCCTGCCGAGTCGGGGAAGCCCGCCGAGTCGGGGAAGCCCGCCGAGTCGGGGAACCCTGCCGAGTCGGGGAAGCCCGCCGAGTCGGGGAACCCTGCCGAGGGGGAGCCGGCTGCCGAGGCGGAGAGTGCCGACGCCGCGGAGGAAAGAGATGACGCGGAGAGAGCCGGCGAGCCGGAGAAGGGCGCCGAGGCGGAGACCCCGCAGACGGAGACCCCGGCGCCCGAGGGCGGGGACGAGCCCCCGGAGCCCCCCGCTCCCGTCGTCCCGGCCGGCGCGGGCGTACCCGCCGCCCCCCGGACCGACCACGACGACGCGCCGCTCGTCACCATGGGCCCGAGGCGCCCCCGCCCCCGGCGCACCGCGCTGTACGCCGCGACCGGGGTCGCCGCCGTCGCCGCTGCCGTGGCGCTCGTGGTGAACCTGATCCCGGACGGGGAGTCCGGCGGACGCGACGTGCCCGCGGGGGCCGCCGGGGTCACCGTGTCGCCTTCGGCGTCGGTGCCGCCGTCGCAGTCCACCGGATCGCCCTCCCCGAGGGGGAGCGGCACGGCCTCGCCGTCCACCTCCGCGTCCCGGAAGAGCACGGCCACGCCGAGCCGCACGCCGTCCCAGGACGGGAAGCCCGCCGGTTCCGCCGAGCGGGACGGCCCGGCCGAGGGCGGCGGTTCGGTGACCGTGCAGACCACGCCGTACTACTGGGACTCCCCCTGCGACCAGAACTTCCTGGTCGACCGCAGCCCGCAGAACGTGCCGAAGCCGCCCGCCCAGCAGGACGCGGTCGGCTGGGCCACCGCGCTCGGCGCCGTCTCCGCCGACCGGCAGACGGTGGCGCTCACCGTGCAGGGAACCGGCCCGGAGACCGTGGTCCTCAACGCGCTGCACGTCCGTGTCGTGCGCAGCGACGCGCCGCTCGACTGGAACGAGTACGCGGTGGGCATCGGCTGCGGCGGCGGGGTCGGCACCAAGTCGTTCGACGTCTCGCTCGACCTGGGCAACCCCCTGGCCACCCCGGTCAACGGGCAGCGGAACTTCCCGTACAAGGTCAGCGAGTCCGACCCCGAGGTCTTCTACGTCAACGCGCACACCAGCGGACACGACGTCCGCTGGTACCTGGAGCTCGACTGGTCCAGCGGCTCCCGGCGCGGCACGGTCCGCATCGACGACCAGGGCAAGCCGTTCCGCACCAGCGCCTCCGGCATCGACTACTACGGCTACCCGCTCGGCGGCAGCGCCTGGGAGCACTTCGACGGCACCTGATCCTCCAACCGGCGGGCGACGTAAGGTGGTTGCGCGCGTTGATCGCTCCCGCGCCCCGCGTTCCCTTCCGGGGCGCGCGTACCGTTCGTCACGACTTCCGACGGAGAGCCCATGCCCGGTGACGCCCTCAGCCAGGACCCCGCGGAGCTGAGAAGGAGGATCGACAGCAGCAAGGCGCACCCGGCCCGCGTCTACGACGTCTTCCTCGGCGGCAAGGACCACTACCCCGCCGACCGCGCCGCGGCCGCCGCCGGACTCGCCGCCAACCCGCGCGGCTACCTCGACGTGCGGCACAACCGCGACTTCCTGCGCCGCGCGGTGACCGAACTGGCGCGGCAGGAGGGCATCCGCCAGTTCCTCGACATCGGCACCGGCCTGCCGACCGCGGAGAACGTCCACCAGATCGCCCAGCGCATCGCCCCGGAGTCACGGGTCGTCTACGTCGACAACGACCCGGTCGTCCTCGCCCACGCCCGCGCCCTGCTCACCAGCGGGCCCGAGGGGCGCACGGACTACATCGACGCCGATCTGAAGAGCCCGGCCCGAATCCTCGAACAGGCCGCACAGACCCTCGACTTCGACCGTCCCGTGGCCCTCTGCCTCGTCGCCATCCTGCACTTCGTCGAGGACGAGGAGGCGTACCCGATCGTGCGGGAGCTGGTCGACGCGCTGCCCGCCGGCAGCCGTCTCGTCCTCAGCCACCTCACCGAGGACCTCAACCCGGAGAACATCCGCGCGGTCCAACGCACCTACACCGAGCGGGGCTTCACCTTCGTGCTGCGCTCGCGGAAGGACGTCGAGCGCTTCTTCACGGAGAGCGGGCTGGAACTCGCCGACCCGGGCGTGGTCCCGGTGCACCACTGGCGGCCGGACCACGCCGCGCCCGTGCCCGAGCAGCCGGAGGCGTCCTATCTGGCCGGGCTCGACGACATCGAGAAGGTCCGCTACAAGGACATCAACGACGTCACCGACGCCGACATCAACGTCTACGCCGGTCTGGGTGCCAAGGGCTGACGGGCCGTCGGCGCCCGCAGCGGTGTCCGTATCACGGAAACCTGCTTGTAGACAGCACGTACTTCCCTAGGCTGCGGGAACGAGCCGTCACCGCAGCCGAAGGGACCGTGCATGACCATCACCGAAACCGCGCCCGCCCTCGCCCCCGCGCCCCCGCTGGCCGAGCGGACCCGGTCCATCGGCGGTTCGCCCGTACGGGACATCCTCGCCGTCACCGCCCGCCCCGAGGTGATCAACTTCGCGGGCGGGCTGCCCGCCCCGGAGCTGTTCGACGCGGAGGGCATCGCCGCCGCGTACCAGGCCGTCCTCGCCGAGACCCCGGCGCGGGCACTGCAGTACTCCACGACCGAGGGGGAGCCCGCCCTGCGGGCCGCCCTCGCCGCCCGGACCTCGGCGCGCGGCCTGGCCACCGACCCCGACGACCTGCTCGTCACCACCGGCTCGCAGCAGGCGCTGTCCCTGCTCGCCACCGCGCTCCTCGAACCCGGCGACGCCGTCCTCGTCGAGGACCCCTGCTACCTCGCCGCCCTCCAGGCCTTCGGCTTCGCGGGCGCACGCGTGATCGCCGTGCCCGGCGACGAGCACGGCCCCGACCCGCAGGCGCTGGAGGAGCTGGTGGCGCGCGAACGCCCCAAGCTGCTCTACACCGTGCCCACCTTCCAGAACCCCACCGGCCGCACCATGCCGGCCGGCCGCCGCGCCGCCGTGGCCGACGTCGCCGCCCGGCTCGGGCTGTGGATCGTCGAGGACGACCCGTACGGGGAGCTGCGCTTCGAGGGCGAGCGGGTGCCGTGGATCGCCACCCACGACGGCGCCCGCGACCGGACCGTGCTGCTCGGCTCCTTCTCCAAGGTGATGGCGCCCGGCCTGCGCCTCGGCTGGCTGCGGGGCCCCGCCGAACTGCGCCGGGCCTGCGCGGTGGCCAAGCAGGCCGCCGACCTGCACACCCCGACCGTCAACCAGCTCGCCGCCGCCCGCTACCTGGCGGACCGTGACCTGGACGCCCACGTCACCCGGGTCGCCGCGGCCTACGGGACGCGCCGGGACGCCATGCTCGCGGGCCTGGCGGACGCCCTGCCGGCGGGGTCGGTCTGGACCCGTCCCGAGGGCGGCATGTTCCTGTGGGTCCGGCTGCCGGAGTCGTACGACACCACCGCCCTGCTCCCGGAGGTGGTCCGGCACGACGTGGCGTACGTCCCCGGCGCGCCCTTCCACGCGGGTGCGCCCGACCGCTCGACCCTGCGGCTGTGCTTCGTGACCCAGACGCCGGACGAGATCGCGGAGGGGCTGCGCCGGCTGGGCGAGGCGCTGCGGACGGCCGTGGGCGGGTCCTGAGTACCGGGACCGGCCGGCGGGCCGCCAGGCCGTGACCTAGGTCCAAGGGCCGAGTCGGGCTCGGGCCGTGGAGGGCGGACGGGGCGGGCGAGGGGTCCGTACGGTGTGCGTATGGCTGACAGCGCACGGACGACGCCGTTCGACCTCGACGGGTATCTCAAGCGGATCGGCTGGGAGGGGGAGCCGCGGCCCGACGCGGCCACGCTGCGGGGCGTGCACCTCGCCCACCTCCGGTCCGTCCCGTTCGAGAACCTCGACCCCCTGGGCGGTACGGCGCCCTCCCTCGACCTCGGCGACCTGATGGCAAAGCTGGTCCACTCCCGGCGCGGCGGCTACTGCTACGAGCACAACACGCTGTTCGCGTCCGCGCTGCGGGCCCTGGGGTTCCGGGTGACGCTGCTGGCCGCGCGGGTCGTCGTGGGCGCCGAGCGGATCGAGGACCGGCCCCGCACCCACATGGCCCTCCTCGTCGAGGCCCCCGGCGATCCGCAGCCGTACCTGGCCGATGTCGGCTTCGGCGCGATCGGGTCGCTGCTGGAGCCGGTGCCGTTGACGGCGGACACGGAGTTCCACGACGCCGGGCGCCGGCACCGGCTGGTGCACGTGCCGCACCACGGACCGCTGGAGATGTGGGTGCTCGAGGCGCACCGCGGGGCCGGGGCCGGCTGGGAGGCGCAGTACGCCTTCACCACCGAGCCCTTCGAGGCGCCCGACTACGAGGTCATCAACTGGCACATCGCCACCAACCCCCGATCGCCCTTCTCCCGGCGGCCCTACGTGCAGCGCCTCATGCCGGACGGCCATCTGCTGCTCGACGGGAACCGGCTCACCGAGACCCGCGCCGACGGCACGGTCACCGTGCGGGAGCTGACCGAGGAGGCGGAGGCACGCCGGGTCCTGGAGGAGGACTTCGACATCGACGTCCCGGCCGGGCTGTCACTGCTCGGCACCTGAGCCGGCCCGTACACGCACCGCGGCCCGCCCTCCCTTCGGGGGGAGGACGGGCCGCACGCGTGCGTGCCGGGCGGTCAGAGCCGCTCGGGCGTCCGGATGCCCAGCAGGGCCATGCCCTGGTGGAGGGTGCGGGCCGTGACGTCGCACAGGAACAGGCGGTTCGCCACCTGCTCCGGCGTCTCGGCCTTCAGGACCGGGCACTTGTCGTAGAAGGACGTGTACAGGGACGCCAGCTGGTACAGGTACGCCGCCAGCTTGTGCGGGGCGAACTCCGTCGCCGCCTCCGCCACCGTCTCCGCGAAGGCGTCGACGTGCAGGCCGAGGGAGCGCTCCGCGTCCGTCAGCGCCAGCTCGGGGTGGGCGGCCGGGCGCACGTCGCCCGCCTTGCGCAGGATGGACTGGATACGGGCGTACGCGTACTGGAGGTAGACGGACGTGTCGCCGTTCAGCGAGACCATCTGGTCCAGGTCGAACTTGTAGTCCCGGTTCGCCGACGTCGACAGGTCCGCGTACTTCACCGCGCCGATGCCCACTTGGGCGCCCCGCTCGGCGATCTCCTCCTCGGACAGGTCCTGGGCCTTCTCCCGGACGACCGCCGACGCCCGGTCGATCGCCTCGTCCAGGAGGTCGACCAGACGGACCGTCTCGCCCTCACGGGTCTTGAACGGCTTGCCGTCCTTGCCGAGCACCGTGCCGAAGGCGAGCTGGACCGCGTGCACGTCGTCGTTCAGCCAGCCGGCCCGGCGCGCGGTCTCGAAGACCATCTTGAAGTGCAGGGACTGACGGGCGTCGACCACGTACAGCAGCGTGTCGGCCTTGAGGTTGAACACCCGGTCGCGGATCGCCGACAGGTCGGTCGCCGCGTAGCCGTAGCCGCCGTCCGACTTCTGCACGATCAGCGGGACCGGCTTGCCGTCCGGGCCCTTGATGTCGTCGAAGAAGACGCACAGCGCGCCCTCGGACCGGACCGCGACGCCCGACTCCTCCAGCAGGCGGCACGTCTCGGCCAGCATGTCGTTGTACCCGGACTCGCCGACGATGTCGGGGTCCCGGACCTCCATGTCCAGCTTCTCGAAGACGGAGAAGAAGTAGATCTTCGACTCGTCGACGAACTTCTGCCACATGGCCAGCGTGTGCGGATCGCCGGCCTGGAGGTCGACCACCCGGCGCCGGGCCCGGGTCTTGAACTCCTCGTCGGAGTCGAACTTCTTCCGCGCGGCCTTGTAGAGGCGGTCGAGGTTCGACATCGCCTCCTCGCCGCTCACCTCGCCCGCCTTGTGGTCCAGCTCGTGCGGGTGCTCGTCCAGGTACTGGATGAGCATGCCGAACTGTGTTCCCCAGTCGCCGATGTGGTGCCGCCGCACGACCGTCTCGCCGGTGAACTCCAGGAGCTGCACGACCGAGTCGCCGATCACCGCCGAGCGCAGGTGGCCGACGTGCATCTCCTTCGCCACGTTCGGCTGGGCGTAGTCGATGACCGTCGTGCCCGGGTTCTCCGCGCGCGGCACGCCGAGGCGGCCCTCGGCGTCGGCCACGCGCGCCGCGAGGTTCTCGGTGATCGCCCGGTCGGTGATCGTGACGTTGAGGAAGCCGGGGCCCGAGACCTCGACCTCCTTGATCACGTCACCGGTGACCACCTCGGAGACGACCTGCGTCGCCAGCTCCCGCGGGTTCGCCTTGGCCTTCTTCGCCAGCGCCAGGATCCCGTTGGCCTGGTAGTCGGCCCGGTCGCTTCGTCGCAGCAGCGGGTCCGCGGAGCCGGCCTCGGGCAGTGCTGCCGTGAGGGCCGCCGCGAGGCGCTGGTGGACGGAGGCGGTGAGGGACGTGACCGAGGCCATAAGTAGGGGTGCCGTTCTCCTCGTGGGGATGGATAGACACGACCAGTATCCCATGGGGGGTAAAGCGGTTTTCCCGGGCGCGAGGCGGTCTGGGAGAATGGAGCGGTCAGCCGTGCGACCGTACCGGCTGCTCCAGGAGCATCCTTTCCGGAACTTCAGAAAGAGGACGTGCCGATCGTGGCTCAGAGCACCGAGACCACCGACTGGGTCTCCCGTTTCGCGGACGAGGTCATCGCCGAGTCGGAGCGTCGGGCCCCGGGCAAACCGGTCGTCGTCGCGTCCGGGCTCTCGCCCTCCGGCCCCATCCACCTCGGCAACCTGCGCGAGGTCATGACCCCCCACCTCGTCGCCGACGAGATCCGCCGCCGCGGCCACGAGGTCCGGCACCTGATCTCCTGGGACGACTACGACCGGTACCGCAAGGTGCCGAACGGCGTCGCCGGAGTCGACGCGACCTGGGCCGAGCACATCGGCAAGCCCCTCACCTCCGTCCCGGCCCCCAAGGGCTCCGCGCACCCCAACTGGGCCGAGCACTTCAAGGCCGCGATGATCGAGTCGCTGGCCGAGCTCGGCGTGGAGTTCGACGGGATCAGCCAGACCGCGCAGTACACCTCCGGTGTCTACCGCGAGCAGATCCTGCACGCCATGAGGCACCGGGGCGACATCGACGCGATCCTCGCCCAGTACCGCACCAAGCCCAAGACCAAGAAGCCCCAGCAGCAGAAGCCCGTGGACGCGGCCGAGCTGGAGGCCGAGGAGGGCTCCGGCGCCGCCTCCGAGGACGACGGCAGCTCCGGCTCCGCCGGCTACTTCCCGTACAAGCCGTACTGCGGCAACTGCGAGAAGGACCTGACCACGGTCACCGCGTACGACGACGGCACCACCGAGCTGACGTACGCCTGCACCGCCTGCGGCTTCTCCGAGACCGTCCGGCTGAACGAGTTCAACCGCGGCAAGCTGGTCTGGAAGGTCGACTGGCCGATGCGCTGGGCCTACGAGGGCGTGATCTTCGAGCCGAGCGGTGTCGACCACTCCTCCCCGGGATCGTCGTTCCAGGTCGGCGGGCAGATCGTCGGCATCTTCGGCGGCAAGCAGCCCATCGGCCCGATGTACGCGTTCGTGGGCATCAGCGGCATGGCGAAGATGTCCTCGTCGCGGGGCGGGGTGCCCACCCCCGCCGACGCGCTGCAGATCATGGAGCCCCAGCTCCTGCGCTGGCTGTACGCCCGGCGCAGGCCCAACCAGTCCTTCAAGATCGCCTTCGACCAGGAGATCCAGCGCCTCTACGACGAGTGGGACCGCCTCGACGCCAAGGTCGCCGACGGCAGCGCCCTCCCGGCCGACGTCGCCGCGCACTCGCGTGCCGTGCGCACGGCCGGCGGCGAGCTGCCGAGGACGCCCCGGCCGCTGCCGTACCGGACGCTCGCGTCCGTGGCCGACATCACCGCCGGGCACGAGGACCAGGCGCTGCGCATCCTGAGCGAGCTGGACCCGTCGAACCCGCTGGGCTCGCTGGACGAGGCCCGCCCGCGGTACGACAAGGCCGAGGCGTGGATCAACACCCACGTCCCCGCCGACCAGCGGACCATCGTGCGCGACGAACCCGACACCGAACTGCTGAAGTCGCTGGACGAGCCATCCCGGCAGTCGCTGCGCCTGCTGCTCGACGGGCTGGCCGAGCACTGGTCCCTGGACGGACTCACCCACCTCGTCTACGGCGTGCCCAAGGTCCAGGCAGGGTTCTCCGCCGACGCCACCCCGAAGGAGCTGCCGCCGGAGATCAAGACCGCCCAGCGGTCCTTCTTCGCGCTGCTCTACCACCTGCTGGTCGGCCGCGACACCGGCCCGCGCCTGCCCACGCTGCTGCTGGCGGTGGGGCAGGAGCGGGTGAGGCACCTGCTCGGGGAGTAGCGTCAGCCGGGCGAAAGGCCCCCGTACGGAGCCGTACGGGGGCCTTTTCCTATGCGATGTGCTCGTCTTCCAGTTCCGTGGCGTGGCGGTCCTGGAAGCGCAGGACCATGCGCTTGGCGTCGGCGTCCAGGACGGACACCCCGTAGGTCGCCTCGACGTTGTCGCTGAACTCGCGCGGGGTCGGGTAGCCACTGCCGCTGATCGACTGCTTGAAGACCTGGTAGTAGGCCTCCTCGTCCGGGCCCTGGGGCTCCGGGGCGCCGCCGCCCTCACCCAGTTCACGGGTGCGGTGCGGGCCGACCGGGATGGGGAAGCTGCCGGTGTCCTCCGGAGCGGGCTCCTGGACGGGAGGCGCCTCCTCGTACTGCTGCCGGTACTGCTCGGCCTGCTGCTGCTCCGCGTACCACTGGGCGTACTGCTCCGGGTCGTACGTCGGGTCGTAGTCGCCGTGGTACTCGACCGACTGCGGATCCCGGGCGTGCAGCCACGGGTTCTGGTCCGGGACGGGCTCGGGCTCCGCCTCCCGGCTGCCGGTCAGCTCCGGGCGCTGCTCCCCAGGAGGTGCCGCCTTCTGCAGGGCGGGCGCGGTCTGCGTGTCCACCTGCTGCTGCGGCTCCGGCGGCAGCAGGGCCGGCTCGATGCCCGCCGCCGCCAGGCCCGCCGGGGCCGTGTCCGCCAGCGGCACGCCGTAGCGGGCCAGACGCAGCGGCATCAGGGACTCCACCGGCGCCTTCCGGCGCCAGGCGCGGCCGAAACGGGAGCGCAGGCGGGCCTGGTACACCAGACGCTCCTGCTCCAGCTTGATCACCTGCTCGTAGGAGCGCAGCTCCCACAGCTTCATCCGCCGCCACAGGAGGAAGGTGGGCACCGGGGAGAGCAGCCAGCGGGTGAGGCGCACGCCCTCCATGTGCTTGTCGGCCGTGATGTCCGCGATCCGTCCGATCGCGTGCCGGGCGGCCTCGACGGCCACCACGAACAGGATCGGGATCACCCCGTGCATGCCCACGCCCAGCGGGTCCGGCCACGCCGCCGCGCCGTTGAACGCGATCGTCGCCGCCGTCAGCAACCACGCCGTCTGGCGCAGCAGCGGGAACGGGATGCGGATCCAGGTCAGCAGCAGATCCAGGGCGAGCAGCACACAGATGCCCGCGTCGATGCCGATCGGGAAGACGTAACTGAAGTTCCCGAAGCCCTTCTTCAGGGCCAGCTCACGGACCGCCGCGTACGAACCCGCGAAACCGATCCCGGCGATGATGACGGCACCGAAGACGACCACGCCGATGAGAACGCGGTGCATCCGTGTCAGCTGTAGTGGCGCGGCCACCCGTACTCCCCTCCCAGTGCCTGTTGTTGCGCGCAACAGAGTGGCACATGTGTACGGGGGACGGGTGGCCGGTCCGGGTCACCTACGACTTGGAGACACTCTTCGTCGGCCGCTTGGAGGCACCCGCGGACGAATCGTCCGACGAGTCCGCCGACGAGCCCGACGCGCCCTTCGACGCCGACGGCGTACCGCTCGACGCACTGCCGCCGGTACCGGCCCCGTTGGCCTTCGCCACCGCGGCCACCGCTTCCTCGGCCGCCTTCTGCGCCGCCTTCGCCAGGTCGTCGGCGTCGGGCGTCTTGTCACCGGCCAGGCCGGCGCCGTTGTAGTCGAGGGTGACGACGACGTTCTCGACGCGGGCGACGACCGTGTTCTGCTTGAAGGTGCCTTCCTTCTTCTTCAGGTCGTAGCGCACGTTCGCCGCTTCGTCGCCCGTCCCGGTCAGGGGCACGGTCTTCACGCTCTTCGCGCCGTCCGCGGTCTGGGCGTCCTGGAGCTGCTTCGTGTAGTACTCGCGCGCCAGCTTGTCGCCCTCACCGCGCGTGACGTCCGACTCGAAGCGCAGCAACGCCACGTTGAGCCAGCGGAACTGCGAGCCCTTCACGCCGTTGTTGTCGAGACTGCTCCAGGAGCAGCTGCCCCGCGTCGCGGTGTCGGACGAGCTGCCCTCCTTGCCGGAGTCGGCCCCCTTGGGCACCAGATCGCCCAGCGTCTTCTTCGACAGCACCGCACACGGCTCCGGGAGCTTCTTGTACGCCGCCGCCTGCACCGTCGGGGACGGGCTCGCGGACTTCGACGCGGCGGCCTTGTCCGCGGCCTTGTCCTTGCCGTCATCGGAGCCGGAGTCCGAGGAGCAGCCGGCGGCCACCAGCATCACGGGGACGGCTGCCGCGCAGACAAGGACGCGGTGGAGGCGCTTCGCTCGCTGGTCACGCTGGTCACGCTGGGCTCGTCGCTGCATGGTTCCTTCACTCATGGCACTCGTGGTTCCTGCGGTCGGAACGGGTCCGAGGGGCCACGGTACGCGGTACGACAACCGGGCGGTCCCGGTTCCCGGGCTTCGCGCGCGGGTGCCAGGACGCCCGAACGAGGCTCAACTCCCGAGCGAATCCGCCAGCTGAGAGGCCAGTTTCCGCGCCCTGTCCTGCATTTCCTCGCTGTCGGGCGCCACTGCGACCGTCGCCGGCTGCTCCGTGTACTCGATGGTCACAATCACGTTCGACGTGCGGAACGCCACAGTCACGGTGCGCCGCTCGGCCGTCGAACCGGAGCTGTTCAGCTCGTCGTCCAGGAACGCCTCGTCGCCCAGGTCGTCGAGGAGGCGGGGCTGGAGGTCGGTGGGAGTGGCGCCGTCGGAGGTGCTCGTCGAGGGGGAGCCGGAGGCCGACGAGGAGGGCGAGCCACCGGGGTTGGCGGAGGCGCCGTCCGACGGGGACGCGGACGCCGAGCCGGACGCGGATCCCGACGCGGACGCCGACGGCGTTTCGGTGACGGGCGGTTCGGGAAGGTCCGCCGCCTCCACACGCTGTGCGAAGAGCTGCTCGGCCTCACTGTCGTCGCTGACGGCGTTGTCGTACGACACCACGCGCTCGAAATCGACGAAGAGATGGTCCGTGGCGTCGGTCGACTCGACCTTCCAGCGGCAGCCGACCTTGCGGTCGGTGTCGTACGTCAGCGTCGCTTCTCCCGCGTACGCCTTCTCACGGCTCTCCTCGTCCGCCATCTCCTTGATGCCCGGCAGCAGCGCATCGAGCGTCTTGTTGCCGACGGAGCGGCAGGGTTCGGGCAGGGTGCGGTACTTGCCGGGCTGGGCCGCCTGGGAGGTGACGCCGGGGTCGCCCGGGTTGGAGTCGTCCGTCGTGGCACCGTCGCCCGAGCCGCCGGTGCAGCCGGCCAGCAGCGCCGCGAGCAGGGCGGCGACGCCGGGTACGTAAGCCTTCCGCTGCACGGTGGGGCTCCTCTCGACGGTGTCCTACGGGTGCCTCGCGCCCGTTGCTTGAGTGTCCCCGCTGGTTATTCGCTTGCCGCACGGGGGCGTTCCCTGCAGACAATGTGTATCGCACGCGCTGCCGTGAACGCCGGTCCGATGTCCCTTTCGTTGACCTTGGCGATGGTTTTTGCGCTCTAGGACTTGTATTCGTTTCGGGGGAATGAGGACGCCATGTCGTACGTGGAGCTGCCGGGCGCGAAGGTGCCGATCCGCATGTGGACCGACCCGGCGACGGTCGAGGAGGGGGCGCTGCAGCAGCTGCGGAACGTCGCCGGCCTGCCCTGGATCAAGGGCCTGGCCGTCATGCCGGACGTGCACTACGGGAAGGGCGCGACGGTCGGCTCGGTCATCGCGATGCAGGGAGCGGTGTGTCCCGCCGCGGTGGGCGTCGACATCGGCTGCGGGATGTCGGCGGTGAAGACGTCGCTGACGGCGAACGACCTGCCAGGGGACCTGTCGCGGCTGCGGTCGAAGATCGAGCAGGCGATTCCGGTGGGCCGGGGCATGCACGGCGATCCCGTGGACCCGGGACGGCTGCACGGGTTCGCCACGGCGGGTTGGGACGACTTCTGGGGGCGGTTCGACGGGGTGGCGGAAGCGGTCAAGTTCCGTCAGGAGCGGGCGGGAAAGCAGATGGGAACGCTCGGATCCGGAAATCATTTTATTGAGGTGTGCACGGATTCGACCGGGGTCGTCTGGCTGATGCTCCACTCCGGTTCCCGCAACATCGGCAAGGAACTCGCCGAGCACCACATAGGGATCGCCCAGGAGCTGCCGCACAACCAGGGCCTCGTCGACCGCGACCTCGCCGTGTTCGTCGCGGACACCCCGCAGATGGCGGCGTACCGCAACGATCTGTTCTGGGCGCAGGAGTACGCGAAGTACAACCGCACCATCATGATGGCGCTCCTGAAGGACGTGGTCCGCAAGGAGTTCAAGAAGGCGAAGCCGGCCTTCGAGCCGGAGATCAGCGCCCACCACAACTACGTGGCCGAGGAGCGCTACGAGGGCATGGACCTGCTGGTCACCCGCAAGGGCGCGATCCGCGCGGGGTCCGGCGAGTACGGGATCATCCCGGGCTCCATGGGTACGGGCTCGTACATCGTGAAGGGCCTCGGGAACGCCAAGTCCTTCAACTCGGCCTCGCACGGCGCCGGCCGGCGCATGAGCCGCAACGCGGCCAAGCGCCGGTTCTCGACGAAGGACCTGGAGGAGCAGACGCGGGGAGTGGAGTGCCGCAAGGACTCCGGCGTGGTCGACGAGATCCCCGGTGCCTACAAGCCGATCGAGCAGGTCATCGACCAGCAGCGGGACCTCGTGGAGGTCGTGGCGAAGCTGAAGCAGGTCGTCTGTGTGAAGGGCTGACGCGCGCCTCACTCCAGGAGACGGGCGCGGAGAGTCGTCGACACGGCCTCCGCGTCCAGTTCCAGTGCCCGGGTCACGTAGCCGTCGACGGAGCCGTGCCGTTCCGTCAGATGGGCGAGGAACAGGGTCATCACCTCGGCGGGGGCCCGGCCGTAGGCCGGCCAGGTCGGGGTGCGGCCGGCGTTGCGGGTCGTCCAGGCCGTGAGGAGGGCGGGGGCCGCCAGGTCCGTGAGGGTGAAGTCCTCGACGATGGTGGCGGCCGGGACGCCCAGCAGGGTCAGGGTCAGGGCGGCCAGCAGGCCGGTGCGGTCCTTGCCCGACGTGCAGTGGAAGACCAGGGGCTCGTCCGCCCGGGCCGCCTCCGTCACCAGTTCCAGAGCCCGGCGGATCTCCTTGCGGCCGTCCTCCGCCACCTCCAGGTAGCGCTCCGCGAGGTACGGGCCCGGCGCGATGTCGGGGGTCAGGGCCGCCTGGTCGTAGGGGCGGTGCTCGATGCTGAGGTTGTGGTACGTGAAGGACGGGTGCTCCGGGACCCGGCCGTGGGCCTCGATCTCCCAGGGGTAGCGGAGGTCCACGACCGTGCGGATGCCCAGGGCGAGGAAGCGGGCCCAGTCGTCCGTGCCCTCGCCGAGCTTGCCCAGGGAGTCCGCGCGGTACAGGCGGCCGGGGCGGACGCGGCGACCGTCCGCGGTCGTCCAGCCGCCCAGGTCGCGGAAGTTGGCGAGCGCGGCGAAGCGTATGTGTCTGTCCACGGGGCGACCCTACGCAGCCGCCCGCTCCGGTTCCCGGGGTTTTACTTGGCGTGCGTCACCGCGTAGATCATCACGAAGGCGACGATGTGGATGCCGAAGAGGAAGTAGCCGAGCCACCACCACATCTTGCGTTCGTCCTTGGTCTCCTGCGCCAGGCGACGGCGTTCGAGATCGGCGTCGGCCATCACGGCTCCCGGTGGACCTTGGTGTTCGACGCCTGGGCGCGGGGGCGGACCACCAGGAGGTCGATGTTGACGTGGGCGGGGCGGGTGACCGCCCAGGTGATGGTGTCGGCCACGTCGTCGGCGGTCAGGGGCTCGGCCACGCCCTGGTAGACCTTGGCCGCCTTCTCCGTGTCGCCGCCGAACCGGGTCAGGGCGAACTCGTCGGTCTTCACCATGCCGGGCGCGATCTCGATGACGCGGACCGGGCGGCCGACGATCTCCAGGCGGAGGGTCTCGGCGAGGACGTGCTCGCCGTGCTTGGCGGCGACGTAGCCCGCGCCGCCCTCGTAGGTGCCGTGCCCGGCCGTCGAGGAGACGACGACGACCGTGCCGTCGCCGCCGGCCTCCAGCTTGGGCAGCAGGGCCTGGGTGAGGTTGAGGGTGCCGATGACGTTCGTCTCGTACATCCGGCGCCAGTCGTCGGGGTCGCCGGTGGCCACCGGGTCGGCGCCGAGCGCTCCGCCCGCGTTGTTGACCAGGACGCCGATGGTCTTGAAGGCGGTCGCGAACTCGTCGACGGCCGTCCGGTCGGTGACGTCCAGGGGATACGCCGTCGCCGAGTGCCCGGCCGCGGTGATCTCCTCGGCGATCGCCTCGATGCGGTCCTTGCGGCGGGCGGTGAGGACGACGCGGTAGCCGGCGGCGGCCAGCTGCCGGGCGGTGGCGGCGCCGATTCCACTGCTCGCACCGGTGACGACGGCGATGCGGGACGCGGCGGACGGTGCGGCGGTGGCCATGGGCTGCTCCTCGTGCGGACGACCGGTCGTCGCCCAGATTAGGCGACGGGGCCCAGGGAGCGGTCAGCCGCCGTTGCGCGGGGCCCACATGAGCACCGCCATTCCGGCGAGGCAGATCAGCGCGCCCGCGATGTCCCAGCGGTCGGGCCGGTAGCCGTCCGCGATCACGCCCCACAGGATCGAGCCGGCGACGAAGATGCCGCCGTAGGCGGCGAGGATGCGGCCGAAGTGGGCGTCGGGCTGGAAGGTGGCGACGAAGCCGTAGGCGCCGAGGGCGAGGACGCCGCCGGCGGCCCACAGCCAGCCCTTGTGTTCGCGTACGCCCTGCCAGACCAGCCAGGCGCCGCCGATCTCGAACAGGGCGGCGACGACGAACAGGGCGGCGGAGCGGAGGACCGGCATGCGAGCAGCCTCGCACGCCCGGCCGCGGAATAACGTCGGCGGCCGGGTCGTTCCAGCGCTATAGTTGAACGGTCAACAACTTGGAGGTTGAGCGACCATGCAGTTCGGCATCTTCACCGTCGGCGACGTCACGCCGGACCCGACCACGGGCCGGACGCCGACCGAACGTGAGCGCAT
>NZ_BMWA01000047.1 GCF_014650995.1 Streptomyces viridiviolaceus
ATCCTGATCGCGGGCCCCCGCAGCAGGTGCTCGGGCTCGCCAGCCCTGGAGCGCAAGGCCCAGCTACCGCTACGAATAGCCAGCCAACGTCACAGGGACACCCACCCCCAGGGACGGCCGTGTGATCAGGGAATCATAGAATCGAACGTGTAAACGATCCTGATCCGACGCGTCTCGTACCTCCGCTTTGACGATCGATCTCTCGCAGGTCATACGGCCAGGCCCGCCGGGCCGGTGCCGGGCGCACGCTGAAGTCAGCGGTTGCACGCCTCCACGTCCGAGCGGCATCCGCATGTGGGACATCCTCGCTGCCGACGGGGGTGATGCAGGCTCGTTCGTCGCTGTATAACTACCAGGTCCGCCCGGGGCGCGAAGCCCCAGGCGGGTCTCCGGCGGTATCGGCTCATGGCTTGCCACTGACGGAGACGCGGACGCGCGGGGAACTCACTGGGGCGGCACCATGCCAGCGCCCGTGCCGGTCCCCGTCCCCGTGCCGGTCCCGGTCCCCGTGCCGGTCCCGGTCCCGGTGCCGGTCCCCGTGCCAGTCCCCGTGTCAGCGCCCGTACCGGTCCCCGCCCCCGTGCCAGTCCCCGTGCCGGTCCCGGTCCCTGTGTCGGTCCCGGTCCCGGTCCCGGTCCCGGTCCCCGTGTCAGCGCCCGTACCGGTCCCCGTCCCCGTGCCAGTCCCGGTCCCGGTCCCGGTCCCGGTCCCCGTGTCAGCGCCCGTACCGGTCCCCGTCCCCGTGCCGGTCCCGGTCCCGGTCCCCGTGTCAGCGCCCGTACCGGTCCCGGTCCCGGTCCCCGTGCCGGCCCCCTGACCGCTTTCCTGGCTGGTCGGGCCGCCAGCGGTGATGTTCGAGCCGATGACGGTCGAACCGATGATGTTGTTGATATTGTTCACCGTTTGGTTCGAGATCTGGGTGATCTGCGTCGGTGGCAGGCCCGCCGCCCGCGCCTGGGCCTGGGCCGCCGCTACGCCTGCCGCCCTTGCCTGCTCCGCGCTGGCGCCTCTGGCGGCTGCGGCCTGGGCGGCATTCGTTCCGGCAGCCACCGCGGCGGCTGCTGCGTTGCCTCCGGCCGCTGTCGCTTGTGTTGCGCCCGCGCAGGCCACAGGGCCTACGGCGACGGAGCCCGAGCCCGGCACGGCTGTCGGCCCGAGACGACCGTCGGCAGTAGTGGTCACAGTCGTCCCCATGGGGGAAAGCGTGAACGTCTGATTAGGGGGAAAGTTGGCGCCTGTCAGAGTGCCCCCTGCCACCTGACAGGTCTGGGTCGGGGCGGCGGAAGCCGGCGCGACGGACATCGCGACCGTCCCTCCGACCAGTGCAACTGTCACGGCCGCACTCCGTGCGATCTTGCCGTTCATGGGTTCCTCCTTCTCGACACTGCGCTTTCCGGGACATCCTGGGCAGCTGGCCATCACCGCGGCGTTGCCCTGCCGTGACGCCGCCGTACCGGGACCGACCACGGCATGCCTCCGGCATCGGTGTGGACCCGGCGGGCATGCGGGCGCTGAGGTAGGGGATGGTCGCACTGTTGCGCGGAGGTGTGAGGGCGGCGAAGGGCAGGGCGATGGGGACCGCGGCGACGAGTCAGCGGCGATGGCGTAGCACGCATCAGGCATGGCTCGGCTGCATGCGGGTCGTGAGAGGGCGGGCCAGGAGCCCGGCCAGACCTCCGGGAAGCCGTCGACGTGCACCAGGAAACGTGCCAAAGCCTCTGCGCCGCCATGTGCGTCCATCCGAAAGATGCGGGAGTCGTAGGGGCCTACGGCACCACTGGGTCGGGTAGACGACCTCGCCAGTGCGCCGGTCGCCGAGTGTGTCACGGCCGCGGCAGGGCCTCGCCTCAGGCCGGAACGCCCCTCCTCACAGGCGGAACTGCTTACGACCTTCCGCTGCACCCTTAACCAACCGGCACCGAGTCCTACCGCTTCCGGGACACCCAGGACATCCTCTTCCCGACCGGATGAGCCCGCGGAGGCCGCTGACCGTCAGCTCCTGTGCGCGGCGGCGAAGCGGGGACGACAGGTCAGCCCACCTTATGGAGATGGACCTGTCGCTCCCTGTCCACGAAGCCGAGCCCCCGATAAAGGCGAATGGCGGGGTCGTCGGGGGCTGCGACGATAACGAGCGTGCGAACGCCCAGGTCGAGCAGCGCTCGCTGGGTGGCATGGTGAAGGACCGCGGAAGCAAGACCTCGGCGACGGAAGTCAGGATGGGTCTCGACGTTCTGGAACCGCGCCAGCCCCGAGCCGACGGCGAACAAGCCGGCGCCGGAACGCAGGTGGCCCTCGACAAAGGCCCCGATCCAGAACCCGTGGCCGGCCTCGCACAAACCGCGGTAGCCCGCGACCCGGCGCTCGGCGAAGCGCCGACTGTCGTCATCCGACGGCAGCCCGTAGCAGGCAAAGTCCAGTTCGAGCACCTGGCACCAATCGACGTCACCAGTCAGCGCACGAATCTCGGCTTGAGGGGTCGCAACCGATGGCACGAGCCAGTCCGCCGTCAACACCGTGTTGACTTCTGCGGTCACTCCAAGCACCTCATGCTCCGACGTCTGCCCCACCAGGCCAGCGACGCCGTCCACACCGAAGGCCCGATACTTCGCCTCCGGGAACTCTGCCTCGAAGAGCGCCGACCATCGGACCGCGTCACCCGGCTGAGGTGAAGCACTGAAGAGGAGAAAGTTCCCCCAGTGAAAACCGGGGTTCGCCGGGGTTCGCACGACCAGATGTGATCCGTGGTCTGTGACTACTGACCCACCCATCTCCAGCAGCATCACATCCGTCCGGAACCCAAGCGAAGCGACCTCCATGCAGCCGAGCATACAAGGGGCCCTCCCAACGCGAGTCAGTCCTGAGAAGCGGTTGCGCTGGGCGAGGCCGCGGCCACCAGCAGACCCCGGCAAGGGCCCTGTCCGATGACCACAGCCACCAGGTCCTCGATCACGGGCCCGACGACCGCAGAAAATTAAGGTGAGGTTCGGATGGTGCGCCTTGTTGATTCAGGTGATTGTGACGGACGGAGAGCACGGTATCCGGTGGGTCGGTAAACCCGTGCCGGATTTCTCCGCCAGTCTCCTCTCCAAATGAGGCTCTTCGATCCTAGAGAAGAAGATCGAGTTCGTGTGGGACACTGCTGTGCCGTTCCCACAGGTGACCAGGCACAAGCTCAGCAGACACCCACTGCCGGTACTCGGTGTCCAGTTCGGCGTCGGAGAGCTGTACCGGATCCCGCGTCGGACGCGGCCGGGTGCCGGTCCCGGCTGAGCGGGTGCCTGCTGTCGTCGGACATGCAGCACGGGTGCGTCATCCGCGCAAGGACGCCCGGAGGGGTCGCGGTGTGTCGCCGCCCTGGGGCGGCTCCGTGCGACCTGGTAGGAGCCCCCGGACACCACCGCGCGTGCGGCGTGGCTCGCCTGCCGGTCCGACGTGTCCGCGGGATCGCTCACCGACAGCGGGCCGGGGACGGCAGACCGCCCGCGCGCCGTCACGCCATCGCCCTGTGCGACATGGGCCAGCTCATGAGCGAGCGTCTCCAGGCCTTTCGCCGACCGCGGATCGAAGGCCCCGCGCGCGAAGACCACGTCGCTCCCCACGGTGTACGCCGTGGCGTCCAACGACCGGGCGGCCTCCTGCGCCGCCTGCCCGTGTGGATCCGCACCCTGGAGAAGTCCGCGCCGAGACGGGCCTCCATCACCGCCCGGACACCGGGCTTCAGCGACACGCCGCCCCGCCCGGACAACACGCGCCCAACGCGCGCACCCGACCCTGCCCCCCGCTCCCGGCGTCGCTCCTGAGCGTGCCCGAACGCCATCACGGACTCCAGCCATCGCCTACACGTCCATCCTCCTACCGCCACATCCCCCGGCACGCCGCAGCGGGTGACGCTGCCGTTCCAGAACCGGGGGCCTGCCACTGGCCACACCTTCCCGGCGACCACCTGTCGAGGTTCGGTGGCGCGTCGCCGGGCGATGGCTGTGGGACGGCTGGGACGATGCCTGAGTCACGCCCCGTTTCGTGCCCACCAGGATGGAACCATGTCCGACCCTGAACTGGATGTCGACGGCATCGCAGTGCTGCGCAACAAAGTGACCATCGGGACGTTCGATCCCGACTGGGTCCCCTTCGCCGGGCAGCTGGAGGTGAACAACAGCACGGAAGGCGGCGGGAACAACAGCCACGCCGTCAACGCGTTCTCCAAGGCAGGAGTAGCGGTCAACGCGACCAGCGCAACCACCTACGGGGTGGTCGCGAGCGGCGGTTTCAAGGCCGCCTGGTTCCGCGGCGACGTCATGGTGGACGGAAAACTGACCAAGACCGCCCTCGAGTTCATCATCGACCACCCTCTGGACCCTGAGGGCAAGTACCTCAGCCATGCTGCCGTCGAGAGCGACGAGATGAAGAACGTCTACGACGGGGAGGTCGTCCTGGACGGGGCCGGGAAAGTTGAGATCTCCCTGCCGGACTGGTTCCAGGCTCTCAATGAGCGATTCCGCTACCAACTCACCGCCGTCGGCCGAGCTGCCCCGAACCTGCACGTGGCCGACGAGCTGGAGGACAACCGGTTCACCATCGCCGGTGGCGAGCCTGGCACACGCGTCTGCTGGCAGGTGACCGGAGTCCGCCACGACCCCTACGCACGCGCCAACCCCCTCCTCGTGGAGAGCTCCAAGGACGAGGCCGCACGCGGCAGCTTCCGGCACCCCGAGGCGCACGGCGTGTCGGACGAGCGGCGGATCGAGCCGCCCTGGGCCGTGCAGAGCCAGTGAGCCTCTTCCCCTCCGCCCTGTGGCCGGCCAGGACCTGCTGGTCCTGGCCTGTCCGTGTGGTGGCCATACCTGTGCGCGGCTCGCTGCGGGCTTCGGCCGGCGGGACACCGCGCACAAGGCGCTGGAGAGACGCGTGGATCACCGGGCTCATGCAGCAGCCTGGATCGGTAGCGGTGGCCGACGATGCCCTGGTTGCTGCGTTCCCGAACCAGCTTGCCAGTGACGTTCGCGTGGTCCTGGCGGTCATGCCGGAGGCCCAGATCGCACCCGTGTCACCGTTCTCGGTGTACGTGGGCGACGAAGTCGTCGCCATTCCGTATCGGATCTATCAGGATGAGCTGCCCGTCGAAGTGGCGCGTGCGCTGACGGAGGCGCAGCAGGGGATCCTGCATTGCCTGTACTCACCGCACAGCGACGGGCTGGTCCGCCAGCGTCACCTGGAGCAGATCGCCAGTTCCGACGAGCCGTGGGCGGTGCCGTTCGTGGTGCAGTTGGCCGGCAAGTACGTCTTGGAGATCCTGGAGTCCATCCAGCGCGTCCTTTCCGATCTGCTCTCCAAGCGATCTGCCCAGCGGCTGGCATACGGAGACTTCATCGCGCGGAATCCGGGGTTCTTCGCGCGGACCGAGCGCCGGGTGGTGAGCTACCGGTCCTACTACTACCGGTGGAAGTTCCTGGTGTTCGGCACGTACCCGGGCTGCCATCTGCTGGAGCTGCTGCGAGCCGCTGCAGCCGACCGCACGGGCAGGCCATGGCCTCGCCACACGCCGTCGGCCTGACGGCGCAGACCGGTTCGTGAGATGAGCACGGTTGCCGTCATTCGGTGAGTGCAAGGTTGTGCAGGTGGGCGATACCGAGCACCGCATGGTGGACGCCGTCGCCGTTCAGTCGGCAGTCGCGAAGGATCTTCCACGTCTTCATGTGGGCGAAGACGTGCTCGACACGGGCCCGGACCTGCTTGTGGGACTTGTTGTGCACGCCACCGTCCGCGGGGGACGGCGGCGCGTGCCTCGATACCTCTCTCCTCCCGCGTCTCACTCCCGCACGGCATGCTCCTTGAGCCACCGCAGCAACGCCGCGAACTCCGGGGACATGTCCCTGTCCGACTGTACAAGGACGGACGAGTGGCCGCCCTCCTCGACCGTGACCGAGTAGCTCATGGCATCCGGTGCGCTCCTGTGGGCCTCCCGGTCTTCCGCGGCCGCCGAAGCCGCTAGGACGGCCGCGTCCACCAGCCGGCACAACTCGGCCGTGGCACTCTCGGGCAGCGCGTCGGTGTCCACCACGTCCGGCGAGAGGCCGGCGCGGACCGGCGCAGCCAGCCCGCCGTGCGTCGCCAAAGTAACCCTCATGACACCTCTCAGCCGTCGACCGCTTCCACTGTTCCCGCAGAGGCACCCGGCGTCGGCCGCCGGGTGCCGCCACGTCAACGGCTGGCCGTCAGGCGTCCCTTGAGCGCGGCCACGTCCCGGCTCAGCTCCTGTACCTGGGCCGTCAGCGACCTGACCGTCGCGAGGGGGTCCCCCTTCTGGCCGGCTGTGCGACTGCGCGCCCTCGCCAGCCCGGCCGAGACCCCGGTGATCGAGATACCGACCTCCTGCCACGCCCCCAGCACGGCCATCTGTTCGGCGCCGCCGGTCTCGTACAGCTCTCCGGCCTTCTGGTACGTGGTGTCCGCGAACTCCTGGAAGCGGGTCTCGCTGTTGGACGCCTTGAGGGCCTCGTACCAGATGAGTCCGGGAGCCTCCCACGAGTACCCGCCGATGGTCGCCGCCGTCAGGTAGAACGCCTTGTTCGGGATGCCCGAGTTGTAGTGCACCCCACCCCAGTCCCCCTCGTAAGTGTCCGGCATGTTGAGGTAGTTGGACATGTGGTCCGGCTGGGGGTCCTTGCCGAACTTCTTAGTGTTCCACGCATGGCCGGGAGCCTTCATCGACCGCAGCGCGTCAGCCTCGACCTGAGGGGTGAAGACCTCACGGCCAATCAGCCAGTCCGCCAGCTCGGCAGTCTGACCCAGCGTCCACTGCTCGACCATCGCCCCGAACACATCCGACATGGACTCGTTCAGGGCTCCGGACTGGTTGTGGTACTCGAGCCCCGCGGTGTGCTCGGTCACCCCGTGCCCCAGTTCATGGGCGACCACGGAGATCGAGCCCGTGAGGTCGGAGAAGATGCGACCGTCGCCGTCACCGAACACCATCTGGCGTCCGTTCCAGAAAGCGTTGGCGAACTCGTAGCCGTAGTGGACGTATCCGTCCAGGCGCATCCCGTGACCGTCGATCGAGTTCCGGGCGAACACCCGCTGGAAGAAGTCCCGGGTCTGGCCGAGCTTGTCGAATGCCCGGTTGACGGAGACGTCGGCCGATTCCGGTCTGTCCTCGGACCGCGCCAGAACCGCGAAGGGCAATGACGTGGTGTTCCGGCAGTCGTAGATCGTCCTGCGCGCGTTACCGGGAGTGGCGACACCGGGGAAGGCTGCTCGGACCGCTCGCTCGCCCCGCAGGTGGGCCGTGGTGAGCAGGGTGTTCAGCGCGGCCTGGCGGACCTCGCCGTCATCGCTCTTCAGCAGTCTTTCGAGCAGATACGGAGGGGTTATGCACTGGTGCCGAAGTTCGCTGGTCATCGATGTACTCCGTGACGTGGGGGTCTGTTCCTCGCCGCGAGGGCGGCTGGCCCCGCACGCGGTCCGCCCACGCCGGACGGGCGCATTCGTCCAGGACCGGCCGGGGCTGTACGCCGCTGGCCCGGCAACCGTTTCATCCATCGCGGCGTCATGGCGAGAAACGTCTCATATGTCCATAATTGCACGTTCCGGGTTCGACGCCACATTGCCTTTGCCGGTGCGGAGCGGCCTCACAATTGCGCCTTCACACACCACGCCCGACGGTTGAATTCGCGCACCCCGCACGTCTCCAGATCGGCCGTCAGCTCCGCCTCGCCGGCCGCCCCGCCCTACGAACCGGGGCGGGGTGGTCAGGAATCTCGTCGGTCGAGCGCGTCAGGAGCTGAGGCTGCCTACGCGGCAGAACTCCTCCAGCGCCCCTGTCGGTACTCTTCGACGATCTCGGCGTCGCCATCGTTCCCGCGCAGCCTGACCAGCGCCACGCGCTGGTGACCACGGCGGAGGCGGAGGCGAACATCATCGCGGCGGAGCCGGAGCGTGTGGCGTATGCCTCGGTGATCACCGAGGCATAGCGCACACTAACCGGTTTCTATCCGACCTACGGCAGCCACGAGAGTGAGGTCGACCAGCACACCAGGGCCCAGGTCGCCGCCACGCTGAGTCCGGCCTGGGACGAGCACCAGATAACCTGGGGCCTTCAGGCTACCCGGGCCAACTGGTCCCTGCTGACCGGCCGCAGCGTGAAGGTCGCCGTCCTGGACACCGGCGTGGACACCGACCACCCGGACCTGGTCGGCTGCATCGAGGAGCCGGCCTCCTTCGTCCCCGGACAGAGCGCGGAGTACGGCCACGGGCACGGCACGCACTGTGTCGGCACCGTGGCGGGACCGGCCGACCCCGAGCATGCCGTCCGCTATGTAGTGGCCGGTGGGGCCCGGGTGCTCGCGGGCAAGGTGCTCAACAACCGCGGAAGGGGCCCCGACGGACAGATCTTGGCGGGCATCGCGTGGGCGGTGTCGCGGGGGCGCTCGGGTGATGTCCATGTCCCTCGGCTCTCTGGTCGATCCGGGCGAGCTATTCCCCCAGACCTAAGAGACCGTGGCCCTGCGCGCGCTGCAAGGCGGCACGGTGATCATCGCTGCGGCGGGGAACAGCAGCCGCCGGCCCGGATTCGTCGCGCCCGTCGAGCGGCCCGCCAACTGCCCGTCCATCCTGTCCGTGGCCGCGCTCGGCAAGGACCTGGCGACCGCGTGGTTCTCCTGCGGAGGCATCAACGGCTCGGGCGGTGAGGTGAACATCGCGGCGCCCGGCGTCGAGGTCTTCTCGGCCGCTCCGGACGGAACGTACGCGACGATGGACGGCACCAGCATGGCCACGCCACACGTTGCCGGTGTCCTCGCACTGCTCGCCGAAGCGCGTCCCGAGGCCTCCGCAGCCGAACTCAGCGCCCAACTGCAGTCCATGGCCCATCCGATGCCGCAGCCGACCCGGGACGTCGGCGCAGGTCTGCTCCAGGCCCCGTGAACCAGGAACCGGGCTCCGTACCGGTCGGGGTCATCGTGGTCGTCGACCCCGGCCGGTACGCGCAGACGGTCGACGCCGCGCGCCAAGTCGGCTTGGCGGTCGTCAGCGAGCAGCCCATACTCGGCTCGCTGTCCGAAACCATCGCCGAGAACCGGATTCTGCTACTGGAGGCCGTCGACGGCGTGGAGTCGGTCGACCGCGAGCGGATCATCCGGCTCCCTCCACCCTACTCCTCGCCCCAGTAGCTCACGCGGATCCTCGGCAGCGCGGCTGCCCGGCGCCCCGCAGATGCGTGGCGGTGTGTCAGCAGCAGCGCGGCTGAAGGGCGGCGCTCGCGGCCGAGTCACCGGCCGCCTTCCGAAAGGAACACCACCGTCACCACCGTCAGGCGCGTTGCCGTTTGCGGGAAGCGCCGAACGGGTGAAGAGTGGTTGTTGTGGCGGACCTTGCCTCATACGAAACCGAGGGACCGCCTCAAGGAATGCTGTCGCAAAGAACAAAGCAATACAATGCGACGCAGAGCCCATCTGGATCCATGATGGCCAGAGCTACTCGACGACACCTCTTCCACTTGACCAGCGCATCCGCCCTGGCCGCAGCGCTCGCGTTGCCCGCGGGTCCGGTGACTGCGATGTCGGCGCCTCAGGTCGGTGGCGAGGCCAGGGCGGACTTGCCCGTTCAGCCGACGCCGCCTCCCCCTGAGCCGCCGTCGCCGACACCACCTGCCCCTGAGCCGCCGTCGCCGACACCACCTGCCCCTGAGCCGCCGTCGCCGACACCACCTCCCCCCGAGACTCCCTCTCCGACGCCGCCTCCCCCTGAGCCGCCGTCGCCGACACCACCTCCCCCATCCACAACGGGCGGGACCGCGGATCCGACCGATACGCCGACGAACGGCGATACGTCGGGCACCGAGGAGCCGCCCAGTCCCAGCGCAAGCGGTACATCGGCGTCCCAGGCCCTGATGCGGCAGGAGGAAGAGAGCAATGAGGTCACGGAAGACCTGCAGCAGGAGAGGGAAGAAGTGCCCGAGGAGCTGGTCCCGAGCGTGGAGCAACTGACCACCAGCCTACGGGCAGTGCAGGACCCGCAGACATCGACGCAAGAGCGTGACGGGGTCATCAGGATCGCACAGGACGTGAGCTCCGCACTGGAGGTGGTCGGCGATCCCGAGACACCTCGTGCGCTGCGGGCACAGTTGGCGGGGCTTGTGCACCAGGTAACCTCCACGCTGGAGGCAGCGAACACCCCTGGGCTACAGCCCGAGGAGCGGCGCACGGTCATCTGGATCGCGGAGCGATCTGCATCCGCCCTCGGCGTGATCGGCGACCGCGAGACGCCGCAGGAGCTGCGGGAACAGCTGGCCGGAACCGTGAAGAACGTGGGCTCCGCCGTGACCCGTGCGGCAAACGCCCATGATGCGATGGTCCTTGAGAACGCGAGGCCGTTCGGGACCGCGATGGCCACGATCAGCGACCCGAACGCACCCGACGAGGGGCGGAGGGAACTCGCGCAGACGACAGACGACGGGCGGAAGGAACTCGCGCAGACCACACACGAGGCCAGTTCGTCGCTGGAAGAGGCAGGCGATCCCAGGCTGTCGGACGAGGAACGAGACGAAGCACGGAAAGAGTTGGAAGAGCAGATCGATCGGATGGAAAAGCAGCTGGAGGAAGTCGCCTCGGCTCAGGGTCTGCCGGACGTACAACTCGGCAAGGCGGCCGAAGTCTGCACCAATTCCCTCTTCGATTCCGTCCCGGATGGAACACTCACCGGGAATCTGAAGAGTCTGCTTCCCGAGGAATGGAACACGGAAGGTGTCAAGGACTTCTGGAAGTCCGAAGAGAAAGGAAACGACTTCCTCGACGTCCTCACTCAGTTGCGTAACAACGAGTTCGCCGACGCCCCGCTGGAAATCAACCGACTCATCCCCAAACTCGCCGATGCAGTACCGGCAAGCGAACTCTTCGGGATCACAGGAAGTCCGGCGCTTTATTGCCTGCGGGCGGCTTGGCAGCTCGATCAGGACCTGGGGATCAGATCAGGAACCTGGGTCAAGAAGGCCGAAGAGAAGATGTAGACCTCAGTAGTTCCGCCACGGACACCTCCGAAGAACTCTCAATCGTCGAAATGCCGAATCTGTCCACTTCTCTCGACTCTTCCGCAAAATCGACCCCCTTGCCTCTGAAGTCGTACGAGGAAATGGAGTACACCGGGGCCACTTTTGGAGACCAGGTCGCCAGTACGTGACGCGGTTTACGCGTCACGTTCACCAGGTTGTTGTTGTGACGCACCGCGCCGAAGTATACGAGTTCTTCCGGGCAGTTCCTACGACAGTAGGACCGTCCTTCCTTTTTTTTCCACGATGGGTGCGGTTTTCTGAACTTCTTCACGTCGATGCGCCCCCGATCCTTCCTCATATATACGATCTGCAGGTCGACGTGCAGCAGGTCGTACTTGACATTCATGGGGATCTGAAACACGTGCTCCCGAGTGTCCTCCTGCCCGCTTTCCAGTACTGTGCCGGGTCTATAGAACCTCCCGCTACTTATGGAAGAAAATGCGATCTGATCGATGTGGCGTTCAGCCTCATCCTCCCGGTCCTCATCAAGGCCCTTCTTCCACTCTTTCTCCACCGAGGTCCCCTGCTCGGAATATTTGGCAGTTCTGCCGTAGACTGTGAAGTCATCGATGATGACGTACACGGAAACCTCTCCGGTGTTCTTTACAGAGAGTTTCAGTGGGACCTGGAGGAAGGGTTGCCCACGGTCTTCCCGCGCCTTTCCGAATTCTGCCTTCAGAGAGAAACGCATGGGGGCCACTGTGGGTTGGTACATGGTTGAGTACGCCAGGCTGAGAGCAGTCAGCAGTGCTGATGCGAACACTCCAGCCGCGAATCTCTTGGGTTGCGGAACTCCCCTCCAGGATTTCTCCCGTACCAGCACGAAGATTGCCCACACGGACCAGCACCAGAGAGGCATGAAAGCCAGCATGTAGCGGGTGTATTCTCTCTCTTCGAGCCACATCAGAAGCAGAAGGCTGTCAATGGCCAGCGATATGAGCACACCGAGCAGGACGATCGCCCCGGATATTCTTGACTGCCGCCTTCCCCAGTAGTCGAGGACCGAGATCGCTGCCGCGACCTGCGCCAGACCGGACAGGACCAACAGAGCCCCGGTTATCCGTTGCGCAAAAGTCAGAGCGCCGGACGCGTCCGGCCATCCGATCACTCCGTTGAGGACCGCGGAGGCGAGCAGTCCCACCGTCATCAGGACGATGGTCGCGTACCTTCTCCAGGCCCGGTCGGGCCAGGTACCGCTGTCCCCTCCGCGCCAGCACACGGATGCCGCATCCTCCACATCCACGTCCGGGTAGCCGAGGCGGTCGAGCATTCTTCGGAGCTCACGCAGCGACCAGGCGCTGCCCGCGTTCTCACCGCCCACGGTGACCCGGCGCAGACCACGACCGTCCGGTGCCTCGACAACAACCCATGGACGGATGCTCATGAAGCCAGCCTCGGCCTGGGAACAGAACCGCGCATGCGGAATTGCTCCGTGCGGACCGCGCTGTCCGCCAGCCCGCCCTCCAGATGCGGGTGAGCAGTTGGTCCCATACCGTGGAGTTGGAGCGCGCCCCTCTCCCGTGTCGTTCGCAGTGCGGCTGTCGATCAGATCACCGCGAGAATCACCACAGGAGACTTCATGGCCACGGTTCCACCAGCCACCCGCCCTGGCTCGGTATGCGTCCTGATCGGCATCAGACTCTTCAACGGAGCCGCCGGTCTGCTGGCACCCGAGCTGCTCATCCGCCGGTTCGACCCCGCACGTGAGCCGCCGAGTCCGTTTGCCGTGTACGCCTTCCGGCTCTTCCGCATCCGTACGGTCCTGCTCGGTCTCGATCTGCTGAGCCACAGCGACGATCGCCTACGGGCGGACCTGCGCGAGGGCATACTGATCCACGGCAGTGACACCGCGACGGCGGCCACGCTCGGTCTTCACAGGCACGTCCCGCCGCGCACCGCGGTCCTGACCACGCTCATCTCGGCCGTCAATACCGCCTTGGCCAACAGTGCCAGTGCCTCGCTCGCCAACCCATGAACGCGCAGTCCAGTGCTGCTCCCCTGGCCGAGACGGGCTTCGACTACATCGTGGACGGCGCCGGCGCGGGTGGCGGACCGCTGGCCGCCAACCTCGCCCTTGCGGGGATGCGCACCCTGCTCCTCGACGTCGGCGGCTGCGACGAGAACGACAACTACCTGGTGCCCGCGTTCCACGCCGATGCCTCCGAGGACCCCATCCAGTGCTGGAACTACTTCGTACGGCACTACGCCGACGAGCAGCGGCACCGACGCGACAGCAAGCTCGTAGGGGACAAGGGCATCCTCTACCCGCGCGCCGGGACGGTCGGCGGGTGCACCGCGCACCACGCGCTGATCACCGTCTACCCGTACAACCGCGACTGGGACGCCATAGCCGAGGAGACCGGCGACGCGACCTGGCACAGCGCGGTCATGCGCCGGTACTTCGAACGGCTGGAACGCTGTACCTACCGGCCAAGGCCCAAGGCGCCGCCCGTCAACCCGCTGCTGGCCGCGTTGCTCCGGGTCCTGCCCGTCGTGGCGGCCCGGTACCGCAATGACGCCCGGCACGGATTCGACGGTTGGCTGCCCACCGCCCTCGCCGACCACGAACTCGCCGTTCAGCACTCACAGTTGCTCAAGGTCATCCTCTCCGCCGCGCAGGACACGCTGGCCGACTTCCGCGGCCGGCCGCTGTCCCCCCTCGAGGGGTTCGGCTCCCTCGTCGACCCCAACGACTGGCGGTTGCAGACGCACGCGCTGCAAGGGCTGTGGCAGATCCCCGTCTCCACCGCGGCCGGCCGTCGCAGCGCCGTACGAGAACGTGTCCAGGCGGTGCAGCGCGCTCATCCGGATCGCCTGGTGGTCCGTAACCACGCGCTGACCGCCCGGATCGTGCTGGACGAGGACCACACGGCCACCGGCGTCGACTACCTGGACGAGGCGCACGCCTACCGGGCCGATCCCGGCAGCCGGCCCGGCACCGGGCCACTGGTGCCGCGCCTGGTCCTCGCCTCCCGCGAGATGATCCTGGCCGCCGGCGTCTTCAACACACCCCAGCTGCTGATGCTCTCCGGCATCGGACCACCTGAGGAACTGCGGCGGCACGGCATCCCCGTGCGGGTCGGCCTGCACGGGGTGGGTGCGCATCTCCAGGACCGGTACGAAATCGGCGTGGTCAGCCGCATGGACCGCGGCTTCCCGGGCATCAAGGACTGCGACTTCCACGCTCCGAAGCCCGGAGTTGAACCGGACCGCTGCTACTGGGCCTGGCAGCAGGGCGAGGGCCTCTACACCACCAACGGCGCCGTCCTCGGCGTCACCCGCAAGTCACGCCCGGCCCTGGACACCCCCGACCTGTTCATCTTCGGTGGCCCCTTCGACTTCCGGGGATACCGCCCCGGCTACCCCCTCGACCTGACACACCACAAGGACCGCTTCACCTGGGCCATCCTTAAAAGTCGCACCCACAACAGGGGAGGCCGCGTCCGGCTGCGCTCGGCCGACCCACGGGACACGCCACTGGTCAACTTCCATTACTTCACGGAGGGAACGGACAAGGACGGTCTGGATCTCGAGGCGATGGCCGACGCCGTCGAGTTCGTGCGCACGATGAACCGCAGGGCCGGCTCTGCGGTTTGCCCGGAGTTGTGGCCTGGCGAGGACGTCGACGACCGCGACGCCGTCCGAAGTTTCGTCCAGGACGAGGCTTGGGGCCATCATGCGTCCTGTAGCTGCCGGATGGGACGCCCCGATGATCCCTCAGCGGTGGTCGACAGCGCCTTCCGGGTATGCAGGGTGCACCGCCTGCGGATAGTCGACGCCTCAGTCTTCCCGCGCATTCCCGGCTTCTTCGTCGCCGCCCCCATCTACATGATCAGCGAGAAGGCCAGCGACGTGATCCTCTCCGACGCAGCCCGCACCTGACCGAGCTGCTATGCGATACGACCAGGAGCCACTCGAGGAGCATCTCCATGAGCAAGCACCGACACGCCGCACGGCGTTCCCCGGCCGGATACCGCACGTCACTCCCCTGGCGGGTCATCACCGGTGCCGCCCAGTACATCGACCGCCGAATCGGCTGGGACAGACTGCCCGTAGTGGCGGGCCTGCTGACGCTCCTCGGTCTGCGCGTCAGGCTCCGGCAGAAAAACCTGTATGGCACCAGCCATCTGCCCGCGATCAACCAGCCCGAGCCGGCACCCTCCTCCGCGAGCCACCAGGTTAACCGGACCACCGACGGCAGCCACAACGACCTCGGCGAGCCCCGCATGGGCATGGCGGGGACCCGCTTCGGCCGGAATATCCCGCTGGAGACCATCGCCCCCGCCGCGCCCGAGGACGTACTGTCACGGCCCAATCCGCGTGAGGTCAGCCGCACGCTGCTCTCCCGCGACGAGCTGGTCCCCGCTGAATCCGTCAACTCCCTGGTCGCCGCCTGGCTCCAGTTCATGGTCCGAGACTGGTTCAGCCATGGTACGAGCCCGACGGACCGGCCCTGGGAGGTTCCCCTGATGGAGGACGACCCGTGGCCGGAACGCCCCATGAAGATCATGCGAGCCCCGGTCGACCCGACCCGCGACCCGCAGGCGCCCGCCGACACGCCGGACACCCGAGTCAATGTGTCCTCGCACTGGTGGGACGCGTCCCAGATCTACGGCAGGAACGAGGCCGAGCAGCACCAGTTGCGCACCGGCGAACTGGGCAAGCTGCGCCTGTGGGACGACGAGCGGCCTCCCGTCCCGGCCGATCCCTCCCAGGACCCCACGCGCGTTCCCGGCTTCTGGCTGGGCCTCGCCATGATGCAGGATCTGTTCACCCGGGAGCACAACGCTATCTGCGACCACCTGCACGTCGCCTATCCGTCCTGGGGCGACGAGGAACTGTTCCAGCGTGCCCGGCTCGTTAACGCAGCGCTTCTCGCGAAGGTCCACACCGTGGAGTGGACACCGGCCGTGATCAGCCATCCCACCACTGTCAAGGCGCTGCGCGCCAACTGGTGGGGCCTCGCGGGCGAACGGGTCCACAAGCTCTTCGGCCGCGTCAGCGACAGCGAGGTCATCAGCGGAATCCCCGGCGGTGAGACGGACCACTACGGCGTCCCGTACGCGCTCACGGAGGAGTTCGTGGCGGTCTACCGCATGCACCCGCTCGTCCGCGACGACTGGCACCTGCGCTCCGTCGCCGACGACACGACCCTGCGCCACTGCACCCTGCGTGACATCTCGGGCCCGGAAGCGTTGAAGTTCCTGGAGACCACGCAGAGGGCCGACCTGCTCTACAGCTTCGGCACGCTGCCCCCTGGACTGGTCACCCTGCACAACTTCCCCAGGTTCCTGCAGGAGTTCGAACGCCCGGATGGACATCTGCAGGACCTCGCCGCCACCGACATCCTGCGCTCCCGGGAGCTGGGGGTGCCCCGCTACAACGAGTTCCGGCGACTGCTCCGCCTCAAGCCCGCGAAGAGCTTCACGGAGCTGGCGCACGATCCGGCGTGGGCCGAGCAGATCGAGCAACTCTACGACGGCGATATCGAGAAGGTCGACCTGATGGTCGGGCTGTACGCGGAGAAGCTGCCGACCGGATTCGCCTTCAGCGACACGGCGTTCCGCATCTTCATCCTGATGGCTTCGCGCCGACTGAACAGTGACCGCTTCTTCACGGCGTACTACACCCCCGAGGTCTATTCGAAGGCCGGCATGGCCTGGATCGACGACAACAGCATGGTCACCGTCCTGCTGCGCCACTACCCCGCGCTTCGTACGTCCCTTTCCGGGCTGACCAACGCCTTCGTACCGTGGCACAGCGCTGCACGTGAGGAGACCTGAGATGGGAACGACGGAGAGGATGGGGCAGGCGCGCGTACGCCAGGTCACCGCGGCCGCCCAGCGGTACCGCGCGACGAGCGACGAGCGCCTGGCCGTGGAACGGCAGCAGGATGCCGGCGTTCCTTTCCCGGACTCGCGCCAGGCGCTCGCCGCGCGGGCCACGCGCCTCCTGGACCGGCACGCGGTGCCCGCCGCCATGGCCGTGGAGGTCGTGCGCGCACAGCCGCTGAGCGCGTCCGACGCCTATGAGCGCATCCTCGGGGTGTCCAAGGAACTGCAGGCCTGGAGCTTCCTGCCGCGTGGTGCCCGGGCAGCGCGTACCGTCGCACGGATATCGGTGCGCGAGAACGGCCGCGAACTGCCGCTCGGCACCGGCTTCCTGGTGTCGCCGCGCCTGATGATGACGAATCATCACGTGCTCAGCGACGCCGAGACGACCCGGCAGTGCTTCGTCGAGTTCGACGCCCAGGTCACCGTCGACAACGCACCGCAGCCGCCGACGCGGCTGGAGCTGGATCCGGACGCGTTCTTCGTGTCCGACGAACGCCTGGACTTCGCCCTGGTACTGGTCGCACCCGGCCCCGACGCGCGGCCGCCGGGGGAGACGTTCGGCTGGAACCGGCTCAGCGCCCAACCGGGCAAGTTGATCATCGGGGAGCCGGTCAACGTGATCGGGCACCCGATGGGCCGTCTAAAGGAGATCGCCGTCCGAGACAACATGCTCCAGGTACGGCTCGACGACTTCCTCCACTACAGGACGGACACCGAGCCCGGGAATTCTGGCTCCCCGGTCTTCAACGATCAGTGGGAGGTCGTCGCGCTCCACCACAGCGGGGTGCCGAGGACCGACGACCAGGGCCGCCTCCTGCGCAAGGACGGGCAGGTTTGGCAGCCCGGCGACGGCGACGACGCGATCGACTGGGTATCCAACGAGGGCGTACGCATCAGCTCGATCCTGCGCTACCTCGCTCAGCTGCCGCCCGGCGTCCGGTCAGGACCGCTGTCCGAGATGGGCACCGAGTCGGGGCTGGGCCTAAGGGAGTCCGCCGCTTCCGCTGCGGCGCCCCCCGTCGCCGTGCCAGGACCGGCGGTTACGACGGCCGACGCGCGTACGGGCCTGCGTGCGCGACAGGGCGCGTTCGGCGGTCGGCGCCACCTCGTTTTCCTGCATGGGCGGTCCCAGGAGGGCAAGGACCCGGAGATGCTGCGCCGCGAATGGGCGGCCGGTCTCAACCAGGGACTGGTCCGCGCCGGGCTCCCGACGGTCGACCCGGCCGACGCCTGGTTCCCCTACTACGGCGACCGGCTGGCGCAGTCGCTCTCCGCCCACGAGGCCGTACCACGTGTCATCGAGGCCCCGGGTCTCCCCCCGGCCGAGGGGGTCGCTCCCGCCTCGCCCACGGCCCGGGCGGTGTACGAGGAGGTGATCGGCGAGGCCGCCGTGCGGTGGGACCTTCCGCAGGATAGGCAGCCGGAGGTCGAGCGGATCGGGCTGGGCGACATCGTCGGAGGCCTTCAGCGACAGCTGAGCTGGCTGGCCGCGAGGAGTGACCTCGACGCGTGGACCATCGCCCTGGTCTTCCGTGACGTGGCCGCGTATCTCGACGACCGGCGCCTGCGGGACACGGTCCTGGACTGTGTGCTGGAGACGATCCCCGAGGAGGGGGAGGTCGTGCTCGTCAGCCACAGCCTCGGCACGGTGGTCGGTATGGACCTGGCCACACGGTTGTCGCCCGCCGTGGCTCCGATCCACCTCACCACGGTGGGCAGCCCGCTCGGGCTGGACAGCGTGTACAAGAGGCTGCTCAGCGGCGGGCCGAAGCGGCCCGACGCGGTGGCGGACTGGCTGAATGCGTGGTCCCCCTCCGACGCGGTGGCCATCGGATGCCCGCTGGCTGGCGACTGGGCGGATGCGCTGACCGATGTCGCCGTCATCAACGCCCGCGACCGGGCCCACAGCGTCGTGGAATACCTGTCCCACCACGAGGTCGCCGGGGAGATCGGCCACCACCTCGAGCGCAGGTGACGCGCGTCGGCCGCAGTGGGCCCGGCCTGGATATGGTCCTGAGGGCCAACCGGCGGAGCCGTGAAGGCTCACCGATCGGTTTAGCGAACCGTAGCGGCCCTGCGGCAGACCGTGACCTACACGCCCCGCGACTAGGCGGCGCCAGGCACCCTCCTCGGTGACGCCGCAAGACCGCGGCCTCTTGCGGGCCGTGCTCGGCGGTAGCGGGGCGGCTGCTTTGGTACCGGGCATCGTCGGTCGTACCGACCGGCGCGGTGTAGCCGATCCGGGCCGGGTGTCGATGACGATGCCGCCGGTCGTCGCCGCCCTCTGCCAGGCGCTCGGGGCGAGGGCCGCCGCGGCTGCCGTGTTGACGTCCCTTACATGACGATGTCTTCGAACCTCTCCAATTGCGTCCACCGCTTTTCGGCACGCACACGCGGAGGCAGCCGGTCTGCGGCCGGAAGCGGTCCCAAGTCCAAGCCTGTGGCCTCCGCGACGTCAGCCACAGGCACCTGGAAGGTGCGGAAGGCTCCAAGCGGCGGAGGATCTCCGGCCCTGGCTGCCTCAGCCAAAGCTCGCGCAGCGGCGTCGCGGGTCAGATCGGGGGTCTGGTCCAGGACATACGCGGTGGAGGCCAGCTCGCCGTCCTGCATGAACGCGGCGACCTTCCAGAACTGCAGCGGTACCTTGATGCCCCGGTACGGGGGGTCGGAGCCATCAAGGACCGGTCCGGTGAACACCGACAGCTTGCGGTCGAACGCCTCAGCATGGTCGAGCAAGAAGTTCTCCAGCCCCTGCCACAGCTTCTTGCCCTGGTTGAACTCCTCCTGCTGCGGGGCAGCGTTCGTGTAATAGAACGTGTCGCTGTTAGCCGTTTCTGCCTCGGATCCCGTTCCCCAGACCGGATCGAGCCTGCGGACGAGGTGGCCCTTGTCCAGCGGGTTGTTCTTGTAGACGGGGTGCCCCGTCTGCTGGCCGTCGGGAAGGCGTGGATCAAAGCGCCAGTCGTCGTCGCGCTCCGCGTCGACCAGCTTCAGGCCGTCGATCATGACAGCCGTTGACGTGGCCAACCGTCGGTCGGGACGAAACACCACGCTGAAGTGGGTGTACGGCAGCACGACGGTCTCGACGGCTGGATCGGTAGGGAGGGGCAACGGTACGGCCGGCCCGAGGAACCGTTCGTCGTAGCCCTGGCGGTTCGCCAGTGACTCCCGTGTCACCGCCTCGGCGGCCGATGTGGGATCAGAGGAAGGAGGCATGACCCTTCACTACCGTGACAGCGGAGTCGTCCACCAGTACGCGCAGCGACGTCCCCCAGACGGACCAACTGGCGATACTCCCGCAAGACCTGAAGGCGGGCGACTGGGTTGTCCGCGGCTCGCAGATCGGCAGCCCGGGCGTCATACGCCGAGGGGCCTAGGTGTGGCCCGGTCTGGTAGCACCGGCCGTCACAGAGAAGGAAAGGCCCCTGGGTGGCGGCCGGTCGGCCGCGCATGCACACCCTGCCCACCCCGTGGCCGGCACGTGGAGGAGACGTGAAGCGTGTTACGAATCGTCCATATTGCTGCGACTCTTACCTGCATCGTCCATTTACCGGCCGCATGCGCCCGGTTGACACCTTGTCAGGCTTACTGGCCCTAACAAAAGCGGGTTGATCATGTGACTGTCGGCTTGGTCGCTCGTTGGTGGGGGCATGGGGAAGCGTCAGTCGCGGCCATGGATCGTGTCGGACGAACTGTGGTCGCTGATCGAGCCGTTGCTGCCCGAACCGGCACCGAAGCAGGTCGAGGGACGGCCGCGGCTGCCCGACCGTCAGGCCTTGTGCGGCATCCTGTTCGTCCTGCACACGGGTATCCAGTGGGAGTACCTGCCCCAGGAGCTCGGCTTCGGATCGGGCATGACGTGCTGGCGGCGCCTGGCGGCCTGGAACGAGGCCGGCGTCTGGGACCAGCTGCACCAGCTGCTGCTGAACAAGCTGCGGTCGAAGAACCAGCTGGACTGGTCCCGGGCGGTGATCGACTCCTCCCACGTCCGGGCCGCACGCAGGGGCCCAAAAGCGGACCCAGCCCGGTCGACCGCGCACGACCGGGCAGCAAGCACCACATCATCACCGACGGTCAGGGCATCCTGCTCGCGGTGTCGCTGACCGGCGGAAACCGCAACGACGTCACCCAGCTCCTGCCCCTGCTCGACAAGATTCCAGCGGTCGCGGGAGTCGTCGGCCGGCCACGACGCCGCCCGGACATGCTCTTCGCCGACCGCGGCTACGACCATGACAAGTACCGCCGGCTCCTTCGCGAGCGGGGCATCCGACCGGTGATCGCCGAACGTGGCCAGCACCGGCCTGGGCACCTTCCGCTGGGTCGTCGAGCGGACGATCTCCTGGCTGCACGGCTTCCGCCGCCTGCGCATCCGCTGGGAAAGACGCGACGACATCCACGAGGCCTTCCTCGGCCTCGCCGTCTGCCTGATCACCCACCGCCACGTCCAGAGGCTTTGTTAGGGCCAGTTACAGCCCTTGCGGCCACTGCCCCGCTGCCCGAGACCGCCAAGCCACGGCACCCCGGCAGCAGCGGAGTCGTCACCCGAAAGTGAGTAACAGCCGCCTGCCGAGGGAGCCTGCCGCGGACGTGAAGAAGCCCCGCCCCTGCAGCAGCAGGAACGGGGCTTTTCGTGGAGCACCGGGCAGGCCTTGCACCTGCATCTCCCCGCAGGAAGCGGAACGTCTTTCCTTAGACAGGACTACGCGACTTACGATTACGCGGGGTCGTCGGTTTCCCCCATCACAGTGAACATGATTCCTCACAAGCTGGGGATTAGCGGCAAGAGGATGCTCGGGGTCCCTTCTGAAACATCTCTGCTCATTTCTCCGATCCTCCAATTGCGGATGCCCACCAGGGGCACAACCTGCGTAGGAGTATCGGTTTCGTTTCTTACGTTGAAGCCGAAGAGGAAGAAACTCTGAGGTTGCCAGGCGTCTCTGCCTGTAATGCTCAGTGTGATTGACTGCTCATCAAGGTCATTTTTCGTAAAGCCGTCAACCGGCGGAAGGAGTCCGGCAAAATACCAGTTTGCCTGCCCGGTCTCAAGGTCCTCTTGCTCGGTGTCGTCCGATTCGAAGTCCACTACGGGAGTGCCGTCGGATTTGCTGATCTGAAGGCGGATTCTGTCGTTGGTACCGGAATCGATGGCGCCCAAAGTGGAGAGCAGCATCGCCACGCCGTTGATCGTGGTTCCAGGCGTGCCAAACTGGACCAGTGGGAGCGGGACGGAAGCCCTGCCCTCGTTAGGGTCGGTACTCATTTTGTCCGGGAAGTTCATCCGAATAGCCAGAGGGAATACGGGCGGTCCACTGTCCTGCTCGACCCACACGAAGGCCCGCTCCGGCCGCCATGCGTCATCACCGGTGATGTGCATTCGGATTGATGAATTAGTGAGATTGGTCGGGCTGAGGTTTGAGATAAGGTCACTGTTTAGCCTGAATCCCTCAAAGAGGTGAGCGTCGCCATCCCCGCGCCTGCGGGAGAAGTGTCCATAGAATTTGTCGTCTCCGTTTTCGTTGATGGTCAGCGCGATGGCACTGCTACTGCCTGGATCACCCTCCCCGTGGCCCGTAAGTGTCCCAAGCCAGACGCGCGTGACAGCCATGTCGGCCCCTTCCTCTTGTGGATATAACCATTGCTAATACCTAAAGGAAGGGTGCGCAACTTCGGGTACTGCAAACGAGGATCCCCATCCCGGACTCCTAATCTCTGAGATAGCGGTCCTTGAGCTGATGTCCGTTTCGGGGTGAGGCTGAGACGGGGCTGCTCGTCGCGATACTCGGCCGGCTACTGCTTCCTGGTGAAGCTGCCGGTGTCGGCTTCGGTGAGGACGTCGAGCTTGACCAGGCGTTTCAGCTTGGCCCGGATGCCTTCGATGTTCTTCGGCAGCAGTTCGTGGCCGAGGGCTTCACAGACGTCCCGGGCCCGCAGCGGTCCGGTCACATCGTTGAAGACGCCGAGGATGCGGGGGTGGTTCGGGTGCTCGGGCAGGTACGGTGGGGCAGCCGGAAGCCGGTCGGCGAGACCCTTCCGTGTGATCGCGAGGTGTTCGAGGTGTGTCTCCGCCTCCTGTCATGGCATCCCGGGGCCCTGCGCTGAAGACTGTGCTCGTGGACGATCGTCAGGAGCCTCATTCCTTGATTACACGGTGGCTGGGCCGAAAGTTTGCCAAGTTGAAGCAGCGGTGGGGTAATCCCAAGTGGCGTGCGCTGGCTGTCGTCGCCTTTGTCGCGGTAATTGCGCTCGTGGCCCTGCTGGTGATCGCGCTGGCCGTTCCCGGGCCTCGTCCGAACACGATGCCGTATGAAGTCGCGCGTGTGTGCTTGCAGGTGCTCGGCGTCTCCATCGTGGGGTTCTTCGTGGGATTGGAAACCTTCAATCTGCAACAGGAACGCCTGGAACGGCAGCGTTTGGACGACCGGATCAGGGCCTTTCTCACCGAGATGCTGGATGCATACCACGGCGTCAAGCAGGTCCGTCGCGTACTCAGGGCCGAGACCGCCCCAAGCACAGCGCCGACCATCACGGCCGACGCGTACTCGCGGTTGCTGCCCGAATTGTCCAAGCACCAACTCGTTTTCGAGTCCCTGGCGCGCAGTGCTCCGCTCATCGAAGGCCACGTGAACGGCGGCTCCGCGATCTCGGTCAAGGAGGCCGGGGGCAAGTTCGCGCTCGCTCACGGCCAGCAGCACGTGCGCGGGACCGTGACGAAGTCACTCACCGCGCACTGCAAAGACATCGAGGGCTACCTCAACGATGTCGTCGCGGAGTTCGAGGTCTTTCATCAGTTCCTACCGCAGGCTGGGCGCATCTCCCTCGCCAAACTCCATCTCGAAGAGACGGACCGCTTCCTTCACGACACGGACGAGTTCAGGGCCAAGGTCTCACGCCGCATCCGAGAAATGGTCAAGGTTCTGGAGACCACGCTCCTGCGGACCTCAGGGGGCGGTCGGGAGTCTTCGGGTGGCATCTGGGCCAAGCTGAAACGCCTGGTCAAGCTCGACGTCCTCACCGAAGCCGACACCGGCAGCTTCACCAGGAAGCAGTAGCCGGCCGAGTATCGCGACGAGCAGCCCCGTCGCAGCCTCACCCGGAAACGGACATCAGCTCACGGACCGCCCTGCCCTTGACGATCACGATGTAGTGCGCACCCCGGCCGAGCAGGTATGCGGCATTCTCGCGCTGGGTATGCACCGCATCGCTGGTCACGACAGCGCCCGCCAGGTCGGCGACAGTCTCCAGCAGCGGCTGAAACGGGTGATCTCATTGGTTTTCTCGCCCACGTCGAGCTGCGCCAGGACCACGCCGGTGGTGTGCTCGCGGGCGGCGAGCAGATGGATCTTGCGTCCGGTCGCTTTGGCGGCGCCTGCGCAGGCTCTTGCCGTCGACCGCCAGTCCGCGCAGCTGGCCGCCGGTGCTGCCACACCGGTCGGCCAGCCAGCGGCCCACCGCCTGGTCCAGCGCGTCGCCATCAAGGCGGCCCAGCAGCCGCCGCACCGTTGTTTCCGCAGGCAGACACCGTTTCGGGATCAGCGGATCAGGCCGTACGCCAAAGCGTTCCAAGACCGAGGACCGGCGATCCACTCGCCGACCGCGAGCAGGGAGGTCGCTCCGGCCAGCACCGCGCACGCAGTCAACGCGAGCACGACGACCAGAGCGTGCCTCACGCCCCGCGGATCTCGCGGATCGGGCACCTCCGCCAGCCGCTCCAGCAAGCCCGGGACCTCCTCGGCCACGACCTCAGGATGCTCACAGAGTTGGTCAAAGGCAGGCGTGATCGGCGATGATGCGTCGGCAGGCACGGTCTTCCACTCGGATCACGAGGCGTAGAAAACTCCATGATCTTGGGAACCCGTGCCTGTCGCGTTCCCGAGTCACCGCTGAGCTGGCAGTCATCACGAACCGGACGCTCTGCGACTACGCCGAAGCCCTGGGTGCCGGCACAGAACGACAGGTGTCGATCACAGGGAAAGATGGACCGGCGCCGACGCGTCACCAGCACCGCCTCCATCCGTCGTCCCCATGGGCGATCGTGACCGCGGGGGCGGCTCAGCTGAAAATGCATGACCGCTGACAAGGACTGGCCCTCGTGGCCTGCCAGCCCACCTCTTGGACGTAGGACTCGATCAGCGCCAGGTCTTCCTGCCGCTCTGCTGCAGACGCGGCTAGAACGTACGGGAGGACGCACACCCCGCGCAGCTATACGCTCACCCTCCGACGCCCACAGCGGCCAAGCCGCAGCCCTGCAGCTGTCCAACCGCCTACAGACGTCTGGACGGCTCCACCCCGTCGCAGGACCTCGCAGAGGCCGTACAGGCGCACCTGCGGTTCATCAAGGCCACCGCCCGCAACGCCACCGACAAGCACCGCACGCGCCTCGCATCCGTCGGCAGCGAGGCCGCAAGCCTGGCTGGCTGGCTCGCCTGGGACATGGGTGACCACGGCTCCGCCCGTGCCGTACGGTGCGGCGATCCAGGCCGCCCGGTCTGCGGGTGACCCGCTGTTCACCGCCTACCAGACAGGGACGCTCGCCCAGTTCGAGGCACACGCCGGGAACGGCGTCGAAGCCCTCAACCTCGCCCGCCGGGCCCGCCGCGCCCTCGGCGAGATAGGCCCGGCCGTCACCGACGCCTGGCTGTCCAGCATCGAAGCCCTCAGCCACGCGGCACTCTAGCTGCTCATGGGGTTCAGCGGGATGACTCCCGTGCCGAGGTACAGGTCGGGATTCAGAGACAGCAACGCAGCGTCGTCGCCGGCCTGCCGATCCACGAGCACGGAAGCTGCGGGGTGCAGGATCCGCCAGTCCACCTGCCGCCACGCACCGGCTACCAGGGCGTGGGCATGCGTGAAATCGGCGACGGTGGTGAACCGGCGGCCGAGGATGTGCTGGCCTGTGCCGGCCTTCTCGCGGTCGGCGACCACGGCGGACAGAGCTGGGATCACGATCTCTGCGTAGCCGTAGCTGGCCTCGACGTACAAGCCGTTGAGGAACTCATCACCCTCGGCCAGGGCCCGGATACAGGTGTGATCGAGTAGGACGCGGATCACGCGGCGTGGTGCTCCTGTCCGAGACGCTGCAGGAAGTCACGGGCCCGGGCACGCGCACCGTTCGAAACGGTCACACCGGTCGTCCGCCGGATCTCCTCCAAGGCCTGCTGCGCGCGCTGTTCCCTCTCTTCCGCGGTCAGCTCCCGCGTCACGAGCTCCTCCAGGAGATCGTTCATCGTCGTGCCACGCTCACTGGCCAACGTCCTCAGACGATCCCGTACCGCCTTGGTCGTCTTGATACTGGTGTCCTGCTCACCCATACACCCACTCTACCGCCAGTAGAACCACTGTGGGCGGGAAACCTCCGAGCTGGCTACCCGAACCGTTCCACGGGTGCAGGGAGCAGAAGTAGTTCGGGGGCCAGAAACGGAGAAGGCCGCGGGGAGCAGCTGGTGTACCGGATCGCCAAGCGGCACACGTGGGGACCATCCCCGAGGGCGGGGAACAGGGCAGCGAGGAGGTCGGCAACGTGTTGGGCCTCGGTCGCTCCCCGCGGGCGCGGGGATGGTCCCCGCCCACCGATGCCGCCTCGAAGAGCGCGGGCCTGCTCCCCGCGCACGCGAGGTGGTCCCATCGCCGGAGCCGCTGCCGGAGTCGGCGCACCCTGCTCCCGATGGACCCCAGTGGGTCAGGTCGTTGACCATGTCGCCCGACTGCTCCCGCATCCGCAGAATGATCCCTCGCCCGCCATCAGTCGCTGTGGCCCGGACAGCTACTCCGAGGGCCGGCTGATCCTGCACTCGGCAGCGGGCTGACAACTGTTGGTCGCAGGCGGGGTCATTCTCGTTCCCAGCCAGGGCGAAAGTCTGGGTGATGCCGCCAGGGCTGGGCGATGGTGGTGAGTGCGTCCCAGGTGCTGGCGAGAGCTGGCTCATTGTCCCACTGGCGGAAGGCCCGGGCCTGCCCGAGCAGCGTGCGCACGACGTCGTTGAGGGCCTGGATGGTGGGGTCGATCTCACCGCTAAGCTGCCCGGCCAGAATCAGGGGATCGATGCGGGCGAAGAGGAACGCGGCCAGCGTGGCGAAGTCCTCCTCGGTGTACTCATCGTCGGCCGCCCAGGCCGACTCGTCCTCGTCGTACGGCAGGGGGATGCCATCGGCCATGCGCTTCTCACCATTCATCACTGGGTCTGCCCGCGTCGAGTCACGGGTGCCGACGACCAGCATTGTCCACTGGCCGCCCGTCTGCCGGAACGGGAGGTCCGAGGCAACGCGACCGAGTGGACCACGGCGCTGAGCGCTTCTGCGCAGGCGCAGCACCGGAGTATGACGTGCACGGCGCGGCCCACGATCGCGCGCCCGGGAATCGGCGGACCTACTGCCTGCGCCTGCGACCTCCAGCGTCTGGGCCACCGCGCCTGTCCGCCCTCTGCACGGCCATGCTGGCACGTCGCGCTGCAGGACCTCTCGGAGGTGACACAGCAACACACCATCTTGTTGCACACTTTCTTCACCTTCCCAGCACTCTCTGATCACGTCTTCGGTATGCTCCGGGACGCTCCAATTGGCACCACTGAGGGGGGATTCCTCATGCGCATCCGCAGCGCCCTGACCACCGCCGCCACTGTGACCGCCGTGGCCGCGCTCGGCCTCGTCGCGGCCGTTCCGGCGCAGGCCGCCGAGTACTCCTCGGCCCTGAAGATCAAGGGCATCCAGTACGACGCCCCGGGCCGGGACGACAACCGCTGCTCCGGCGGGAACACCAAGAACGAGTACCTGACGATCAAGAACTACTCGAAGACCACGAACGTGAACCTCAAGGGCTACGTCGTCAAGGACGCAGCCGGCAACACGTTCACCTTCAAGGCCAGCCACACCCTGCAGCCCGGCGACTACGTCCAGCTCCGCGGCGGCCGCGGCACCGACTCCGACGCGAACAACGTCGTCTACCGCCAGAACTGCAACTTCATCTGGAACAACGACAAGGACACCATCTACTTCTACAAGCCGGGCGGCGCCCGCGCCGACGTCCACGCCTACACCAAGACGGCCAACGACCGCGACGGCAACGGCTACATCACCTACCACGGCTGACACGCCAGAAGAGGCGGCCTCTGCAGAAGCGGTGGGCCGGCCCCTGCCCGCGACGAGCCGCTGCGCGCGCCGGCTGCGCCACATCACGTCCCCGAGATGCCGACGGCGCGCCGCCCCTTACGGGGTGGCGCGCCGTCCTGGCGTTGTCAACGGGGTGCCGGTTTTCGGGTCCTGGGTCACCGGCACGGCCGGCTGGTGTCAGCGGTGACCTCCGTGGCGGTGATCGCCTCCGTGGCGGTGGTGGCCCCAGGAGTGGTCGTCGACGAAGCGGTCGCGGTGGTTGCGGAGGGTGGCGGTGTCGGAGCGGTTGTCCCAGACGTAGTGGCGGCGGTCCTGGTAGAGGTCGTGGCGGCTGTCGCGTCCCTGGCCGGTGTGGACGCGGACGGTGGAGCGGCCGTCGAGGCGGTAGTGGTCGAAGGTGTATGTGCGTCCGTCCTCGTCCGTCAGGGTCCAGCCGTCCAGGTTCACCGAGCGGCGGGTGTTGTTGGTGATCTCCACCCACTCCCGGTTCAGGGAACGGTTGGAGTAGTCGTCGCGGCCCGGGGAGTCGTACTGGACCCGGCTGATCTCCACCTTCGGCCGGTACTCCCGGTGATCGGCCGCCGACGCCGGCGTCGCCAGGACAGCGGTGAGGGCGCCGGCGCTCAGGGCGGCGGCGGTCAGACGGCGGGCAGTGATGGACTTCGACACAGGTTCCCCCTGCATGTGCGGGCACAGCCGGGTGTGCGGCTCGAGGCCGCAGGGCCGGGCTGTGCGTGGTGCGGGTGGCGGCCGGTCGGCCGCGCATGCACACCCTGCCCACCCCGTGGCCGGCGCGTGGAGGAGACGTGAAGCGTGTTACGAATCGTCCATATTGCTGCGACTCTTGCCTGCATCGTCCATTTACGGGCCGAATACGCTCGGTTGACTGCTTGTCAGGCTTACAGCCCTTACGGCCACTGCCCCGCTGCCCGAGACCGCCATGCCACGCCACCCCGGCAGCGGCGGAGCCGTCACCCGAAAGTGAGTAACAGCCGCCTGCCGCGGGAGCCTGCCGCGGACGTGAAGAAGCCCCGCCCCTGCAGCAGCAGGAACGGGGCGTTGCGTGGAGCGCCGGGCAGGCCTTGCACCTGCATTTCCCCGCAGGAGCGGGACGTCTTTTCGAACTGGCGTTGACCGCACTGCGTGGCCGGTGATGCTAAAGCAATTTCGACGGCCGCAGTGGGAGATCGCAGCTACCATGGCAGGCCGAAAGATCCGCTCAACTGGTCTGTTGTACAAGTGACTTGACGGGATAGCTAGAGAGGTCATCGCGTGTACCTGAGTGTCCCCTTCGAGGACGGTGAGGTCTTCGTCGTCGAGTTGTCTGATGGACAAGGTTCCGGGATCATCCGGGCGAGTCGCGGCGATGAGCTCTTCGAGACGTCCGCCGACACGTTCGAGTCGGGCATGGCCCGGGTGCAGCGGGTGGCCGCAACCATGCTGGCTCGGCTGGCGGATCTGCCACGCAGTCCTGATCACGTCCGAGCGGAGTTCGGACTGCGGGTGACAGCGGAGGCGGGCCTGGTCGTGGCGAAGGGATCGGGGGACGCGCACATCAGGCTGGAGCTGGAGTGGAGCCGTCCCGAGGGCGGCACGTGACGTCGGCAGGCAGGCCGGACTCCGGGTGGGAGCGCGGGACGGCCCGTGTGCTCCACGACGGCCGTCCGGTCGGGGTGGCGTTCCTGATCCCCGACCGGCTGCTGCTTACGTGCGCCCACGTCGTCGCCTCCACCGCCGGCCTCCCGGACGACGAACCGCTGCCGGCCCTTCTTCCGGTCACCCTCGACTTCCCGCTGCTGCCCGGGCGTCCTGCGGCGACGGCCTCCGTGCACTTCAGCGTGCCCGTGGCCGGTGACAGCAGCGGCGATGTCGCCGTCCTGGAGCTGAGCGGCGAGCCCCCGCCAGGTGCCGTACCCCTGCGGATCGTGGAGGCGGAGGACCTGGCCGGGCACCGCTGGCGGGCTTTCGGCTTCCCGAAGTACCCCGGACGAGGCGGCAGCAAGGACGCCGGGATCTGGACCCGCGGCACCGTCGAGGGCCGCGAGGGTACCGGCTGGTGGCAGCTGACCTGCGACGAAGAGGCACCGTTCCCGCTGGCGGGCGGCTTCAGCGGGGCGCCGGTATGGGACGAGGACTACGGCGGTGTCATCGGCATCGTCGTGGCCGTCGAGGGAGACCAGCGGCGCCGGACCGGGTATGCCCTCACCGTGGAGTCCCTCACCCGCGAGTGGCCCCAGCTACGCAGAAGGCTGCTGGCGGACGGCCCGTACCGCGAACTGCTGCCGTTCACCGAACACGACCGCGCCGTCTTCCACGGCCGTACGAACGAGACGCAGCATCTGATCGAACTCCTCGAGCAGCAGGTCCCCGTCCTGCCTGTGCTCGGACCCTCCGGCGTCGGCAAGTCCTCGCTGGTCGGCGCCGGCCTGCTCGGGCACCTCAACAGCGACCGGTACGTGATCGCCCGCGTGCCCCACGGGCTGCGCCTCACCGCTGAGGAACTGCTGGCTTGGGCCCTGGCCTCGGCGGGAGACGCGGACATCATGCAGGCAGGCTGGCACGGCCGCTGGTTGGCGCTGGCCCGGCAGCTCAACGATGAGCAGGGCATCCGTACCGCCGTGGAGCAGACACTGGCCCGCCACGGCAGACGGTCCCGGCTGGTGCTGGTGGCCGACCAGTTCGAAACGCTACTTGCGGACGCGCCCGACACCGCACGCCGGCTGGACGCCATGCTCGGGGTTCTGACGGCTCGCCGCCCGGACGGCAGCCGTGCCGCCCAGGCTGTGGTCGTTGCCCGGATCGACTTTCTCCGGCAGATCGAGGAGCTCCCCCACCTCCGCACGGCATGGGACGCCACCTCCGTGGTGGTACAACCGATGACGCGGAAGCAGCTGCAAGAGGCGATCACCTGTCCGCTGGAGGGGCATGCGGGGGTCCGGTTCGCCGACGGCCTGGTCGAGCAACTGCTGCGGGACACCCCGCCCGGTCCAGCCGCGCTGCCCATGCTGGAGTACGCCCTGAGTCGCCTGTGGGAGCGGCAGGAACGCGGGTGGCTGACCACCACCGCGTACCAGGAGCTTGGTGGCGTGGAGGGGGCCCTGGCGGGAGAAGCGGAGCACAGTCTGTGGGACTGGGCGGACAAGGCCGAGCGGCAGGCGCTGGAGCGGATCTTCATCCAACTCGTACGTCCCGGCGAGCAGCTGGACGCCGGGGAGCGGGGCCCGGACACCCGCCGGATCGCCGCCCGCGCCCAGTTCTCTGCAGGCGACTGGGCGTTGATCCACCGGCTGGCCAGCACGCGGCTGGTCGTGGTGACGCGCCGCCCGACGGGGCGGGACACCGCCGAGCTCGCGCACCAGGCACTGGTGGAGCAATGGCCGAGGCTGCAGCGCTGGGTCGAGGAGAACCGGGAGTTCCGCAGCTGGCAGGAGGGGCTGCGCCGTTCCCTGCGGGCCTGGCAGGAGCAGGGTCACCCGCGCAAACTGGTCCTGGGCCGGGAGCAGATCACGGAGGCGCGGCGGTGGATCGGTGCACGCGTCACCGAGATTCCCGCCGAGGAAGCCGAGTTCGTCGAGGCCAGTGCCCTGGTTCAGCGTCGGCGCCGTCTGGTCGTCGTGGGCTTCGCCGTGCTCACTTCACTCGTCCTCGTTGCGGCTGGCCTGGTCACCCTTAGCGCCCGCAGCAGCAGCGGCGAGCAGCGGGCCCTGGCCGCCGCTCGGAGCCTGATGGAGGAGAGCCGGCAGCAGGCCAATGCCGACCCGGCCCTGGCCGCTCGTCTCGCCTTGGCCGCTCAGCGCATCTCCCCGACTCCGCAGACCCGTGCGCAGCTCCTGTCCGCGGTGTATTCACCCGTACAGGCCACCCTCACGGGGCATACCAAAGCGGTGGAGTCGGTCGCCTTCAGCCCGGACGGCAAGTCCCTCGTGACCAGCGGAGACGATGGCACGGCACGGCTGTGGGATGTGGCGGGGCACTGGCAGCTGGCCTCGCTGGACGGCCGCAGCAGCCAGGTGCAGACGGCGGCGTTCAGCCCCGACGGCAGGACCCTGGTCACTAGCCACGACGGGTGGGAGGTGCGACTGTGGGACGTCCGCACCCGAAAGCAGCACGCTGTCCTGACCAGCGCCGGAAGCCCGGCCCTCTTCAGCCCGGACGGAGGCACGATCGCCACTGGAGGCGATCAGGGCAAGGTTCTGCTCTGGGATGCCCGTACTCGTCGGAAGATCGACGAACTCCGGGTCCACCGCAGCAACGACGGTGCCTGGCCCTCCCACCTGGCCTTCAGCCCGGACGGCACGACCCTCGCCGTCACCGTCATCGGCTTCCGTGCCAGCAAGAGCGACCAGTCCGAGGTGCAGCTGTGGGACGTGCGGGAGAGGCGGCGCACGGCCACGCTGAAAGGCCACACGGGACAGGTGACTTCTCTGGCGTTCAGTCCGGACGGCACGATGCTGGCCACGGGGGCGAGTGACGCCACGGCGCGCTTGTGGGACGTGCGCGGGCACCGCTCACTGGCCACGCTCCCAGGACACAGCGGCACCGTGTGGACCGTGGCGTTCAGCCCGGATGGCCGGATCCTGGCGAGCGGAGGCCAGGACCGTTCCATCTGGCTGTGGGACGTGGAAGAGCGCACGGCCGTTACCGTGCTGAACAGCCACACCGGGCAGGTGAACGCACTCGCGTTCAGCCCGGACGGCACGATGCTGGCCACAGGGGCGAGTGACGCCACGGTGCGCCTGTGGGACATGCGGGTCGGGCAGCCGCTCGCCACGATCGCCGTGGACAGTTCGGTACCACAGACCGTGATCTCGACACCCCGAGCCGCGTACAGCCCTGACGGGAAGGTGCTGGCGGTCAGCGACGACACCGGGGCTGTCCGGCTGTACGACGCCCGTACGCGGCGCACGCTGGGCCGGCTGACCGGGCACAGCGGCAAGGTGAGCTCGGTACGGTTCAGTCCGGACGGCAGGTTTGTCGCTGCGAGCAGCCACGACAGTCCGGCGGTCATACTGTGGGACGCGCGCACCCACCGCCGCCTCGCCTCGCTCGACGGCCACCGCAGGCCCGTGCAGTCCGTCAGCTTCAGCCCGGACGGCAGGACCCTCGCCACCAGCAGTTACATCGACGGGACGACCCGCCTGTGGAACGTCCGGACCCATGAACAGCTGGCGTCCATCGCCGCTGGGGCCGGCTGGACGGCCTTCAGCCCGGACGGCAGGATGCTCGTGACCGGCGGCTTCCAGTCCTCGTCCGTGCTGCTGCTGGACGTCCGGACCCACCGTCGCCTCGGCACCCTCGACGCGGTCAACAAGATGATCCACTCTGTCACCTTCAGCCCGGATGGCAGCACGCTGGCCACGGCGAGCGGGGACGGAAAGCTGAAGCTGTGGGATGTCAGCAGCCGCCGCCGCATCGCGACGCTCGCGGGGCACACCGACATGGCGCAGTCGGTTTCCTTCACCCCGGACGGGAAGACCCTCATCAGCAGCGGACGGGACGGCGCGGTGAGACTGTGGGAAGCGCACACCCACCGTCGACTCGCCACCCTCACGGGCCACACCGGCATTGTCTGGTCGGCCGTCGTCAGCCCGGACGGGCAGACCCTGGCAACGTTCGGCGACGACCGCACCATTCGCCTCTGGGACATCGAGTCCCGCCGGCAGTTGGCCCTGTACACCGGCCACACCAGTCCCGTGAACTCGGCATCCTTCTCCCCTGACGGGGGCACCCTCGTCACCAGCAGCTCCGATCTGACCGTACGGCTGTGGGACACCCGCGCTTTCCGCGACCTCGCCACCCTCACCGACCGGGCGTGCACGATCGCAGGCCACTCCCTGACGGAACAGGAATGGGACCGCTATGTCCCCGACGGAGTCGCGTATCACCGCATCTGTCCCTGAGGCGCGTCCAAAGCCATGGCGAGGGTCCGCACGGCGCCCCTGCCGATGCCCGCAGTCCCCGCCGACTTCCCCGCGTGCACGCCTGCGTTGCCGACCCCAGACCCGCGAAGCATGCGACCGGCCGTGGACCGGCGCTGCGCTCCGCCGCTGGAGTGAACCTGCGGGCAACTGCGGCCAGTCCGCACCGGGCGGCCCGTAGGTGTAGTGCCGTGATCAAGAATCTGATGCGTGCCGCGGCGGTTGCCGCCCTCGTCCTGTGTCCGATGGCCGTTCCGGCCTCCGCCTCCAGCGAGCCCAGCGTGGCCAGGGCGGGGATCGACTGCCCGTCCGGCTACGTCTGCATCTACCCCGAGATCAACTTCGGCGGGCAGCCCTGGGTACGCCGCGCCTCCGACGGCAGCGTCAAAGACCTGCCCTCCGCGATCCGCGACCGCGGCAGCTCCATCCGCAACAACTCCGACCGCACCGCCCGCGTCTACGAGAAGCGCAACCACGCCGGCCGGTGGGTGTGCGTCACCCGCAGCGGCGGCTCCATCCACGACCTGCGCGGC
>NZ_BMWA01000048.1:0-30250 GCF_014650995.1 Streptomyces viridiviolaceus
CGACTCTATCAGATCTTTCCGATCCGATTTCCTCGGCGCTTTCCAGGTTCTCGCTCTCGCGTTTCCCTTTCCGGCGGATCCGACTTTATCAGAAGTTCTGAGTCGGAATTTCCACCCCGCCGGACGTCACTCCGGCGCACGAAGTGGCCGGGTTCCCGGGCGGGAGGAGTTGCAAACGTACTGGAGCGGGGCGCCCCGATGCAAATCGTGGCGCCCCGCTCCTGGTTCACGCGGTCGAGAGTCCGACGGTCCGTCAGACCTCCACCACGACAGGGAGGATCATCGGGCGGCGTCGGTACGTGTCCGAGACCCACTTGCCGAGGGTCCTGCGCATCAGCTGCTGGAGCTGGTGGGGTTCGACCACCCCGTCCTGGGCCGAGCGTTCCAGCGCTTCCGTGATCTTGGGGATCACCGCGCCGAAGGCCGAGTCCTCGATGCCGGAGCCGCGCGCCTGTACGTGCGGGCCGCCGGTGATCTTGCCGGTGGACGAGTCGATGACCACGAAGACCGAGATGATGCCCTCGTCGCCGAGGATCTTGCGGTCCTTGAGGGCCGGCTCGCCGACGTCGCCGACCGAGAGGCCGTCGACGTACACGTATCCGGCCTGGACCTTGCCGGAGATCTTCGCCTTGCCCTCGACGAGGTCGACGACGACGCCGTCCTCGGCGATGACGATGCGGTCGTGCGGGACTCCGGTCATGGCGCCCAGTTCGGCGTTGGCGCGCAGGTGGCGCCATTCGCCGTGGACCGGCATCAGGTTCTTCGGGCGGCAGATGTTGTAGAAGTACAGCAGCTCGCCGGCCGAGGCGTGGCCCGAGACGTGGACCTTGGCGTTGCCCTTGTGGACGACGTTCGCGCCCCAGCGGGTCAGGCCGTTGATCACGCGGTAGACCGCGTTCTCGTTGCCCGGGATGAGGGACGAAGCCAGGATCACCGTGTCGCCGTCGACGATGCGGATCTGGTGGTCCCGGTTGGCCATGCGCGACAGGGCGGCCATCGGTTCGCCCTGCGAGCCCGTGCAGACCAGGACGACCTCGTTGTCCGGCAGGTCGTCGAGGGTCTTGACGTCCACGACCAGGCCCGGCGGAACCTTCAGGTAGCCGAGGTCCCTGGCGATGCCCATGTTGCGGACCATGGAGCGGCCGACGAAGGCGACCCGGCGGCCGTACTCGTACGCCGCGTCCAGGATCTGCTGGATGCGGTGGACGTGGCTGGCGAAGCTCGCCACGATGATCCGCTTGCGGGCGCCGGCGAAGACCTGGCGCAGGACGTTGGAGATGTCCCGCTCGTGCGGGGTGAAGCCGGGGACCTCTGCGTTCGTGGAGTCGGTGAGGAGGAGGTCGATGCCTTCCTCGCTCAGCCGGGCGAACGCGTGGAGGTCCGTGAGGCGGTTGTCCAGCGGGAGCTGGTCCATCTTGAAGTCGCCGGTGTGGACGGCCATGCCCGCGGGGGTCCGGATGGCCACGGCCAGCGCGTCGGGGATGGAGTGGTTGACCGCGACGAACTCGCAGTCGAAGGGGCCGATGCGCTCACGGTTCCCCTCCGCCACCTCGAGGGTGTACGGCCGGATGCGGTGCTCCTGGAGCTTGGCCTCGATGAGCGCGAGGGTCAGCTTTGAGCCGATCAGCGGGATGTCCGGCTTCTCGCGCAGGAGGAACGGGACGCCGCCGATGTGGTCCTCGTGGCCGTGGGTGAGGACGATGCCCTCGATGTCGTCGAGGCGGTCCCGGATGGACGAGAAGTCCGGCAGGATCAGGTCGATTCCGGGCTGCTCCTCCTCGGGGAAGAGCACTCCGCAGTCGACGATCAGCAGGCGGCCGCCGTACTCGAAGACCGTCATGTTCCGGCCGATCTCGCCGAGACCGCCGAGTGGGGTGACCCGCAGGCCGCCTTCGGGGAGCGGCGGGGGCGGGCCCAGTTCGGGATGCGGATGACTCAAAAGACTCTCCTCACCACGCGCGCCACGTACCGGTGTGGCACGTGGCGCGCATGACGTTCGTGCAGAAGCAGTTGTCGTTGTCGGTGCAGGCACCGGTGGCCTGCTTATTCAGTTGTGAAGTCCGGTCGTGCGGTGGTGCCAAGTCCGATGTCAGAGCTGTACCCCGCCGGCGGCAAGATCGATCTTGAGCTGCTCGGTTTCCTCCGCCGTGAGCTCGACCATGGGCGCGCGCAGCGGTCCGGCGGGCAGGCCCTGGAGGGCCAGCGCGGCCTTGGTGGTCATGACGCCCTGGGTGCGGAACATCCCGGTGAAGACCGGGAGCAGCTTCTGGTGGATCTCCGTGGCCTTGTGCACGTCGCCGGCGACGAACGCGTCGACCATGGAGCGCAGCTCGGGGGTGACCACGTGGCCGACGACCGAGACGAAGCCGACCGCGCCCACGGAGAGCAGGGGCAGGTTGAGCATGTCGTCGCCGGAGTACCAGGCGAGACCGGAGCGCGCGATGGCCCAGCTCGCGCGGCCGAGGTCGCCCTTGGCGTCCTTGTTGGCGACGATCCGCGGGTGTTCCGCGAGGCGGACGAGTGTCTCGGTGTTGATGGGGACGCCGCTGCGGCCGGGGATGTCGTAGAGCATGACCGGCAGCTCGGAGGCGTCGGCGATGGCCTTGAAGTGCCGGTACAGGCCCTCTTGCGGGGGCTTGTTGTAGTACGGCGTGACGACCAGCAGGCCGTGTGCGCCGGTGCGCTCGGCGGCGCGGGCCAGCTCGATGCTGTGCTGGGTGTTGTTCGTGCCGACACCGGCGACGACGTGGGCGCGGTCGCCCACGGCCTCCAGGACGGCTCGTACCAGGTCCGATTTCTCCGCGTCGCTGGTGGTGGGGGACTCGCCGGTGGTGCCGTTGATGATCAGGCCGTCGTTGCCTGCGTCCACCAGGTGGGCGGCGAGCTGCTGCGCGCCGTCGAGGTCGAGTGCGCCGTCCGCCGTGAAGGGCGTGACCATGGCGGTGAGGACCCTCCCGAAGGGGGTCTGCGGAGTGGAGGTCGGAGCCATGGGTTACACGCTACTCGTTGCTCAGGGCGGGGTCTGCCCTCGGGGGATGCGGCAGGCCTGGACAGAGGTGGAGCCCGGCACTGCCTGCTCGGGGGTTCAAGCAGTGCCGGGTCCCTTTGATCAGGCTAGATGAACTTCTCCAAACGCCGCAATACGGACACTTCGCACGGCTGATGCGCACATGTGTCCCCGCCCGGGCAGCACAGGCGCGTTACGGGGCCACGCGCCCGTTCGCGTTGAAGGCGGCGTACGTGAGCGGCATGAGCCGGGCCCACTCGGCCTCCATGCGCTCGCCGACCATCTCGATCTCCCGCTGCGGGAAGGAGGGGACCTTGGCCAGCTCGTGCTGGGTGCGCAGGCCGAGGAAGTGCATGAGCGAGCGAGCGTTGCAGGTGGCGTACATCGAGGAGTACAGGCCGACGGGCAGGACCGAGCGGGCGACCTCGCGGGCGACGCCGGCGGCGAGCATCTCCCGGTACGTCCGGTACGCCTGGACGTAGGAATCCTCCATCGCCCGGCTCACCAGCTCGTGCTGCTCGGGGGTGCCCTCGACGAAGACGTACTTGCCCGGGCGCCCCTGCTGGACCAGCTTGCGGGAGGCGTCGGGGACGTAGAAGACCGGCTGGAGCTCCCGGTAGCGACCGGACTCCTCGTTGTACGACCAGCCCACGCGGTGCCGCATGAACTCGCGGAAGACGAAGATCGGGGCGCTGATGAAGAAGGTCATCGAGTTGTGCTCGAACGGGCTGCCGTGCCGGTCCCGCATCAGGTAGTTGATCAGGCCCTTCGAGCGCTCCGGGTCCTTCTTGAGCTCGTCCAGGGACTGCTCCCCGGCGGTCGAGACACGGGCGGCGAACAGCACGTCGGAGTCGGTCGCGCTGCTCTTCACCAGCTCGACGGTGACGTCGCTGCGGAGGTCGATCTTGAAATCGTCGGCGGGGGTGTCGGTCACGGTGTGGAGGGCCTTCCCATCTCGTCGCTTGGCGAGGCCACTCTACGTCCCGCCAAACGGGGCGTTCTGTGCTGCGGGCGATGAAATTGGTGAAACAGGGCACCCGCGCGGTCATTCGTTCGTCTGTATGAGTAACAACCATCCACTCGATCCCGGAAGGGAGACGCACCTCCGATGATCCGTCGGCGTGAACCCGTCCCGTTCGCCTTCGTCGCCGAAGCCGACAGGTTCCGCAGCAATGTCACTCCGCCGCCCCGCGAGCGGGCGTCATTCGGCCAGATGGCCGGGCGCTGGCTGCTGGGGCTCACCATCATCGCCGGGCTCGCGGGATCCCTGGTCATCGGGATGCCCGCGCTGTCGTCCGACCAGCCCTCCCCCCAGACCCAGCAGTCGCAGGCGACCGACGGGCACTGATGCGGCACCGGTCCGGCGCCGACTCCATCCGCACCCCCGATGGTGGTGACGGGAGACACAGGCCGATAACCTCACCGGGCACAGCCCACGCCATGGACGAGTGAGGACCAGCCGTGCCCCTGCCCTTCCTGACGGCCGACCGCGCCTTCGACACGGCCGACGACGTCGCGCTCCCCCACGACGACCGGGACCGCTGGCGGCGTCCCTACCGGCCTGGGCCGTGGCGTGTGGGCGCGGCGGCGCTGATGCTGCTGCTCGCCTCGTTCGTGCTGTTCGCGGGCGTCATCATCGCGGTGACGGGCTCGCTGTCCTCCGCCGGTGTGGTCTTCGGCATCGCGGTGGTCGTCATCGCCTGTGCGCTGCGGCTGCTGCGCATGGGGGTGTGGGTGAGCGCGCACGGGCTGCGCCAGGTGGCCTTCCTGACCACACGTACGGTGACCTGGCAGCAGGTCGGCAGCGTACGGACGGTGCAGCAGCCGGTGCGCTGGCTCGGCCTGCCGCGCACGGTGCAGGGGCAGGCGCTCGTGCTCGTCCGGCAGGGGCGTGCCGCGGACGGCGTGACGCCGCTGCTGACGACCCACAACGCTGACTTCCTCGCCCGCGCGGAGGCCTTCGACCGGGCGGCCGATGCCATGGAGGCGTGGGCCGACGAGTACCGGCGGGGCTGAGCGACGACGAACGCCGGTGGCCCGGTCCGCGCGTGCGGACCGGGCCACCGGCGTTCGTGCCGCCTGCCTGCTGCGGACGCCCCGCTCAGGCGGCCTCGACAGGTTTGCCGTCGTGCAGGGCGATCGCCCGCTGCATCGCCTTGCGGGCGCGCGGGGTGTCCCGGGCGTCGTGGTACGCGACGGCGAGACGGAACCAGCTGCGCCAGTCGTCGGGCGCGTCCTCCGTCTCGGCCTTGCGCCTGGCGAAGACCTCGTCGGCCGAGTCGCGGTCGACCCGGCCGCTGGGGGTGCGCCGAAGCTCGTCGACGGGCAGTCCGCCCTCGGCGTCGAGTTCCGCGGCGAGCTGGTTGGCCTTGCGGACGAACTGGGTGTTCTTCCACAGGAACCACAGGCCGATCACCGGCAGGACCAGCACCGCGACGCCGAAGACGACGGTGAGGGGCGTGCCGGTTTCGATGAGCATCACACCGCGGCTGCCGACCAGGGCGAAGTAGAAGACCAGGACGGCGGCCGTGATGACGTAGGAGATCTTCGCGCGCATGAGGGTCAGGGGCTCAGTTCAAGTCCAGGAAGTGTTCCAGGCCGAAGGTGAGGCCCGGGGTGCTCACCACGCGGCGCGCGCCCAGCAGGATGCCCGGCATGAAGCTGCTGTGGTGCAGGGAGTCGTGGCGCACGGTGAGGGTCTCGCCCTCGCCGCCGAGCAGGACCTCCTGGTGGGCCAGCAGGCCGCGCAGGCGGACCGCGTGCACCGGGACACCGTCGACGTTCGCGCCGCGGGCGCCGTCCAGGGCGGTGGCAGTGGCGTCGGGCGCCGGTGCGGTGCCTGCCTTCTGCCGCGCCTCTGCGATGAGCTGGGCGGTGCGCGTGGCCGTGCCGCTGGGGGCGTCGACCTTGTTGGGGTGGTGCAGCTCGACGACCTCGACGGACTCGAAGTACGGGGCGGCGATCTGCGCGAACTTCATGGTCAGCACGGCCCCGATGGAGAAGTTGGGGGCGATGAGGACGCCCGTCTCCGGGGACCGGTCGAGCCAGCCCTTCAGCTGCGCGAGACGCTCGTCGGTCCAGCCGGTGGTGCCGACGACCGCGTGGATGCCGTGGCTCACGCAGAAGTCGAGGTTGTCCATGACCGACGCGGGGGTGGTCAGCTCGACCGCGACCTGCGCGCCGGCCTCGGTGAGCGTCTGAAGTGTGTCGCCCCGGCCGAGGGCGGCGACCAGTTCCATGTCCTCGGCGGCCTCGACCGCCCGTACCGCCTCGGACCCGATGCGGCCCTTGGCGCCGAGAACCGCCACGCGCAGCTTGCTCATGTCTGTTTGCTTCCTTACCGACAGGGGGTTAGGCGACGGCGTCGTGCAGCCGGGACGCCTGCTTGTCCTTCAGCGGGCCGATGACCGACAGCGAGGGTCGCCGTCCCAGGATGTCGCGGGCGACCGCGCGGACGTCGTCCGGCGTGACCGAGGCTATCCGGGCCAGCATCTCGTCGACGGACATCTGCTCGCCCCAGCACAGCTCGCTCTTGCCGATGCGGTTCATCAGCGCGCCCGTGTCCTCCAGCCCGAGGACCGTGGAGCCTTGGAGCTGGCCGATCGCGCGGCCGATCTCGTCGTCGGACAGTCCGTGCTCGGCGACGTGGTCGAGCTCGTCGCGGCAGATCTTCAGCACGTCGTGCACCTGGGAGGGCCTGCAGCCCGCGTACACGCCGAACAGGCCGCAGTCGGCGAAGCCGGAGGTGTACGAGTACACGCTGTAGGCCAGGCCGCGCTTCTCGCGGACCTCCTGGAACAGCCGCGAGGACATGCCGCCGCCGAGGGCGGTGTTGAGGACGCCCATGGCCCAGCGGCGCTCGTCGGTGCGGGCGAGGCCCGGCATGCCGAGGATGACGTGGGCCTGCTCGGTCTTGCGGCCGATCAGCTCGACGCGACCCGCGGTGCGGATGGTGCGCCGGCCGCCGCGCGGGGCGATGGGCAGGGCCGCCGGGTCCTTGAAGGCGCCGGCCTTCTCGAAGGCGGCGCGGACCTGGCGTACGACCTTGTTGTGGTCGATGTTGCCGGCGCAGGCGACCACGAGGTGGGTCGGGTCGTAGTGCTTCTTGTAGAAGCGGCGGATGCGGTCGGCGGTGAGGGCGTTGACCGTGTCGACCGTGCCGAGGACGGGGCGGCCGAGCGCGTTGTCACCGAACATGGTGTGCGCGAACAGGTCGTGCACGCAGTCGCCCGGGTCGTCCTCGGTCATGGCGATCTCTTCGAGGATGGCGCCGCGCTCGACGTCGACGTCCTCCTCGACGATGAGCGAGCCCGTCAGCATGTCGCAGACCACGTCGATGGCGAGCGGCAGGTCGGTGTCGAGCACGCGTGCGTAGTAGCACGTGTACTCCTTCGCGGTGAACGCGTTCATCTCGCCGCCGACCGCGTCGAGGGCGGAGGAGATGTCCAGGGCGGACCTGCGGTTCGTGCCTTTGAAGAGCAGGTGCTCCAGGTAGTGCGTGGCCCCGTTGAGCGCCGGGGTCTCGTCGCGGGAGCCGACGTGCGCCCAGATGCCGAACGTCGCGGAGCGGACCGAGGGCAGCGTCTCGGTGACGATGCGCAGGCCGCCGGGGAGGGTGGTCTTGCGGACCGTACCGATGCCGTTCTCGCCCTTGATCAGGGTTTGGGTACGGGCGACGGCCCGCGCCTCCGAGGAGGTGCGGGCCGTCGCCTTGGAGCTACGGGACGTCACTGCTCGGCGTCGTCCTTCTTCTCTTCGGTGCCTTCCTCGCCCTCGATCACGGGGATGAGGGAGAGCTTGCCGCGGGAGTCGATCTCGGCGATCTCGACCTGGACCTTCTGGCCCACGCCGAGGACGTCCTCGACGTTCTCCACGCGCTTGCCGCCGGCGAGCTTGCGGATCTGCGAGATGTGCAGCAGACCGTCCTTGCCGGGCAGCAGGGAGACGAACGCGCCGAACGTGGTCGTCTTGACGACGGTGCCCAGGTAGCGCTCGCCGACCTCGGGCATCGTCGGGTTGGCGATGCCGTTGATCGTGGTGCGGGCGGCCTCGGCGGAGGGGCCGTCGGCGGCGCCGATGTAGATCGTGCCGTCGTCCTCGATCGTGATCTCGGCGCCGGTGTCCTCCTGGATCTGGTTGATCATCTTGCCCTTGGGGCCGATGACCTCACCGATCTTGTCCACGGGGATCTTCACGGTGATGATCCGCGGGGCGTTCGGGGACATCTCGTCCGGCGTGTCGATCGCTTCCATCATCACGTCGAGGATGTGGAGGCGGGCGTCACGGGCCTGCTTGAGGGCGGCGGCCAGGACGGAGGCCGGGATGCCGTCCAGCTTGGTGTCGAGCTGGAGGGCGGTCACGAACTCCTTGGTGCCGGCGACCTTGAAGTCCATGTCGCCGAAGGCGTCCTCCGCACCGAGGATGTCGGTGAGGGTGACGTAGTGCGTCTCGCCCTCGATCTCCTGGGAGATCAGGCCCATGGCGATACCGGCGACCGGGGCCTTCAGCGGCACACCGGCGTTCAGCAGCGACATGGTGGAGGCGCAGACCGAGCCCATGGACGTCGAGCCGTTGGAGCCGAGGGCCTCGGACACCTGACGGATCGCGTACGGGAACTCCTCGCGCGTCGGCAGCACCGGCACGAGCGCGCGCTCGGCGAGGGCGCCGTGGCCGATCTCGCGGCGCTTCGGGGAGCCGACGCGGCCGGTCTCACCGGTGGAGTACGGCGGGAAGTTGTAGTTGTGCATGTAGCGCTTGCGGGTCACCGGGGAGAGGGTGTCCAGCTGCTGCTCCATGCGGAGCATGTTCAGGGTGGTGACGCCCAGGATCTGGGTCTCGCCACGCTCGAACAGGGCCGAGCCGTGGACCCGCGGGATGGCCTCGACCTCGGCGGCCAGGGTGCGGATGTCGGTGACACCGCGGCCGTCGATGCGCTTCTTCTCCTTGATGACGCGCTCACGGACCAGGGTCTTGGTCAGCGAGCGGTACGCCGCGGAGATCTCCTTCTCGCGGCCCTCGAACTCCGGCAGGAGCTTCTCGGCGGCGAGCGCCTTGACGCGGTCCAGCTCGGCCTCGCGCTCCTGCTTGCCGGCGATGGTGAGCGCCTGGGCCAGCTCGGGGCGGACGGCCGCGGTGAGCGCCTCGAGGACGTCGTCCTGGTAGTCCAGGAAGATCGGGAACTCGGCGGTCGGCTTCGCGGCCTTCGCGGCGAGGTCGGCCTGAGCCCGGCAGAGCACCTTGATGAAGGGCTTCGCGGCGTCCAGACCGGCGGCGACGACCTCCTCGGTGGGCGCCTCGGCGCCGCCCTCGACGAGCTTGATGGTCTTCTCGGTGGCCTCGGCCTCGACCATCATGATCGCGACGTCGCCGTCCTCCAGGACGCGGCCCGCGACGACCATGTCGAAGACGGCGTCCTCGAGCTCGGTGTGCGTCGGGAAGGCCACCCACTGGCCGCGGATCAGCGCGACGCGGACGCCGCCGATCGGGCCGGAGAAGGGCAGGCCGGCCAGCTGCGTGGACGCGGAGGCGGCGTTGATCGCCACGACGTCGTACAGGTGGTCGGGGTTGAGCGCCATGACGGTGGCGACGACCTGGATCTCGTTGCGCAGGCCCTTCTTGAAGGACGGGCGCAGCGGGCGGTCGATGAGGCGGCAGGTGAGGATGGCGTCCTCGGACGGCCGGCCCTCACGGCGGAAGAAGCTGCCGGGGATCTTGCCGGCGGCGTACATCCGCTCCTCGACGTCCACCGTGAGCGGGAAGAAGTCGAGCTGGTCCTTGGGGTTCTTGGAGGCGGTGGTGGCCGACAGCACCATGGTGTCGTCGTCCAGGTACGCCACGGCGGAGCCGGCGGCCTGCTTGGCCAGGCGGCCCGTCTCGAAGCGGATGGTGCGGGTGCCGAAGGCGCCGTTGTCGATGACGGCCTCGGCGTAGTGGGTCTCGTTCTCCACTAGCGTTTTCTCCTCGTCTTCGTCCCTCCTCGCCCGTGTGGCGGGGGGACGGTGGCGGAGAAGCGCTCCGTCCGATGCGGGCCGGTCTTCGATCGAAGCACCCGGGGTTCTGCCCCCGGGGGCCACTACCGAGGACCGGCGGCGGCGATGCGCTCCTCCTCGTTTCGTTCGGTACGTGAGGTGCACTACCCGGTACGGGTGGCCCCTGTCACGCTGTGTCGTACGTCTTGCGTTGTGCTACCACACTACAAAGCGTCGGTGACACCGCGCACGTACAGCAAAGGGAGCGGCCCCCGAACGATGGGAACCGCTCCCTTCACGGCGTCTTACTTGGCGCCCGCGGCACCACGGCGGATGCCGAGGCGGTCGACCAGCGCACGGAAGCGCTGGATGTCCTTCTTGGCCAGGTACTGCAGCAGCCGGCGGCGCTGACCGACCAGGATGAGCAGACCACGGCGGGAGTGGTGGTCGTGCTTGTGGGTCTTGAGGTGCTCGGTCAGGTCGGAGATCCGACGGGACAGCAGAGCGACCTGGACCTCGGGGGAGCCGGTGTCACCCTCCTTGGTACCGAACTCGGAGATGATCTGCTTCTTCACTGCGGCGTCGAGCGACACGCGTACTCCTCTTAGTCTGTGAGTGGCCTCAGAGTGCCCCCGGTCTGCTTCTCGGGGGATCTTCCGTGACTCGTGAGGCGGGGATCCGCTGGGCGCGGCCTCCAGGGCCTGGGCGGCTCCGGGGGTGCGTACACAAACGGCCGTCACACAGCGTACCAGCCTGCGCGGACGCCCCCGCCCCCGGGCCGGGGCGGGGATCCGGCGCCCGCCCGCCTCCCGCTGCGGCAGGGCGGAGACGGCGAGGGCCGCTCGACCCCTGGTGTCCACCTCGGGGCGGGAGGCCGCCGGCCCCGGTGTCCACCTCGGGGTCGAAGGCCGCCGGCCCCCGGTGTCCACCTCAGGGCGGAAGGCCGCCGGCCCCGGTGTCCGCCTCGGGGTGGAAGGCCCGCCGGTGCGGCCGTCGCTCTTGCGGGTGCGGACATCGGTGAACCGCTGAGCTGGGACAACGGTGACAAGTAGGGTGACCGCACAGCTCGTTGACCCACAAGGAAGGACCGGACCCGCGATGGCCGACGCCGAGGACAAGGAACTCAAAGCGCGCAAGGAGCGGGAGAGGGACGAGCTGTACGCCCTCGACATCTCCGGCGTCGAATGGCAAAGCGCTCCCGGCACCGAGGAGCACGAGGAGCGGGTGGAGATCGCGTACCTCCCCGGCGGCGCCGTGGCCATGCGGTCGTCCCTCGACCCGAGCACCGTGCTGCGGTACACGGAGGCGGAATGGCGGGCGTTCGTGCTCGGCGCGCGGGACGGCGAGTTCGACCTGGAGCCGGCGCCGCGCAACGGCGGAGCGGACGCGGAGGCCGCTCGCTGACGGGTCGGCGTACTGGGCCGCGAACGGGACGGCAGGGCCGGAGTCGAGTGCCGGTTCACCGTCCCGTTCTGTCTTCACGGGTGGGCACGGAAGGGAGTTGTCGCGCACTCAGAGTGCTGGCCCCGCAGGGGAATGCGTGCCCGTTCCACGGGTTTGGACGCGTGTGTTCGGGCAGGCTTGGACCGGGTAATTCCGCCTTCTGCCCGCCGAGTTCACGGGTATCGCCCGGTTTGTTCATCACCGTGAGCCGTGTACGTCACTTTTGAGCAGGTTGTGACGCAGTGGGCTCATGCTGACGGGTGGACGGGCCTGCCGTGGTGGGGCTTGTGGTGATTAGGCTGGGACCGGCGCGACGCCAGAACCCGTGGACCGGGCGTCGGCGTCTGCAGGGGGAGAGCCGGTGGATCGGACGACCTCGAACGACCTCGAAGAACTTCGGCCGACTTCGGCCGACTTCGGACGACAAGCAAGCGCCGCCCCGGCACGGCATGAGGGTGCTCGACCACACCAGGAGGAACTGTGAGCAGCGATCGGGACGGGATCCGCGGGGGCTGGGCCACACCCGGCGATGACCAGCCCGATGCGGAGTCCGCTGTCGAAACGACGGGCGAGTTCACCATCGACTACGCGCCGCCTGCCTGGTACACGCAGAACGCGTCGGCGAGCGGGGGGCAGCAGGGGGCCTCCGGGAGTTCCGGGGCACCCGAGGGGTCTCCTTCTTCTCCGTCCTTCCCCTCCTCCTCTCCTGCCGGCCTGCCGTCCGTCCCGCTGCCCGGCCTGACTCCGCCGGCTCACGCGAATCCTTCCGCGGGCCCGTCCGCCATTCCCGCGCCCGCGCCCGGAGCGCCGTTCACGCCTCCGCCGCCCGCGCCCGGAGCGCCTTTCACGCCGCCCGCGCCCGCGCCCGGTGCGCCGTTCACGCCTCCGCCGCCGGCGCCGGGTGCGCCCTTCACGCCGCCCGCACCGCCGGCCGGGGGGCCGACCGGGGTGCCCAAACTTCCGGTGGGGAGCGGGTTCGAGCCTCAGCAGCCGGAGCCTCGGTCGGAGACGGAGACCGGGGCCGCCCCCACTCCTGCGTCCGCCCCGGCCTCTCCGACCGCCGTCCCGAGCATTCCGGTCGGGGGTTTCCCGGCACCGGCACCGGCACCGGCTTCTGTCCCCGCCGAGGAGCCGGAGTCCGGCAACGGCGATCTCGAGAGCGGCGCCACCATGCGGTTCTCGGCCGTGGCGCTGAAGCGGGAGATCGCTGAGCGCGCCGCAGCGGAGGAGGCACGGCAGGCGGCCGAGGACGACGAGGCCGGGGTCACGGCCGAGGACGACGAGGCCGCAGCCGACGGAACCGACGCGTCCGGCGAGGCCGAGCCCGTGGGCGACGCGACTCCGGCGGCCGGTGCTGCCGAACCCGAGCCCGAGGCCGTCGGCAGTGACGAGCACGATGACGTGACGGACGGGGCCGACGGTACGGCTGACGGGGCCGACGGTTCCGGTCCGGTGGACGACGGCGTCGCCGCCGACGCTTCCGGGGACGCTTCCGACGACGTGCTCGACGGTGAGACGGACGTCGACGACTCCGGCTCTGTCGACGACTCCGGCTCTTCCGAGCCCGGCGCCGCGGCAGAGGCGGAGGTCCCCGAGCCCCGGGACGCCGCGTCGGCGGAGACCGAGCCCGAGGACGCCGCGCAGGCGCAGACCGAGCCCGAGGACGCCGCGCAGGCGGAGACCGAGCCCGAGGATGCCGCGCCCCACGACGCCCGGCCCACGGCGGATGGTGCACCGACGGCCGCCGAGCCCGTCGACGCGGTCCCGGCGGACGCCGTGCCCGTGGACGCCGTACCCGCCGATGCCACCCCCGGTGACAGCACGCCGCAGGACGCCGTCCCGGGCGGGGCGGCCGATGCGCCCGCCGACACGGCATCCGCCTGGACTCCCTCGCCCGCGGCGCAGGGCGGCATGCCGCCGCTGCCGCCGTCGTACCCTCCGGCCGCACCCGCGCCGGCGACTCAGTGGCCCGCGCAGCCGCAGCCGGGTGCGCCGGCCGCGGTGCCCGCCCAGCCGCAGCCCCAGCCGACGCCCAGTGCTCCGCAGCAGCCGGCCGTACCGGCCCAGCAGCCGCCCTTCCAGCCGCAGGCGCCGCAGCCGGCGCCCGCCGCGTGGAACCCGTCGGCCGCGCCGGTGCCGCCGAACCAGGTACCGCCGCAGGCGTCACCCCAGCCCGGCTACGGCTTCCCGGCCCCGGCCCCGACGCCCCCCGCCCCGAACGCCGCTGCCGGTTACGGTTTCCCGCCCGCCGCCGCCCCACAGCCACAGCCCGGCGGTTACGGCTTCCCGCAGGCGGCTCAGCAGGGCTCCACGCCGCAGGCCCCGCAGGTCCCACAGGCCCCGCAGCCCGCGCAGCCCCAGCCGACGGCGCAGCCCGAGATGCCCGCCGCGCAGGCGCCGTCGGCCCACCAGCCGTCGCAGCCACCTGCGCAGCCCGGTCACGCGGGACAGCCGGGACAGCCGGGCCCGCAGATTCCGGCCCAGCACGCCCAGCCGGCCCAGCAGCCCGTCGACCCCCGTGTCGGGGCCGCCTGGCCGCAGCCCATGCAGCACGACCAGCGTCAGCCCACCAACCCCGGTGCCGCACCGCTCGGTTACACGGCGGCCGTGGAGCTGTCGTCCGACCGGCTGCTCAACAACAAGAAGCAGAAGGCGAAGAGCAGCCGTCCGGCGGCCGGCGGTTCTCGCTTCAAGCTGGGCGGGAAGAAGGAGGAGGCCGAGCGGCAGCGGAAGCTCGACCTGATCCGCACCCCCGTGCTGTCGTGCTACCGCATCGCGGTCATCAGCCTCAAGGGCGGTGTCGGCAAGACGACGACCACCACCGCGCTCGGATCCACGCTCGCCAGTGAGCGGCAGGACAAGATCCTCGCGATCGACGCCAACCCGGACGCCGGTACGCTCGGCCGCCGGGTGCGCCGCGAGACCGGCGCCACCATCCGCGACCTCGTCCAGGCGATCCCGTACCTCAACTCGTACATGGACATCCGGCGGTTCACCTCCCAGGCCTCGTCCGGCCTGGAGATCATCGCCAACGACGTGGACCCGGCCGTGTCCACGACCTTCAACGACGAGGACTACCGGCGCGCGATCGACGTGCTCGGCAAGCAGTACCCGATCATCCTCACCGACTCGGGTACCGGTCTGCTCTACAGCGCCATGCGCGGGGTGCTCGACCTCGCCGACCAGCTCATCATCATCTCGACGCCGTCCGTGGACGGTGCGAGCAGCGCGAGTACGACCCTGGACTGGCTGTCGGCGCACGGGTACGCCGACCTGGTGTCCCGTTCCCTCACCGTCATCTCGGGGGTCCGCGAGACCGGCAAGATGATCAAGGTCGAGGACATCGTCAGCCACTTCCAGACGCGTTGCCGGGGCGTCGTCGTGGTGCCGTTCGACGAGCACCTGGCCGCCGGTGCCGAGGTCGACCTCGACATGATGCGGCCGAAGGTGCGGGAGGCGTACTTCAACCTCGCGGCGATGGTCGCCGAGGACTTCGTACGGCACCAGCAGTCGCACGGCCTGTGGACGTCCGACGGCAACCCGCCGCCGGTGGCGGCCCCGCCGATGCCGGGCCAGCCCTTCCCCGGACAGCCGGTGCCCGGCCAGCCCGTGCCCGGCCAGCCCATGCCCGGGCAGCCCATGCCGGGCCAGCCGTACCCGCAGCCCGGACAGCCGTACGCCCAGCCGGGCCAGGCGGGGCACCCGGGGCAGCCTCCCGCCCAGCCGTACCCGCAGCAGGGTTACGGATACCCGCAGCAGGGTCAGCCCGGGCAGACGCCTCCCCCGCCGCCCCAGCAGTGACCAACGACAGCGAAGGGCGGCCGGTGCTCACCAGCACCGGCCGCCCTTCGGCGTCGTGATCAGACCGGAAAGACCTACTCGGCCGCCGCGATCAGATCCCGGCAGCGCTTGACGTCCTCCGCCATCTGCTCCAGCAGCGCGTCCAGCGTCTCGAACTTCGCCTGGCCGCGGACGAAGGCCAGGAAGTCCACGGCGACGTGCAGGCCGTACAGGTCCAGGCCCACGCGGTCGATGGCGTACGCCTCCACCGTGCGCTCGGTGCCCTCGAACTGCGGGTTCGTGCCGACGGAGATCGCGGCAGGCATCGCCTCGCCCTGCGCGTGCAGCCAGCCGGCGTAGACGCCGTCGGCCGGGATCGCGGTGTGCGGCAGGGTCTCGACGTTGGCCGTCGGGAAGCCCAGCTCGCGGCCGCGCTGGGCACCGCGGACGACCACGCCCTCGACGCGGTGCGGGCGGCCCAGGATCTCCGCGGCGCCCTCGACGTCGCCCTCGGCGACCAGGCGCCGGGTCAGGGTCGAGGAGAACGGCTCGCCGCCGCCGGCCTCACCGCTCACGTACAGGTCGACGACCTCGACCTCGAAGTCGTACACCTTGCCCTGCTCGGCGAGGAACTCCACGTTCCCGGCGGCCTTGTGGCCGAAGCGGAAGTTGGGGCCCTCGACGACCGCCTTGGCGTGCAGCTTGTCCACCAGGACCTTGACGACGAAGTCGGCCGGGGACAGCTTCGAGAACTCCGTCGTGAAGGGCAGGATCAGGACCGCGTCCACGCCCAGCTCGGCGCACAGTTCGGCGCGGCGGTGGTGCGGGGCGAGCAGCGGGGGGTGGCTGCCGGGGCGGACGACCTCGCTGGGGTGCGGGTCGAAGGTGACGACGACGGCGGGGACGCCCAGCTCGCGGGCGCGGTCCACGGCGTGCTTGATGATCAGCTGGTGCCCGCGGTGCACTCCGTCGTAGGAGCCGATGGTGACGACGCTGCGTCCCCAGTCCTCGGGGATGTCCTCCAAGCCACGCCAGCGCTGCACTGTGCCTGCTCCTTGTCGCAAACTCGCCGAAGTCGAACCCGTGTCCGTAGTTGCCTCTTACGCAGGTCTAAGGGTGCCATGCCGTCCGCCCGCGGCCCGCATCGGCATCGGAGCTGTGACCGGGCGCACGCGGTCCGTCGCGTCATACGGGGACGCCCACACCGGTCAGGTTCTCGATCGTCCGGCGCGCGCTGGGCCCCACCAGCACCGCCCACTCCTGGGGCGCGTCGGCCAGCCAGCCGCTCAGGCGGGCTGCGAACCCGGGGATGTGGCGGGCCAGGTCGACCAGTGCGCGGTCGAAGCGGAGGGCGCCGTACGGGGTCCGGACGAGCAGGAGGCCGGTGCGGTGGACGAGGGCGCGCAGGTCGTCACCGCCCGCGGCCTGGGCGGCGGCGCGCAGCAGGGCGTCCAGGACGGCGGGGTCCTGCTCGTGCGCCAGGAGGAACTCGCGCAGCTCACGACGCAGGGAGCGGGAGGCGGGGGTGCCGTCGGTGGCGAGGACGCCGGCGAGCGCGGCCCGCGCCGGCTCCGGGCCGTCGGCCAGCAGGCCGGTGACGAGCGGCAGGAGTACGGTGCGGACGGCCGTGCCCTGGTCGAGGCGCCGGTCGACGTACGCGGCCACGTGGCCGGCGGTCTCCGGTCGCTCCGCCACGGCCGCGCCGACGAGTGCGGCGACCCGGCGGGCCAGCTCGGGGGTGGTGGCGTCGGCGAGTCTATGCAGCGCCTCGCCCGCGTCCGCGCCGCGCAGCCGGGCCCGGAAGGCTTCGAGGACCGGCTCCGGGTGGGTCGGCAGTGCGGTGACCACCGCGCTCGGCGGGAGGTACGGGTCGCCCGCCGCGAAGTGGCGGAGCGCCCGCGGGAGATGCCGGTCGCGGGCTGCCGGGTCCTGGACGAGCAGGGCGAGCGCCCCGCCGTGCAGCGCGCCGTCGGAGGGGCGGGCGAGCAGGGCGAGGGCCGCGTAGCGCAGCAGGACACGATCGGCGTCGGTGCGCGCGTGCGGGGCGGCGCGCAGGCCCTGGGTCACCGCGGCCGTGCGCCGGGCCGGCCGCTCGTCGTGGGCCCAGCGGTCGACGGCCCGGCAGACGGCGGCCGGTTCGTCCTCGGCCAGGACGCCGAGCAGTTCGTCGGCCCGCCGGTGCGGACTGTCGACGAGCACCTCGATGAGGGTGTCGAGGCCGCGGTGGCGGTGCGTGTGCAGCAGCGCCTGTGCGGCGGTCGCCACGGTCGCGTGCGGGGTGGCAGGGAGCGGCCGTTCGTCCTCGAACCAGCGGGCGAGGAGCGGTTGCACCGCCGTGGGGTCGGCGGTGAGGAGTCCGGCGACGGTGTCGAGGTGGCGGGGGCCGGGCTCGTGCGGGGGGCCGTCGGCGAGGACGAGACGGCGCAGGAGGCCGAAGAGGGTGTCCTGCGGCAATCTCAGGGCGGCCCAGAAGCCTGGGCCGAACTCCGTCGGCGCGGTCCGTCCCTCGTCCCGTCGGTCCGCGATCCGGTCGGCGAGCAGCCGCAGAACCTCCGCGTAGGGCGTCGCGTCGGGTACGCGTGTCAGCACCTCCGCGACCAGGCGGGCGGCCCACCAGGAGGGTGGATCGGCGTCCAGGGTCCGAACCAACTCCTCCAAGGTGAGGGCGAGTTGGGCCGTTCCTCGTTGACGGGCGAGGAGCAGCAGCGCCTCGACCACGGAGCCGATGCGGTGGTGCGGTACGGGGAGGGGGTGGGCGCCGGGCGTGGTGCTGCCGCCGCCGTGGACGAGGACGCGCAGGGCTTCGTCCAGATCGAGATGGATGCCCTGGATCCAGTCGGCGAGTTCCTCGTGCGCGAAGCGGTAGCCGCTGCCGACGGGGACCAGGAGGCCCTCGGCCAGCACGGCGGACGCCCAGCCGGCTGCGCCGCCGAGCCGGGCCGGGGCGGGCCCCCAAGGGAACACCGCCTCGAACGCTTCCCGGTCCAGCTCGCCCTGTCCGCGGCCGAGGCTGCGCCGGGCGGCCTCGTGGACCTGACCGGAGACCTTCGCTGCGAGCCGGCGTACGGCGGTGCCGTGCAGGCCGTTCTCCTGGGCCAGGCGAGCGGCGACGCGCAGGCACATCAGGTCCAGGTAGGCCGAGAAGACCTCGTCCCGATCGACGCGGAAGGGGGCCGCAGGGCCGGGGAGGGCGGCGCCGACCTCCGCGAGGAGGCGGAGGGTGAGGGGATGGCGGCCGTCCGCGTCCGAGAGGGCGCCTTCGGGGACGCCGTAGCGTGCGCGGGCCTGCCGGGCCTCGTCCTCGCTCAGGTCACCGAGGCGGACGCAGGGCGGCAGGGCGCCTGTGGGCAGCGGCCCTTCGGCCGTCGCGCCGGGCGGCGGACCTGCGACGACCGGCACCGGCTCTTCGAGTGCCGATCCCGCCGTCCGGTCTCCGGCCGCCGCCCCGGGCGTCGACGCCGCGACCGAGGAACTGGACACCGGCTCGCCGTCGGCCGCCCGGCACACCGGCCGCCCGACTGCCGTCTCGGGCAGCCACTCCCCCGTCGACGCCCCGGACTCCGACTCCCCGCCGACGGCCTCCTGCCGCCGCTCCGCACGCGCCGATCCGGGCACCGACTCCCCGACCACCGCCGCGGCACGGGGAACCGCATCAGCCCAGCCAGGCGCCGACTCCCCGGCGACCGACTCAGGCCCGCTCCCACGACCAGCCACCCGAGCCCCACCATCCGCATCGCCCCGGCCGGACACCGACTCCCCGGCGACCGCCCCCCGCGACCACTGCCCCTCAGCCGATGCAGACCCCGTCCCCCGGTCAGCCGTCCGAGCCCGACCGCTCCCGTCAGCCCATCCAGGCACTCGGTCCCCGACAGCCGCCCCGGCCGACGGCTCCCCGACAGCCGCCGCGGAAACCGGCTCCCCCACGCCCGAGACGCACCGAAGTCCCCCGGTGGACGCTCCGTGGAGCAGATCCGGTGGGAACTCCGCCCCCGCGTGCTCCCAGTACTCCGCCCGGCACGCCACCACCATGCGTGCCCCCGTCTCCCGCAGCCAGGTCGCCGTGCCCTCCGTCCATTCGGGGAGACGGTGGGCCAGGGCCGGGGGCATCTCCTCGGGGCCGTCCAGGAGGAGCAGCAAGGGGCGCCCGGCAGCGAGGGCGAGGCGGGCGAGGCGCTCCGGGGTGACGTCCCCCGGGTCGGCGGCCGGGAGGGACCGGCCCGCAGCTGCGGCCACCGGACGGGCGGCGCGGAACAGCGTCCGGCGCACGGCGTCCGCCACCGAGGTGTCGTCGCCCCGCAGGTCGGCGCCGCGCAGCCACAGCGTGGGCGCCCGTTCCGGGCCACGGGTGCGGCGGGCGGCGAGGGCCGCGAGTTCGGTCGTACGGCCGCTGCCGGGCGCCCCGACGAGCCCGAGCACGCGGGCCGGGCCCTCGGCGCGGGCGGTGAAGGCCGCGAACTCCCGGGCCGGCGCGCTCCGTTCCACCGGCTCCACCGCCCCTGGGCCGCCGGCGCCGACGCGGCCCGCCCGCATGCCCGGCGGACCGTCCTGTCCCAGCGCGGTCGCCGTCAGTTCGAGTACGCCGGCGAGGTTGAGGTCGGCTCCGTACGCCGGGACGGTCGCCGCGTTCTCTGCGAGCAGGGCGGCGAGGGGCCCCGGGGCGGACCGCAGCGGCACCGCGAAGCCGACGTCGCGATGGCCCGAGCTGAGGGCGGTGCCCAGTACGCCGAGCACCGCGCCGGTCGTGGCGTCCAGCACCGGTCCGCCGGCCGCGCCGCCGCCCAGGCGCAGGGCGTCCAGACCCGACGTGCCCACCGCCAGTGCCAGGGCGTCGCCGAGGAGGTGGAAGCGGTCCGTGGCCGTGTAGGTGACGTCGGTGACGTCGAGGACCCGTGCCTCGCGCCAGCAGCCGGCGGCGATGCGGACGTAGGTCCCGGCCTCGATCCGGCCCCGCGCGGTCACCGGCAGCGGACCGACGCCCAGGCCCTCGGTGTGCACGAGAGCGAGGCCGAGGGCGGGCAGCGGGGTCACCTCGCCGGCCGCGACGACGCGGCCCCGGTCCCCGGCGTGCAGGACGAGCCGGGGCAGGCCGTCGACCGCTTCGTGGCTGGTGATCACCGTGCCGCGGTGGTCGGCGACGAATCCGGTGCCGCGCGGGCGGCCGGCCAGGTCGTGGATGCGGACCAGGACGTCGTCCGGCGTCTGCCCCGCCGGCTCGTCGTCCGGGAACGGCCGCGTGCCGTCGTACGAGTCCCCGAGCTCTTCCCGGGACCGTCGTCGTGCGCTGCCGCCTGTCATCCGGGACCGGTTCCGGGACGCCATCGTCGAACCTCCCCGCCGTACACCCGTGCCCTGCGTCCGACGGTAGGTGCGCGGTGATCGGCGGGACAGATCACGTGGTGAACGCGCCCCCTTCCACTCCCCCGCTTCACTCCGAGCGCCTGCCCGGACGGGTGAACAGGAGGGGGCGGATGGATACACCCTAGGGGTGGGGGAACCGAGGGGGACCGTGGAGCGGCGACAGTGGAAGTCCCCGTGGTCGCCGCTCCACGGGTGGGCCGGTCAGGCCCTCATCCGAAGACGGCCAGGGACTTGGCCTTGCCCCGGTGTTCCTCCACCAGGGCCAGAAACCGGCCCTCGGGGTCGAAGACGGCGACGGCACCGGCGCCCGCGTACGCGTCGGGCATCTCCAGCCGTACGCCGTTGGTGAGCAGGCGGGCGCGCCTGGTGTCCACGTCCCAGCGCGGGAAGGCGGCGGTGGCCGCGTCCGCGATCGGCATGACGGTCAGCTCCTGCTGGAGCTGGTCCAGGGTCCTGGCCGAGTCCAGCTTGTACGGACCCACACGGGTGCGCCGCAGGGCGGTGAGGTGGCCGCCGACGCCGACGTCGGCGCCGAGGTCACGGGCCAGGGCGCGGATGTACGTGCCGGAGGAGCAGACCACCGACACCACCAGGTCCAGCACCGGGGTGCCGTCCTCGGCCACGGCGTCGCGGACGTCGTACACCGCGAAGGAGGAGACGGTGACCGGCCGGGCCGGAATGTCGAACTCCTCGCCCTCGCGGGCCCGCTTGTAGGAGCGCACGCCGTTGATCTTGATGGCGCTGACCTTGGACGGGACCTGCATGATGTCGCCGGTCAGTTTGGCGATGGCCGCGTCGATGGCGTCCCGGGTGACCTTCGAGGCGTCCACCGACGCCGTGATCTCGCCCTCGGCGTCATCGGTCAGCGTCGTCTGCCCCAGCCTGATGGTGCCCAGGTACTCCTTCTCGGTGAGGGCGAGGTGCCCGAGCAGCTTGGTGGCCCGCTCCACGCCGAGGACGAGGACGCCCGTGGCCATCGGGTCGAGCGTGCCGGCGTGCCCGACGCGCCGGGTCTTCGCGATGCCTCGCATCTTGGCGACGACGTCGTGCGAAGTGAAGCCCGACGGCTTGTCGACGATGACAAGGCCGTCGGGCGTGGTGTGCTTGGCGGTCATTCGGTGGTGTCGTCCGTCTCGTCGTCCTCGGCACCCGGCTTCTTGTACGGGTCCGCTTCACCGGCGTACGCGGCGCCCGCGGACGCCTCGCGCACCTTCGCGTCGGACTGGCGCGCCTTGTCGAGGAGGTCCTCGATGGTCCGGGCGGTGTCCGGCAGGGCGTCCATCACGAAGGTCAGGGTCGGCGTGAACTTCACGCCCGCCGCCTTGCCGACCTCGGAGCGCAGGATGCCCTTGGCACTCTCCAGGCCCGCGGCGGCGGCCTTGCGCTCCTCGTCGTCCCCGTACACCGTGTAGAAGACGGTCGCCTCCCGCAGGTCACCCGTGACCCGGGTGTCCGTGATGGTGACGTGCGAGCCGAGCCGCGGGTCCTTGATCCCGCGCTGCAGCTTCTGGGCCACCACCTCTCGGATGAGGTCCGCCAGCCTTTTCGCCCGCGCGTTGTCGGCCACTGGTCCGTCTCCCGTTCTTTCTTCTTCTACGTTCTGTGGTGTGGTCTAGTCGTCTTCGCCGTGGAAGCGCCGCCTGACGGACAGCAGTTCCACCTCGGGGCGGCCGGCGACCAGCCGTTCGCACCGGTCCAGTACGTCGGTCAGATGCGCGGCGTCGCCGGAGACCGCGGCGAGGCCGATGACGACCCGCCGGTGGAGGTTCATGTGGTCCACCTCGGCCGCGCTCACCGCGTACTTGCGCTGGAGCTCGGCGACGATCGGGCGGACGACGGAGCGCTTCTCCTTCAGCGAGTGGACGTCGCCGAGGAGCAGGTCGAAGGACAGAGTCCCCACGTACATGTGTGTGACCGGGTTGCCCGCCGGTACGGGGTCGATGGTCCTGCCGTCGGAGTGGGCAGGGACATCAAGAACGGTACCGCGAACCCGCCGGTGTCTCGACGGGGTTTCCCGGCGTCCGGGTCGGCGGCGGCACCGCAGACAGCGGCCGGCCGGCCGACGGGAACGGGTCCCGTCGGCCGGCCGGAGCCGTGGGGTGTCACACCCGCGGCTTCTCGCGCATCTCGTAGGTCGCGATGACGTCGTCGACCTTGATGTCGTTGAAGTTTCCGAGGTTGATACCGCCCTCGAAGCCTTCGCGGATCTCGGTGACGTCGTCCTTGAAGCGACGCAGACCCTCGATGGTGAGGTTCTCCGCGATGACCTTGCCATCGCGCAGCAGGCGCGCCTTGGTGTTGCGCCTGACCTCGCCGGAGCGGATGAGCACACCCGCGATGTTGCCCAGCTTGGACGAGCGGAAGACCTCGCGGATCTCCGCCGTACCGAGCTCGACCTCTTCGTACTCCGGCTTGAGCATGCCCTTGAGGGCCGCCTCGATCTCCTCGATCGCCTGGTAGATGACCGAGTAGTACCGGACGTCCACACCCTCGCGCTCGGCCATCTGCTGCGCACGCCCGGCGGCGCGCACGTTGAAGCCGATCACGATGGCGTCGGAGCCCATCGCCAGGTCGATGTCGGACTCCGTGACCGCACCGACACCGCGGTGCAGGACGCGGATGTCGACCTCTTCGCCGACGTCCAGCTGGAGCAGGGAGGACTCGAGGGCCTCGACGGAACCGGAAGCGTCACCCTTGATGATCAGGTTCAGCTGCTGGACCTCGCCGGCCTTCAGCACCTTGTCCAGGTCCTCCAGCGACACGCGGCGCGTGCGCTTGGCGAACGCGGCGTTCCGCTCGCGGGCGGCGCGCTTCTCCGCGATCTGGCGGGCCGTACGGTCCTCCTCGACCACGATGAAGTTGTCGCCGGCGCCCGGGACGTTGGTCAGGCCCAGGACCTGGACCGGCGTCGACGGACCCGCCTCGGCGACATTGTTGCCGTTGTCGTCGAGCATGGCGCGGACGCGGCCGTAGGCGTCGCCCACCACCATCGTGTCGCCGACCCGCAGCGTGCCTCGCTGGACGAGGACCGTCGCCACGGCACCGCGGCCGCGGTCGAGACGGGACTCGATCGAGATGCCCTGCGCGTCCTGGTTCGGGTTGGCCCGCAGGTCGAGCGAGGCGTCGGCCGTGAGGATCACGGCCTCCAGCAGCGAGTCGATGTGCAGACCCTGCTTGGCGGAGATGTCGACGAACATCGTGTCGCCGCCGTACTCCTCGGCCACCAGGCCGTACTCGGTCAGCTGACCGCGCACCTTGGTCGGGTCGGCGCCCTCGACGTCGATCTTGTTGACCGCGACGACGATCGGGACGTCGGCCGCCTTGGCGTGGTTGAGCGCCTCGACCGTCTGCGGCATGACGCCGTCGTTGGCCGCGACGACCAGGATCGCGATGTCGGTCGACTTCGCACCGCGGGCACGCATGGCGGTGAACGCCTCGTGACCCGGGGTGTCGATGAAGGTGATCTTGCGATCCTCTTCGTTGACCTCGGTCGTGACCTGGTAGGCACCGATGTGCTGGGTGATGCCGCCGGCCTCGCCCGCGATGACGTTCGTCTTGCGGATGGCGTCGAGGAGTCGCGTCTTACCGTGGTCGACGTGACCCATGACGGTGACCACCGGCGGACGGACGACCAGGTCCTCCTCGGAGCCCTCGTCCTCGCCGAACTCCAGGTCGAAGGACTCGAGCAGCTCGCGGTCCTCCTCCTCCGGGCTGACGATCTGAACCTCGTAGTTCATCTCGCCCGCGAGGAGCTGGAGCGTCTCGTCGGAGACGGACTGGGTCGCGGTGACCATCTCGCCGAGGTTCATCATGACCGCGACGAGCGACGCCGGGTTGGCGTTGATCTTCTCCGCGAAGTCGGTGAGCGACGCACCGCGCGACAGGCGAATGGTCTCGCCGTTGCCGCGAGGCAGCATCACGCCGCCGACCGACGGGGCCTGCATGGCCTCGTACTCCTGGCGCCTCTGACGCTTCGACTTGCGTCCACGACGCGCCGGACCGCCGGGACGACCGAAGGCGCCCTGCGTGCCACCGCGGCCACCCGGGCCACCGGGACGGCCACCGAAGCCGGGACGGCCACCGCCGCCGCCGAAGCCGCCGCCACCACCGGGACGACCGGCGAAACCGCCGCCGGCACCGGGACGACCGCCGCCACCGCCACCGGGACGACCGGCGAAGCCGCCGCCGCCCGGACGACCGCCGCCGCCGGGACGACCGGCACCGGCCGGGCCTCGCCCGCCGCCACCGGGGCCGGGACGCGGGCCGGCAGCGGGACGCTGCGGCATCATGCCGGGGTTCGGACGCGGGCCACCGGGACGGGGACCGCCGGGACCGCCCTGCGGACGCGGCATCGAGCCCGGGCTCGGACGGGAGCCGCCCGGAGCCTGGGGACGCGGGCCGCCGCCCTGGCCGCCGGGAGCCTGCGGACGGGGACCGGCGCCGGGGGCACCGGGACCACCGGGACGCGGACCGCCCTGCGGACGGGGCGCCTGCGGGCGCGCCATGCCGGCGTTGCCGCCGGAGGTGAAGGGGTTGTTGCCCGGACGCGGGCCACCGGTGCGGCCACCGGGACGCGGCGCCGCGGCGCCGGGACGCTGACCGCCGGGACGGCCCTGGCCGCCCTGCTGGCCCTGACCGGGGCCACCGGCCGGACGGCCACCGGGCTTGGGGGCGCCGGGGCGCGCGGCGGGCTTCGGGCCGGCCGGAGCCGGGGACGCCGCGGGCGCGGTGAACTCGGGCGCCGCCGGGGCCGGACGCGGAGCCGGCTTGGGGCCCGGCGTCGGACGCGGACCAGGGGTCGGCGCGGGCGCAGAGGGAGCCGCGGGCTGCTGGGCAGCCGGCGGCTTGGGGGCGGCCGGCCGCGGGGCAGCCGGACGTGCCGCCTGCGCCGGGGAGGGCGCGGCGGGCCTGGGGGTCGCCTTGCGGGGGGCGGGCTTGGCGGACTTGCCGTTGCCACCGCCCTGCTGGAAGGCGTCGGTCAGCTTGCGTACTACGGGCGCTTCGATCGTCGAAGACGCCGAACGGACGAATTCACCGAGTTCCTGGAGCTTGGCCATGACGACCTTGCTCTCCACGCCGAACTCCTTGGCGAGTTCGTAGACCCGGACCTTAGCCACTTCGCTCCTTTGAGGTCCGGGTTGCGTCCGGACCGTCGCTAGTTCATGGGCGTACTCATCGCGTACTCATCGAGTGCTCATCGCAATCTCGACCTGCTTTCGACTCGCGAGGTACCAACGCCGCACGGGGTTCCGTGCGGCACGTCTTCCTTACCAGGTTGCTCATCGCAACCCTGTGCCTGCTCGACGTAGTGGCGCAACGCCTTTACGTCGAGCGGTCCCGGGACGCGCAGCGCCCTCGGGAACGCCTTGCGGCGCACCGCCTGGTCGACACAGACCGGGGCGGGGTGCACGTACGCACCCCGGCCGGGCAGCGTACCGCGAGGATCGGGGACGCACGCGTCCTCGATCACCACGATCCGCAGCAGCTCGCTCTTGACCGCTCGCTCCCGGCACCCCACGCAGGTGCGCTCAGGGCATACGCGGGTACGTGTCCGGCCAGACACTCCTAAGTCTACCTCCCCGGACCGACCTCACCCCTTTGGGGCAAGAATCGAACACTTGCCGCGCACAAACCTGTCGTGATCTCAGCGACCCGCGGCTCGGATCTATTCCCCGGCTCGCTCGGACGGCTGCTCGGTGTCCGGGCGGATGTCGATCCGCCAGCCGGTCAGCCGGGCCGCGAGCCGGGCGTTCTGGCCCTCCTTGCCGATCGCCAGTGACAGCTGGTAGTCGGGCACGGTCACGCGCGCGGAGCGGGCCGCCAGGTCCACGACGTCCACCTTGGAGACGCGGGCCGGGGAGAGGGCGTTCGCCACCATCTCGGCCGGGTCGTCCGACCAGTCGACGATGTCGATCTTCTCGCCGTTCAGCTCGCCCATGACGTTGCGCACACGGCCGCCCATGGGGCCGATGCAGGCACCCTTGGCGTTCAGGCCCGAGCGGGTGGAGCGGACGGCGATCTTGGTGCGGTGGCCGGCCTCGCGGGCGATCGCGGCGATCTCCACCGACCCGTCGGCGATCTCCGGCACCTCCAGGGCGAAGAGCTTCTTCACCAGATTGGGGTGCGTACGCGACAGCGTCACGGACGGTCCGCGCACGCCCTTGGCCACCCGTACGACGTACGACCTCAGCCGCATGCCGTGCTGGTAGGTCTCGCCCGGCACCTGCTCCTGCACCGGCAGGATGGCCTCCAGCTTGCCGATGTCGACGAGCACGTTCTTCGGGTCACGGCCCTGCTGGACCACGCCGGTGACGATGTCGCCCTCGCGGCCGGCGTACTCGCCGAGCGTCGCGTCGTCCTCGGCGTCGCGCAGCCGCTGCAGGATGACCTGCTTGGCGGTGGTGGCGGCGATACGGCCGAAACCGGACGGGGTGTCGTCGAACTCGCGGGGCTCCTGGCCCTCTTCGAGGTCGGCGGGGTCCTCCTTCGCCCACACGGTCACATGCCCGGTCTCCCGGTTGAGCTCCACGCGCGCGTGCCGGCGGCTTCCCTCGGTGCGGTGATAGGCGATGAGGAGGGCCGACTCGATCGCTTCGACCAGCAGGTCGAAGGAGATCTCCTTCTCCCTCACCAAGCCCCGCAGGGCGCTCATGTCGATGTCCACGGCTACGCCTCCTCCTCTTCCGTTGTGTCCTTCTTGTCCTTGCGGCTGAACTCGACCTGGACGCGCGCCTTGGCGATGTCCCCGAAGGGGAGCCTGCGCGCGGTGGGCTTGCGCCCCTTCACCCCGGGCACCTCGACGTCGACGCCCTCGTCGTCGACGGTCAGGATTCTGGCCACCAGCTCGGCGCCGTCCGTCAGTTGGAACCGCACCAGGCGGCCGGTGGCGCGCGTGTAGTGCCGGTGTTCCGTGAGGAGGCGTTCCGCGCCGGGGGTTCCGACCTCGAGGGTGTACTCCCCCTGGCCCATCGCGTCCGTCTCGTCGAGCTTCGCCGAGAGCGCGCGGCTCACATCGGCGATCCGGTCCAGGTCGGCACCGGTGTCGGAGTCGACGACGACACGCAGCACACGCTTGCGTCCGACCGAGTCCACCGCGATCTCCTCGAGATCCAGGCCCTGGGAGCTGACGAGTGGCTCCAGCAGTTCTCGCAGCCTCTCGCTCTGGGTGGTGCTCATCCGGGTGACTCCTCGGCCGCGTGTGCTGTTGTGGGATGGGTCGCGTGTCAGGTCAAAGGGTATCCGGTCCCGGGGGGTGTTGCCGTCCACCCGGGCTCGGCGGTGCCGATGAGTGGTGCCTGGCGCGGGCCCGGGTACCGTGATCACGGATGCACCAACCCTGTTCGAGTTTGTGTGGATTCCGACCGAGTTCGTTTTCCACCCGCATGCCTTCCGTGTTCGTTCCGTGTTCGTTCCGCACGAGTTCCCGAGGACGTCTGCCGTGCCGTTCCCCTCATCGCCGCGCATCCCTCCGGGACCGCGCAGAAGGAGCCTGCTCGCCTCGGCCGCCGGGGCCGCCCTGCTCGTCGGCTGCACCGACGGTTCCGGCCCGGACACCACGGCGGCCGACCCGTCGGCGGACGACCGGGCACGCGCGCGTGCGGCACGGGACAGCGAGGTGCTGGCCGAGCGGTACGACGCGGTGATCGCCGCCCATCCGCTCCTGGCCCAGCGGCTGCGGCCGCTGCGGGAGGAGGTCGTACGGCACGCGGAGGCGTTCGGCGCCGTGCGCGCGGCCACGCCGAAGGCGTCGCCCTCGGTCTCCGCGCGGGCCGCCGGGCCCGGGCGCGACTCCGCCGCCGTACCGGCGACGGAGAAGGAGGCCCTCGCGCAGCTCGCCGGTGCCGAGCGGGAGCTGGCCGACCGGCGGGGCGAGGCGCTGCTGAAGGCGTCGGGCGAACTGGCCAGGCTGCTGGCCTCGGTGGCGGCGGCCGGTGCGGCACACGTGTACCTGCTGACGGAGGGCGACGGATGAGCGAGGCGGAGAACCGGGAGCTGGACGCCCTCCAGGCGGCGCTGGCGGCCGAGCACGCGGCCGTGTACGGCTACGGGGTCGTCGGCGGGCGGATCGGTGAGGGACGGCGCGCCGAGGCGCGCGCGGCGTACGACGCCCACCGGGCGCGGCGCGACGTGCTGGCACGCGAGGTGCGGGACCTGGGCGGTCGTCCGGTCGCCGCGGCGGCCGGGTACGCGCTGCCGTTCGCGGTGCCGGACACGGGAGCCGCGGTGCGGCTGGCGGCCGAGCTGGAGGACCGGGTGGCCGGCGTCTACTCGGACCTGGTGCGGGCGGCCGGGGGTGAGCGGCGGGCCTCGGCGGCCGAGGCGCTGCGGGAGGCGGCGGTCCGGGCGGTGCGCTGGCGCGGCGGGAGCGTAGCCTTCCCTGGGCTCGCCGAGCGGGCAGGCACCGCGTCGGCCCCGGCGACTCCGACGGCGTAACGCGTACGGGACCCCGTACGGGAAGGGAACGACTCGCGCATGGTTTTCGAACCGCCGCGGCGTCTGGTCAGGGCGCTCGGTGAGACGGCTCCGGACGGTGACGACTGGTTGGAGGAGCTGCCCCGGACGGTGCGGCGGGCCGTGGCGCTGCGCGAACTGACCGTGGAGCGGGTGCAGGCGCCGGGCGGACGCAGCAGCCTCGTGGTCCTGGTGCGCACCGCGGACGGCACGCCGGCGGTGCTCAAGCTGGCGCCGCGCCGGGCCCGTCCGGAGAGCGAGCGGGCCGCGCTCGCGCACTGGGACGGGCGCGGGGCGGTGCGTCTGCTGGAGCCGTTCACCGCGGAGGGCGAGCTGCTGCTGGAGCGGCTGCATCCCGACGTTTCGGTGCGGTCGCTTCCGGAGGCCAAGGCGCTGCTGGAGGCGGCGGGCACGCTGCGGCGGCTGTGGGTCGAGCCGCCCGTCGGCCACCCCTTCGAGACCGTGGCCGAGCGGACCGGCCGGCAGGCCGTCGCGATGCGGGCGGGCGCCGAGGCCGACCCGGAGGTGGCGCCGCTGGTGGACGCGGCGCTCGCGGTGCGTGAGGAACTGCTGGCCGAGCCGCCCGAGGCCCGGCTGCTGCACGGCACCTTCCGGCAGAGCAAGGTGCTGGCCGCAGACCGGATGCCGTGGCTGGCGGTGGGGCCGGACCCGGTGGTCGGCGAGTGCGCCTTCGACCTGGCCCGGCTGGTGCGGGACCGGGTGGAGGACCTGATCGCCCAGACGTCGGGCCCCTCGACGACCCGGCGGCGGGTGAAGCGGCTCGCCGAGTCACTGGAGGTCGACCAGGAGCGCCTGCGTGGATGGACGCTGTTCCGGGCCGTGGAGTCGGGCGTGCGGGCACGCCGGGTCGGCCGGGAGCAGGACGCGGAACTGCTGCTGGAGTTCGCGGCCTGGCTGTAGGACACATCGGACACCGGACGGGAAGCGCGTACCGGTCCGCGCCCACGCACCGGACGCCCGTCACAGCCGGACACCCACCGGCCGCAAACGCACCGCCGGGACGCCGACGCCCCACCCGCCGGACACCACGCCGACCACGCGGCCTGGATGCAGGACACCTCGAACCCCGGACGGCACGTCCTCGAAGCGCGTACCGGTCCGCGCTCACGCACCGGACGCCCGTCACAGCCGGACACCCACCGGTCGCAAACGCACCGCCGGGACGCCGACGCCCCACCCGCCGGACACCACGCCGACCACGCGGCCTGGATGCAGGACACCT
>NZ_BMWA01000048.1:30347-34187 GCF_014650995.1 Streptomyces viridiviolaceus
CCTCGAACCCCGGACGGCACTCGACGGGAACGCGCGTCCGCGCCCACGCACCGGACGCCCACCGGCCGCCGACGCACCGCCGGGCCGCCGACACCCGCCCCACCGCGGCCGCACGGGAACGCCCCAGCGGTCGGCCGGACGCCCTGCCGGGCCGCCGACACCCGCCCCACCGCGGCCGCACGGGAACGCCCCAGCGGTCGGCCGGACGCCCTGCCGGGCCGGTTCAGACATGCCACAGGGGGCGCCCGCCGGTCGCGGGCGCCCCCTGTGGGCTCGGCTCACGCGGTCAGGCGGGCGATGGCCTCCTCGACCGGCAGTTCCTCGCGCTCACCGGTGCGGCGGTCCTTCAGCTCGACCACGCCTTCGGCGGAGCGCCGCCCGGCGACCAGGATCTGGGGGACGCCGATCAGCTCGGCGTCCGTGAACTTCACGCCCGGGGACACCCCGGCCCGGTCGTCGACCAGCACCCGTACGCCCGCGGCGGCGAGCTTCCCGGAGACCTCCAGGGCCAGCTCGGTCTGCAGGGCCTTGCCGGCGGCGACCACGTGGACGTCGGCCGGGGCGACCTCCTTGGACCACACGAGGCCCTTGTCGTCGGCGTGCTGCTCGGCGAGGGCGGCGACCGCGCGGGAGACGCCGATGCCGTAGGAGCCCATGGTCACGCGGACCGGCTTGCCGTTCTGGCCGAGGACGTCCAGCTTGAGGGCGTCCGTGTACTTGCGGCCCAGCTGGAAGATGTGGCCGATCTCGATCGCGCGGTCCAGCTTCAGGCCGGTGCCGCACTTCGGGCAGGGGTCGCCCTCCTGCACGACCACGACGTCGACGTACTCGTCGACCTCGAAGTCACGGCCCGCCACGACGTTCTTGGCGTGCGTGTGCTCCTTGTTGGCGCCGGTGATCCACGCCGTGCCCGGAGCGACCCGCGGGTCGGCGATGTACTTCAGCTTGTCCATGCCCTGCGGACCGACGTAGCCGCGGACCAGGTCCGGGCGGCCCGTGAAGTCGTCGGCGGTGACCAGCTCGACGACGGCCGGGGCGAAGTGCGCCTCGACCTTGCCCATGTCGACCTCGCGGTCGCCGGGGACGCCCACGGCGATGATCTCGCCGTCGACCTTGACGAGGAGGTTCTTCAGGGTCGCGGAGGCGGGGACGCCGAGGGAGGCGGCGAGCGTCTCGATGGTCGGGGTGTCCGGGGTGGGGATGTCCTCGGCGGCGGGGACGTCCGTGGCGTCGACCGGCTTCAGCTCGTAGGTGATCGCCTCGGTGTTCGCCGCGTAGTCGCAGTTCGGGCAGTCCGCGAAGACGTCCTCGCCGGCCTCGGCCGGGGCGAGGAACTCCTCGGACTTGGAGCCGCCCATGGCACCGGCGGTCGCGGCGACGATGCGGTAGTCCAGGCCGAGGCGCTCGAAGATCCGCTGGTAGGCCTGGCGGTGCAGGGCGTAGGACTCGGTGAGGCCCTCGTCGGCGGTGTCGAACGAGTAGGAGTCCTTCATCAGGAACTCGCGGCCGCGCAGGATGCCGGCCCGGGGCCGGGCCTCGTCGCGGTACTTGCTCTGGATCTGGTAGAGGATGACCGGCAGGTCCTTGTAGGAGGACGCCTGGTCCTTCACCAGGAGGGTGAAGATCTCCTCGTGGGTGGGGCCGAGCAGGTAGTCGCCGCCCTTGCGGTCCTGCAGGCGGAAGAGCTCGCCGCCGTACTCGTCCCAGCGCCCGGTCGCCTCGTACGGCTCCCGGGGCAGCAGGGCCGGCAGGAGGACTTCCTGGCCGCCGATGGCGTCCATCTCCTCGCGGACGACGCGCTCCACGTTGGCGAGGACCTTCTTGCCGAGGGGCAGCCAGCTCCAGATGCCGGCGGCGGTGCGGCGCACGTACCCGGCGCGGACCAGCAGCTTGTGGCTGAGGACCTCGGCGTCCGCCGGGTCGTCGCGCAGCGTCTTCGCCATCAACTGGGACATGCGCTGGACCGGTACGTTGGCCATGGTTCTCGTATCTCCTGCTGCGTGAGGGTGATGGCTAGGAGGTTAGCCGGGTGGTCCATCCCGGCGGAAATCGATTGGTGCCCGTCTAGCGCCTGCGCAGCGGGAGCGGGGCGCCCATCACGGCGTACGGCTTGGGGGCGCTGGGGAAGAGGACCTGGCGGGCGAGGTCCTCGTAGCCGAGGGAACGGTAGAGGGCGCGGGCGGGGCTCTCGGTGTCGATCGCGGAGAGGATCGAGCGGGGTTCGGTCGCGCCGTCGGTGATCGTGGTGATCAGGGAACGGCCGATGCCGCGGTTCTGGTGGGCGGGGTGGACGTGCAGCTCGGTGATCACGAAGGAGTCGTCGAGCCAGGCGTCGTTGCCCCGGGCGCGCAGGTACGGTTCCACGACCGTCGACCACCAGTGGGTGCGGTCGTTGGGCATGCCGTAGACGAAGCCGACGAGCGTGCCGCGGACGGTCGCGCCGAGGGCTCTCGCCCCGGGGTAGGTCATGTGGCGCAGGACGATCTGGCGCCGTACGGCCACCTCGTCGGCACCGAGGCCGAAGGCTTCGGCCTGGACGGCGAGGGCCTCGTCGACGTGGGTGGGAAGGTCCAGGGGGCCGATCGCGAGGTCCATGGCGGGGAGCCTACCGGGGCGCCTCGCCGGATGGCGCGGGGGTCCGAACGTCCTTCCCGGGCAAGGGCGTCCACGGTCGCCCGCGCTTTCAGAACAGAACGCTCATGAAGGCGCCGACCTCCTGGAAACCCACGCGCGTGTAGGTGCGCCGGGCCGCCGTGTTGAAGTCGTTCACGTACAGGCTCACCACCGGGGCCACGTCCGCCAGCGCGTAGCGCAGCACCGCCGCCATTCCCGGCGCCGCGAGGCCCTTGCCGCGGTGTTCCGGTGCCACCCACACGCCCTGGATCTGGCAGGCCCGGTCGGTCGCGGCGCCGATCTCGGCCTTGAAGACGACGCGGCCGTCGGCGTCGAAGCGGGCGAAGGAGCGGCCGGAGCCGACGAGTTCGGCGACGCGCGCCTGGTAGAGCAGGCCGCCGTCGCCGGCCAGCGGGGAGACCCCGACCTCCTCGGTGAACATCGCCACGCACGCCGGCATGATCCGCTCCATCTCGTCCTTGCGGACGCGCCGGACGTGGGGGTCCGGGGCGATGTCGGCGGGCATCCGGTCGGTGACCATGAGGGGCTGTCGGCGGCGCACCTCGCGGGCCGGGCCCCAGCCCGGTTCCAGGAGCCGCCACAGCTGGGCGGTGGAGTCGACGGGGCCGACGATGGAGGAGCAGCGGCGGCCGGCCCGCCGGGCGCGGTCGGCGAAGGCGCGCACGGCGCGCGGGGTGGCGCAGATGGGGACGAGGTTGGCGCCCGCGTAGCACAGGGACGTCAGCATGCCGTCCTCGTACCAGCCCCACATCTCGCCGCCGAGCCGCCACGGGTCGAGGCCCGCGACCTGCACCCGGGCCGTCACGAAGGCGTTCGCGACCGGCTCGCGGTCGAGAACGGCGAGCGCGGCGTCCAGGTCGCTCGGTTCGAGCACGCGGGAGGTGGTCTGCGTCAACACGTGCGGGGGCCCTCACCCTGAGATCTGCTGATCTCCGCACTGTACCTGCCGAAAATGTGCCGCGCCGCCCCCCCGGGGGGCGGCGCGGCAGAGCGGCTGGGTCAGCCCGCGACGGAGACGGTGGGCTCGCCGGAGGCGGTGCCGTCCTTCTCCATCTGCTCGGCGAGCTTCATGGCCTCCTCGATGAGGGTCTCCACGATCTTGGACTCGGGGACGGTCTTGATGACCTCGCCCTTCACGAAGATCTGGCCCTTGCCGTTGCCGGAGGCGACCCCGAGGTCGGCCTCGCGGGCCTCGCCGGGACCGTT
>NZ_BMWA01000049.1 GCF_014650995.1 Streptomyces viridiviolaceus
CCCCTCCGTGCTGCGCACGGAGCAAGCGAACACCCGTGCTGCGCACGGGTGTTGCGCTCCCGCTCCGCGGGAGCGCTTGCGGGCCGCTGCGCGTCCCGCTCACCCGCCTTGCTGCGCAAGGCGGGTGACGCTCCGTTCGCTGCGCTCCCGGAGCTGCGGGGGCCTGCGGCCCCGCAAGGTAGCCTCCGCTGCGCTCCAGCTACCCGGGGGGCGCGGTGCGCCCCAACGGCCGGTCCCGCTGCGCGGGACGGCCAACGGGCCTTCGGCCCGAGCAGCTACGGGAGGGTGGGTGGTGAGGCCGGTGACCATGCATCAGGTGATGTGCTATGTAGCTTTGGCAGAAACAGGCCACTCCCGTGCTTCAAAATGCAGGCCAGACAGACTCTGGAGCCAGCGCATACCCCCGGCTGCTCCAAAGCAGAAACATAACAGCCTCGCCGGGAATGTAGGCACCTAACTCTGGGCGTTAGTCCAGCTATGCTCCTTGCGGCCTTTCCGCCCCCTTTCTGGGCCCGAGCCGGGCCCGACTCCCCCGCTCCCAGCGCGGCGGCTCCGGCCGACGCGCAAGCAGACTCCAGGCCGCCCGATCCCCGAGGCCGCCGCTCGCACCGCGCCCGCCTCACTCACCCTTCAATCGTGCGGGGACAAGTGGCAGCAGAGGGGATGTCAGCTCCCCGACCGCACACGCATTGGGCGTTGACCTGGGGTGACGTAGGAGCCGGCTGCCAGGCCGCGCAACCCCTAGCGCAACACCTGACGCAACATCAGGTGCGCAACGTCGTACGCAACACGGGGCGCAACAGGGCTTCCCTTCGCCCATCACATCCACTATTATTTGAAGTCCTGGGGGAGGCGACCCCCGGGAAACCGCAGAAGTCCAACGAAGGGGAAGACGTGGAGATCCAGATCTCTGACGGAATCGTCCGCCGAGTGCGCGGCGGTCAGGACGCTCCCATGAACGGTCTTGCTGTTCAGGCCCGCACGATCGCCAACTTCCTGCCCCTGCTGTGCCAGCGGGCCGGGGCGAAGATCGTGCACAACTCCGACGCGAATTACACGGGAATTCGCTTCGACACCAAGGTCGGTCCGGTCGTGCTGGAAATGCCGACCGGTGACAACGCTTACCGGCTCGTTCACGAACTCATCGAGCCGGACGAGAAGGGTCGCACCGAGATCGAAATGCGGCGATTCCCGCAGATCTACAAGCCCCGTGGAGTCGCGCACATCACGGCCGAATTCCTTCGGTCACGCGGATTCCTGAAGTAGTCCGCCCCGGGGAGGCGCCCCGGAGGGTTGCGCCTCCCCCCTCCACCCAGCAGCACCGAGAACAGAAGGGGAAGCCATGGAGAGCACGCGGATTACGGAGCAGGCTCCAGAGGTCGGAGCGCCGCTTACGGCGGCTGAGCGGGAGCAGGCCGCCTACGCGCTGAGGGAGTTGGCGCGCAGCGAGAGCGACCCGGACGCGATGCGGGTGCCGCGCGAGCAGCTGGAGACGATCCGGCCGTTCTTCGAGTTGGGTTGGGCGATGGGTGTGCGCACCGGTCACACGGGCCCGGCCTTGGCTGATGTGCCAGTGGACCGTGACACGGTCGCGCGCGCATTCGTCCTGCTGATGGCGGAACGCGTGGCGGATGAACTGGTGATCGCAGTCGCGCGGAGTCTTGACCCGCAGCACGCCGGACCGGTGCTGTGGGAGAAGGTCCTGTACCACGGCAGCCTGACCGGACGTCACGGCACCTACTGGGTCAGTGCAATCCATGTGTACGCCGACCCGCTTGGGGAGGCTCACGAGCTGCGCTACGACCTGTGCAGGATGCGTGGTGCCGTACCGGTAACGCTGGTTAAAGGTGCGGGACGTGCAAGCCTGACACCGTTGGCTGAGTACCGCATGACGGAATAAGTGTGCAGGTCAGGGGTGGGTTCACTCGCCACTAAAACACACTATTATTGAGGTTGTTCGGGGGGCGGTGGCCCCGCCCCCCGGGCCGCAGAAACCAACACCGAAGGGGAAACACCGCATGACTCAGCAGTTCGCCGAACGCGCCACTGACGTGGCCCCCACCGGCGCCCGGAACGCCCAGCTTCCCGATCTGGTCCGCATCCTGGAGGACCAGCAGCGTCACAAGCTGGACGTGATCGCCCCCGCGTCCGCTCTGCGCCTGCGCGAAGGCAACGTGCACGTGGAGGGTGTGGAGTCCCTGATCACGGAGGACGGGGTGACGGAGGTGGACGGCATCTACCGGCCCACCGCCGTAGCCGACGAGGGAATCGCCGACAAGCTCCGCATCCCGCTCGCCTACCTGCGCCGCATGCGCACCGGCAACGTCCCGTTGCTGGACGAGAACGTGAACGCGTGGCTTAGCCAGGAGCCGGAGCGCCGTTTCATGCTCCGCGCGTTCCGTGGCGAAGGAGGGCCGGGCAGGCCGGCCGAAGGGGTGGCCCGCGCGCTGCTGTCCGACAGCTACAAGCTCATGGACAACTTCGACCTCTTGCTGGCCGCTCTGGACGGAGTGAAGCAGTCCGGGCACCCCACACGCGTGACCGGCTGTGATCTCACGGACCGCCGGATGTACGTGCGCGTGGAGTCCGAAGCGGTCGCCGTCCAGGCCCGCGAGCTGCTGCGCGGCTACCGCTCCCCGTTCGACGGCCGCAGCGGTGACGAACTGCCCATGATCTCCGCCGGTTTCGTCATCACCAACAGCGAGGTGGGAGCGGGGGCGTACTCCATCACCCCGCGCGCGGTCATCCAGGTGTGCCGCAACGGCCTGACCATGAGCAAGGACGTCATGCGCGCCGTGCACCTGGGAGGCAAGCAGGATGAGGGCATCATCTCCTGGTCCGGCCAGACCCAGCGCAAGACGCTGGAACTGATCACGTCCAAGACCACCGACGCCGTGCGGACCTTCCTGTCGCGGGAGTACGTCGAGGCGAAGCTGTCCGAGATGGAGGACGCCGCCGGTAAGAGGCTGGCCGAGCCGACGAAGACGATCGAGCACGTGACCAAGAAGCTCAGCATCGGGGCCGAGGCCAAGGACATGATCCTTGCCCACTTCGTCCAGGGCGGGCAGATGACCGCCGGGGGCGTCATGCAGGCCGTCACGTCGACCGCCCAGACCCTCACCGACGCCGACCAGGCCGCCGCCCTGGAGGCACTGGCCGTGCCCGCCCTCACCGCGGCCGCCGCGCACGGCTGACAGACCCCCGTGCGGGCCGGGACCCCCCTCCCTGCCCGGCCCGCACGGGCCCACGCCACCGAGCGCGCAGCGCCCCACCCGAGAAGGAAGCGCGCAGCGCGCCCGCCCCGCCCCTTGCGGACCGCGCAGCGGACCGCCAATCGTCCCCGGAGCGCAGCGCCGGGGACCGCCCCACCGGCGCGCGCAGCGCGCCGCCCCCTGCTTCCGGCGCAGCCCGAAGCACCCCGCTGCGCGGGCAGAGAGCAACGCCCCGGCCAACCACCGAACAAGGAGTGATGCGCCATGTCCGCACGCCCGGAACTGGTGCGCCCCGACGATGCCGTCATCGCGGCCGCCGCGCGCTGCACCCTGCGCGCGCTTGCGACGCTGTTTCAGACACTCGGCGACGGCGAACACACGCTCAACCTCGTGATCGACCGTACCGACGACGTCATGATCCCCGCCCGTGCCGACGTCTCCGTTGGTAACGCCCCCGTACGGCTGGCCGTGCTGGACGAAGACGAGTTCCAGGCCCTGTGCACGCTGGTGACGTTCGCACTGGAGGGCAGCACCGTCCGCCGTGCCGTCCTGGTGGCCACCACCGCCGCCGAACCGCAGCCCCGCGCGTGCGGCTGGACCGTGCGGGACGGATGGCTGCACCCCATGGACGCCGCCGAGCTGCGCCGCGCCGTCATCCCGTGCCCCGGCGTCAACGCCGTGCACCGCCAGGTCTACACCGCCCCGGTCCTCACCCAGCACGCCGACAACGACGAGGAGAGCCCCCGTGCCTGACATGCCCGCCGTCACCGCCGCCGGCCATTGCGCCAACACGACCCCCGTGCCCGGCACGATCCGCACGGTCAACGCCAAGAACACCGGGCCCAAGTTCTTCCACCTGCACGGCCGCCGCTACGGCATGTGTCCGTGTGGCAAGGAAGTCTCGCTGACCGAGCGGGACAACCTCCGCCGCCACAAGCCGCCGCAGGCGTAGCCCACAGCCGCCGCCCGCCCCCTCCCCCTGGGGACGGGCGGCCCGCCCTGCCAGGTGATCACTGGCCGAGCGCCTGCCGCCCGTCGCTCGCCCTTTCCCCTTCAGCGAGCGACGGGCGGCGGGCAGGCCCTCCCCGCAGTTCCCGCTCACAGGACACCCGCCGGGCGATGTCACCGCACCGGCCGCGCCGCCCACCGCCCGCTCCCGGCCAGCACGAAACGCACGCTGAGCGAAAGGCCCTGCCGCTTATGGACACCACAGTCAGCTGTGAACTTCACCTGCGCTTGATTCTGTCGAGTGAGTCTTCCCTGCCTGTCCGGGCGAGTCTGCGGTATGACACGGCCCACCCGTACGCCGTGCACGCCGTCTTCCACACCGGAGCCGAAGAAACCGTGGAGTGGGTGTTCGCCCGCGAACTCCTCACCGCCGGCCTCCACCTTCCCGCCGGTATCGGTGACGTCCAGGTCTGGCCGTGCCGCAGTCGCGGCCTGGACGTCGTGTGTATCGCCCTGACATCGGAGAAGGGCGAAGCGCTGCTTCACGCCCCGGCGCGGGTCCTGGAGGTCTTCCTGAAGCACACAGAGGCCGCCGTGCCGCCCGGCACGGAGCACGGTCACTTCTGCCTCGACGAGGAGCTCTCGCACCTCCTGGCGGAGAGCTAGGGCAGGACGTCCGCCCGTGCCGTCGCCGCAGGGTGACGGCACGGGCCCCACTCCCGCGTCAGACCGGACAGCACGCCCAGCGCTCCCGCCCCTCCACCGGCCCCGGCTCTGCCAGGCGCCGCCCAGAAAGCCGACCCCCGGAACGTCCAGGAGGCACCCCGCCCATGACCAGTGACAGCCTGACCGTCGCGACCCCTGCAGGCACCGTGCACGCCACCGTCGGCCCCCGCAGCAGGGACGCCGTCGTGTTCGAGCTGGGTGGTGCCATGCGCGGCAGCGTGCACGTCACCGGCACCCACCACCCCCATCACTGGGACTGGTTCACCGCCGTCCGCGCCTGTCTCGGCCCCGTCAACGCCTACCAGACCACCGCCCCCGACGACGCGCTGCCCCGCCTCACCCGCGGCAGCAGCGGCTACCGAGGAAGCCTCAAGCTGTACACCGACGTCGTCGGGCGCCCCGAGGTGTCGGTCTACCCGATGGAGACCGCCGCCGGGCACGAGCCGTCTCAGAAGACGGCCGCGACGCTCACCGCCGTCTTGCGTGCCTGCGCCGAGCACGTCATGCAGCGCGAGGACCTGCCCGCGATCCTCACCGCCTCCCGGCAGCGCGACACCCCTGCCCTGCTGCGGTTCCTGGACTGGTCGGTCACCCACCACCAGGCCGAAGCGGCGCGCCTTGAGGCGGAAGCGCGGGCCGCCCATTCCGCCCGGCGCGCAGCCGTGGCCGCCTGGTGGACCGTTGCGCGCTGGTTCACCGCCTCCCCGCATCCGGTGCTGCTGGTGATGCTGGCCGACTACCCGGGCTCGCTGTCCCGCCACGTCTCCGTCATGGAGTGGTTGGCCCCCTACTGCCTGACCGCTGCCAGTCGCGAACACGACCAGGCCCGGCGCGCCGAGACCGAGGCTGCCTGCCTGCGGAACGCGCAGATTCGCCAGCGAGCCCCGAGACCAGGACTTGGCCGGCACCCGCTGACTCGGTGAATCCTCGCAGGTCATGGGTGGGTTCACACTCCCCCGAAAGACACTATTATTAGTAGTGCGAGAGGGGGCGCCCCTCCCCCCAGCCCGCCCCCTCTCGCACCCTTCGCGGCCCAGACGCCCCGTCCAACACGGGAGACAGACCGACCATGTGCTGGCTGATGACCCTGGGAGAACGCTCCCGCCCCGACCTTCCCCGCTTCGCTGTGATCCCCGCCCTCCACCAGGCCCGCGCATTGGCCCTGGTCGACGACTTCGACCACCTCTTCCCCATCCTGCGGGAATGGCGTCAGGCGTACGGCGACGAGCTGACCGCCTGGGCCGTACAGGTCGAGGCCGACGACGTGACCAACCTCCCCGCCCAACTGGCCAGCGGATGGCAGGAGGAAGCCGACCTCATCCGCCTCGACACCGAACGCGGCGGATATGTACGGGTGGCCGACTACCGCGACACCCCGGCGCGCGCGGCCATCGGTGCCCGTGCTGGTACCGGCCTGCCCGTGTGGACCACCACCGAATGAGAAGGGACCTGCCCGTGGCCACGTTCACCCACGCCACCCCCGAACGCTGCGCCCAGCTCAGCCGCGCCCTCACCGCCGCCGGCCTCACCTGGAGCGACAACGGCCAGCAAGGCGACCCCCAGTTACTGACCTACACCGTCACCGACTCCCACGGCCGCACATGGCGGATCGGCCCCGCCACCAACTTCCAGATCTCCCCCTCCAGCCCCGGGCAAATCTGGCAGGCCAGTTGCCCCGCGCTGATGGCCACCACCCCCGTCATGTCCGCCCGCCAGGTGGCCGAGCACATCAGTGACGTCCCGGCATGAGCAGCCCACCGCCGCCGTTCCGCCCCGAGGACTTCCAAGAGCGCTGCGAGACCTGCGGCGCCCCGCCAGGGCAGCTCTGTCACGCCTGGTGCGACACCGGATACACCGCTGCCGACGCCCGCGCTGACGCCGAGCACCACGCCGCCCATGACCACCCAGGCGCAGTTCGACGCGTTCGCAGCCGAAGTGGCGCGCGAACTGGGCACGCACTGCCGTACGGCCCCGCTCCCCGCGAAGATGCGGGGCAAGGCAGGGCTCATCGTCGACGACGACGGCCGCGCCCTGCGCCTGGTCCAGCCGGACCGCCGGCGCCCCGAGCGGCTGAGGGTCTACGCCGCACTGCCGGACGAGTCCGAGGTGGGTGTGCCGTCGATCGGGGTCACGGCGAGCAGCGCCCGGCATGTGGCGCGCGAGTTCGTCAGGCGCCTGTATCCGCTGCACGCCGAGGCCGCACAGCAGGCGGCCGAGATCACCGCCCGGCGGCGGGCGGAGGAACGTGCCCGCCGCGCTGTTGCCGAGGCCGTGGCCGGCGCCCTCCCCGGCGCCCGGGTCCAGGAGCAGCACCGGCGCACCCTGATCGTCTGGCAGCACAGCACGAGGCCACAGGGGGAGTACGGCCCTGTCCAGGTCGACAGCGTGTGCGCGGTGGTCAGGGCGTCCGGGGAGTCTGTGCAGGTCGACGTGTCCGGCCGTCCCGACTCGGTGGTCCCCATGCTCGCGGCTTTCGCCCGGGCCCATGAAAGGAGCTGAGCGTGGTCTCGTCACCACAGCAGCGCCCGTTCTGCGTCGTCGGCCGGTGGTCCGGCGCGGACATTGAGGTCTGGGCGGTACAGGAGGCGCTGCGTGATGACGGCGAGCGGTCCGAGATGCGGGAGGAGTACTGCCTGGAGGCGGAGGAGGCGTTCGGCAGCGTCGAGGTGGTCTGTGCGGCCAGCGCTGGGGAGGCCGAGATGAACGCGCGCGTCGAGGCGGTACAGACGGCCGCGCGGATCCGTCGCGATCTGACCTCCATTGGCCGGAAGGCCAGTCCGCGAAATCGCAGGTCAGGTATGGGTTCAACATACTATTATTAGTAGCGACTTCCGGGGTGCCGCCCGGTGACATCCCGCCCGCTGGGCGGCGGCCCGCCTTCCCCCGCTTCCCGTTCTCAGGAGTTGCCATGCTGCGAGCGCTGCGCCGCGCCCTGCGACCGGCCCGCCTGCGTATCCCCGCCCGCCGCTTCACGGCCGGAATCGCGGCACTGCCGCCCACCGCCCGCGAAGCGTTCGGCACCGACGCCACCGCCGCGGAGGCCATCGCCTACAACCGCAGTCGCGTCGCCACCGCGACCGCCGTCGCCCTCTACCGCAGCGGGCACCTGCTGCCGATGCCCGACGACCACCTGGACAACGCCGTGCGCGCCCTGGACTTCCCGTACTCGGCCCCGAGCCCGGAGACCCGCGCCGCCGTCCGCGCCGCCCTCGCCGTCCTGGAGGCCGACTACACCGTCACCGTCGCCCACTGATCTGCCCGACCGACCTGCGGGCCGCCCGCCGCCGGGCGGTCCGCAGCGGAAGGAGCCCCGGTGTTCCTGGTCACGCCCGACCGCTCCCACGGCCTGGTGGCCGCCCCCCGCGCCCCCGAAGACCTCACCCCCGGCACCGAAGAGACCCTCACCGCCCAGGGGTTCACCTGGAACAGCGAGATCGAGGCCTACACCCGCCCGACCGGCCGCAGCCCCGAGGACGTGGACCGCACTGCCGGCACGCTGCGCGAACTCGGCCACTTCGTCCTCTCCTCCTACACGCCGCCGCCCGTCGGCTGACCTCACCGCCCCGGCCGGGCACAGCCCCGCCCTCCCTACGAACCAAGGAGACCGCCCGTGAAACCCCTGGAACTTGCCGAACTCCTGACTGCCCCGACCCAGCATCCGGTCCGCGAGGCGTTGCGCGAACTCGCCCCCAGGGAACTGGACGCGCTGGTCATCGAGGCACTGGCGGCCACGGAAGAGGCGTGGCGGCAGGTGGTGGTGAGCCGGGTCAAGGCCTTCACGGACGGGCAGCCCGGCGACGGACGCCCCGCAGTGGCCGTCTACTTCACCACCACGGAACGGCGCGCAGCCGACGGCATGCACCTGGGCTGGAGTCCCTTCATCGCCGCCCTCGCGAACACCGAGGCCGTTCCTGATCTCCGGCCCACCCGGACCACGGTGACCGCCGCGCCTGTCGGAGAAGCCGCGCCGGCGGAAGAAATCTTCGCCGACCCGGAACTGGCCGCAGCACTCAACCGGCGCGCGGCACTGGACCCGCCCGGCCACGAGGACGTCCTGCGCGTCCACCTCCCCACCCGCGAAGTCACCCGCATCAGCCGCTGACCGCCGGTCCGTGCGGGCACCAAGGTGCCCGCACGGACCGAGCGCGGCGCCGGCCACCGGCCCGCCTGCTCACCCGGGGGCGCTGGGCGAGCCGTGCGACAGGAGCCGCGCTCGACATCTGCGCAGGTCAGAGGATATCTAGCCACCACCAGAGAAGACACTATTATTCATAGTGAGCGGGTTGGACCCCGCTCATTCGCCGCCAAGGCAAGGAGAGGGAGCGCCACATGGCCACCGCCGTCTCAACCCAGCCCGACGCCCCCGCCGGCACGAGGACGCCGTGCCGCAGATCGTCCAGCTCGACCCGGCACTCCTGGTGCGCGACACGTTCAACGCACGCGAGCACGACACCGAACCGGACGAAAAGCTCATCGCCCCCGTCAAGGAACTCGGCGTCGAGGAGCCCATCAGCGTGAGGCCCCTGCCCGACGGCACCTACGGCGTCTTCAAGGGCTGGAGGCGCGCCCAGGCAGCACAGGCCGCCAACGCCTCCGCCGAGCAGGACGGCCGTCCCGTGCGCCTGGTCAACGCGTACGTGCGCGAGGATCTGGTCGGCCGCGACGGCTGGACCCGTCTCCTGTCCCTGGTCGAGAACGACCACCGCGAGAGCATGAGCGAACGGGACACCCTGCGCGCGCAGGAACTCGCGCTGATCGACATGAGCGACGTCGACCGGCGCACGGCCGCCAAGGCACTCGGGGTGGGGCGCAACGCGGCCAAACACGCCAAGGCGGCGCAGAAGCTTAACGACGCCACACTGCGCCGGGCAGCGGCCGGAGGCATGGACCTGGAGCAGACCGCCCAGCTCGCCGAAGTCGAGGACGTGCAGGGTCCGGAGAACCGGCTGCTGCGGGCCCTTCAGCGGGACCACGAGGAGGGCTACGGCGGACGCGGCCACTGGGACCAGGAGATGGCCCTGCTGCGCGCCGAGCAGAGCGACGCCAAGGCCCGCGCCGAGGCCGAGCAGAAGCTGAAGACGGCAGGCATCCCCCTGCTGGCCCCGGTGCCGTCGTGGCACAAGGACCCCTCCCAGCCCCTGACGGAACTCACCACCGGCCTGGGCAACCCGCTGACCGAGAACAATCACCGGGACTGCCCCGGCCACAGCGCCCGGCTGGACGACGAGCACAAGCCTGTCTGGTGCTGCGCTGACCCGGCCGAACACAGCCACAAGGTCCGGCCAAAGCCGAAGAAGCCGCGCACGGAGCAGGACGAGAAGGCTGCGGAGGAGCGCCGGAGGGTCATCGCCTGCAACCGGGCGTGGAAGGCCGCTGCGAAGCCGCGCCAGGACTTCGTCACCCGGCTGGTCCGCATGAAGACCTGCCGGACGCGGCCCGCGTCTTCGCGCAGGAGGTCCTGCTGACCCTTCCGTACTACTACAGCTCGTGGGTCGACAAGCACGAGCCGGAGGCCGTCGCGGGCTTCCTGGGACTCAAGGACCCCGACAAGGCAGACCTGACGGAGACGGCGGCGCAGCTTCCCAAGGCCCGTGTCGTGAACGCACTGTTCGCGCACGTCGTCGCCGCCTGCGAGTACAACATCCGCGAGCCCAGGACGTGGTCACACCTCACGCCCTCGCAGGCCCGTTACCTGCTGCTGCTCGAATCTCTCGGCCAGGCCGACAACGGCAGCTACCAGCTCTCCGAGGTCGAGCAGCAGGCCGTGGCCAGCCACCGGCCCGCCACCGACGCCGACGCCTGAGCGTCCGGCACCTCACGCTCCGGACGGGCACCGCCCGGTGCCCGGCCGGTCATCCCACCCCTTTCAACCGAAAGGTGAAGCGCCATGCCCATCGGCATCAGCGAGGTCCGCGCCTACATCAGCCAGCTGCCCGACGCCGCCGCCGTCGGAGCCGTGCAGGAAGCGTGCGCAACGCGGCTGGGTGAGCTGGACTCCGCCGCCTACAACGGCATCACGGCGGGCTCCCGGGCCCGGATCACCGACTCGCTGCGCCCGGCCTGCCTGCGCAGGCTCACCGGCACCGTCCAGGAGCGCAACCGCACCGGCACGCGCGCGGGCTTCCTGCTGGACGAGAACTCCACCCGGCTGCTGCGCACCGACCCCCGCAGCCGCTACCGCATCCCCGAGGACACCAAGCGGTACCGGCTGCCCGGCAACGGCGTCCCGGTCTCCTGCCTGGAGCTCATCGAGGACTGACCGCCCCCATCGCCGGGCATGGAAGAGCGCTCGCCGTCCTGTCCTGCCCGGCGGTGCAACAGCCGTCAGAGCGCAGCCGCTTCCCCTCCGCCCAACCGTCCAAGAAGGCAGAGACGACCATGGTCATCTCCCCCGACGCCGTTGCAGCCGCCCGAACGTACGCCAGCGACATGAGCGGTGCGCCCCTGCCCGAGCCATCACCCGCCGACCAGCACAACGGCCCACTGAAGCCGGCACACGAAGCCGCCTACTACCTGGGGATGGGTGAGACGTTCCGCATCCTCACCCGTCCCGGAGAACCGGTCAGCCCGGACGTGAAGGAGCTGACCACCGCCGTGCGGGCGGTGCCAGGCAGCGGCACCTGGTACCGCCGCGGCGACGAAGCCGCCCGCCAGATCGTCACCTCCGACCAGCGCATCCGCAATCTGCCCCAGGACCCCGACCAGCTCTGGGCGCTGCTCGCCGACGTGCTACAGGCCCTGGACCAGCTCGGTCAGGCCCCACAACTGGACGGCAGCAACAGGCGGCGTGCCCACCTCCTCGGCCGCCCGGCGGCGATCCGCCGCACCGACCCGACCGGTGGCTGGGGACCCGTGCGCGTGAAGTGGAACCCGGACGGCGCCTGCCGCTGGACAGACCTCCACCACGGCAGCTGGCAATGGCCCCGCCGGACAGCCGAACCCGCCCCGAACACACCACACGACTGACCGCCCCCACCGGCTGGACCGTCCCGCCCGGGACGGGTGTGCACGAACACCCCCGTACACGCCTCTCCTGCCCCTTTCTGATCTGAGAGGCCCTCATGAACGACAACCAGCAGACGACACCGTCCACCCCGGACGACGACCGCGACCGCCCACTGACCCTGGCCGTCCTGCGCCAGCTCGTCCGGCACGGCTGGCGCACACTGCCCGGCACCACCCTGGTGGTGCTCTCCCGCGATACCGAAGGCAACGCCTACTCGCCGTTCGCCACCTACAGCAACGCCCGGTACGCACCGACCCTCAGCGACGAGGTCGGCGAGGCCTACCCGCTGCCCGAAGAGCTGGAGCAGGACAGGGAACTGCGCGAGCTGTTCGCCGACGGCATCCCCGACAGCGCCGTCCCGGCCCTCGTTCTCTATCCACTCGGCTGACCCAGCCGGCCTGGAGGCGGGGCTGCCCGCGCGGTTCGCCCCGCCCCCGCCTGCCCAGCCCTGCATCCACCCCCGACGACGAAAGCGACGCTTCCACACCCATGACCAACTCAGCACCAGCGCCCGGGAAGCGAGCGCGAACGCCAGTGCTTGTCATCAGCGACAGCCCCGATGCCGACCCGGTCGGCCTGCTGCCCTGCAAGGTTCCCCTGCGGCACCTGCCTTCGCCCCTATTCGGCGCCGACGAGTACCGGCTAGCCCCACTCGTGATCCTGGACGACCGCAGCTACACCGCGTTCAGGCTGCGCCACATGCCCCACCGCCCCGGCCTGATCCTCGCCCTCGCCGACACAGACGACGACACGGTCTACCCACAGGCCGCCGCCATCGGCGCCGAAGCCGTCATCCGCACCGGACAGGACCTGTCCTGGCTGCACCTTCGCCTGCACGAGGCAACCGGCTGCCACTACGCCAACTGGGAGGACCTCCTGACCGGCCCTCCGCCACCCTCCGGCAGCTGACGCCCAGTAACCCTGCTCTGTGATCCGCCAGTTACCCCGCCCTGCGATCCGTGGGAGAAGACAGATGCACTCGATACCCCAACGCTGTGCGCGCCGGCCTCTGGCAGGCGGGCTGGTGGTGCCATGGGTGTCCCTGGTCCACGGCGGCCATGCCGCCTTCGGCAGCCTGGACGCCGAACGGGCCTTCACAGCCTTCCTGCGGCGCCTGTGCCAGATCTGCGGTCAGCCCCTGGACGAGCGGTGCTACCTGATCGTCCGCCCGGCCGACGTCGTCCAGGGCTGTTCCCCCGAACCGGCACTGCACCCCGAGTGCCTGCCGTACACCGCCGCGCACTGCCCCATGCTCAACGGCACAGCGACGCACTACCGCCGCCGCCCGGTCCTGTCCGGCCACCCAGCCGGACGCCCCTGCACCGACGTGCCCCTCCCGCTCACCCGACGAAGGCCACACCGCGCGCAGCGGCAGCCCCGCCGACCGGTACGAGGCTTGGATGATCCACACGCAGACCTACCGTCTCGTCCACCCGCCCGGCAGGCCCGATGCGCCCGCCGGCATCAGCCTCGACGTGCCCGTCCTGCGCAGGCGCGTCCTGCGCACCGCCCAGCTCACGGCCGAGCAGGAGCGCCTGATGGGGCTGGTGCGCAGCCTCCTGGACGGCAACCCGTGACCTCCGCTCGCCCCACCATCCCTTCGTTGAAGGAGGCTTCCCTGATCACGCCCGACCCGGCCACGCCCGAGGGTGCAGCCGTGATCGACCTGTACGAGCAGATGAACGCGCTGGAGGAGCGCACCGGCGAGTGGCCCGGTGCCGACACCGTCGACATCCTCGACCAGTGGTTCGCCCGCTTTGACTTCACCGGCTCGGTGACCCGCACGCGGCTCGTCGCGGGCAGCGTCTGGGTGCTGCGGCGCCAGGACCGTCACGCGTACGAGGTGACGCTGTGGAACGACGAGGACTCCGCGCTGGCCGCCCTGGCCGGGCACGTCCGCAGCAGCTGGGACAACCTGCTCGGGGAGGACTGCATCCCGGAGCACCCGCCCCTGAACGACCGTGAGGCCGTCGACCTGTACTACGGGGCGGACCAGGAACGTGGAGACGAGCACTACTCGCTGTACGCCGACGATATCGGCCGGCTGGTGGGGACCCTGCCTGCCCCGGACGGCTTCCACTTCCCCGACGAGGAAGTCTGCGCCAACGTCAACAGCGCAGTCGTCTTCCACCCGATGACCGGCCCCGACGACGAAGGTCTGCCGTGCATCGAGATCGCAGGAGTTCTGGTCTTCGCCTACCTGGACGCCGACATGCAGGCCGTGCGGGTATCGGTTCACCTCGACACCACCGACGAGCTGCTCGTCCAGCCCGGACAGACGGTGCCTCTGCACGTGGAGGTCGAGGACTCCACGGTGTTCAGCGGGGGCGCCACACCGGCGCGAGCGGCAGCCGGATGGCGGCAGTGGCTGCGACGGCTGGGCCACTGCATGCAGCGGACGAGGGGGGATTGACCCCCATAACACACTATTATTTGAGACAGGAGTGTTCGCATGGCCCCGTCGATCACGCACGTGTCCGGCACCGTTACCAGCGACGTCGAATGCCGCTTCACCGATTCCGGCATCGCCGTCTGCCGCTTCCGCCTCACCGAGACCCCCAGCCAGTGGGACGCCGCCACACAGAAGTGGCGGGACGGGGCCCCGATCCGCTACGTGTGCACCGCCTGGCGGGACCTCGCCCGCAACGCCGCCGAATCCCTCACCAGCGGAGTCACCGTCCTGGTCAAGGGCCGTATCACCGAGATCAAGGACAACTCCATCTACCTGAGCGTCGACGACCTCGGCATCAGCCTGCGCCAGCGCATCGCCTACACCGAAGCCAGCCTGCCCAGCCCGGCCGCCGCCGCTCCCGTCACCCCTCCCCCGGCCCCTCAGCCCACAGCACCGAGCCCGCCCCGCCCGGCCACCAAGCAGACCGGCAATCCACCCGCCTGGTGGGAAAAGCAAAGGTCTTCCGGCTGGTCCAACACCGCCGCCTCCGGCGCCGACGGCTCTCCCCTTCACGCCGGCCGCTGACGCTCTGCCCCTCCTTCCTCTTCACCGCCCACCCTGGCGCGGTCCCGGTTCGCCTGCCGGTGCCGCGCCACGCCCGAAAGGCCGCCATGCCCGAGAGCACCCTGACCGAACGTGCCGCCCGCGCCGCGCTGGCCGCCCACTTCGCCCCGGACCAAATCGCCGCCGACCCTGCCGACTGCTCCCCTGCCGAGGTCTGGCAGCGGCACGTGCGCCGCGACAACAGCGGGCGCCTGGCCCAGTACAAGCCGCGCGAGGAACTCGACAACACGTACCTGACCTGCCAGTTCGTCATCCCTTCGGACGAGGTCTGGCCCACCGCCCTGGCGGACCTCGGGCCGGACTGCCCGCATGGCCTGGTGGTACGCGGCGGCACCCAACTGTCCCAGCTGACCGCCCGCGCCGTCGCCGTGACCGGCAACCGGAACGCCACCGAGCAGGCCATCACCCGCACGCAAGCCTTCGCCGCGGCGGTCGCCGAGGCCGGCCACACGGTCACCGCCACGCTCGCCTAGGGCGTCCACGCCGAGGCGACCCGCACCGCCGAGTCCGCCCTCGTCCTCCAACGGCCCCTGCTCACCGCGCCCGCCGACAGCGACGTTCCGCTCCAGCGGCAGCGCCCGCCTGCTCGCCGAGCAGCGCGCCGTCCTGGTCGCGGACCCCGCAGCCGCGCTCGCCCTGATCTGAGATCCCCCGCTGATGCAACCATTTGACTGACCTGCGAGGGGCGACGATTCTCCCTGGAATAACCGGTAGCCATCAAGGGGGACGTGATGAGCGGCAACGAGCGGGTGCACGGCAAGGACGACGTCGGCTGGGGCGCGGCTCCGTCCGGCGGCGCGCTGCGCGAGCGGATCGAGGTCATCCGATGACCGACACTGAGCACCTGGCCAGCGACACTACGCATCCCGACGATCCGGGAGTCGACGCGGCCGCGACGGAGGCCACCGACCGCACCCAGCGCCCGGGGCCCCCGCAGGTCGACTTCCCACCCGTACGCAACGGCATCGACTACCTGACCAGCGTGATCGAGCTTCTCGATGCAACGCAGCCCTCAGCTCGCGACCTGAAGTACGCCGTGCTGCACCTCCAGGCGGCCACCGAGGTGCTGCTCAAGGCCCGGCTTCAGGCCGAGCACTGGAGCCTGATCTTCACTGAGCCGCTCAACGCCACCCGCGAGAAGTTCACCAGCGGCGACTTTGTCAGCTGCACCGTCGAGGAGACCATCGACCGCCTGCAACGGCTCGCCGATGTCCGTTTCGAGCCCAAGCACCTCAGGGCCATCAAGAACCTGACCCAGGACCGCAACAAGCTCCAGCACTACGGGCTAACCCACAACGCCCTGGCGATCGAAGGCCGCGCCGCTGAGGTGCTGCATTTCCTCTTGGACTTCGTCCACCTGGATCTGTCCCGGCACATCGACCGGGAGGAGTGGGAGCGGATGGACATGGAGCTCAGCATGGTCCGGAGGGGCCTGGGGCGTATGGGGAAGTTCGTCACCACCCGGATGAACGACCTCAAGGGCGAAATCGCCGAAGTCGCTGATCACATCGTCCAGTGCCCAGACTGCGACCAGTGGGCTGCCATTGTTCTTCACGGCAGCCGATGCGCGTTCTGCCATCAGGTGCACGATCCCGCCGCATTCGCGGCGTCCTGGTACCAACGCGCTCGGGAAGAGATACAGGGCGAAGACTGGACGTACCAAAACGACTGCCCCGACTGCGGGGCAGAGCGCGCTTTCATCGGGCCGGTCTTCTTTGAGTCAGCCCGCGACCAGCCTCGGTTCGCCTGCTTTCACTGCCAGTTCACCGCTGCCACCGCCCTCTGCACGCGCTGTGCCCGCCCCTTTCCCGCCATCGGCAGCCGGAGCGAATGCGGCACCTGCATGCCACCATCACCGGCCGTGCCCACCCCGAGGAGCGGCCCCTGACAGCCAGGGCAGGACACGACCGTCACGAAGAATCCGCCACAGACAGCTTCAGCGAGCGAGGGCCGTGGGGCCGCCCGCCCGTTGAGTGGCCCGGCTTGCCCCGTCAAGGGCCCCTCCGGCGTCGCTGACGCGAGCGCTGCGCCCACCCTGGACCGGCCATGCCGGCCCTAGTGACGGTCCGACTGAGGTGCGGCCCCAGCGCTCTGGTGTTCCACCAGGTCACCCGTCTGTGCCCTGTCCTCCCGAAGCTGCCGCGAAGTGACCAATAGCTCACAGGACGGAGACGGCCCCCGGCCGGGAGGCGCACGATCGGGGGGCCGTATGCGCAGCGGCCACTCTCGCCCCCGGAGCGTCCGGGCTACGCGAGCGGGGCGTTGGCGCCGGTGAGATCTTCGACCACGCCGGGGTCGAGCTCCGCGGCGCGATCCCGCAGGCGCATCTGCTGCGCGGGGGTCAGGCCGAGCTCGTCGTCGAAGGCGAGGCGCTCGAGGGCGGCGGCGATGTAGCCGGGCGCGGCTGCTGCCAGGGCCTGGCCCATGGCCTCGCCGACAACGTCTACCGCGGGCAGGCCAGCGGAGTAGTGCGCGGCGATGCCATATGTCTCGGCCGCCCGCGTGTTGATCCGCTCCAGAGCAGCCTGCACGTTGGTGTCACCCTGGTCGGCACGCAGGACGAGGTCCACTTGGTCGCGGCCGTTAAGGGCAGCGGTCACCGGCCGGAGACCAGACGCAGTCGGCCGCTCAGGGGCAGCCTCCGGCACCACCTCGGCGGCCGGGGTGTCCTTGGGCCTGCGTCGCAGCTTCTCCTTGAAGCGGCGCGCCCCGTCCTTGAGGTACGGGGTGGCGACCTCCACGGCGGCGACCGTCACGGTTCGAGCGACTTCCATCGCAATGTCGGTAGCGCAGTTGACGAGGAGATTCCTTAGGCCGTCCCTGTAGCCCTCGTCGTACCGGTCGTCGGCGTCGAAGAGTTCGGCCTGGGCAACGAGCGAGTTGTCCCGGTCATCGCGGGCGGTACCCCGCATACCGCCGGAGGAGGCACGGGAACGGTCGAGGTGGGTGCCAGCGGGGAACTCGACCAGCATGAACTTTCGATTCGGCTGCGGCCGTTGATAGTTGGACATGACGGAACAGTAGGGGGCCGCACCGACAGCGCGGCCGCTTTCAGGGATCGCCATCAGTCGTCGCTGAGGAGGTCGTTCACCTCGTCCTCGCTCCGCTCGAGTGCCTCGTCCGTAGCCCCTATCGTGCCGATCCTCCCGCGTCCGGCGGCGAGGAACGTGCCTGATGTGCCTGCACAAGCTATGGGCCTGTGACCAGCAGTTGCACTTGACAGATGCAGATAAATCCGGCGGTGAAGGTGCAGTACGGCCTGTACGACGTCTCAGGCGGCCGGCGGCAGCTGTGCGGTGTGGCCGTGTTCGGGGTGCCGGTCAGCACGGCCGTCCTCACCAGGCCTCTGCCGCATCTTCGCCCCTACACGCAGGCGGTGGAGTGTCACGCTTCGTGCTGCTGGATGCGTGCCCCGTAATGCGGAGTCGTGGTTCCTCGCCCGCTGTTTTGAGGCTCTGCTCGCCGATGGAGTGCGCGGAGTCGTCTCGTTCGCCGATCCCGTCCCACGCCGGACCAGCTCCGGGGTGCTGGTGATGCCCGGGCACGTTGGGACGATCTCGCCGCGACGAACGCCGTGTATACCGGCCGGGCGACCGCCCGAACGGTGAAGCTCCTGCCGGACGGCACCGTCTTCCACGCCCGGGCGGCGCAGAAGATCCGTCGCCAGGAGCAGGGACACGAGTACGCCGTCGCCCAGCTCGTCGCGCTCAGAGCTCCACAGCCATCTCCGGGCGGTGACCCGGCCCTCTGGCTACGCGAGGCCCTGACCGCGGTCGGGGCCCGCAACATACGTCACCGCGGCGCCCACCGCTTCTGCGGACAGTCGGCTCGTGTTGTCGCTCTGCCTGCCGACGTGGGCGGCACAGAGTGGACTGGCAGCGCCCACCGGGCTCACAGTGGCGATACCGCCATCCAGTATCCGCCGCCCAACAGCCCGCTGTCTGCGCCACAGTCAGCACGTGCCGCTGCGCCGCGCCGGGCGTCGCAGAATACCCGTCAGCGTTGCAGGACGCCCGCGGCGTACAAGCGCACCCTGCGGCGTCCGACGACGGGGATGACACCAAGTGCTCCGTTCACCGAGACGCCCGCGCGCAGGACAGCGTGGAGCCGGGCCTCGGAGGCGCCAGCGGGCAGGCCGACCAGCAGGCGCAGTTCACGGTCGACGTGCAGTGGGGCCTCCCCTACCTGTGTGAAGTCCCACCGGGCCGACCCGAATCCCGGTCCAGAAGTGGTTACCTGAGGAAAGAACACGTCCTGCTCGCTGGATCGCTCCAGGGTCATCTCCGGTCCCAGGGGAATGGTGAGGATGTCCAGTGACAGGCCGCCACCGTAGCGGGTCACCACCCGCACCGGATGCGTGGACACCTCGTCCCGCGGGCTGAGGTCAAGTACGGTCCCCTCGCTTCCCGACACATCGACCGACAGACTGACCCAGCGAAGCCGGCACTCCGGATGACGGTGCGCGACACACCGCAGACGGACATCCACCACGGTGCTCGCTGGAGCGTCGACGGCCTGCCAGGAAGCGGGGTCGGCTCGTAGGCCGAACCTGTTGTCCCTGGCCAGTAGTCGGGTGGAGTGATCGAGAGACACATGCTCCGCACGTTCCTCCAACCCCGCCTCGTCGATCTCCATGGCGAAGTCGGGGACCGGCTCGTCCTCCGCCCATCCCTGTTCTTTCCTCACGTGCTCTCCGCTCTATCTCCAGTCGCCCACATTGACGAACGCCCCCCAGTCGTAAAGATGGCGGCGGCGCGTCACCGGACCGGCCACCGTCCGGGCGGCATGGTGCAGAGCCTCCGCACAGCCGAAGCCGTCGGCCAGGTGGCGGTGGAAGGCGGAGAGCAAAGCGGCGGCGGAGGCGTCGGCCACCTTCCACTGGCTCACGACGACCGACGTGGCTCCCCCCAGCAGCAGTGCGCGGGGCAGACCTACCGGTTCCTCGCCCGCTCGCCGCTCGTTTACTCCGGTTTCGCACCCGCTCAGTACTACAACGCCAGCTCGAACGCGCTGGGTGAGGAGGTCCAAGGCCGCCAAGGTGCCATCGGCCAGCTCCATTCCACGTTCGAATCCGCTGCCGATCGTCAGGTGCCCGTGCCCGGCCACGTGCACGACAGCGCAGGAGCCCAGCGCTTCCAGCACGGACGCACGCGTCACCTCCGCGCCGATGCGCGGCGCCACCGACCGCAGCTCGGCGACAGTGCGCGCCTCATCAGCCGACCGAGGGAGATTGCCCTGGGGGTCTCCGAAGACTCCGCACGCTCCCGACCGTGCCGGCATGCCTCGTACCGGCCGGTTGACGATCTCCAGGAGCACGGCGGCGCTCGGACTGTAGGAGACCGGGTTGCGCAGCAGCAGGGGTTCACCGTCGACCGGCAGCGTGTGCAGCGGCAGATCCTGCAGGATCCCGTGCGGGACCAGGTGGACCACGTCACCAGGCGAGGTCCACTCCGCAAGCGGGGCAACGAGCGACGCGAAGGAGTGCCAGTCGCGCATCCCCCCGTCGGCCAGGTCCTGCATCATCAGGCGGGTTCCGCCGGGGCGGCGGAAGTGCAGGGCGGCGAATCGGTCCAGGCGCTCGTGGTCGAGGAAAACCGCCGCCACACGGGGTGCCTCCCAATCGCCGCGAAGGCCGAACAGCAGGGTCTCTCCAGGCGTGCACCGGTATTCCGCCAGAACCACGCGTCGTCTGGTGGTGTGCTGCTCCTCCTTCTCCAGCGCGCTGCGCAGCTCCGGGTAAGAGGGCGGGTCCGCAGTCGTGAGACGCATGTAGCCAGCCAAGCCATCACGGCCGCGGCCCGGGTCCCCGATCTTCCCGGCGCCATCGGACGGTGGTGGCTCCGCCCGGGCCGGCGCAGATTGGACCGGTGTGGCCTCCGTGATGGCCCTGAGTCCGTCCAACAAGGCTCGTGCCCTGGCACGTTCCAGCCAGCGCAGGGCCTCGATCGAGTCAGCCATGCGGTTCCAGTGCAGCTCGAAGCCGAGGCGGTAGATCTCACCCTTGTCCTGTCCGAACGCGATCATCATCGTCTGCGCCCGCAGCGCGGGCGTGTCCTCGGTGGTAGAGGCGGCGCGGAGCCGGTCGATCTCGGTCGCTGCCGCGGTGAGCATCGAGTCGGCATGGGACCAGCGGCGGGAGCGTTGCGGCTCCGGAAGCCGATCACCGGCCTCCACCGCGCAGGCTCCGCGCAGGTACAGCGTCCGCCAGCTCTCCCCTCGTAAGCCGGACACCAACAGCGCGTGAGCCTCCTGCAGCAGGACGTCCGCCTCCTCATACAGGTGCAGCGCGCCGTCACGACGCGCCAAGGACATCATCACCATGGCTTCATAAGAGAGGGTGAAGGCGAGCTGAGGACCCAACTCCCACCTCCGAGCCACCTCCTCGGCGCGGGACAGCCACCTGACACATCCCTCCAGGTCGCCGGAGAAGTAGGCGCCTTGCCCGCGTTGCTGGTAGACCGACACCAGGTCGCTGCGCGCCTCAAGAGTGGTCAGTGTTTGCAGGAGAGCGATTGCCTGGTCGAAGCGGTCCGTGATCTCGTCCGGGGAAAGCAGCGGGGCGCCGCCGTGCGCGGCGGCCCCCAGGACGGCCACCCAGGCCTCCAGAGCCAGGCACCGGGCCTCCTCGTCGGCGAGATCGAGGTCGTGCGCCACCGCGGCGCCGCGTTCCAGCAAGGCACGGGCCTCGGAAGCGTCCCTCGCAACGACCAGGTGGGCCAGGACCAGCAGCACCTCCACCAGTAGGCCACCAGGCGCCGGCCGCTCCTCCAGCTCCGCGGCCAGGGCTCGCAACAGCTCCACCGCGTCCTCCGTGAGCCCCACCTCCGCCCACGTGCAGGCACGCACCATAACCTGCTGCGGGAACTCACGGTCGGACCGCGCGTCCCTCCGGCTGAAGATGACCTCGGCCCTCCCCCGGTCGCCGTCACGCGCGGCGGTGTCCGCCTCGCCGATCACCCCGGCACTGTCGGCGAGGCGATGTCCCGTGCGCTCCGTCAAGGCCATGACCTCGTGCTGCGCCCGTGCCCGGGCGGCGGCGTCACCACGGTGCGCGTACCACGTCACCAGGTACATCCAGATCGGCAGCTCCCGCCCTGGCACTTCCGCACCCCGGAAGCCTTCCGCAGCGGACCTTGCCAATTCCACGCCTGCCGACAGCCCGTGTTCCAAGTAGAGCTCGCCCAAGACCCAGTGGGCGCGTGCCCTGCCCAGGCAGCCTCCGACCGCTTCGATCCGATTGGCCGCATGGCGCAGCGCGGTGGCAGGAGGGCGGAGATCCTCCTCTGCCCAGGATGGGTCGGCGAACCAAAGTCGGAGTTCCAGTTCGGCCAGGGCGAACTCCGCTTCGGCGGCGGCGAGGGTGTCATTTCGCCGCGTCGCCTCGTAGTGGGCAGTCCGCAGCAGGCGGCGGGCTGTGGACGGGGCGAAGCACGGTCCCTGCCACAGGAATTTCGCGATCGCCCTATGGGCCCGGTCCGCGTCACCGGGTAGCCCTACGCGGCGGTACTGCGCGGCGGCTTCCGCCCACGCGCGGCCGATCCGCTCCCGGTCCTGCGGTCTGCGTTCGGAGCGCGAGTAGCGCAATGCGAGGGCCTGCCAACGCAGGTCGGTGGCGAGGGCACGCACCGGGGCGGCGGCACTCGGGTCTGTGGCACGCCGCTCGAAGCGCTGAAGGCACGCACTGAACTCAGCCGGGGAGATGCCCGGCATGTTCCGCTGCAAGATCACGAGGCGGCACCACAGGTCGGCGACTCCGTCTTCGGGGAATCGCCCACGAGCAGACGCCACCAAGTCCTCCGCCTCACGCACGAGCCCCTGTTCGCGCCGACAGCGCAGCAGCAGCACCCACGCCTCCTCCTCCGAGGCGTCTCCGCCGCCCGAGTCGGCGACATGTCCTACTGCCTCAAGTACCTGGGAATACCGCTGCTGGTCGAGCCACCGCCGCACCCGGTTGTTGTCCACCCCGCCCCTCGTTTACGCCCTGTCCGCTCCCCGCGAACCGTTTCGACCAACAGGACGGACCCCCCTGAGCCCGCGGACGACGCGCCGCCATTGTGCCTGCGGTGGCAGCGTGCCACACGCGAATCCGTCATATTGATCTCGTCGGCCGAAACCCCTGCGGATCGGCCGCGGTCCGCCACCAACTGCCTACGGTCGGCGGGCGGCACCAGTGGGTGCAAGCCAGCGTGCAGAGCTGCGCGGCGCACCGGACTGAGATCCCTCGAGGGATGTTCGACGGGCAGGGTGGGCACCCGTCCGCCTGGACCTGCCGACCCGGATCGTGCCTCTCGGGTCACGTTCTACACCGTGAATTCGAAGACGACCTGCCGACTGCTCAGCCGCCGTCATGTCCATCCGGTAGGCCGGGTGCCGGTTCAGGCCGGGTGCCGGTTCAGGCCGTGCCCGGTGCGATCGGGCCCACCGGGGCGAGCAGTAGATACGTGGCCTTTTGCCCGGTGTATGGGTGATTGGGGGTGACCTCTGATCACGCGGGAACCCGCGTCTGGTTCGCGGTAGGAGCGAAATCTACGAGCGAGTTCCCGTTCGCGCACCTGCAGAATTCTGCGAACCTGCGTGTTTTCGACCGGGCCGCGCAGAAGATCCGCCGCCAAGAGCAGGGCCACCAGTACGTCGAGGCTCGGGACCGGCTCACACGAACCCGCAACCGCGCCCCTGTCACCTTGGGTATGCCAGTCCGCCCTGGTGACGCACGATGACCTTTGTGATCGTTTGTCCGCAACGCTTCCAGCGATGTTCAGTCAACCCAGCCGACGACTGCCATGCCCTGCAGACTAGCGATGCCATAGAAGCTCTGCAGCAGGGCGAAGTGCTCAGCAAGATACGCACCTGGGTCTCCAGCGAACGCCGAGAACCCGCCAGCTTCCCGGTAGGCCGGGAGCGTCTCGAGCAAGGAGTCGATCTTCATGGCTGCGAGCGCGCGAGCAACCTCGGTTACTGCCGCAGGGGCCAGCAGAGCGGGAGGGCCATCGAAGCCGTTGTAGACCTCAGGATGGTCGAGGAAGGCGACCGGGTCGTTGAGATCCCCTCTGATGCTCCGCTCAAGAATGCCGATATGCCGTGAATCGGGCTGCATCCACCGGTAGAAGGCGAGCAGTTCCCAGACCGACCAGCCAAGATCCAAGGTGTCTTCTTCAGGCGGATCCCAGCGAGGATCTCCGTCTGGCGCAGACGCAGCTGCTTCACGACGCCAGTCGAGGTACTGAGGGGACACGCGTGCGAGTTGCTGGGTCAAGGCCATGTATCGGAGTATCAACCGCAATGATCGAATAGAGCAGCGATTTTTGCCCCACGCGCAGTGCAGCGGGTGGACCAGTACGTCTACGACTGCACCCACTCGTAGTTCGGAAAAGCTGCTCGTGCTCGCTGTGCGTCTTCGCATCCCGTCACGACGTCCTGCTCTCCGTCGGCCGGCGGCCGCGACTGGCCGACCTGTACGCCGAGGTCGAACAGGTGCGAGGCGACAGCTTCCGCGCCAACTGGCGCATCACCGATCTGACCGTCACGTCGCGGCCTGCGGAGCGCCCTACCCCGGCGTCGTCTGCTCCGACGACAGCCCGGAGTCCACTGCCCTCGAGGAGCAGGTCCGCGCAGCGTTGAAGGAGGAACCCGCCAAGAAGCCCGACCTGGCCCGGCGGACACGACATACCCCCGTGCGACGGCTGCGCCGCTCCGCTCTGAGATTTCCACAAGCCTCTGATCTCTTCGAAAGGCATACTTCTGATGATGACGACCACCCAGCGCCTCCTCGACCTCGCCGCGGCCGCGCCGGCCTGCCACGACGAGGACCTGTTGCGACTCCTGCGCGAAGCGAGCGATCTGTATCAACAGGGCCTCGAAGACTGGCGCCGAACGGTGGCGGCCCGCTTCACCGGGCTGCCCACGCAGGACCTGGCGGCGGCCGCGACCGCGGCCGGTATGCCCTGCGATGCCTCTCAGGACCGCGACGAGCTCCTCCTGCTGCTCGCCCTGGCCGACTGGGAGATGACCCCGGCAGGCCTGGCCTACACGGAGATGGCTGAGGATGCGGCCCGCCGCGGTGTGTGCCTGATCCCCGAGGAATGAGCCTCAACTCGCGTGCGCTGGCATGGAGAGGCCGGCCATCTTCCACCCGGCGCGGCTGTACAGCTTCACGGAACCATCGATCGCCAGTTCTCTCCTTGCATGGCAACCTCGAGAACTTCACGACCCGGAGACAACATGCTGGCGGCCTGGCTTGACTCCAATACCGTCATCGCGGGCACAGTCACCGGACTGGGTGTGGTCCTACTGATCGAAGCCCGAATGCGTGGGGGCATCGGCCAGATGATCGCTGGCGGAGCCCTGGCGATCATCGGGCTGGGCCTCCTCGGTCAGTGGTAGCGAACGATCGAACCCGCGGTCCCACTCGGTGCAGGGACCGAGATTCCGCTTCCGCCGTGCGTCTCACCACCGGGCCCACGTCTGTCCATGGGCAGTCCGGGAATATCTGGGCGGCGAGCTGGACCCCAACCCTCAACTCCTGCCATTATGCGGGTTGCGGGTCGGGCAGGCTGGCTCGCCTTCCGACAGGACGGACGGTTCTGCCATGACCTCGCGCCGTGAGCCTCGCCTGGCCGACGCTGCCGAGATCGCGGCTGAACAGGGTCTGACACCCGCGCGGATCAGCGGCCTCTACAACGACCGCGCCGAGAACGGCTTCCCCGAAATCGCCGGCATGCGCGGCCGCGCTCGTCTGTGGGACCACGCGAAGGTCACCGAGTGGTTCGCGAACCGCCCGCCGGCACGCCTGCGCGTGCACACACCGCCCGCCCGTGATCCTCAGGACCTGCTGAACGCCGCCGAGGCCTCGAGGTTCCTGGGCTACAAGAACCCCAACCAGGTCACCACCTTCGTCCGCGATCACCCCGGGTACTTCCCCGACCCGGACGTCGTCGAAGAGCTGGGCACTGCCGAAAACCCTTACCGCCGGCAGCTGTGGCGCGTGCAGACCCTGCTGGACTGGATGGCCACCCGGCCCGGCCGCGGCAAACGCGCTGGCGCAAAACGCACGGCGCCGCCACTGCCCGACGTCCCCGTCGACGGCGACCCGGACGAACTCCTGGGTGCCACGCAGGCAGCCGCACTGCTGGGGTTCAAGAGTGTCAACTCCTTCTCCAGCAGCCTCTCCCAGGGCAACCTGCCCCTGCTAGAAACCCCCGACGCGCTCACGGAGAAGGGCGGGCGCCGACGGTGGACGCGCCGGCGGATCCTCGAGCAGGCCGCCCAGCGCAGCTCCGGAAGGTAACAACCGGCGGTGAGTGCTCATCCGCCCACCGCCCCACAGACGCGGCATCCGGTTTCGGGATTGTTGGTCCCTTGCGGGCCGGGTGCCGCACGATGGCCGGCATGACGCGGTTCGCCACCGCGTCCCGCAGCAGCTACGGCTGCTGCGGACCGGCCATCGCCCACCTTGTCGAAACCTGCCCTCGTGCAGGACGTCTGCCGCCTTGCCCGGGCCCGGTGCGCGGGAGCCGTCTGCCTTCCCGCCCGGGCGTGCCGTCCCGTGGTCGGGGCTGAACATGCCGACCACCGCACCACGCCCAGGCCGTTACGCGTTCGTGACCATGGTCGGGGTCCCGTGGTCGGGGGTCTGGTCGGGGGAGAAGGGTCTGCTGATCGGCGGCAGAGCCGCCCGCAGGCTCACGCGCGTCGAAAGGATCGGCATGACCAGCCCCGCACAGACAACTGCAACCACCAGCTCCCCCAGCCCGGCCGAACCCCTGCGCCTGCAGGTGCTGGCCGCCCTGGCCCAGCACCGCATCGCCACCACCAGCCAGCTGCGCCGCATGCTGCGTCCTGAGGGCACACGCCAGCTGATGTCCAGGGTCCTGAACAAGCTGCGCTCCGACGGCTTCGTCGACTCCACGGTGCTGCCGGACGCGAACCGCTCACGTACCAACACCTGGTATCTGACACCGGAAGGAGCCCGCCTGACCCGCGACCTGCCCGTCCTGCGGGGCCGGCCTCCCTACCCCATCACCTCGGCCACCGCCGCATCGCTGAAGACCAGCCACACGCTCGCCGTCGTACGCGCTCACCTGGCCTTCGCCGCCGACGCCCGTCGCCTCGGACACGAACACGGCCCGTGGGACTGGACCCCAGAGGTGTCCCACTCCATCGGCGAAGGAGAACGGGTCACGGCCGACGCGGTCATGTACTACACCGTCACCAGCCCCGACCACCGGCAAAAGCTGCGCGCCTTCATCGAGGTCGACCGCACCACCATGAGCAGCGAACGACTGGCCGTGAAACTGATCGAATACGCCCGACTGTTCCACTACGAGGCCCAGCCCGTCGGCCGGCGGAGGCAGGCGCCCGTAGGTCCTGCGTGGCTGCGCTGGTATCCGGTCTTTCCCCGCGTCCTCTTCGTACTCACCGGTGCCTCCCGGACCAGGCTGGAGAATCGGATCAGCGATCTGCAGGCAATGGTCGCCCAGCACCCGCTGGTAGCGGGCCTCGCACGCGAAGTCCGGCTGGGAGCCGCCGTACTGGAAGACCTGGAGCAGCGCGGTCCCGCCCAAGACGTGTGGACGCCTCTGGCCGGCGGCAAGCCTCGCCCATGGACGGACCTGTGAGACGCTGGCGCGAGCGTTTAGTGTTGATCAGCCTGCCGCCCCAGGACGCTGGTCCTGGAGCAGCAGGCGTTTGTCTGAACCGTCGTGGCCGCTTGACGAGGGTTCTGTTCCCGCGTTGCTGTCAGGCGACGCTCTGGCACAGCGGCGGTAGGAGTCCGTCGCCCGGCCAGAAGGGTTGCTCGGCTGCGAGGCCGGTGAGGAACATGCCGATCTCGGTCAGGACCTTGGTGCGGTCGTCCGGTCCATAGACGGTGAACGCCCTCGCTGCAGCGTCGAGGGCGCGCACCTGGCTCCCGGGGCCGGTGCAGATCAGGGCCCGGGCGACTTCGGGGAGTCCGAGGCTGAGGGCGTCGCACATCTGTGTATGTATGGGGTGCACCAGGTCTTCGGTGACACGCTCCCAGTCGCCGACCGTCGGCCAGTCGGCGCCGCCGTTCAGTTCGTGGGTGAGGGTGGCCAGCGGGATGATCTCGCCCGGCGGGCTCCAGCCGCCGTGCCGCCTTCGGTAGGTGTTCGGCGAGCAGCGGCGCGAGCACGATAGTTGGCAGGACGACGTCGGCGGGGACGCTATCGGCCATGGCGAACAGGCCGGCGACCAGGCTGACGAGCGCGACCGCGACGGCAGTGCAGCGCAGCGAGCCGGGGATGCCGGGGGCCAGGCCGATACGGCGGGTGGGGCGCCTGGTCAGCCAGCGCAGGGCCAGGCGCTGCGTGGCAGTGGCCGATGGGGTGAGGACTCCGATCTGCAAAGATTGGCCGGGGGCGGTGGCGGGCACGCCGCAGCCGGCGCACTCGACGAGGGCCCGGTGGGTGAGGGCCTGGGTCACGGTGCGGGCGGCAGCCGCCGTCGATGACCGCTCACTGGTCGCCTCAGCGATCGGTTAGTCCAGCGGGGCCGCGTCATGGCGGGTGGCGGCAGTGGCGGGCGGCGGGTAGGCCTGGGCCGCGCGGAGACGGGCGGCGATGATCGCGCCGACCGAGGTGCGCACCGGGTTCGGCAGCGGTCGGCCGGTGATGACGTGGCGCAGCTGCTCGGGACTCCAGCCGGCCTCCAACATCACGGTCGCCACGCGGCCCTGATCGGTGAGCGCCGGCCCGGTCAGCAGCAGTTCGGGCCGGCTCGCCCCGATCTCCAGCAGCAGCCGGATACCCGCGTGCATCTCGTCTGCCGGAGGCGGCGGCTTCGGCGTTGTTGCGTGCGAGGGGGCCGTCCGTGCGTTCGTGCGCGTGGCGTCGCCGCGGTCGCACGGACGGAGGGGGTTGGTCTTCTGCTTGTTGGTCTTCTTAACGATGGTGTTCTTAGTGCCTGGATCAGCCAACACTGGCTCAGCTAATCCTGGATAACCCGACTCTGGTTGTGAGCTGGGGTTTTGCAGGGGCAGGTCGGTGATGACGTACAGGGCCTGCCCGAGCGTGCCGTCGGGGTTGCGGTCGCGCTCCCGCAGCAGGAAACAGGCCCCTCTCCGCAGACAGCCCCGAGCAGCATCCAGCCTAGGATCCAGCAGCCCCGCATGCGCGTCAGCGCCTGACGCGGGCCCGGGCTGGCGGCCCCCTCCCAGGGCGCATGTTCGGGGGCCGCCCGGGCCTCGCCGTCCTGT
>NZ_BMWA01000050.1 GCF_014650995.1 Streptomyces viridiviolaceus
GGGAGAGTAGGACGCCGCCGAACAATTTTTGGAGAAAACCCCGCACCTTTCGGTGCGGGGTTTTCTGCGTTTTCAGGACGGCTTCACCAGTCGTGTGTCGTAGGCCAGGATCACCGCCTGGACGCGGTCCCTCGAACCCGTCTTGGCGAGGATACGGCCCACGTGGGTCTTCACCGTCGATTCGGCCAGGTGGAATCGCTCCGCTATCTCCGTGTTGGTCCAGCCCTGGCCCATGACCGTGAGGATTTCTCGTTCGCGGTCCGTGAGCGAGGCCAGGAGCGGGTGGCTAGCCGGCTCCGTACCGGGGGAGGTGTCCCGCGAGTCCGCCGGCAGGTGGTGGGCGTACGCATCGAGGAGACGGCGGGTCAGGCTGGGGGCCACGACCGCGTCTCCCGTCGCCACCGCGCGGATGCCGGACAGGAGTTCCTCCGGCTGGGCGTCCTTGACCAGGAAACCGGACGCACCGGCACGCAGACCCGCGTAGGCGTACTCGTCGAGGTCGAAGGTCGTGAGGATCAGGACCCGGGTGCGCCGGCCGGCGGCGACGATGCGGCGGGTGGCCTCGATGCCGTCCACACCGGGCATGCGGACGTCCATCAGGACCACGTCCGGGTGGAGTTCGGCCGTCAGGCGGGCGGCCTCGCCTCCGTCGGCGGCCTCGCCGAGCACCGTCATGTCGTCCTGGCTCTCCAGGAGCATCCGGAAGCCGAAACGCTGGAGGGGTTGGTCGTCGGCGATGAGGACGGTGGTCACTGCGGGGGTTCCTCCGGTAGGTGAAGGTGGACGCGCCAGCCCCGTTCGGGGGCGGGGCGTGGGCCGGCCTCAAGTGTGCCGCCGTAGAGAGAGGTTCGTTCGCGCATGCCCGGCAGACCGCGGCCGTCGGTGAGGGCGGGGACCGGGCCGCCGAGGCCGGTGTCGGTGATGGTGAGCATGACGGCGCCGTTGCCCTCGTAGGCGAGAGCGATCTCCGCGGTGGCGTCCGGGCCGGCGTGTTTGAGGGTGTTGGTGAGGGCTTCCTGGACGACGCGGTACACGGTGAGCTGACGGCCCTCGGGGAGGAGGGCCTCGCCCTGAACGGTCGTACGGACCTGGAGGCCGGCCTTGCGGACGCCCTCGATGAGCTGGTCGAGGTCGGTGAGGGCGGGTTGGGGGGCCAGCTCGGCCTGCGGCCTGTCCTCCTCGTCACGCAGGACGTCGAGCAGGCGGCGCAGCTCGCTCAGGGCCCGGCGGCTGGTACTGCCGATGGCCTCGAGGGCCTGGGCGGCGCGTTCGGGGGACTTGGCGGCCGCGTACCGGCCGCCGTCGGCCAGGCCGGTGATCACGGAGAGGTTGTGGCCGATGATGTCGTGCATCTCGCGGGCGATGCGGGCGCGTTCGGCGGCGGCGGCGAGTTGGGCCTGCTGGTCGCGCTCGACCTCCAGGCGACGGGCCCGGTCCTCGAGAGCCTCGGTGTAGTTGCGGCGGGAGCGGACCGTGATGCCGATGAGGGCGGCGACGCCGATGGAGAGCAGCTGCGAGCCCAGCTGCTGGTTCCACGTGCCCGCCGCTTCTCCGTAGCGGGCCATCATGACGCACGTCGGGGCTGTCACCAGCGCCGTCGCCCACCACAGGTTGCGCAGCGGCCGGCGCAGGGCGATGTGGTGGACAAGCACCAGTTGGAGCAGGGCGGCCTGGAGGACGGCGCCCGTCCAGGCGTTCACCAGGGCCACCGGGGCGATGACGAGGAGGGCGGCACGAGGGTGGCTGCGTCGCCAGAAGAGGGGGGCCGACAGCGCGATGCTCAGGGCGAGGACGAGCCCACCGGGGAGGCCGGGGTCGTGGGCGATGTTGCGCCAGCCGCCGCCGAGGCAGTCGATCAGGGCGGCCGTCACCCAGAAGCCCGTGAAGTGCAGGTCCCAGACGGCGGGATGGCGGCGGTCGAAGGCGCGTACCCGGCGGTTGACGCGCTGGACGTACTCGGTGAGGGGCTCAGCCGCTCGGTCTTGCGTCACGGGCTCCATCCGACCATGGTCCGGGTATTCGGCGCGGTGGGCGTCCGTCCGGGGGCCGTATATGAGGTGAGGAAGGTAGTACCGCGGTATTACCGTGGCGCGCATGAGTTCCTCGGCCCCAGGTGACTACGTGATCCGCTCCATACGTGCCGACGAGTGGCCGGCCGTCAAGGAGTTGAGCCTGCGAGCGCTGCGGGACCCCGTGGCACATCTGGCGTACCTGGAGACGTACGACGTCGCGGTCGCCCGGCCCGACTCCTTCTGGCAGGAGCGGGCGGCCGGGGGTGCCGAGGGGGCTTCCGGGGCGCAGCAGATCGTGGCGGAGGGGCCGGGCGGCAGCTGGCTGGGTTCGCTGACCGTGCTGTGGGAGGAGGCCGGGACGACGGACTGGGCCGGGTTTCCCGTCGAGCGGCGGCAGGGGCACGTGGTCGGCGTCTTCGTACGGCCCGAGTGGCGGGGGAGCGGGCTGAGCAAGGCGCTGTTCGATGCCGGGGTGCAGTGGGCCTGGGACCGCGGTGCGGAGCGGGTGCGGCTCATCGTGCACGAGGACAACGGGCGGGCACAGGGCTTCTACCGGAAGGCCGGGTTCGTGCCCACCGGGGTGGTCGTGCCGATCGCGGGGAAGCCGGCGGAGTCGGAGCTGGAGTTCGCGCTCGAACGCTGAGCGCTACACCGGCAGTTCGTCGTGCGGCCAGCGGGCGCGGCCCTGCTCACGGGAGCGGAGCAGGGCCAGGGTCGGCAGGCCCCGGTCCGCTCCGGCGGCCAGCAGCTCCGGGAGCTGGGGAAGCGGAGCCACGGCGGCGACGTCGTCCAGGACGAGCGTCAGTGGTGGGTCGAGCCGACCGGAGGATGACCGTTCGGCCATGCGCCGGCCGTGCTCGACCACGCTTGAGACGAGTGCCGTCAGCAGCGGCATCGCGCCCGGGCTCGTCCGGGGATCCTCGATGGATTCACCCACCACGTAAAGGGTTCCCTGTTCGTGGACGAAGGAATCCAAGGCGAGGGCATCAGTTCGGTTGGGAGTGCACGCCTCGCGGATGTTGACCATGGAAAGGGCGGCCAGGGCCCGGGTGGTCAGCTGCTGGGCCATGTCCCGGCGCTCGGGGTGAGCGGTGAGGGCGGCTTCGAGTTCGCCCCCGGCGCCGGGGGCGGCTTGGGGGTTCGTCCGGAGGATGCGTACGGCGTCCTGGATCTGGCTGCCCTGGGACCAGCGGTGGACGTGGCGGACGGTGCGGCCGTCGATGGCGGCGGCGTGGAGGTAGCTGCGCAGGAGGGTTTCGGCGGTTTCGCTGATGGCCTGGTCGAGTTTGGCGGTGGGGCGTACGGGGGTGAGCAGGGCGGCCGCTCTGGACATCGCCGTCTGTTTGTCCTCGCAGCCCGCCGTGGGCGACCAGTGGAGGCGGGCGGGGGTGTCGCACAGGTGGGTGGGGTCGTAGAGGTGGACCGGGCCCAGTTTGGCTCGGGCGTCCTTCGTGGACTTCCAGAGGGCCGCGTTGGAGGTGACCACCAGGGCCGGGCCTTCCGCGTCCCGTACGGCCTGGATCGCGGTGGATGCGCGGTTCTCCGCGGAGCCGTAGCGGACCGTGCCTTCGACGCGGTTCGTCTCCCAGCCGCCCACCGGTCTGCCGTCGGCCGCCGGGGCGGGGGCAGGGGGCACCGGCTCCTCCTGGGGTTTCGGCTCCACCTGCGGCGCCCTCGCCGCCGGGACCTCGTGCACCACCGGCTCCGGTTGCCGCCGCTGTTCCTCCCGGCGCCGTGTCCGCACTGCCTTCCAGCGGGCCACCGTCCCCAGGACGAACACCGTCAGCACCACCAGCACCATCAGCTGGCCGATGAACAGGCCCCAGAACAGCCCGTACCCGGACAGGGCCGTCTCCGGGGTCTCGGGCCAGGCGCCCGGGATGTCGTGGGGCTGGGCGACGAGGTGACGCATGGCCGACGGGGTGCGGGTGAAGGTGACGCCGGACGGCCAGGTGCCGTGGGCGAACAGGCCGGCCAGGCCCGTGGCCGTCCAGACCAGCAGGGTCATGCCGAGGAGGAAGCCGAGTATCCCGACCAGCAGGCCGTCGGGGATGCCGCCGCCCTGGCCGCTGTGCTGCCGGTCGTCCGGTCTCATGCGTTCCTCCCCCTGCGTGCCTAGGCCACCGTCGATTCGGACGAGTCGCCCAGGTGCTGCTCCATGAAGGCCGCCGCCCGTTCCTCCGCCTCCAGTTCGGCGGCGCGCAGGACGTCGTCGGTGAGGTCGCTGGAGGACTCGGTCATCGCGCGGTCGGTGAAGACCAGCGGGCGTTCGGTCTCGGTGACCAGGTGCTTGACCACCTGGACATTGCCGTTGACGTCCCACACCGCGATGCCCGGGGTGAGCGAGGGGATGATCTCCACCGCCCAGCGCGGCAGGCCCAGTACCCGGCCCGTCGCCCTCGCCTCGTCCGCCTTCTGGGCGTAGATCGTCCTCGTCGACGCCATCTTCAGGATCGCCGCGGCCTCCTTCGCCGCCGCTCCGTCCACGACGTCCGACAGATGGTGGACGACGGCGACGAACGACAGACCCAGCCGGCGCCCGAACTTCAGCAGTCGCTGGAAGAGCTGGGCGACGAAGGGGCTGTTGATGATGTGCCAGGCCTCCTCGACCAGGAAGATGCGCTTCTTCCGGTCGGGGCGGATCCAGGTGTGCTCCAGCCACACGCCGACGATGGCCATCAGGATCGGCATGGCGATGGAGTTGCGGTCGATGTGGGACAGGTCGAAGACGATCAGCGGGGCGTCCAGGTCGATGCCGACCGTGGTCGGGCCGTCGAACATGCCGCGCAGGTCGCCGTCGACGAGGCGGTCGAGGACCAGCGCCACGTCCAGGCCCCAGGCCCGTACGTCGTCTATGTCGACGTTCATCGCCTCGGCCGACTCCGGCTCGGGGTGCCTCAGTTGCTCGACGATGTCGGTCAGGACCGGCTGGCGTTCGACGATGGTCTCGTTGACGTAGGCGTGCGCTACCTTCAGCGCGAAGCCGGACCGCTCGTCCAGGCCGTGCCCCATCGCGACCTCGATGATCGTCCGGAGCAGCGCGAGCTGGCCGGTCGTGGTGATCGCCGGGTCGAGGGGGTTGAGCCGGATGCCGTGGTCGAGGGCGGCCATCGGGTCCAGCCGGATGGGCGTTATCCCCAGCTCCTCGGCGATGAGGTTCCACTCGCCGACGCCGTCCTCGCCCTGGGCGTCCAGGACGACGACCTGGCGGTCCCGGAAGCGGAGCTGGCGCAGGACGTATGTCTTCTCCAGCGCCGACTTGCCGTTGCCGGACTCCCCGAGGACCAGCCAGTGCGGGGCGGGGAGCTGCTGGCCGTACAGCTGGAAGGGGTCGTAGATGTAGCCCTTCCCGGAGTAGACCTCGCGGCCGATGATGACGCCGGAGTCGCCGAGGCCGGGCGCGGCGGTGGGCAGGTAGACCGCCTGGGCCTGGCCGGTCGACGTGCGGACCGGGAGGCGGGTCGTCTCGACCTTCCCGAAGAGGAAGGACGTGAAGGCGTCGGTGAGGACGGTCAGCGGGTCCCGCATCAGGCTCAGCCCCTACCTTCGGATGCCGGTGGCGAACGGAAGTGTGTTCACGAAGGCGCGGTGGTGCTCGCGGTCGCACCACTCCAGTTTCAGGTACGACTTTCCGGCCGAGGCCCTTATGGTCCGCTTGTCGCGGGCCAGCGCCTCGGGGGAGCGGGAGGAGACGGTGATGTAGCCGACCAGGTTGACGCCGGCCGCGCCGCTCGCGAGGTCCTCGCCGCGCTGGTCGAGACGGGAGTGGGCGGCGATGTCGCGCGGGTCGACGGTGCGGTTCATCTTGGCGGCGCGGGAGGCCTCGGCCTCGTCGTTCGTCTTCTCGGTCAGCATGCGTTCGATGGCCACCTCGGTGGGTTCGAGGTCCATCGTCACGGCGACCGTCCGGATGACGTCCGGGGTGTGGACGAGGAGCGGCGCGAGGAAGTTCACGCCGACCGGGGTCATCGGCCACTCCTTGACCCAGGCGGTGGCGTGGCACCAGGGGGCGCGGGTGGCGGACTCGCGGGTCTTGGCCTGGAGGTAGGTGGGCTCCATGGCGTCCAGCTCGGCCGGCCAGGCGTTGCGCTTGGTCATCGCCTGGATGTGGTCGATCGGGTGGTCCGGGTCGTACATGGAGTGGATCAGCGAGGCGAGCCGGCCCTGGCCGAGGGGCTGGCGTACGCGGATGTCGGCTTCCTGGAGCCGGGAGCAGATGTCGGTCAGCTCGCGGGCCATGACGACGGCGAGTCCCGCGTCCCGGTCCAGCTTGCGTCCGCCCTGCGGCCGGGAGGCGCGGGCCATGGCGTGCGCCTCGGCGGCCAGTTCGCGGGTGTAGTGCATGCAGGCGACGAGGTAGGCGCGGTGCTGCTCGCTGCTGGTGGACACCATGGACTGCAACTGGTCGTACGACTGCTGCAGCCACGGCGGTGCCTTGTCGTCGCCGCGTACGGCGACGTCCTTGGCGTGCGCGTCCGGGTCGGCCGGGAGGGTGCGGGCGAGCATCTGGAGGCGGGTGACGAAGCCGTCGCCGTTGGCCACGTGCTTGAGCAGGGTGCCGAAGCGGTCGACGAGGGCCTCTTGGTCCTCGGAGTCGCGCAGGCCGACGCCGGGGCCCTCGATCTCGATGGCGGCCGTCACGGTCTTGCGGTCGGCGTGCAGGAGGACGGCGATCTCGTCGGGTCCGAAGGGCGCGGACAGCCAGGTGATGCGGCCGATGCCGGGCGGCGGACCGATCTCCACCTCACGTCCGTCGAGCCGGGTGCCGGCCTCGACGGCGGCGGAGCGGTAGGTCGTGCCCTGGCGGAGGGTGCGCTTGTAGCTGCGGTTGATCTCGAACCACTTGTAGAACGTGCGGTGCTTGTACGGCACGTAGACGGCCGCCAGCGCGAGCATGGGGAAGCCCATGAGCAGCACGATGCGCAGGGTCAGGACGGGGACGAGGAGCCCGCACATCATGCCGAGGAACGCGCCCGCGACGATCAGCGCGATCTCGCCGGTCTCGCGGTTGCGTCCGACGATCGCGTTCGGCCGGGCGCGGCCGATCAGATATGTACGGCGGGGCGTGACCGGATGGGACACGTGGGACTCGGTCGTCAACGCCCTTCACCTCCCGTGCGGTTGGTACTGCTGTTGCGGGTGCTGCTGGCGTGGGGTGTGTTGACCGGGTTGCCCGAGCGGGGGGCGGGTGCGGCGGAGGGGACAGATCCGCCGCCGTTCGGGGTGCGCGAGCTGTGCGCGGCGACGCCGCCGGTGGCCGGGTTGGTCGGGCGGGACGCGGACGATCCCGACCGGCCGCCTCCGCCGTCGCCGTTGTGGCGGGTGCTGTGGGTCTTGATGCCCTGGGCGACCAGGGTCGCCGGGGAGCTGATCACGGCCGCGGCCTTGCCCTCGGCGCCCTGCATGATGCGGTTGTTGCGGGAGCCGGCGATCTCGTCGCCGAAGCCGGGGACGAAGCGGTAGATCATCGCCGAGGCGAAGATCGCGAGCAGGATGATCGCGAGGCCGGAGACGACGGCGGAGAAGGCGTCCGGGCCGTCGTCGGCGGACAGCGCGCCGGCCAGTCCGAGGACGATGACGATGACGGGCTTGACCAGGATCACGGCGATCATGATGCCCGCCCAGCGGCGGACGTGGCCCCACAGGTTCTTGTCGACGAGCCCGGCGTAGACGACGGTGCCGAGCAGGGCGCCGACGTAGAGCAGGGCGGCGCGGATGACGAGCTCCAGCCAGAGGACGCCGGCGGCGAGGATGGAGACCAGGGAGACGACGATCAGCATGATCGGGCCGCCGCCGATGTCCTCGCCCTTCTCGAGGGCGCCGGAGAAGGTGCCGAAGAACGTGTCGGTCTGGTCGCCGGTGGCCTTGGCGAGGACGTCGGTGACGCCGTCGGTGGCCGATACGACCGTGTACAGGATCAGGGGCGTGAAGGCCGAGGCCAGGACGGTCAGCCAGAGGAACCCGATGGCTTCGGAGAGCGCGGTGCTCAGGGGCACGCCGCGCACGGCACGCTTGGCCACGGCGAGCAGCCAGAGGAGGAGCGTGAGGATCGTCGACGCGGCGAAGACGACGGCGTACTGCTGGAGGAACTTGGGGTTGGTGAAGTCGACGTTGGCGGTGTCCTGGACGGCGGCGCTGAGCTTGTCGACGGTCCAGGAGGCGGCGTCGGCGCAGCCCTTGGCGAGGGAGGAGAGGGGGTCGAGGGTGGAGGTGGGGTCACCGGTGACGCCGGGACCTCCGGTGGATCCGCCGGAGCCTCCGCCTCCGCTGTCGTCTCGTTCGCAGTACTGCTTGGCAGGGCCGATGAGCAGGTCACAGGGGTCGTCACTCGGTGACGGCGTAGGAGTGGGTGCTGCGAAGGCGCGAGTCGTTGCCAGGATGGCGGCTGTCTGAACGACGGTCACCACTGCAGTGAGCGTGAGTACGCGACGCGGGTTACCGGGCATACGTGAACCCTCCGTACTCCTCGACAGCCTTGCTGATTTCGTCAGAACTGGCGGCTCTGTCGTCCCCTGGAACCGGTGCCGGACCGTCCTTCTGAGCGTCTGTGCTGATCTTCCAGTCGCCTCCGACCCACTGGAGGTCGAAGGTCCAGGTCTTCCACGTCGTGGTCACCGGATCGGTCGATGCTTCGCCCGACATGCCGATGAGGCCCATGTACCAGACGGCGACCTTGGCACTTCCGTCGCTGTACCGCTCGACCTTGGTACCGACGGGAAGGGTGCGCGACACGAACGTGCTCCCTCGCGGAGCGTTGCCGTTGGCGTCGAGGCCCAACTTGTTGAGGAAGCTCGCTGAGTAGGCCTTGTCCATCGCACCTTGGAGCTCTGCGGCCGCAGTGGATGTGTAGATGGTGTCGACGATGACGTGCCGGCTGTCCTTCTTGAACATCCCTGTCGAGCCCAACGTCACCGCGTAGTTCGCGGCAGCGCTCTGTGCCCCCTGCTCGTTGTGGGCGAAACCCGAGGGGATTCCGTTGGCCTTCGACTGGACCGGGCGGTCGCCGGACGGGGCCGTCGACGAGGTGTTCGGCTTGGCGTTGTCGGTCGTGTCCGTGGATGCGGAATCGTCTCCTCCACGGTTCGCGAAGGCGATCGCCGCGATGAGGAGGACGACCACGCCGACCACCGTGACCAGGCTCCGCGGCGACGAGCGGGCACCGCGTCGGGCGCCGCCGTACACGTCGCCGTCCCCCTCGGGCAGGCGCGTGCGGGTCTGGTGGTCGTCTCCGAGACTCATGCCGCGTACGCCCCCTCGACGTCGTGCGGGAACACCTCGTACCTCATGCCGTAGAAGTATGACGGTAGCCGTGCTGGTTCCCGCGCGGGCGCGGTGTGGTGACTCGACATCAGGGAAACAAGACCTCAGCCAGGGGGCACGACGGGCGGGTGGGATGGAGGGGGACCGGGCGTGCCCGGAGGGACTGACGGGCCGCGGGCCCGGCTACACGGCCATGCCGTACACGATGGTGAAGAGCGTGCCGAGCGAGCCGATGATGAACACGCCCGTCAGTCCCGCGATGATGAGGCCCTTGCCCTGCTCGGCGCTGAAGGTGTCGCGGAGCGCGGTGGCGCCGATGCGCTGCTTGGCGGCGCCCCAGATGGCGATGCCCAGGCAGAGCAGGATGGCGACCGCCATCACCACCTCGATCATCACCTTGGCCTCGTTGCCCAGGCTGCCGAAGGGGCCCCAGTCCGGAGCGATCCCGCCGATGATGGTGTTGATGTCTCCCTTGTCGGCCGCAAAGAGCATGTAAGTCACCGCCCCTGTTGGGTAGTTCCGCACCCTCTGCGGTCGTGCAGAGGTCAGGCATCATTCTCGCCGACAACGGCGCCGTCGTATGTCGACTTGGCGTCATTGATTGGCGGGTTTCGTACGAATACCTTGCCACCGCCTCCTGCCGGCCGCTCGGGCGGGCGCGGGGCGGTGTGCGAGGTGTCGTATCGTCACTCTGTGTATCACGGCAGGTCACGCCGGGCAATGAGGCCTGAGCGGAACCTGTGGTGAGGTTCGGTCGTTAGGCCCTTTCACGTTCCGGCGTCGGTATTTTGACGGATGGTCGGGTGAAGGATCGCGTCGGTGTTCCTCGGGTGACCTCCGGGGCGCGGACCTCGCCCCTAGACTGGCGGACGCGACGGACTCCCGGTCGGCGAGGGGCGGTTGACGGTGCGTAAGGCGTGGATCGTTGGGACCGTGGTCGTGGGTTCCGCCCTCTCCTTCGTGATGCTGCTCGTGGTGGGTGTCTACGTCGTCGCCGGGAACCTCGCGGGCGGTCTGGGCGGAGGGTCCAAGGCGCTGGCCAAGGGATCGGTTCCCGCGGCGTACCAGTCGCTCGTGCAGAAGTGGGGGAATCTCTGCCCCGCCATCAACCCGGCGCTGCTCGCCGCCCAGCTCTACCAGGAGAGCGGCTTCAACCCGAGGGCGCAGAGCGCGGCGGCGGCGCAGGGGATAGCGCAGTTCATCCCCGGGACGTGGGCCACCCACGGGATCGACGGGGACGGGGACGGGGACCGGGACGTCTGGGATCCGAACGACGCGATCCCCTCGGCGGCGTCGTACGACTGCACCCTCGCGTCGTACGTGAAGGACGTTCCCGGGAATCCGACCGAAAACATGCTGGCCTCCTACAACGCCGGTGCCTACGCGGTGATCAAGTACCAGGGCGTGCCGCCGTACAAGGAGACCCAGAACTACGTCAAGGTGATCACCACCCTGGAGAAGAGCTTCGCCGCGCCCGTGACGCGGGTCGATCCCTCCGAGCAGGCCGCGGGCGCGATCGCCTACGCGCAGAAGAAGCTCGGGACGCCCTATCTGTGGGGCGGGACCGGGACGGCCCAGCAGGGCGGGCGGTTCGACTGTTCCGGCCTGACCAAGGCCGCGTACGAGAGCGTGGGCATCGAGCTGCCGCGGGTCGCGAACGATCAGTACAACGCGGGGCCGCATCCCTCACGGGAGGAGTTGCTGCCCGGGGACCTGGTGTTCTTTTCGGACGACCTCGCCAACTCACGGGCCATCCGGCATGTGGGGATTTACGTCGGTGGCGGCTACATGATCGACGCTCCGCGGCCGGGGGCTGTGATCCGGTTCGACCCGATCGACACCCCTGACTACTTCGGTGCGACCCGGGTCACCGCGGATGGCGCGAAAGCGCTGCCCACGACGGTGTGAATGGTGTGAACCGAACGTGAACCCATGCCCTGAGCTGCGGCGACGTGTTTCTCTTCGATAACGTCTGCGTGATCATTCGGTGGAGTGTGGAACGCATCGACAGGGACCGTGCGTTCCTGTTGACGTAGAGCGGATCTACAACCACGGGGGTGGCAGGAACGGCGTACGCACGCGTGCGCCAAGGACATGACGAAGGGGCCGCAGCATCATGGCTGGACTCGCCGAATCCGGGTCGAACCCCGACGTCGAGCTGCTCTACGACATCAACGGCCTGGCCAAGGACGCGCCGCACTGGTTCGACCGGGTCATGGAGTTCGTGGGTGAGTACGGACTGCTGTTCGCGATCGTGCTGCTGGTGCTGTGGTGCTGGTGGTCCGTGCGGCGGCGCGGCGGCGAGGACGCGGCTCCGTCCGTGGCCGCGCTGGTGTGGGCACCGCTCGCGGCCGGCGTCGCGGTGCTGGTGAACGTGCCGATACGGGGGTTCGTGGAGCGGCCGCGGCCGTTCAAGGACCACGAGGGGCTCGAGGTCCTCGTCGCCGGCAAGAACGACTTCTCCTTCGTGAGCGACCACGCGACGCTGGTCATGGCGATGGCCGTCGCGCTGTTCGTGGCCAACCGGAAGTTCGGCGTCGTCGCCATCGTGCTGGCACTGCTCGGCGGGTTCTGCCGGGTCTACATGGGCGTGCACTACCCGACGGACGTCGTGGGCGGCTTCGCGCTCGGTACGGCGGTGGCGCTGCTGCTGTCGCCGGTCGCCATGGCCCTGCTGACGCCGCTGGTCAAGGCCATCGAGCGGTCGCCCCGGGCAGGCTGGCTGGTGAGCGCGCGGGGGCGAGAGGACGCCGTCGGGCGGGGCGCCGTGATCCCGGGGGCACGCAAGGAGAGCGCCGGGGCCGAGGAGCGGGACCTCGCCGCGTAGGGCCTGACGCGTCCTACAGGGATTGCGGGCAGGTGAAGACGCGGGCCGGGTCGTACTGGGCCTTCAGCTTCGCCAGGCGCGGCGCCGCGTCCCCGTAGTACGCCTTCCGCCAGTCCTTCAGGCTCGGGTCCGTGTAGTTCTGGTAGGCGGCGCCCGAGGCGTACGGGCGCATGGCCCGGTGCGCGGACGTCAGCCACGACTGGGCCGTGTCGCCGGTCGTGCCCGCCCTCCAGGACACGAGGTACTGGGCCAGCATCCGGGAGCGGCGGTGCACGAACGCGGTGGCCGTCGGCGGGACGCGGTTGATCGCCCCGCCGAGGGGCGTGAACGCGATGCTGCCGGCGCCGCCGCGCACCGAGCGGATCTGGGAGAGCAGGGTGCGGATACCGGCCGCGCCGATCGAGCGGTCGAAGAAGTCGGAGCGTGCGGCGTACGTCTCGCGGCCGAGCGCGCCCTGCCGTGAGCGCCCCGGGGTGTCGCCCGGCAGGTGGCACTGGGCGTCCGTGGAGAACGACGAGCAGCCGGCGTACATCTCCATGGCCTCCTCGTAGGAGCGGCGGCGCAGCGAGACGCTGCTCGCCGAGGCGCCGATGCGGCCGGCGAGGCGGTCGACCGCGTTCTGCAGCTCGCCGTAGGTGCCGAGGGAGAAGGCCGCGACCGAGACCCTGGGGGTGCCGCCGGGTGTGGAGGTCAGGTGGAGGGACGACCAGATCTCGTCGGGCTGGTCCGGGCCCCACTCCTGCCAGGCGCGGACGACCGCGGCGGCCATGCGCCAGGGCCAGGTCATGTACGCCGATACGGCCTGCGGTGCGGGGTGGGTCCTGAAGCGCAGTTCCGTGACGATGCCGAAGTTGCCGTTGCCCGCGCCGCGCAGGGCCCAGAACAGGTCCTTGTGGTCGGTGGCGTTGGCGGTGAGCTGTTTGCCGTCCGCCGTGATCAGGGTGGCCTCGGTGAGGCTGTCGCAGGTCAGGCCGTAGGCGCGGGAGACGACGCCGTGGCCGCCGCCGAGGGTGAGGCCGGAGACGCCGACGGTGGGGCAGGAGCCGGCCGGGATGGTCACGCCCTTGACGGCGAGCGCCCGGTAGACGTCGATCAGTTTGGCGCCGGCGCCGACCACGGCGGTGTTGCCGGTGGCGCGGACGCGGTCGAGTTTCGAGACGTCGATGATCAGGCGGCCGTTGCCGGAGGACCAGCCGGCGTAGGAGTGGCCGCCGTTGCGGATCGCCACGGGGACGTGGTGGGCGCGGGCGTAGGAGAGGGCGGTGCGGATGTCGTCGGGGTGGGCCGGGTAGGCGACGGCGGCGGGCTTCAGGGTGTCGAAGCGGGTGTTGTAGAGCTGCCGGGCCGCTTGCCAGGTGGCGTCGCCGGGGCGGATGAGGGGGCCGTCGAGGGTGCGGGACAGGGCGGTCCAGGAGGCGGGGGTGGGCGTGGCGGTGCGGGTGGCGGCGGTGGCGTTGTTCCTGGCGCCGGGGGCGCCGCCCGTGGGTTCGCCCTTGCCGGGATCGTCCGTGCAGGCGGTTGCCGTCGCCGCGGCCAGGGCTGCGGTGCCGCCGATGAATGTGCGCCGGTCCATGTGGGCCTCCGCCCTCGCGTGGGGTTCCTGGAGGGAGACGGTGTGGTGGGGGTGGGGGTTCCGGACGGGCGCGGGGGTTGTCCGTCCGTGGACAGGATGCCCGGTGTGGGGGCTGGGCGGGGGTGGGGCGCGCGGCCCGGTGTTGACGGGGTGCCGCCGCGCCCACGGCATGACTGCCCGCGGTCACGGGCGTGGCCGGTCGTGGTGCGGGGCCTGTTCGTCCGTGGTGAGGATGCCCGGGGTGGGGCTGGGCGGGGGTGGGGCGCGCGGCCCGGTGTTGACGGGGTGCCGCCGCGCCCACGGCACGACTGCCCGCGGTTACGCGGCGACGTCGGTCGCGGTGCGGGGGTTGTCCGTCCGCGGTGAGGATGCCGTCCCGGGCGGCACGACTGCCCGGGCGGTTACGCGGCGACGTCCGTCGCGCCTGGGTCAGTCGGGGGCGTGGGTTTTGGCGTCTGTGCGGGCCAGGCTTCTGGCTCTGCGGGCCGGGCCGCGCCAGCCGCAGGTGCAGCTGGCCAGGCAGAAGCGGCCCTGTTCGACCGTTGTCGTGCGGTGCTCCGGGGTTTCCCGGGGAACGTCGAGACCGTCGTGCTGCGCCACGGCGCCAACGTTACCGGCGTCGCCTACCCGTCGTTAACCGGGACGACAGGGGGCCCGGGACGGACGTGACGGCTGGGGGCAGGCGGCGATGGACAGGCGGCAGCGGCGGGGCAGGACGATGGGCGCGGCGGTCGTCGCCGGGGTCGTGGTCTGCGGGTGTCTCGGAGCCGCCGGGTGCTCCGGCGAGGGGGCCGCCGCGCAGGGTGCCCATGGCGCCGACGCGGTCTCCGCGCTGCACCGGGCCGCCGACCGGCTGGTGGCCGCCGGCAGTTCCAAGGCCCGTACGGCGATGGAGATGGCCAGCGGCGGGACGCGGGTGACCATCCGGGGCGAGGGCGTGTACGACTTCCGGGAGCGGCTCGGCAGGCTGAAGGTGCTGCTGCCGCAGGATCCGGCGGGGACGAGCGGGCATCGGCCGATCACCGAGCTGCTCGCGCCGGGTGCCCTGTTCATGAAGAACCGCGGGGCCGGGGTCCCCGACGACAAGTGGGTCCGGGTGGAGACGGCGACGGTGTCCGACGGGAACCTGGTGACCGGTGGGGCCACCGATCCGTACACCGCCGCGGAGGTGCTGCGGGGGACGCGGACGGCGACGTACGTGGGCCGGACGGAGGTCGCGGGCACCGAGGTGCGGCATTACCGCGGGACCGCGGACCTGAACCGCGCGGCGCGGGACGCCTCGGCCGGTAACAGGGAGTCGCTGGAGGCGGCGGCGAAAGGGTTCGCCACCGCCGAGGTGCCGTTCGACGCCTACCTCGACGACGAGGGCCGCATCCGCAAGGTCCGGCACCGCTTCAGCTTGGTCAACGGGAAGACCGGCAGGAGCGGGGAGAAGGAGGGCACCGTGGTGGTGGCCTCCACGACGCTGCTGTACGACTTCGGCGCCCCCATCCGCGTACGGCTGCCGGAGGGCGACGACATCTTCGCCGGCCGGATCGCCGAGGAACCGGGCCGCAAGAACTAGCCCTTCCGTGCCATGCGCGGTGCGTAGGCCGCTCCCTACTCTAGGAAGTCGGTGACGGCAGAGACGAGGTGACGCGCGTGGCTCCGGTCGGCGGTACGGCGGTTCAGGACCACGTGGCCCTCGCCGAGATCGAGCTGTGCGGGGAGCTGATCATCGCGGCATCGGCCGCCCGGGAGCGGCTCAGCCTGGAGAGCATCGACGAAGTGCTGCGCGTGGCCGAGGAGCGCGGGATCGGCCCCGCCGAGTAGCCCCGGGCCTGCCGACTCAGGTGCGCAGCAGCCGCCCGATCGCCTTCGTCGCCTCCTCCACCTTGGCGTCGATCTCGGCGCCGCCCTTGACGGCCGCGTCGGCGACGCAGTGGCGCAGGTGCTCCTCCAGGAGCTGCAGGGCGAAGGACTGCAGGGCCTTGGTCGAGGCGGAGACCTGGGTGAGTATGTCGATGCAGTAGACGTCCTCGTCGACCATGCGCTGCAGGCCGCGGATCTGGCCCTCGATGCGGCGCAGACGCTTGAGGTGCTCGTCCTTCTGCTTGTGGTAGCCGTGCACGCCGTGGTCGTGATCGGTCGTGTGGTCCGTCACAAGGTCCGTGCCGTCCGTCTCCACGGCGGCGGAGGGCGCACCTGCGCCGGCCTCAGTGGTCGTCATCGCGTCCTCCTGGTGAGCAGATAGCGGACATATACCCCTGACGGGTATATGGTAACGAACTTTGCGGGGTAGGGGATTCCCTGGCGAAGCCCGTGGCTGCCCCCCTCCTCATCACTGTGCCTGATGGGCGACACTGGGGGACGGCCCGTTAGCGTGGCCGAATGATGCGCCTAGCATCAGCCTGACCGAAACCGATGCACCCCGAGGACCCCACGTGCGCTTTCGTCTGACCCCCAGGGAGACGAGCTTCTACGACATGTTCGCCGCATCCGCGGACAACATCGTCACGGGCTCGAAACTCCTGATGGAACTGCTCGGGGCGGACGCTTCCGCCCGGGCCGAGATCGCAGAGCGTATGCGGGCCGCCGAACACGCAGGTGACGACGCCACGCACGCGATCTTCCACCAGCTGAACTCCTCCTTCATCACGCCGTTCGACCGTGAGGACATCTACTCCCTCGCGTCGTCCCTCGACGACATCATGGACTTCATGGAGGAGGCCGTCGACCTGGTCGTCCTCTACAACGTCGAGGAACTGCCCAAGGGCGTCGAGCAGCAGATCGAGGTGCTGGCCCGGGCCGCCGAACTGACGGCCGAGGCCATGCCGAACCTGCGGACCATGGACAACCTCACCGAGTACTGGATCGAGGTCAACCGGCTGGAGAACCAGGCCGACCAGATCCACCGCAAGCTGCTCGCCCACCTCTTCAACGGCAAGTACGACGCCATCGAGGTGCTGAAGCTCAAGCAGATCGTGGATGTGCTGGAGGAAGCGGCCGACGCGTTCGAGCACGTGGCGAACACGGTGGAGACCATCGCCGTCAAGGAGTCCTGAACCTTTCATGGACACCTTCGCTCTGGTCGTGACCATCGGGGTCGCGCTCTTCTTCACGTACACCAACGGTTTCCACGACTCGGCGAACGCGATCGCGACGTCCGTGTCGACGCGGGCACTGACGCCTCGGGCGGCGCTGTCGATGGCGGCCGTCATGAACCTCGCCGGCGCGTTCCTCGGCTCCGGGGTCGCCAAGACCGTCAGTGAGGGCCTGATCGAGACACCCGAGGGTTCGAAGGGGATGGGCATCCTCTTCGCCGCGCTCGTCGGCGCGATCGTCTGGAACCTCATCACCTGGTACTTCGGTCTGCCCTCGTCCTCCTCGCACGCGCTGTTCGGCGGCATGGTCGGCGCGGCGCTGGCCGGCAGCACGACGGTCTACTGGCACGGAGTGCTGGAGAAGATCGTCCTGCCCATGTTCATCTCGCCGGTGGTCGGCCTCGTGGTCGGCTACCTGGTGATGTCGGGGATCATGTGGATCTTCCGGCGGGCCAACCCGCACAAGGCCAAGCGCGGCTTCCGCATAGCGCAGACGGTGTCGGCGGCCGGCATGGCCCTGGGACACGGTCTGCAGGACGCGCAGAAGACGATGGGCATCGTGGTGATGGCGCTGGTCATCGCCGACGTCGAGGACTACGGCGACCCGATCCCGGTGTGGGTGAAGATCGCCTGTGCCGTGATGCTCTCGCTGGGTACGTACGCCGGTGGCTGGCGCATCATGCGGACGCTGGGCCGGAAGATCATCGAGCTGGACCCGCCGCAGGGATTCGCGGCGGAGACCACCGGCGCGTCGATCATGTTCACGACGGCGTTCCTGTTCAAGGCGCCGATCTCCACGACCCACGTGATCACTTCCGCGATCATGGGTGTCGGGGCGACGAAGCGGGTCAACGCGGTCCGCTGGGGCGTCGCCAAGAACATCATCCTCGGCTGGTTCATCACGATGCCGGCCGCCGCGGCGGTGGCGGCGGTGTCCTTCTGGGTCGTGAACCTGGCGTTCCTGTAGGGACCGCACGGCAAAGGGCCCGCCCCCGGGAGCCAGGGGCGGGCCCTTCTTCGTCCTCGCGGTGGCACCGCCATGCAGCACCGCGAGGGGTCCGGGGGCGGGATCAGCCGAAGCGGCCGGAGATGTAGTCCTCCGTGGCCTGCACCGACGGGTTGGAGAAGATCCGCTCCGTCTCGTCGATCTCGATCAGCTTGCCGGGCTGGCCGACGGCCGCCAGGTTGAAGAACGCCGTGCGGTCCGAGACGCGCGCCGCCTGCTGCATGTTGTGCGTCACGATGACGATCGTGAAGCGCTCCTTGAGCTCGCCGATCAGGTCCTCGATGGCGAGCGTCGAGATCGGGTCGAGGGCCGAGCAGGGCTCGTCCATCAGCAGGACGTTCGGCTCCACCGCGATCGCGCGGGCGATGCACAGACGCTGCTGCTGACCGCCGGAGAGGCCGGAGCCCGGCTTGTTCAGGCGGTCCTTCACCTCGTTCCAGAGGTTCGCGCCCTTCAGGGACTTCTCGACGACGTCGTCCAGCTCGGACTTCTTGAACTTGCCGTTGAGCCTGAGGCCCGCCGCCACGTTGTCGTACACCGACATGGTCGGGAACGGGTTCGGCCGCTGGAAGACCATGCCGACCTCGCGCCGCACGGCGACCGGGTCGATGCCGGCGCCGTACAGGTTCTCGTCGTCGAGCATGACCTTGCCCTCGACCCGGCCGCCCGGCGTGACCTCGTGCATGCGGTTGAGCGTGCGCAGGAACGTGGACTTGCCGCAGCCGGAGGGGCCGATGAAGGCCGTCACCGAGCGGGGTTCGACGGTCATCGAGATGTCCTCGATGGCCAGGAAGGAGCCGTAGTAGGCGTTGAGGCCGCTGACATCGATGCGCTTGGCCATGTGAATCACTGCTTCTTTCGGGTCGCTGACTGTGATCGCTTATGGCCGCGTCAGCGACCGGTCTTCGGTGCCTTCCAGCGCGCGATGCCGCGGGCCAGCAGGTTCAGGATCATGATGAACGCGATGAGCGTCAGGGCCGCAGCCCAGGCACGGTCGTACGCGGGGTCGGAGCCGGCGCTGTACTGCAGGTAGATGTACATCGGCAGCGACTCCTGCGGATCCTTGAACGGATTCGCGTTGATGAAGTCGGTGCCCCAGACCAGCAGCAGCACGGGGGCCGTCTCACCGGTGATACGGGCGATGGCCAGCATGACACCGGTGATGATGCCGCCGACCGACGTCGGCAGGACCACCTTCAGGATCGTGCGCCACTTCGGCACGCCGAGCGCCAGCGACGCCTCGCGCAGCTCGTTCGGGACGAGCTTGAGCATCTCCTCGGTGGAGCGGACGACCACCGGGATCATGAGGATGCACAGGGCGAACGCGCCGGCGAGGCCGGACGGGCCCATGTCCAGGATCAGGACCCACAGGCTGAGGACGAACAGACCCGCGACGATCGACGGGATGCCCGTCATGACGTCGACGAAGAAGGTGACGGCCTTGGCGAGCCTGCCCCGCCCGTACTCCACCAGGTAGATCGCGGTGAGCACGCCGATCGGCACGGAGAACAGGGTGGCGAGGCCGACCTGCTCCAGGGTGCCGAGGATGGCGTGGTAGATGCCGCCGCCGGGCTCGGTGTCGGCGACCACGCCCATCGAGTGGGTGAGGAAGTAGCCGTCGAGGACCTGCACACCGCGCTTGACGGTCTCCCAGACCAGGGAGGCCAGCGGGATCACGGCCAGGATGAACGCGACCCACACCAGGCTCGTCGCCACCCGGTCCTTGGCCTGCCGCCGGCCCTCGATGCGGGCCGAGATGGCGTAGGAGCCGAGGACGAAGAGAACCGCCGCGATCAGGGCCCACTGGATGCTGCTGCCCAGCCCGGCCGCGGCGCTGATGCCCAGGCCCGCGGCGATCGAGCCGACCGCGACGGCCCAGGGGAACCACTTGGGCAGGGTCGCGCCGCGCAGCGTGCCGCCGCGCTTGGGGGAGAGGGTTGCGTGGCTCATGCGTTGGCCCCCGAGTACTCCTTGCGGCGGGCGATGATCATGCGCGCCGCGCCGTTGACCAGCAGCGTGATGACGAACAGCACCAGACCGGAGGCGATGAGCGCGTCCCGGCCCATCACGGTGGCCTCGTTGAACTTGCTGGCGATGTTCTGGGCGAAGGTGCCGCCGCCCGGGTCGAGCAGGCTGGCGCTGATGTCGAAGGTCGGGGAGAGCACCATGGCCACGGCCATCGTCTCGCCGAGCGCGCGGCCGAGGCCCAGCATCGAGGCGGAGATCACGCCGGAGCGGCCGAAGGGCAGGACGGACATGCGGATGACCTCCCAGCGCGTGGCGCCGAGGGCCAGGGCCGCCTCCTCGTGCATCCGCGGGACCTGGCGGAAGACCTCGCGGCTGACGTTGGTGATGATCGGCAGGATCATGATCGCCAGCAGGATGCCCACGGTGAACATCGAGCGCGGGGCGCCGCCGTTCCACTCGAGGATGCCGGTCCAGCCGAGGTAGTCGTCCAGCCAGCCGTAGAGCCCGTCCAGGTGCGGTACGAGGATGAGGGCGCCCCACAGGCCGTAGATGATGGAGGGCACGGCGGCGAGCAGGTCGATCACGTACGCGATGGTGCCGCCCAGCCTGCGCGGGGCGTAGTGCGTGATGAACAGGGCGATGCCCACCGCGATCGGTACCGCGATGGCCATGGCGATGACCGACGACACGACGGTGCCGAAGGCCAGGACCGCGATGCCGAACTGCGGCGGGACGCCGCTGGGGTTCCACTCGAAGCTGGTGAGGAAGTTGGCCTCGTCCTTGCTGATCGCGAGGATGGCGCGGTAGGTCAGGAAGCCCGCGATGGCGGCCATGAGGACCAGCACGAAGATGCCGGACCCGCGGGAGAGACCGAGGAAGACCCGGTCGCCGGGGCGGGTGGCACCGCGGGCGGCGCGCTTGCGCTCGACGTCGGGCGGGAGCGCTGGAGGTGCTGCGGGGTTCTGTGTAGATATGTCCATCGGGTTCTCCGGTCTGCGGAGCGGGGGCTCCTGGCGGCGGTGCACCGGACGGTGCGGCCCGGGCCCCGCCGACGGGGGTCCGGACCGCACGCTCAGGTCAGCTCAGGCTCGAGATGGTCTCGCGGACCTTGGTGATGATCTCCTCGGGCATCGGCGCGTAGCCGGCGTCGGCCAGCAGGTTCTGGCCGTCCTCGGAGGCGATGTAGTTGAGGAAGGACTTGGTGGTGGGCAGGGTCTCCGCCTTGTTGCCCTTGTCGCAGACGATCTCGTACGTGACCAGGACGATCGGGTAGGCACCCGTGGCGGACGGGGTGTAGTCCAGCTCCAGCGCGAGGTCCTTGCCGGTGCCGACGACCTTGGCGGCGCCGATGGCCGCGGTGGCGTTCTCGACGGTGGCCTTGACCGGCTCGGCGGCCTCGGTCTTGACGTCGACGGTCTTGATGCCGTCCTTGGCGTACGACAGCTCGAAGTAGGAGATGGCGCCCGAGGTCTGCTTCACCTGCTGGGCCAGGCCGGAGGAGCCCTGCGCGGACTGGCCGCCCTCGGCCTCCCAGGACTTGCCCGGCTCGTACTTCCAGTCCTTGGGCGCGGCGGCCTTGAGGTACTTGGTGAAGTTGTCCGTGGTGCCGGACTCGTCCGAGCGGTGGAAGGCCTGGATCTTCAGGTCGGGCAGCTTGGCGTCGGGGTTGAGCTTCGCGATCGCCGGGTCGTTCCAGTTCTTGATCTGGCTGTCGAAGATCTTGGCGAGCGTCGGGGCGTCCAGGACGAGCGTGTCCACGCCCGGGACGTTGAAGCCGACGGCGATCGGGCCGCCGACCATCGGCAGGTCGATGCCCTGGCCGCCGGAGCAGACCTTCTTGGACGCCTCGACCTCGTCGGGCTTCAGCGCGGAGTCCGAACCGGCGAACGCGGTCTGGCCCTGCGTGAACGCGGTGATGCCGGCACCCGAACCGGTCGGGTTGTAGTTGATCTGCACGCTCTTGCAGGCCGCGACGTACTGCTTGACCCAGGCGTCGATCGCGTTCTTCTGGGCGGACGAACCGGATGCCTGGAGCTGACCCTTGGCGTCGTCGCACTTGATGTTGCCGGCCTGCGCGCTGGCGGTGGAGTCGCCGCCGTTGCTGTTGCCGCCGGTGTCGTCGGAGCCGCACGCCGTGAGGGCCAGGGCGCCGGAGACGGCGAGAGCACCGAGAGCGAGGGCCCGCCGGTTCATGCGCTGAAGCTTCACTTGAGTTCCTTCCAGGAGCCGCCGTCCTGATTCGGCGGCGTGCGAGGACTGGTGACACGGATGCGTCCTCGGTGGTGTTTTCGGAACGCGACCCGCATCGGGTAAGGCCGAAATTAGGCAGAACAGGTGAAGGCGCCGATGGGCGTAAATGAACGAGGGGTGAACCCCTGTAGACGGTGCGGTGAGGTCACGGAACGCTTACGTCGAGGACACGGCACGGTTCCGGTGGGCGGTCACCTCCGGCGTAGGGCGTGCAGGAGCTCATCCACGAGGGTGCGGTCCCTGGGATGGGTGAGCCGGTCGCGGGCGGTCGCGGGCGGCAGCCACAGGATGCGGTCGACCTCGTCGTCCGGGGTGAAGACACCGGGGCCGGCCTCGGCCGCCCAGTACCGGACCTGCTTCGGACGGCCGTTCGCCCAGTAGTGCTGGGTGGACAGTTCGGTGCCCGGCGCGGCGGCGTGGCCCGTCTCCTCCAGCACCTCGCGCAGCGCACCCGCGAGTGCCTCCTCGCCGGCCTTCAGCTTGCCCTTCGGCCACGACCAGTCGTCGTACTTCGGCCGGTGGACGAGGCAGACCTCCAGCGCGTCGTCCTCCCGCGAGGAGCGGCGCCACAGGACGCAGCCGGCCGCGTGGACCGTGGTGTCGACGGAGTGCTTCACCCGGTGTTCACCGCCCCTTCGGTACGTGGTCGGCCCCGGCCGGGTCACGGGCGCGTGCCGACGGCTTCCTTCTGCCACGAGTGCTGGAACGCGTACCTCGCCGCCTCCACCTCATGCCGCTGGTCGGCGTGGAGCACGCCGAGCGCGTAGGCCGTCGCCGGCGCGATGCGCGGCGTACGGGCCGCCTGGGCGGCCGCGGCGGCGGCCTCCGAGGCGTCGCGATGGCGGTTGAGCGCCTGGCCGGCGGCCAGCAGCCGGACGTCCACGGGGGCGCCGTCGCCGGCCAGCACCTCACGGGCGTAGCGGTGCAGGCGCAGCAGCAGGCGGACCTGGTGCCAGGGGGCGTCCTGCGGATGCGGGGCCGGGTCCGGGGCCAGGCCGTGGACCAGTGCCTCCGCGTTGTACGGATGTCCCGCGGTGACCAGCGGGAGCGCGGCCACCGCGTCGGTGAGGCGCCCCTCCGCCGCCGCGGCCAGCGGGCGCAGGTCGGCGGTGGCCGCGGCGGCCTCCAGCGGAACCTCGCTGGCAAGTAAGGCCACCTTGTCGGCGACCGCGTGGAAGCGGGCCGAGCCCAGCGCCTGGAGGGCGGTGGAGTGGGCGCGGGTGCGGGCCAGGGTGAGCTGGCGGTCGAGCAGGGCGCCCGCCTTGGCCGCGCCCACGGTGAGGCTGCCGCGGTCGGGGGCCGACGCGGCCCCCGCCGGTCGGGCGGCGTGGGCCGCGGCCACGGCCACGGTCGCTCCCGCCGACTGGGCCGGGAACGCCGACGAGCCGGACAGCCGGTGCAGGGCCTGCAGCAGCCGCTCCAGGCGGGACGCGTACGAGTGCTCCAGCCCGAGCGTGCCGGACAGCCACGCCAGTTCGGGGCGCATCGTCTCCGCCCACTCGGCGTTCAGCAGGGGCTGGAAGGTGTGCAGGGTTCCGCTGAGGCGGCGGGCCGCTCGGCGCAGGGCGCGGGCCGCGTCCACGCCGGGCTCCCCGCCGCCCGCGTTCTGGGCGGTGTGGGCGCCCGCGCCGTTCGGACCCGGGCCCGTCTCCCGGTGCAGACGCAGGGCCCGTAGGAACTCCGTGGCCTGGGCCCGCAGATAGCCGGCGAGGGCGTCCGCGGGCACCGGTCGGGCCGTGGGGTTCGTCGGTTCAAGGTGTTGCTGTGCCACGCCGGCGCCTCCGGGCGTCTATGAGCATCTCCTGGACGTTGCGCAGGGGCTGGCCGTCCGCGTCGTTCGCGTGCCGGGTCCACTCGCCGTCCGGGCCGAGGTGCCAGGAGGCGGTGCCGTCGGACATGCCGGTCTCGAGGAGCCGGTTGAGCGCCGCGCGGTGTGCCGGGTCGGTGACCCGGACCAGGGCCTCTATACGGCGGTCGAGGTTGCGGTGCATCATGTCGGCGCTGCCGATCCACACCTCCGGCTCGCCGCCGTTGCCGAAGGCGAAGACGCGGGAGTGCTCGAGGAAGCGGCCGAGGACCGAGCGGACCGCGATGTTCTCCGACAGGCCCGCCACGCCGGGGCGCAGCGCGCAGATGCCCCGGACCCAGACGTCGACCCGGACGCCTGCCTGGGACGCGCGGTAGCACGCGTCGATGACGGCCTCGTCGACCATCGAGTTGACCTTGATGCGGATGTAGGCGGGGCGGCCGGCGCGGTGGTGCTGGATCTCCTTGTGTATGCGGGAGACCAGGCCGTCGCGCAGGGACTTGGGCGCGACGAGGAGGCGGCGGTAGGTCTCCCGGCGGGAGTAGCCGGACAGGCGGTTGAACAGGTCGGAGAGGTCCGCGCCGACCTGCGGGTCGGCGGTGAGCAGGCCCAGGTCCTCGTAGAGGCGGGCCGTCTTCGGGTGGTAGTTGCCGGTGCCGACGTGGCTGTAGCGCCGGAGCGTCTCGCCCTCCTGGCGAACGACCAGGGACAGCTTGCAGTGGGTCTTCAGGCCGACGAGGCCGTAGACGACGTGGCAGCCGGCCTCCTCCAGCTTGCGGGCCCACTTGATGTTGGCGTGCTCGTCGAAGCGGGCCTTGATCTCGACCAGGACGAGGACCTGCTTGCCGGACTCGGCGGCCTCGATGAGCGCGTCGACTATCGGGGAGTCGCCGGAGGTCCGGTACAGGGTCTGCTTGATCGCGAGGACGTCCGGGTCGGTGGCGGCCTGCTCCAGGAACGCCTGCACGGAGGTGGAGAAGGAGTCGTACGGGTGGTGGAGGAGGACGTCCCTGCTGCGCAGCGCGGCGAAGATGTCCGGGGCGGAGGCTGATTCGACCTCGGCGAGGTCGCGGTGGGTGCCGGCGACGAACTTGGGGTACTTCAGCTCGGACCGGTCCAGGCTGTGGATGCGGAAGAGGCCCGTGAGGTCCAGGGGGCCGGGGAGCGGGTAGACCTCGGCCTCGCTGATCTTCAGCTCGCGGACGAGCAGGTCGAGGACCTCGCGGTCGACGGACTCCTCGACCTCCAGGCGGACGGGCGGGCCGAAGCGGCGCCGCATGAGCTCCTTCTCGAGGGCCTGGAGCAGGTTCTCCGCGTCGTCCTCCTCGACCTCCAGGTCCTCGTTGCGGGTGAGGCGGAAGGCGTGGCTCTCCAGGACCTCCATGCCCGGGAACAGCTCCTCCAGGTGGGCGGCGATGACGTCCTCGATGGGGACGTAGCGGCCCGGGGAGGCCTCCAGGAAGCGGGAGAGCAGCGGGGGGACCTTGACGCGGGCGAAGTGCTTGTGGCCGGTGACCGGGTTGCGGACGACGACCGCGAGGTTGAGGGAGAGGCCGGAGATGTACGGGAAGGGGTGGGCCGGGTCGACGGCGAGGGGGGTGAGGACCGGGAAGATCTGGTGCCGGAAGAGGGTGAACAGGCGGGCCTGTTCCTTCTCGGCCAGTTCGTTCCAGCGGACCAGGTGGATGCCCTCGTCCGCCAGGGCCGGGAGGACGTCCTCGTGGAAGCAGGCGGCGTGGCGGGCCATGAGCTCGCGGGAGCGGGCCCAGATCATCTCCAGGACCTCGCGGGGCTGGAGGCCCGATGCGGAGCGGGTGGCGACGCCGGTGGCGATACGGCGCTTCAGGCCGGCGACGCGGACCATGAAGAACTCGTCGAGGTTGCTGGCGAAGATCGCGAGGAAGTTGGCGCGCTCGAGGAGGGGGGTGTTCGGGTCCTCGGCGAGTTCCAGGACGCGCTCGTTGAACGCGAGCCAGCTGCGTTCGCGGTCGAGGAAGCGGCCCTGGGGGAGCGCGGTGCCTGTGCCGGCGCCGTCGGCCTGGGACTCCTCGTAGGCGTCGAGGTCGGCGTCGATGTCCGGCTCCAGGTCGGAGACCGTGGCGGCGACGGTGTGCGGGCGGTGCGCGGCGATGGAGCCCACGGAGGGCTGCGTGTGCTGGACCTCTGCCTGGGTGTTCGGCTGGCTCATGGATCCATTCTTCCGCGCCGTCGGCATGACGGGCGCGTCGGAAAGCGCGGGCGGCAGCGCGAACCCCTCCGGGGGTGGTGAGGGCTCTGGCACGGCGGGCTTCATTGGCCGAGCGTCGCAAGGCTGTCTGAATCGATGGTTACGGCGACATGACGTGTGGGTGTGCGGGGGCCTGCGGCGCTTGGGCGGGTGCCGGTGGGTGTCTGTGGGCGGCTGTTGGTGCCTGCGGTGGCCTGCGGCGCTTGGGCCGGGGTGCCTGCGGCGGCCTGTGCGGGTGCGGGTGCGGTGGTGGTGCCTGCGGCGGCCTGTGCGGGTGCGGTGGTGGTGCCTGCGGCGGCCTGTGCGGGTGGTCGGGGGTGCGGGTAGC
>NZ_BMWA01000051.1 GCF_014650995.1 Streptomyces viridiviolaceus
TGCCCCGGCGCTGGACCTGATGGCAGCACTGGAGGAGAGTGTCCGGGCTGCCAAGCGGGCGCACGGGCGCCCATCGGCCCGACATCGGTCATAGCCTTGTGCGGCCAGCCGTCTCTGAGCGAATGGCACACCGCGTTTACGTATCGGCCGCTCGCCAACGGGGTCGATCTTGGGACGGGGTCACTCGTGGGGGTGAGTTCGGTGCTATAGCGCTGTGAGGGCGGGGCTCACTGCCGAACCGCCTGGGTGCCTTGGCCAGAGCAAGGCGTGTCGGTGGATCTTGGACGTCTGGCGGACAGAGTCGGACTCAGGCTTACCTTTGACCATCAAAGCCTGGCTTTTTCGGGTTGACCCATACTGTGACCATCCGATGACTTTCAGTGCATTTCCAGAAATCCTGCGCGTAACTGTCGGGGAGCCAGGGGCTGGTCCAGACGCTGTCGAAGAGCATCACCGGGCCGGCTCCTGGCCGCCACAGCCCCCGGACCGGCCCCTGGCTCCCAGTCGGCTACCGGCAGAACCCCTGGGAATCCGCTCAGGCAGCTCTCAGATCAAGGTCACGGGAGACGATAGGAGAGTGGAGCTGCGTCGAGCCGACGGCAGGGTGATCGCGGTCGAGCTGGTGGGGGAGCCGGACGCGCCTGCGGTGCTGTTCTGCCACGGGTTGGCCGACTCCCGGCTGGCCGCGTACGGATTCGCGGGCGCGGCCCACGCGCTCGGACTGCGCCTCATCGCCCCGGATCGCCCCGGCATCGGCGGCACCGACGCCCGTCGCCTGCCGCGGGTCGTGGACTGGGCTGCGGAAGCCACCCTGGTCCTGGACGCATTGGACGTCGGCTCGGTGGCGCTGCTCGGCGTCTCGGGCGGCGGAGCGTTCGCGGCCGCCTGCGCGTCCGAGCTGCCTGACCGCGTCCGCAGCCTGCTGCTCATCGCGCCCCTTGGCCCGCCTGCCTGGCCCACCCGCGGGATGGCAGCCGGGCAGCGCGCGTCCTTGCAGATCGCTCGGCACGCTCCGGCCTTCGGTGGCTGGTTTCTGGGCCGCCTGGCCATGCTGGCGCGCCGGGCACCCGGGCTGTTCCTTCGCCTGGCGACCAGTGAGATGCCCGCCAGCGACCGGTGTGCCCTCGCCCCGTCGGACGCGCGCGCGGCCTTCTTGACCAACTACCTGCAAGCGTTCCACCGCGGCAGCTGGGGAGTCGGGCAGGATCTGCGCGTGCTGACCCGACCCTGGGGTTTCGACCTCGAGTCGATCAGGGTGCCCACGTCGATCCACCACGGGGACGCCGACACCACCGTCCCGCTCCAGCACGCCCGCCGCTTCGCCGCGGCGATACCGGGCGCACGCCTTCACATCCATCCCGGCCAAGGCCACTTTTCGATCCTCACCGCACCCCAGCAGACGCTGGCGACTCTCGCCGCATAGCCGGTCGAGGTTGCCGCCGGAGACGACGGCGATGGCGTGTCCGGTGGGCAACTGGGCCGCGTGGAACCGGTGGACCACAACGCCCTCTGTCCCCGGCGGCCACGTCCCGTTACCCGCCGACTTCCTCTCCGAGGCCTGGAGCGTACCCGTCAAGCTTTGATGACACAGTGTCGTCGCCGCAGCCAGTGGCTGCTGCTGACCCCACATGACCAACACGCTCACCAGCGAGGCCGCGACCGGAACGGGGGACCGGTCGCGGCCCCGCGCTGCCCTACCAGCCCTCTGCGCCACGCAAATCGTGAGCTGGGGCATCATCTACTACGCCTTCCCCGTCCTCAACCGCCAGATCACCGCCGCGACCGGCTGGCTGGCCGGGGCGACCACCGCGGCGTTCTCCCTCGGTCTCGTCGTCTCCGCCCTCGCCGGGATCCGCGTCGGGCGCATCCTCGACCGGCGCGGCCCCCGCACCGTTATGACCACAGGGTCTGTACTCGGCACTGACACCAGCTGGCCGTGCCGGAGACCCGTGATCCGGCCGAGAGCCGGTACACCAGCCGCACCAGGACGGCGCGCCGCTCCGCAGAGGGGCGACGCGCCGTCGGTATCCAGGGACGCGAAACCCCTGCCCGACCCCGCTCGTTGGGAGGTGACAAGCCCGTGCTGCTGCAACCGCCCGGACTGACCCGGACCTGGCCGCAGGGCCTGCCGCACTGGCCGTACGTGCAGGCAGTCGACGACGCTCTCACAGCCCGCGGCATTCCGTCCGGTACTGTGCGGGCCAACTTCACCTCCCACAGTGGTCGGTGACCCGCCGCGTCCGCGTGTGTAGCTGGCCGAGGACATGTAACGCAGGGGGTTACCGCTCCCGGACGGTAGCGCCTCCCGATGATCCGCGCTGCCGCCGGATCACGAGGATGCTCCCGGTCCCTCAAGCCGTGCTCTGATCTCCGTGTCGAGGTTCGTCATCGTGCGACGAAAGGCCGTCTCCAGATCGACGTCATACAGGTGAGCCAGGACGAGTACCGACCACAGGCAGTCCGCGAGCTCATGCTCCAGCGACGCACGGCCCCCGGGCATCTGCCGGGCACCCTCCTCAGCCATTACCAGCTTGGCCAGATCACCAACGTCGCCCATGAACCCAAGCATGAATTCTTCCCGCGTCCACGTCCGCTCTCGCTCGCGACGGTTCATCACGTCATACAGCGCATGGATGCGCAGCGCCTGCTGCGTAAGCTCCTCGAGGTTCATGCTCACCACAGCCCTCCTGGCCGACGGCCCTTCGCACGTCACATCACGCCGCTGCCCACTAGCACCTCCAGCGCCTCGAACGCGTCAATCTCCGGGCACCTGGCCGGCGCCTCGGGACAGTCCCAGACGTGCACGACGACCGAGCCGGGCCGTCCTCCCTGTGGCTGCATGCGCTGTACTTTCCACCCCACTGGCCGTCGTCCGGGGTTTCCGGGTCGGGCGGCAGGGGGGTGGTGGGGACCTGGTCGTACGAGACTCCGTCGACCGGCTGTGCCTGCTCCGCCGTCAGCCAGACGCGGTACTCGCGCGGCTCGACTCGTTCGCTGGGTCCGTCGTTGACTCACATCGGCACGCCCACCCAGTACATCCAGCCGCCCAGCGGCCACTGCCGCCGTTCGTACAGACTGCACCGCTCAGCCTCTGGGCCGAGCGGTCCATCCCTTGATCTCTTCCGCGACCTCGCGCACGCCCAGGCCGTCCCGGGCAATCCGTTCGGCCAGGTCCCCTGCCTGCTTGAAGTCGGCCGTCACCACGGCGCCGGACGCCGTCAGGTACGAGGCCGCGACGACTGCTCCGAACAGCTCGTTGGCGTACTCCAGCGCCGGGCACCGGATCAGCTGGTGCATGAGCGCTGCCGCCCGGTGGTGCATCTCGGCGTACACGGGCCTGTCCATCACCTTGTCGGCGTGCCGTGCCACGGCGGCCTGGAGACTGCCGAAGTCGGTGATGTCCGGGTCACCGGGAAGGCTGCGATGGGCGAGGTCCAGCAGCCACGCACGGTCGATGTGCAGGATCACGCGGCCTGCCCGCGCGTCTCACCCTGAGCCGGCGCGGGGTGGCCGAACCGCTCTGCGAAGTGGTCGCCCCACTCTGCAGTGAAGTGCGCGCCCGCGTTGAGGAACCGGTGCCGCAGATCGTTCGCCTCGTCCGCGAGGACCTGACGGGCGTACTCGGTCACCTCCAGGCCGACCGCGGCCGCGCGCTCCTCGATCCCGGCGTACACGTCTTCGTCCACGCGGACGTTGATCTGCTTCTTCGCCATAAGGTCAGCGTAGCGGATCGTACCCGCCGCTACAGGCGATCGGCGGGAATCGTCGCGGGGCGTCTCAAGCTCCTCACGCAGTGAGACCCGGCCAGCCCCACCCGTACCCGTTGCCCTGCCCCGCGCAGCCGGCCGCGTTGCCCTGGCCGCGCCTGTCGTGGCGGTTCTCCGCATCGCCCCGGTGCCGCCCGGTACCAGCGACGGTCCAGTCGCGCTCGTGCCGCGTGCGCGGAGAGTGGTTATCCGCACAAGGATCGGCGAGCGCGGACGGCGTGGCCGACCGCCGAAGCCGGCGACCGGTCCTGACCGGCTCCGGACACACCACGGGCCCCGGGGGATCAGCCATGAAGTCCTGGGGCCCGGCATATGGAGCGCGCTGTCCAACGAGGCTGCGGCTCCGTCGTCACGCGTCATGCACTGTTCAGGTCAGCCTGGGCCAAGCTCCAGGGCAGGTGGGCATCGCCGGCGGGAGGCGGCTGGTGCTCGCCCAGTTCATCGCCTAATGGGACATGCCGGGTCGTAGAGACTCGGTGCCGTAGCCGCCAGCAGGTGAGCACTTTCATCGCCTGAAGCACGTGCCTTCTGAGGTCAGACCGTGCCCCTGCTGGTCGGCCGGGAGGCCGGACCACTGATGGGGTGGCGTGCCCGCCCTGGTGGCGTGAGCACTCGATCCATTAGGCCGTGTGCCGCGCCTTCCGGAGGCTGCACGACAACCGAACCACCGGATGAGGAGTACGTGTTGCTGCTGATCGGCGATGACTGGGCCGCAGACCACCACGACGTCGAGATCCAGGACGGGTGAGCGTGGGGATCGAGACGGACCGTGGCTCGTGGGTACAGGGCCTGATCGCCTTGGGCTACCAGGTCCACGCGATCAACCCGCGGCAGGTCGCCTGCTTCAAGGAGCGGTACGGCACGTCCGGCGCCAAGAGTGACAAGGCGACGCGCACGAGCTGGCCGACTTGGTCCGTATCGACGATCAGCTGCGACCGGTGGCCGGGGACAGCTAGCAGGCCCAGACTGTCAGAGTCGTTGCCCGCGCCTACCAGATCCTGACCTGGGAACGCACCCGCCCCTTCCAGCAGCTGCGGACCACGCTGCGCGAGCACTTCCCCGCCGCCCTGGCCGCCTACGCGGACCTGGAACTGACCAGCACAGACGCCCTGGAACTCCTGGTCAAGGCGCCCACCCCCGCGGCCGAGGGGAAGCTGACCCGCACCCAGATCACCACGGTCCTGGCCCGCCGCCGCCGTCACAACCGTGACGCGAAGGCGGCCACGATCCAGAACGCCCTGCGTGAGCCGCAGCTCGGCCTGCCCGAGCCGGTCACCGCCGCCTACGCGGCTGCCGCCATTGCCCACGCTCGGCTGATCACCGCGCTGGACGAGCAGATAGCCGCGATGGAAGTACAGGTGAAAGCGCATTTTCTCGCGCACCCGGACGCTGAGATCTACTTCTCGATGCCCGGCATCGCAGAGATCACCGGTGCCCGGGTGCTCGCCGAGTTCGGAGACGACCCCACCCGCTACGCGACCGCGAAGGCACGCAAGAACTACGTCGGCACCAGCCCCGTCACCCGAGCCTCCGGCAAGAGTCACACCGTCCAGGCCCGCTACGTCCGCACCAACCGTCTCGCTGACGCCCTCCATCGTCAGGCGTTCTCCGCGCTGCGCGTCTCGCCCGGCGCCCGCCGCTACTACGACAAACAGCGTGCCCGCGAGGCCGACTACCCCGCCCTCCGCCAGGTCGGCAACCGCCTCGTCGGCATCTTCCACGGGTCAGGCCGCGCACGGCCCGAAGATCGACGTCGGCAGGACGAGGCTCTCGCCGACGTTCTCGCGGGCCGTGCGCCAGTCGGCCGGGGTTGACACCAAATGACATGCGGTGTCTGACCTGCAATCAAGCCCCGCTGCCTTCGGGCGGCGACACCGGCGGGTGAAGTCGCAGCCGTCAACGTCGTGCGTCAGCGAAGCGGTTCGGACGTCAAACCGTTGTGTAGTTCTGAAGGCAGGCGCTCATCGGGAGTCGACCATCCGGTATTCGGTGGTGGTCACGCGGGGCTTGGCCTTCGGGTCCAGTACGGCGAGAGCCTGGCCTTGGAACTCGTCGGTGACGACATCCCGCCTGGAGGGGTCGTAGAGGGCTTCGTCTTCGCTGGGGGTGATGTCGAAGCTGTTCATGTACTGCGGCTTGAGCATGAGCTCGCTGGTGTGCGCGGTCGGGAAGAGTGCGAGCGTGCTCCCGTTGGCGAGCTTCAGCGCGTACACCTTCGGGTGCGCCGGGGTCTTGGTGAAGTACTTCTCGGTCGCGTATCCCTCCAAGTCGTCGTCGGGGCCCTCCTCGTACCTCGATTGAGCCCTTGGAGGCCTTGGCTGAGGCGAACGTCTTCGCGGCCTTCTCCTTGCCGCCCGTCTTGAAGAAGTCCTCGTAGTAGTCGTCGAGCTGGTCTGGGGCGAGTGCGCCGACCTTCTTCGACGGGTCGGCCGGCGTGATGAAGCCGTGCTCGTCGACGGCGATCTCCGGTATCGGGGCCTCGTCGGCGTAGAGCGACATTGTCACCTTGTAGGTGCCGCCGACTTTGTCGAAGATCATCAGTGCGCCGTCACCCTTGGGGCGTCTCTGGTACGGGTCTTGACAGCGAACCAGGTCGCACCGCTGTCAGCAGCTGGGATCAGGTACTCGCGATCTTTGTACTAGAAAGGCTCCGTGTAGTCCTTCTGGTTCGCCTTCGACCAGATCGCCCACTGCTTGTAGTCCGCCTTGGACTGCTCGTGGACCTGTCCGGCTTCCACCGTGCCCAGCAGCTTCGCGTCTCGCTTCGCGTTCGCGCGATTGTTCACCTGCTCGTAGGTGTCGACCACCTTCTGGGCCGCCTGCTGCGTGATGAGGCCCTCAGGGGCGACGTTCGCGCTCGCTGCCTCCTTCCTCGCTGGTGCTGCAGGCAGTGAGGGTGACGGCGGTGGTCATGCCGAGGGCGATTACGGTCAGACGGCGCAGGTGTGGGGACCTGGACATGCGCGGTGTTCCTCCTCGTGGAACCGTGTGATTGTGCGTGGGGGAATGGGCAGTGGTCGGGGGCGTGAGCTGCCGACCTGTGCCGGCGGGCCGAAAGGCGGGCAGCTGCCTTCGTGGCCGCGGCAGGGCTTCCGGCCAAGTCGGCAAGCGAGGATGACGGCACCGCCAACCGCCAGCGGTGGAACGGGTGAATACCTGCGCCGCAGGGGCCCGGAGCGCTTGGTCCTGGGACCGGCGGCCGCCGGCGGACCGGTCGGGGTACGCAGGCGTCCGACGAGAGGGGGCAGGCTGAACTCACCTTCGTCTCCCGTCCGACCGGGGCCCGAGGCGTAGGCCATCCGGCTACTGGCGCCGATCATAGAAGTTCGGCACCGAGCTGGACCTCGCGCCGGCACTCGGGACAGTCCGGCAGCCCCTCCACCCGGCGCGGCCTGTCGCCCTTCGCCCAGCTGAACCCGCGCAGGGCCTGGTGTGTGACTCCCCGGAAGAGTTCGTCCTTGGTGGTGTGCGAGCCGTAGCCCGGTACGAGCCAGGTGAATGTCGCCTCACCGTCGTACGGTGCGCCGCCGGGCCAGTCGTAGACCGGCTCGGTCGTGGTGCAGCGCATCCGCAGATCGGGACCCGTCCAGCGCTTGCCGTACCGGATCTGCGAGCTGGCATCGACCGCATCCGCGAGGCGTTCGAAGGACAGGTCGTAGTCGTCCATGTGCTTCCACTTGCCGGGCGGCTGCTCGCGCATCAGCTTGCGGAACATCAGCAGCAGCCGCGCCAGGTCGTGCTGGCCGATCCGGACCGTCTTCGTCTCCGGGTCGTAGCCATACGTCGGATCGTGGGCGGGCTTCTTCGTCCTCGTTCGCGTTGCTACGGCGGTCAGCGCCCCGCCACAGGGCTACGGCCCGGCCGGATGCTCAACGACCCGGGACCGCCCGAGCCACGCCGACCTCCGCCGTCCGTGCGCCGGCCAGGGGCTTCGCGGGTCAGGCCAACGGCGGCGTCGCGTCGGGCAGCATCCCCGGAGAAGACCCACCGATGTCGTCATCGTGCGCACGCTCAGTCCCGCGGCGAAGGCGTCCAGCGCCGCCTTGGGTATCCGCGCCTCCGCCAGCTCCCGCTCGATCCCCGCCACCTGGTCCCCTTCGGCTCGGGCGACGGCATCCGCGGCCGCCGTTGCGGATCAGCGTGACAGACCCGCCCCGCGCTCGGTGTCACGCTGTGAGGCTGGCAGGCTCATAGGCCGTTTCCCCAGGTAGACGAGGTGAACTATGAGCCTGTGAGGTGAAGCTCGCGACCCGTGCTCCTGCACGCCTTGGCGGTGCCCGCCGGTCCGGAGAACGATGGAGCCGTGGGCGAGTACACCGAGGACCAGGAGCACGGTGTCGAAGCGGCGCGGGCCGCTGCTCACTGCGGCCCGAGCCCGGGAGATGACGGCCGGGCTGCGCGAGGCGATGGACGACGTCCAGCGTTCCGTGGCGGTGCTCGCCGCCCGGGTCCGCGACGCGCACGCCGCCCGCGTCTGGGCGCCCTTCGGCTATCCGAGCTGGGAGGTGTACTGCGACGCGGTCCTCGGGGGCGTGTGCATTGCGTCCGTCGGCCCGTTGTCCGTCGTCTTCTTCGCGACCGCGCGATGCAGCACCTGTCCGTCCTGGACATCGTCTGGCTCGGATAGCCCACCCGTGGCTACGACCCGACCCCGGAATCGCAGGCCCTCGCAGATACCGGGACGCGCCGTTCGGCGTTGTATCGGGAGACTTGACTACGGGGCGGTTCAGCGCACGGTGAGCAAGACGGCACGCCCGTGCTTGTTCATGTAACTGAACAGCTTGGCGATGTGGTCGGGATGGAGCTTGATACAACCCCAGGACTTGTAGTCCTGGACGCCGTCCCAGCGCTGCGGGCTGTCGGTGCCGTTACGCGGACCCTGCTTCCTGTCTTTCGTCATCTCACTGTGGATGAACAGGTCGGTGCGCCAGACCTTGCCAGTGCGGCACTTCTTGTTGGGCAGACCAATAGCGTAGCCCTTGATCTTGCTGTTCCGGCCGATTTCGAAGGTGGTCGGCTTGTACGTGCCGTTGGGAAGCCACCCGGCATTGCTAGCACAGTCGTTTCGATACCTCTTTCCTTCCTCCTTCTTGTAGTTGGCGGCCGTTCCCAGACCGGAGCCGGCACGGAACGTGGTGATGTGCGTCCTCCCGTTCCAGACCTGCAGCCTTGAGTCGGAAGGGTCCTTAGCGTTCTTCACGAACACCAGAGCCACGCGGGATGCCGCAGCGGCGGAGTGCGGAGCCGACGAGGCACCAGCGGCCGGAGCGGCCATCGTGGTGACCGCTCCGGTGGCGAGTACGGCCGTGGCCGCAGTCGCTGCAAAAGCACTCCTGATCTTGTTCATGGTGATGGTTCTCCTGCTTGTTGTAGGTCCCCGTTGAGGGGCGGCGGCCGGACGTTCCGCGCTGCCGGAACCGAATGTGCCGCAGCCGGATGAGGGGAACACCAGTGCAAGAGAATCGGAGATTTGCAGCGCAACTTGCACCTCCGTAACCTGCTGCTTCTCCGTTGCACTGCAACGAAGAGTCCATCGGAAGGGAAGCCGATGACGGGGGAACAAAGGGATGAGTTCGCGGACCTCGCACACGGCCTCGTGCAGGCACTGGATGCATGGGCAGCGTGTGTGGAGGAGCCGGTCTTGAATGGCAGGCCGGCACGCAAGGTGTTGGTCAGGGCGCTGGAGCAGGAGCGAGCGACACCAGAGTGGACGTCGCGTGCGCCGATCGACGGGCCGATGCTGTCGTACTGGCTCCGCGGGCGCAGGCAACTCCTTCCCGGCACCAAGCACAACCGGCTGCCCAGCGTGGAGGACAGCGCGGCCATCGCACGAGCACTCAAACCGCATGCACCCGACAATGCGAAGCGGTTACCGATGATTGGCCGGGAGATCGCCGATCTGGCGCACAGGCTCCAGGAGACGGCTGGACGCGGGTGGCGCCGCCGGGTCGGGGAGAGCAGCTACGTGTACTCCCCCGAGCAGATCGTTAAAGAACCCATCGGAATTTCAGCGGCCGTCGCATCGAGCGGAGCGGCTGAGCCAGAACCCGCAGAACCCGTCGCGCTCCAGGCGAACGTCGAACCGATCGCAGTCACCGCGCCGGGCCCCGCTGAACTGCTGCTGGCCGAACCCGTCACCATTGCAGTCTCGCCTGCGGCACCCAGCGCAGCAGTTGGGGCAGAGCCGGAACCCGCCGTGATCGTGGCGGGGGAAATCGCCGAGACATCCCGCCCGGCGAGGAAGAGGTGGATCGGGGCAGGAGCGCTCACCGCCGCCGCGGCCGTGGCGATCGGCATGTGGGCGTGGCCGGGCGACGGGAAGCCGGCCCCGGCCGGCAAGGGCCCGGACAGGTCGGCGTCACCGAGCACGCCTGCCACGGACGTCGGCGGGCCCGGCGCTGTTGCCTCCACCGAGCCTGACGGCCTGAAAGGGAATCACCGATGCGGAAAACTGCGCAGCGCGGGAACAGTGTCGTGGAAGCCGTGCCTGATCGTCACCCACGAGGCGACGATGGTTTTCCTCGTGCAGTTCACGAACACCTCGGGCAAGCCAATGAGGGTGAAGGCGAAGCTCGCCTATGTCCAAGCCGCCGTGGAGCAGCCCTGTCCCGCCCCCTGGGGAACCTCGGTGACCGTCACCGTCCCAGCCAGGACCACCCGAATCAGCCCGCTTAACGCCTGCACCGCTGAGCTGACACCCGTTCAGGCCTTCCAGACCAAAGCCTGGGTAGTACCGCACGACTCGACACAGTGGGAATACCGGGAGCACTCGCCGACCCTGCACGTGCAGGGGGACAGCACTCCAGTGTGGGCCGACCAAGCCTAGAAGCAGCCCGACCGGGGCGACCACACCCCGGCCCGACGCTGTTGATCGCGCCTCCATCGCAATGGAGCAATACGGCGTCCTGCAAGGCCGCTCACGAACTCGCGACCGTAGTACGGCCTGGCCCGGCCCGCCGGCGCGGAGGACGATGGAGTCGTGGGCGGGCACACCGAGGACCAGGAGCACAGCGTCGAACCGGCGCGGCCGCCGCTGACCGTGGCCCGCGCCCGGGAGATGACGGCCGGGCTGCGCGAGGCGATGGACGACTCCGGCGCTCCGTGGCGGTGCTCGCCGCCCGGGTCCGCGACGCGCACGCCGCCCGCGTCTGGCTCCCCCTCGGGCACAGCAGCTGGGAGTCGTACTGCGCCGCAGAGTTCGGGCCTGGTGGGTCAGGCCCGCGGCCGCGGTGGCGAGGGTGAGGTCGAATGCGTCCAGCAGGCTGACGGAGCGCAGGACGTGCCGTTCGTCCGGGGTGAGGTCGGACAGGGTGCGGGCGATCAGGGCGGGGAAGTCGTGGTCGAAGTCGGCGGGGGCCGGCTCCCGGCCGGTGCGGCGGATCTCGAGGAACCGCATCACCGACAGGTCCAGGTAGAGCGGCAGGCCGTGCGACCGGCTCGTGATGACCTGCCGGATCTCGCTGCGGATGAGGGGCTGGCCGTCGCGGGCGAGCCGGCGGGTGAGGTAGTCGTCGCAGTCCTCAGGTGAGAAGTCGCCGACCAGGACCTGCCTCCCGCCAGCTGCGGTGCGGGCGTGGGGGACGGTGTGGGCTACCAGGCCGGGCCAGGCGGCCGGCCCGGTGTAGTCGAGCTGGCCCTGGAGCGCGGGTTCGGCCCACTGCAGGCGGGAGCGGCCGGTGATGATGAAGAACGCGTTCGGCATGAGCCACACCACGCGCTGGATCATGCGTTCCAGGTCGCGGTGGGTACAGTCGCCGTCCTCGAAGGTGTCCAGCAGGATCACCGGCATCACGCGCTTGCCGACCAAAGCCGCGTGAGCTCCCAGGCGAGCAGGTGCGGGTAGAAGGACAGCGCGTCCAGATCGGTTCGGCCTCCAGGAGGTCGGCGAGCCGCCAGCACCCGGCGAGCGCACGCACGGTCTGCCGCCGTTCCCGCAAGGCTCCCACCAGGGAGCCGGTGATCTGGCCGATCGCCATACCGACGGTGCCGGGCAGCAGCAGGGCCTGGGCGACGTCCGCGAGGGCGGACTGCATCTGCTGCGGCATCGCCTTGCCGAACCGGCCGGCCAGCCCGCCGCGGCGCAGGTACTCCTCCAGCGGCTCGCCGGGGTGCTGCTGCGACGTCCTCGAACGGTGTGCCGGGCTGGACGAACGTCGGCAGGGGCTGGGCCGTGTCGCGATAGCGGGGCAGGGTGGTCGGCCCCAGCCCGCCGTACTCGGGCTGATATGGCTCGGCCGTGGCTGGCCGGGCGATCTCCTTGGGGTCGACGGCCATGACGTAGGACCAGCCGCGTTCTTCCAGTGCGAGCCGGAAGGAGACGCTGCGGCCGTAGCCGGCATCGGCCACGATCACCGGCACCGCCAAGCCCTGTGCGGCCAGCCGGTCCAGCAGGCCTAACGCCAGGCGAGGCTTGGACACCTGCCCGACCTCGTCGGGCACCCCGGCTCGCCGACGCCGCTGGTGATCGTCGCCGCCAGGGAGGGGTGGAAGTACTTCCGCACGTTCGCCGGCCTCTTGCGTCGAGACTTCGCCATCAGCATGAGCAGGCTCGCCCGGCCTCGCCGAGGTGAGTCAGGCTCGAATGCCGCCACTCATGCAGGTCCCACCCGGTGCCGGGCGTGCCGCCGACGGCGGTGTGCTCGTCCAGCAGGGCGCGGGCCTGCCCGTACAACAGCCGGGCGAACCCAGTGTCCGGACACACGTCGCGCAAGCTGATGGCCGGACCCGGACGGCGGTGGGTGGCGAACACCGTGGCCGCGCATGGCTCACCGGGAGACCCTCCTCCGCGTCGGCCGCCCCCGCTTCCGCTGGTCCGCGATATGACGTACCGCCACCGGGGAGCCGACGGCCGTCGCACACGGCGGCCGTCTCCCAAGCAGGGCTCAGGGGGACGTACGGTCGCAGTCCAGGGCGGACAGGTCCACCGCGTCCGCCATCGCCTGCATGCCCTTGTCGCTGGGGTGGAGATGGTCGCCGCCGTCGAAGACGGGCAGCATCCGTGCGGGGTCGTAGGGACTGCGGAGGATGCGGTCGAAGTCCGTGAACGCGTCGAAATCACCGCTGGTGCGGACGAATTCATTGACCCCCTCGCGCACCGCCTCAGCGGCGGCGTTCCACTCGCACCAGCCCTTGAACGGGGCGATCGTGGCGCCGACCACACACATGTCGGCCGCGTGGGCGCGGGCGATGACCTGCCGGTAGCCGGCGATCAGGTCGGCGGTGGTGACACCGCTGTCGGCCTTGAGGTCGTTGACGCCCTCGAAGAGGAACACCGTGCGCACGCCCGGCAGGGACAGCACGTCCCGGTCGAGGCGGTTGAGGGCGCTCTGCCCGGCGCCGTCGGCGAGGACCTTGTTGCCGGAGATCCCTTCGTTGGCGACTCCCCGGATGTCGGAACCGGCCCGTTCCAGGCGGCGGGCGAGGTAGTCGGGCCAGCGGCGGTTCAGGTCGCCGCTGGACTGCCAGCCGTCGGTGATCGAGTCGCCGAGCGCGGCCACGGCACCGGTCCGGGCGGGGGTGCGGACCGTGACGGCGTCCAGGTAGAACCAGGAGCCGGTGGTGCCCGTCCAGTTCTCGGCGCCCTCCTCGGCGGTATGGTCGCCCTGGGCGGTGTACGAGGTCTGCATCGCCATGCCGTGCCCGGTCGCGGGACCGGCCGCGTCGGGACTGTGCAGGCTGACGACGAGGTCGGCCCCAGCGGGCAGGCGGCCGGGCAGCGCGTCGCTGTACACTGTGCCCCCGGCGGGGATGGTGACGGACCGGGCGCCGCCGAAGGTGAGCCGCCGGTTGCTGCCGGCAACCAGCCGTGCGCCCGTCTCCCGGGTGCCGGCCCAGACGCTGTCCAGGGTCAGCGGCCGGTCTCCGAAGGCGTTGGAGAGCCGCACCCGCAGGTCGTCGCCGCCCGCGCTGGTTCGGACGACCAGCCGGTAGGCGCGGTCGGGCGCCCCGTCCCCGATCCGGTCGGCGCTGGCACCCCAGGTCACCACGGAATGCGTATCCGCCGGGGCCGCCGGGGCGGGAGCGGCGGGGACGAGAAACACCGCGGCCAGGACGGCGGCGCCCGTGAGCCGGGCCGCCCTCATCGGCCCAGCCCCTTCAGCGTGACGGACTCGCCCGGTTTCAGCCTGACCGTGCGGGAGGTGCCGCGGAAGGCGACCGTCGTCTCGCGTCCCCCGGTACTGGAGACCCGGATCGATGTCGGCTCGCCGTCCTTCCAGGCCAGGTCGACGGTGAAGGCGCCGCGTGCCGGCAGGCCGGTGACCGAGCCGGAGTCCGCCCAGGCTGCGGGCAGCGCGGGGAGGAGTTCGAGACGGCCGGGGCGGGAGTAGAGGAGCATCTCGCTGACGGCGGCCGGGGTGCCGAAGTTGGCGTCGATCTGGAAGATGCCCCGGCCCGGCTCGGTCTGGTAGATGTCGAAGAGGTTGAAGGCCGTGCCGTTGCCGCCGCCCGCGGAGGGCCGCAGGTTGTTGACGATGAGCTGGTACGCCATGTCGGCGTTCTTCAGGCGGGCCCAGCACAGGGCGCGCCATGCGTTGGCCCAGCCGAAGCTCTCCGTACCCCGTGCGGCGAGCAGGGCGGTGGCGCCCTCGACGATCTCCTTCGGGGTGGAGCCGTCGGGCCGGATGCGATCGCCGGGGAAGAGGCCGACCAGCCCGGAGAGGTGGCGGTGGGTGGTCTCTCCGAGGTTCTCCGGTGACATCCACTCCTGGAGCCAGCCGGTCTTCGGGCTGACCTCGGGCAGGTACAGCTTCTCGCGCAGGGCGGTGATCCGGGCGGCGTGCTCGCGGTCGCGGCCCAGTTCGGCCGCCGCGCGGGCGTAGTTGCCGAACAGCGTCCAGACCAGTTCCTGGGCGTAGGTGATGCCCTTGGCGTCCAGTGGGCCGTGTTCGGGTGACCAGTCGCTGTCGGCGATGAGGACCTGACCGCTGCCGTCGGGGGCGGCGGCGGTTAGCAGCCGTGCCTCCCAGAACTCGCAGGCGCCCTTGAGTAGCGGGTGGATGCGCTCCAGGTGGGCGCGGGAGAGCGTGTACTCGTAGTGCTCGAAGAGGCTGTTGCACAGCCAGGCGTTGCCCGCCGGGTGCCACCACCAGCCATTTCCTCCATGGGGGTTGGTGGAGATGGCGACCGTCCAGCCGGCGGTCTTCCCCGAGGAGTTGCGGTAGCGGTTGCGGGGGTCGCCGAACAGACGGCGGGTGAGGTCGGTCCAGGCGGGGAGCTGGGCGAGGCAGTAGTCGGTGAGGGCGTCGAAGCACGGGGACAGGCCCGTTCGGTCGGCCATCCAGTAGTTCATCTGGATGTTGATGTCGGTGTGGTAGTCGCCCATCCAGTCCGGGTCGTTGCCGTCCAGCCAGAGCCCCTGCAGGCCCATCGGGAGGCTGCCGAGCGACCCGGCGATCATCAGGTAGCGGCCAAAGTGCAGGTAGGCGGCCTCCAGTTCAGGGTCGGGGGTGTCGCTGGTGTGGCGGAGGTTGAGGCGTTCCCAGGTGTCCAGCTCGCGCTGCCGGTCGGTGGAGGCGCCCAGGTCGAGGCCGAAGCGGCGGTAGAGGGCCTGGTGGTCGGCGATGTGGGTGCGGCGCAGCACGCGGGCGGGGTGGGCGGCGGCGTCGCGGACCTTGGTGAGGGCCAGCGTGACCGGGTCGAGGGAGGGGTCGCGGTACCCGGTCTCCGCGTCGAGCGCGTAGTTCGTTCCGCCGCCGACGATCACGGTGAACTCCCGGCAGCCCGCGACGTCGATGCGGTCGCGGTGCACGGTGACCCGGCCGCCGCTGCCGTGTGCGGTGACGGCGGCCCCGTAGCGCAGCCCGTTCGGGAAGGCGGCGCCGAAGGAGACCGCTGGGTCCTCGCCGTGGGTGCCCTCCAGGGTGACGGTGCCGGTGTAGCGGCCGCCGCCGCTCTGCGTGAAGTGGACGACGATCACGTCGTCGGGGCGGCTGGCGAAGGCCTCCCGCCCGTACGTCACCCCGTCGCGGACGTAGCTGCCGGTAACCACGCCCCGGTCGAGGTCGAGGGTGCGGCGGTAGCCGGAGACGGCGCCCAGGTCGTGGTCGGGCAGGTCGACGGTGAGCCGGGCCAGCAGGGTGAGGGAACCGAAGTCGTCGCGGCCGTAGGGGAACTGGCCGTCGGCGTCGAGGGTGTCGTTGAGGCCGCCGGTCCACAGGGTGGCGTCGGTGATCAGGAGGAGTTCGCGGCCGGGGTCGTTGCCGGTGAGGGCGCCGAGGCGGCCGTTACCAACGGGCAGGCCCTGTTCGATCATGGAGTGTGCGTCGCCGGGGGCCTGCCACCACAGGACGTGCCGGGAGTCGGTCCGTTCGGCCGGTTCCTCGGCGGGGCGGGTGGGCGCGGCGAAGGCGGTGAAGGCGGGCAGGGCGCCGAGGGCGCCAGCGAGCGTGGTGGTGGCCAGGGAGAGCAGGGTTCTTCTGCTGGGCTCGTTGCCGGGTTCGGGGGTGCGGGTGTCCATGGCGGCTCCTGGGCGGGGGAAGGAGGGGGACCCGGCGGGGGCGGACCGGGCCCCCCGTACGGGGGTCAGGACGACTTAGGTACGTCGATCCGGTCGATGTCCGGCGCGTAGTCGGAGCCGCTGTCGACGGTGATGGTGTTCGCACCGGCCTTGAGTTGGACCGGGACGGTCGCGGTGGACACGGTCCCCCAGTCGCCGGTGGAGGCGAACGTGTGCCGCGCCGCGCCGCCGGCGTTCGCCGAGACGGACGCCGACCGGGAGTCGCCGCTGACGTAGGAGATCCGCACCTGGTAGGTGCCCGCCTCGGGGACCACGACGTCGTTGAAGGTGAGCTTGCCGCCGAGGTAGAGGTTGCCGACCTTCTTGCCGTCGGAGCAGGTGGAGCAGTCGGCGATGGAGGCGCTGCCGCCGAGGGTGTTGTCCCGGGACTCGGCCTCGTAGCCGGTCAGGGAGACGGCCGCGGCGCCCTTCGGGGTGAGGGTGAACAGGCGGGAGCCGTGGGCGGGCAGCGCCTGGGTGATCCTGTCGCGGTAGGTGCCGAGGTTCTCGTGGTTCCACAGGTCGCGGACGGCGGCCCGGCCGGTGAAGCCGAGGGCGGAGAAGTCGGCGGTGACGGCCGCGGGGGCGTCGGCGAGGTTGAACAGGGCGACGGTGTACGTCCCGTCGGGGTTCTTCGCGGCCCACACCTGCTGCGGGTCGGAGGCGGTGACCAGGCGGGCGGGTGGGGTGTCGCCCTGGTTGACCGCGATGACCTCCTTGTTGGTCAGCAGGGACAGGCCGTAGGAGTCGAGGCGGGTGAGGTCGTCGCCGGTGTACAGCGGGGACTTGGCGATGGCCCACAGGGTGGCGTAGCTCTGCCGTTCGGCCTTGGTGAGGCCGTCCATCTCGCCGTTGCCGACGTTCAGGGTGTCGAGGTCGTTCCAGCCGCCGGGGCCGGCGTGCCGGGTCCAGGCGGGTGTGTCGGCCCAGCGGTCGTCGACGGAGTTCTCCCAGCTCACCAGGGTGTTGCAGTAGCACTCGACGTCGGTGTCGATGCGCCAGCCCTGGGAGTACTTCTTCCAGTCGGCCGCGTGGCCGATGTCCAGGGACCAGGACAGTTCGAGGTGGATGGGCCGGCCGGTGGCGGCGATGGCCTTCTGCCAGGCGGCGACGTCGGCGACGTTGTCGTAGTTGTCACCGCTCTTGAAGGAGCCGGGGCCGACGCCGTCGAGCTTGAGGAAGTCGTAGCCCCAGTCGGCGAACATCTGCGCCTGGGAGTCGATGTACTTCTGTGCGCAGGGGTCCAAGAAGTCGATCTTGTAGGCGCTGTCCCAGCCGTTGGTGGTGCGCAGGTCGTCGTAGACGATGTCAGCGGTGGTGCAGCCCTCGGCGTTCCAGATCGGCGACTTGCCGTCGTTGTACGCCTCCTTCTCCAGGCCGACGGGGAGGTAGATGCCGGCCTTGAGGCCCTTGGCGTGCAGGTCGTCGGCGACGGGCTTCATGCCGCGCGGGAAGCGGACGGGGTCGGCCTTCTGCCGGGCGTAGCGGTCGAAGCCCGGTTTCCAGTCCTTGTCGCGCCACCAGCCGGCGTCGATGTTGACGTACTCGTAGCCGTACTTCTTGAGTTTGGCGGCCAGGGCGCCCGCCTGCTTGAGGACGTTCGCCTCGGTGAGGTAGCTGTAGTCGCCGTCCGGGTTGAGGCCCGGGTACTTCGAGGACTGCATGCTCCAGCTGGACCAGCCCATGTAGGGCTTGGCGGCGAGGGCGGAGGACGCGGTGCCGGCACCGGTGCCCGTGCCGGTGTCGGCCCGGGCCTGGGCCTGGGCGGCCGGGGCGGCCGTCGCAAGGCCGGCGGCCAGGGCCAGCGCGGCGGCGGTTCTCAGACCGCGCGCGGGCAGGACGGTGTACGAGGATGACCGCATGGGTCGTACCTCCAGGGGATGGGAAGTGGGGCGGGGAGGGGCGGCTCAGCCCTTGCCCGAACCGAGGGTGAGCCCGCTGATGAACTGGCGCTGGAGGGTGAAGTACACCAGCAGCGTGGGGATCGCGGTCATCAGGGCGCCGGCCGCGATCAGGTTGGGGTTGGTGAAGTAGGCGCCCTGGAGGTTGGCCAGGGCGGAGGTGATGGGCCGCTTGTCACCGGTCTCGATGAGGGTGAGCGGCCAGAAGAAGTCGTTGTAGATCCAGATCGACTCCAGGGTGGCCAGCGCGGCGAAGGCCGGGCGGCACAGCGGCAGCACGATCTGGAAGAACTGCCGCCACACCGGGGCGCCGTCGACGAGGGCGGCCTCGGTGATCTCCTTCGGGATCGTTTTCATGTAGTTGCTGAGGACGAAGGTGCAGAAGCCGCACTGGTAGGCGATGTGGATGACGATGATGCCCCAGGCGGAGTTGTACAGCAGCAGGCTGTCGCTCATCCACCAGGGCAGGGGGAGAAGGAGGTAGAGGCGGTACAGGGGGGTGATGAGCACCTGGGCGGGCAGCAGGTTGCCCGCGGTGAACAGCATCAGCAGGGCGAGGTTGAGGCGGAAGTCGAAGCGGGTGACGAAGAAGGCGACGGCTGCGGAGAACAGCAGGGTGCCGAGGACGGCGGGGACGGTGATGAGGAGGCTGTTGAAGAGGAAGTGCGGCATGCCCGACTGGGACCAGGCGTCGGTGAAGTTCGCGAGGCTCAGGCCGCGCGGCCAGGAGAAGTAGCCGTGCTTGGCGGTGTCCTCGTAGGGGCGCAGCGAGGTGTACACCGCCCACAGCAGCGGCACCAGCCAGGCCACCGACACCGTGGCGAGCAGCAGGTGGCGGCCGGTGTCGCGGCGCGGGCGGACGGGCCGGGCGGCCTCGGCCGCCGGGCGTTTCGCGCGGGCGGAGGGGGCGGGGCGGGGGGTGGTCGTCGTCATGCGTCCTCCTTGCGGAAGGTCTGCACGAGGAACGCGCCGATCGCGGCCAGGGAGACCAGGAGCAGGATCACGGCGAGCGCGGAGCCGTACCCGATGTGGCCGGACTCGCCGATGATGTTGTCGGTGATGAGCAGGGAGAGCAGTTCCATGCCGGGTTTGCTGCCGGTGCCGCCGCCGAGGACGTAGACGATGTCGAAGGCGCGCAGCGACTCCATCACCGTGACCACGATGATGATGACGTTGACCGGTTTCAGCGTCGGCAGGACGATGCGGAAGAACGTCTGGCGTCCGTTCGCCCCGTCGAGGGCGGCGGCCTCCTTGAGGGCCGGGTCGAAGCTCTTCAGGCCGGCCAGGTAGAGGATCATGATGTAGCCGGTGTGGCGCCAGGCGGAGGCGATCAGCACGGCCCAGAGGTTGAGGTCCGGGTTGCCGAGCCAGTCGATGTGCTGGTCGGTGCCGACGGCGCCCAGCAGGCTGTTGAGCAGGCCGGTGTCCGGGTCGTAGATGATCTCCCAGACGAAGCCGACGACGGCGAGCGAGAGCACCATCGGCAGGAAGATCGCGGTCTGGTAGAAGCGGGTGAACTGGATCTTCTGGTCGAGGTGGTAGGCGAGGAAGACGCCGAACGGGGTCGGCAGCAGCGCCGTGAACAGCAGCCACAGGACGTTGTGGCCGACGGCCGGCCAGAACGGCGGGTAGTTGGTGAAGATCTGGGTGTAGTTCTCGACGCCCGTCCAGTGGATGCCGGACAGGTCGATGCCGTCCCAGGTGGTGAAGGACAGCGCGATCGAGGCGAGCGCGGGCAGCCAGACGAAGATCAGCAGCGCCAGCAGGGGCAGGCCGATGACGGCCGCCAGGAAGAGGCGGTCGCCGAGGCCCAGGCGGGAGGGGGAGGAGGATGCGGGGGGCATGGGTGCGGTCCGGGCGGCTCAGGCGGTGAAGAAGCGCGAGCGCTGCGACTCGATCTTCTTCAGCGTGGCGGTGCCGTCGTCCGGGTGGCCCAGCCACTCGGTCAGGCCGGGCAGGACGACGGTGGAGATGAAGCCGGGGTCGCTGTCGCGGTCGGCGAACTGGCTGATGTGCTTGGCGGAGGCGATCAGCTCGGCGGACTTCTTCTGGAGGGCGCTGTACGAGGAGGTGTCGGCGTCCTGGTGGACGGCGAGGTTGCTCGGGTCGACGCCCATGTACGTCTCCTCCGCGCTCGCGCCGCCGAGGTAGGCCAGGAACTTCTTGGCACCGTCCTGGTTCTTGGGCTTGCGGCTGAGCATGAAGCCGTCGGTGGGGGCCTCCACGGCGTCCTGGCCGTGCGCCGGGTCGATCTCGGGGAAGGCGAAGAAGTCGAGGTCGGCGCGGATCTTCTCGTCGGTGACCTGCTGGCCCAGGAAGAGGCCAATGACGGCCATGCCGCTCTTCTTGTCCAGCAGCGACTGGGCGGCGTCCTGCCAGGACCGGCCGCCGCCGCTCTTCTGGTAGTGGGGGGTCAGCTCGCGCCACAGGTCCAGGACGCGGGCGGTGCGCTTGTTGGTCCAGGAGGTCTCGCCGCGCAGCAGCGACATGTGGAAGTCGTAGCCGTTGGCGCGCAGGTTCAGGTAGTCGAAGGCGCCGAGGACCGACCAGCTGTCGCCGCCGCCGTAACCGGAGGCGACCGGGGAGAGGCCGTCCCGCCGCATGCGCTTGGCCAGGGCGATGAACTCGTCCCAACTGCGCGGGACTTCGTAGCCGCGTTCGGCGAAGAGGCTCTTGCGGTAGAAGACCGCCCACGGGTAGTTGTACAGCGGCACGAAGTAGTACTTGCCGTCCTCGCCGCGGGAGAGCTGCTTGGTCGCTTCGCCGAAGCCGTCGCCTATCTTCTCCCACACCTCGTCGACCGGGGCGGCCAGGCCCTTCTTGGCGAAGTACTGCATGCGGTACCCGGCGAACCAGGTGAAGACATCGTCGGGGGTGCCCTGGAGGTAGCTGGTGATGCTCTTCTGGAAGGTGTCGTGGTCGACGGTGTTCGTCTTCACCTTCAGGCCGGACTGCTCGCCGAAGGCCTTGGTGAGGGCCGCGTAGGCGGACTTCGGGGTGGCGTCGGCGCCGTTGGAGCCCAAGGTGACCGTCTTCGGGTCGGCCGAGGGTCCGCCGCCGCAGGCGGTGAGGACGGGCGCGGCCAGTGCGGCGGCCGTCAGGCCGAACAGACCGCCGACGACCCCCCGGCGTCCGGGGCCGGGAGCGGCCGGGGTGGGGCGGCTCGCTTGCGTCATGGTGGCTCCTCGTGCGTGCTGGTCCCGTGGGGACTCGGGTCTTCTGGGTGCGCTCACTGGTGCGGTCCTGATGCGATGAAGGACTGGATGGCGGTGGCGGCGGCCCCACGCGCCCATTCCTCGAAGGGCAGCGGGCGGGTCTGTACGTCGCACCGGGCGGCGGAGCCGAACGCGGCCGCCGCGAAGGAGTCGCGGATCTGCTCGGCGAACAGGTCGTAGGCGGCCAGGCCTTCGCCGGAGATGATCACGCGTTCGGGACCGAGCAGGTTGGCCACGGTGGCGATGCCCCGGCCGATGGCCTCGCCGGCCCTGGCGTACGCCTCCTGCGCGCCGGGGATGCCGTCGTGGGCCAGCGCAGCGGCCTCCACGGCGTCGGCGACCTGAACTCCGGTGGCGGCGCGTACCCGGGCGACGATAGCGGCGTCGCCCGCGACGGCCTCGACGCAGCCGCGGTTGCCGCAGTGGCACAGGGGCCCGGCGGGATCAACGGTCACGTGCCCGATCTCGCCGGCCACACCGTGTGCCCCGGCGACCACCTGGCCGTGCACAACGAGGCCGCAGCCGATGCCGGCGCCGACGGTGACCAGGGCGAAGTCGGACAGGCCCACGCCCGCGCCGAACCACTGCTCGGCGACGGTCAGGGCGCGCACGTCGTTGTCGACGGTGACCGGCAGGCCCGTGGTCGCCGCGGCCAGTTCGGCGAGCGGGACCTCGCGCCACTCCAGAAACGGCGAGTACCGCACCATGCCCTCCCCGCGGTCCACGTCCCCGGAGACCGCGAGGCCCGCGCCCACCACGTGGACGCCCAGGCCGTCCGCCTCGGCCATCAGTTCCTGTGTCAGTCCGGCAAGCGTGGTCAGCACCGCCTGGGGCGCGCGGTCGGCCAGCGGAAGCCGCCGGGCGAACAGCACTCGGCAGCACAGGTCGGTCAGCACCCCGATGACCTCGTCGCCGGTGACCTTGATCCCGACGAACAGGGCCCGTCCGCCGTCCACGCACACCAGGCTGGCCGGCCTGCCCAGCGCCGGGCGGGCGTCCTGGTCGGCGCTCTCCACCAGGTAGCCGGCCTCGATGAGGGGCCGTACGGCCTTGGTGACGGCGGCCGGGGACAGCCCCGCCCGCCGGGCCAGCTCCAGCCGGGTGAGCGGGCCCTGGGACAGGGCGGTGACGAAGATCTGCGAGGCGGCCGGCGTGTGGGCCGGGAACGTCTCGGCACGAGGGGGCGAGGACATGGCCCGGAACCTAGGCGGCTTATTTTCCGCTGTCAATGAAAGAAACAAGATTCTCTCGAAGGTTGACTGTCATGCCAGGTCTGCTTTCAAATGACCTTCACAGAGGGTCCTTTGACGTTAGATCAAAGGCCATGTTTGGTCTTCGGCTCTTCTCCGGGCAGTGCCGACCCGTCCGCGCCCTCCCCTCCCGTCCCGACGCCGCAACCACGTGAGGCCTGATGCCGATGATCTCCCGCGTCCCCGACACCGGGCTCTGGGTCCTGTCGACCCCGCGCACGTCCTACGTCCTGCGCGTCGACGACACCGGTGCCCCCCGGCACGTGGCGTGGGGGCCCCAGCTGACCGTGGCGCAGGCCGGGGACCTGCTCGTGCCCGACGGCGAGCCGGCGAGCAGCTTCGAGGGCCGGGCACCGGTCGGCGAGGAACTGCCGGTCGACGGCGGCACCCGGTACGGGCCGCCCTCCCTGCAGGTCCGATACGCGGACGGCTCCCGCGCCTTCGAGTGGCAGCCGACCGGACACCGCGTCCTCGAACCGGCGCCGGGCACCGCCGAGCTGGTGCTGGAGTTCCGCGACCGGCTCCACCCGGTGCACGTCGCCCTGCACTACACCGTCCGCGAGGACACCGACGTCATCGAGCGCCACACTGTGGTGCGCAACGCCGGCGAGAGCCACGTGGACCTGCTGCGGGCCGACTCCGCCGCGTGGTCGCTGCCCGCGCTGCCCGACTACCGGATCAGCCACGTCACCGGGCAGTGGGCGGCGGAGAGCCGGCTGCGCCGCGAGCCCCTCCCTCACGGCGAGACGGTGCTGACCAGCCGGCGCGGAATCACCAGCCACCACGCCAGTCCCTGGGTGATGCTGGACGACGGCGACGCGGGCGAGGAGCACGGCAGGGTGTGGAGCGCCGCACTGGCCTGGAGCGGCAGTTGGCGCGTCACCCTCCAGCGCACGCACGACGGGCGAGCCGGGTTCACCGGGGGCGTCGGCCACGACGGCACGTCGGTGCCGCTCGCGCCGGGCGAGGAGTTCACCTCCCCGGTCTTCGCGGGGCTGTTCACGGACGGCGGCTTCGGCGCCGCGAGCCGCGCCTGGCACGCCTACACGCGTGCGCACGTCCTGCCGCACGCGTGGGAGACGGCCCCGGTCCTCTACAACTCCTGGGAAGCCACCGGTTTCGACGTCGACGAGGCGAGCCAGCTTCGGCTGGCCGAGCGGGCCGCCGCGCTCGGGGTGGAGCTGTATGTCGTCGACGACGGCTGGTTCGGCACGCGCCGCGACGACCACGCCGGTCTCGGCGACTGGACCCCCGCTCCCAAACGGTTCCCGCGCGGCCTGGGTCCGCTGGCCGACAGGGTGCACGGACTCGGCATGCGCTTCGGCGTCTGGGTAGAGCCGGAGATGGTCAACCCCGACAGCGACCTGTACCGCGCGCACCCCGACTGGGTGCTGCACATCCCCGGCCGGACGCGCAGTGAGCTGCGCAACCAGCTCGTGCTGAATTTCGCCCGCGACGACGTCGCCGATTGGGCCCACGACTGGCTCGCCCGGCTGGTGGCAGAAGCCGGCGTGGACTTCCTCAAGTGGGACATGAACCGGGCCTTCAGCGAGGCCGGCTGGTCCGGGCAGCCCGACGGTCACGACCGGCTGTGGACGGGATACGTACATAACCTGTACGGCATCCTGGACCGGCTGCGCGCCGACCATCCCGGGCTGCGGGTGGAGACATGCAGCGGCGGCGGGGGGCGCGCGGACCTCGGCATCCTGCGCCGGACCGACCAGGCGTGGACGTCGGATAACACCGACGCTGTGGACCGGCTGGTCATCCAGGACGGATTCGGCCAGGTGCTGCCGGCCCGGGTGATGTCCGCGTGGGTCACCGACGTGCCCAACCAGTTCACCGGCCGCACGGTCCCGCTGCGGTACCGCTTCCACGCGGCGATGGCAGGACTGCTCGGGATCGGGGGCGACCTGAACCGCTGGTCGCAGGAGGAACTCGCCGAGGGCGCGGAGCTGGTCGCCGAGTACAAGAGGGTGCGCCACCTCGTGCAGCACGGCGATCTGTACCGGCCGGCCGGACCGCGTGGCGAGGGCCCCACCGTGGTGCAGTACTCCGCCGGCGACGGCGCCGAGACGCTGGTCCTGGCGTGGCGGCGCGGCCCCGGCCGGGGTGTACCGGACGCGCCGGTGCGGCTGCGCGGACTCACGCCGGGCGCCCGGTACCGGGACGCGCGCACGGGCGCCGTTCATCACGCCGCGGTCCTGGAGGCCTACGGGCTGCGGCTCGGATTGCCGGTGGGCGACTGGTCGAGCACGGCCGTGCATCTGGTGCGGGTCGCAGACGCCGGCCGGGAGGACTGACCGGCGCCCGGTCGGCTCGGAGCGGGTCGGACCGGCCCTGACCGGCCCTGACCGGCCCTGACCGGGTCGGACCGGATCCGCAGGGCGGCACCGGCCGCGCGGCGGTGTGTCAGGCGTTCTCCAGGGCCAGGCGAGCTAGCTAGGACTTGTCCGGTCGATCATGTGACTATCACCCGCCGTGCTCGTTGGTCCGGGCATGGGGCGGGGAGCCGGAGGCGCCCGCTGAGATGGCGGTGGCGGGACGCCGGGGTGCGCCTCTCGGATGGCCGGCAGGAGGTGATCATGCGGCGGGTCCGGCAGGTGAACGCGGACGTCGGAGGGGCCTACCCGGGGTGTCCCCCGGGTAGGCCCC
>NZ_BMWA01000052.1 GCF_014650995.1 Streptomyces viridiviolaceus
ATGAAGGGTTGCAACGATCACGGACGGTCGCCCGCGATCCGGAAGAGAAGGTCATGAGGCCAGAAAGTGCAGGCAGAGGTGGGCAGCCGACGCTCGGTGAACAACTTGGCCGACCAGCCGCCCAGCACCCGCCCCCTGGCCCTTGGGCGTTTGGGCCGCCTGATCGCGCCGCATGGCCAGACCCTGCCGCAGCGAGCGCACCCCGTTCCGGCGAAGGTCCGGTACGGAGTTCAGGCCACCGCGGACAACGTGCAGATGAGCACCGCCGACCACGTCCTTGTCACCGCCGACGGCGGCGATGTCACCGCCGTGGAGGGCGACCGCCTCGGCCTGCGGGAGGCGGGGATCACCGGTCTGGATCTTGGCATTGCGGACTACGAGGTCCGCCGCTTCGTCGGTGGCGTGAGGGATCAGTCCGCCGACCGGCATGGTGGACACCTTCGACAACCTCCTGCGGGGCGTACGGCTCGTGATGTTCATGGGGCCGCGTCCGAGTCCGGGCGAGAGGTCGGAGAGGTCCGCGACGAACTCTGTGCGGCGGCCATGACAGTCACGTTAAGTCGAAGTCTCATGGCCCTTTTTCTGATCAGCGCACCGAAGTTTGACCCGTAACGCACTGAGGCCCGGCCGGGTGTGGTGTGTCGCCGACCGTCGCCGTTCCGCTGCCGCACGGTCACCACCGCGACCAGTCCGGCCAGCAGCAGGCCGGTGACGAGCGCGGGCGCCGGGAGCCAGGCGGCCAGCAGGATGCCGACGGCGGAGAAGGCGAACGGTAGGCACTCGGCGGCCCGTCTCTGGTGCGGCCGTAGGTGCACCGCCCACACGGTGACGAGGAAAACGGCGGCCGGGACGGTGACGGTCATCGCGGGAGCCACGGACGACGCGTCGGTGTGGCTGGCGAGGTGATCGGCGTAGGCCGCCAGGCCCGCTCCTTCGGCCGCAGCCGACGCGAAGACCAAATAATGGCCGTAGGCCCAGGTGAAACGCCTGCGGTGGGCCTGGTGCGTGGTGGCGAGCAGCGTGTGTGCGGGCTTGGTGAAGTACAGCCACCACATGGAGAAGGCCATCAGCAGGCCGCCGCCGGCCAGAGCGTACAGTTCGCCCGTGCCGTGATTCCGGTCGAACGCTCCCCGGACGGCGACGGTCGCGGCCGCAACCGACTCACCGAGCACGATGAGGGTGAACAGCTCGTAGCGTTCGGCGATGTGATGCGGATGCCAGGGGGTCATTCCTGCGGACTGCGCCCACACAGGTACGAGTACTTCAGCGAGGATCATCACGACGATGCCCGGCAGCTGAACCGCCTGAGGCAGGAAGAGCAGGGCGATCCAGCCCAGTTGGCAGATCGTGACACCGGCTGCGAACCGGAGTGTCGTTCGGCGCCGGGCGGGGTCGGCCAGCCCGGCCCGGAGCCACAACGCGGCCAGTGCGGTGCGCAGCACCGCGTATCCGAGCGTGATGACCAGCAGGTCACCGTGGTCGAAGGCACGGGCGACACCGGCGGCCAGGACGAGCGACCCGGTGATCTGTACCAGCACCGTCAGCCGGTACGGGGTGTCGTCGGGATCGTAGGCGGAGGCGAACCAGGTGAAGTTCATCCAGGCCCACCAGATGGTGAAGAAGACCAGTGCGAAGCGCAGCGCACCGGAAGCGTAGTGACCGTGGGCCAGTGCCTCGTGCAGGCTTTCCGCCGCCTGGGCGACGGCCACGACGAAGCACAGGTCGACGAAGAGTTCCAGAGGGGTGGCGGACCGGTGTGCCTCTCCGGGGTCGCGGCCCGACATGGTGTGCCGCCGAGGCGCAGAAACGGCCGCGGCCTTCCCGGGATTTCGCATGAGGCTCAGCGGAGGGCTCCCAGGGCCGCCCCGACCGTCCGGTGGAAGGTGGGATAGGTGTAGATCATGTCCAGGAGCCGGCGAACGGGCACCTCGGCGTGGACGGCGACGCTCAGTCCGTACAGCAGTTCGCCGCCGGCCGGCCCTGCCGACGTGGCCCCGACCAGCACGCCGCGGTCGGCGTCCTCGACGAGCTTGACGAACCCATCGCCGCCCGGTCCGTGAATCCAGCCACGGGTGGACGAGGCCAGGGGAAGTACGCTGGTGCGCACGCGGAGTCCCTGCCCCCGGGCCTGCCGCTCGGTCAGTCCCACTGCCCCGATCTCGGGGTCCGTGAAGGTGACACGAGGCAGGGCGCGGTAGTCGGCGTCGGGGCCGGAGCGTCCGAGGACGTCCCGGACGGCTATCTCCGCCTGGTACATCGACACATGGGTGAAGGCACCCTTGCCGGTGAGGTCGCCGACCGCCCACAGCCCCTCCGCGGGCGTCCTCATCCGGCCGTCCGTGGGGACGGCCGGTGCTGTGGGGTCGAGTCCCACGGTCTCCACGGCCAGCGCGGCGAGGTCGGCGTGGCGCCCGGCGGCGACGAGCAACCGTTCGGCGCGCAGGGTCTCGTCGTCCGTTCCGCCGACCTGGACCGTGAAGGCGGTGCCGTCGTGGGTGACCCGCCGGGCCCGGATGCCGGTGAGGACGCGGACGCCGTCCGCCCGAAGGGCTTGCGCGGCCAGTTCGCCCGCTTCGGGCTCTTCCTGGGCGAGCAGGCGGTCCTGTCCTTCGAGTACCGTGACGGCGCACCGGAAACGGGCGAAGACCTGGGCGAGCTCCACTCCGACGGCCCCGCCTCCCAGCACGATCATGGATGCAGGCAGGTCCGCGGCCGCCATGGCCTCCCGATTCGTCCAGTACGGGGTACCCGAGAGCCCCGGAACCGACGGGATACGAGGCCGGGTGCCGGTGGCCAGCACGACACCGCGCCGGGCCTCGACGGTGCGGTCGCCGATCGTCACCCGCCGCGGCCCGGCCAGGCGGCCCGTTCCCCGGACGAGACGGACGCCCTTCGCCGCCAGTCGGTCCGCCGCGACCTGGTCGTTCCAGCCGTCGGTGGCCTCCTCGCGGATGCGTCCGGCCACCTTGCTCCAGTCGGCTGTCACGGCGGCCGTCCCGGCCAGCTCAGGAATCCGGAGGCCCTCGGCGAGCGCATTGCCGGCCCTGATCATCATCTTGCTGGGAACACACGCCCAGTACGGACACTCGCCCCCGACCAGCTCCGCTTCCACTCCCACCACGTCCAGGCCGGCCTCGGCCAGTGCGCCCGCGACGTACTCGCCGCCCGGCCCCAGCCCCAGGACGACCATGTCCGCCCGTTCGCTCATACTCATCGCCGTTCCTCGTCCACCCGTCTGCCAGGCGTCACCGGCTGCTGACGTTAAGGCCGTCCTGCGGTGCGAGGAGTCCGAGAGCGCACGGATGCTTGCACGAGAGCGTCGGTCCGGGCCTGCGTGGTCCGCCGTGCGCCCAGGGACGTACTTGTGCTTCCGGACGATGCCGGGCCCAGCAGTGATCACGTCCCTTCCAACAGCGCACGCAGCGGTGTCCGGCATTGCAGGAGACGGATCACGACCACCGGCATGCATCACCTGAGCGGCGGTCGGCTCCGCTGCACCAGAAGGACGAGGTGGTCATCCAGCACGGTCAAGCGGTTTCCGCTCGGCCTGCCCCTCAAGGCCCGGATGTGCTCCTGCAAGCGTCGTCGTCCACGGTGACGCCGCCGCCGTGGGAGCGAGTGTCGCGGTGCCCCAACAGGAAGAAGTCACGGCACTTCGTGCTGACGTGGGCTGGTGCGGCGCGCTCCGCCCGCCCGCTCTGCCTATGGTCGTGGGCGACCTTCGCGTCCTCCCGACTCCCTGAGGTTCCATGCTGATGAGCGCTGCCCAGACGGCGACCGGCGACCGACGCCAACGGCGGTACGTGCCCCACTTCGCCATCCAGGGGACGTCGCCTGGCAGAGCCGCCACGGCACAGGACCGGCTGCGGCTGTGGCAGACGTACGGGGAGGACCTCCGTCAGACGATCGACACCCTTGTTTCGCGGCTCGCTCCGGCAGCCTCGCGGCAGTCGGACCTCCGCTACGAGACGCTCAGCAGGTTGACGGACCTGGCGGCCCTGCACCTGTATCTGACACAGGAGTGGCCAGGGGTGGACGCGGCAATGCAGAACAGGGCGACGGACGCCACGCAGGCGCTCGTGCGCTGCGTCAAGGCGGGTCTGCTGCGCTTGCCCGCCTACCGGGGAGCCGCGGTGGCACGGCCCCGCGGACTGGGTGACGCCGTTGACCGGTACCGGAGCGATCCGCTGGTCGTCGACCAGGGCTTCTGGGCCGTGTCCACCGAGATCGAGGCTTTCCGTGGCCATGGCGGCGCCGTTCGTGTCTGGTCACTGACTGGGCGTCAGACGCAGCTCGTGGACCCGGACAGGAACCGGTTGGTCTTCCTGCCCGGGACGCGGTTCAAGGTTTTGAAGGTGACCCACGGCTCCTCGCCCGTCGTGCTGATGCGGGAGCTGTTCCCGGGCGAGCCGGCAGTTCCCGACCTGAAGGGCACCGCCGGCGCCAACGTCAAGTGGCTGGACGACACGACGATCGCGGAACTGGAGCGCGTCCAGGCCACCGCGGTCCTTGGGCCCCTGGAACGCGCGCCCGGAGTCGTCCCGCAGGAGTGCATCGACATGGTCCGCTCGGTGTGACGGTCGGGCGCTGCTGACCCGTCCTCGTCAGTGTGTCTCGTCCAACCGGTGCCGACGGGCCTCGCGTCCCGCCGTCAACGCGGCCAGAGCGGCGGCACCGGCCACCGCAATGAGCGCAGTCATCAGCAAGTCAGCGGCGGAGGGAACCCGTGCGAGACCGGTACCGATGCCGGTCGCCCGGCCCTGCTGGTCGGTCAGCCACCGCGCCAGCGGGAGCCCCGCCAGCATGGCCAGTCCCACGGCGGCGAGGGTGGTGCACGCGGTGGCGACGGCGGTCACCGCGGCCGTCTGCCGGGATGTCAGACCGATCGCGCGCAGCGCGAGCAGGTCACGCCTTCCTTCGCGTACGGTCGCGCCGATCAGGGTGAGGAGCTCCAGCAGGCCGATGAACGCGAGGACCGTGACCAGCACCGCGATGATCTGCCGCAGCGGTGACAGGCTCGACGCGGGATCGGTGACGGAGTAGACATCGAGCTGTCCACGGGCTCGCTCGGTCAGTTCGTCCGCGACTGCCTTGGCGTCGGCTCCGGGCCGGAGCCGCAGTTCGTACCGCGTGGGAAGCAGCTCCGGCTGGGTGGCGCGCAGGTTGTCCAAGGACGTGGAGACGACGCGTCCGGCGTTCTCCGGCTCCACGGCGCGACCTACGATGTGCAGTACCTCCGGACGGCTGCCGACCGTCATACGCACCCAGTCGCCGACCCGTGCGTGCAACAGGTCGAGCAGTCCCTGGCCTGCCACGGCCTCGTGCGGACCGCGCGGAACACGTCCTTCGGCGAGGGCGTACGGATAGGGGTTGTCACTGGTGCCGAGCCCGCGCAGGGCGATGGTGGCGTTCTGCCCCGGCACCAGGGCGCTCACCTCCGCACCCGGGTAGACCGCGGCGACGCGCGGGTCGCGGCGCAGCAGGGAACGCGTCTCCTCCTCGCCGAGCCGGTCGGAGTGGACGCTGAGCGAGGTGACGCGTCCGGCCTGTGCGGGGTGGTCGCGTACATGTTCCATGGTGCTCCACGCGCTCATCGCCACGACGACGAGCAGCAGCGACAGCGAGAGCCGGGCCACGGTGGCCAGCGACCGGGACCGCCGGGTGAACGCCCGGTGCACTCCGAGCACGAGAGCGGGTGGCAGCCGCCGCCCCAGCGCCACCCGGGCCGTGGCCGACAGTGCGGCTCCGTGGCGAGCGGCGGGCCTCACGCCGGGCACCGGCGGAACCCGGCCGGCCCGCCACGCGGCCAGTGCCGTGGTCGCCCCGATGAACAGCACCACACCCGACGGCACGGTGACCAGAGCGGTCGTGTGCTCGGGCAGTTCCTGCCAGACCGTGACCGCTTCACCGATGCGCCCGGGGGCGCGATCCCCGAACAGCTCCACGAGGCAACCTGCGGTGAGCGCCCCCGTCACGGCATAGGTCAGGTGCTGGAGCACGAAGATCCGGACGACCTGCCCGGGTGTGGAGCCGATCGCCTTCAGCACCGCGATGTCCCTCAGGTGCCCGCGGACCCGGGTGCGGATCGCACCGTGCGCGGCGAGGCCGGCGGCCGCCAGCGCGGTCAGGCCGAACCCGCCCAACAGACGGCCCAGCAGGCGGTTGCCGCCCTCGGCCTGGGCGCGGGCCTGCTGCCAAGTGGATACCTCGTCCACCACACTCGCCCCCAGGACGGTGACCGCCCGCTGCACGGTGTAGTCGGTCGCGGCCGGGTCGGAGAGCCGCAATCCGGTGACTTGGCCGTCGGGCGCCCGGACAGCCGCGGCCGACGCCCAGACCAGCCCGGGCCGCTCGCCGGGGCTGTACCGGGGCTCGGCACTGTCCGCCACGCCGACGACCGTCAGGGTCCGCACGGTCCCCGGCAGCGTGAGGGTGTCCCCGGGGCCGGCCAGCAGAGCGCGGGCGAGACTGCTCTCCAGGACCACGCCGTACGGTTCGGCGTCGCGCAGCCAACGCCCGGAGGTCAGCAGCGGGCGGCCCACGGACGGTGGGGCGGAGGTGACCCGCAGCTCGGCCGCGGCCCGGGAACCATGGGCGGCCAAGGTCACGGACTCGGTGGGATAAGGTCCGGCGACCGCGCTGACCCCCTCGATGCGGGCCAGCCGTGCGCCGTCGGCGGACGTGTCCGTGTGCATCCACACGTGCGCTCCGTCCGACCGGGTGAAGACCCGCTGCCACGGGTTGGTGGCATAGGCGAACAGCGCAGCGGCCAGCAGCAGCGATGCCACGATGCCGACCGTGGCGAGCACCTGGAACAGGGCCTCACCGCGGTGTCGGCGGAGGTCGGCGCGCGCCCAGCGCGTCATGGCCCGCATGCCGTCACCCCCGTCGCGCGGGCCGGGACCCGGCCGGTTGCGCGCGCTCCACCGGCCATCACTCCCTCAGTTCGAGCACGCTCGACGTACCCGCTCTCGGGAGTGGCCGGCCGGCCAGCTCGGCATCGTCGGCTATGCGCCCGTCGAAGAAGCTGACGACCCGGTCGGCGGCGCTCGCCAGCCGGGCGTCGTGGGTCACGAGCACGATGGTCTGCCCTCGCCCGTGGAAGCGGGTCAGCAGCCGCATCACCTCGCGGGTGCCGCGGCTGTCCAGGCTGCCGGCCGGCTCGTCGGCCAGAAGCAGGTCCGGCTGGTTCACCAGGGCACGGGCCAGGGCGACCCGTTGCTGCTCCCCACCGGACAGCTCGCCGGGGATGTTGCGCTCCTTGCCGGTGAGTCCGAGTTCCGCCAGCAACCGCGCACGCTGGGCGCGGGCCCGCTTCGGTGCTGTGCCGGCGAGCAGGGCCGGCAGTTCCACGTTGTCGGCGACGGAGAGGTCGGACACCAGATTGAAGAACTGGAAGACGATGCCGATGCGGTTGCGGCGTTCCACCGCCCAGCGGCCCTCGCTCCAGGAGCCGGTGGGCACCCCGGCGAGCCGGATGGTGCCCGCGTCCGGTGACTGCAATCCGCCGAGCAGGTGCAGCAGCGTCGACTTGCCCGCGCCGGAAGGGCCGGTAACGGCGATGAACTCGCCCCGGCTGACGGTGAGGTCGACACCTCGGACGGCGTGCGCGGGTGCGCCCTCGCCGTAGTGGGTCTTGACCAGCCCTTCGGCCTGGAGCAGGGGAGTGCTGTCCTCACTCAATCCAACCCCTCCAGTTCTTCCTGGCAGCGCTCCAGCCAGTCGAGGTCGGCCTGCAGGTGCAGCATGGCGCCCTCGATGAGGAGCTGGGAGATGCGGTTGTCACGGTCCTCGGCGGCAGCCAGCCGCGACAGGGAGCGCATGGTGTTCAGGTAGTGGCGTCGCTGGTTGTTGATGAGGGTGACCTGGTCGGCCAGCCCGGTGCGCGGAGCCAGAGCCAGTTTCATGAAGAACTCGTCCCTGACCCTGGGTTCCTCCGAGGTTTCCTCGAACCAGCCCAGCAAGGCCTCTCGCCCGGCATCGGTGAGGTGGTAGATCTTCTTGTTGGGGCGGCTCGACTGCTCGACCTCCTCGCCCCGGATCAGTCCTGCCTTCTCCAGGCGGCCCAAGGTCACGTAGATCTGGCCGACGTTGGGCTGAGGGTATGCGGCGCCCAGCAGTTGTTCAAGGTCCTGCTTCAGTTCGTAACCATGGGCGGGGCCGTGCGCGAGCAGGGCCAGGAGAGGCAGCCGCACTTGCGCTCTCCACCTCGTCTCCGTGTCGGGGCCGGCGAACCGGGCGGTCCCGGTGGGTGCCGGTGACCTGTGCGCCGCAGCCCCTAGTATCGCGCATGGCTAACGGGTATACATGCAGAAGTTTCCGTGGCGTGAGGCCCGGAGCTGTCGAGCGGGAGGATCCATGCGGTGGGCGCGTGCCGCCGGCAGGGGACTGCTCGTGCTGACGGTGCTCCTGGCCGGATACGTCTCGGCCGGAGCGCGGGCCGGCGGGCCGGACATCGGACGGGGTCCGCTGACCCTGGCAACGGCCGGTGACCTCACCGGCTACCTCGGTCCCCTCCTGGCGGGCTGGAACAGGACTCACCCGAGCGAGCGGGTCACCCTGGTGGAGCTGCCGGACTCGGCGGACGAGACCCGGGCGCAGATGGAGACCGATCTGCGCGCGGGAGCCGATGGCCGGTACGACATCCTCAACATAGATGTCGACTGGACCTCGCAGTTCGCAGCCGCCGGCTGGATACGTCCCCTGCCCAGGGACCACTTCGCGCTGGACAGCTTCCTCCCGCCGGTCGTCGACACGGCCACCTACGAGGGGCGGCTGTACGCCGTTCCCTACGTCACCAACGCCGGTCTCCTTCTCTACCGCAAGGATGTCCTGGCCGCGGAGGGGGTGCCGGCGCCCCGTACCTGGGCAGAGCTGGAGCGGGCGGCACGGACCATCGCCCCGAAGTACGGACTGGACGGCTACGCGGGACAGCTGCTTGCCTACGAGGGCCTGACGGTGAACGTCACCGAGGCGGTCTACTCCGCGGGCGGCACCGTTCTCGACGACGACGGCCGCCGGGTCACCGTGGATTCGGCGGCCGCTCGTGAGGGCATCGGATTCCTGGTGCGCGGCCTGCGCGAGGGCTGGATCCCCAAGGAAGCGCTGACCTACAGCGAAGAGGAGTCGAAGCGGGCCTTCGAGGAGGGGCGGCTGCTCTTCCTGCGTAACTGGCCCTACGCCTACGTGGCCGCCGACGGGGCGGGATCGGCGGTGGCCGGTGACGTGGGAGCGGTCCGGCTGCCGGGTCCGGACGGGCCCGGCACCAGCGTGCTCGGCGGCTCGAACCTGGCCGTCTCCGCCCACACAGCGCACCCGGAATCGGCCCAGCGGCTCATCGCCTACCTGACCAGTGAGCCGGCTCAACGACAGGTGCTGACCCGCGGCGCGCTGCCGCCGGTGCGCGCCGACCTCTACCGGGACCCTGTGCTGATCCGCAGGTTCCCTCATCTGCCCGTGCTGCGCGGCGCGGTACTCTCCGCCGCTCCGCGACCCAAGAGCCCGCGCTATGACCAGGTGAGCCTGGTGGTGCAGGCCGTGGTCCATGACGCCCTCACCGGACGGCGGACGACCGGCGAGGCGGTGCGGAGCCTGGCCGCCGAACTCGCCGCCGTAACCGAGCGCTAGCGAGTGCCGCACAGTCCTCTGCATACCTGTTAGGTATCGCTCCGACTGAGTCCTGGTCAAGAGGCGCGTATTCAGGATTGCCCACAGGGGCAGTTACGGCGGTCCTCGTGTTCAAGTCGTTGACATCTCTCCGTCACGGCTACCTAACATGCATGCATAACAACCCCTCCACACAGACAGGCTTCCGGGGTGATTTCCCAGCGCAATGGAGCGCGCCGCTGGTGGCGCGACGCGGTGATCTATCAGGTCTACGTCCGCAGCTTCCTGGACAGCACCGGTGACGGCATCGGCGACCTCGCCGGCGTACGGGCCGGTCTGCCCTACCTGAAGAAGCTCGGGGTCGACGGGATATGGCTGAGCCCCTTCTATCCCTCGCCCCAGCACGACCACGGCTACGACGTCGCCGACTACTGCGACGTCGATCCGGTCTTCGGCGACCTGGCGGAGTTCGAGCGGCTGATGGCGGCCGCCCACCGCCTGGGCATCAAGGTGCTCCTCGACATCGTGCCGAACCACTGCTCGAGCGAGCACCCGTACTTCCGCGACGCCCTCGCGGCGGCGCCCGGCAGTGCCGCCCGCGCCCGGTTCCACTTCGCCGACGGCCGCGGCCCCGACGGAGCGGAGCCGCCCAACAACTGGCACGCGATGTTCGGCGGACCGGCCTGGAGCCGGGTCACCGAGGCCGACGGCCGCCCCGGCCAGTGGTACCTGCACATGTTCACGCCGGAGCAGCCGGACTGGAACTGGCGGCACCCCGAGGTCGCGGCCCACTTCGACCACGTGCTCCGCTTCTGGCTGGACCGCGGTGTCGACGGCTTCCGCATCGACGTGGCCGCGGGACTCTACAAGCACCCTGACCTGCCGGACTCGCCCGACCCCGAGGCGGACGCCCGGGCCCGTGACTCCGTCAATCCGCTCGCCTGGAACCAGCCCGAGGTCCACGACGTGTGGCGGCACTGGCGCGCGGTCTGTGAGGAATACACGACGCGGGACGGCCGCGAACGGCTGCTCGTCGGAGAGGTCTCGGTCCCGACCGCACGTGAGCACGCCCGTTACGTCCGCCCCGATGAACTGCACCAGGCGTTCTTCTTCGACCTGCTCAGCGCTCCCTGGGACCCGGATGCCTTCCGCAAGGTCATCTCCGAGGCCATGCAGGATATTGCCGGCACGGGTTCCACCGTCACCTGGGTCCTGAACAACCACGACCAGGTCCGCACCGTCACCCGCTACGGCGAGCCGGTCCCCGGTGGCAGCGGGCTGGGATCCGCACGGGCCCGCGCGGCAGCGCTCCTCATGCTTGCTCTGCCCGGTGCCGCCTACATCTACCAGGGTGAGGAACTGGGCCTGCCGGAGGTCGTCGACCTGCCCGACGACGTGCTCACCGACCCCATCTTCCGCCGTACCGGAAGCCGGGCGCGCATCCGGGACGGCTGCCGAGTGCCCCTCCCGTGGTCGGGGCAGGCCTCGCCGTTCGGCTTCACCCCCCAGGCCGAAGGCGCCAAGCCGTGGCTGCCCCAGCCGGAGTGGTTCGCCGAGCACGCAACTGACCGGGCCCTGGCCGACACCCGATCGTTCTGGCACCTCTACCGCGACGGACTGCAACTGCGCGCTTCACTGCCGCAGTTGGGTGAGGGCAGCCTCCGCTGGCTGGACACGCCGCCCGGTGTACTGGCTTTCGTCCGGGGTGACGGTCTGGTCTGCGCGGTCAACTTCGGCACCGCGCCCACCCCTGCACCCGTCCGCGACGTGCCCCTGCTGTCCAGCACCCCCTGCGAGCCCGGTGTCCTCGGCGGGTCCACGGCGGCCTGGTGGATCACCGACGACATCGCGACCGACTGACGTTTCTGCCTCAACGAACCGAAAGGCCATCGACGAAGATGCGACCACGTAGCACGCTGCTCACCGGCTGCACTGTCCTGCTGACCCTCGGCGCGACCGCCTGCGGTGGTGGCGAGCCGGTTTCCGCGGGCGGCGGTGACCAGTCGCTCAGCGGACAGACGGTCACCGTGGCCGGCGTCTGGTCCGGCAGCGAGCAGGAGAACTTCCAGAAGGTGCTCGACGCCTTCACGGAGAAGACCGGCGCCAAGACCCAGTTCGTCTCCACCGGGGACAATGTCTCGACGGTCATCGGCAGCAAGATCGAGGGCGGGGACGCCCCCGATGTGGTGATGGTCCCCCAGGTGGGGGTGTTGCAGCAGTTCGCGCGCAAGGGCTGGCTCCAGCCGCTCTCCAAGGAGGTGGAGAGCGAGGTCGACGCCGGTTACGCGGGCGTCTGGAAGAAGTACGGCAGTGTCGACGACACCCTGTACGGCCTCTACTTCAAGGCCGCCCACAAGTCGACGGTCTGGTACAGCCCCCAGGCGCTCGACCAGGCCGGGGTCGAGCCGCCCAAGACCTACGACGAGATGCTCGAGGCCGGGCGTGCCGTCTCCGACTCCGGACTCGCGGCCTTCGCCGTCGCAGGCCAGGATGGCTGGACCCTCACCGACTGGTTCGAGAACATCTACTTGTCACAGGCGGGACCCGAGAAGTACGACGCCTTGGCGACGCACAAGCTGAAGTGGACCGACGCCGGCGTGGTCAAGGCACTGACCACCCTCGGCGAGCTGTTCAAGGACAGGCAACTGATCGCCGGTGGCTCGAAAGGGGCGCTGAACACCGACTTCCCCGGATCGGTCGAGAAGGTCTTCGGGCCCGAGCCCCAGGCCGGCATGGTGTACGAGGGCGATTTCGTCGCCGGCGTCGCCAAGGACCAGTTCGGCAGGAACATCGGCGAGGACGCCGACTTCTTCCCGTTCCCGGGAGTCGACGGCAACAAGGCCCCGGTGGTCAGCGGCGGTGACGCCGCGGTCGTCCTGAAGGACGGCGAGCACCGTGACGCGGGGATGGAACTGGTGCGCTACTTGGCCTCACCGGAGGCCGCGGCCGTCTGGGCCGGCGAGGGCGGCTTCCTCTCCCCGAACCGCAACCTGAAGCCGAGTGCCTACGGCGACGAGGTCACCCGTGCCACCGCCGTCTCCCTGATCGAGGCCGGAGAAGCCGTTCGCTTCGACATGTCCGACCAGGCACCGGCGGCCTTCGGCGGCACGAAGGGCGTCGGCGAGTGGAAGCTCCTCCAGGACTTCCTGCGTGACCCGTCGGACCCCAGGGCCACGGCAGACGCGCTGGAGTCGGCCGCAGCCAAGGCCTACCAGGACTGAGCCGCGATGACCGCCACCCTCGTCAAAGACGCGCACAGTCCTGCGCCACCGGATGCGGGCCGCCGCCCCCGGCGGAGCCCGGCGCGGCGCGGCCGTGTCGTCGCCGTGCTGTTCGCCCTGCCCGCCCTGCTCCTGCTCGGAGCCCTCGTCGTCTACCCCGTGCTGTTCTCCGTCGGCCGCAGCCTCTTCGACGCCTCCGGCACCCGTTTCGTCGGCGCCGACAACTACGTCGAGATGTTCCGTGACCCGGCGACGCTCAAGGCCATCCGCAACACCGTAATCTGGGTCGTCGTGGCCCCCGCGGTGCTGACCGGCCTGGGCCTCATTCTCGCCGTTCTCGTCGAGAAGATCCGCTGGGCGACGGCGTTCAAGCTCCTGCTCTTCATGCCCATGGCGGTGTCGTTCCTCGCAGCGGGCATCATCTTCCGTCTCGCCTACGAGGAGGACCCCGACAAGGGTGTGCTGAACGCGGCGGTCGTCTCCGTGCACGATGCCTTCGCCGGCACCTCGCTGTACCCGTCCGCCCGGGCCCGCGACGGCCAGGGCCTGGCCCGAGCCGACGACGGCTCCTACCGGACCGAGGGTGCCTTGTCCCCGGGCCGGACGGTCGCCCTGCCGCTGGTCGGCGTCCTGCCCGGGGACCTGCCCGGCGACGCTGAGCCGGCCGGCCGGGCCGCTGAACGCCGGGCGGGTCCCGGCGAACTGCGCGGCATCACCTACCTGGACTTCACGCCCGGCGGCGGGGGCACGCAGGGCGCGGTCGACCAGGGGGAGAAGGGTCTGCCGGGCATGACCGTGCAGGCGTTCCGCGACGGACGGGAGGTCGCCACCACGACCACCGCCCGCGACGGTTCCTTCGCCTTCACAGGGCTGAAGGCCGGCTCCTACACACTGGCGCTGCCCGCGGCCAATTTCGCCGAGCCCTACGACGGCATCTCGTGGCTCGGCCCCGCCCTGATCACTCCGGCCGTCATCGGCGCCTACGTGTGGATCTGGACGGGCTTCGCCATGGTGCTCATCGGCGCGGGACTCTCCACCCTGCCGCGGGACGCGCTGGAGGCGGCCCGGATGGACGGGGCCAACGAGTGGCAGATCTTCCGCCGCATCACCGTTCCGCTGCTCGCCCCGGTGCTGACGGTGGTCTTCGTGACCCTGGTCATCAATGTGATGAAGGTCTTCGACCTCGTCTACATCATCGCGCCCGGCCCGGTACAGGAGGACGCCACCGTGCTGGCCACCCAGATGTGGCTGGTGTCCTTCGGCGGAGGCAACGACCAGGGCCTGGGCAGTGCACTCGGCGTCCTGCTGCTCCTCCTGGTGGTCCCAGCGATGATCTTCAACGTCCGCCGCTTCCGAAGGAGTCAGCGATGAATGCCGCGCGGCGCTGGCTGAGCCACGGCCTGGTGCAGGCCTTCCTCGTTCTTGTCGGGCTCGTCTGGCTGACTCCCCTGGCGGGCCTGTTCCTCTCCTCCATGCGCTCCGCCGAGGACACGGCGCGGGGCGGCTGGTGGACGGCCCTGACCACTCCCGGACAGCTTTCCTTCGACAACTACTCGGCGCTGCTGCAGAACTCGGCGATCACACAGTCACTGTGGAACACGGTTCTGATCTCCGTCCCGACGACCGTGCTGGTGGTCGTGATCGCCGCGCTCGCCGGATACGCCTTCGCCTGGCTGGACTTCCCCGGCCGCGACGGTGTGTTCCTCGTCGTCGTGGCGCTGCTCGTGGTCCCGGTACAGATCGGGCTCCTGCCGGTCGCCAAGCTCTTCGGCCAGCTCGGTCTCTTCGGATCCATACCCGGGGTGATCCTCTTCCACGTGGCGTACGGTCTCCCGTTCGCGGTGTTCCTGCTGCGGAACTACTTCGCGGAGATCCCCAAGGAGATGCTGGAGGCCGCCCGGATGGACGGCGGAACCGAGTGGCGCATCTTCCTGCAGCTGGTGCTGCCGGTGGGGCGGCCGGCCATCGCTTCCCTGGCCATCTTCCAGTTCCTGTGGGTGTGGAACGACATGCTGGTGGCGCTGTTGTTCGCGGACAGCAGCGCGCAGCCCCTGACGGTGGCTCTGCAGTCCCAGATCAGGCAGTTCGGCAGCAACATCGACGTTCTGGCCCCAGGCGCGTTCCTCTCCCTGGTCGTACCGCTCGTCGTCTTCTTCGCCTTCCAACGGCACTTCGTGCAGGGCGTGATGGCGGGATCGGTCAAGTAGTCCCGGCGGCCGCGAAGCCGTGGCGTCGCGCCATCGGTGCGCACGGCGTGTCCGTCCGGGCAGAAAACCCGGGGACCGCGTGCGCCGGGATCTCACCCAGTCGATCATGTGAACGTCCGTGCAACTCCTCTTCAAGCGAGGACGACGAAACGAGGCGCACCATCCCATGAAACCGAACACCTGGTGGGCGGGCAGACCGAGGCGGCACTAGCCCCGAGGCTCCGGCAACCATGCAGGCTCGGCCGGCCCCCTCCGCCGGAAACCTCCCCCGCTTCGGACGGAGGGGGCGGGCCGTTTCACTCCTGCGGGCCTTCCACGACCGGAATACGTGACGAACGCCGCAGGTGAACCTGCACGCCAGTGCACTGCTGTTGTTTCTAAGTGCATGGCGGGCATGAAAGGCGACGATCGAGCCGCTGTGGGGTGTGATGATCGGTGCGGAGCGAGTGAATGCTCATCCGGGGACCCGTCGGACGTACGTCCGGCCGGGCTCGGTCCGCTGATCAATGTGGCTCGTTGTGCTGGGGTGTGCCAGGCGGGGCACTTCCCGGGTGAGGCGTCGTGCTCTGGACAAGGAGTTCCATGCCTGACTACACAAGCCACGCACGCACGGTACCGGGGGTCGTCGTCCAAGCTGACGACCCCCTTACTCGTGACGGCACCGCGGCCTTCCTCGCATCGGACGAACGCCTGGGGCTTCTGGACGCCGAGAAGCTTGCGGAAGCGGACATTCTTGTGATGCTCACCGCCGCAGTGACCGGGCAGACCCTCTCCGCGATGAGCCGGGCCAACCAGCTCACCGACGGACGCATCCGCATCGTCCTGGTCGCGGACCAGATCTCCGAACAGCAGATGGCGCTGGCTGTCTGTCATGGTCTGGTTAGCTTCCTGGTACGGCCTTACACCAGCTTCTCCGAGATCGCCACAGCGGTCGCGGAGGCGCAGCAGGGACGGTCGATCGTCCCTCCGGTGCTGATGCACATGCTGCTGGACCGGATGCGGACCATGCAGAAGGATGCTTCCCCCAGCGGATTACTCCCGGTCGAACTCACGCAGCGCGAGATCGACGTCCTCAGGCTCCTCGCCGAGGGGATGGACACCGTGGAGATAGCCACCAAGCTCAGTTACTCGGAACGTCTGATCAAGAGCGTCATCCAGTCCGTGGTCAAGCGGCTGGGCCTGCGCAATCGGACGCACGCGGTCGCCTACGCCATCCGCATGGGCATCCTGTGACCGCCGGCGAAGGAACGGGTACGGCCACCGTTCGTTCGTGCAGGCATCGGTGGCCATCCGCATGCGCCGTGCGGGTGGCCCCTACGCTGCACGCCAAGGCGTGTCCGCCCCGGACCTTGCGCTCCCCGGGGTGAAACAGTCCCTGCATCACCCAACCCGTCCATCGGGAAAGGCACGTAGATGAACCACCCTGGGCCGGGAGCCGGCCACCCCCACGAGACCACCGGGGCAACGGCCGGTCAGGCCGTGTGGGACAGTGAACTGCCCTGGCAGCTCGCGTCGGCGGGCGACGTCGGCGCAGCCGTGCCCCGTGACGGTGCCGGACCGGCGCCCGATGAGACACTCACCGGGCAGTACACCCACCCGGCCGTCTCCGCCCCGGTTCCCGCGCAGCCGGGGGACGACCCCTTCACCGCGCGGCGGCGGTACCCGGCGGAGGAGACCGGACGCCGGGCCGGCGGCAGGAGAACCTCCGTCCAGCCGTCCACGGCGGGGGAGCGGCGTGGTGGCTCACGGGCGCGTCTCGCCAAGCCGGTTCTGGCGGGAGCGGGCGTGCTCAGCGCCCTCTTCCTGCTGGGCCCCGCCCTGTTCGGCGAGAACGGGCCGTCACAGACCGTGCAGGCCGGAGCCGGGGACCTGGGTGAGGACTACACACCGGACGAGGACCATCCGTCCGTGGGGGGCCCCGAGCAGCCGCGCCCGGTGGCCAGCGGGAGCCCGGACGCCGGATCCGCCGCCGGCGCCCGGCAGGACCGCATCGCCGCGGTGGCCGCGGCCTCGCCGACTCAGGAGACCCACACCCTCGAGGCGACGCCCGAGCGTGACACCCCCTCGCCCCTGGAGACGTCACGAGCCGCCGAGACCCCGCGGGCCAGCCCCAGCCCGCAGGAGGAGGAGTGGACCTCCACCGTGGTCCATGGCACCAGCGTCCTGGAACCAGGGCAGAGCTGGGTCACCAACCGCATCACCCTGGCCTTCCAGGGCGACGGCAACCTGGTGCTGTACGACCGCCAGGGCACTCCGCTGTGGTGGTCCGGCACGGTCGGACAGGGTGTCAAGACGGTGTTCCAGGCCGACGGCAATCTAGTGGTGTACACGCAGGACGGGCAGACCGCCTGGGCCTCACGGACCATGGGACACGACGGTGCCCAACTGGTCCTGGAGCCCAGCGGGAACGTGTCCATCCGCTACGGCGGCTCGGTGCTGTGGAGCACCCACACCGCGATGTGACCCCCGCCCCACCATGACCGCCCGGCGAGCACCCACCCACCGACCGCACCCGCGACCTCTGGAAGCCATCATGTCCACGCCCGGCATCGTCGATCTCACCGCACTGGGTGAGGACTTCGTCCGCGATCCCTACCCCTTCTACGCGCGTCTGCGCGAACGGGGCCCGGTCCACCGGGTGCGGACACCGGAGGCGGCGGAAGCGTGGCTGGTGGTCGGATACGAGGCCGCGCGGACCGCACTGGTCCACCCGGGACTCGTCAAGTCCTGGGCCCGGGCGGCGCCTTCGCTCGACGTGGTGAGACCGGCCGCGGGACCCAACATGCTCAACTCCGACGGGACCGACCACGGACGACTGCGCAAGCTCGTGGCCCGGGAGTTCACCCCCCGCCGCGTAGCGGCCCTGGTGCCCGCCGTGGAGGACGTCACCCGCACCCTGCTCGACACCATGGCGAGCCGGCCGGAGGGCCGGGCGGACCTCGTCGCGGACCTGGCCTTCCCGCTGTCCATGTCGGTGATCTGCGACCTGCTGGGAGTGCCGTTCCTCGACCAGGCCGCTTTCCGTGCGTGGACCACGGACGTGTTCTCCCACCCGGACCCCGCGGGGCGGAAGGCGGCGAGCCAGGCCATGGGTGGCTACCTGGCCGGTCTGCTGGAGGCGAAGCGGAAGGAATCGGGCGTCGATCTGATGAGCGCCCTGATCCGTGCCACCGACGAGGACGGCGACCGGCTGAGTGCCGACGAACTCCTCGGAACCGCCTGGCTCCTGCTCGTGGCCGGTCACGAGACCACGGCCAACCTCCTGTCCAACGGCGTGCTTGCTCTGCTGCGCCACCCGGCCCAACTTCGGGCGCTGCGTGAGGACATGACGCTGCTGCCCGACGCCGTCGAGGAGATGCTCCGGTACGACGGGCCCGTGGAGGCGGCCACTTTCCGCTTCACCACCGATCCGGTCGACCTCGGCGGTGCGGTGATTCCCGGTGGCGGCCAACTGGTCATGGTTGTCGTCGCCGATGCCAACCGCGACCCAGCACGCTTTCCCGACTCCGACCGGTTCGACATCCGCCGTCCACCGCAGGGCCACATCGCCTTTGGGTACGGCGTCCACTACTGTCTGGGCGCGCCGCTTGCGCGTCTCGAAGTGAAGACCGCCGTCCGTCAGCTGCTTCGGCGCTTTCCCCGTCTGGCCCTGGACATCGCACCCGCCGAGCTGTCCTGGAAGCCGGGCATGCTCGTCCGGGGGCCGCGGCGGCTGCCGGTGCGGTGGACATGACCCGAGTTCTCGCACCGTTTTGCGGTGGTCCGTGCAGAGTGGCCGTCACATCGGGCAGCGGAATGCCGGGCTTCGTTCCGTGTCGTTACCCGATAGTAAAGTGTTGCCGATCGACCGGCGATCAGCTCGAAACGCGCCTCCGCCCCCTTGGCGGACACCATTCGCGCGGGCACCGCGGGCGTACCCCTTCATCGATTCCAGGCACCCCCGCGGGTGAGCCGGGGGCGGACTTCGTCGCGATCACTTCTGTAACCCACAAGACGAGGCACGTTCAGTGATGAAGCGCAATGCGTGGCCGGTCAGACTCGCCCCACTCGGGCTCGCCATGAGCTTTCTGACCGGATGCGGGACCTGGTCCGGAGCCGGATCGGCGGCGGACGGCTCGCACATCGTGGTCGGGATGTCCGACGACGTGCTGGCCACCGACCCCGCCTCGGGCTACGACCCGGGTAGCTGGATGCTGTTCAACAATGTGTTCCAGTCACTGCTCAGCTTCCCCAAGGGCGGTACGGAACCGCAGCCGGAGGCAGCCGAGCGCTGCGCGTTCACGGACGGCGGGGCCCAGACGTACCGCTGTACGCTGCGCGAGGGACTACGTTTCAGCAACGGCGACGAGGTGACCGCGCAGGACGTCAAGTTCTCCTTCGACCGGACCCTCGGCATCGACGACGCGGCCGGTCCGGCGGTCATGCTGAGCACGCTCGACAGGGTCGAGACCCCCGATGACACGACCGTGGTCTTCCATCTGAAGTCCCCTGACGCCACGTTCCCCAGCAAGATCGCCTCTGGAGCGGGGTCCATCGTCAGTAGCAAGGCATACGAGCGCAACAGCCTGCGCACCGACGGCGAAGCTGTCGGATCCGGGCCGTACACCCTGGAGCGGTTCGACAGGAACGAGGCCGTCTTCTCGGTCAACGCCCAGTACAGGGGGACCGCCAAGCCGAAGAATCCGGGTGTCGTGCTCCGCTTCTTCCACGGCGACCGGGAAGCGCTCAAGAACGCCCTGCTGGAGGGCGAGATCGACATCGCCTACCGCGGACTCACGGCCGAGGACATCGCCGACATCGACCGGCGGAACGGCAGCGGGGGCGCGGATGTCGTCGAAGGCAGCAGCGCCGAGGTCCAGCACCTGGTGTTCAACATGCGCGATCCCGTGGCCGGACAGCTCGCGGTGCGACAGGCGATCGCCCACCTGATCGACCGCGAGACGCTGATCGACACGGTGTTCCAGGACACCGCCATCCCGCTGTACTCCATGGTGCCGGCCGGCATCCTCGGCCACGCCACCTCCTTCTTCGACCGTTACGGCGCCGCCCCGTCCAAGGAGAAGGCGGCTGCCGTGCTGCGGGACGCCGGCATCACGGACAAGGTCGAGTTGACTCTCTGGTCGACTCCTTCCCGCTACGGCCCGGCCACCGACGAGGAGTTCGAACAGATCGCGGAGCAACTCAACGCCAGCGGGCTGTTCGAGGCCGACGTGAAGTCGGTGCCTTTCGAGCAGTACGAGAAGGACATCGCGAACGGCAAGTACGGTGTCTACGTGAAGGGCTGGGTCCCTGACTACCCTGACGCCGACAACTTCACGACCCCCTTCTTCGGGGAGGGCAACGTGCTGGGGAACGGCTATCGGAACAAGGAGATCACCCACCACCTGATCCCTCGGACCGCCGAGGAGAAAAACCGCATCGACGCGCAGGCGGAGTTCGGCGAACTGCAGCGGATCGTCGCCGAGGACGTGCCCGTCCTGCCGCTCTGGCAGGCCAAGCAGTACGCGGTCGTGCGAGACGACGTCCGTTCCGGCGTCGAGTACTGTCTCGACCTCTCCACGGTCTTCCGCTTCTGGGAACTGAGTAAAGATTGAGTGGCGACCGGACGGACGAGGGGGGCGGCCGCCGGCCCAGGACGACGTCGGGCGCCGGTACTGCGGTCGCCGCAACCCGGCGTGCCCCGCACAGGACACCCACCGTGCCGCCGGGACGGCAGCGGACCGCGCCGCCGTCCCGGGCCGCTCGCGGCCGGCCGGACGGCGGCGCCGACGGGCGGTTCACCGTCCGCCGGGCCGGTGACGCCTGGCTGTTGACTCCGACCGGTCAGCCCGCCGACGAACGGGCGCTCCCCTTCACCACCGCACTGGCCAAGGACCCGGAGAACACCGTCCTGGTGACCGACCTGTCCGCCGGCGCGGACGACGACACCTTGAAGGCTCTGGCACGGGCCGTTCCCCCGGGACAGGGCGGCCTCCGGCTGGTGTTCGGCCGGCGCCCCGCCGCGGACCCGGTGACCGTGGCTCGGCGCATCGCGGACCTGACGGACCGCAGCGTGACCGTGGCCGCCGGACCGCCGGTGCCGTTCCCCGGCGGAGGCCTCTTCGTGGCGGCGGACGGCTGGATCCGCTGTGCACCCGGGGCACCGGGGACCCACGATGCCCGGCGTTTCCCGCGACCGCCCTGGGAGTCCGCCCTTTCCGACCGCACCTGGTCACCGGGGCGTACGACCGTGGCGGAACCGATCCCGTCCGGAGTCTGGCTGCACGCGCCCGGCGACGATCCGGACGGGCGATACCGGGCCGGCCTGTTCCGACGGCTGAGGGTGTCGGCGCACGCGTTGACCGTGGTGCTCGGGGCTCCTGGCGCGGTACTGCCACCGGTGGCCGATGCAGCTCGGCTCTGGCAGGACCTGGGTCCGCAGGTCCGGCCGGCGGTCCGGTTCCTGTGCCACGGTCCCGCGCGCCTTGGCGGGGGACGGCACTTCGGTGAAGTCCTCGCCCAGGTGCTGGGCGAGCCGGTGCGCGTGTTCAACGGGACCCCCCAGGGCACGGACGAATCCGGTGACATGGTGCTGACGGCTCCCGATGGCGGCCCGGGCCGTTCACCGCGCGCGCTGGAGTTCGTCCACGTGCCGCCGGACAAGGCCCCCGGTCCGTCCGCCCTCTCGCACGTGACCGCCCACCGGTGGCCCTTGGAAGGTCTCCGCCGGGTCCGGCCCGGGACCTACGCGCTCACGGACGACGTGGTAGTCGAAGTCGTTCCCAGCGGTCTCTGGCTGCGCCTGCTGGACGACCCCCCGCACGCGGCGGACGTACGGGCAACGGAACCCGACCCCGCACACGAGCGATTGCTGTGCGACGCGACCTCCACCGAGGCCCTGCCTCGGATCAAGGAGCTCGCCGAAGGCCTCCTGCGGGGCTTCCCGCCCGAACTTCGCAGATCGGTCCGTATGGGCGTGTGCCGCCCCCTCACGATGGCGCACGGCACGTCGACGGCCGTACCGGCCTCGGAGAGGCGCCGCCCGTCCGCCGGGGCGCAGCAGCGCCCCGGAGCCGTCTCCGGCGCGGTCCGCCCACCGGACCCGGGCCGCCGCAGCAGTGCCGGGGCGCCGGTCTCCGGCCCCCTCCGAACCGAGCACGAGGGCTTGCGGACCCTCGCCGCCGACATCCTGCGACGGCACCCCGAACTCGTCACCGATTCCGCGGACCGGAACGCTGCGGCCGCCGTGGCCGCCGTGCTCCGCCGTCTCACCGAAGTCCCGGGCGCGGACTCCGGAAGCCAGGCTCCGGCCGACACCGAGCTGCTCCGCCAAGGTCTGGGCCTGCTCCCGGTGTACCGAGGCGTGACCGGGCTGCGGGCCACGCTCGACGACGCGATGAGGCAGTGGTACGCCGAACAGTCCCTGATCACCGACCCGGCCGTCTGCGAAGCCTCGGCCGGCGGCCCCGGCGACGAGGCAGGGGACACGGACTTCCTCATCTGGTCGGTCGACGGTCGCCGTACGGACCTGCTCGACCCGTTGTGTCCGGACCGGATCCTGTTCCTGCCCGGATCGCGTTTCCGGGTACTGCGACCCGAACCCGCCGTGCCGGACGTCGTCATGATGCGCGAGATCGGTCCGGGGCAGGCCGCCTCCGACGAGCGGCTCGACCGCGACGTGGTTCGGGAGCTGTCCCAGGTGGCGCTGAGCCGTAGCGCCGGCCGGCCGGGGTGACGGGAAGGGTGGCCGGCGCCGGGTGTTCGGACAGGGAGACCGGCAGAAGGGGCAGGGCGATCCGGTGGCGCTGGCGACGCACGTCCTCCGTTGAGGAGGATCCCGGCTGAGGAAGACCGTGCCGACTCACTCCCCGGGACCGCCACACCGAGGATGCGGCCTTCGCCTCCACGGCCGAACGCCGCTCGGACTCGGCCGGTGCACACCGACTGATCTGGCCGATGGCTCCGGAAGGCATGTGTCATGGTGAGAGCACTTCTCCGCCGTTCACTTCAGCGAAGGACGGAGAAGGAGAAACGCGTGGCGCTGGGTGCCGTGATCGCCGTCCTGATGGCCACGGTCGTGGTGGTGCCCGCCATCGCCGACCAGAGCGAGTCCACGCCGTTCGCCCACCCCGGCGTCATGGTGAGCCGGCCGCAGCTCGACTTCGTCCGCGAGAAGGTGCGTGCCGGGAGCGATCCCTGGAAGAGCGCGTACGACCAGATGATGGCGAGCGAATACGCCTCCTTGTCCCGCACACCCAGCCCGCGGCAGACGGTGGAGTGCGGATCGCACTCCCAGCCGAACAACGGCTGCACCGATGAGCGCGAGGACGCCATCGCCGCCTACACCAGCGCCCTCGCCTGGTACCTGAGCGGTGACGAGAGGTACGCCCAGAAGGCCGTCGAGATCATGGACGCGTGGTCGTCGACGATCACGTCGCACACCAACAGCAACGCCCCGCTGCAGACCGGCTGGGCCGGATCGGTGTGGCCCCGCGCGGCAGACATCATCCGCTCCACCTACACCAGTTGGCCCGGCGCCGACCGCTTCGCCACCATGCTGCGCGAGGTCTACCTGCCGGAGGTCATCGGCGGTTCGCAGAACAACGGCAACTGGGAACTGAGCATGATGGAGGCCGCCGTCAGCATCTCGGTCTTCCTCGACGACCGCGCCAGTTACGACCAGGCGGTGGACCGCTACCTTCAGCGGGTCGCCGCCTTCGTGTACCTCGACTCCGACGGTGCCATGCCCAAGTCCGCCACCGGCGCCGAGGCCGCCAGGTCGGCGGTGGTCGACTACTGGCAGGGACAGTCCACCTTCGCGTCCGGCCTGACGCAGGAGACCTGCCGCGACCTGCAGCACACCGGCTACGGCATCTCCGCCATCTCCCACGTCGCCGAGACCGCCTGGATCCAGGGCCAGGACCTTTACGCCCGGGTCGGCGAACGGCTGCGGCAGGCCCTGGAGTTCCAGTCCGCGTACGAACTGGGTGCCTCCGTGCCGTCCTCCCTGTGCGGCGGCACTCTGGAGCAGGAACTGGGACCCGTGACCGAGGTCGGGTACAACGCCCTGCACACAAGGCTCGGACAGGACCTGCCGGAGACGGCCAGGCTCACGGAACGCAACCGTCCCGCGGGCACCAACAACCTGTTCGTGGCATGGGAGACCCTCACCCACGGCGACAACCCCGCCGGCCCGGCCGCCCCCGGCTCGGCGGCGACCTCCACGACCTCGGCCCCCGCACCCGTGAACGACGGTGGCAAGGGCCGGACCATGGGTTTCCCGTCGCGGTACGCGGCGCCGTACGTGGAGACGTGGAAGGGGGTGTCGGTGCTGGAGGAGGCGCGGGCGGC
>NZ_BMWA01000053.1 GCF_014650995.1 Streptomyces viridiviolaceus
TTGGCGTGCTGCGCCTCGGTCGCCCTCTCGCCCGGACCGGCCAGTGCCCGCGCACGGATCTCGTGCAGCTCCGCCACCCGCCCGGGCCGGCCCGGCCCTTCCCCTACCGATGTCATCGTCCGACTCTCCCCGTGTTCTCAGGCCGTCCCTGCTCGATCAGGGCTGTTCGGTGCACCGTGACGTCGTGGCTCCCGCTCCGGCGTCACGGCGATCCGCTCGGCGTCCGCGGGCACGGCGTGCGCGGCCCGTTCGCGGTCGTAGCGGGTCCGCACGTACGACAGGTCCGTCAGCAGCCCCGCCGCGGTGACCGTCCGCGCCCGGCGGCTGCGCACCCGGTGGCCGAGCGGCATCCGCCCCGTGTCGGCCCATTCGAGCCGCCCGTCGGCGTCGATGAAACTGCGGCTGCGCTGCGCGTTGTCCGGGTGGACGCAGTACGGGATGTCCAGGCAGCCGGTGCGGAACGCGTCCAGCAGCGCCCGGCCGATGTCGTCTCCCAGGTTCAGCACGGCCTCGACCAGGGAGCGGGCCTCCTCGTAGGTACGGGAGTCCCCGGCCGCCGCGGGATCGCCGGCCTCCGGCAGCGGCCGCACTCCGCGGGCCACGGTGTCCGCGTGACTGAGCGCCGCGACGTTGTCGGCGACGGTCGGAATCCTGCGCGACTCGGCGACGGTCTTCACGATCAGCCGGGCCGCACCCGTCTCCACCGCCAGCCGGGCCGCGTCGCCCAGCAGGCCGTACGCACCGTGCTCGGTCACCGGGAAGACGCCCATGTACGCGTACACGACGATGTGCCAGTTGTCCGTGGGCAGGAACTCGGCGCACAGGCGGCGCAGCGCCAGTACCGCCTCCCTGTCCTGCTCGTGGCTGGTCTGCTGCGCATAACTCAGCGACAGGCTGCGCACCCCGTGGTGGTGGAAGAAGAGCGCTTCGAGCAGACTGATGGCGATGAGCTGGCTGGGCGGGCACAACTGGCCCAGCATGCAGCCGCCGAAGGTCTCCACGTGGGGTTCGACGCCCAGGTCCCGCAGCCGGGCGTAGCGCCGGCTGCAGTGCTCCCAGTTCCGGACCGAGTCGGCGAGCGGAGTGCGGCCGTAGGGCAGGCAGTACGAGACCGGTCCGCCCTCCGTCGCGTTGAGCCGCAGCCGCACGAGCGAGGCGAAGATGTCCATGGGGGTGGCCGAACCGTGGCGCACCTGCACCGGGAAGTCCGCCCCCCGTATCCCCTGCAGCACGGAGCGCGTCACCTCGTCGGGGTAGGTGACGATCGGATAGCCGTTGAGCCCGATGCCGTGGCGAAGGGCGTGCTCGACGGCCTCCAGTTCGCCGACCCGGGTGAAACTGTCGAGGGTCACCGTGCCCACCGTGCGCGCGGGCGCCCGTTTCGTGGCGGCCAGGCCCGCCCGCATCTCCGTCGGTGTGCCGAAGCCCATCCTGGGCTGCACCACCAGCCCGCCGGAGCCGGCCGCCTCGCGCACGAAACGGCCGAAATCCACGGGGAATTCACCCAGGACGGCGGGGGAGCCCTCCCGACCTGCCAGGTTCATGCACCGCTCCGGGAGCCCGCGGTGAGGGACGGCCGGGGCAGCACACCGACGAAGTTCCGGAACTCGGCCACCCCCGCGGCGCCGTCCGGGAACACGGCGTCGTACCCGGCCGCCGCCAGTTCCCGCGCGATGCGTTCGGCGTTGTCGTCCGAGATGGCGAGTTTCCCGCCGATCGCGACCGGCGTGGCGACCAGCGACTCGCACGCGCGGAGCCGGCCGATCAGGCGGAGGCCGTCCTGATGGCCGTGCCCGTTGACGCTGCTGATCACGACGAGGTCCGGCTCCAGCAGCCGGCACTCCTCGACCAGCATCTCGTCCGGCACGCACGGACCCAGGTTCACGACCTCGTACCCGAGTTCCTCGATGAGCAGTTGCAGGAAGACCAGGTTCCAGGTGTGCGCGTCGGAGGCCACCCCGCTGACCACGACCAGCCCCCGCGCTCTGGCGGTGTCGTGTCCGGGCTCCCGCTCGGCCGGCCGGGCCGGTGACGTGTGCGGGCTAGACACGGCCGGTTCCGCTGACGGGCGTGCGGTGGTGCTCCAGCCGGGACGCGGACACGACCTCGCCGCCCCGCAGGACCACCTCGGTCGGGGCGGGCCTGCCCAGGAACATCAGCAGGCTCGCGGTCGGCCCGTACGCGCCGGCGTTGGGGATGACCACGGTGTCGCCGGGGTTCAGCTCGGGCACCTTGATCTCCCGGCCGAGGATGTCCCCCGGCGTGCACAGGGGGCCCACCAGGCTGGCGCGGTCCACGGCCCTGGAGTCGTCGAGTTCCACGGCCACCGGCAGCAGCCTGCCGAGCCCCGACATGCCGCCGAAGGTGTTGATGCCGGCGTCCAGCACCACGAACCTGCGGCCGCGGCTGACCTTGATGTTGGTGACCCCGGCGATCAGCGTCCCGGCCGCGCCGACGAGGTAGCGGCCCGACTCGCAGGCGAGCCGGGGGGTGCCCTCGCGCCATGCCGGGAAGTGCTCGTCGAGGGTCGCCGCCAGGGCGGAGCGGAGCGTCGGATAGGGGGACCGCCGGCCCGGCACCGCGTAGGGCACCGAGAATCCGCCGCCGATGTCGACGAACCGCAGCGGCAGTCCGAGTTCGCGCTCCAGCCGGGCGGCGAGGGCGATGGTGTGCTGGAACTCGGCGATCAGGCTCGCCTCGTCCTTGGCGTTGCTGAGCGGGAAGAAATGCAGTCCGGCCAGTTCGACACCCGTGACCTTCCGCAGCCGGGGCAGCACCTCGGGCAGGGCCTCGCTGTCGAACCCGAACTGCGAGGGCGTGCCGGTCATGCGGATGCTGGTCGTGGCGCTCGCCGTGACGCTGTTGACCCGCAGCAGGCAGTCGGCGACCACACCGTGGGCGTCGGCCGCCTGCCCGATGTGCTCGACGTCGGTCGCGGACTCCGCCGAGAACATGCGGACGCCGAGCCGGATCGCCTCGTCCAGCTCGCCCGCGGTCTTGCCGGGGCCCGTGTAGAGGATCTCGTGGCCGGCGAACCCGGCCTCCAGGGCCGCGGCGAGCTCACCGGTGGAGCTGATCTCCGCGCGGCAGGCCCTGACGGTGCCCGGCTCACGCAGGGCGCGGACCACCTCGGGGTGGGGGTTCGCCTTGAGCGCGTAGAACAGCTCGAACTCCTCGGGCAGGGCGTCGAAGAGTTCCCGGCGGGCGGTGGCGACCTCGTCGAGGTCGTAGACGTAGAGCGGGGTGCCGAAACGCGCGCTCAGTCCGGCGTACTGGTTCACTGGTCGCTCCCGGCGAGCATCTGGGTGAGAACCTGCCGTGCGTTCTTGCCGTGCAGGGTGAGGGGGAATCCCTTCAGGACCCGGCAGACGCCCGGGACCTTCTGCGGCTCCAGCAGCTTGGCCAGTTCCCGGAGCACGACCTGCGGTTCGAGGTCCGCCTCGACGAACAGGGCCAGATCGTGCGCCTCGGAGGGAGGCACCGCGGCGGCGGCCCGGACACCGGGGACGGCCATGGCGGCGCCCTCGATCTCCAGGACGCTCATCCGGATGCCCTTGCGCTTGAACATGTCGTCGCGGCGGCCCTCGAAGTACAGGTAGCCGTCGTCGTCGAGACTTCCGTAGTCGCCCGTGTGCAACCGGAGTTCACCCGTTGCGGGGTCCGGCCGGAAGGTCCTGGCGGTCAGTTCGGGTGCGCACCAGTACCCGGGCATCACATGAGGGCCGACGGCGACGATCTCGCCCGTCTCGCCGGGCGGGAGCTCACGGCCCTCGGCGTCCAGGATCAGTACCCTCGTGCCCGGCAGGGGCCGGCCCACGGAACCCGGCTTCTCCCGGTCCGCCTCCGGCGGCATGATGGAGATGCGCTTGCACTCGGTCTGGCCGAACTGGCGGACCACCCGGACGCCCGGGAAGTTCTCCCGCAGGGCGGCGATGGTGGCGTCCGGCAGCGCGGCGCCGGTGTTGGTGAACATCCGTACCGGCGGGGCCGGTTCGGTGTCCCGGGACGCCAGCGTGGCGATCATCCCGGCCAGGGACGGCACGATCGGCACGACCGTCGCACCGGTCTCCCGCATGCGCCTGAGCAGGACCAGGTCGGACTCCTCCCCGGCCAGCACGATCTCGGACCGGCCCAGGGCCGCCAGCAGCACCTTGTACAGGCCGTAGTCCCAGGACAGGGGGAAGCGGCAGAACACGACGTCGTCGGGGCGGTAGCCCAGCACCCGCTGGATGGCCCGGGACGCGAACGTCACCTGGGCGTGCGGACACATGACGGCCTTGGGGGCCGCCGTGCTGCCCGACGTGTAGACGAGCACGGCCACGTCGTCCGGCCGCGCCTTCGAGATGCCGCCGCCGGACGCCCCGTCGGCGGGTTCGGCGGGGACGTCACCGGCCGCGGACGTCTCGGCCCAGACCGTCTCCATGTCGAGCACCTCGGCCGTGGTCAGACCCGCCGGCGACTCCGTGGCCGCACCGGGGACGACGACCAGGGCCGGTTCGGCGTTGGAGAGGACCGACTCCAGGTGGAACCGCTTCATCGCCGGGTTGAGGGGAACGAACACGACGCCGCTGCGGGACGCGCCGTAGAACATGGCGACCAGTTCCCGCGTACTGGGCAGCTGGACCACGAGCCGGTCGCCGCGGCCGATGCCCCGGTCCCGCAGCCAGGCACTGAACCGACGGCTGAAGCCGGCCAGTTCCCGATAGGTCCACGATCCCCGGGAATCGGTCACGGCACGGCGGTCCGGAACCTCGGTGAGCGCATCATCGAGAAGCTGATGAATGAGCTCACTCCCGGTGGGCGCGAGTTCAGCGTGTATGTCTACCGCGTTCGCGTGGGCGCTCAAAGCCACTCTCCACAATCAGGAATGCAAGCGAGAATTTCGTTCCGGCGCGAGAACGAAGGAATGTGCCGGTACGACAGTAGGAGCAGAGAAGTGGTCCTCCGCACCCCTAGGCCCCCCTAGAGGGCACCTAATTCCCGGCCGTCAGGAGTTCCTGCGCGCGCTGCGCCAGCACCAGCCGGTCGATCTTCCGGTTCGGATTGAGCGGGAATTCGTCGAGGTGGTGGTAGTGCCGCGGCACCATGCCCGCAGGCAGCAGCCGGGACACCGAGCGGCCCAGGGCACCGGCCGAACCGGGCGTGCCGGTGTAGAACACGAACAGCTCCGTGCCCCCCGCCTCCGTCCGGCGGGTGACCGTCACCGCGTCGAGGACGCCCGCGCAACCACGGACGGCGTGGTCGATCTCGGCGAGCTCCACCCGCAGACCCTGGATCTGCACCTGGGCGTCCATCCGGCCCAGGTACACCAGCTCCCCGCCCGTGGTCCGCCGCACCCGGTCACCGGTCCGGTACCAGCTGCGCCCGCCGTGCTCGACGTAGCGGCCCCGCGCGTGCTCGGGGTCCAGGTACCCGGCGCCCAGCTGCGGGCCCCACATGCACAGCTCGCCCTCGTCGCCGTCGCACACCCGGCCGTCGGGGCCGAGCAGGAGCTGCTCGTGCCCCTCGTGCAGGACGCCGAGCGGCACCACCCCGTTGACACCCAGCCGCGGCGAGACCTCCGGGTCCCACCGGTGCCGGTGCGTCGTGATCGTCATCTCGGTGGGCCCGTACACGTTGACGACGGCCGAACCCGGCGCCGCGCGCTGCCAGTCGTCCGCGTCCTCGCACTTCAGGGCCTCCCCGCCGAAGTACGTCCAGCGCAGCGACGGCAGCGATCCGGGTGCCAGTCCGCCCATGCGGCGGATCAGCGCGACGGCGCTCGGTGCGGAGAACCACACGGAGACACCGTGCTCCGCCATGAACGCCGGCATGTCGCGGTAGGCGTGGCCGGGCACGGACACCAGCGTGGCGCCCGCCCCCCAGGCACACCACAGGTCCGACACGGCCGAGTCCCAGTTCAGGTTCGCCGCCTGTGAGAACACGTCGTCGGCGGTGAAGTCGTACCACTCGTCCATCAGCCGGAAGTAGTGGGCCAGATTGCCGTGCGTGAGGCGGACGCCCTTGGGGCGGCCCGTGGAACCGGAGGTGAACAGCACGTAGGCCAGGTCCGAGGAGGCCACGGGCCGCGGCTCGGTGAGGGCCCGCGCCGGGTCGGGGACCAGGCGGCGCAGCGGCGGCGTGATGCCCCCGTCCCCCTCGACGGCGAGGACCGGCAGGTCGGCGTCGATCTCCAGCGCACCGAGGGCGGCCAGGCCCTCGCGGTCCACGATCAGCGCCGACACCCCGGCGGCCTGCAGCATGTGCCTGTTCCGGGCGGCCGGGAAGTCCGCCAGCAGGGGCACGACCGGGACTCCGGCGTACACGCACGCCAGGATGCCGAGATAGGCGTGGACCCCGCGGCCGGTGAGGACACCCACGGGCCGTCGCGGTCCGTCGTCCGTCACCGGCAGCGCGCCCGCCCAGAGCAGCGCCCGCTCGTGAGCCGCCGCGTAGGTCACCGACGCGTCGCCCGACACGACGGCGACGCCTTCGGGGGAACGGGAGAGCCCGCGCAGGAAACGCGCGCCGAGCGCGTCCAGGGCCGTATCGTGTGATGTCACGCTCACTATTCCTCCTGGAAATGGCACTACCACAGCGGAGTGCCGGCCATCAACACGGCTGACTTTCTTAGGGGGCGCCCCCTAGCGGGGCGCGAAAATGAGGGGGTGGGCAGGGTTGTCCGGCCTGTCGCGGGATGCCTAGATTTCCGGCGTCGACCGCCGTCGAACAATTCACTCACTCACCCGGAGCGACCATGTGGGATGACAATTTCGAAGAGCTTCTCCGGCGTCATCTTCCGTTCCTCGGGCCCGACGAGGCCCTCGGAGCCGACGCCCAACTGAAGGACCTGGGACTCGACTCGCTGGGCACCGTCGAACTCCTCGCCGCCCTCGAGAGCGCCTACGACGTCCGGTTCGTGGACGACGCCCTGAGCGTGGAGACGTTCGCCACGCCCGGCACCCTCTGGAAGACGCTCGGCACGCTCACCGGCTCGGTGGTCTGAACGGCGCGTCCGCCCAGGCCGGCCGGCCGCTCCCACCCTCCCGGGTCTCACGACCCGGGAGGGCGTCCGGCGTTCCGGGGCCGCCGCTCAGGCCGCGGGCCGGCGGCGGCGCGGCCGCATCGCGAGCTGCGGAGTGAGCGGGGTGACCTCGAAGGCGGCGGTGGTGACGGCGACCCGCCCGAACAGGCTGTCCTGACCTGCGACGTACACCGTGCCGACGCCTAGGCCCCGCAGCGTGTCCACCACGTCCGGCCAGCGCACCGGGCGGACGAAACCGTCCAGCAGCAGCTCCCGGACACCCTCGGCGGACTCCACGAGCGTCCCGTCGTGGTCGGAGACGATCGGCAGGCGCGGGTCCGAGAACTCGATACCGGCGAAGACCTCCTCCTCCGCCTTGCGCCGCAGCGCGCCGAACGCCGCCGAGTGCATCGGCGGGCGCAGCGTGTACAGCGGCAGCCCGCCGACGGCGCGCAGCCGCTGCTGCAGCCATTCGAGCCTGCCCTCGCGCAGCGACAGCATGGTGAAGTCGTGGTCGATGTGGCAGGAGACGTCGCACCACTCGCCGTCCTCGCGCAGTTCACCGAGTATCCGCTCCAGCACGTCCTGCGGAGTGCGGGCGAACGAGTGCGTGACCACGTCGGTGTACTCCGTCGAGAAGTACTCCTCCATGCAGCGCGCGAACCCGGCGGTCATGCGGATCGCGTCCCGGGCCGACAGCGCCCCGGCGTGCACGGCGGCGGCCTTCCCGCCGAAACTGGGACCGGTGCAGCAGTCCGCCTCCATCTCCAGGGTGTCGGTCGCCCAGCGCGCCACGGCCAGGCAGTTGACCAGGAAGGCGACCTGGGCGTACTCGGAGTAGTCGCCGTCGGCCTCCCGGTAGCGGTCCACCAGGGAGTACCCGAGGGTCTCGTCGGCGAGGGAGACCAGCTCCCGCGCGTACGGGTTGATGACCATGAACTTCCCCACGTCCTCGAACCGGGACGGTCCCATGCCGGGGAAGATGACGGCCTTGCGTGCGCTCATGAGTCGCGTACGTCCTTCTGTGCGAGTACCAGGGTCAGTCGGTGACGGCGGTGCCGAGCGAGGCCAGCCATCCCTCGACGGCTCGCGCCGTGCTCTCCACGTCGGCCTCGACGATGGTGAAGTGGCTGCCGGGCACCACCAGGGTGGTGTGGGCGTAGTCGAGACCCGCCTGCCAGTCGTGCGACAGCGCGTCGTCGCCGGGCTCCGTGCTGAGCTCGTCGAGGAACGACGCCTCGGGGCGGACGAACAGCACCGGCGTCTCGATCCGCTCGCTCAGGGCGAACTCCGGGAACAGGTCGACGTAGCGGCCCATCGCGCTCATCGTGGTGTTGTCGAACCGGCCGAGGGTGTCCTCCTTCTCCGGCAGGGCGAACGCGATGCGGTCGAACAGGGCCCGCTTCGCGGACTCGTCGGGGTCGTAGGTGTCGAGCAGGACGACCGCCTCCGGCCTGCGGCCCCGGGCCTCCTCGAGCCGGCGAGCGGTGGCGTGTGCGAGGAGGCCGCCGGAGGAGAACCCCAGCAGGACGAACGGTTCGCCGTCCGATGCCGCCAGGACGCTCTCCGCCAGTACGGCCGCCACCGCGTCCACCGACTTCGGAAGGCTCTCCCCGCGGACGAACCCGGGGGTCGGCAGCGCCGTGACGTGCCGGACGCCCCGGAAGTGGGCGGCGAGCCGGGCATGTTGGTGGACACCGCCGGTCACCATCGGCGTGCTCAGGCAGATCACCCGGGGCCGGGCGGGCCCGTCCGCCAGGACCACCGGCTCCGGCAGCCGCCCGAGGTCGGCGGGCGAGGTGAACACCGGCCGCAGGTCGGCCGCCGCCCGCAGCAGCGCCAGACCCTTGGGCATGGCACGCGCCAGGATCGCATCGCGCATCAGCTCGTGCAGGCCCTCGTCCCGCACCTGGCCGGGCGCCGGCGCGGCCGCTGCCCCCGCCGTCGACGGGCCGCCGGCGGCCGCGCCGGGATCCTCGGCCAGCTCGGCGTCGACACGCAGCGCCAGTGCGGCGGGCGTCCTGCTGTCGAACACCACCATGGACGGAAGCCGCAGCCCCGTGGCCGCCTGGAGGGTGTTGCGCAGCTCCACCGCGGTCAGCGAATCGAACCCGGACTCCAGGAAGTTGCGCTCCATGTCCACCGCCTCGGCCCGGTCGTGGCCGAGCAGCGCCGCCGCACACGACCGCACCAGCTCCCGGACCGCCTCGAGACGCGCCGCGTCCGAGAGCCCCGCGAGCCGCTGCCGCCAGGAATCCGTGTCCGCGGCACCCGCGGCCGTGCGACGCACGCCGCCGCGCACCAGGCCGCGGAACAGCGACGGCGGTTCACCCCCGGAGGAGGCAGCCATGGCCCGCAGATCCACGGAGACCGGCAGCACATGTGCCGCCCCCAGCGCCCACGCGGTGTCGAACAGGGCCAGGCCCTCCTCGTCGGACAGCGCCCGTACCCCGAAACGGCCCATGCGCTGCAGATCCGCGTCGCCCAGGTCCCCCGTCATGCCCCCGGACCGTTCCCAAAGACCCCAGGCGAGGGACTGGGCCGGCAGCCCCGTCGCCCGCCGCCGGTGGGCGAGGGCGTCCAGGAAGGCGTTGGCCGCCGCGTAGTTGCCCTGGCCCGGGGCGCCGAGGACACCGCCCGAGGAGGAGAACAGCACGAACATGGACAGGTCGAGGTCCGCCGTCAGCTCGTGCAGGTTCCAGGCCCCGTCGGCCTTCGGGCGCAGCACCGCGTCCACCCGGTCCGGCGTCAGCGAACCGATGACACCGTCGTCGAGCACACCGGCGCTGTGCACCACTCCCGTCAGGGGACGGTCGGCGGGGACGGCGGCCAGGACACCCGCCAGCGCCTCGCGGTCGGCGATGTCGCACGCGGCGACCGTCACCTCGGCACCCAGCTCCTCCAGCTCCGCGCACAGTTCGGCGGCACCCGGGGCCCGCATGCCCCGGCGGCTGGTGAGCACCAGACCCCGCACGCCGTGCTCGGTCACCAGATGACGCGCCACCAGCGCACCGAGGCCGCCCGTGCCCCCGGTGACCAGCACCGTGCCGTCCGCTCGCGGCGCCACCGGCATGGTCAGAGCCACCTTGCCGACGTGCCGCGCCTCGCGGATGAAGCGGAACGCCTCCCGTGCCTCGCGCACGTCCCAGTCGCGCACCGGGAGCGGCGCAAGGGCACCCGACTCGAACAGGGCCAGCAGCTCGCGCAGGATCTCCTGGGTCCGGGCCGGGTCGGCCACCACCAGGTCGAACGCCTCGTAGACCACCCCGGGCCAGGCCCGGGCGATCTCGTCGGCGTCGCGGATGTCCGTCTTGCCCATCTCCACGAACCGGCCGCCGCGCGGCAGCAGGCGCAGCGACGCGTCGACGAACTCGCGTGCCAGCGAGTTCAGGACCACGTCCACGCCCTGCCCGTCCGTGGCCGCGAGGAACGTGTCCGCGAAGTCCAGGGTGCGGGAGCCGGCGATGTGCGACTCGTCCAGTCCCATCCCGGCCAGCGTGTCCCACTTGCCCGGGGAGGCGGTGCCGTACACCTCGGCGCCCAGGTGCCGCGCCAGCTGCACCGCCGCCATCCCCAGGCCGCCGGCCGCCGCGTGCACCAGGATCCGCTCGCCCGCTCGCAGCCGGGCGACGTCCACCAGACCGTAGTAGGCGGTCAGGAACACGGTGGGCACCGTGGCCGCCTGCTCGTACGACCAGCCCTCGGGCATCGGTACCAGCAACTCCTGGTCGGTGACCGCGACCGGACCGAACCCGCCCGTGAACAGGCCCATCACCTTGTCCCCGGGGGCGACACCGGTCACGCCCTCGCCCACGGCCAGGACGACACCGGCCGCCTCACCGCCGATGAACCGCCTGCCCGGGTACATGCCGAGCGTGATCAGCACATCGCGGAAGTTGACGCCCGCGGCGCGCACCGCGACCCGCACCTGGCCCGGGGCGAGGGGATCCTCCACCACCTCCGGGCACGCGATCAGGGACAGATCGTCCAGGGTCCCGCCCTCGGCCGGGTCGAGCCGCCAGGCCGGGGCGCCGGCGGGCGGCAGCAGCGGACCGGCCGTGGCCGCCCGCCGCAGCCGGGCGGCGTACAGACCCCCGTCACGGACGGCCAGCTGAGGCTCGGCGGCCGCCATCACCGCCGGCACCAGCTGCTCCGGCAGGGCCCCGCCGTCCGTGTCCTGCGCGCTCAGGTCCAGCAGCACGATCCGGTCCGGGTTCTCCGACTGGGCGGACCGCACCAGACCCCACACGGCGGCGCCCGCCGGATCGGCCGCCTCACCGGCGACCGCGCACACCGCGCCCCGCGTGACGACCAGCAGCCTGGACGCGGAGCAGCGGTCGTCGGCCAGCCACCGCTGCAGCACGTCCAACGTCCCGTGCACCGCCTCGCGGGCTTCCTCCGCGCCGCCACCGGCGGGGCACCGCAGCACCAGCACCTCCGGCACCGGCGCCCCGTCCGCCACCGCTTCCCACGGTGCCCAGCCGACCGGGGCCGGCGGGGCACCGGCGCCGGACGGGACCTCGGCCCACTCCAGGAGGAACAGCGAGTCCCGCTGTGCCGGAAGCGCCGCGGAACGCACCGCGTCCGCCGACGCCGGCCGCAGTACCAGCGACTCCACCGACGCGACCGGCTCACCCGTGGGATCGGCCAGCGTCAGCGACACCTCGCCGGCGCCCACGGGACTGATCCGCACCCGCAGTGCCGACGCACCCACCGCGTGCAGAGCGACACCCCGCCAGGCGAACGGCAGCACGACACCCTCGCCGAGGACGTCCGTCAACCCGATCGCGTGCAGCGCGGCGTCCAGCAAGGCCGGATGCACCCCGAAGCGCTCCGCCGACGAGCGTGCGCTCTCCGGCAGCTCCACCTCGGCGAAGACCTCGTCACCGGACCGCCACGCGGCCCGCAGCCCCTGGAACAGCGGCCCGTACGCGAGGCCGGCGCCCGCCAGCTCCCCGTACCACCCCTCGACCTCGATCCGCTCGGCACCGGCGGGCGGCCACTGGTCCAGACGGCCCGCCGAGCCCGCCCCGGCCGGCCTCAGCAGACCGGCCGCATGGCGACTCCACGGCAGGTCGTCGGCGTCCGAGCGCCGCGCGTACACACCGAGCGACCGCACGCCCGACTCGTCCGGACCGCTCACGACGACCTGTACCTGCACGCCGCCCGTCGCCGGCAGCACTAGCGGCCGCTCGATCGTCAGCTCCTCCACGACCCCGCAGCCGACCTCGTCACCGGCCCGGACCGCGAGCTCCACGAACGCCGTGCCCGGCAGCAGCACCTCCCCCCACACCGCGTGATCGGCGAGCCAGCCGTGCGACCCGACGGACACCCGGCCGGTGAGCACCGCCCCGCCCGAGTCGGGCAGCGCCACCGCCGCGCCGAGCAGCGGGTGACCGGCCGGCTCCAGCCCGGCCGTCGTCACGTCGCCGCCGCCCGGCCACGCGTCCAGCCAGAACCGCTGCCGACGGAACGCGTACGTCGGCAGGTCCAGCCGCACCGGCGGCCGGTCGGCGAAGAACGGCTCCCAGTCCACCGGCAGGCCCCGCACGTACGCCTGGCCCAGCGCGGCCGCGAACTGCCGCAGCCCGCCGTGGTCCCGGCGCAGAGAACCGATCGCGGCTGCCTCCGCACCCGTCGCCTCGAACGTCTCACCCAGACCGACCGTCAGCACCGGGTGCGGACTGGCCTCCACGAAGACGTCGAAACCGTCCGCGAGCAACGCCCGCGTGGCCTCCTCGAACCGCACCGTCCGGCGCAGGTTCGTGTACCAGTACTCGGCGTCCAGGACCGTCTCGCCCAGCAGACCGCCGGTGACCGTCGAATAGAACGCGACCGACGGCTCCTGCGGACGGACGTCCGCCAGCACGGACAGCAGCCGCTCCCGGACCGCCTCCACGAAGTGGGAGTGGGAGGCGTAGTCGACGGGGATACGGCGGGCCCGCACGCCCTCGGCGGTCAGCTCCGCCAGCAACTCGTCCAGCGGCCCGCTCTCCCCGCACACCACGCACGAGTCCGCGCCGTTCTCCGCGGCCAGGGACAGCCGGCCCTCCCACCGGGCGAGCCGCTCGCGTACCCGGTCGCCCGGCGCCAGCACCGACATCATGCCGCCCTGCCCGGCCAGCTCCTCGGCGATGACCCGGCTGCGCAGCGCCACCACCCGCGCCCCGTCCTCCAGGGACAGCGCACCCGCCACACAGGCCGCGGCGATCTCACCCTGCGAATGACCCACCACCGCGGCCGGCTCCACACCGAAGGAGCGCCACAGACCGGCCAGGGACACCATCACCGCCCACAGCACGGGCTGTACGACGTCCACCGCGTCCAGAGTGGGAGCACCGTCCTCGCCACGCAGCACGCGCAGCAGGTCCCAGTCCACGAACGGTTCGAGAGCCTTGGCGCACTCCTGCACCCGGGCGGCGAACTCGGGCGACGACTCCAGCAGCTCCGTCGCCATACCGGCCCACTGCGACCCCTGCCCCGGAAAGACGAACACCGCACGCGGCGCCTTCCCCACCGTACCCGCGGCCGCCGCGGCGGACCGGTCGCCCTCGGCCAGCCGGCGCAGGGCCCCGAGCAGCTCGGCCCGGTCCTCACCCACGACCACGGCCCGGTGCGCGAACGCGACCCGCGACGACACCAGCGCCCGGGACACGTCCCGTACGTCCGCATCCGCACGGGCCTCCGCCCAGCCCCCGAGCCGTTCCGCCTGCCCTGCCAGCGAGTCCGCGTCCTTCGCCGACAGGACCCACGGCACCACCGCGGACGCCACGGAACCCGCGGCCGGCACCGGCACCTCGCGGTCCTCGACGGGAGCCTGTTCCAGGATCACGTGCGCGTTCGTACCGCTGATGCCGAACGACGAGACGCCCGCGCGCCGCGGACGGTCCACTTCGGGCCAGGGCCGGGACTCGGCCAGCAGCTCCACCGCCCCGGCGTTCCAGTCCACCTGCGGCGTCGGCGTGTCCACGTGCAGCGTCTTCGGCAGCACACCGCGGTTCATCGCCTCGACCATCTTGATGATGCTCGCGACACCCGCAGCCGCCTGGGTGTGACCGATGTTCGACTTGATCGAACCCAGCCACAGCGGCCGGTCCTCCGGACGACCCTGCCCGTACGTCGCCAGCAGCGCCTGCGCCTCGATCGGGTCACCAAGCGTGGTGCCCGTCCCGTGCGCCTCCACCACGTCGACGCCGTCCACCGACAGCTGCGCGTTCGCCAGCGCCTGCCGGATCACCCGCTGCTGCGCCGGACCGCTCGGCGCCGTGAGCCCGTTGCTCGCACCGTCCTGATTGATCGCCGTACCCCGCACGATCGCCAGCACCGGGTGGCCGTTGCGCCGGGCGTCGGACAACCGCTCCAGCAGAAGCATCCCCGCGCCCTCGCCCCAGGCGGTGCCGTCGGCCGCGGCGGCGAACGACTTGCACCGGCCGTCGGCCGCCAGCCCGCGCTGCCGGCTGAACTCCACGAACACCTCGGGCGTCGCCATCACCGCGACACCGCCCGCGAGCGCGAGCGAGCACTCGCCCGAGCGCAGCGCCTGCACCGCCCAGTGGACCGCCACCAGCGACGACGAACACGCCGTGTCCACGGTGATCGCCGGGCCCTCCAGGCCGAACACGTACGACACCCGGCCGGAGGCGATGGCACCGGTACCGCTGTTCGTCGGATAGTCGTGATACATCATGCCGGCGAACACACCGGTGCTGCTGCCCTTCAGCGTCGCCGGATCGATCCCGGCCCGCTCGAACACCTCCCACGAACTCTCCAGCAGCAGACGCTGCTGCGGGTCCATGATGAGCGCCTCGTTCGGACTGATCCCGAAGAACGACGGGTCGAACTCCCCGGCCCGGTGCAGGAACCCGCCCTCCCGCACATACGTCGTGTCCGGGCGCGAGGCCGTCGGGTCGTACAGCCGGTCCACGTCCCAGCCCCGGTCGACCGGGAAGTCGCTGATGGCGTCCCGACCGTCCGCCACCAGGTTCCACAGGTCCTCGGGCGACTCGACACCGCCCGGGTAGCGGCAGCTCGCCGCCACGACGGCGATCGGCTCCCGCGACGCCGCCGTCAGCTTCGCGTTCTGCGCCCGCAGACGCTCGGTCTCCTTCAGCGACGCGCGCAGCGCGTCGACCAGCTTGTCCTGAGCATTGGCCATCGGTGGTTCCCCCTACCGTTCCACTGTCGCGTCGCCGAGGCCGGAGCCCTGGAGCGCCATGGTGATCAGACTGTCCGTGTCCATCTCGTCGATGTCGGCGGCGTCGCCCGCCGCCCCGGCGTCCCCGTCCGACAGCTCGGCCTCGACCGCGGAGAGACCGGTGAGCTCCAGCAGACTGTCGAGCAGCCCCGCCTCCCGCAGCCGCGCGATCGGCACCGACTGCAAGGCCCGGCGGAACGCCTCCTGCGCACCGGCATCGACCTCCGGAGCGTCACCCTCGCCCAGCTCCCCGGCCAGATGCACGGCGAGCTCCTGCGACGTCGGATGATCGAAGACCAGGGTGGCGGCCAGCCTCAGCCCCGTCGCCGCGTTCAGACGGTTGCGCAGCTCCACGGCCGCCAGCGAGTCGAAGCCCAGATCGCGGAACGCCCGCAACGGCTCGACGTCCGCCGGATCGCCGTACCCCAGGATGGCCGCGACCTCGACCCGGACCAGGCGCAGCAGTTCCGCGTCCCGTTCCGCAGCGGGCAGTCCCGCCAGACGCTCCCGCCAGGCCGGCGCCGCCACCGGCTCGCTGTCGGCCGCCCGCCGCACGGACGCGCCCCGGACCAGCCCGCGGAACATCGGCGGCAGCGCACCACCCAGGCCCGCCATGGCCCGCACGTCGAGCCGCACCGGCAACAGGTGCGCCGTGCCGCGCGCGCACGCGGCGTCGAACAGCGCCAGACCGGGATCCGGTGTCAGCGGCAGCACGCCGAGCCGCCCCATCCTGGCCAGGTCGCCCTCGGTCAGCCGGTCCGCCATGCCGCCGACCTCCACCCACGGGCCCCATGCCAGGGACACGGCGGGCAGGCCGGCCGCCACACGGTGCGCGGCCAGCGCGTCGACGTACGCGTTCGCCGCGGCGTAGTTGCCCTGCCCCGGCGTCCCCAGCACACCCGCCACCGACGAGAACACGGCGAACAGCGACAGGTCCAGCCCGGCGGTGAGCTCGTGCAGATGCCAGGCGGCATCCGCCTTGGGCCGCATGACCCGGTCGACGCGCTCGGCACCCAGGGCGGGGATCGTGCCGTCGTCGAGCACGCCCGCGGCATGCACGACGCCGGTCAGCGGGTGCTTGGCAGGAACAGCGGCGATCAGGCCGGCCAGCGCCTCCCGGTCGGCAACGTCACACGCGGCGACCGTCACCTGCGCACCCGACTCCTCCAGCTCGGCGCGCAGTTCCTCGGCCCCGGGCGCGGCAGGCCCACGGCGGCTGACCAGCAGCAGACGACGTACGCCGTGACGTGCGACGAGATGCCGCGCGACCAGGGCACCGAGCCCTCCGGTACCGCCCGTGACCAGCGTCGTGCCCTCACCGCCGCGGCACGCGCCCTCCCGGGCCCCCTGACCCTCGGCGGCACCGGCGGACCGGGCCGCCGCACGCGCCAGGCGGGGCGTGAACAGCACCCCCTCCCGCAGCGCGAGCTGCGGTTCGCCGGCAGCGATCAGGCGCGCGACATCCGGCGCGCCGGAAGCGTCGTCGAGGTCGGCCACGACGAACCTGCCGGGCTGCTCCGACTGCGCGGAGCGGATCAACCCCCACACGGCAGCCGCGGCGACGTCCGAGACCGCCTCACCGCACGCGGAGACGGCACCGCGGGTCGTGACGAGAAGCCGCGCGTCGGCGAACCGCTCCTGCGCGAGCCAGGACTGCGCCACGCGCAGCACACGATGGGCGGCCGTACGCGCCGACTCGGCGTCGACGGCTCCAGGAGCACAGGACAGGACGACGACGTCCGGCACCGGGCCGTCGTCCGCGACATCCTCCCAGGCGGCCCACGACACCTCCGCGGACGCAGCCGCCTCCCTCACCGGCGCCCACTCCACTTGGAACAGGGCGTCGTTGAGCGCCCCACCGGCGGCCTCCGGGCGACTGGTGTCCACGCTGCGCAGCGTCAGCGCCTCCGCCGTCGCCACGGGACGACCGGACACGTCGGTCAGCTCCACCGAGACCACACCGTCGCGACGAGGCGTCAGACGGATGCGCACACGCGACGCGCCGACCGCGTGCACGTCGACCTTCGACCAGGAGAACGGCAGCGCGGCCCCCGCACCCGTGGCCCGCGTCAGCGTCACCGCGTGCAGCGCGGAGTCCAGCAGCGCCGGATGCAGCGCGAAGTGACCCGCGCTCGTCACCAGGTCGCCGGGGAGCGCGGCCACGGCACAGACCTCGTCCCCGTGACGCCACGCCGCCTCCAGCCCCCGGAACGCGGCCCCGTAGACGAGACCCGCCTCGGCAAGCCCCTCGTAGAAGCCGTCCAGATCCACCGGCCGGCCGTCGGCCGGCACCCATGCGCGGGGCTCGTCCGGGACACGGTGCGCGTCCGGGGCGAGAACCCCGGCCGCATGCCGGGTCCACGGCACCCCGTCGGCCGCGCCCTCGGGCCGGCTGTGGACGCTCACCGGCCGCACACCGGTCTCGTCGACCCCGCCCACGGTCACCTGGACGTGGACTGCGCCGTGCCGGGGCAGCACCAGGGGCGCCTCGAACGTGAGCTCCTCCACGGCTCCACACCCCACCCGGTCACCCGCCTGCACGGCCAGTTCGAGGAAGCCCGTCCCCGGGAACAGGATCGACTCACCCACGACGTGGTCCGCGAGCCAGGGCTGCGCCCCCACCGAGAGCCGGCCGGTCACGAGCACACCGTCCGAGTCCGCCGGGCGCACGGCCGCGCTGAGGAGGGGATGGGCGACCGGCTCCAGACCGGCCGACGTCACGTCGCCCGACCGCGTGGACCCTTCGGCCCAGTAGCGCTGGTGTTGGAAGGCGTAGGTGGGGAGGGGGGTGGGGTGGGCGCCGGTGTCGGTGTAGAAGGCGTTCCAGTCGACGGTGGTGCCGCGCGCGTGGAGGTGGGCGAGTGCGGTGAGTGTTTCGCGGGTTTCGTCGCGGTCGCGGCGCAGGGTTGCTGCGAAGGTGTGGCCGTCGGTGGTGAGGGTGTCCTGGGCCATGGCGGTGAGGACGGCGTCGGGGCCGAGCTCGACGAATGTGGTGACGCCTTCGGTCTGCAGGCGTTCGACGGCGTCGGTGAAGCGGACGGCCTGGCGGGCGTGGTTGACCCAGTAGTCGGCGTCCGGGGTGACGGGTTCACCGGTGACGTTGGAGATGACCGGGATGCGGGGTGCCTGGTGGCTGAGTGTCCGCGCGATCTGCGCGAACTCCTTCAGCATGGGTTCCATCAGTGGTGAGTGGAAGGCGTGGGAGGTCCGCAGACGTTTGGTCTTGCGGTCCGGGAACCTGTCCGCGATGGCCTGTGCCTCGGTCTCGTCGCCCGAGATCACCACGGACATGGGTCCGTTGAGGGCGGCGATGCTGACCTGGTCGGTCAGCAAGGGCAGGATCTCCTCTTCGGTGGCCTGGACGGCGATCATGGTGCCGCCTTCGGGCAGGGCCTGCATGAGCCGGCCGCGTGCCGTGACGAGGGCGGCGGCGTCTTCGAGAGAGAGCACTCCTGCGGTGTGGGCGGCGGCGAGTTCGCCGATGGAGTGTCCGGCGACGTAGTCGGGGCGTATGCCCCAGGACTCCAGCAGTCGGAACAGGGCGACCTCGATGGCGAACAGCGCGGGCTGGGTGTATTCGGTGCGGTCCAGCAGCGCGCTGTCGTCGCTGTCCCAGATGACGGTGCGCAGCGGGACGGTCAGGTGCTGGTCCAGTGCGTCGGTGACGGTGTCGAAGGCGGTGGCGAAGGCGGGGAAGGCGGCGTGGAGGTCGCGTCCCATGCCGAGGCGCTGTGAACCCTGACCCGTGAACAAGAACGCCGACTTCCCACCGCGGGCCGCCGAGCCCACGACCGTCGTGCTGCCGACCACGTTGTCCTGCGCCAGCTTCCGCAGGGCCGCCACCGCGGACTCGACGTCGGCGGTGAGGACCACGGCCCGGTGGTCCAGCGCCGCACGCGTGGTCGCCAGGGAGTACGCCATGTCCAGCGGTGAGGTCTCCTCGTCCCGCGTCGCGACGAACGACGCGAGCTTCTCCGCCTGCGCCCGGAGCGCCTGGGGGCTCGTGCCGGAGAGCACCCACGGCACCAGAGGCAACGACCGGAGAGGTCGTGAGCCCGGCTCCGCTTCGGGCGCCGTTTCGGGGGCCTGTTCCAGGATGACGTGCGCGTTGGTGCCGCTGAGCCCGAACGACGAGACGGCGGCCCGGCGAGGGTGGTCCGTGTCGGGCCATTCCCGTGCCTCGGTGAGCAGTTCGACGGCGCCCGCGGTCCAGTCGATCTTCGGAGAGGGCTCGTCCACGTGGAGGGTCCGGGGCAGCACGCCGTGGCGCATGGCCTGGACCATCTTGATGACGCCCCCCACGCCCGCGGCGGCCTGGGCGTGGCCGATGTTCGACTTGATCGAGCCCAGGTACAGCGGCAGCCCGGCCGGACGGCCCTGCCCGTAGGACGCGATCAGAGCCTGCGCCTCGATCGGATCGCCGAGGGTGGTACCGGTGCCGTGTGCCTCGACGGCGTCGACCTGGTCGGCGGTGATCTGCGCGTCGGCGAGCGCCTGCTCGATGACGCGCTGCTGGGCAGGACCGTTGGGCGCGGTGAGGCCGTTGCTCGCGCCGTCCTGGTTGATCGCGCTGCCCCGGACCACCGCGAGGACCGGATGGCCGTTGCGGCGCGCGTCCGACAGACGCTCGACGAGGAGCATGCCCACGCCCTCGCCCCAGCCGGTGCCGTCGGCGGCGGCGGCGAACGACTTGCAGCGGCCGTCCATGGCCAGCCCCCGCTGCTGACTGAACCCGATGAAGGAGTTCGGCGTGGCCATGATCGTGACACCGCCGGCGAGGGCGAGGGTGCATTCGCCTCGGCGCAGGGCCTGCATGGCCTGGTGCAGGGCGACCAGCGACGACGAGCACGCCGTGTCCACGGTCACCGCCGGGCCCTCGAGGCCCAGCGTGTAGGCGACGCGTCCCGAGGCCACGCTGCCCAGCACGCCGACGCCGCCGTCACCGCCGATGGCGTAGTCGTGGTAGACCAGCCCGGTGTAGACGCCGGTCCGGCTGCCCTTGAGCGACAGGGGGTCGATGCCGGCCCGCTCGACGGCCTCCCAGGACGTCTCCAGGACCAGTCGCTGCTGCGGGTCGGTCTCGCGTGCCTCGCCGGGGCTCATCCTGAAGAGGTCCGCGTCGAAGTCACCTGCGGTATGGACGAAACCGCCTTCCCGGGAGTACGTCCTGCCGGGCTTCGCGGGTTCCGGATCGAAGATGCCGTCGATGTCCCAGCCACGGTTCTCGGGGAAGTACGAGATGCCGTCACCGCCCGAGGCCACCAGGTCCCACAGGGCTTCGGGAGAGTCGACGCCGCCGGGGAACCGGCAGCTCATCCCGATGATCGCGATCGGCTCGCGCGGAGCTGCCTCCGCCTCACGCAGCCGGCGCTTCGCCAGTTGAAGGTCGGCGGTGGCGCGCTTGAGATAGTCACGCAGCTTGTCGTCGTTGCTCATGTGAAGTTCAACCGTCCTCGCGCCACTCGCGGCGTGGTGGGAGTTTCGTGCGTGGAGGAGACGGGGCCCGGTCCGGGCCCCGGCGAAGGGTCCGGACCCGCGTCGCCCGTCAGGACAGACCCAGTTCGCTGTCGAGGACCCGGAACAACTCGTCGTCACTCGCCGCCTCGTACGTCTCCGGTTCCGCTTCGCCCTGCGTGGCGGCGGCACCACCGTGGAGGTCGCTCCAGCGGCGCATGAGCGCCTCCAGCCGTGTCGTGATCCTGGTGACGGCATCGCCGCCGCCCTCGCCGTCGGCCGCTCCCACGCCGGAGGAGAGCGCCAGCAGCGCGGCCTCCAGACGGTCGACCTCGGCCAGTACCGGCCCGGTGACGTCCGACTCCTCGGGCTCGATGACGGAGCTCAGGTGTCCGGCGACCGCCTGAGCCGTCGGATGGTCGAAGACCAGCGTGGCCGGCAACTGGAGGCCGGTCGCCCTGCTCAGCCGCCTGCGCAGCTCGATCGCCGCGAGCGAGTCGAACCCGAGCGCCTGGAACGGCCGGTCCGGCTCGACGTCCGCCGCCGAATCGTGTTCCAGCACGGCCGCGACCTCCGTGACCACCAGTTCGAGGAGCCGTTGGTCGCGTTCCGCTTCCGTAAGGCCCGCGAGAAGCCGGCGGATCCCCGCCCCCGCCTGCGGGCCGCCCCGTCCGGTGCGCGGCCGGGCGGGCAGACGTACGACACCGCTCAGTACGGGCGGAACGTCGTCCGGCTCGGCGCGCAGCGCCGCGATGTCCAGGCGGACCGGAACGACAGACGGTTCCGACAGGCCGAGGGCCGTGTCGAAGAGCCGCAGGCCCTCTTGGGCACTCAGCACGGGCAGTCCGCTGCGGTCCCGCCCGCCCGGCCCCGCCCCCTCGGCCGTCCCGTCCGACCCGTCGGCCGGCTCGGTGACCTCCGTACGCCACGGTCCGAAGCCCAGGGCCACCGAAGGCAGACCATGCGCCGTACGGTGCCGTGCGAGAGCGTCCAGGAACGTGGCCGCGGCCGCACGGCCGCCCTGCCCCATCCCGTGCAGCACTCCCGCCGACGAGGAGACCAGCAAGAACCTGCCCAGATGCAGCTCGCGCGTCACCTCGTGCAGAACCCACGCCGCATCCGCCTGGGCGCGCAGCACCGCGTCCAGGTGCTGCGGCGTCATCCCGTCGATCAGCGCGGTACCGGTCTCCGCCCCTCCCGTGTGCACGACGGCGCACAACGGGTGATCCGTGGAGACGGAGGCCACAACGCGCCCCATGGCCTCGCGGTCGGCGGCGTCGCACACCTCCACGCGGACATCGGCCCCGAGCGCCCTCAACTCCGCTACGACGCCGGCATCGTCGCCCGCCGCCGGTTCCACGGCCACGTCCGCCGTCAGCAGCAGTCGGCGTGCGCCGTGCTCGGCGACGAGATGCCGGGCCACGAGTGCACCGGCGCCCTGCGTGCCGCCCGTGACCAGCACGGTGCCGGCGGACATGCTCCAGGACCCGGTCGTCCCCGCACGGGGCTCCCTTCTCACACGCGCCAGGCGCGGGACGCGGAGTTCGCCGTCACGAAGGGCGAGTTCGGGCTCCCCGGTGGCGAGGGCGGCGGTCAGCGCGCGGTCCGACGCCTCCGTACCGTCGAGGTCGACCAGCACGAACCGGTCCGGATGCTCGCCCTGGGCAGCGCGGACGAGCCCCCACACAGGAGCCAGGGTGAGGTCGAGGCCGGCGTCCGATCCGCCGACGGCCACGCTGTTCCGGGTGGCGACCACGAGTCGTGAACCGCCGTACCTCGCATCGGCCGACCACGAACGGACCGCGTCCAGGGTGGCGGTCAGCACCGTACGGACATCGGCGGCGACGTCTCCGGTGGCGGCCGGCTCCACGTCGAGCAGGACGTACTCCGGCACATCGGCAGCCGGGTCACCCACCTCGCTCAGCGGAACAACGCCTTCCGTGGTCGGCGCGGCGGCCACCGGAAGCGGCAGCGGCTGCCACTCCAGCGTGAACAGCGCGTCATGAGACGCGGAGCCCGCCGCAGAGTGCAGTTCGGCCGCGGAGACGGGGCGGGCGACCAGGGACTCGACGGACAGCACGGGCCGGCCGGAGCCATCCGCGACCGTCATGCCGAAGGTGTCGGGACCGGTCGCGGCAATCCGCACCCGCAGCGAAGTGGCACCGGCTGCGTGCAACGACACGCCGTTCCAGTCCATCGGCACGAGCGGTGCCCCGGCGCCTGCCTCGCCGAGCCACCGCACATGAGCGGCCGCGTCGAGGAGCGCGGGGTGGATGCCGAAGCGGCCGGCGTCTGCGTGGGCGTCCTCCGGCAGATCGATCTCGGCGAAGATCTCGTCGCCGCGTCGCCAGGCGGCCTTGAGGCCCTGGAAGACGGGGCCGTAGGCGTAGCCGCATTCCAGCAGCCGCTCGTAGCCGTCAGCCACGTGCAGCGGCTGAGCACCCGGCGGGGGCCACTCGGCGAGGTCGACGTCCGGTCCGCTGCCATGCGGCACCACGAGACCGGTGGCGTGGTGGACCCACGGTGCGTCCGTCGGCGCCCCTTCGGCCCGGGAGTGGCACTCGACGGTCCGGCGGCCGTCCTCTCCCGACGCCCCCACGACGATCTGCAGCGCCGTACCGCCCGTCTCGGGCAGGACGAGCGGGCTCGTCAGGGTGAGCCTTTCGAGCACATGGGAACCGACCTCGCGCGCCGCTCGGAGCAGCAGATCGACGAAAGCGGCGGCAGGGAGGACCTGTACGTCCAGGACGTCGTGGTCCGCGACCCAGGGGTGCGTACGGAGGGAAACACGGCCGGTCAGCACCAACTCGTCTCCGCCTGCCAGGCCCACGACGGCACCGAGCAGCGGGTGTTCGGCGTCGGTCTGGCCGAGGTGCGTGGCGTCCATGGCCGTGCTGGGGGTGTCGGTCCAGTAGGGCTGGTGTTGGAAGGCGTAGGTGGGGAGGGGGGTGGGGTGGGCGCCGGTGTCGGTGTAGAAGGCGTTCCAGTCGACGGTGGTGCCGCGCGCGTGGAGGTGGGCGAGTGCGGTGAGTGTTTCGCGGGTTTCGTCGCGGTCGCGGCGCAGGGTTGCTGCGAAGGTGTGGCCGTCGCCGGTGAGGGTGTCCTGGGCCATGGCGGTGAGGACGGCGTCGGGGCCGAGCTCGACGAATGTGGTGACGCCTTCGGTCTGCAGGCGTTCGACGGCGTCGGTGAAGCGGACGGCATTGCGGGCGTGGTTGACCCAGTAGTCGGCGTCCGGGGTGACGGGTTCGCCGGTGACGTTGGAGATGACCGGGATGCGGGGTGTCTGGTGGCTGAGTGTCCGCGCGATCTGCGCGAACTCCTTCAGCATGGGTTCCATCAGTGGTGAGTGGAAGGCGTGGGAGGTCCGCAGACGTTTGGTCTTGCGGTCCGGGAACCGGTCCGCGATGGCCTGCGCCTCGGTCTCGTCACCGGAGATCACCACGGACATGGGTCCGTTGAGGGCGGCGATGCTGACCTGGTCGGTCAGCAGGGGCAGGATCTCCTCTTCGGTGGCCTGGAGGGCGATCATGGTGCCGCCTTCGGGCAGGGCCTGCATGAGCCGGCCTCGTGCCGTGACGAGGGTGGCGGCGTCTTCGAGGGAAAGGACTCCTGCCGCGTGGGCGGCGGCGAGTTCGCCGATGGAGTGTCCGGCGACGAAGTCGGGGCGTATGCCCCAGGACTCCAGCAGCCGGA
>NZ_BMWA01000054.1 GCF_014650995.1 Streptomyces viridiviolaceus
CGGGGTGTCCCCCGGGTAGGCCCCTCCGACGTCCGCACTCTGCTACTGGCGTGCCGTTCCCAGCGTTGCCGGCCGGGTCCGCAGCAGTGCGCGCACCGGCAGGCCCGTCGAGCCGAGGCAGAGCAGCACGGTGCCGACGGCCAGTGGCAGGGCGAGCATCGGCGGCACGTGGGGGGCGGAGCCGGTCACGCCCCGGGCGACGGGTACCAGCGTGAGCCCGGCGATCGACGCGCCGACCGCGAGCCCGGTCACGGCCACCAGCAGCGCCTCCCAGCGCATCATGTGGCGCAGCTGGCGCCGGGTGGTGCCGGCCAGCCGCAGCAGCGCAACCTCGCGGCGCCGGTCGATCACCGTCATGACCAGGGTGTTGGCGGCGCTGACGGCGGCGAACCCGCCGAGCACGGCCGCCATCACGGTGTTGGCCCAGCCGCTGAGTTCCAGGTCCTTGTCCGCCTGGGCGACGAACCCGGCCCGGTCGGTCACGGCTGTCCCGGGCAGCGCGCCCAGGCCGGCGGCCAGGGCCGCGCGGTCGGCGCCCGGCGCGGCGGCGACCAGCACCTGGCTGTCGTAGGCGGCGGTGACGTGCGATGCGACCGCGGCCCGGGGCAGCAGCGCCTGGCCGACGCCGAGCCCTCGCTCGTACACCGCGACCACCGTGGGCCGGACCGCGGTGCCGTCGCCGAGCCACAGCGGCACCCGGTCGCCGACCTTCGCGCCGAGTGCGCCGGACAGGGTTGTGCTCAGCGCGATCGTGTCAGGGGCGCGGCCGAGGTCGGCGAGGGCACCTGTGCGCACGTCGAGGTCGAGCACCTTCGGCAGCCGGGCCGGGTCGCCGCCCACGCCGAGGGCGGGGGCGGAGCTCAGCATGTCGCCGCTCTCGTAGACCACGCCGGTGCGCAGCAGGCCGATGGCGGTGTCCACACCGGGCACCCGGGCGGCCGTCTCCGCGGTTCCGGCGGGCAGGCCGGGGCCGGTGGTGGCGATCACGTGGTCGGCGGTGACGCCGGCCTTGACGTTCTCGCCGGTGGTGTGGCGCACGGTGCTCTGGAGGATCAGCAGGGTGCCGCAGAAGGCGGTGACCAAAACGATGGGGGTGATCGCGGAGGCCAGTCTGCGGGCGTTGGCGCGGGCGTTGTCGGCGGCGAGCGAGCCGGGCGCGCCGCCGGCCCGCAGCGGGGCGCCGAGCAGCGCGGCGGCTGCTGCGGCGAGCCGGGGACCGAGCAGGGCGACGGTCACCATGAAGCACATAACCACGCCGAGTGCGGTCTGGGCGGCTTTCTCCCCGTCCAGGGCGTTGGCAACGACGGCGGCCGTGCAGCCGCCGGCGGCGAAGAGCACGCCGAGGACGGTGCGCACCTTGCCGGGGCGGGGTGCTTCGACGGCGGCGTCGCCGAGTGCCTGGGCGGCCCGCATCCGGGAGGGGCGGCGGGCGGCCAGGAAGCCGGCGGTCAGCGTGGCGAGGGTGCACAGGAGCACGGCGGCGAGCATCGGCAGGGGGCCGATGTCGAGACGGACGTCTGCGGGTACGGCGCCGCGGTCGGCCAGCTGGCCGAACCACCAGCGGGCGAGGGCCAGTCCGGGCAGGATGCCGAGCGCGGCGGCGAGGGGCGCTACCAGCATCGCCTCGGTGGCGATGGTGCGGCGGATCTGGCGTGGGGTGGCGCCGATGGCGCGCAGCAGCGCGAATTCGCGGGCGCGCTGGCCCGTGGCGAGGGCGATGGTGCTCATCACCACGAACACGGCGGTCATGGTGGCGTAGCCGCCGAAGGTGCCGCCGAGGGCCGTCAGCATGCTGCGGGCACTGCTGAGGGCGGGGTGTTCGACGGTGCCCCGGTCGTCCCCGGTGAAGGTCCTGGCGTCGCCGCCGAGGGCCCGGCGGACCTGGGCCGCCAGTTCGGTGGTGGGAACGCCTTCGCGGGGTTGCACCGCGATGGTGTCGATGCGGCCGGGGTGGCCGGAGAGGCGGTCGGCGGTGGTGTCGGCGAACCAGGCGGTGGGGCCGCTCTGCTGGGCGGCGGCCAGACCGGAGATCCGGTAGTGCGCGGTGCCGCCGGGCGCGGTGAGCGCGAGGCTCGCGCCGGGTGCGAGATGGGCAGCACGCGCCGTGTCGGTGTCCAGCACTATCTCGTTCGCGCCGGGTGCGCGGCCCTCGACCAGCTTGTCGCCGGGTCCGGCGATCCCGAGTGCGGCGAAGCCCCGGCCGGTCATGGCCGGTGTCCTCTCCCCGGCGGGCAGCGGGAAGGCCGTGTCGGGGCGGGCCGCCGCGACCGCGGGCAGGGCGGTCAGCCGGCCGACCAGCGCGGCGTCCGTGCGGGCCCGTTCCGGGGTGGCCTGCTCCTGGGTTTCGGTCTCCCCACCGGTCTTGCGCTCAATCTTGACCGCCTGGTCGGCTGTGACCACCACGGGGGCGGCGGCGTACCGTTCGGGCTTCAGGCTCGCGGTCAGGCCGGTCTGCAGCAGCGTGCCGCAGGCCACCACCACGGCGGCGCCCAGCAGCAGGGCGACCAGGGTTCCCACGAAGGACCCGGGCCGGAAGCGCACCGAGGCGCGGGCGAGTCCGTTCGTCATGCCGCCGCTCCCACCGGGTGGGCGGTCAGCGCGATCATCCGGTCCGCGACGGTCTGCGGGGTCGGGTACGGCAGGTCGTCCGCGATCGCGCCGCCGGCCAGGAACAGCACCCGGTCGGCGAAGGAGGCGGCCACCGGGTCGTGGGTCACCATGACCACGGTCGCGCCGAGCGAGTCCACGGCCTGCCGCAGCAGGCCCAATACCTCGTGCGCGGTGGTGGTGTCCAGCGCGCCGGTCGGCTCGTCGGCGAACACCACGTCCGGGTGAGTGATCAGCGCGCGGGCGATCGCCACCCGCTGCTGCTGGCCGCCGGACAGCTGTCCCGGGCGACGCGACGCGTGCTCGCCCAGGCCCACCCGCGTGAGCAGTTCCCGCGCCCTGGCCCGGTCCTGGCGCTTCCCGGCGAGGCGCTGCGGGAGCAGCACGTTCTGCTCGACGCTCAGCGAGGGCAGCAGGTTGAAGGACTGGAAGACGAAGCCGATGCGGGAGCGGCGCAGCTTGGTGAGCCGGTCCTCGCTCAGTGTGGTGATGTCCTCGCCGCCGAGCCGGACCTGTCCCTCGTCCGGGCGGTCCAGGCCCGCCGCGCACTGCAGGAAGGTGGACTTGCCGGAGCCGGAGGGGCCCATGACGGCGGTGAAGCTGCCGCGGGCGAGCGCCAGGTCGATCCCGCGCAGCGCGTGCACCGTCGCCGCGCCGCTTCCGTAAATCCGGCGCACACCCCGCAGTTCGATCGCGGGCTCCGCGGACGGGGCCCCGAGGTGCGGGGCCGAGCCGTACGGGTGCGCGGTGAACGGGGCCGCGGTGTACGGGGCCGTTCCGGGCCCGTCGGTCCTGTGGTCTCGGTGGCGTGCCATGGAGGGGTCTTCCTTCAGTTCTGCGGCGCTCGTTGTCAACGTCCTCAAACCTAGGAAGCACGGGCCGCGCGGACCATGCAGGCCACCGGCGGAACGGAGGTGGGGTTATCCCCCCACTCCCCGGCGGGAAACCGCAGGTGGGAGGTCCGGCGCTTGGCGAGGACGGGTACGCGAAGCCGGACCGTCCACGGCTGCCGACGGTCGCGGTCGGCGTCCGCTTCGCCGCGAACGTGGTGGCGAAGCGGCTGCCGACCGCTGCACGACCCGCAAAGAGCCGCCTGCCGCAGGCTCGTGCAGGGCAAAGAAGGAGAAGCAGCAGGTCGGCAGCCGGGCCCAGTGCGCCGGCGGCGACAGCTGAGAACCCGGTCCTCTTGAACGCGCCCGGCCCGAACACCGGCCACGCCCACCGCCCGACCATGGCGGCCGAGGACGGCCCAGCCGGTCCATGAGGCGGCCACCGCAGCAAAAAGCTGACGACCGACCAGGCACGCTGCATCGGCGTCTCGACGAACCACCGGCGGATGAAGGCCTACCGGCCGGGCCGCCCTTGCGCCGCTGCACCAAGGGCCCTTCTGCGCCGCGTACGGCCGCGCGGTCCCGGAGCCGCTCGAACACCGCCCATCCCTCTTCTCCCACCACCGGCTCGCAGTCCAGCCCCGTTCCCGCTGGCACTGGTCCCGAGCCGCCTGCTCGATCCCGGGGAAGGCCGCCGTGAGGCCAGCGCCGCAGCGCGAGCGCAGTAACACCCGGCCTCCGGGCTGTGCGCCAGGGCCGACTCTGCCGCCGTTCCCCAAACCGCGGTACCTCTCAGAGACAGGCGATTGCGGAGCTCCGGGTGACTTCAGAGAGAAGCCAGCCGGATACGGCGGCCGACGGGGGCCCACCACCAGTCGCCGATAGCCGCTCGACTCCAGCCGGGCGACCTGCTTGACGCCCGTTCACGACCAGGAGCGGGGTCCTACCACCCCGCCCGTCGGCGGGTGAGGCAAACCCCCGGGCCGATCGGGGGGTGCAGCGGATGGTGCGAGGAGCTCCCGGGCGGCGAGGGTTGGGGCCATGATCACAAGCAAGTTCCTGCTCGCCGCTCTGCTTGTCCCGCTCGGTGCCACCCTGGCTGTCGCTCCGGCCGCCGCCTCCGCCGCCGCTCCGCCCGCCGCGTCCGTGGCGTCGGCCTCCCCCGACGCCGTCGCGTTCCGCTCTCCCGAGGCCGCCCTCGACCGGGTGGCGCACCCGCTGCGCACCACCGAACCCCGCGGCAACGTCGCCGACCTGCGCCCGTTCGGCACGATGGTCGGCGACTCCACCGTGGTGGGCGTGGGCGAGGCCACCCACAGCTCGCACGAGTTCGTCACCCTCAAGCACCGGATGCTGCGGTACCTGGTCGAGGAGAAGGGCTTCCGCACCTTCGCCCTCGAAGCCGCCTGGAGCAGCGGACTGCGGATCGACGCCTACCTCACCCGGGGCGAGGGTGACCTGAAGCAGATCATGGACGAGGAGTTCCAGGGCACCTACCGCTGGTGGAACAACGCCGAGTACCGCGACCTGCTCCAGTGGGCGCGCTCCTACAACATCCAGCACCCCGGTGACCCCGTCCGCTTCGTCGGCGACGACAACGGCTTCGCCGGCCCGCAGCTGTACGACAAGGTGAACACGTTCGCGGCCGCGTCCAGCCCCGAACTCGCCGCGCAGATCACCGAGCTGTACCAAGGACTGCGGCCCACCATCAGCGCCGAGACCTACGTCAACGACTACTTCGCGAAGCCGCTCGCCGAGCGCAAGGCGATCGCCGAGCGGGCCGGTCGTGCGGTGGGCCTGCTCAAGCAGCACCCCGGTGCCGACCCCGACGCCCATGCCTGGGCCGTGCAGCACGCCAGCGCGATTCACCAGATGACCACCCTCTACGCCTTCGACTGGGACGACCCCCGGAACATCCCCGGCGCCATGCTCTACCGCGACCGCGTCATGGCGGACAACATCGCCTGGTGGCAGCAGCGCACCGGCAGCAAGATCATGATCTCCGCCCACAACAGCCACACGGCCCTCAAGACCTACGCCCCCGCCAGCCACCCCCGCGTCCAGGGCGAGTTCCTGCGCGAGCAACTGGGCACCGGCTACCTGAGCGTGGGCCTCACCTTCAACCAGGGCACGTTCAACGCCTTCAACCACGACGGCGCCCCGCAGCGCTTCACCGCCGCACCCGCCGCACCCGGCACCGCCGAACACACCCTCGACAAGGTCCGCCACCGCGACTACGTCGTAGACCTGCGCACCGCCCCCACCGCGGCCCGCGCCTGGCTCGCCGAACCCCACACCATCAAGAACATCGGCGCCACCTACCCCGGCATCGCCGACGCCCCCCAGATCCGCCTCACCCAGACCCACGACGTCCTCATCCACCTCCATCAGGTCCAGGCCGCCCACATGCTCAACTAGGACTTGCCTGCCCGATCATGTGACTATCGCCCTACTCGCTCGTTGGTTCGCGCATGGGGCGGGGTGATCTGACAGACGCCGAGTGGGAATAGTTGAGGCCGTTCCTGCCGGTCAGCAACAGGCGTTGTGGCCGGTGGCGGGACCATCGGCAGGTGATCGACGGGATACTGCACCGGGTGCGGACCGGCGTGCAGTGGCGCGACCTTCCCGAGCGGTTCGGACCATGGAAGACGGTCTACGAACGCCACCGGCTGTGGTCCGCCGACGGGACCTGGGATCGCCTGCTTCGGCAGGTCCAGGCTGAAGCGGACGCGACCGGTGAGGTCGACTGGGACATCTCGGTCGACTCCACCATCGTGCGCGCCCACCAGCACGCGGCCGGCGCTCGCACCAATCCGCCACCAGCCCTCTCCTCAAAGGGGGATGGGCCAAGGGAACACCAGGACGAGACGCCGTGGCAGAGCCTCGTCGCCCGGCTGGTGGAGGTGGTGCTGGAGGTGAGGGCCTGGGCCGCTCGCGGGGCGGGTTCACCAGCAAGATCCACCTGAGCGCGGACGGCTGCTGCCGCCGGTTGTCCCTGATCGTCACCCCAGGGCAGAGGGCGGACTGCACCCAGTTCATAGCCGTACTGGAGAAGATCCGAGTCCCGCGGATCGGCCGAGGCAGGCCCCACAAGAAACCCGACAGCCTGGCCGCCGATAGGGCATACAGCAACGGCCCATGCCGCGACTTTCTGCGCAGACGCGGCATCCGGCACACGATTCCGGAGAAGACTGACAGCCAGGCCGCCCGCCTGCGCAAGGGATCACGCGGCGGTCGGCCACCAGGCTTCAACGAGGACCAGTACAAGAAACGCAACACCGTCGAGAGGGCCATCAACAAGCTGAAGAACTCCCGTGCGGTCGCGACCCGTTACGACAAGCGCGGGTACGCCTACCTCGGCACCGTCACTGCGGCAGCCCTCGTCATCTGGCTTCGCACGTGATCGCCCGGACAAGTCCTAGTGGCTCTGTCCCGTAGTGGCCCTAGACGAGGCCCAGGTCCGCCGCCTCTTCCCGGAGGCGACCTGGAACGTTGAGCGGACCGCCAACTCGCCACGGAGTCGAAGGCCTGATGACCACGGCGAGTAGCGCCCCCGGCGCGCAGGCGCCGGGGGCGCCCCGCCCCGACATCCGTCATCGGAACTCACACATCACTCAGGAGACACCGACCACTGTGAAAGGAGAGCCGTCCCTCAGGGGCGAGGGCCCGCCTCCCCACAGGGGAAACGGGCCCTCGTTGCATGTCGGACGGCAGGTGTCAGCTGCAGGTCCGGTAGTTGTACCCGGCGGTTCGCTTGACGCCGTCGCCGTCCCAGAACTGGTAGTTCCCGTTGGCGTCGCGGGTCATGGTGAAGTCCCGGACCGCACCGTTGTAACCCAAGGTGAGGGTCTGACCGGACTGCTCGCTTCCCGAGACGTAGTAGAGCCACGTGCCGGCCTTGGTCCACGTGTTCTTGCCGGCGCTTCCGTCGGCGCCCAGCCCATAGCGCGACTGCCAGTTCGCGGTCGCGGTCTTGGTCTGGGTCCCGAAGTCGCCGTCGATGTCCGCGGTGGACGAGAGGTAGCCGTCCGCCCACAGCACCTTCTGCCACAGGCAGGTGGCGTTGGAGGTTCTGTTCGTGTCGACGTCCACGACGCCCTCGTTGCTCCAGTCGCCCTGCCAGGCGCCTGCCCCGTACACGTAGGCGAGGCCACTGTAGGTCCCGCTCGCCGCGGCCGGCGTGGTGCTCACGGTGAGCAGGGCCGCGGTCAGCACGCCCATGGCGCACACCGCTTGCGTGACCTTCTTCGTGCGTGAGTTCAGTGCCCTGGAAACGCCTCGCGTCCCTCGCATATACGTTCCTCCTGGTTCCGTCGGTCGCATGACTGCGGGTCACAGCCTGCGTCGATCAGACCCGCCACCGCGACCTTTCGTGCGACGATTCGAACAGGTTCGAAACGACGGGCTTCTGAACCAGCAGGGCCGGACCGACTTCATCGGCGTGCCCTTGACGGTCGTCGAGGACGGTCGCGACCCTGGCAGCTCTTTCGCGACATCCGCTCCCTGGGCAACGACCGGTTCGCCGCGTGCACCAAGCACCTTGAAGCAGATCCCCTGCCGCGAGTAGGTGTGCATGTGGGGCCACATGGAGGCCGACAGGCGTACTTCCGCTCAACGCTGCCGCGGTCTGGTTCGACGCCACCATCGACGTTGCTCCGCCTCCCACTCTTCGGACTCCGCCCACGAAACAGCCGCCCTCGAGTTGGGAGGTCCCCAGCGGCCCGGCGGCCCCGGCGTGGCGCGGACGGTTTCGGGTGCGAGCGCCCTGAGGCGGTGCATGACGCAGATCTGGACGCCCGGCGAGGACGCCGCGGAGCACGGGTTCGTCGCCTACCGGGGCCTGTACGTCTCCGGCATTGACGACCCCACCGATGACCGTCTCCACGGCCGGGTTCATCTTCCTTGGCAAGTCAGCGTGTTCATCCAGGGGCTGTCTCAGCGCAACCTGCCGACGCTGATCGCTAGTCCGGCGGCGGGGAACACTGGTACAGCGGCTATCGGTGGGAACGATCATGGTCCGCTCGGCGCGACACCGCCCCTGGCTGGCCGTGGGACCGACCTTGGGCTATCGGCACTGAATGATCGTCGTTAGCCTCCCGCGTTGGAGCGCCCCTCGCCCCGATCCTTACCTCCAGTGCCGCCTCCGCGTCCCGGCAACCACGCTGCAAGACGTGCCCGCCCCGGCGGAGCTTCGATGACGTCACCAGCCCACCCTGTCACCGCTTCGGACCTGGAAAGGAACAGCCGCCCCCAGGTCTGTACCGTCGCAATCCGGTCAGAGCCCGGCGTCACTTCGCCGGAATGTAGCGGCATCCCCGCGGGTCAACAGCCCGCGGAGCGTCTCCCGTGCGCGCTATGAAGTCCAGGGCCTTGCACCCGGCCGGCCGCGTGCAGGTAACCCGGCAACGCCGATTCGCGGTACGGAAGACGCCGTTCCACGAGTGCGGGCAGAAGGGCAGCCCCCGCTCGCTCAACCACAGCCACAACGGCTCCGGCCCCTCCGGCCCCTCAACGAACAACGCGACGCGCTCCTGCCAGGTCAGCAGGTCGAGCGCCCGCTCTCCCCGACCTTCGGGGCCGCAGATGGCGAACCGGCGCGAGTAGTGCCGGATCGTGGTCTCCCGGGAGGCGTGCCCGAGGAGACCTTGCACCATGAACCATGGATCGCCATACAGCAGACGAAAGTCGCGCCGCTCCTCCGGACTGGCTCAGCTACCGACAGAGCGGAAAAGTCGTAGGAGGCGACGCGCCCCTCATGATTGCGGTGCTCCGCCAACAGCCCGTCGAGAACGGCAGGATCCGGGAAAGTTGCACCGTCGGGAGGAAGGACCGCTCTGCGGCCTCGCCCGCTCACGCCCGCTCGCCCGTGGGTGTCAGTGCGGTCTCGATGTCCTGGATCCCGTTTGCCGCCCGCGCAACCTGCATGAACAGGTCGTCCATGTTCATCGCAGGACCGTCCATGGGGGCCGACGCCGCGGTCAACAGCGACTCAAAAGCCGCTTCAACACGCGCATTCAATAGGGAATTCATCATCCTCGGCCACCACCGGTGGTCCGACATCATCGAGGCGGCCGCTGCGTACATGGACCGCGCCCACGGCTGGCGCAGCTTCCCTCTCGCCCCCGGCGACGACCCGTCGGTGCTCATCCACCGCATCCCACGCGCCGTCCATGCCCACGGTGTCTTCCTGCGGCACCCGCATGACGACACCTGGCGCATGGTCTGGGCACCGCCCACCGAACTCGGCGCCGTCCCGATCACCGCTCTGCGTCACCCCGCCGCCCCGGCGACCGCCGCCGACTTCCCCAACCCCGACCACGACGCACTTGCGACCTGGGCGGCCTGACAACTACGACATGTACAGCCAGGCCCGGGCTCCCCACGACCATTCCAGGGAGTCCGGGCCTTCCTCTGTATTGGAACCCCAGCCGGATGAGGACCAGACGAAGCAGCTCGCGCACGGCCTACGCCTTGTCGGGGCGGCGCAGCTCAGCCTCCAGGCGCAGCTCCAAGAGGAAGACGTCGCTGACCAACTGAGAACACAAAGCGGCCCCCACCAGCCGGACTCGGTCCGGATGCGGGGGCCGCTCCTTGCGTTCATCCAGGGTCTGCCCTTGCGGACCGGGGTCCGCTCCTTCGCGCTGCAACGCGGTGATCAGCGTGTCGAACTGACGTGGACACGTCCTATCCAGAACAGCTCCGACGCCCTGATCACACCAGCCACAGCAAGATTGCCTCACCGAGGTGAGCTGAGGTCCCCATCCGCCCGTCGCTGGCCGGGCCACATGTCGCCATACGCAGCATCCATGAACTGGACCTGCGGCGCGCGCAGCTCCGACGCGTCGGCTATCTCTGCGGATATCTCACACAACAGGCATACCGCGACGATCACACATCGTCACCCCCCAACGACACCACGCCGCAAAGGTCAGTAGTCGTCAGCGCATCGTGCTTGTAGCGGCCGGTCACGCGGACGATGCAGCGGTCGCCATCCGCGTCCTCCAAGTGGATCAGGTCCACCGCGCCTGGTTCGGTCATCGCCGGCCTCGCTCTCTTTGGTGCTGATCTGGCGTGTGCATCCTGCCTCATCAGGGTTCGGGCGAACCTCACAGCCCCAGGCGGAGAAACGCCGTCACGTTGCGAAAGCCAGGCCGGTGCCCGAGAGCCAGCTGCCGTCAAGCGCTGGTCAGGCCGGGGTTGCGCGCCTAACCCTTGCAACAAGGACCCTGGTGTCGCCCTGTCCGGGACGCCTCCCGAGACGCAAGGGCTGAGGAGCGTCCGTGCTCCGCCATCCACTGCACGCGGATCCGCCGCGTGCCCGGCCCCTGGGGGAACCGCTCGTGTCCACGCTCGCTCTGCTCGTCGTGCTGCTCCTGGTCCTTGTCGGCCTGCTTTTCCTCGGGGCTCTGGGCTACCTCGCCCACCGACGCCCGGCGCTCGCCCGGCCGTTGACGGTGGTCCTGACCGGCGCCGGGGTCCTGGTCGCCCTCGTCGTCGGCGTCGCTCAGGCCGGGCCACGGTGACGGGTGTCGGCTACCCGGCGCAGGGCCTCTGACCTGCAGTGGTCGGGCCCATGGTCGGGGCGCCGCACAGGCTCGGGGCCGGTTGGTTACGGGTGTCGGGAGTGCATCCAGCCGACCTTATGGACGGGTCGCCAGACGGGTGCGGCTGGGCCGTGTCGGAGCAGGTCGGTCAGTGGTGCCGCGAGGACGGGGACCTCGCGTAGGAAGCCGGCCAGCGCGATGTCGCGTGCGGCCGCGCCCAGGGCGTGGATGCGGGTTTCGATGCCGGCGGGGCTGGTGCCGTCCAGGATGAACAGCAGCCGCGGGAACAGCGGGTAGCGGCGCCGCCAGTCCTCCCTCGGCGTTTCCTGGATGGCCGACCGGTGCCGCGCGCCGAGGGGGGCGCGGGCACCCACTGGTCCAGGCGAGCGTAACGGCACACTGGACCATCCCCGCGGGTGCGGGGAGCAGACGCGCGGCAGGTTCGAGTTCACGCCCAAGCAGGGTCCGTCCATCCCCGCGTGGTTATGCCCATGAGAACGGGTTTCGCGCACTGTCCTGAACTGGACGCGCTCACCCGCCACGTCCGCGCGTTCGGGAGGATGCTCACCGAACTCCAAGGCGACCGGCTCCCGCAGTGGATCGAAGCGGTCCGCGCCGACGACCTGCCGAGTCTCCACGCCTTCGCCAACGGCCTGGAACGAGACCTTGCCGCGGTCACCGCCGGGTTGGTCCTGCCTTGGAGTTCGGGCGTCGTCGAGGGCCACGTCAACCGGATCAAGATGCTGAAGCGACAGATGTATGGACGCGCCGGCTTTGCGCTCCTGAGGAAGCGAGTTCTCCTCGCGTCCTGAACCTGAGCCGATTGGCAGCTACTCCACGAGACCGAAGCCGTCCGGGAACGCTTCCAGGAATTCACGGCGGCCGGGATCGGTCTCGGCCTCCGTCATTGCCTCGATCACCTGCTGGAACTCTTCACGCTGGGAGTCCGACAGGCGATCCACCACCGCGGCGACACCCTCCAGTGCCTTCACCGCATCGTCCTGATCCATGTGATCATCGTCCGCGCTCTCGACGAACCAGGCGAGGTCCACAAGCGCCTCCGCCAGTGCGCGGGTCAGCGACGGGTACTGCGACATGGACGATCCCCCGAAGGTGATGGCTGCAGAACTCTCCGCGCAGCCAATCACATGCGGCTGACAACACTCACTGTCACCTCGCCACAGAAGTTGGACCAGAACCCGAGTTGACGGCACCATGGGACTTGACAAGCGGCGACCATAGGCCCGGGAACTTGGCGCTCACGCCGGGTGTCGGGAATCAGGCCCGCGCCCTTGCCCCCTCGGCTTCGACGGCCGTCAGCCGAGGGCTTCCATGAAACTCAGCATCCGACTGTTGATCTGCGCCGCATGGTCGATCTGGGGTCCGTGGCCGGTGCCGGAGATGATTTCGGCGCGTGATCCAGGGACCAGGCGGGGGATGCGCTCCACCTGCCGCTGTGGGTGCACGAGGAGGCTGCGCTTGCCGAGCACCAGATAGAGGGGGGTGCGGATGGTGCGCAGTTCGTCCTCGGACAGGGGGAGTGGAGCAGGGCGGCGGATGCGGTAGGCGCGGACGCCCGATCTGATCATTGTGCGCAGCTCTGGCACGATGAGGACCGGCTGCTCCAGCCAGGCGGCCAGGCGGCGGCGTAGCGTCTTGGGCGTGAAGGTTGCGAAGAGGCCGGCGAAGAGCCAGGCGAAGAAGCGCAGGCCCACCTTCTCCAGCCCGCCGGGGTCGAGCAGCGTGACCGAGGTGAGGGGGCCGGGCCTACGGTGCGCCTGATTGAGGGCGAGCCAGCCGCCGTACGAGGAGCCGATGAGGTGCACGCGGTCGAGGCCGAGCCCTGTCAGCGTCTCGTCCAGCCACTGTGCGGCACGCTCGGGCTGGTGGATGGGCTCGCGCTGCACGCTGCGCCCAGGGTCCCCCGGGGTGTCAATGGCATAAACGGGGCGGTCGGCGCTGAGCGCGGCCGTGTTCGGATACCACATGGCGGAGCAACTGCCCGCGCCATGCAGCAGGACGACGGGTATGCGGGCCTCGGCGGCGGGATCTGCGGGGCTGTACCGGTAGACGTGCGTGGTGCCGAAGGTGGTCTCCACATCCAACTCCGCGTCGGCGGGCGCACCCAGGGCGTAGACCGCGTCGCAGGCTGCGAAGTAGCGGTCGCGCAATTCATCGCTTACGTAGCGGCCGACATCGGTCCGAGCGCGGGTCGTGGTCTGGGGCACGGGCCACCTCCGAGAGCATCCATCTTTGTGGTACGACGGTATCACGTTGATGGTACGGCTGTACCATGATGGTGGGCGGTGAGGCCCGGAGCGATGGAACCGATGAGCGGAGACGCGGCCGATGCCGAAGCGCGTAGACCACGAAGAACGGCGCACTCAGATCGCCGAGGCGCTCGTCCGGGTGGCTGGGCGATGCGGCCTGCACGCTGTGGGGATGCGCGACGTGGCGGCTGAGGCAGGCGTGTCACTGCGGCTGGTGCAGTACTACTTTCAGAGCAAGGAGAAGCTGCTCCACTACGGACTGCAGCACCTGGCCGAGCGGTTCGGCGAACGAGCCGCCGCCCGGGTTCGGGCCGCCGGGGACGATCCGGAGCCGCGCGTGATGGTCGAGGCTGTACTGAAGGCATCGCTGCCGACCGACGAAGAAGGCCGCACCTTCCATCTCGTCTACACCTCGTACGCCGTTCTGTCCGTGACCGACCAGGCACTCGCAGCTCAATCCTTCATCGACAAGCCCGTCGCCGCCGAGGACGCCGTGACTGGGCTGCTCCAGAAGGCACAGGAAGCGCATCTCACACGGCCCGGCATGGACGCGCGACTGGAAGCGATCAGCCTGCTCGCCATGGCCGCAGGACTCGGCACGAGCATCCTCGTCGGCCAGCGCAGCGCGGAGTCCGCTGCAGCGGTGCTGGACCATCACCTGAACCGGATCTTCAGGGGCAACGGGCATGACAAAGCGTTGTCCACGACACCGCGTTCAGCGCCAGGTCCAGCGCACTAATCCGATCACCGACCCATCCCCGTCGCCGACGTCGCTCGCGCCTGGCCTCCAACAGCGCCAACAGCGACACCGGCCCGACTCCTGACCCTTCAACACGTGTACCGCGAGCAAACCACCCAGCAAAGTCAGCTAGTGATCATCATCCCGGGATGTTCTCAGGCCGGCCCTTGATTGTCGGTGCCACAGAGGTGGGAACGACGTCATTTCTCGGTTCTGGCACAGATCTTGGGGAGCCGTCGCGGAGAGTCATCGTGGCGTTCGATGATGGGCTCCACACCTACTGTTCTGCTTCACTGAACTTTGACGGTGCTGGCGTCCAGGGCGTGGACCTGTGCTGGGTCGAGGTGGAGTTCGTACGCGGTGTGACACTCGCTGATCTCTGTTCCTACCGCAGCGCCACATGGGCACAGCCGGTTCGGGCCGCTCTGTCCATGCCAGCCGCAGCAGCCCGTGTGGTCTCCCTCAAGGTCGGGCAGCAAGTTAGGTGCGTCGTCGGGATGGAGGACGATCGTGTTTCGGGGACCTGCGGAAGTCAGGAACCCCTCTCCGTCCGGATCGCCGACACAAGGCCCGCCGGGAAACACTGCGACGGGTTCGTCGGTCGGTAGGAACGGGGCTCCCCAAGGCTCGGGCTCCAGGGCATAGAGCCCCGCATGCATCGTGGCCGGGGCTCGGCGATACCTGTCGGGTCCGATTCGCCCGTCGAACTCTGGCCTGACCAGGGTTTCGGACAGCTGCACAACCCTGGTCAGAGGGCGGGCGCAGGCGGCACACACAAAAGTGATCACACGAAGTTCTAGCCCGCCGAAGCCCCATCGGCAAGAGCCTGCTTCCGGGCTACTGCAGCAGGATCATCTTCCGAAGAAGGTAGAAGCCGGCTCGTCCGTAGAGCTGTTGTCGTACCGTCGGCGGCCGCGGCGGTGCTGCGGAGGGAGCCCCGCGCAAGGTCGCGATGTGCGCGCGGACCATGCCATAGGTGACGGGAGCCTGCTCGGCGACCAGCTCGCCGTGGAGCCGGGTGACGCTGGTGCATCCCTCGGCGAATCGGCGTTCCAGGTAGGGCTTGTAGGGGTCCAGCCTGCTGCTTCGGGGCCGGTTCTCACGGATGGTGTCCTGCCAGCGTGCGGCGTTCGCGTACCGGAGGACGGTGTTCAGGCCCCAGCCCAGGTGCCGGGCGATCGCCCGGCGTGAGTGGCCCTGGGCGAGCATCTCGTGGACCAGGGCGTGTGCGGCCTTCTTGCGCTCAGCCCGCCGGCCCACGGGCGCCTCGTCGTTCTGCGGCCGATCGGAAGCCGGTCGGGTGTCCTGCGGCAGCAGGCCGCTGGGCGTCGGGTTGCGCAGGCAGTCGCGGTGGGCGGCGACGCAGGTCTCCACGGCCCGGCCGAGGCCCTGCCACAGATGGAACCGGTCCGCGACCTGCAGAGCGCCGGGGGCACCGCGCCGGGCGCCTTCGGCGTAGGCGCCGGCCCGGTCCCGGCAGATGATCTCCACGCCGGGATGGTGGACCAGCCAGGCGGCCAGCGGGCCGGCTTCACGGGTCGGAAGCACATCGACCACGCGACGATCTTGGACGCTGGTCAAGATGGTGGAGTAGGTCTGGCCGCGACGGATCGCGAAGTCGTCCACGCCCAGCACCCGCGGCGTGCTGAACCGCGGATCGGGCAATGCCATGACCCTGCGTAACAAGGTCATCCGTCCCGCCCCGAAGCCCAGCTGGGCCGCCAGCCGAGCGCCGGCCCGCCCGGCCAGGGCGAGCCCCACCCGCTCCAGAGCGTGGTTGAGCCGCGTGGTGAACCGTGCGTGCGGGGCGGCCAGCCGGGCGAACGGCTCGGCGAACGTCCGGCGCGGGCAGTCCTCCGACCCGCAGATGAAGCGTCGGACCGTCAGCCGGATCACAAAGCCCTGGTCAGCCAGAGGAAGGTCCCTCAGCCTGCGCTGGTAACGGTCATGGACTTGGCCCGAGAATCGGCCGCAGCCCGGACACGTCGCCCCGGCCGTGCGGCCTCTCGCCACCACCTCGACCGTGCCGAACGCGGCCGCAACCGCCTCGACCTCCACATCGTCGATCCCGTCGAACACCAGCGACTTCCAGAACGGTGCGTCGGTCTGCATGACCAGCACCATCGCCGTCCACAGCCGGCCAGAGCAGCGAACGTGCTATACCTGAGGGAGCGTCACCTGCGGCTGTCAGACGCCAAGGCGTACGCCGTCTCGCACGAGCCAGTCCCTCGCAATCGAACACCGAGGTAACGCTCCGCGACGGTTCCCCAAGATCTGTGCCAGAACCTGCTAGAGATCAACGAAGCCAGGGTGGCTATTGGACGAGATCGAACCGCAGGCCGCTCAGTGGGGCATCCCTGTGGTGGGAGACGCGACACTGACCGCGTCGCGGGCCCGTAGCTGACTGCGGGCCCGCACTACGGGTAGAGATCAGCCAGCCCGGCCACCGCGCCGCCGTGTCCACCAGGACAGTCGCGGCGCGGTGGCCGCGTTGACGGCCCGGCCGAACGCCTGCAGTGCGGCCTCCAGGCGCGCGGTTTCCTCCACGTCCGACAGGGCGTTCAGCAGCTGCTCGGCGGCGGTGACGACGTCCGGGTCGGAGCAGCGCATGAGCGGGGCGGCGGCGGTGGCGGCCCGGGTGAGCGGCTCCCGCACGGCGGCCACGGTCTGCTTGCTCGCCACCCGCTCCCGGCTCAGCAGCTCGGCTGCGCGCCCGAAGCCCACAAGCCCGCTCTGTACGTCCGTTCCGCCGGCGATGCGGGCGCGGGCACCCCGAACTGTCCTTCCAGGAGGTCCGCACCGCCGCCGTCGTCGCCACCCGCCTGCGCGAGCAGGGCTGGGAGGTGACCGAGCACGTCGGCGGTACCGGCGTCGTAGGCGTCCTCGCCAACGGCGACGGCCCGGTCGTCCTGCTGCGCGCCGACATGGACGCCCTGCCCGTCGAGGAGAAGACCGGCCTGCCGTACGCCTCCACCGCGAAGGGCATCGACCGTGACGGCAACGAGGTCCCGGTCATGCACGCCTGCGGCCACGACATGCACGTCACCTGCCTGCTCGGCGCCACCGCGCAGCTCGCCGCCCGCCCGGAACACTGGCGCGGCACCGTCGTCGCGGTCTTCCAGCCCGCCGAGGAAGTCGGCGGGGCGGGGAAGATGATCGAGGACGGCTTCCTGGACCGCTTCCCGCGCGCAGATGTCTGCCTCGCCCAGCACGTGATGCCGATCCCCGTGGGCTACGCCGTCACCCGGCCAGGACCGCTGATGTCCGCCTCGGACAGTCTGCGGGTGCGCCTGTACGGGCGCGGCGGGCATGGCTCCGCCCCGGAACAGACCGTGGATCCGGTCGTGCTGGCCGCCGCGATCGTGCTGCGCCTGCAGACAGTGGTCTCCCGCGAGGTCGGCGGGACGCAGACCGCCGTGGTCACGGTCGGCTCGATCCACAGCGGTACGAAGGAGAACATCATCCCCGAAACCGCCGACCTGCTGATCAACATCCGTAGCACCACACCGGCGGTGCGTGACCGGGTCCTTGCCGCGGTCGAGCGCATCATCCGGGCCGAGGCGGTCGCGTCCGACGCCCCGAAGGAGCCGGAGATCACGCCCCTGCACTCGTTCCCCGTCACGTACAACGACCAGCAAGCCACCGCCGCCGTCAGCGCAGCCCTCGGCACTGTCCTCGGCGCGGACGGGGTGGTCACCCTGGCCCAGCCCCTGACCGGCAGCGAGGACTTCGGTGTCTTCGGTACCGCCCTCGGCGTCCCTTCCGTCATGTGGCACTTCGGTGGAGCCGACCCCGCCCTCTACGAGGGCATCAGGCTCGACGACCTGGAGGAGAGCGGCCTGCCCCCCACCATCCCCACCAACCACTCGCCCCACTACGCGCCGGTGCCCGACCCGACCATCCAGGCCGGCGTCCAGGCTCTGCTGGCGGCCGCCGCGCACTGGCTGCGGTAGGCGCTCAGCGCGATGGCCAAGGCCCGGCCTCCGGGGTGCACGCGACCGCGGCCGTGTGATCACGCACCCTCAGCGGCCGGGCCCGGCGCGTCGGCGCTCGACAACCGGACATGCGATCAGAGGAGTCACCCACATGACGAGCTGGCAGACACGGAGTCTGGCCCTGATGTTGCGGACGCTCCGCAAACCGCGGATGGCTACCGCCGAACGTGCCCGCCGCCGCATCCGTGCGCCGAAGGCGGACCACACGCCCCCGGCGTCACTGGGCCGTCGGCACAGAGTCGAAGAACGCAGAGTCGGCGCCTTCACCACCTACACGGTCGCTCCGCGCCCGGAGGCGGCAACCGGAAGGGCGGTGCTGTACTGGCATGGCGGCGCGTACATCAGTGAGATCGTCAGCCAGCACTGGGCGTTCGTCGGCGAACTGGCCGACGACGGCCACCACCTCGAAGTACCCCTGTACGGGCTCGCACCGCACCACACGTACCGCGAGGCGTTCGACTTCGGTCAGGCCGTGTACCGTCGGCTGCTCACCGCCTTCGAACCGGCTGTCGTCACGTTCGCGGGCGACTCCGCCGGGGGTGGACTCGCCCTTGCGCTGGCTCAGACGCTTCCCGAGGCGAAGCTGCCCATGCCGGGGCGGCTCGTGCTGATCTCGCCCTGGCTCGACCTGACTCTGTCACACCCCGGCGATCCCTGCCCTCGAGGACCACGACCCCTGGCTGACGCGGACAGGGCTGCTCGAAGCCGGCCGCGCGTGGGCCGACGGCGACGACCTCAGTATCCCACGGCTGAGCCCCGTCAACGGGCCGCTGTACGGACTCCCCAGCCTCGATATTCACACCGGCACCCGCGACATCCTTCACCCCGACGCCCTCACCCTGCACCAGCGAGCGACCGCCGCGGGCGTGGAGAGCTCCGTGCACATCGTCAGCGGGGCTCTCCACGTTCATCCCCTGCTCCCTGTACCCGAGGGCCGCGCGGCCCGCACTCACATCCGCCGCGCTCTGCACCGAGGGCGCGGTTGATGCGGTGGTCGTAACGCTGGGGCGTGGTTTGACGATCCGTGAGTGGTTAGTTGGTGTGTCGGGTTGAGGCGCTCCGGATCTGATGGAGGCTCGATTACCTGAGAGGATCGAGTCATGGCCCGTCCGTCCCCCTACCCTGCCGAGCTTCGTGAGCGTGCGGTGCGCATGGTCGCGGAGGTCCGTCCCAATTACCCAACTGGGTGGGCCGCGACGAAGGCGGTCGCCGTGAAGCTGGGCATCGGTTCCGCCGAGACGGTGCGGACGTGGATCCGCAAGGCCGAGAGACAGGCTCGCCGGACGGCGACCCTGCCTTGGGCCGGTTCTCGATGTGCTCAGCCCGCGAACCGCGCCATCCACGCCTCGACCTCGTCCGCAGACCGCGGGAGGCTCGCCGACAGATTCTCGTGACCCTCGGCGGTGACAAGCAAGTCGTCCTCGATGCGTACGCCGATGCCGCGCCACTCCTGAGGCACGGTCAGGTCGTCCGGCTGGAAGTACAGGCCGGGCTCGACGGTAAGCACCATGCCCGGCTCCAGTACGCCGTCGACGTACTCCTCGGTCCGGGCCTGCGCGCAGTCGTGGACGTCCAGGCCGAGCATGTGACCGGTACCGGCCATCGTGAAACGGCGTTGGAGGCCCAGCCCGTACGCGCGGTCGGCAGGCCCTTCGATGAAACCCCACTCGACCAGCCGCGCCGCCAGGGAACGCTGGGCCGCCTCATGAAAATCCCGATACGCGGCGCCCGGCTTGACGGCCGCCATGCCCGCCTCCTGGGCCTCGTACACCGCGTCGTAGACCCTGCGCTGGACGGGGGTGAAGGTGCCGCCGATCGGCAGAGTGCGCGTGACGTCGGCGGTGTACAGGGTGCGCGACTCCACGCCCGCGTCGAGCAGGAGCAGCTCCCCGGGGCGCACCGGTCCGTCGTTGTCGGTCCAGTGCATGATCGTGGCGTGCTCGCCCGCGGCGCAGATCGTGCCGTAGCCGACGGCGTTGCCCTCAAGACGGGCGCGACGGAAGAAGGTGCCCTCGATCCACCGCTCGGACGACGCGATCGCCCGCGACAGTTCACTGACGACGTCCGTGAACCCGCGCACCGTGGAGTCCACGGCTGAGCGGATCTCCTTGATCTCCCACTCGTCCTTCACGACGCGCAGATCGCTGAGGGCCTCTTCCAGCTCCGCGTCGTGCTCCGCCTCGGTGACGACGGCGGCCTCCAGAGACGGGTCTACACCGCGGACGATGCGGGTCGGTGTGCCGGAGACGGCTGCCAGCTCGCGGGCCGCCGTGCGGACGTCCCGGCACGGCAGGCCGAGCACGCGTTCCGCCTCGGCGAGGGAGCGGCGCCGTCCCATCCACAACTCTGCTGTGGCACCGGTCCAGAACTCGTTGTTGTCCCTGCTGTCCCGAGGGAGTTGGTAGCAGTAGGCGTCGTGGCCGCCGTCCGCACGGGGTTCGAGGACGAGGGCACCGTCCCGGGCCTGGTCGCCGGTCATGTGCACGTAGCCCGAGTACGGCCGGAACGGGTAGGTGTCGTCGTTCGAACGGACCTTGAGGTTCCCCGAAGGAATCACGAGCCGTTCACCCGGGAAGCGCGCGGACAGCGCGGCCCGGCGCGCGGCCGCGTACGGGGCCTGCTCCCCGAGCGTCAGCTCGCGCCTCTCGGTGTCCGCCCACCCCGTCCGCATGAACGCGGACAGTTCCTCGGAGATCCCTGAGTACAAACCGTTCTTGCGGCCTTTCGCCACTGCGTCCGCCTTCCTGGGAGTCGAGCGCCGCCACGTGCCGACGGCTCGGCGACGTTATCCCGCGGTGCCCACGTATGGTGCCCAGTGGTGCCACTGGCACAGATCCGCCACGCCTGGCCAGCCACGGCCGTTGATAATGCGGCTCATGACGAACGCGAATCTCGGCGATGCACTGCGGCTCCTGGGCATCGGTCAGGCGGCGGCCCGGGTCTACCTCACCCTGCTGGAGCTGGCTCCCGCGCCGCTGAGCGAGATCGCCGCCGCGGCCGGTCTGGACAGCCCGGGCCTGGCCACGGCGTACGACGAGCTCGTCGACGCCGGCCTGGCCGGTGCCGCTGAGAGGGACGAGGACGTGGTGGCGCCGATGGCTCCGGCGGCCGGCCTCGAGGTCCTCGCCCGGCGCCGTGCGGCCGAGGTCGAGAAGTCCCGCATCACGGTCGCGGGCGCCTTCGAGTCGTTCCGGCGCCAGCGGCTCGCGCCCCACAACGACCACCTCGTCGAGATCGTCACCGGCGACGCCATCGGCCCCAGGATGCGCCACGCCTGGGCCAGCGCCCGCCACCAGATCCGGCAGTTCGAGTCACCCCCCTACTTCCCTGTGGCCAGTGCCACCGACGACGCACTGGCCACGCTGGCCCGCGGGGTCACGCAACGCGTCGTGTATTCCCGCGAGTCGCTGGAACGCCCGGACTACCTCGAACAAGTCATCGAACCGTGCATCAACGCCGGTGAGCAGGCCAGAGTGCTGCCGTCCGTCCCTGTCAAACTCCTGATCATCGACGAGGCGTTCGCTCTGGTCTCACTGTCGATCAAAGAGGTCGACGTGCACAACACCATGCTGGTCGTACAGCCGTGCGGTCTGCTCTCCGCCCTCATCGCGCTGTTCGAGCAGTCGTGGCCGCACGCTCTGCCCTTCCACGGCGGCACGACCCGCCCAGGCGGTCTGCCTCCCGCCGACCGCCGTCTGCTGTGGCTTCTGGCCGGCGGCACGAACGATGACGTCATCGCCCGCGAGCTGGGAATCAGCCGCCGCACGCTGTTCCGCCGCCTGCAGGTCCTGATGGCCCGGCTGGGCGCCGCGAACCGCTTCCAGCTGGCCCTGCAGGCCCAGCGCAACGGATGGTTGTGACGGCCGGCCCTCGCCCGAGCCCGCACGGACAATCGCGCGCTGCGGATCGTCGTGCCCCATCCGGCGCCGCGCAGCGAGACTGGCACTCGCTCCCTCACATCTTCGGCCTGGACTCCCCCGGGGCGGGAGCAGCCGGGCAGCGCGCCCCTCGCCACCGCACGGGATGTGACAGGGGCCGGTGGCGGGCGATGGCGGACGTCGAAGCGGCGGCGGTGAGTGAATGGCGCCGGCTGTACTGACCCAGTGCCGGATGGCGACCACCGAGCAGACGCACCTCATCCTCAACCCCAAGGTGCGTATCGAGCGGGCCTTCCGCCGGCGGCCAAGCTGCGTGTCGAGGGCCTGGTCGACCGGATCACACTGCCCATACTGGGAGGCTGCGGGTGTGGTTCCCCACCCAAAACGGCCTGCAGGTCACCTCGCGCACGGCGGAATGCTGCTCCCACCGGCCACGGCTGCTTTACGGTGATCACCGGGATCATGGGTGACGGTGGAGTCCACCGTGAAGAAGGCTTCCTCGACTGGCAGCACATCCCACGGTAGGGCGCGGCTGTCACGCTAGGCTGGGGCACGCCACAGGCCGATGGGGATGGGGCGCACCGCCCGGCCCTCGTCGTCCAGAATCCAGCCCATCCGTTTGAAGTTCGCCAGCGTGAGCGACCGGTCGACCAATGTGATCTCAGGGAACCCCGACCAGGTACTCCTCCAGCCGCCGGCTGTCCGGCACCGACCGCACCCAGCCGTTGACCACCAGGTTGTGCGCCGAGGAGATCGAGGCGCACATCCGCACCGCCGGCACCCCGGACAGCGCGGAGCCCACTCTCGCCAACGCGGCCGAAGGGACGTTCATCCGGTAGGTGACGAATACTGGGTAGCTGGACCGTAGTACGCGATCTCGCACCGCGGCACCAGCACGCCGGTGCGCAGCAGCCGCGAGGTGCGCCGCCGTGCGGTGGACTCGATCGCCGCAGGTGGACCGTCGGGCGGGCAGGTGTTTCACGAGCGACCACCATGAAACGCCGTCCGGGTGGTCAGCGGCGGTCACTGTTGAGGCCGCCGAGGACCGCGCCGACCGGACGGGCAGCGCGGTGAGGTTCGAGTTCGGTGGCGAGGCCGGACACCAAGGCAGCGCAGCGGCCGGACTCGACCGTGGTGGCGATGTCCATAGCGGCGGCGGTTTCGGCGGCGGCTCCCCTTCCAGGTGGGCGGATATCCGCTTGGTGAGCCCTATCGCCTGTGCTGGAATGCGCGGATGGACACTCCTGAAGTACTCGCCCTCTTCGACCGTCAGATGCGGCGGGATACCCTCGCGGACGCGCCCGGCGCCCGGATCGAGCGGGTCGGCAAGGTGGTGCGGCAGGTCGGCGTCGAGGGCGGCTGGAGCGCGGTCGTCTGGTCCGGCCTGGATCAGGCCACAGCGCGGTCGGCGATCGCCGAGCAGGTGCGGTACTTCACCGCGCTGGGCCGCGAGTTCGAGTGGAAGCACTACTCGCACGACCAGCCGGAGAATCTCGGCGAGCTGCTGCTGGCGGCCGGGTTCGAGGCTGAGCCCGACGAGGCCCTGATGATCGCCCGGATCGCCGACCTGCCCGATGGCGGCGGACTGCCCGAGGGTGTCCGGCTGCACCCGGTGACCACCCCGGCGGACGTAGAACTGATGCTGTCTGCGCACGAGAGGGCATTCGAGACGACTGCGGACTGGCTGCGGCCGCGCCTGCTCGACATGCTGGCCAATGGCCCGGGGACGGTCAGCATGGTCGTCGCGATGGCCGGCGACATGCCGGTCTGCGGGGCGCGGTTGGAATTACACCCGGGCACCGAGTTCGCCAGCCTCTGGGGCGGCGGCACCGTACCCGCCTGGCGCGGCCGGGGGATCTACCGGGCGCTGGTTGCGCACCGCGCCAAGACCGCCGCCGAGCACGGCTACCGCTACTTGCAGGTGGACGCCTCCGATCAGAGCCGCCCGATCCTGCAACGGCTCGGCTTCGCCGCTCTGAGTACCACGACCCCGTACGTGTACAAGCCGTAGCCGGCACGGCCTGCTCAACGCTTCTCGCTCGCAGGCTGGAGCACTTCGGCCGGGCCGGGGTAAGGAACTCTTTTGGCCTGGAGGGCGGCAAAGTCGGCGTGAGCTTGCTCGACGACCTCGGGATAGACCTGGGCCGTAGACGCCGCCCGCGGGGCCGGATCCTTGCGAGCGGTCCACGGCGCACCCGCCCGGCGATACCGTGGTGGCCCAGGTCAGTTACGCCACCCGTGCAGGCCCCGATGAGCGACCAGCCGGCCCTAGTACTGCAACGGTGCTTGCCGTGACTGCTGACCAGGTCGGTCGTTGGTGTGGTTATGGGTGGGGACCTTGCTGA
>NZ_BMWA01000055.1 GCF_014650995.1 Streptomyces viridiviolaceus
ATCCTGATCGCGGGCCCCCGCAGCAGGTGCTCGGGCTCGCCAGCCCTGGAGCGCAAGGCCCAGCTACCGCTACGAATGGCCAGCCATCGCTGAACGTCACAGGGACACCCACTGTCCTGTGTCACACAGTGCGCAGGGTCACACAGACGCCGACGCAGCACAGGACCGGGAAGCTTAGTGATCGGGCACCTTGGCGGGAGGGGTTGGCCGGTGACCGTGGCTCTTGGACGGGCACGCGCCAGATACTGAAGTTCCTGGTCACTGCCGTCACAAAACGGCGGTAGCTGGTACGTCGCCCACGCCGTGTACTTCACCGACCGAGGCGTCGAGGAGTGAGAGAAGCGGCGCGGCGAGGAGGAGGTCACCCTTGCGTGGCTCGCCGACGGCTGGATGCGGTGCCGCCCAAGCCGCGTCACTCAAACTCCGTTGGCGCGCGCTCAAGATTCGATGTCACAGGACAACCCACCCCGGGACGACCGCGTGGTCAGGGAATCATAGAATCGAACGTGTGAACGATCCTGGTCCGACGCGTCTCGTACTGCTCCGCTTCCTGGAGCGCGTGCAGCTGCGCGACCTGGAACGCACTCGGAGATGGATCGCCGACGAAGAACGCCGCGAAGCCGAGCGGCAGCGCGGCATCGCGGCCCGGCCGGCCGCGCCCGACTGGCTCCTGGAACATGGGCTCAACGGGCACAGCCCGCCCGTCTACGTGCACGTCGGCGGCTGCTGGAACGCCGGGAAACGCAGCAAAGGCATCGTGCGGGACGAGGCGCGGCGGGCTCTCGCGGACGGGATCGCGCCGTGTCCGCAGTGCCGGCCGGACACGGAGCTCGGCTACGTCGACGGTTAGGCGCTGCGGCGTGGCTTGCGGGGCGTGGTCTTCTTCGTGGTGGTCTTCTTCGCCGCGGTCTTCTTGGCGGGTGTCTTCTTCGCCGTCTTCTTCGGGGCGGGCATCTCGTGGATGTCGGCTTCGGTGTCCTCGCCGCGGGCGGCCTTGGCCTTGGACACGGATTCCTGCAGGGCGGCCATCAGGTCGACGAGCTGGCCCGGCTGCTCCGCGGGCTCCGGCATCGCAGGCCGGTTCGCGGTGCTCCCGCTTCGCTTGCCGCGGCCGCGCCCTCCGGGAAGAGCGCGGCCGGCCAGACGGTCGGGACGGCCTAGGCTCCTTCGGTTACCACCGCTCGTAGCCGATGAACGGAGCGCCGCCACCCCGGCCCGCGGTGACGAGCAGGCCGTCGTGCTCGTAGATGGCGCTCACCGGGCTCGGCACCGGGTCACGGAAGTGACGCTCGTCGGTCTCGTCGCCGTCACCGGCGTCCAGCTCGATCAGCGTGGTGATCGCCTCGGACTGGGTGGACCACTCGCACAGGACCGTGACCTTGTCGCCGCTCGCCGTCATCGCCGCCGCCGGATCGCCCATCTCCTCCGCCCAGACCTCCTCGCCGGTCTTGAGGTCAAAGGCGATGACCGTGTGGTGGTTGCCCTTGCTCCAGTACCCGGCCAGCGCATAGAGCCGGTCGCCGACGACCGCCGTCTGCATCAGGCTGTTCGCGTCGATCAGGCCGTCGTCACCGCGGGAGAAGTCGATGGCGGGGCGCGGACGCCCGTTCTCGTCGAACGAGACGAACAGGCCCGTGACCTCCTCGTTCTCGTCGGACTCTCCGACCGCGAGCACCAGTGGGTCGGTCGACTCGATGGAGACTCTCGTCGCCGGGTCGAGGGGGCGCCTCGCGTCGATCGGGACGTGCCACTCCAGGGAACCCGTCGCACGGTCGAACCTCGCCACTGTCAGCTCGGAGACCTCACGCCTGTCACGTCCACCGGCGCCACAGGAAAGGACAACGAACACCCGCTTCTTGCCGACGGAAACGCTCTCCGGCCCGCACCGGTCGGGCAACTCGGCTATCCAGCGGGGCTTGCCGGTCCGCAGGTCCAGGCCGCGCAGGACGGCGTCGCCACGCTTGCCGTCTTTCTTCACCGGGCGGCCCTGCGCGTCGTATTCCGTGCCGCGCCGGTCCTGGGCCACCACGGCCAGGTCACCGCGCGCGTCCAGAGTCGGGGCGCTCACGTCGACCTCCTTGCCGTCCTCGTCCCGCGGGGGCTTCTGCTCCTCCCTCCACAGCTCCCGGCCGTCCTCGGCGTTCAGGGCCAGGACCGTCGTGCATCCCGTTCCAGACCGCCCGGCGACATCGCTGCCGTCCCCTCGCTGGAGGACGAGCACGGCCCCCTTGCCCGCGTGCTCCGCGGTGCCGCAGATCTCGCTCCGGCCCGCCGGCACGTACTCCCAGAGCTTCTTGCCCTCGTGCCCCTCGGTGAGCCCGAATCCGGTCACCGCGTCGTAGCGGCTGCGGACGGCCACGTCGCCGACGACCCAGTTGTCGTCGCCCGCCCCGACCTCCACCTTCCGGTCCTCCGCGGCCTCCCAGGACCGCAGCATGGCGTCCCCCGGCAGATAGCCCTCGGCCGACATGAACCAGGCCACGATCGCCCCGATCCCGCCCAGCACTACGGCCAGGGCCACCAGTGGCCCTACAAGTCCTCTTCCCGGCATCAAGCGGCCCCCCTAGAGCTGCACATGTCCCGACCCCCGTGCGGCGGCACCCCCTGGCGTCCGCCGCCGTCCGCCCGGCCTCCGGCCGCACGAGCGAAGATCATCTTAGGTGAGCGAGCCCGCGCACGCGTCCGGGTCGGCCCGGGCACGGGTGACGAGCCCCAGTGAGGACTGCGGAGACGACAGCAGACCGGGCGAGTCCCCCGGCGCATGGCCCGTCGCCGACATCTGCTGGTTCGTCGCCACCAGCCTCGGCGCCGATGAGCTGAGAGGCTCACGCCTGCCCGGACTCGTGGCCCACCCGAAGATCCGTACGCCGGGGCACGGCGTGCGTAGTCTCGGCGGGACACGCTCCTCTCCTTGCGGGCAAGGGCGATCAGCACGGTACGCCGAAGTGCCCGGCGGCAAGGTGCCCCGCGACGCCGCACAGGCGAAACGCCCCCACCGAAGTCCGGTGGGGGCGCCGATGGCGGGGCGAATCACCACCCCTGGGTCAGCCGCGGAAGAAGATCGCCATCCCGGCGCCACCGTCGCCGGCAGCCGCAGCGCGTCATGTTCCTCCAGCGTCAGCAGCGCCAGGCGCTCGTAGTGTCCACCGGCGCGAAGTCGATGTCGTCGAGGTCGAGGCGGTCGAGGTCAATGTTGTGCTGGTCGTCGTCCATGACCGGGCAACGTACCCAGACCAAGCGCGGTAACGCGCCGGGGAGACAGCATCAGCTCCGCCCGGCGATGCCGGGCGGAGCTGATCCGAGTGCGTGATCGTGAAGGGCGGTCGCCTTCGCGGCGAAAGGCTCTGCAGGGCTTCAGCCGAACGATCGTCCCTGCAGGCTATTGGTGAGGCCCGGGGACACTGTCCCCTTCACAACCACGCTCCTCCCAACACAGCCGGCCGCGGCAATGTTCCCGCCCCTACTCATTGCCCCTGCACTGCCGTGCGGCAGGACGGGCACAGCACTGCTCCGGGCCCGCGGTGCCGGCCGGACACGGAGCTCGGTCGCGCTCATGAGCGCGGGGGTCCTCGGCTGTCAGCCGGTGTTGAGCCTGGTAGTCCGTCCCCAAGGCATGCCGGTCCACGGTCTCCAGCCACCGGTCGCCTGAGACCAGCCGGCCGGACGTGCAGGCCGCGGACCTCGCCACCGCCCTGGCTGGGCTGCTTGAGCATCGGGTTGGCAACGCTGCCCGGGCCCACTGGTGCACCTCGACCTGCACGAAGGGACGGCTGCCCCCGCCCGGGGGGAGGACGCTCCGTACGGCCTCCAGGAGACGGGCGTCGGTCACGCCTACGGCGTGGACCGCGCGGACCAGGTCCTCGTGGGTCCCTTCATGGGCCGTCGGACTGCGGGGCCGTGGCGGGGGCGCCGGCGGCCCCGCTCGTGGTGTGTTCCAGGAGCCGCGCGGCGTGATCGTGCTCGCTGCCCCGTCTGCTCCAGGGAGTACCGCAGCGGGTTGGCCACACGCCGCGCTGCCGCTCTAGCCCAGTGTCGGCATGTTCCGCGCACGGCACGATCCAGGGCGGTCGGTCGCAAGGGGCGACCCGTGATCCGGGAGGCGCAGCGCGTCGGCGTCAGGACAGGGTCCCCGCGTCGGCGTACCGCAGCAGGGCGCCCACGCCCTCGGACAGCCTCAGCTCGCTCTCCGGTACGACGACCAGCTCGGCACCAGTGCCGACGAGGGTCCGGACGAGGGCCTCGTCGGCGCGTTCCTCGCGCGGGGCCCGCACGCCGAAGGACATCAGCTCCGCCTCGGTCAGGGCGAGCTGAGTGGGCTGGGAGCCCGCCCAGAGCCGCAGCGAAGACCCTGGCGGTCGGTTCAGCAGCAGTGCCGCGGCCTGGCCGCGCTGGAGGGCGGCGACGGTGGCGGCCAGCCCCTCCGTCATGGGTCCGTGCAGGGCACGTCGGCCGATGAAGGTGTCCACGAGTTCCCGGTCGTGCGCGGCCATGCGGCCGCGGAAGACGCCGTCGAGCTGCGGCTCCAACAGGGCGCGTCCTGTGTCGGTGGGGGTCCGGCCGCCCACGCGTACGACCTTGTCCCGCAGGGTGCGCGGCAGGCGGCGGATCAGTACGTTGCACGCCCACTCGTCCCCGCCCACGACGACGGCGTCGGCATGGGCGCGCCGCGCCCGTTCGTCCAGCAGGTGACCGAGCCGGACGCAGGTGCGGTGCCAGGTCGCCACCACGACCCCGCAGTGGATGCGCTCACCCGGGGTGACGATGGACGCGGGCCAGGTGCCGGTCTCCGCCTCCAGAGTTACCCAACCGGTGGTCTCGGCGGTCGGCAGGCCGCCGTAGCGGACGACTACGGCCATGTAGGGGATCTCCGGAAGGTGCTGGGTGACCAGGGGCATCGCATCCGGCAGGGTGCTGTAGCGCGCGGAGTCGTGCTCGGGCGGCCTGGGCAGCTCCCCGTCCAGGACGAGCGTGCCGTGGGCGGCGAAGATGGCCTGACCGTGCACCCCCGGCACCTCTGTGTCGGCGCCGACCACCTCCTCCAGTGCGTTCAGCAGCGCCCGGTCCGAACCCTGACGGGACAGACTCTCGCGCAGACGCCGCCAGCGCAGCGCGATCGCCCGGTCGGGATGCTCGACGTTGCGGGAGGTGTCCAGGTACACGGAGGCGAACGGGCCCGGCTCCGCGTAGAGGGGTTCCAGGAACGACAACCTCATCGCCACTCCTCGTCGATGGTCTCCCCTCCTTTGATGATGCGCGCCCTTTGATGATGCGCGCCCCGGGTGCGATGGAGCTCGACGATCGCAAAGCGGTGCGGAACGCCGGGCGGTCAGGCGCCGGCAGCAGCCCCGCCCATCGTGAACATGGTGGCGGCGACCAGGCCGTCCAGCACCGCCAAGCCTCGGGCCGGGACGACAGGCCGCTGAGCAGCTGGGCTCCGTAGCCGGATGAGGGAGCAGTCTGCGCGGGAGCATCAGAACGAGCACGGGGACCGCGATGGGAGCGAAGCCCATGCCTGTGAGCCACTGCACCGAAGCAGCCAGAACGACCATGACGCCCAGCAGTAGCTCGGCCGCTCCTGTGCCGGCCACAGCACACTCCTACCGTCATCGGGATGATCGGGACCGTCCTCGGCAGAGGACTGCCACGACCGCGATGGCCGGGCAGGCAAGTTCTCCGGCACTACGCCGAGGCTCTCGCCGGTGGCCGCCGGTCGGACCGCTTCCGTTGGGCCCGGCACCGCACGGCAACGCCCACGACAGGACCGGCCGGTGACGGCCGCCCCCGTTCCGGCGCCTGAGCACCGGAAGCGGAGCGGGCAACTGTCCGACCGTGCTCGTTCGTCCTTCAGGCATGACCTGTCCGAGCCCTGAACCGTCGCCGACCCCACCCGACTGGCCGTACTGCGGCCACGGCGCCACAACCGAGGATCCGGTCGGCTGCCGCGGAATCCACATTCCCGGCCACACCTCGTGCCTCGCCCACCTGGCTGACGCCGACCGCGACGCCTACCTGGCCGGTCCGGCCTCTCGTGCCGATGCCGTCTACACCGGCACTCCGTTCAGCCCGGGCTTGCTTCGCCAGTTGCTCCGGGCCTTGTGCACCCCGGACAACCGGTTCCCCTTCTTGGGCGATGTCCGGTTCGACCACGCGACCTTCACCGGCGACGTCTGGTTCGACGACATGACCTTCCCCAGCGACGTCTCGTTCGAAGGCGCGGCCTTCACCGGCGCGACCTCGTTCGACGGCGTGACTTTCACCAGCGATGTCTTCTTCGAACGCGTGACCTTCGGTTCGGACGTCTCATTCCTCGGAGTGACCTTCACCGGAGGCGCCTTTTTCCAAGAGGCGACCTTCACCGGGGACGCCTCGTTCGATGACTCGGACTTCCACGGTGGTGCCGACTTCGGCTGGGCAGCCTTTGCCGGCGAGACCTCTTTCCGGGGGGCGTTGTTCCGAGACGCCTCGTTCAAAGGGGCGCGTTTCGAGGCCGAGTCGCAGTTGGGGCCGTTGGCGTGCGGGAGGAGACTGCAGTTGGACGGTGCGGTGTTCACCGTGCCGGTGATCGTAGAGGCAGTCGCACCTGCGGTGACCTGTGTCCGCACCCGGTGGGCATCGGCGGCCACGCTGCATCTGCGCTACGCGGAGCTGGATCTGAAAGACGCGGTGCTGGAGTACCCGCTGACGGTGTCCGCCCGTTCCACACCGTTCTCATCCGGCCCAGGAGATCCGCTGCCGGAAACACTGCTGTCCGGTCACGACCCCGGCGTACGTCTGACATCCATCGACGGGGTGGACGCAGCGCATCTGGCGTTGTACGACATCGATCTCACAGACTGCCGGTTCGCCGGCGCCGTCCATCTCGACCAGCTGAGAGTGGACGGTTGGTGCACTTTCGCCAACACCCCCGGCGGTATCCACTGGCACCGGTTGCTGCCCCGGTGGTGGGGCCGGCGAAGCACGCTGGCCGAGGAACACCACTGGCGTGCGCAATGCGCTCCCGCTGCCCTGGCCCAAGGCTGGACGTCTCCACCCGCGGACACTCCCGTCCTGCGGCCGGCGGCACTCGCAGCGCTGTACCGGCAAGCGCGCAAGTCGCTGGAGGACGGAAAGAACGAGCCGGATGCGGCCGACTTCTACTACGGCGAAATGGAGATGCGCCGCCACGACACCACCCGGTCGCCGGCCGAACGGGCGCTGCTGACGGCCTACTGGGCCGTCTCCGGCTACGGCCTGCGCGCCTCCCGAGCCCTGGCCTGGCTGCTGGGTGCCATGACCACCACCCTGCTGGCGCTGCTGTTGTGGGGTCTGCCGGCAGCCGATCCGAAGCCGACCACCACGGGCCGCCAGGCCGCCGTCGGGCAGGAGGTCACGCTCACCACCGACACCCCCGACCCGGTCAATCCCACGGGGCCGTGGTCCGAACGCGTCACCAGCGAGCGCTTCGAGAAGGCTCTGCGTGTGGTGATCAACTCGGTGGTCTTCCGCTCCTCCGGCCAGAGTCTCACCACCGCCGGCACCTACACGGAGATGACCTCCCGCATCGCCGAACCCATTCTCCTCGGCCTCGCCGTCCTGGCCGTCCGCGGCCGCGTCAAACGCTGACCCCAGCCCTCAGCAGCCGTTGGGTGTTCGATGATTTGCCGCCCGACCTGGACCGCCTGCAGATGCTGCGGGTGTGGCACGTCATGTGGGTGCAGCGCATCGACGCGAAGATCGCCGCGATCCTTCAGCGGCAGGCGGAAGAGGAGCGCGGCCGGACCAACCGGCCGCGGCCGCCGGAGTGGATCGTCGAACTCGGCATCGGCACCCGGCACCCGGCGCCCGCCCCTGCAGGTCCACGCCGGCGACTGCTGCATGGCAGGCAAACGGCACCGCCCCGTCGACCGTGACGAAGCCCGGGCGGCTTATCGCCTCTGTACGGTTCGGCGCTTTCGCGCTTCCCGGCGGACGCGCCGCCCCGGTACATCCGCGCCCGTCTCTTCCGCTACCGCCACACGACGTGGCGGGAGCTGCGGGAGACGGGCGCGTGCTGGGAACGGACGTATGTGCGGGAGTACCTGCCGCCCACGCGCCTGGCGCAGACGGCACGCACGCCGCAGCTCAGGCCCGCTGCAACCGCAGGGTCATCAACTCGAAGGGACGCAGCCGTACGGAGATCCGGTCGCCGTCGAGAGCGGGCGGCTCGGTGTCGGCCAGTGGCCGCTCCAGCAGGTCGGTGACCTGTACGCCGGTGGCCGGGAAGCCGGTGGTGAGGGTGGCACGGGCGCGGCCGCCGTGGGCCTCGTGGAAGCGGACGACCACGTCGCCGCTGCCGTCGTCGGCCAGTTTGACGGCGGTGATCACGACCGCGTCCTGGTCGACCGTCACCAGCGGCGCGACCTCCCCGGCGCCGGTGACCCTGCGCTCCGGCAGGTTGATCCGCCAGCCCTCGCGCACCGCGTCGCCGATCCCGGCGCCCACGACCAGCGCGTGTCGGAAGCGGTGCACGCCCTGGTCGGTCTCGGGGTCGGGGAAGCGCGGGGCGCGCAGCAGGGAGACCCGCACGGTGGTGGTCGTGCCGCGGTCGCCGTCGGTGCGGACGGTGCGCGTCACGTCGTGGCCGTACGTCGAGTCGTTGACGACCGCGACGCCCCAGCCGGGCTCCTCCAGGTGCACGAAGCGGTGATTGCACGCCTCGAACTTGGCCGCCTCCCAACTCGTGTTGGTGTGCGTGGGCCGGTGGAAGTGCCCGAACTGCGTCTCGGACGCGTACCGTTCGGCGTGCAGGTCGAGCGGGAAGGCAAGCTTGAGGAACTTCTCCGTCTCGTGCCAGTCGACCTCGGTGTCCACCTCCAGCCGCCGCTCCCCCGCCGCCAGCGACAGCACCTGGGTGACGCGGGAGTCGCCGAAGGACCGCACGATCCGGACGCCGTCCCCGGTGGTGGTGACCTCGTCGGCGCCGGTCAGGTCGGTGACGGTGTTGCGGTAGAACTCGTCGACGTCCCAGGCGTCCCACATGTTCGGGAAGTCCGGGTGGAGCTGGAGGAGGTTGCCGGCCCCGCCGGGGGCGACGGTCTCGCGGTCGGCCTCGATGTCGTGGGCGGAGACGACCAGCCCGCGCTCGTCGATCTCGATCCGCACCAGCCCGTTGTCCAAGACGTACCCGCCGCCGGGGCGCGCGGACGGCTCGGTGCTCCCCTGCCCGGTCGCGGCTGCAGCGCCGCCCGCCGGGACGCCCGCGCGGGGGTGCGGGGCGGCGTTGAAGATGAGCGGAGTGTCGCCCTCGCCGGCCAGGGCGCGCTGGGCGGCGTCGATGATGCCGTTCAGCTCGGCGGCGATCCGGTCGTAGGTGGCACGGGCCTCCCGGTGCACCCAGGCGATGGACGAACCGGGCAGGATGTCGTGGAACTGGTGCAGCAGCACCGTCTTCCAGATCCGGTCCAACTCCTCGTACGGGTACGGGAATCCGGTACGGACGGCCGCCGTCGCCGCCCATAGCTCGGCCTCCCCGAGCAGGTGCTCGCTGCGGCGGTTGCCCTGCTTGGTCTTGGCCTGGCTGGTGAGGGTGGCGCGGTGCAGTTCGAGGTACAGCTCGCCGACCCAGACCGGCGGCTCGGGATACTCGGCGGCGGCCTTCTCGAAGAACTCCGCCGGGGTCTCCCAGGTGACGGTCGCCGAACCTTCCAGGTTCCTGAGGCGGGCCGCCTTGGCGACCATCTCCCGTGTGGTGCCGCCGCCTCCGTCGCCCCAGCCGGTGGGGGCCAGGGAGTGCCGGGCGACGCCCTTGTCCTTGAAGTTGCGGGCCGCGTGGGCGATCTCGCCGCCCTTCATGGAGCAGTTGTAGGTGTCGACGGGCGGGAAGTGCGTGAAGATTCGGGTGCCGTCGACGCCCTCCCACTGGAAGGTGTGGTGCGGGAACTTGTTCGTCTGCGACCAGGAGATCTTCTGCGTCAGCAGGTATTTGGAGCCCGCCGCCTTGATGATCTGCGGGAGTCCGGCGGCGAAGCCGAAGGTGTCCGGCAGCCAGGCCTCGTCGTTCTCGATGCCGAACTCGTCGAGGAAGAACCGCTTGCCGTGCACGAACTGCCGGGCCATCGCCTCCGAGCCGGGCATGTTGGTGTCCGACTCCACCCACATCCCGCCGGCCGGCACGAACCGCCCGTCCGCCACCGCCTTCTTCACCCGGGCCCACACCTCGGGCCGGTGCTCCTTCACCCACGCCCACTGCTGGGCCTGGGACATGGCGAAGACGAAGTCCGGCTCGTCCTCCAGCAGGGCCGTCATGTTGGACGTGGTCCGGGCGACCTTGCGCACGGTCTCGCGCAGCGGCCACAGCCACGCCGAGTCGATGTGCGCGTGCCCGACGGCGCTGATGCGGTGCGCGGAGGGCACGGCGGGCGCGGACAGGACCTCGGTGAGGCGGGACCGGGCCTGCTCAGCCGTGCCACCCACGTCCTGGAGGTCGACCGCGTCCAGCGCCCGGTCCACGGCCCGCAGGATCTCCCAGCGGCGCGGCGACTCCACCGGCAGCTCGGCCATCAGCTCGCCGAGCACCTCCAGGTCGATCACCAGCTGCCACACGGTCTCGTCAAGCACGGCGAGATCCATGCGGGCGAGGGTGTACTGCGGGTCGCTGCCGGCGGTGTCCTTGTCGCCGAGCTGCGTCGGCACGAAGGGGTGGTAGTCGAGAATGACGGGGTTGGAGGCGGCCTCGATGTGCAGGCGCACCTCCTCGCCGCCCTCGACGGGCGCGCCGATGCGCACCCACTGGTTGCGCGGGTTGAGTCCCTTCACCGGGGTGCCGTCGGGCCGGTAGACGAGGCCCTCGCATTGGAAGCCGGGCATGTTCTCGTCGAAGCCGAGGTCGAGGACCGCCTCGACGGTCCTCCCGGCCCACGCCTCGGGGACGGTCCCGCTGACCCGGAACCAGCTGGTGCCCCACGGAGCGCCCCAGCGGGCGCCCACCGCGATGGGCTCGGGCTCGGCCGCCAGTCCCTCGGCGACCGGCACGGGCTCGCCGGGCGCGTGCCAGACCGCCACGTCCAGTGGCACGGACTCGGGGTACACGGCGGGGCGGATGCGCTCGTCGAGGACACGCTTGAGGCGGGCTTCGACCAGGGCGCGGTCGTCATGCATAAGGGATGCTCCGTGGGTGGGTGCGGGTGGTTACCAGGGGTGGGTCACGGTGACGGCGTCCGACGAGGAATACAGCTCCCCCACCGCACGCAGTTCGAACCGCGCGGCGCGCTCGCCCTGCTCGGGTCTCAGCCCGCCGGCGAAGTAGGCGCGCTGGCAGGTGCCGCCGAGGAAGCGGCGGGTGCCGTCGGGCAGGACGCGGTGCAGGGTGTAGTGCCGCACCGCGCCACGCGCCGGCCTCCAAGCGAACCGCAGATCGCCGCCGCGGGCGCCGGTGATGCGCAGGGCGGTGGGGGCGGCGGGCGTCGAGGGCGCCGTGGCGCGGAGGGCGAGATGCCCGAGCCGCCAGCGCACCGGGCCCCCCTCCGCGGTGAGCCGCACACCGATCGCGTGCAGGGTGCCGGTCAGGCCGTCGAGCGGGACCGTCACGGTCCGCCAGCTGCCGGCCCCGCTCACCGGGAGATACGTGTACGGCGGTGCCGCCCCCGGGTCCTCGGGGTCGGCGGTGGCCACGGCCAGCTCCACGTCCACGCGCCCAGCATCCGTCCGATGCGTGAACTCGACAACCGTCCCGGCGGTGATCGGCAGCCGCGTCGCATACAGGTCCACGGTCACCGGCGCGTCGAGGTCGCCGTCGACGAGGACGCTGCTTCCGCCGTGCCAGGCGTCGGCGAAGTCGAAGCCGACGGCGGGCCGCCGTCCGTCGGTGCGCACCACCCACCGCCGCGACGGCAGCCGGTCCTGGAGCCCGAGGTGGTTCCAGGGCGCCTTCGAGGTCACGGCGCCCTTCTCGTACCAGCGCAGCCCGTGCCCGGTGTTGAACACGGTCGCGAACGGCACGGAGGTGACCGTCGACCGGTCGGCGACCGAGACGGCGGGCGCCCGCCAGGGGTCGGAGGCGTCCGGCCGGGACGGGTCCAGCGAGGCACCGGTCCAGAACCGGTCGTCGGCGGCGTGGAAGTCGGCCGGGGTCCGCCGGTCGGCGGGCAGGTGGTTGCGGGTCCACTCCGGCCGGTACAGGCCGATCGACGTGACGTGCGGACGGTCGGCGGGGACGATCGCGTCCCAGTTCTCGGAGGTGTTCCAGCCGTTCGCCTCCACGTCCACGCCCGCCCACAGCTCGTACCGGCTGCGACCCAGCCGCTCGGCCTCGTCGCCCGAGGAGGAGAGGCGGTCGGGGGTCCAGCGGAAGTCGACGAACATGTCGTCGGCCGTCTCGAAGAACGCCCGGTTGCGGTCGTTCAGCGCGCCCTGCCAGCTGACGGCCCCGTCGACGGTCATCGAGTCGTACCAGGTCACCCGCTGCCCCTTGGCGGCGGCGCGCGTCTTCAGCTCGCGCAGGAAGGAGAGCATGGCGGCGCCGAGGGCGGGGTCTCCGCCGCCGGTCTCGGCGTTGACGAACCAGCCGTCGAAGCCGTACGCCTGCGCCACGGCCACGAGCCGCTCGGCGAGCGGATGGCGTCCGGCGGAGTCCCGCTGCACCAGGTCCCCCGTCCACTGCAGCTGTCCACCGTAGGCGGCCGGCGGCAGGAAGATGTTGCCGAGGACGGGTACGCCGTGCCGGTGGGCGGCGTCCACGATCGGCGCGTTGGGGGCGAGGATCAGACCCTCGCCGGACGAGCCGCCCCAGAAGACCAGTTCGTCGATGTACGCCCAGTGGGTGAGGGCGTAGTAGTCGGCGGTGGGCGAGCCCTGCGAGGGGTTGCTCGCGGTCGTGCCGAAGGACACCAGGGACTGGATGCGGGCCTGGCCGGCGCGGGCCGTCGGATTCGCCGGTGTGGGGGTGAAGCGGCGGGCGAGCGGCACGGACGCCGCGTTGAAGGCGAGGTCGGGGTCCCGGTCGGCGCGCCAGGACTTCAGGCTGCGCCAGGTGATGCCCTCGCCGGGAGTGCCGGAGGGCAGGGAGTCGGGGTACCAGTAGGCGGCGTACGGCTGGAGCGGCGCGGCCTGCTTCTTCGGGGCCGCCACGGCGGGCAGCGCGGGTGACAGGGCGGCCGTGGTCGCGGCGAGCAGCACGGTGCGTCTGGTGGGGTTCACGAGCGGGTGCCTCCGTGGGGTCCTTGTGGGAGAGGGAGTACCTGGTCGGGGGTGAGCACGGTGGTGATGGAGCGGGCGGCGAGGTGGTCGCGGTCATCGGCGCGGGTGTCGAGGACGGTGGTGGGGCGGGCGCCGTCGGCGACCAGCCGGAAGAAGGCGTCGAAGACGGGGCCGCCGGGGGCGCAGCGGGAGCGGGCGGACGGGTCTGCGGGGACGACGAGTGCCGTGGTGCGGGGCGCGGGTGCGGCGTGTCTGCGTTCCCGCGCCGCGTCGGCGAGCACCCGTGCCAGGTCCTTCGGCTTGCGGTCGTTGGTCAGCAGGCCGAGCCCGTACTCCAGTTGCGGGAAGTCGACGAGGTCGCGGGAGACGTCGTGGGAGCACCACCAGGTGATGCCCCACAGGTCGGGGCAGTCCAGGGCGTTGGTGACGGTCGCCTCGGTGAAGCGGGAGGCGTGGCCGGGCGGGATCAGGGGGGCGGGGGCGCCGACCTCCTGGAGCCAGACCGGCCGGTGCGGTTCGCCGGCCCAGGCCTTGCTCAGCTCGATGAGATACGCGGCGTGGTGCTCGGTGGGGACGGAGCTGCGGCCGTGCCGCTGGGCGGTGCCGTTGAAGACCCAGGAGTGCACGGCGGTCACGGCACCGAGGCGGGCGGCCTGGGCGGGGGTGAAGGGCTGGTCGTCCTGGTACCAGGTGGCGTCGTACTCGGCGTGCAGGTGCAGTCGGCCGGGCGCGCCCTCCTCGCAGGCGGCGAGCATCCGCTCCAGCCAGGCGTCGATCTGCGCCGGCGTCGCCCGGTCCGGGTCCGGGTGCGGGCCCGCGGAGAACTGGTTGACCTCGTTGCCGAGGGTCATGCCGAGGAAGTTGGGCCTGTCGGCGAGGGCTGCGGCGAGGGTGCGCAGGTAGGCGGCCTGGCCGGCGAGGACGTCGGGGTCGGTGAAGAGGTTGCGCCGGTGCCAGGTGCGGGTCCAGGCGGGCAGGAAGTCGAAACTGCTCAGGTGCCCTTGCAGCCCGTCGACGTTGACGTCGAGCCCGCGTTCGGCGGCGGCGTCGACCACGGTGAGGAGCTGTTCGACGGCCCGGGGCCGGATCAGCGCGCGGTTCGGCTGGAAGTAGGGCCACAGCGGGAAGACCCGGATGTGGTCCAGGCCGAGTGCGGCGATGGAGTCGAGGTCGGCCCGCACGGAGTCCGGGTCGAAGTCGAGCCAGTGGTGGAACCACCCTTCGCTGGGGGTGTAGTTGACGCCGAAGCGCACGGCAGGAGGCATGCGGTGTCCTTGCGTTCCAAGTGGTGGTTCAGCCCTTCACGGCGCCCTCGCCGACCCCGCGGAAGAAGTACCGCTGGAGGCAGGCGAACAGGGCGATCAGCGGGGCGACGGCGATGATCGTGCCCGCGGCGACGAGGCGTTCGTCGTTGGCGAAGGTGCCGTGCAGATAGTTGAGGCCGATGGTGAGAGTGAACTTGGAGGGGTCGCTGAGCACGATGAGCGGCCACAGGAAGTCGTCCCAGGCGCCCATGAAGGCGAAGATCGCGACGACGGCGAGGGTGCCCTTGACCGACGGCAGGGCGATACGCAGGAAGCGCTGCCAGACGTTGGCGCCGTCGACGAACGCGGCCTCCTCGATCTCGTAGGGCAGGTTGAGGAAGGCGTTGCGCATCAGCAGCACGTTGAGGGCGCTGATGCAGCCGGGCAGGACCACGCCGATCAGGGTGTTGTTGAGGCCCAGCTCCCGCATGGTGGTGAACTGGGCGATGATGATGCCCTCGACGGGCACGAGCATCGCCAGGATGAACACCAGGGTGGCGACGCGCCGGCCCCGGTAGCGCAGCCGGGCGAGCGCGTAGCCGGCGAGCGCGGCGCCGACGCAGTTGGTGACGACGTTGGCGACGGCGACCTTCAGGGAGTTGAGGGCGTAGTCCCAGACGGGGATGGTGTCGGCGACCCGCTCGTAGTTGTGCAGGGTGGGGTCGCCGGGCAGGAACCTCGGCGGCGAGCTGTAGATGTCCTCGGTCGGTCCCTTGAGGGAGGTGGAGAGCTGCCACAGGAACGGGCCGATGGTCAGGGCGAGGACGGCGAGCAGCAGGACGTATCGCAGGGCGAGTTCCCAGATCCGTACGCGACGGCCGTGCTCGTCGGCGATCCGGGGTCCGCGGGGAGCCGCCGGCGTCTCGGTGACCGGCCGGGGCGCCTTCTCGATGACGCTCATGACTCCTCCCGGCGGTCGGCGCGCAGCACCAGCAGCATCAGGGCGACGGTGACGACGAAGACGACGACGGAGATCGCGGAGGCGTAGCCGACCCGACCGGTCAGTCCGGTGCCGGTGCGCTGCACCAGCATCACGAGGGTGGTGTCCTCACCGGCGGGGCCGCCGCTCGGTCCGGCGAGCAGATAGACCTCGGAGAACACCTTGAACGCGGCGACCGAGGAGAGCGCGCCGACGAGCACCATGGTGGAGCGTACGGCGGGCACGGTGACGCTGACGAAGCGGCGGATCGCGCCCGCTCCGTCCACGGCGGCGGCCTCGTGCAGTTCACGCGGCACGTTCCCGAGCGCCGCCAGATAAATGATCATGTAGTAGCCGAGGCCCTTCCACACCGTTACGGCCATGGCGCTCAGCAGGAGCAGCCACTGATCGCTGAGGAAACCGATCCGGCCCACCCCCACCGTCTCCAGGACCGCGTTGACCAGTCCGCGGTCGTCCAGCAGCCACACCCAGATCAGGCCGACCACGACGATCGAGGCGACGACCGGGGTGTAGAAGGCGGACCGGAAGAAGGTGATGCCGGGGATGGCCTTCTGCACCAGCAGCGCGAGCAGGAGCGGCAGCAGGATCAGTGCAGGCACCACTCCGAGGACGTAGAGCGTGCTGTTGCGCAGACCGATCCAGAACATGTCGTCGTGCAGCAGCTCGCGGAAGTTGGCGAGGCCCACGAACTCGCCCGGGACCAGGGTGCGCCGGTCGGTGAAGGAGTTGATCAGCGTGGAGACGAATGGGTAGAGGATGAACGCGCCGGTGATCAGCAGTCCGGGTGCGGCGAACAGCCAGGGGCTGGTCGGCAGTTGGCGCCGCACCCGGGAGACGGTGGAGGTGGTGGCCATGGTGCGTTACCCCTGCTGCTGGAGAAGCCGGTTGCAGGCGTTGACAGCGTTGTCGAGAGCTTCCTTCGGGCTCTCCTTGCCTTGCAGTGCCTTGGCGACCTCGTTGCGCAGCGCGGTCTTCATCTGCTCGCTGAACAGCACCGGCGTGTAGTTGACGGCCGACTTCAGCGACTTGGCGGCGGCCACCCGCACCCGAGTCTCGTCGGTGCCGTCCTCCTGGGTGAAGTACGGCTTGTCCAGCGAACCGGCGGTGGACGGGAAGATGGCGACCCGCTGGGCGAACGACATCTGGCGGGCGGAGTCGGTGACGAAGTGCGCGAAGGCGACGGCGGCCGGGGTGCGCTTGGTCTGCGCGTTGACCATCACGCCCATCACGTACATGTTGACGTGGCCGGTGCTGGTGATCTGGTCGGTGATACCGATGTTCTTGTAGAGGCTGGGCGCCTGCTTCTTGAAGTTGGCCAGGTCGAGCGCGCTGCCGGGGTTCATGGCGACGGCGCCGGTGAGGAACTTCTTGCCGGAGGACTCGGGGGTGGCGGTGAGCGCCTGCGGGTCCAGGGCCTTGGCGTCGTACAACTTCTTGTATTTGGCGAGGAGTTCGACACCCTGGGCGTCGTTGAAGGTGAAGGCGGTGCCCTCCTTGTTCATCAGCGGGACGCCGTAGCGGCCGAAGTCCTCGATGGTGGGCACGTTGGCGAGGGTGGCGACCTTGCCGTCGGTCTTCTCGGCCATCTGCAGGGCCTGGTCGAAGAGTTCGCCGTAGGTCTTCGGCGGCTTGTTCGGGTCGAGCCCGGCCTTCTCGAAGAGGGACTTGTTGTAGAACAGCGGGCCGGTGTTGAGGTACCAGGGGAAGGCGTACGTGCCCTCCATGCCCGGTACCTGATGGCTGGCCCAGGCGCCGGGCAGGTACTCCTTCTCGTACTTCGCCGCAGCCTTGTCGAGGTCGAGCGCGAGGCCCGCCTTGGCGAGCGGGGCGACCAGGTCCGGGGAGACGTTGACGACGTCCGGGAGCGTGCCGCCGGCCGCGTCGGCGCTGATCTTGTCGGCGTAGCCCTCGGCGGGCTGGTCGACCCACTTCACGTGGGTGTCCGGGTACTTCTCCTCGAAGGCGGCGATCACGTCCTCGAAGTAGTCCTTGAAGTTGGCCCTCAGGTTCCAGGTCTGGAAGGTGATCTCGCCCTCGACCTTGCCGGAGGCGTCGGCCGAGCCGCCGCCGTCACCCCCGGAGCCGCAGGCGGTGATCGGCATGAGAAGGGCGGCGACGGCGACGGCGGCGAATGTTCTGCGCGAGGTGGGCACGGTGACACGTCTCCCTGGGCAGCGTCGGAGGATGGATGCCGCCGACCATGCCGGGCACATTGCGGGAAAGTCAATGGATTCGCCGTAACTAAAGTCATCCACCGAGCATTAGTGCAGGTCACAGCGCATCAGTTGGGAATGTTGACGGGGTTGACTAATGCGCTTTAGGCTCCTGCTGCTCAAGCGCATTAGTCCACCCCGAGAAAGAGGCGATCATGCCTGCCAAGCGGCCCGCCGCGCGTCGGCCGACGATGAAGGACATCGCCCTGCGGGCCGGGGTCTCCGAGAGCGCGGTGTCCTTCGCGCTCAACGGCAGACCGGGCGTGTCCGAGGTGACCCGGGACCGGGTCCGCCGGGTCGCCGAGCAACTGGGCTGGCGGCCCAGCACGGCGGCGCGCGCCTTGTCCGGTGAAGGCTCGGCGACGGTCGGCTTCGTCCTGGCGCGGCCCGCGCACACCCTCGGCGTGGACTCCTTCTTCCTGCAGCTCGTCTCGGGCATCCAGGAGGTGCTGGCGGAGCGTCATCTCGGGCTGCTGTTCCAGGTGGTGGAGGACGTCGAGGACGAGTGCGCGGTGTACCGGCGCTGGTGGGCCGAGCACCGGGTGGACGGCGTACTGGTGGTCGACCCGCGCACCGACGACCCACGGCCGCATCTGCTGGACGAGCTCGGCCTGCCCGCCGTGGTGATCGGCGGTGCCCCGGACGAACGCCACCCGGGGATGTCCACGGTGTGGGCGGACGACGCGGGCGCCATGGCCTCGGTGGTGGGCGGGCTGTACCAGCTCGGGCACCGCCGGATCGTGCACATCGCGGGCCTGTCGGGGCTCGCGCACACCGAGCGGCGGATCCGCACCCTGCGCGCCGAGGCGGAGCGGCGCGGACTGACCGAGGTGCTGTCGGTGACAACCGACTACTCGGATTCGGCGGCCGTGGCCGTCACGCGCCGCGTCCTGGAAACCGCCACTCCCCCGACCGCCCTGATCTACGACAACGATGTGATGGCCGTCGCCGGTGTCGCCGCCGCGGCCGAACTCGGCTTCTCGGTACCGGCGGACGTGTCGGTGGTCGCCTGGGAGGATTCGGCGCTGTGCCGCATGGTCAAGCCATGGCTGTCCGCGCTGTCCCGGGACAGCGTGGCGTTCGGCCGCACGGCGGCCCGCGAGCTGACCGCCCTGCTGGACGGCGGCCCGGCCCGCACGGTCCGCGTGCCGGTGCCCCGTCTGATCGAACGGGACAGCACGGGCCCGGCCCGGGAGGCGTGACGCCGACACGGCCGGCCCACCGGCGGATCCGGCGGGATAATGGGCACCAATCGGCCTCGAGGTACGGTCTGTGCCATCGCCGGGGTGCTCCTGGCCCTGACGGCCGGCTGCACCGGCACGGACGACGCGTGGTCGAGTCGCGTGGTGAAGCGCGCGTATGGGGCGGTCAGCTGAGCGAACGGCTCGGCGAACGTACGACGCGGGCAGCCGCCAGCGCCGCAGATGAAACGCCGGACCGTCAGCCGGATCACGACGCTCTGCCCGCCGAGCGGAAGATCCGCAGGACTGGGTACTGCGGCACTGCGGCCAGAACCCGTCCCACCACACCTACCGGGTGGGTTGTGGGATCGGGCAGCGAAGCTACACCTCACCCTCCAGCCAACGTTCGAATGGCGCGACCTCCGACAGTTCGGAATTGATCGCCTTCAACCCTCGGGCGAAGTCTTCGGCATCGCGACTAGCTCACTCTGTTCAATGCTCTCGCGCTCTGGGTGCGGAACCCAGTTGGTCCGCGAATCGCAGTGAATCATCACGACATCCCCGCTTGGGCGGAAAGTCAAAATTCTCTCGACACCTTGCGAGTAGAGGTCCACCTCGACTTCGCGACGGTCGCGCACACCCATCAGAAGCGACGGGAGCTGCTCCATGAAGGCAGACAAGTCATACGCGACATCGAGCGGCCACTCATCAATGCCGAAGCCGCCAATGTGGAATGTGTTGCCCCCAGCGTCAGCGAGGACGCTACACGCCTCCATGACCAGGGTTTCGTAATCGTCATCCGGTTCCAGACTCGCCGAAGCAGGAGCCGCAGCACCAGACGGCACGGCCGGATTGAACGACACAGAGAAGCCCATCTCTTCAGCCTCCTAGTTCGGACCAATGATCGGGAATCCCGTCTTGTACAGCCCATTTGGACTCGGGACGATGGTGGCCCCCGCGCTTGGACGATACTCCCATCCGGCATGATCACCTGCCCCAACCCATCCGGAATGCGCACCGATCCGGGTCCGGCTCCTTCGACATGGAGCCCCTTCAGGTACTCCGCAGCGGCGTCATTATCTAGCCACTGACCTTGCTGATTCCCGGTGCTACGAGCGCGATCGGTCAGGGCCTTCGTGTTCTTCGCTCCGGCCACGGCCCGAAACTGCTTGAGCCTGCTGAAGCAGCGTTCGACCACGTTGCGGGCCTTGTACCGCTCTGCATCGACGGCCGGCAGCCGCCCGCCGGCCGATCCTCGGCGCTTTCGGTTGGCGATCTGGTCGGCCCGTTCAGGGATGACCGTTCGGATGCCGCGCCGCCGTAACCCAGTCCGGATGGCCCGTGAGGAATACGCCTTGTTGGCGATGACTGTCTGCGGCCTGCGACGGGGTCGGCCTGCGGACAGGCGAGGCACTCGTACCGCGTCCAGCAACGTGTCAAACACCGTGGAGTCGTTGACGTTGCCCGGGGTGACGACGATGGCCAGAGGCAGGCCGCCGCCCTCCGCTGCGAGGTGGACCTTGGTGGTCAGCCCACCACGGGTCCGGCCAAGCGCCTGGCCAGGCGTCTGATGTGGCGGATCTTCCAGTTCGTCCCGCGTCGGTGCCCCTTTTTGCGGGCTCCGTGAGCACGGTTGATCGCGGAGTCCACCGACACGGTCCACTCCAGCGCGCCCACCGCATCACCTTTGACCTGCACATTCTCCAGCAGCCTCGTCCAGGTTCCGTCCGTCTCCCAGCGGGCGAAGCGTTCGTTGACGGTTTACCACGGGCCATACGGCTCGGGCAGGTCACGCCAGGGTGCCCCGGTCCGCAATCGCCACAGCACACCGTTCACCACCTGGCGATGATCCCGCCACGGCCGCCCGCGACCATCAACACGTGGCAGCAGCGGAGCTATCCGCTCCCACGCCCGTATCCGTCAGCTCTCACCGACCCACCACAAGATGAATGATCAGGTATGGCTAGTCACCCATGAACCACAAGTAGCTGCCAGGCGTCGCCGCACACGCTTCAAGAAGCTCGGCAAGGACAAGCAGAGCCGCCTTCTGCTGCCCGTCAGTACACCGCTGTGTCAGGGCGGCGACTTCCTGACGGGCGACTTGGGCTTCCTGCTCGTTGAACAGCGTTTCGCCATATGGATCCACCCAGCCGAGTTTGCCCGAGCCGTGCCGGTCGAGCGTGCTCAGCGCCCTGGCCAACGCTTCACCGTGCTCGTAAGACCCCCGCAGCAAGGTCTCCCGGGACGACCCCTTGCGCGTGGGCCGCCCCGAGTGCAGCTCCAGTTCAATCCCCATGGCCCCTCCTTAGCCTCGGACACCGAAGCTCCGCAGAGATCATTTGTCAGACACGACCTAGTACTGCAACGGTGCTTGCCGTGACTGATGGCAAGGTCAGGGGCTGTGTCCGCGTCGTTTGTAGTGGCTGGTG
>NZ_BMWA01000056.1:0-4443 GCF_014650995.1 Streptomyces viridiviolaceus
CGGGAGGGCCTGGACGACCGGTGAGAGTCCGGCGAGTAGTTCCAGGACCTGCCGGTAGGCGGCTTGCGGCAGCCGGTTTGGGCAGCGCACGTGCATCACCGTCGCCACCCCACGGCCCGCTGCTGCGTCTGCGGTCATCACCGTCACCTCCCACCCCCACGTTATCGAACACTAAATCGAACACGCGAGGGCGCGGGCAGTGGATCACGAGCCTGGGATCAAAAATGTGTTCGATGGCTTGCCGCCCGATCTGGAGCGTCTGCGCACGCTGCGGGTGTGGCATGTCATGTGGGTGCGGCGCATCGACGCGAAGATCGCCGCGATCGTCCGGCGGCAGGCGGAAGAGGCGCGCGGCCGGGACGACCGGCCGCGGCCGGCGGAGTGGATCGTCGAACTCGGCATCGGCACCCGGCGCCCGCCCCTGCAGGTCCACGCCGGCGACTGCTGCATGGCGGGCCGGCGGCACCGTCCTGTCGGCCGGGACGAAGCCCGCCGGCTCCTCGCCTCGGGCCTGAAGGCCTGCGGCCACCGCCGGCCCGACGTCCGGCTGCAGATCATCGACTGATCCGGCTCGCCCCCGGCCGCCGGCGCGTGGGCACGAGGCGGGCAGGGCCGGGCATCGGGCGCACCGGCTCCGCCCGGCGGGCTCCGGCGGCGTTCCCGGGACCGGCCGGTGATCAAGGTTGATAGCCTCCCGTGATGACTGCCGCATTCGATGAAGCCGTCCGTGCCCGGCTGCAGGCCCCCAACATCTGGTACGTCGGCACCGTCTTCGCCGACGGGGCACCGCAGGTCAGCCCGATGTGGGTGGATCTCGAGGGGGAGGCGGAGCTGACGTTCAACACCTCGGTGGGGCGGGTGAAGGAGGAGAACCTGCGCCGCGACCCCCGCGTCTACCTCTCGCACGCGGACGCCGCCGACCCCTTCGACCGGGTGCAGATCAGCGGTGTGGTGAGCCGCTTCGTCGAGGGCGAGGAGGCCCACGAACGGATGGACCGGCTGGCCCGCAAGTACCTGGGCAGCGAGCGCTTCGAGTGGATCATGCCGGGGGAACAGCGGGTCGCGGTGATCGTGCGCCCGGTCAAGGTGCGGCACATCGTCGGGGTGGAGCGGTTCCGGCCCGGCGGCCCCGCCCCCGCCGCCTGAGCGCACGCCCGTCGCGGCCGGGCGCCGCCGGCCATGTCACCGGCGGCCCCGGCGCGTCGGGCCCCGCCCCCGCCGCCTGACCGCACGCCCGTCGCGGCCGGGCGCCGCCGCCGGCCGTGTCACCGGCGGCCCCCGGCGCGTCGTGCGCCTCCCCGGGTGCCGGCAGGGCCCGGCGCCGTGCGGCGCCATACCGGGTGAGGCCCGTCTCGCCGGGGCCGGGCGCCCGGGGCCGATGCGCCGGCCGTCGTGACGGGGCGCGCAGCGGCCCGGGCGCGGTGACGCGCCGGCGGGGCAGCACCGGCTGCGCCCGGCGAGGCGGAGCCGGCGGCGGGTGCCGTGCTCGCGCAAGGGGCGGCCGCGTTCGCGGCGAAAGGCCTGCGGGGCTTCAGCGGGGACGATCGTCCCCGCAGGCGGCAGGCGGCAGGCCGGGCCCGGGGACGCGGCCTCCTTCACCGCCGCGTTCCGTCCCGGTGCAGCCGCCCCCGCACGGCCTTACCGCCTCTCCCCTTGCGGGCGGCGGACCGGGCCGTGACCGGGCTCCCTGCCGGTGAGGCGCTCGCCCACTGCCCAGTACCGGGGGCCGGGTGCCGCGGGCAGCTCGTGCCTGCGGTCGCGCCGCGGCGCGCCGGCCGGGGTGTGCCGTGACACGTCTGTGACAGTCGGCGGACACCGTCGTGAAGTCGCCCCGGCAGTCTGTTCAAAAGAGGGCAAACAGCACTATTCGGTCATACATCTTCTGCTTCCGAGGGTGCGAGCAGTGCCGACCGAGCCGATCCGTCGGAGAAGACCCATGAGCCTCACCGCCACCATGCCGTCCGTCGAATCCCCTGCACCTGCGCTGGCTCCGCGTGAACGGGAGACACTGCGGCACATCGCCGAAGGGCGCACCTACCTGCAGACGGCCCGCCACATGGGGCTGTCCAAGCACACGGTCGACGCCTATCTGCGCCGTATCCGGGCCAAGCTGAACATCACCAGCACGGCCGAACTCACCCGGCTGGCCATCTCCCTGGGACTGTGACGCGCGGCCGGTCCGGGTCCGGCCGGCCACGCGGGCGGGGGCGGGCCGCAGGCGCCGGCACCGCCGGTCCGCCCGGGCCGCTCCCCCGCCCGGCCCGGCGGTGGACCGCCGCGTGCGTGGCACAGGCCACGGTCCGGCGGGGATTGCCGCCGGGAACGACCAGGGAAGCCATAGGGCGCCCATGACCGGCTCGGAAGGGACCATGCCCTCGTGACGCCCGTAGCGCCTCCCCCCATACCCAGAGCGGCCGGCTCGGTGCCGTTGCTGGGTCACGCGATACAGCTCATGCGCGACAACCTCGGTTTCATCGCCTCACTGCGTACCAACTACGGCCCCGTGGTGGAGATCGTTATCCAGCCCGGCACCCGCACGCTGGTCGTGCAGGACCCCGGCCTGGTCCGCACCATGCTGACCGACCTCGGCCCCAGCCTCGACAAGGGGCGCTTCTTCGAGAAGATGGGCCAGCTGCTCGGTGACTCCGTGGTCACCGCCGCGGGCCAGGAACACGTCCGCAGACGGCGCCAGCTCCAGCCGGCCTTCGCCCGGCCGGAGATCGCCCGTTACGTCGACATCATGCGCGAGCGGACGACCGCCGCCGTCGACAGCTGGACGCCCGGCCGTCCGCTCGACGTCCGTGAGGCCATGGTCGGACTGTCCCTCGACATGCTCGCCAGGACCGTGTTCTCCGGCAGCCTGGACGAGACGACGTTCGGCCGGCTGCGTGAAGACCTGTCGGTTGTCATGAACGGCGTCGGCATACGCATCATGCTGCCCGACTGGGCAGAGAGGCTGCCCCTGCCCTTCAACCGCCGGTTCACCGCCGCCCGCGACGCCGTGCGCGCCACCGTCGAGAGGGCCGTGGCCGAACTTGAGGCCTCGGGGCAGGACACCGGCGACATGCTGTCCCTGCTGCTGCGCACCACGGACGAGGAGACCGGCCGCCCGCTGACCGGGCACCAGATCAGCTCCGAGATCCTCACCCTGGCCGTGGCGGGCACCGAGACGACGGCGTCCGTGCTGTCCTGGGTGCTGTACGAGCTGGCCCGCCACCCGGACATCGAGCGCAGGGTCCTGGCCGAACTCGATGCGGTTCTCGGCGGCCGGCCCGTCACCTTCGAGGACCTGCCCCGGCTTGCCTTCCTCAACCGCGTCATCCGGGAAACCCTGCGGCTGCACCACACCGGATGGCTCGTCACCCGCCGCACCGTCACCCGGACGCGGCTGGGCCCGTGGTCGGTGCCCGCCGGCACCGAACTCGCCTACTGCCAGCACGCCTTGCACCGCGATCCCGCCCTCTTCCCCGACCCCCTCACCTTCGACCCGGACCGCTGGCTGGACGCCGCCCAGACCGAGGCGCTCACATCCGGGGCCTTCCTTCCTTTCGGCGCAGGCAAGCACACATGCATCGGGGACCGGTTCGCCCTCACCGAGCTGGCCACCGCCGTCGCCACCATCACCCGGCGGATACGGTTCGCCCTCCTCCCGCGCCAGACGGTCCGGCCCGTGGCCCGGGCCACCGTACGGCCCAGCACCCTGTCGATGACCGTGCTGCGGCGCGAGGGGTCCGCAGCCCGGAACGGAGACTGACCGGCGAACAGCCGCTCCCCGCCCGCACCGCGACCCGTGTGCCCGCCCTCCGGGGTGGGGAGAGGTGCGTTCCACGCCGCAGGGGACCAGGAAGGACGCGCAGGCGTCTCCTCCCGGGACCCCTCGGCCGCACGTCCGGCCGCCCCGGCGCCGGTACGGCCACCGCCGCGGCGGCCGACGGTGCCGGGGCCGGCCGGGGGCGGGCGGCCGGGGCCGGACGGGGCCGGGACCGGCGTCGGGGCGGGGCGGGGCCGGGGCGGCCGGGGCCTGCGTCGGTGCGGCCGGTGTCGGTGCGGCCTGCATCGGTGCGGCCGGGGCGGGGCGGGGCTGTTCTTTCAGGCCGTCATCGCTGCCTGGCCTCCCCCGGCCCGGGCGTATCTGGGCGCAGCAGGCCCAGTGCGCGGGGACTTGCCGGCCTGTCCGCCCGGGCGCGCCTCGCGCGCGGTACCGGTGCGCGGCCGGCCGGGTGTGGCCGGCCGGGGTGTGGCCGGCCAGGGGCGGTGCGTCCGGGGCCGGACGGGGCCGGCGTCGGTGCGGCCTGCGCCGGTGCGGCCGGGGCGGGGCGGGGCTGTTCTTTCAGGCCGTCATCGCTGCCTGGCCTCCCCCGGCCCGGGCGTATCTGGGCGCAGCGGGCCCAGTGCGCGGGGACTTGCCGGCCTGCCCGTCCGGGCGCGCCTCGCGCGCGGTGC
>NZ_BMWA01000056.1:4542-20785 GCF_014650995.1 Streptomyces viridiviolaceus
CGCGGTGCCGGTGCGCGGTGCCGGTGCGCGGTGCCGGTGCGCGGTGCCGGTGCGCGGTGCCGGTGCGCGGTGCCGGTGCGCGGTGCCGGTGGGCGGCCGGCCGGGGTGTGGCGGCGCGTCCGGCTGCGGCCCTGGGGGCGTCGTGGATGCGGGGGTGCCGGCGCGGCCGGCGGCCTCGCAGGGATGCCGTACGACCGCGGGGCGGAGGGGCCGGCTCTGTGCCGGGGAGGCGGGCGGGCGGGCCGTGGCGGGGCTCGTGCGCGGTCCGCCGCGGCGGCGGTCTGCGTGGGTCACGTCAGTGACGTGACCGCGCAGGCGGTGGCGATGTCCCCGCTCAGCTCCCCCAGGGACTGCTCGGCCCAGACGGTCTTGCCGGTGGGAGAGTGCCGGGTGCCCCAGCGGCGGGCGAGCTGGGCGACCAGCAGCAGGCCGCGTCCTCCTTCGTCGAAGATCCGGGCCCGCCGCATGTGCGGGGTGGTGCTGCTGGAGTCGGAGACTTCGCAGATCAGGGTGTTGTTCTCGTGGATCAGGCGGAGCTGGACGGGTGGCCGGCCGTAGCGGATGGCGTTGGTGACGAGTTCGCTGACCATCAGTTCGGCGACGAAGACGGCGTCGGTCAGGCCCCAGGCCGTCAGTCTGCCGGTGACCAGCCGGCGGGCCCGGGCGACGTCGGCGGGGTCGCAGGCCAGGTCCCAGACGGCGACCCGGCCGGGGTCGAGGGCCCGGGTGCGGGCGATGAGCAGGGCGACGTCGTCGTCGGGGCGGTGGGTCAGCAGGGCCGCGAGGACCCGGTCGCAGGCCGACTCCGGGCTCTGGGCGGGCTGGGCGACGGCGGCGAACATCTTGTCCAGGGCCTCGTCGATGTCGCGGTCGCGGACTTCGAGCAGGCCGTCGGTGTACAGGGCGAGGAGGCTGCCTTCGGGCAGTTCGGTCTCGATGGTCTCGAACGGCAGGCCGCCCAGGCCCAGCGGCGGGCCGGCCGGCACGTCGAGGAGGTACACGGCGCCGCCCGGGGTGACCACGGCGGGCGGGGGGTGGCCGGCCCGGGCGAGGGTGCAGCGGCGGGATACCGGGTCGTAGACGGCGTACAGGCAGGTGGTGCCGATACCGCCGGCGGTCTCGGCGGCGCCGCCGGTGACGGCCACGTCGTTGGACAGGCGTATGACGAGGTCGTCGAGGTGGGTGAGCAGTTCGTCGGGCGGCAGGTCGACGTCGGCCAGGGTGCGCACCGCGGTGCGCAGCCGGCCCATGGTGGCCGAGGCGCGGATGCCGTGGCCGACGACATCGCCCACCACCAGGGCCACCCGCGCCCCGGACAGCGGGATCACGTCGAACCAGTCGCCGCCCACGCCGGCCCGGCTGCCGGCGGGCAGGTAGCGGGAGGCGATCTCCAGGGCCGCCTGGTCGGGCAGGGTCTGCGGGAGCAGGCTGCGCTGCAGGGTCATGGTGGAGGTGTGCTCGCGGACGTGCCGCCGGGCGCCGTGGATGCCGGCGGCCGCCCGGGCCGTGAGCTGCTCGGCGAGCCACAGGTCTTCCGGTGTGAAGGGCTCCGGGCTACGGTGACGGCCGAAGAGGGCCACGCCGACCGTGGTGTCCGACGAGCGCATCGGCACCACCATCAGCGAGTGGGTGCCCACCTGCCGGATCCGGGCGGCCTGGGGGTCCTCGCCCGCCCACCGCACGACGGCGGAGTCGGCCGTCGCATACACGGCGCCGCGGCCCCGGACCAGGCACTGGGCCACCGGTGACAGGGCCGGGTAGGCGGTCGTCCCGCCCGCCGCGGCCACCGACTCGGGGCGCGCGTCGAGGACCGACTGCACCGCGGTACGGCGCAGGGTCAGGCCCCCGGCCGACGGGGCGGAGGGCATCTCGTCGCCGCTGCCGGGAACGTCGAACAGGTCGACGACCGCGAAGTCGGCGAGCGGGGGCACGGCGGCGTCGGCCAGCTCCTGCGCGGTGCGGGCGATGTCCGAGGTGGTGCCGATGCGGGCACCGGCGTCCTTCAGCAGACGCGTGTGCTGCCGGGCGGGCGGCTCCTGCACCCCGTGGTGCACGGCCAGGCACACGGCGCGGACCCGGCCGCCGGAATCCTTCACCGGGGCCAGCGAGGTCGGCCGGGCGGGCTGCGGGCCCGGCGCCGTGGCGGAGCGGACGTCGGCCGGCAGGGACTGCGGCTCGCCGGTGGCGAAGGCCAGGCGCATCCGGCTGTGGACCTCCTCGCTCAGCGGATGCGGCGCGATCTCCGGCAGACACAGCCCGCGCATCTCGGTCTCCGTGAAACCCAGAGCACGCTCCATGGCGGTGTTCGCCCGCACCAGGCGCAGATCCGGACCGAAGAGAGCCAGACCGCACGGAGACTGGGTGAACATCCATTCCCCCCACGCCTCCTCCCCGGCCCGGCCGGGCCGGCCCGCCACGGCGGACACCACCAGCCACTCCCCGGCCTGCCCGTCGTGCGTGCGCCGGTTGGCGAGCAGACGCAGCCGGAGCAGACCGCCGTCACGGTGCCGCACCGCCACGCTGCCGCTCCACCTCTGACGCCCGGGCACCTCCCGCCGCGCGCTCTCACCCGGAACCTCGGCGAGCAGACGGGCCGCCGGACGCCCCACGACCTGCACCGGCTCATAACCGAGCAGCCGCCGCGCCCCCTCGCTCCACCCCGTCACGATGCCCCGCGCATCGACGGTGGCCGCCGCCGTGTAGGCGGGCTCAGCGACACCGTCCGCCCTGTCACGCCGCTCACCAGGAGGTGTGGGAAGTCGCTCCATCACCGCTCATCTCGCCCTCGCTAGATTTCCTTCCCCGCACACCCCGCGGGAACCTGCACGGCCAGGGCCCTACTGACAAGCATGATCCTGCAAGGCACACACCACCAACACCACACCGCCCCCGGGAACACGCCGGGCCGCAGGCTCACCAGACGGCAGGAACCAGCCGGCGCGGCCCCCGGCCGCGCAAGGGCGGGACAACCCCCGGCCGGGGCAAGGGCGGGGGCGGGGCGGGGCAGTGAGCCTTTGCCAACCTGATCATGCGCTGGCGATCATGAGGGTCTGGACTGCGGCGATGAGCTTGTCGGCGTTGTTGGGGCTGGAGCGGATCTTCCAGTTCTTCAGCTCGGCGTTGACCCGCTCGCCGGGTCCGCGGCGGCGGGCGGGGGCTTCGTTCACGTCTATTGGGCGGGGAGGAGCGGGCGCAGCTCTGCGCGGCTCGGCCCGCCTGGCCACCCGGCTCCCGGACCCCTGCTGTGCGGTGAGTCGCCCTCGGCGTCCAGTTCTGCGTAGGCGTCGGCCACGGTGTTACGGGCTTTGCCTAGATCAGCGGCAAGGGATCGGGCCGAGGGCAGCCGGGTGTGCCCGACACGAGCCGCCCGGTGCGCGCGGCCTCCCGCAACGCGTCCATGAGCCCGGCGCGCAATCCGGATCCGCTCAGTTCCAGATGCAGGGCGACGCCGGCCACGGACGGCTGCGTGACAGAAGTGGCCCGGGAATCTGTCATGGAGGGGGACCGTACTCCTGCCTCACCGCCGTCCGTGGCCGCCCGCTGTCAGCTGAGCGGTCGGGCTATGCGCCGTATCCGCCGTCGATCCTCAGTACTGCGCCGGTGACGTAGGAGGCCTGCGGGCTGGCGAGGAAGACGACGCCTGCGGCGATCTCCTCCGGCCTGCCGTACCGCCCCATCGCCGTGGTCGGAAGGAACATGGATGCGGCCGGGCCGTCGGCGGGGTTTCCTTCGGTGTCGATGAACCCGGGTTGGATGACGTTGACCGTGATGCCCCGGTGCGCCAGATCGCGGGCTGCGCCCCGGCTGAAGCCCTCGAGGGCCGACTTCGTGCCCGTGTAGTACGCCATCCCCTGGAAACCCGCCCGAGTAGCCACACCCGAGCTGATGCTGACGATCCGCCCGCCATCGGGCAGCAACGGCACCGCCGCCTGGATCCCGGCCACCACGCTGGTGTAGTTGACGGCGAGCTGCCGCTCGATGGCGGCCTGGTCGACGAGCTCGCTGTCGACGAGGCCGCCACCACCCGCGGCCGCGTTGTTGACCAGAATGTCCAGCTTCCCGAACTGCTCGACCACGCGCCGGATCAGGTTCGTTGCCTGCGTCGCGTCCGCCTGGTCTGCCTGGAAAGCCGCCGCACGCACCCCTTTCGCCTCCAGGTCGGCGACCACGGCCTTGGCCTGATCCGCCGAGGACGAGTAGCTGATCGCGACGTCGGCTCCTTCGTCAGCCAGCGCCAGCGCCGACGCCGCCCCGATCCCCCGCGACCCGCCGGTGACGATCGCCACCTTGTTGTCCAGCTTTCCCATGTGCTTCCCACTTCCCTAGGCGCAACGTGCCACGGAGTTCTTGACCGTGCGGTCCACCATAAGCATGGTGGACCGCACGGTCAAGAATCCGTACCCTGTTCGCATGGCACGTCCACGATCGTTCGACGAGAAGCAGGTGCTGAACGCCGTCCGGGAGCAGTTCTGGGACGCCGGTTACGCCGCGACCTCGCTAGAAGACCTGATGCGGGTCAGCGGCCTGGGCAAAGGCAGCCTGTATGCAGCGTTCGGCGACAAGCGTCAGCTCTTCCTCCGGGCGCTGCACAGCTACACCGACGACAGCCATGGCCATCTTCGGAAAGCCCTCTCCGAGGCTCCACGGGCCCTGGACGCACTACGCATGCTCCTCGAGGCACCGATCGACGACCCGACCGGCGCCGGCACGCGGCGTGGCTGCCTGATGGCCAACAGCACCTGCGAACTCGGTAACGCCGATCCGGAAGTCCTCGACCACGCCCACCGCACCTACGAGACGTCCACCGCGCTGATCGGTGACTGCGTCGCCCGCGCCCAACGCGAGGGCGACCTACCGGCCGGAGCGGATCCGATCGCACTAGCGCGGGCCCTCCTGGCCGCGCAACAAGGGCTCGTGTTCATGAGCCGGACCGGGCTGGACACGGCCACACTCACTGCCACAGCACGATCGCTCGCGGCTCAACTCCTGCCGGACCACTCCGGCGACTGAACCGACAGGCGCGAACGGACCGTTCGCACTAAGCCTTGCCAACCTGGGTGAACCTGCTGGTCAGGGCCGTGCGTCGTGTCGTGCCCTCGAATGGGTGAAGCTCCTCGTAGACGGACGATTGACCAGATCAACACGTCCCATAAGCATCTTCAAGATGCTGCCCTACCCGTCCGGGATGACCATGTCCAGCCGCGCGCTCAACCTGCTCGCAGACCTACTGCGCGGCCACCGCGCCGAACGTGGGACCCGGTGGCGCAAGCTGCCCGCCGGCCGCCAGGCCCTGCTGGTCGTAGCCCACCTGCGCAAGAACGACACCTACGCCGAACTGGCCTGCGGGTTCGGGGTCGGCACCTCCACGGCCTACCGCTACATCCGCGAGGCGCTCGACCTGCTCGCGGCGAAGGCGCCCACCCTGGAACAGGCGATCGAGGTCGCTCGCCGCAAGGCGTTCGTGATCCTCGACGGGACCCTGCTGCGCATCGACCGGGTCGGCATGGCCTCCGGCTACGACCGGGCGTTCTACTCCGGCAAGCACAAGGCCCACGGGCTGAACGTACAGGTCATCGCCGACCCGATCGGGCGGCTGGTGTGGATCTCACCGCCGCTGCCCGGCGCACGCCACGACATGGGCGCCGCCCGCGAGCACGGCATCATCGACGCGTTCACCACCCACAAGATCCCCGCGGCCGCCGACACCGCCTACCAGGGCGCCGGACCGACCGTGGCCGTCCCGCAGCGGCGCCGACGCAAGGACCCCGACACCGGCCGCTATCGGCCCCTGTCCCGGAACCAGAAAAACGTGAACGAAGCCCACGCCCGCCGCCGCGGACCCGGCGAGCGGGTCAACGCCGAGCTGAAGAACTGGAAGATCCTGCGCAAGATCCGCTCCAGCCCCAACAACGCCGCCAAGCTCATCGCCGCAGTCCAGACCCTCATGATCGCCAGCGCATGATCAGGTTGGCAAAGGATCCCCCCGGGGGGAACCGGCGGCCCGTTGCACATCGAAGCCATCTCCTCGCCTTCAGCCCACGCGGCGTCGAAGGAGTAGTACCGGCTCTCCCGGTCCGGGCTCAGGATCGCGTCCAGCATCGCCAGCGAGCGGCACAGGTTGCGCAGGTCAGCGAGGGCGGGGAGCCGGCAGGCCACGTCATGGACAGTCACGGGCCCCATCCAACCGGATCCCTCTGACACCACCCCGCCCCGCCAGAGGCCACGGCCGGCAGCAATGCCCCAGCCGGACATGCCCACACGCGACAGCCGGTTCCGCGAGCCCGCCCGCACCAAGACCGTCCCGACCGGCCGGCCGCACCGCCCGGCCATGGCCGGGCGGCCGGCCCGGACGGGAGCTGGCAGAGCAGCAGCAAAGACCCGCAAAAAAAAGTGTGTTATGCGGGTGAATGTCCCAATACTGCGACAAGGCCCCAGGGCCGTTGACGCCGTCATTGCCGGCCTTCCACGCTGGTGGGTGAACAGCCCGCCCCAGCAAGGGAGATCATCATGGAGACAAGCGCCTGGCAGCGCCTCGGCCATCTCGCCGGCGCGTGCTGCGCTGCTGTGCTGCTCGCCGCAACGGCGGGCGCGGCGAGCGCCGTGGCCGCGCCCGAGGCGACGAAGGCCGCGGCGGAATCGCCGAGAGCGGCACCGCACGACAACCCCTGTACGGGCAACCACATCGAGGGCGGCTCGCTGGTCTGGGACCCGCCGGGCTGCACCCCGCCCTGACGTGAGGCAGCCACGACCGGCCCGCGCGGCCATCACCCCTGGCGCGGCCGGCCCGGCGGATCAGCCCCGGCGGGTCCCCGGCGGATCAGCTCTGGCGGGTCCCTGATGGCTCAGCTCTGGTGGGTCCCTGATGGCTCAGTCCCGGGCGGGTCCCCGGTGGATCAGCTCTGGTGGGTCCCTGATGGCTCAGTCCCGGGCGGGTCCCCGGTGGATCAGCTCTGGTGGGTCCCTGATGGATCAGCTCTGGTGGGTCCCTGATGACTCAGTCCCGGTGGGTCCCTGGTGGAGGCTCTGGTGCGGTCGGCGGATGGTGGTCGCACCTGTTCACCGGGTGTGCACCCAGGGGGGTGATCACGAGCCCGGGCCGCGTTCCTGGCCTGCGGTGACAGGGCTTGCCGAGGGCCGCAAGAGGGGGTGCCGCTCCAGGTGGAGGGCCGTGCTGCCCGTCCGGCCGGGACCGGCCGGGTCCCTTGCCGAGGCGTCCTGCGTCTCCTGGAACGGGATCACCGACACCGAGTCCGAGACGAAGTTGGACACGTGGAGCTGGCGCCTGTGCCCGTCCGGCGAGACCGCCACCTCCAGCGGGCCGCGGCCGACGGGGATGGTGCGCTCCACCTTGTCCGCCCTGGTGTCGATCACCGACACCGAGCCTTCGTAGTTGTTGGCCACGTACACCCAGCGCCGGTCCGGGGAGACCGCCACGCCCCGCGGGCCGCTGCCGACGCGGATGGTGCGCTCCACCTTGTCCGCCGCGGTATCGATCACCGACACCGAGTCCGAGTAGCTGTTGGTCACATAGACCCGGCGCCCGTCCGAGGCCACCGCCACCCCCAGCGGGGCCTTGCCGACGGAGATGGTGCGCTCCACCTTGTCCGTGCCGGTGTCGATCACCGACACCGAGTCCGAGCCGTAGTTGTCCACATACACCCGGCGCCCGTCCGGGGCCACCGCCACCCCTTGCGGGTCCTTGCCGACGGAGATGGTGCGCTTCACCTTGTCCGTCGCGGTGTCGATCACCGACAGCGAACCCGGCAGCGAACCCGAGCGGCTCAAGGTCACATACACCCAGCGCCCGTCCCGGGACACCGTCACCCCCACCGGGGTGGAACCGACGGTGATGGTGCGGTCCACACGGTTGGTGAGGGTGTCGATCACCGACACCGAGTCCGAGCCGTAATTGGTCACATACACCCGGCGCCGGTCCGGGGAGACCGCCACATCCCGCGGGTTCTTGCCGACCCGGATGGGCTGGTCCTCGGTACGGTTGGTCAGGGTGTCGATCACCGACACCGACCCCGAACCGTAATTGGTCACATAGCTGCGGCGCCCGTCCTGCGACATCGCCATCCCCTGCGGGGAGTCACCGACCCGGATCGACGACACCGGCTCAGGACCAGAAGAACCCGACTGCGCCAGATAGACCCCCGCACCCCCCGCGGCCAGCACCCCCGCCACCACCCCCGCAAGCAGCCCCGCCCGCCGCCGCCCCACCCGACGGCGCCCCGGCCGGCGCCGCCCGGACCGCGGCCGGCCCCCGCCACCCCCAGGCGGCAGCAGCCCGGACACCCCACCCTCCCCGGGCACCCCACCCGGCCCCGACGGTTCCGCCGGCCCGCCCGGTTCGGACGGCCCGGACGGCCCGCCCGGTTCACCCGGCCCGCCCGGTTCGGACGGCCCGGACGGCGCGGACGGTTCGGACGGCGGCAGCGGCTGAAGGGGCAGGCCGGCCCCTCCGGCCGGCGGCAGCAGCTCGGTCGGCGGCTCCGGCTCCCCCGAGCGCGGCGGCCTGCCGCCGGCCGGCCGGCCCGGCCGCCGCTCCCGGCCGGCCGGCCCGGCCGGCGGCAGGACCGGGGAGAGCGCCGCCGCCGGCTGCGCAGCACCAGCACCGGGCCGGGCAGCCAGCGAGGTGAGCAGCTCGGCGGCCTCGTCACCGCCCATCCGCCGGGCGGGATCCTTGGCCAGCAGCCCGAGGAAAACCGGGGCCAGCTCCGCCGCCCGGCGCGGCGGAGCGGGAGACTCCGACAGCAGAGCGCTCAGCATGTCGCCGTCACAGTCACGGTCGAAGGGACCACTCCCCTCCAGCGCGAAGTACAAGGTGCCGCCGAGCGAGAACAGGTCCGAGGCCGCAGTGGGCGTCTCCCCGCGAAGCCGCTCGGGAGCCATGAAACGCACCGTCCCGATGATCTCCGCCGGAGCAGTCAGACGCGGCTTGCCGGAACTCGGCTCCAGCGCGATGCCGTAGTCGGTCAGCAGCACCCGGCCGCCCTCCGCCCCATGCAAGGACTGCGGACCCGGACCGGTCAGCAGGACATTGGCCGGCTTCACATCCCGGTGCAGCACACCCAGCCGGTGCCCCTCCAGCAGAGCATCCAAAACCGCCAGCCCGATCCGGGCCACGTCAGCGAGCAACAACGGCCCCCGCTCACGCACCACCGCCTCCAGATCCGTGGCACCGGGAACGAACTCCATCACGATCCACGGCAGCCCGCCGGACTCCACGATGTCGTACACGGTCACCACATGAGGATGATTACGCAGCCGCGCAGCATGCTGCGCCTCACCACGCGCCCTCGCGATCCGCGCACCCACCTCACTCTCCGGCACATGCGGCGGCAGAATGATCTCCTTCAGCGCGACATCACACGCCAGCTCCTGGTCATACGCCTGCCACACCCGCCCCATACCGCCGGCCCCCAGCCGACGCACAAGCCGGTAACGCCCGGCGATCACCCGCCCGGCAGCCTCATACGCTCCCGTCATCGCGCTCCCTCTTCCAGGGACACCCCACCAACGGGCCCCCGGCGAGCGACAAAAAGCCCGTATCAAGGGTATATCGCCCACCCCCCAGCAAACCGCCCCGAACAACCACACCCCACACACGCCGCACAACCCACAGCAACCCCCACACCAGACACACAGCCACCCCACACACCGCTGGCGGCACACCCCACCCTCGGCACACATCCACCCCACCAGCACCAGCACCAGCACCAGCACCCAGCTCACCACCAGCAGCACCCCAGCGCGCACACAGCACACGCACCCCGAGCGCGCACACCAGCACACGCACCAGCACCCCACCGCCCGGCACACGCACCCGGCACACGCCAGAAAGGAAAACCCGGGAAACCCCGGCCCCGGACACGACCGCGGAACACCGCAGCCGCCAAACCCCTCCCCCACCCGCCGACTTGACACCCCCGCACACAGACACGGCCCCGGACACCACCCGCGAACCACCAACAGCCGAACCACGAACCGACCCACCACGACCACGACTTGAGAAGAGACAGGGAAACGGGGAGACCGGAAGGACCCGGAGACGGGAGGACAGGAGACCGGGGCCGGGGCCGGGGCCGGGGCCGGGGCCGGGGGTGGTGGCCCTATGTCTTCGGCCACAGCAAACGGGGCTGCGTCGAATCCGAGGGCCGGGCAGCATGGCCGGGCGGACGACCTGCTGCGGGATGACGTGAGGTGCTTCCCCGACCCGGACTCGATGGGGGCGTTGCCGGACGCTCCCATCCCGGACGCCTCGGTAAAAGACCGGCAGGCGGTCCTCCACCATGTCCTGGAAAAGGGCTGGAAACGCCAGTACCCCGAAGGATCGACGGTGCTTCCGGTGCCCCGGACGCAGGCCGTGCCGACCCGTCCGGCGGATGCCGAGTCCCGGACCGACGCGGGTCCGGCCGGCCGGCGACGTGTTGGCGATCTTCCGTGTCCACGCCGACGATGAGACCGACTCCGACGCCGGCCTGCGCCAGATGCAAGGCCAGGAGCGACTTGACGTGCTCTGCGGCTTCCTCCGGGAGATCGGCCGGCAGCCGGGCAAACCGGTGCTGATGGACCCGGAAGGCAAGGCAACCACGGCCGTTCGGCGCACGGCCTCGACGTCGAAGCCGATCGGCGTCCTCCTCGCAGACCCACAGGTCAGATGACCGCGGCCGACGGCCGCGGTTCGCAGAAGGCCCCGTCACGGAGCATTGCGAACAAGACGTCGGCCCTGCGCCGGGCGAGGCGCACGGCCCCGGGAGTGGTGCCTGCCCCGGGGAACCCCCTGTCGCAGCAGGCCCGGAAGACCGGTCGCCCAAAGCGGCGAACGCGGAGAGAAAAAGGGCCCGCTTGCGCCGCTTGTTCCCTCCCCGGGACCGCCGTTCACCGCGGATCGATGAGCTCCGGGCCGCCAGGGCGCCTCCGGCCCAGGCGGCGGGATCACCGCGGCCGGGAAGGTGCTGCCGTCGCCGGCCTCGGTCAGGATCCTGGCTCCGGACCTGACACCGACCCCCCACACCGAGGTCGAAGACCCCGGCAAGAGGCGGGCCTCCAGCAGTTTCTCCATCCGCACCTGCCAGCAGTTCCCACTGGCCAAGCACCGCGGCGAGCAAGGCGGCAGGGCCGGGAACGACCAGCGCGGCCGCCTCACCCCCCACACGGCCACCATCTGCCCGCCCAGGGCGGCGAAGACACCCTCGGCCAGACGCCCGGCCACCCCGGGCGCCTTCGGCCGCAGCAAGGCGACCAGACACCGACAGCCGGCCCTCGCGTATCCGGGCCCGGGAACCCGAAGCATTCCAGCCGGGCCAGGACAGCCGAGTACGGCAACCACCGAACGAGGAATCGTGCCAGCGACAGGTGGCATCCCGGCCGGCAAGCCGTGCAGCCGGCGGGCCACGCCGGCCGCCTCCCCTGCGAAATCAAGTACGGCCCTGCCGACTACGGGCGGGCCCGGCCCCCCGGCCCCCGCCCCGCGCGCTGAGACCCCACACCCCGGCCCCGCGCGCTGAGACCCCACACCCCGGCCCGGGCGGCAGCGAACAGCTCCCACCCCCGACCAGAAACGGCCACCCAGACCGCAGAACACCACAGACCAGCCGCAGCCACCCAGACCGCAGAACACCACAGACCAGCCGCAGCCACCCAGGCCACAGAACACCACAGACCAGCCGCAGCCACCCAGGCCACAGAACACCACAGACCAGCCGCAGCCACCCAGACCGCAGAACACCACAGACCAGCCGCAGCCACCCAGGCCACAGAACACCACAGACCAGCCGCAGCCACCCGGGCCACGGGACACCACGGACCGGGGCGCTGCCGCCCGGGCGGCAGCGCCCCGCCGGCCGGCCGGCCGGGCGGTCACCGGCATCCACAACCGGACGTCCGTCTCCTCCCGCCCGGATTCCAGCCGCGCGGCCGTGGCCCTGACGCCGAAGCGTCACCGGCAGAAGGGGAAGGTGCCCTCCCCGTCCTGCGTGAACCACGCGAACCAGTCACCGTCGAGGAACTGCCGCTCCCAGGTATCGACCTCCTCCTCGGGGACGCCGTACTTCCCGGCGGCCTCCGCGCTCGTGGTCTGCCCGGACATCACGGACAGCACGACCCGGACCTTGTCCGCTCCCTGGAGCTCCGCCCCTTCCGGCGGCTTGTCCGGCAACAGGTCCTCCAGCCGGAAACACCCCGGCTTGCCCGGCTCACCCGGCTTTCCGGGCTCACCACCCCTGCCACCCTCCCCACCCCGGCCGCCCTCACCGCAGTCCGCACCGCGCCCAAGGACCCCACCGGCATCAACAGAACGGCCGGTACCCGCCGAGGCACCCTGCGCCGCCTGCGCCGCCTGCGCCGCACACACCGTCCCCGACACGAAAGCCGCCGAAGCCATCGCCACGACCAGCGGACGCTGCCAGTAACTTCTGGACATAAGCACTCTCCAATTTCCATTTCCACATTCACAAAACCAGCCACGACCACCCGCCCCGCACACCACCACCAACCGGCCGGCCGGCCGGCCGGCCCGGAACCGGACACCATGACCAGTGAGAGGGCAGGGGCACAGATCCCGCGGACCCCCACCCGCCCGGACAAACCACCCCGGCCAGCCCCGCACCCCGACCAGTCCCGCAGTGCGGGGCGAAGGGGCCTCAACCGTCCACCAACCCCGCCCAGGCAGGGCCATGGCCCGTGCCCGGAGGGCAAGGGGCGGAGGCCTCAGGGACCCCCACCCCCCGCCCGGGCTGGACCGCCACCGCCCCGCACCCGGGGCGAAAGGCGGAGACCTCAGGGGGCCACCACCCCCCGCCCGGGCTGGACCGCCACCGCCCCGCACCCGGGGCGAGGGGCGGAGACCTCAGGGGGCCACCACCCCCCGCCCGGGCTGGACCGCCACAGCCCCGCGCCCGGGGCGAGGGGCGGAAGCCTCAGGGGACCTCCGCCCCGCCCGGAGGGGGCCGTGCCGGCCCGTGCCGGTCAGAAGACGCTGAAGCCGCCGAGACCGCCGGCGCCGCCGTTGCCGAAGACACTGAAGCCGCCCGCACCACCGGCGCCGCCGTCACCGAACACGCTGGAGCCGCCGTTACCGCCATTGCCTCCGTTACCGAAGACACTGGAACCGCCGAAGCCGCCACCACCGCCGTTACCGAAGACACTGCCGCCGCCGGAACCGCCCGAGCCGCCGTTGCCGAAGACACTCGAACCGCCCCCGCCACCGGCACCGCCGTTGCCGAAGACGCTGGAACCGCCCCCGCCACCGCCCCCGCCGCCACCGAAGACACTGGACCCGCCCGCGCCACCCACGCCGCCGTTGCCGAACACGCTGCCGCCACCGGAACCGCCCGAGCCACCGCCACCGAAGACACTCGAACCACCCGCGCCACCGGCACCGCCGTTACCGAACAGACTGCCGCCCCCGGCACCCCCCGCACCGCCATCAGCGACCACACTCACCGCGGAATGACCCGGCGCCGCCGCCGGCGCCGCGGACGCCGGAAGCGCCACACCCCCGGTCACCACAGCAGCCGAAGCACACACCATCGCCAGCCGGAAACCCCGCCGCCTGGACACGCCGCCCCCACGAGAGCCGGCCTTCGCACTGCGAACACTGAAAGACATAACATTTCCCCTTCTCAAAAAGAATTTCCCGACCCGCCCCGGAAAACCCGGAACGGAAACACAGCGGACCGGCCCCCGGCCGGGATCACCCGCCGGCGGAACAACAGCCGCCCGGCAAAGAAGAAAACCCGATCGAGGAATCCCTCCGCACCACACGGCCCTCACATTCCCTTTCCGGCGAGCACCGCACTTCCATTAACCCGGCACGACACAACACCGTCACCCTCCGAAGAATCGGGACTTGACCACACCGGCACACATTCGGTAAAAGCCCCACACCCAGGCCACAGCCACACGCCCACAGCACACCCCCACGGCCACAGCACGGGCACCACACAAAACCCCCACCCCCGCCAAACCCCCAGCGCCCCGAAATGAAGTCCCCGCCGGTCTGACGGACACCGGCACGGACCCGGGGCTGCGGGCCTTGCAGCTCAGCAGCCTCATTGCGACCCATACTGCGAGGTGAGGCGCCTCGTCCCCGACGTCGGTGTTCGCGCCGTGCCCGGTGCGGACCGCGGTGGTGGGCAGCACAACGAGCAGGCGGTCGCGGATCGACCAGATAATGGCCGGGAAACGCGAATACGACCGTCCCGTCGCTCCCGGGCCGCCCACGAACAGGGGGTCGCCGGTGAAAACGGTGCCGAGCCCCGAAAGGCGGAGGCAGCTGGCTCCCGGCGCGTGTCCGGGGACGTGCAGTACCCGCAGCTGCCTGCCGGCGACCTGGACGCGCTGGTTGTCGCAGCGATATCCGCCGGGGCCCCGGCCGGGGTGGGTGCGCTTCCACAGCAACCGGCCGTCCAGATGGAACAGGACGGACGCGCCGGTGGCCACGGCGAGAGCCGGCGCCACGTTGACATGGCCGTTGTAGGCGCGGGCGCACACGACGGCAACCACCCGCCGGCCACCGACGGCCTCGGCCACGGCGTCGGCGTCGTGGGCGGCATCAATGACGACCGCTTCGTCACCGCCGCCGACAAACCAGACCTTGTCGTCGACCCCCCAGGTACCACCGCCCACAGTAAAAGAGCCCGAAGCGACGAACCGTCAAGTGAGCGGCGAAGACACACAAGACCGCGGCCAGGCCACGCACGCTGATGCCAACACCGGCGGTGAGCAACGAGCACACCACCAGGAACACCTGCCCGTGAGTGAGGCCACCACAGTCGGCGGCGGCCCAGACCCGGGCACCGAAACCGTCCCCGCCCAGCGCCTCCCGAGCGCACCGGGCGTTCACCCACGCCGACAGCACCCCCCGACCCGGAGCGAGACGGCGTGGACAAGGAAGCCGCGCGGTCCCAAGGCGCTCAAGGCCAAGTCACCGCAGGGCAACAGGTCCTCCCACCCGTCCGGAACGAGACCGACACCCATCGGGGAACACCCGCAGAGAAAACACCTTCGCCAAGCCCTCGAAGGCGTCGAACTCCCGCCCCTGCTCAGCCAGCACCATCCCGACAAGCTCCCCGCAACCGCCCCCCACCTCTCACACAGCCGGCGCAGCACCAACGACGCAAAGACCCCACACAGCACGCAGCACGGCGCGTCACGGTGGCACCAGCCAGCCTCCAGCAGCAGGCTCGACAAGCGCCAGCGCCTCTCACCGCGGAAGTTGGCCACCCCCACCCCGGCACCGAACCAGGGTCCGTCTTCAAAGATCATCCGGGTGGTAGATCATGGTGTCGTGGTACGTCGTCATGAACTCACTGATCAGGAGTGGGAGTTACTCGCTCCGCTGATACCCCGGGCCGCGACGGGGCGGCCCCGCGTGGAGGACCGGCAGGTCGTCAACGGGATGGTCTACAAGATCCGCACCGGGATCTCCTGGCGTGACTTGCCGGAACGCTACGGGCGTGGAAGACCGTGTACACCCGCTTCCGCCGCTACGCCCTCGACGGAGTCTTCACACGGGCCCTGCAGCAGATCCAAGCCCACGCCGACGCGGCCGGCGACATCGACTGGCTGGTCCAGATCGGCTCCACCATCGTCCGCGCCCACCAGCACGCCGCCGCCACCGGCCGAAAAGGGGGGCGGCATCGGCAGGACGAACCGGACGATCACGCCCTCGGCCGATCCCGAGGCGGGCTGACGACCAAGATTCACCTCGCCTGCGACGGCAAGGGCCGCCCGCTCGCGATCCTGGTGACGCCCGGCCAACGCCACGACAGTGTCTGCGCACGCCCTCTGCTGGAACGGATCCGTGTTCCCCGCACCGGCCCGGGCCGGCCTCGGTGCAGGCCCGGCCAGGTCATCGCAGACAAGGCTTACAGCTCGCGCGGCTTCCGTGCCTACCTGCGAAGACGCGGCATTGCGCACACCATCCCCGAGAAGACCGACCAGCGACGGCACCGGCTGAGGCGCGGAGGCCACGGCGGCCGACCGCCAGGGTTCGACCGGGAGACCTACCGGCGGCGCAACGTGATCGAGCGCTGCTTCAACCGGCTCAAGGGCTTCCGTGGGATCGCCACCAGATACGAGAAGACCGCCACTTCCTACGAAGCGGCCGTCACTCTCGCATCGTTCCTGCTCTGGGCAAGATCCGTTTGAAGACGGACCCTAGTACTGCAACGGTGCTTGCCGTGACTGATGGCAAGGTCAGGGGCTGTGTCCGCGTCGTTTGTAGTGGCTGGTG
>NZ_BMWA01000057.1 GCF_014650995.1 Streptomyces viridiviolaceus
CCCTCCGGGCTGCGCCCGGAGCAAGCGAACACCCGTGCTGCGCACGGGTGTTGCGCTCCCGCTCCGCGTGAGCGCTGCTGCTCGCTGCGCGAGCAGCTCACCCGCCTTGCTGCGCAAGGCGGGTGACGCTCCGTTCGCTGCGCTCCCGGAGCTACGGGGCTTGCGGCCCCGCGAGGTGGCCTCCGCTTCGCTCCAGCCACCCGGGGCGCGGTGCGCCCAAGGGCCGGTCCCGCTGCGCGGGACAGCCAACGGGCCTTCGGCCCGAGCAGCTACGGGGAGGGGGTGGCTCGGGTCGGTGACTCTGCATCAGGTGATGCAGCATGTAGCTTTGGCGGAACCAGCCCACCCCCTGCTTCAAACTGTGATCTTGGATCGACTCTGGAACCAGGCCCCGTCCCCGGCGGGTGTCGACTCCGGGCCTTGCTGTGCTGTGAGTGATCCGTCTGGCGCGTTTTCTAATTCGTTGGGGAAATTCTCTGGGTTCTTGTTTTGCGGTCTCCGCGATGGGCATAATAAGACTGTCGGGGTGAGCGGTAACTCACACCGACAGCATCTCTCTAGGCGAAACAAAGGGGAAAAGAATGCAGCTCAAGCCGGTTTCTCTGGACGTCATCGCAGAGGCCCGTGAGGAGGCGCAGGCAGTCGTGGCCACCCTTATGGCGCGGCTGGCGCCGGGTGAGCACGTGGTGCGGCTCGGGGTGGACATGGAGGGGCAGGAGCGTCCGCTGAGCGCCACGCTGCCGATCACCGTGGAGGGTGACGGCGGCTCAGACGACCTGGTGGGCGCCGAGCCCAGGTACCTGGACAACTTCATCTTCCTGCTGACCTGCGGGCTGGCACAGACCCTGTGCTCGGGCGTGATGTACCTGCGCTCTACCGGCGCAGATGGGCAGGCCACGGTGCGGGCCTGGTACCTGTGCTGGGGCGCCCTGAACGAGTGCCCCGCTGCTGAGGCGGCCGAGTTGCTCGGTGGCCGCGAGTCCGGCACCTACGTGGACGCCTTCGGCGTTCACTCCGCCGACGACGGCGAGGACGACGGCGAGGCGGTGTACCCGCCGGTGGCCTACACCGTCCTGTAAAGCCCTGCGGGCCCGGGGTGGCTCCCCGGGCCCGCTTCCCGCCCCGCTGGCCCGCCCGGGGCGCGGCAGGGGTGCTGCGGATGGCGACCCGGCACCCCTTGCCGCACACAGCTCCCCTCCCCAGCGACCAACCTGGGGAGGGGAGCGCAGCGGACCGTGCTGCGCTGGGCGGGGAGCGCAGCGGACCGCCCACGACCCGGCGGGCGGCGCAGCCGGCCGTTTTGCGCTTCCCCAGGGCGCGCAGCGCCCCGGGACACCCGCTCCGCGGGGGGAAGAAAAGAAAATGGAAGGGAATTGCTGCGCCGAGTCTCACCGAATCGCGCTCCTTGGAAAGGAGCGATTCAATTATCAGGGAGTGGGAGAGTGGCGGAATTTAAAAGCTGGCGGGGAATTCCGGATCTACCGGGCCGGTAAACCCTCTCCGGAGCTCCCCGCCAGCATCTCTCTAGACGAGACTGTTCTAGTGTACGGGAGTTGGTGGCCAGGATGCTGCGCTGCGCACAGCGTGAGGGAGTGTCGGTGATGAGCGAGGACAGCGCGTCGCGTCGGATCGAGGGCAGCCGGTGGGTGGTGAGCCGGGCCTGGGTCATGGAGCGCACCGGTGCGTCGGCGGCCACGGTGTCCCGCTGGTACGCCGAGCGCGAGCGGTATCCCGAGGAGCGCCGGTTCCCGGAGGTGGCGTGCACGGTGGGCCGCACCCGCTTCTACGACCAGGAGGCCGTAGAAGCGTGGTGGAGCACCTGGCAGGAGGATGTGGGTACTGGCCGTCTCGGAGCTGCTGGACGGCGCCCAGGGGACGGCCGGGGCGCCCAGGGAGGCGGACCCGGCCGCGCGCAGCGGGACCGTGCGGTGGCCATCGTCCTCGCCGAGCTCCGGCAGGCCGGCGGGTACCGGCGCGGCATGGCCGCACGCCTGGCCCGCGAGCACGGCGGCGGTGAGCGCAGCTGGCAGCGTGCCGTGACCGAGGCCCGCGCCCTGTACGAGCACCGCCAGGACCAGGACGACACGGGCACCGCCCCGCAGACGACGCAGCCCACGCCCTGACGCCTGCCCGCGCGCGGCTGGCGCCCGGCCGGCGCCTGGCCCCCTGCCGGATGCGCCGACCCGTCCGGCGCGGAGCGCGGAGGCCCCGCCGACGCGCAACACCACACAAGCCCGCCCCGATCCCCCGGCCGCACACCGCACCCGCCCCGCCCGCCCGTCTCCTTCCCTCCCTTCCTTGTTTCTGTTCTGGGCGAGCGCGGGGGTGTGCAGAGGGGGATGTCGGGCTCCCGACCACGCCCTGACAGGCGTGGTGAGCTGCAGATACGCCGTCAGCCGCCGTATAGGCGCGGACAGTTGTCGGCGGGGTTGTCGGCGGTGTCTACGGAGGGGTTGCAGGCATGGTCGGGGGCGGTGTTATCGCACCGTGACCCTGGTCGGGCCTCCACGGTCGGAGGACCGGTCGGGGCCGACTGCTGCTGTGAGCGGGACAGGCGGTGCCACAAGAGGTCGGCGCCGCAGGGGACCGGAGCAGCGGAGGCGCGGCGATGCTGAAGGTGGATGCGGGTGGCGGGGACCAGCTGGCGGTGGCGGTGCTGGCGCAGTACCGGATGGCCACCACCGAGCAACTGCACCTGCTGATCGCACCGGAAGTCCGCATCGAGCAAACCCGGCGGCGGCTGGTCAAGCTCCGCAGCGAGGGGCTGATCGACCGCATCACCCTGCCGCAGGCCGGCCGCACCCGGGCCTGGTTCGTCACCCAGTACGGCGCGCAGATCGCCGCGGAATGGCCCGAGCTGCGCCACTGGCAGCCCTCGAGGACGGTGGCCGACCGCACAGCCGCACGGCTGAAGGTGGGACACGCCCTGACCGTCACGGAGACCGGGCTGGCCTTCGTGCAGGACGCCCGACGCCGCGGAGACATCTGCCAGCCCTTGGACTGGATCCCCGAGGTCCACCACCCACTCGGCAGCAGCGAGGCCGTCATCCCCGACGCCCTGCTCTACTACCGGAGCACCGACGAGGGCGTAATGCTGCGGGCCTTCGTCGAAGTCGACCGAGCCACCATGGGCCCCGAACGCCTCGCCGCCAAACTCGGCGCCTACGCCCGGCTCCACCAGTACGTGCCCACACCCCCACCCGGGACGCGGCACCGGCCGGCCGGGCAGGAACCGGCGCGCGAGGACTGGCGGCGCCGCTACCCGCTGTTCCCGCGGCTGCTGTTCGTCCTGGACGGCACCGGCCCGGCCGGGGTCGAGACGCGCATCCAGGCGCTGGGCGCGGCCGCCCGCGACCTGGCACTGGCCGGCTTCCTGCACAAGGTCCCCGTCCTCGCAGCACCGATGACCGACCTGCTCCAACACGGCCCCGCCGCACCCGTCTGGCGACCCGTCCAGGATCCCGACCAGCGTGTCAGCTGGATGCACTCACGGCACCCGTAACCAACCGGCCCCGAGCCCGCGAATCCCACCACGGCATGTCACCGCATTATGCAGCGGGCGCGGTCGACCCGCTGCTTATGTGATCTTTGGCGCTCAGGAGCACCTGATAGGCCAGCCATCAGACTCACACCACCGTGTCCCCCAACATCCGACGGAACCCCATGCAGTTGAAGTAGTAATTACTTCCGGATGCGCATTAGGCTACGCAGAGGTGTAATGGGAGCTGTGGTCGCCATCAATGCCAAGTCTTAACGTGGCACCGGAGAAGCACATCACCTCTTTCAATGAGAGGTGATCTGTGCGCTACGTCCGGAGGTTTCCATGAGCAAAAAATTCTTCAGCGCGAAAACTCGGCGAAACCTTCGCTGCTTCTTCTCGGGAGGAGTAGCAACTGCCGCTGTTGTCACGGGATCTCTTACCCTGGCGCCGTCCGCTCACGCGCAATACGGCCCGTATACCTGCGCGTTCGGTCTTGTGTGGCGTGAAGCTGTTCCAGGCGACCGTGTCTGTGTAAGTCCAGAGTGGCGCACTAAGACGTGGAACGAAAATAACCTTGGCCCCTCACGAGTGCAGCCGGGCGGCGGGCCCTACGGCCCGGACACCTGCAAACAAGGTTTCGTGTGGCGTGAAACTCGGCCATCGGACCACGTGTGTGTTCCCCCGCTGAGCCGCACTCAGAACCAGCAAGCTAATAGGAACGCAGTCTCAGGATATGCCCACCCCGACCAGCTCCCAAGCAACGGAATTTCCGCTTACTGGAAATTGGACAACCAATTGGTCGCCACTCCCCCGAACTTCTCCTTCTACAGCTGGGAGCCAGCACGGGGAGCCAATTATAGGCCAATTGGCAGCGGAACCATCATCTTCGGCGAGAGGTGGCTAACTGAACGAGGCTGCCGGAAGTCCGAATCTCGAACGATGTACGTACTCGCCGTCAATGAGACAACAGGCGTCGTCAGCAATGCCGGTAAGGTAGCAGTTCCTCTCTGCCTCTACCCATGAGTTCATCGATTGTTCGGATGGGTCGGCACCCAAGCTGGATCCCCGATGCTTACCACCCACTCGGCAGCGGCGAAGCCGTCATCCACGACGCCCTGCTCTACTACCGGCACGGCGCCGAACGCGACCAGGACGGCACCATGCTGCGAGCCTTCGTGGAAATCGACCGGGCCACAGGGGGCCCGAACGCCTAGCCGCCAAGATCCACGCCTACGCCCGGCTCCACCAGTACGTGCCCACACCCCCACCCGGCGCGCAGCACGGGCCGGCCAGCCAGGAACCGGTGAGGGAGACTGGCGGCGACGCTACCCGCTCTTCCCGCGGCTCCTGTGAACGACGCCGGGAATACGGGTGGCGGAACTCTGAGAGCGGCGACAAGTGCCGCCCCGGACGTCCACACACCCATGAGGAAGCAATGGCCACTCAGACGTTTTCCTACTACTTCGTCCAGAACCTGCCCCCGGGGTACCGGAGAGAGGTCACGTGGGGCCCTCATTCGTTCTTCGACCAGGGCACCTTCACCGTGTCCGCCCACCCGGTCACCGACTTCCGGCAGACCCTCTACTGGCTGACGTTCGACGACGTCTCGGTGGGCAAGAAGGACATCGGCTCCGGAGACATCAGCAATGTCCAGTCCTACCTCTGGGCGAAGACGAGGAACAGCGGGTTCAGCGGACAGGGAACCGTTAAGTCCTACACCGCCTACCTCACCCGTACCACCGCCTGACCGCGCCCGAGATCGCTGGAGGGATTCGGCATGCGCGTTTCTGTTGTACATGACGAGCAGGGATTCATCTCCGCCCTCGCGGCCTCTCCTCCCGGCGCACCGGTGGCGAGCCTCGTGCCGCAGGCGGGTGAGCGCGTGACGGAGTTGGACATTCCAGAGGTCAGCGCCGACGGTGACCCCCAAGAGATCGTCGGACGCCTGACGGACGTGGTCGAGAACTACCGAGTCGACACGGACACCCGGGCGCTCGCCCCCAAGCAGGCCTAACTGGCGGTGACCGCCGGACTGCGCACCCCGACTCCCCGCTGGTACGTCCCGACCGGCTCACCCATCACCTGCGCGCCCTCGTCCGCGCCAACCAGCCGAAGGCGGACCCCTCATGAGCAGCACCCACCACATCCTGTACGACTCGACGGGCCGTCTCGCTGCGGAGCTCCCGTCCGACCGCGCCGTGCACGAACAGGTGGTGCGCGCGGCGCTGGCGTGGTCCTCTCCGCTGGACGTGCCGGCCGCCGGGGCGTCGCCAGACCCCGGACCTGTTCAACGCCTGCATTGACGCGAGCCGTTGACGAGGCCGTGACCAGCTCCGGTGAAGGAGCGTTGGTCCGGATGGCATGCGTGCACCAGAGCGTCATGCGGTCACCGGTGAATTCCGGCGTTGGGGCCGAGAGACCGCACTCTTCATGGTTCTGGTGACCGCCCTGTCATGACAGGTGGCCCCCCGGCCTTCCCCTCAAAGGCCGGGGGCTGTCGCCTGTCATCCCCTGCCGCCTCGATGACGCCGCCCAGACGAGGCTCACGGCGCGCTGCTCGTGTTGCCACGTACAGCCGGACGCCGCACCCGGGGCGCAGGCCCCACCCGGGTCACCGGGTGACGTGGAGCGCTCGGTACGGGCCGATGTTGGAGAAGACGCCTGATTTTTCGCGTCCGGCCACATCGTGGGCGCCGAGCTGGGCGCGGCATCGTGGCGGAGACTAGCGGCCGCTGCGATGACGTCCGGGAGCCGCACGGGACCCGCGTCTTGACGGGACTACACCAGGACGCCATCCAGTCGGTCCGTGGTCACCCGACTACAAGCCTCAACGCCTCCGCGTTCGGGTCCGCGATGGATTCGGCCAGCATGTTGATCGTTTGCTGGAGTTCCCTGATGGTTTGGCGGACGTCGTCGTCGAGCACGGTTGCCAATTGCTGGGGATCGATCGATTCGATGCCCTTCGCGGTGGACTTGAGTGCCTTGAGGTACTGGGTACGCTGCTCAATTGCCTGGAGGTCCCGATCGGACTCCACCGTCTCCTCGATGACCTCCCGTACGGTTTCGTATGCGTCCGTGATGGTCTCGGGGGTCGCCTCCAAGTCTTCGACTGCTGCCAGGCATGCGGAGACCTTCTGGCGGGCCTGGCTGGGGAGCTCGATGACCTGGCCAGCGGGAGTCTTAGCTTTCCCGCCTGTGGCGACTTGCCGTACGAACTCGATGCGTTCTGCCTTGCGTGTCTGGGCTGCCGCCTCTTTGCGGATCACCGGGTCAGACATCGCCTTGGCCACCACTGCGGTCCTGAGTTCCGTGCGCTCCAGCAAGGCATCGCGGGCGGCTTCGGCCGTCTTGGGGTCGCCGAGGATCGCCGTGCGCATCGCGGCCGGATTCTTGGCCACCTTCATGGCTTCGGTGTAGCTGGTGCCCGCGGCTTTGGCTTCCTCCGCGATGCGCTCGCGCCGGTCGGTGCTCTGTTCGTAGACGGTGAAGTAGTCGCCCCAGAGACTCGCGTCGGGCAAGTCAATCTCATGGCCTGGGGCTAGCTTGTCGAAGCCAGGGACCTTGCCGTCCGCCGCCGCACGTTCCCACGCTCGGTAGTAGCGCATCACCCGCGCAGCAGATGTGCCGGACATCTCGGCGAACCTGCTGGCGGATACCTTCCGGAAATCGCTATCGTCGGCAGCCTGCGTCCCGTTCGGTCGGCGCTCAGCCGTGCCGGGCTGGACGCTTCGGGCAACCAAGAGCCCGAAGACCCATCCACCGTTTCGGTCATAGGCGCCGAAAAATCGGGCGTCGCGGGCGATCGGGTCACGTTCGGGGCCCGGGCCGAGGAGTCGGGTGACCTCCGCGCGCATGGCGTCCATCTGCTCCCGGATGCGTGGCACGCCTTCGTGCGGGTGCCGCAGCTGGAGCAATACGCGGACGTTCTCCACGCTGGCGCCAAGCCCGAAGGGAGGGTTGGCTTCGATGAACTCGGCGAAACTGCTGAACGGTTCATCCCGGTTGACGCCGGAGGGGACCTTCTTCCAGGTTCCTTCCGCCAGGACGGCTGCCAGCAGCTCCAGGAAGCCGATCGGCGTGCCACCGTTGCGTTCCAGGGAGTCGCGGAGCTGGTAGACCTGATGTTGCTCCTCAGTGAGATAACTGTTCGATTCGACTCGGACGGTCATGGGGCTCTCCTACTTGAGGGCCAGTGCAGCGCGGAACCTCCTGCTGGCCTTCTCCACGGTATTGGCGTTCGCTGCCGTGCAACCGGCAGCCTCGTTCACGCGTGCCGTCGCCTTCATCGCAGCGTCCTGGTAGCCGACGTCTCCCGGCTTCACACCGCAGCGGTACAGGTACTGCCTGATCGTGTCAGAAGTCTTGGAGTTGAAGTCGGCAATCTGCTGACGTTCGGTCTTCGGGGCCTCCGTGGGCGGCTCCGGATCCGGCTCGGTACGCGGCTGCGGGACCGGGGGCGGCTGCTTGAGCATCATCCCGGCCATCTCGATGATCTGCTTCAGCTTGGTGACGTCCTCTGCGGCGTCGACAGCTCGCTTCAGCGTCTCGACCATCAGCGTCTCGTCCGCATCCATGTCGAGTTCATTGCTTGAGGCCCTGGTGGTCGTGGCGACCGCGGAATCGATGAAGGACAACTCTTCCTGGACTGCGTCTCCGGGCTCCTCGCGCTCCTCTCGCTCCCGTTCCTCAAGGACCTTGAGCCCCCGGTCATTCTCCTCGCGCAGGAGCTCAAGGAAACCCTGCATCTTCGGGTCGTCCGGGGCCACGATCACGCAGGTCTGTTCACGGGCCGGGGTACCGTCCCATACACGCAGGCCGCGGCCGATCAGCTGCATCAGGTGGCCGCCGTCGCGGTAGTGGGTCAGGATGCCGACGACAGTGATGGTCTTGCAGTCGTAGCCGATGAACGCCATGCGCACGGTGACCAGCAGGTCCATCGGCTTGACCTTGAAGTCCTGCAGGACCTGCGAGGCACCGCTGTCGGAGGACACAGCGAGCGCTACTCGCAGGTCGGGATAGCGCTGCTGAAGGTACTTGTAGACCTTCTTCGCGTCCTGCTGCTGCATGCAAGAGATCAGGCCGCGGTAGGAGGCGTGAAACTTCTGCTTGTCCCGGATAGCCCTCACGACGTCGTCGACGAGGGGCTGCCAGGTCTTCTCGTCCCTGAGCACGGGAACGAGTTCGCTGCCGTCGTCCGACAGGTTGTACTCGAGCACGCTGTCTCCGCGGCCGGCGTCGTCGGCGAGCGTGCGCTTGGAAACGCGCGCATCGGTGAGGCGCATCTCGAACTTTCGCAGGTAGCCCTCCGCGATACCGTTCGAGTACTTGGCCTCCGCGTGGTGTACCAGTACCTCGCGCTTTGGGTCGGTCGGGTGGGGCTCGTAGTCAGCCAGCACCAGCCGCTGGTTGTCTGCACGATTCGGCGTTCCGGTCAGTAGCAGGGTGTGCCGGGCGTACTCGTGCATCTGCTTGATCAGTGCACCAGCGCGGGTACCGCCCTCTCCAGCGTCGGGGTCGCTCGTATCGCCGCAGAACTGCGCCTCGTCAGCCACGAGCAGGAACCGGCCCTCATGCTTGGCTGCCCATTCCAGAAAGACCGACTCGTTGGTGACCAGCGCGCTATAGGTGGAGACGAAGCCGCTTCCTGGTTCGGTTACCGGTGTGAGCGGCTTCTCCTTGATCTTGTGCCGGATCATCCCGATGCGCTTGGTGCTGTCGAACAGCAGGCACATTCCGCCCACCACAGCGCCATGCCTGTCCCGTTGCATCCAGTCGGTCTCACACTGCTCGGCGAGGGTGACGCGAGGAGCGAAGACCGCCACGTGGTCGATCAGGCCGGCCCTGAAGAGCCTGGTAGCTGTTGCCTGGTAGGTGAGCGTCTTTCCCGATCCGGGGGAGGCAAGGACGACCGTCAAGCGCTCACCCGCGTGGATGCGGTCAGAGACCTGGTCGATGACCTCCCGCTGGAACGGTCGCGGCGAGAATTCGTCGGTGTACTGCACCCCACGTCCTTTTCTTTTGTTGCACTGTGCACACAGTGCCTGCCCGTTTTCGATCGCTGTCCGACCGCCTTCCACCCAGGGCACCTTGTGGTCGGCCTCCCAGCCATCCAGCAGCGGTGCGCTGCACGCCTCGCAACGTCCTTCGGCGAGGTCGTACAGGATGTTGCGCTGGTTCTGGGTGAAGAACCGCTGAGCATCCCGATCCGCCACTCCGACCCCCCAAGTCCCCCGCCACGCACCTCGGTTGTTGGATCGCAGGCTACAGCCGGGGTCTGACAACGGGACCTGAAATGAATGGGAGTGATAGCTCGGCACACCGTCTCATCAGGCTGTGAGCGCCAGGCACTCGCCGCCGGCGGAGCTCGGGTGGGTCTCCGCACCAGAGCCCGCGGCCTTTGGCACCGCTGGCCTAGTCTGGAACACCTTCGCTCGGCGAGGGCGGTACGCAGCGAGGCGTGACAGCTGGCTCGCCATGCTCGCCCGGCCGGCAGCTGGGTCATTGTCGATGAGGCCGGTCACGCCGTCGGCGTGAGGGCCTCGTCGAAGAAGCGGCCGCCCGAGGACGGCGATAACGCTCAGTGTGAGGCCGCGCAGCGCAGCCTTGTCCCTCGTGCCAAGGTCAGCTCCGCTCAGCTCGGCCACAGCGCCGGCTGGGCGGCAGCGACAGTTTTCTTCATGAGGTGTTCTGGTGTCGGCGCAACCAGTCAGGATCCCGCACTGGTGTAGCTACCGGGGCAGGCTCAGCTGAATCCGCGTCTGATATTTGCATCATCCTGTCGAACAGCCAAATGAGGCGGGAGAAGCGGAGTGCTGCAAAGGCCATGGCGAATTCAAAGATGAACCGTGCGGAGACAGGATCCTTGTCTCTATCGAGCGAGAGTGCACTCAGCACTAGGGTGCATACCAGCGCGGTGCCGCACAACAAGCTGCGCCAGCTTCGCCGGAGGCCTATCTGATGGTTGCGGCGGACAGCGCGCAGGCGTTCACCGTTCGCTGCGGTGTAGATGGAGATCGCGATGGCACTCAGTCCACCGATTGCTGACACCACACCAGCCGCGGCAGCGTACAGATCAGTTCGCTGCGATGAGTCAATCCATGACAACCAGTCTGCTGAGCCGGTCGTGCGGATGACCAGAACGTGCGAGCCGACTATCAGCGCCGCTACGAGGTAGTCGATCCAAAGGTGTTCTGCCCACCGATCCGCGATGGTGTCGCGTACCTCCACAAGGCCCCCCTCGTCTATGCCCAGGTCACGAACCCCCGGCATCCACTGCGAGTCGCAAAGCGTCCTCATGCTCGGCCGCTGCTCCCAGGATGGCATCCACCGCTGACACGATCCGGATTGACCGACCTTCTCCGTCTGTGGCCGGTACGCGCTTTTTGGCCGTAATACTGTGTTCTACCAGTTCGACGAGTCGAGTCTGCTCCGGCCCGCCTGGCTCCGAGAAGACCAGCCGGGCCCGGGCCCGCTCGGCACCGGTGACCACATCAGAGATCTCCTCGAGGTCAGCCAGGAGATGTTCGCGGTGCTCCTTGAGCTCCTTCTTCTTAGGCACAGAGATGATCATGGTTACGCTGATCTCGCCGTACGATTCCCCAGCTACACGAAGTGTCCGGGCCAGCCCACCGCGACGCTCGCTCAGAGCACCCATCTTGTTGGCCATGATTTTCACTTCTACTCGGCTTGCACCAGAGGCGCTCTTGAGTTTCTCCACCTCTGAATGGGTCACCACAGGGCGAATCTGCAACTGGCTGCCAGGGAAGATTTGGATCCCGTTAAGCCACGTCTCCAGCGCCTTGTGCGACGGGGCCGACACTCCTCCCTGCATGATCCCTACAACGTTGCCGAAGGGCAGGAAACAGATCACCGACGTGTCCAGGTAGCCCTCATGTGCAGACTGTTCCAACTCCCGCAGGGTTCCCGTGTCGAAGTTCATGACAGACAACCACTCGCCAGCGTCCTTCACACGATGCAGGAGAAGGTGGTCCTGCATGTCGTAGGTGGCGATGGTACCTACCAACTGCGAATCTGCTTCGAAGGTTCGGGCTGCGACGGGTGCCTGTGATAGATCCGAGAGGGCGCCGTCCCAGTCCATCAACTCGGGAATTCGCCGAGCTTCACCGTCCTTGAGGACGACCACCTCATAGAAGCCAACCGTGCGTTCCTTCATGTGGCCCAGCGTTGCCAAGGCGCCCCCTCACTCGTGCAGACAGCAGCAAGCCATGCGTATGAGCATCAGTCGGTCATGATCTGATGCACAGATCGTAGACCTGCCCTGTAGGCCAAAAGAGCGCGAACCAGCGAAGAGAGAGCTTCGCTCTCGTTGAGAGACGTGTCACCGTCCCTACAGAGCCGAGGGCATGAACGGCACCGGTGTCAGTGCCACCCGTTGTGCGACGCGGATGCGAAGGCATGGTTGACGCTGCTTGCCAGGACTTCTGCGGTGGCCACGCCCGGCGTCTTGGGCGTCGAAGAGGCGGGCTGCGTACGAAGTGCTCAGTTGAGTACCTGCACTTCGCCGACGCGGACGCCGACGGTGCTGCTGCGGGTCTCGGTGAACTCGCCGGAGTCGGCGCCGCCGCCGGTGACCTCCCAGGTGACGGTCCAGGTCGAGGTGGCGGTCAGCGGGTACCGCTCGCCGCGCTGACCGCTGCTGATCTGGCTGTAGCGGTGCCCGCAGTCGGGAGAGTCGGCCATGCCCACGCTCTGTCGGTAGGGCGTGCCGGGGCCGGCGCAGGTGACGGTGTTGCCGTCGCCCATGTCCCAACGGATCGAGGTAACCGCCGCCGTGGCGCTCACCGTGACGCCGCCCGCGGTCGCCGAGGCGGTAGCCGGCCCGTAGGTGGTCGGGCCCTGGCGGACCCACAGCCACATCGGTATCCCGACGACGTAGCGGCCCGCCGCGCGCGGGGAGGCGATGTCCGGGCCCGTCAGCTTCATGGAGTCCACCGCGCGCTGGGCGAGGACCTCCGGGTCGATGCCGGGCTGGGCGGGCGCCTGCCCGCCGTCGGGGATCCACACGACGCCGATCCGGCCCGTGGCCGGGCACATGACCTGGTAGGCCGCGCCCTTGCCGCCCTGCCGCTTGCCGTCCTGCATGGCCAGGTTGCTGGCCGGGGGCTGGGGGGCGAGCTTGGTGTAGGTGCACTTCGGTGCCGAGGAGCCGCCCTTGTCCGGGGCGCCGGCGGAAGCAGGCGTGTCCGAGCTGGAGCTGCCGGAGGAACCTGGGCGGGTGGAAGAGTCGGACGCGCACACCTTGACGTATTTCGAGGCGCCCTTGCAGCCATGTGTGCCGACGCCGCGGCCGTCACCGTCGCCGTCGGCGTGGGCGGGGACGGCCGCGGCGGCCAGGAGCACAACAGCTGCCGCCGCGGCGCGCCTCAGCATTCACCGCCCCCTTGCGTGTCGACCTTGGTGATCATCCATCGGCCGTCCCAGCGCTCCGCTGTCGCGGTGGCGACGTACCGCAGCGGCTGCTCGGACGGCAGCGGGATCACCTTCTTCGCCCGTACGTCGTAGGTCTGGTACTTCGACAGGTCGATGCAGTCCGACAGGGTCGCCTTGGGCGTCTCGGCCGCCAGGTCGAGGCTGGTCACCTTCGGCTCGTGGCCGACCTCGCCCCGCACGACCGTCCCGGCCTCCTTCATCCGGGCCAGGTCCAGACGGGTCTGCCCCAGAGCGTCCAGGGTGGCGTACCGCTCCAGGCCGGTGCCCTTCTCGGACCCCGTGCGGTATGCCTCCGCCTCCGCCTGCGTCATCCCCCGGTACGCCTCCAGCACCTTCGCCTTGTCCGCCGCCTCCGGATCCGCCGGCGACGGCAACGCCGTGGTCGGCTGCGCAGACGGTGACACGTCGGCGCCGGCGTGGTCGGCGTCCTGGCCGTCGCTGGCGCCGGAGCCGCATCCCGCGAGGATCGTCATGAGCATCACTGCGCAGGCGCAAACCGCGCCCGTCCTCGGTGTGCTGGCCCTGCGCAACTCTGCCCCCGGCATACGACGTCACTGATGATCGTCACCGTAGCCGCTCACACACCCACCGTCACAGGCGATTCAACGCCAATCGCCAGCCCCGACCACGGCCCTCCCCCGCCCCGACCATGACCGCCCAGACCCGACCATGGACCCGACCACAGCAGGTCACAGCGTTGCGCAGACCATCCGGCCGAAAGCTGTGCAATAACCTGCCCGTTGCGCACCGGACGAAGTCAGCCAGGCAGCCCCGGCTGCGCAGAGCGCACACCGCCCCGGCGGCCGCACGCTGCGGGCGCGTCGGCAAGACGGTACTGCGCAATGGTCACAGGCGCGAATGCGCAGACCGGCTGCGCACCAGGCGGGCGAGTGCACAACCACCGCCCAGCCGGCTCTTGCGCAGCGGACGAATCGGTGCCGACGGCGGCTGCGCCATGGACCGCGGCCGGGACGCGGGCGACGTCCCGGATCGTATCCGTCGGCTATCCGAGCCAGACGATGTCCAGGACGGACAGGCGCCGGGTGAGCCGGTTGATCACGTAGACGACGGACAGCTGTCCGATGGAGGCGGCGCGGACGTCCTCGCCTTCCGGGTCGCCGGCGTTCCACTGGGGCCAGCCCCACGGGGAGCGCACCGCGATGTCCAGGACGTCGCGGACCATCTCCTTCGCCGGGTCGGTGAGCTCGGTGAGCGTCTTCGCTGCCTGCGGGGACAGGCGCACCGCCCACGGCTCACCGCTCACCTGCGGGCACCGAGGACGTCGTCCAGGGCCACGAAGCCGGTTTCGTCACGGCCGGAGTCCAGATAGGCGTCGACGGCCGGGGCCGCGGCGAGGCGCAGCTGCCAGGTACGGACGACGTCGTGCAGGGGCGTGAGGCTGTAGGTGTGGCGGGAGTCCTCCAGAGCCTTGGCCCAGTCCCGCTCAAAGGCCGGCACCCAGGTGTCGGCGCGGCGGTCGGCGCGCAGCTGGGCAAGCAGCTGGGCGGCGGCAGCCGGAGCCGGCGGGGCGGGGGCTTCCTCGGGCTGCACGCTCATCGGCACCTCCTGGCGGGTCGTATCGCCACCGTACGCGCGGTGCGACGCGGCGGGGACGGACATGCAGTGATCCCTTCCCTTACGGACGGGTGTCAGTCAACGCCGTAGTCGAAGACGTCATCGTCGGTGTAGTCGTCGAGTCTCGCCGACGCCCCCGCGCAGCCGACCGGATCGGCCGGCCGCCCGCCATGACGGAGGGCACAGGTGCGGCACCCTCGTGCCGGGCTGACCGATCCGCAATTGGCCAGCGACCGGTCCAGCGTCTTCACCGGAACCTCGGCGTTCTGCACCACGGGCTGCGCGGGCGCGCCACTGAGGTAGTGGGCGTGGGTTGAGAACTCCGATGGCTAGCCCGGTCGCTGCACGGCTGACTGTTTTCGCCTCCGCGTCGGATGAGGGCCGTCTGTCCAGACAAGACGCTCTATTGACGGTCCTCACGCTCGCGATCGGCATCGTGAAGGAAGTACGCGCCCTGCGTAAGCGGCCCGGGCGTCGGCTCGGTCAGCCTTATGGGCGCACACGCTCGTCTCGTGGCGGACTCTCGTGGCTAGGTACGCAACTCGTATAGATACAAACCGCGTTGTCCGGCCACGGCCAGAGTGCGACTGTCATCAGCCCAGGCACATGCGTACACGGCGCCGTCAGCTCGTACGAGAGTGACGACACGCATCCTTGTCCGGTCCCAAATCCGAACCGTTTGGTCTCTGCTGCAGTCGGCTATCCAAGTTCCGTCTGGGGAGATTGCAGCGAGCCGCAGCCTGTCGATGTGGCCATTTCGGGTGGCGGTGCAGACGCCGCTGGCCCGGTCCCAAGTCCGCGCTGTTCCGTCACGGCTGCCGGTGGTGAGGCTGGTTCCATCGGATGAAATGGAAACTGACCGAATCCAGTCGCTGTGGCCGGTGAGGGTGGCAGTGCAGGTGCCGCTGGCCCGGTCCCAGATCCGCGCTGTTCCGTCGCGGCTGCCGGTGGCCAGCCAGGTCCCGTCCGGCGCCACCGCCAGCGCGTCCACACCCCTGCTGTGGCCGGTGAGGGTGGCAGTGCAGGTGCCGCTGGCCCGGTCCCAGATCCGCGCTGTTCCGTCTTCGCTGCCGGTGGCCAGCCAGGTCCCGTCCGGCGCCACCGCCAGCGCGTCCACACCTGCGGTCAGGCCGGTGAATGTTGCGGTGCAGGTGCCGCTGGCCCGGTCCCAGATCCGCGCTGTTCCGTCTTCGCTGCCGGTGACCAACCAGGTCCCGTCCGGGGCGAATACCACAGAGCTTGCAGGGCCAGCCTGGCCTGGCAGGGCCACTCTTGAGTTGCCTCTGACCTGGTCCCAGAGGCGCACTGTCCCATCTCCGCTGCCGCTAGCGAGCCAAGTTCCGTCCGGAGCAACAGCCACTCCTTCCACTCCTCCCGTGTGGCCGGTGAGGGTGGCAGTGCAGGTGCCGTTGGCCCGATCCCAAACCCGGACCGACTTGTCATTGCTGCCACTCACAAGCCAGCCACCGCCTGGGGCAATCGCAACCGAGGTCACCGCAGCGCTGTGCCCCACCAGAACAGCCACACAGGTACCACTCGCCCAATCCCAAACCCGGACCGACTTGTCATTGCTGCCACTCACAAGCCAGCCACCGCCTGGGGCAATCGCAACCGAGGTCACCGCAGCGCTGTGCCCCACCAGAACAGCCACACAGGTACCACTCGCCCAATCCCAAACCCGCACCGACTTGTCATTGCTGCCACTCACAAGCCAGCCACCGCCTGGGGCAATCGCAACCGAGGTCACCGCAGCGCTGTGCCCCACCAGAACAGCCACACAGGTACCACTCGCCCGATCCCAAACCCGCACCGACTTGTCATTGCTGCCACTCACAAGCCAGCCACCGCCTGGGGCAATCGCAACCGAGGTCACCGCAGCGCTGTGCCCCACCAGAACAGCCACACAGGTACCACTCGCCCAATCCCAAACCCGCACCGACTTGTCGTCGCTGCCACTCACAAGCCAGCCACCGTCCGGGGCAATCGCAACCGAACGCACCCAGTCGTTGTGACCTGTTAGAACTGCCACACAAGTACCACTGGCTCGCTCCCAGATCCGCACCGTTCGGTCGTCTCCACCCGTGGCCAACCAGTTTCCGTCCGGCGCCCCCACGACCGAGCGCACCCAGTCCTCATGGCCCGCGAGGGCACGTAGAAACGCAGGATCAGGGACATCCGGCGGCGCCCATTGGTTGACCAGCAGGGGGAACAGCGTTCGGTCTTCTTGTCGGGCAATGACCTGGTCGCGCCATTGCGCCAAAGGCTCAAGGCGGCTGTATAGGACGTTACGCAAAGCATGCGGCGGATCAGTAGGGGTGAGGAGATGCGCAGCTTGCGCCAGGGGGCGGGCGTGGGCAGCGGCTCGAGAGGTCGGGATGCGACTGAGGTCGCTCCAGGGCGCACTGGCGCCGCGCTGGTTCAGGCGTGTCTCCACCCAACGCACATCGCTGGCGACGGCTTCAGCGTCGGCAGGGCGGCCGGCAGCAACGAGGTGCTCAATCAGATGGTCGAGGAGGTACGGCTCTTGCAGCTGCCACCAGGCTCTATCAGGAGCTTCTGCGGACACGGTCACAGGGCTGGCCGGTGGTACTGATGCGGCTACGAGGTCAATTAGTTGCTGATTGAGTCTTCTGAGGGCTTGGTCGCCTAGTTCGCCCCGGAGGTAGTCCCTGATGACGTCGTGCAAGGTGACCCGCCCACCCTGGTCTGGAGTAAGGGTGAGCAGGGAGAGCCTTTGCATGTCCCGGCATAGGGTGCGGGACTGCGGTTCGCTCAGGCCGCCGGTGGCCTGCCAAAGAGCGGCGATCAGGGTGACTGGGACGGCTTCATCTTCGGCGAAGAGGGCAAGATCCGTAAAGCGGTCTCGACCGCCCGGCGGTAGCAAAGTGATAGCGGCTTCGACTGTGGCACGAACAGCGCGACTCCTCTGTTTCGGATCGTCCAGATCGAGAGTCACTGCAGGATCGTCTACACCGGCTGGTCCTTGGTCCCGTAGCCGCTGGAGCATGTCCGAAGCAGCTGTGGCGGCCGTGGCACCGGTCGCGACCTGCTCGGTGATGAGACGGTTGGTCAGGCGCAGCAGTAGCGGCCACCGTCCGGTCGCCGCCCGCAAGTCGTCGATCAGCGTGCCAGGCAATCGTGGCAAGTCCTGGGTGAGGATGGTGCGCGCCTGTGTAGGGGACATCTCATCGACCTGGATTGCCTGAGCCCCGACCGGCAGCAAGCTGGGTATTCGGGTGGTAACCAGACGGACGCATGAGCGCCCGCCGTGCAGGAACGGGGCGAGTTGCTCGGGCTCCCACACGTCGTCCAGGACCAGCAGTGTGCGGGGACGGGTATCGAGCAGCCGTCCGAGATGCGCGCCAGCAAGATCTGGGTCGTCGAACTCGGAGGTGTCACCAGTAATGAATCGGGCCGCCTCTGCAACCTTCGCTGCGATCGCTGCCCGGCCACTGACGTCGCGCCCGATGGTCACCGTGTAGATCCGCTTATTGAACCGCTTCTGCACCCGGCGGTCCGCGGATACAACCTGGGCCAACGTGGTCTTGCCGAAGCCTCCCGCACCGGTCAGCAATGTGGTGATGCCTACGGTGCGTCTCCGCCCGCACACTGCGGCGACCACACGCCGCTTCTCTGCTCGATCGATCACCCACTCTGGAATGTCTGCTGGCTCTGGCGGCGCAGGGTCATCGGCTGCGCCGCCAGGCTGCTCCTGCACCCAGGCCGCAACTCCAGCCAGGATCGCGGCGAACAGAGTCAGCCCGATGCTGAAGTGCCATGGATTGCGGCGCAGCCAGTCCAAGACGCCGGGCCAGTGGGTATCACCTGTTGCCGCGTTGATAGCTGCGCTGATCCCGCTGGCAACCACAGCTGCACCGCCTGCGAGCAGCGCGGTACCCACTACACGAATACGCCCATGCATAACCTGTTACCCCCGGATACCGCCCGGTGCCCTACCCCACGACACCGCTGTGGAACTGATCAGCCTGGCGTCTATGATCCACCGATCTCTGCTTCCATGCCGACGAAGATCATGAGCCGACAGATCGACCGGACGACGGAGGGGACTTCTCGTTCACGAAGTGCGCCAGCAGCACGGTCAGCCTCGTCGGTGCGCAGTTCACCGGCAGGGTTTCTTTCAACGGCGCACAGTTCCGCGGCGCTGCGATCCCCTTCACCGACGCTCGGTTCACCGGCGCACGGTCGACCTTTTCAAGCACTTTTGGCATGGCTCCGCCTGGCATGCCATCGAGCGGGACGCCCTTGGCGACAGGGCTACGCTTGCCGGCCGCCTGGTAGCGCGCCCACTGGGAGGTCACTGTTACCGGCATAGCTGTCACGCCGGAACGACCGATCGGGCCCTCATCAGTCGGTGCTAAGGACGCATTCCCCGCATCAGGCGGAGTGGTGGGGCGGTTCCTCATCGGCGCGGCCGCCGGCTCCCAAAATCCGCCGCGGGGCCGGCGCTTGCGCCGGGTGTGACCCGAGCACTCCACGGGCCCGCAGCTCGTCAACATCGGGGAGGCTGACTCCGGGCAGGGAGTCGAGCAAGTCGGCCTGAGCGGCGCGGATCTGCGCGGGGGCCTGGGGGCCGGTGCCAAGGATGCGGCGGGCTGTCACGCGAGCATGGTACGGGCAGCCCGTCGCGGTATGGCGGTTAGCTAGGCTTCCATCCCCTCGCCCGGCTGCCCTGTCGGTATCACTGGGTGAGCCAGCTGGTGGAGAGTGGAATCTCCGTGCCGATCTAAACGGTCAGCACCAATACGCGGTTGCACCAGAGGTCGACCGTGGCGGCTCATTCTCAGAGTGGCGAACGGTCGTGCGCATGAGTGGCAGACGCTCACGCCTCCTGCGGCCATGTGGCCAGCACGATGCCGGTCTCCTCGTCGACCAGAGTGATCCTGGCGTTCGGCAGCGCGCCGTACGAGCCGATCCAGGCCACGAACTTGCGGCGCGCCACCGTCTCGGACCGCCACCAGCCCTGCATCGTCCGGTGACCGGCCGCCGTCAGGGTGAGGTGAAAGCGCTCGTCAGGGTCGGAGTTCATCTCGCCAGCCTCAGCCGGTGGTACTGCTGCGCGGGGACAGACCCGCCGCGGCAGCACCCACACAGAGTCCGCGAAGACCCTCTCTGTGTCCCCACCGCCTGACCGCCGCATGACGGTCAGGCGGTGGGGACGGCACAAGTCCACAGTTCACCCCACCTGACCAGGACGATGGTCAGGATGCGCGGCGGAACACGGCGGCGGGGCCGATGACACCGGGTCCGAACTTGTCGCGGACCCGGTCGACGGCCGTCTCCGCCACCAGCCGTGCCTCGCGGGCGGTGTCGAGGCTGATCTGCTCGGCGACCTGACCGGCGTCCACCAGGTCCCCGGCCGTCAGGACGATGCCGGTGAGCCGGCCGCGCTGCAGGCCGGCGGCGTCGGTCAG
>NZ_BMWA01000058.1 GCF_014650995.1 Streptomyces viridiviolaceus
ATGAAGGGTTGCAACGATCACGGACGGTCGCCCGCGATCCGGAAGAGAAGGTCATGAGGCCAGAAAGTGCAGGCAGAACGCCTTGGCTCAGAGGGAGAAGCAGGGGTCGAAGCCCGGACTGTCGTGCTCGGAGACCAGGCCCCGGCGGGCCCGCCACTGTCGGTGCAGCTCGGACTCGGCGACGGCCTCACCCAGCAGTTCGGCCTGACGGGCACCCCGGAAGCCCGGTTCGGGAGCGGCCTGGTAGCCGCCGAAGTGCGCCACAGGGCTCCACTCGGGCGTGACCGGGGGCATGGCCTCGTCGATGCCCTCGTACTCGCGCGCGCCGTAGACGATGCGGCCGCCGACGACCGTCAGCAGGGCCTCGATGTGCGGGATCTCCTCGTCGGGCACCGCGAAGTAGTCCTCCGACAGGACGGTGAGGTCGCCGAGGAAGCCCGGACGCAGGACGCCCTTGAGATCCTGTTCCCCGGTGAGCGCGGCACCGGCCGTGGTGAACATCTCCAGCGCCGTCTCCCGGTCCACGCGGTTGTGGGGCGGGTGGATGGTCAGGTCGCCGACCGTTCGGCCGGTGATCAGCCAGTGCAGCGCGACCCACGGGTTGTACGAGGAGACGCGGGTGGCGTCGGTGCCGGCCGCAACCGTCAGCCCCCTGCCCAGCATCGCGCGGATCGGCGGGGCGTCCGCGGCGGCGCCGATCCCGTAGCGGCGCACGAACGCCTCGCCCTGGAAGGACAGCCGGTTCTGCACCGACATGGCTCCGCCGAGGGCGACGATGCGGTCGAGGCTGTCGGCGGACACGGTCTCCGCGTGGTCGAACAGCCAGCGGTTGCCGCCGGGGAAGAGGCCCTCCGCGGCGAGCTTCTCGAACACAGCCAGGTCACGGCGGATGGTCTCGTCGTACGTGGCGTGCAGGCGAAAGCCCCAGCCGTTCTCCATGAGCAGGCGCACCGCCTTCTCGAACTCCACCTCGTAGTCCGGGGCGTGCTCGGGGCGCGGCTCGGCGAAGTTCTCGAAGTCCGCCGCCGCCCAGGTGAGGTTCTCACCGGCGCCGTTCAGCCGCAGCCACTCGTCACCGTCCTCGGGCCGGACCATGCCGATCCACCGGGTCAGGTCCTCGATTTCCTGGCCCGCGGTCTGTGGGAAGAGGTGGTAGGCGATGCGCAGGGAGAGCTGCCCCTTGCGAGCCAGCTCGGTCACCGTCTCGTAGTTGTCGGGGAAGTTCTGGAATCCGCCCGCCGCGTCGATCGCCGAGGTGAGCCCGAACCGGTTCAGCTCCCGCAGGAAGTGCCGGGTCGACGCCTCCCGGTGCTCCTCATCGAGCCCCGGAGCCTTCGCCAGCGTCGAGTAGAGGATCAGGGCGCTCGGGGCTGCCAGCAGCATGCCCGTCGGCTCTCCGTCCCGGCCCCGCATGATCTGGCCACCTCGCGGGTCCGGCGTGTTCTTGTCGTAGCCGATCGCCTTGATGGCAGCACGATTGAGGATCGCCGCCTGGTACAGGTGCAGCACGAACACCGGCGTGTCGGGTGCCGCGGCGTTCAGCTCGGCGACGGTGGGCAGCCGGCGCTCGGCGAACTGCTCGACCGACCAGCCGCCCACCACCCGCACCCACTGGCCCTTGGGCGTACGGGCCGCCTGCTCGCGCAGCATGGCCAGACCCTGCCGCAGCGAGCGCACGCCGTCCCAGCGAAGCTCCAGCACGTAGTTCAGGCCACCGCGGATCACGTGGAGATGAGCGTCGTTGAGCCCGGGGATCATCCTGCGTCCGAGCGCGTCGACAACCCGGGTGGCGGGACCGACCTGGTCGGCCACGTCCTTGTCACCGCCGACGGTGGTGATGACACCGTCGCGGATGGCGATCGCCTCGGCCTGCGGGAGGCGGGGATCACCGGTGTGGATCTTGGCATTGCGGACTACGAGGTCCGCCGCTTCGTCGGTGGCGCGGGGGATCAGCCCGCCGACCGGCATCGTGGACACCTTTCGACAACCTCCTGCGGGGCGTACAGCTTGGGATTTGCGATGGGCAGTCCGAGGCCGGATGAGATTCGGCGAGGTGCACCGGGCCGGTGCTGCGGCTGCTTCGCCAGTAACGCTATGCCGGGCGGAATCGGCCAGGTTTCTGGCCAGCGCACCGAACCTTGCCCATCAGTGCACTGTCCGTGCCCCGGTGCACGGTGGGGTCAGAGTCGATGCGCAGATGTGCAATGGCCACCGTCTTCACGGGGCTAGCGTGACCGTGGAAGGCCCGGCAGATCTCCGGATCAGGTGAGGGTCGCTCCGCAGGAAACCGACACGCACATCAGTCTCAGGAGTCCTTATGTCCCACACCTACGAGCCGGTTCAGCCGGTGCTGGAGCCGGCGGCGGCCGCGTTCGCGGAGGCGACCGCCAATCCGCCCTACCTGTTCGATCTGCCGCCGGCCGAGGGCCGCAAAGCCGTGGACGAGGTGCAGTCCGGCGAGATCGCCAAGCCGGAAGTCGACGAGGAGTGGATCACCATCTCCGGCGGCCCGACGGGCAGCGTGCGGGCCCGTATCGTCAAGCCCGCCGGGGTCGAGGGCACCCTGCCCGTGATCCTCTACATCCACGGCGCCGGCTGGGTCTTCGGCAACGCCCACACCCACGACCGCCTCGTCCGCGAACTCGCCGTCGGCGCGAACGCCGCCGTGGTCTTCCCCGAGTACGACCTCTCCCCCGAGGTTCGTTACCCCGTCGCCATCGAGCAGAACTACGCCGTCGCCCGATGGATCGTCCAGCAGGGCTCGACCAAGGGCCTGGACGGCGCGCGGCTCGCCGTGGCCGGTGACTCCGTCGGCGGCAACATGAGTGCCGCGCTGACCTTGATGGCCAAGGAGCGGGGTGACGTCGCCCTGGTGCAGCAGGTGCTGTTCTACCCGGTGACCGATGCAAGCTTCGACACCGGCTCCTACCATCAGTTCGCCACCGGCTACTTCCTGCGTCGCGACGGCATGCAGTGGTTCTGGGACCAGTACACGACCGACGAGGAGCAGCGCGCGGAGATCACCGCCTCCCCGCTCCGCGCGACCACCGAGCAGCTCACCGGTCTGCCGCCGGCCTTGGTCATCACCGCCGAAGCGGACGTCCTGCGCGACGAGGGCGAGGCCTACGCCAACAAGCTCCGCCAGGCCGGCGTGCCCGTCACCGCCGTGCGCTACCAGGGCGTCATCCACGACTTCGTGATGCTCAACGCCCTGCGGGAGACCCACGCCGCCGAGGCGGCGATCACCATGGCCGCCGGCACTCTCCGCACGGCACTGCACACCCGCTGACGCGGCGCCCACACCACTGTTCCAGGGAGCACAGCCATGGTCACCACACCGACCGTCCTGCTCGTCCACGGCGCCTTCGCGGACGCCGGCAGCTGGACCGGCGTCATCGCGGAGCTGCAGAACCACGGCATCCCCGTCGTGGCGCCGCCGAACCCCCTGCGGGGCCTGGCCTCCGACGCCGCATACATCGCATCGCAGGCTGCCCAGATCGACGGCCCGGTCGTCCTGGTCGGCCACTCGTACGGCGGGGCGGTCATCACCGTGGCGGGCGCCGCAAAGAACGTGGTGGGCCTGGTCTACGTCGCGGCCTACATTCCCGAGGAGGGCGAGAGCCTCGGCGAGCTGCAGGGACGCTTCCCCCTGTCGCCGCTGGTCAGCAACCTCACAGAGAAGACGTACCCGGTAGACGGCGGGGACGCCGCTGTCGAGGTCACGATCAAGCCCGAGGCGTACCCGGCCATCTTCGCCGCCGACGTCCCTGCCGCCGTCACAAAGGTCCTGGCGGCGGCACAGCGTCCGCTGGCCGCCTCGACGTTCACGGAGACCGCGTCGGTCGCGGCGTGGAGGACCAAGCCTTCGTGGGCCGTCGTGGCGGGCGCGGACGAGGCGATCAACCCGGAAGTGGAACGCTTCGGTGCGAGGCGGGCCGGAGCCACGGTCGTCGAAGTCGAGGGTGCCTCCCACGCCGTCGCCGTCTCCCGGCCCAAGGAAGTCGCCGAGCTGATCCGCGACGCGGTGCGCGCGACGAGCTGACGCAGCCGTAGCCGGCAGCCCACGCGAAGGCCGCGCGGTCCAGAAGGGGCCGCGCGGCCTTCGCGTGGGGTCAATCCGCCTCCGGCGCGTGCTGACCACCGCGACCAGGTTTCCGAGAGACCACCGGAGACGAGCGTGAGGGACGGGGACCATGAGGCCGGCAGTACGCCGAACGGGGCGTGGGCTCGGCCACCGCCGAGGGAGCGGGACTGGCTGCCTACGCGAACCACCAGGTCCAGCCCGTCTCGGCCAGGGGCCCTGCGACGTACTCGCCGTCCGTTCCCGGCCCGGCGACCACCACATCCGTCTGCTCGTCCACATTCATCACCGCTCCTCATCCTGGCGGCCTGCCCAGGCGTTGCAGCCCGCCGGAGTCGCGGACGCCGGAAAGCGGCGGGAGTCCACGAGCACACGGGCGCTTGCACGCGAGCGACGGTTCGTTGTGACGCCGGCGGCCATGCACTGACGGGCACTGGCGCATGCGCTATCGGGCAAGAGCGTCTCGGAGGTGCCGCCTAGTGTCGCTTGCGTACACCAGGCACCGCAAACCGCAGGAGGCACAACATGACCGCCAACTCCGCTCACACGAGCGGCAGTCAGCCGTGGCTGCACCAGAAGGGCGAGGTCATCCAGGAATTCGGGACCGTCAAACAGTTCCCGCTCGGTCTCTCCTACGAGGCCCGCATGTACTCCTGCCAGCGCCTGAACAAGGTCCTTGCGGACACGCAGATCCTGTACGGCCTCTACAAGAAGCACCACTGGCTGATGCGCGGCGCGACCTTCTACCAGCTGCACCTGGTGCTGGACAAGCACGCGGGTGAGCAGCTTGAACTCATCGATACCCTCGCGGAACGCGTGCAGTCCCTCGGCGGTGTCGCGGTGGGCGACCCCCGGCACGTCGCCGAGATCACGTCCATCCCGCGGCCCCCGGACGGCGTGGAGGAGGTCCCGGCGATGCTGTCGCGGCTGCTGGAAGCCCACGAGACGATCCTCATCGAGGCCCACGACGCCGCCGCCCGCACCGCCGAACTGGGTGACGACGGCACGAACGACCTGTTCGTCTCGCAGGTGATCAGGACCGGCGAACTGCAGTCGTGGTTCCTGGCCGAGCACCTGGTCGACACGCCCCTCGTCCGCTCCTGAAGCCACGGCGACGGCGCCTGCACCACTGTCCGTTCCGGCATACGATGCGGCGGTGAGCGGTCGTCTTCGCACCGGGCGGAGCGCTGCGTGAGCGGGAGCGGATGATGGATCTGCGGCAGATGGAGGTCATCGTCGCGGTGGCCGACACCGGTGGCTTCACAGCGGCGGCGCGGCGCCTGCACGTGGTGCAGTCCGCGGTGTCGGGCACCGTCCGGTCCCTGGAACGTGAACTGGGCACTCCCCTCTTCGACCGCACCACCCACCGCGTCGCGCTGACCCCGGCCGGTGAAGCCTTCGTCCCCGCCGCCCGAGCCACCCTCCGAGCCGCCGAACTGGCCCGGGACGCCGTCGAGGCCGTGAAGGGGCAGTTGCACGGGCGCATCACTGTCGGAACCATGCAAGGCGTATGGGCGGGACTGCACCACGCCCTGGCCGCGTTACGGACGGAGCATCCGGGCGTAGTGGTCCAGCTGCGTCAGGCGGCGGTCGCCGACATCCGCCAGGCACTGCGCGACGGCACCGTGGATCTGGCGGTCGTGGCACTCGACCGGCAGCAGCAACGCGGGCTGATCACACGCCTGTTGTCCCGCGAGGACATGGTGCTGGTGACGTCGCCTCGTCGCGATGTCCCCGGGACGACGCCGGACAACGAGGTCGACCTCGCCGACGTCGCGCAGGTGCCCCTGGTGGACTTCTCACCGGGCTGGGCCATCCGCTACGCAGTCGACCGGGCTTTCCGCGCCGCCGGCGTCGAACACACCACAACGTTCGAGGTGAACGACATCGTCGCCGCAGCCGAACTGGTGCGCAACGACCTGGGCGTCTGCATCATGCCCAGGTCGATCGCGGACCGGTTCCCCGACCTCGACCAGCACCCGTTCCGCCGACACGCCCCAAGTTGGAAGATCATGGTTGTGCGGCCACCCGGGGAGGCACCCCCGGCAGTCGCCGCACTGCTGAACCACATCGCCTGACCCGCTGCCGGCATGCAGGCAGCGGGTCGGGCGGATCTGCACGGATCGCCGGTGGGGCACCGACCCACGAGGACCTGCGCGGTCAGCCCGGCCATGTGAACCAGCCGAACGCAGTGCCGCCACGCCGCGTCACCAGGCTCAGTTGGAACCTGACGGCCGACGAAGTCGAACAGGCCGGGCTGAGCGATCTCGCCCACGCCTGCTGTGACCAGACCGCCACCTGCGAGCCCGCCTCCTGACCCACCTGAAGCAGTGCCTCCTCCCGCGGTCAGGCCCGCCCCACCGCCGCGGCCCCTGCCCGGCACCCAGTGACCTGACGAGCCGCGGACCGGTGTCCCGCGATGGCCGCGGCCACCGGCATTTCCCAGTCGACTGCCTCGCGGATCCGGCGAGCCTTGGCCCTGCCCCCGCACCGGTGGACCGGTCCCAGCCGTGCTGCCGATGGTGCCAGGCGTTCCCGTACGTCACAGCCATGCGTGGCCGCCGGCACCACCGTGCTCTTCGCAGCTTCGGAGGTCGGCCCGGGGATCGGCGCCTTGGGCCGACGGCACCGGCCCGTCGAGGTCAGGAAGTTCCTCACCAAGCCCTTCGAGCGCGACATCCGGCCGACTCACCGATCGAAACGAGACGATTCTCTGACTCAGGTCCATCAGGAGGCCCTACCTTGGGCATGGATGTTCGGGGCTCCTGCCGGTGCACGAGCTCGTTGGTCCGGTATGACGGCACTCCTCCTCTTCGGCCGCCTGCTCTCCCGGTACCTGAGCCCTCTCATGCTGCCGTCTCCGCTCACGCGATTTCTGCCTGCGGTTCTGCCTGGGCTCGTCAGCCGTCCGCTGCTTGGCTGTTCCTGCGGGTAGGAACCGGGCCTCGCCGAAGCGGCACGGTTGCGCTCCAGCGAGGTCGCTGCCCGTACGAGGAAACGTCCGGTCCCTGCCGGTCACCGGTTGTTCCCGTCCCTCGCAGTCTTCAGACATTTGCCTTGAGCGGAGAGCAACTTGAGCATGGTGTTGACGACCGCTTCCGTACCGGACCGGGACAAGGTCGCGTACTGGAACGAGGCGGTGAGCAGGACGCTGGTACCGATGACGGTCGCCCCGCTGGGCGACGGCCCGTTCGATGGCCGGATCGCCACCCACCGCCTCGGATATCTGCAGATCTCCACCCTGGAAGCCGACGCGGAACGAGTCAGCCGCACTCCGGCATTGATCACCCGATCGCCCGAGGCGCTGGTGGCGGTCGGGGTCCAGATATCCGGCACGGCCACCTTCGTCCAGGACGGCCGACGGGCGAAGATGCACGCAGGAGACCTGGTGTTGTACGACACGACACGGCCGTACTCCTTCGAGTATCCGCGGCGGTTCGCTGCACACGTCTTCCAACTGCCTCGCCGCGCACTGGGCGTGCCGGACAGCGATATCCGCCGGGTGACGGGTGATGCCATCGGCACGGAGGACGGCCTCGGCGCGATGCTCCTCCCGTTCCTGGCGAACCTTGCCTCCTCGGCCGACAGCTACCCCGCGGCCGTCGCGAACCGGCTCGCCGGCAACGTCGTGGAGTTGTTCGCCACTCTCATCGCCGAGCGGGCCCACACCGGCGGCGCCGCTGCGGACACCGCCCGCGGCCACCTGGTGCTTCAGGTCCGCGAACACATCGACCGCAACCTGGGTGACCCGGCTCTGTCGCCGGAAAGCATCGCCCGGACGCTCCGGATCTCCATCCGGTATCTGCACCGGCTGTTCGAGGACGAGGAGACCACCGTCGCCCGGCTCATCCAGCAACGGCGCCTGGAGGAGTGCAGCCGGGAACTGGCCCGCCGTGCCAGGACAGCCCCCACCGTGTCCTCGGTGGCCCAGCGGTGGGGTTTCGTCAGTCCCGCCCACTTCAGCCGTGCGTTCCGTGCCGCCTACGGCGTCTCTCCTCGTGAATGGCGTAGCCTGCGCACCGCCCAGGACCAGGACGGGGAGCGGCTCCCCGTCGACATGCCGACGCCGTCGACCGCGGTGACCGGCCAACCGGGGGCTGCCCTCCTTTACTCCGGGGAGTAATGTGCCGTCGGAGCCGTGAGCGCCTGCCCCCCATGCCCGCGCCGACAACGCCCGGTGCCGACGGCCGCGCCATCACTTTCCCTCGTCCCGGTCGGGCACCTGGTGTCCCGCCCCGATGTCTCGCCTCACCCCCTACGCTTTCTCGGCTGGAGACCGTATGACCGACTTCGTCCCCGTGTCCGCTTTCCGTACCGTTCTGGACGAGCCCAGCCGAGCGTTCGTGAACAAATACACCCCCCAGTCGTCGGAACACCCCCCGGACCCGGACCAGGCCAGGCTCGACCTGTCCCGTCTCCAGGCACAGGGCGGCAATGACCACCTCGACGACGAAGCCACCTCTGCACAGTGGTTCACCTTGCCGGGCGGGCCGACCGGTCACGTACGGGTGCAGGTGGTCAGGCCCGCCGACAGCGTCGGAAGGGTTCCCGTCGTGCTGTTCCTGCACGGGTTGGGCTGGGTCCTGGGTGATGCCGGCACCCATGAGCGTTTGGTGCGCGCGTTCGCCCTCGGGACGGACGCGGCCGTTGTCTTCGTCGAGTACCAGCGCGCCCCGGAGGCCCAGTACCCGGTCGCCGTGGAACAGTGCTACGCGGTCGCGAGGTGGATCTCCGAGCGAGGCGGCGAGATCGGTCTGGACGGGAGCCGGATGGCCGCCGTGGGTGACTCGGCCGGTGGCAATCTGGTGGCGGCGCTGACCTTGCTCGCCAAAGAGCGCGGCGACGTGCGGCTGGTGCAGCAGGTGCTGCTCTGTCCGGTCACCGACGCCGACTTCGACACCCCTTCGTACCGGGAGTTCGCCACGGGATACTTTCTCGGCCGCGAGACCATGCGCTGGTTCTGGGACCAGTACCTGCCCGACGTGCGACAGCGGGGCGTGGCCACCGCGTCACCGCTGCGGGCGACCGTGGAGCAATTGTCCGGACTCCCCCCGGCACTGGTGGTCACCAGCGAGGCCGACGTGGTGCGCGACGAGGGCGAGGCCTACGCGGCGAAGCTCCGTGCGGCCGGCGTGGCGGTGGTCTCCATGCGCTACCACGGCACCATCCACGACTTCATGGTCCTCGATCCGCTGTGCGACACCGAAACCTCCCGCGCAGCCCTCGTTCAGGCCCTCGACACCGTGCACGTCGCTCTGCACCGGCATTCTGGCTGACTCCCCCGGAACCGCGCACGGCACCTCTCTCCGCCGGGCATCGTTTCGGCGCCGCGTCCTGTCCACTCCGCACAGCAGGGCATCGCTACACGGACGGCCGCCCTTCAGAAGGCTGAGCGCGGACAGGTGACAGCGGTGGACTTCCGCACCGGGCCGGGAGCGAGACCAGGAGCTTCTGTGCCTTCTTCAGACAACGCTGTCGGCCGTGCCTCAAGGTCAAAGGCCTGGTTCAGGCAGGAGCGGGCTTCCGCGTCTTCTCCGCATCGCGCTCGGCGGCCTCACCCGACTGCTTCGGGGTGATGTGGTCGGGACCGAGTGCATGGGCCGTGTGGGCACGGGTCATGCCGGCGACGTGCCCGCTGACCGGACGGTCCGGAGCGTCGAGGGAGGCGATGACGCGCTCGTGCCGGGCCGGACTTCTCGGCGGCCGCCTGGGCCTCGCCGGATTTCCGGTGTGCGACTGCCGCATGCGTCAAGGCCGGGGCCCGCTACGGAACATGTCCGGCGCGGCGGCGGCCTGGGGGTGTGCTCACCCTTGTGCGCGGCGCTGTGCAACGCCGCATGCCAGGCGGGGGCTCCTCCGGAGTCGTGCTCGGGCGTGCTCGACGTTCTCCGAGGCGACCAGACGCTGCCAGGAGGACGGCGGAGCCCCGTACCTGGGCTGGTACCAGCGCCCGGTGACCTGAGCCGTTTCCGGCAGCCCGGCTCCGCCTCTCGGAACGGCCGTACGCGGGCGAACAGCCGTAGTGAGCCGTGCGGTTGACGGCGACCGGTGATGGTGACCTGAAGCACTCCGGCTTCGACCAGCTCCTCCATCACTTCCTCGGCCTCGAAGCTTCCTGTCCCGGTCAGTGCCGAGCCGTACGCGACGGTCAGGTCCGGCCAGGGGACGAGGCTCAGCAACCGCAGCATCCGTGCGGCCTGGCCGCTCAGCTTTCGGCAGGACAGCTCGAACGCCGCCGCCACCCGCACGTCACCTGCTGCCGGGGCACACAGGCGACGGACCGGGTGGTCGGCACTGCAGCCGGAGCGCACCGTCAGCCAGTCACCCACCACATGCAGGGCGAACGACAGTCCGCACAGCCCCGCGACCCCGGGCCACGACTGCGGGTTCCGCCACGCCCGGTGACCGCACGCCCGGCCGCGTACTCCTGCGCCAGTCGGCGATCCGCGAACACGACCCGGCTGCGGCCGCAGGCGCGGTCACCGAGGCGGCGGCGCCGTAGCCGTCAGGGTCCGGGACATGGGCGAGCCGCTTCCCTGTGCGTGAACCGGAGTGATGTCGGCCGGCGCGGCCTTCGACGAGAGCGCGCGCCGGCCTCGGGGCCCTTCGGTGTCAACTGTGGGACACGGTCAGCGCGGAGAACGCGACCTTGGCGCCCTTCGTGCTGCTGCCCGACGCCGACTGGTTGTAAGCGCCGGCTTTGAAGTACTGCTTGTAGGACTTGAAGGAGTCGGCGATCGGATAGTGGGTGGTACTGCCGTTGACCGTGATGTCGATGGTGTCGCCCCCCGAGACGCCGATGGTGTAGCTCCATTGCTCGCCGAGCGGCACGTGCCCCACCGTGTGCTCCGTCTGACCGCCGGCCGGGGAGTTCTCCGTGCCGAGGACGATGTCGCCGTTGGCACGGTAGTAGAGCTCGAGGAGCGGTTTGGTGGACGAGCCGCCCTCGCCCAGGTGGATCTGTCCGACGCACACGCTGGACGGTACGGAGAGCACCCGCAGGGTCGCGCTCATCCGGTGGGTGCCCTCGAGCGGCCAGTTCGCACTGCCGCCGTTCGGGTCCATCTCACGGAGTTCGGAGCGGGGGTACTTGGAGTTGGGAGTGGTGACGCCCTGCTCGGGCGACCAGAAGATCAGCGACCCGTCGCTGTCGGTGAAGAAGTAGTCGTCCCGGTAACCGCTCCGGAGCTGCTCCGAGGAGACGGTGGTCGGCGACCCCGGCGAACCGACAGGTAGCTGAAGCTGCCAGATGGACAGGTCGATACCGCCGACCGCGGCTACCTTGGGCTTCGCCGTGCTCGTCACGCCCTTCTCACCCGTGCCGCCGCCCGAGGAGGCGGCGGACGGTGTCGGCGTGCCGGTGCCGCCCGTCACGAGTCCCGTGACCGGGGGCGCGGCGAAGCGCCCGTCGGGACTGGTGGTGGTGACGGAGTTGAAGGTCTTCAGGAACTGGTAGTCGCTCTGCTCGGTGCCACTGCAGGTCTTGGAGAGCCGGCCGGGCTCCGGGCATGCCCGGTCGCGGCCCACTGCCCAGAACGACAGCTGCCGGATACCCTTCTCGACCGCGAACTTCGCCAGCCTGTCCGCGTCCTCCGTGGTGAACACCTCGCCCGGGGTGTCGTTCACCCCGATCATCGGCGTGTTCCCCTGCATGGCCCACAGCTCCTCGGACGACTTCGACGGCCAGATCCCGCCCAGTTGGCCATGCAGGGCCGTGGCCGCGTCGATGGCGGCCTGGCCCATGTCGTCGACCTCGGAGCCGTAGTCCATCGTCATGATGTTCACCAGCGACACGCGCAGTCCCACGCTCTCCGCGTCGCGCAGCAGGGCCATACCACCTGCGTCCAGGCCGTTCGTCCCGGACGGCAGCGTGAACTGCACGTCCAGCGCGCGCCCCGCCTTCTCGGCCTCCTGCTGCAGCGCGGCCAGAGCCTGATTGCGACGGTGGTTGGCCTCGCTGTCGGCCAGCGCCGCGCCCTCGATGTCGAAGTCGAGCCGGGACAGGTCGAGCGTGTCCACCACCGTGCGGTACTGCTCCTGCAGGGCCGTGACCGAATCACAGCCCTGGCCCAGTTCGGTACCCGACGCGCCGCCGAACGAGGCGATGACGTCCCCGCCCGCGTCGCGCAGCGCCCGGACCGCCGACAGCCATTCCTCGTCGGCCACGGGGGTCGTCCCGTTGAACGTGGCCTCGCAGCCGCCACCGTCCAGGACGAAGGCGAGTGTGGCGTGGCGGAGCCCGGCCTGCCGCGCCTTCTCGAGCTCCGAGGGTGATGCCCAGGTCTCGACATAGGGCGCCGCGTAGCGCGCGGGCCACCCCGCCCCGCCGGCCGCCGCCACACCGGCGGTCTCCGGCTGCCCGGTGGCGGACGGGGCCTCGATGGCCTCACCGCTGTCGGTGACGAACTTCCAGGTGATGCCCTTGACCAGGCCCTTGTCCAGCGGTGCCAGCTTCTGGAAAGCGCTCTGGCTCAGATCCAGGTGGTCGGAAGCGCAAGAGGGGCACATGTCCTTGACCGGGACCGTGATCGTCTTGCCCTCGTAGGTCACCTGGACCTCGACGCCGTCACAGAGGCGGTCCTCATTGGGATTGGCCGAGGTCCACCACTCGTGGGAGACGGCGACCAGGTCTTCGGTCGCCGCGTCGATCTGGCTCCCGCACGCGCCGAAGCCCTTGTCGTTGTAGTAGGTCATCTGACCGGTGATGGTCTCGTTACTGACCATGCCGTCGGCCAGTGCGAGCGACACACCGCCCAGGACGACGGTCACCAGGGCGACGGCACCGCCCGCGACGGTCCGGTTCGGGACAGGCACGCAATCTCCCGATTGGTCTCGTGTGGTCGTGGATCGGCCTGCGGTGGTGGCCCGCGGCCCTGCCCGACGGCCCGGAGTGTGCCAGGGCGGACGCCGCGCTGGGCCGATCATGGGAGGTGCGGACGGAGTGTGTCAGCGACCGGACGGGGCGTCTGCCCGACGAGCCACTGACTCCGCCTCTTCGGCCACGAGAACCGGCGTCTGCATGACGCGGACGCGAACAACGGACGATGTGCGGAAGACAGCAACGGTGCAGGTGTCCGGGCGTCCGGCGTGCGAACGCGGTCCGGCCCGGCTGCGCGCGGCAGCCGGGCCGGAGGGTAGGTTCCCGGGATCAGTAGGATCCGGACTCGGGTATCACATGCATGGCGGCCTCTTCCGCGGACGCCCCCGCTCCGTCCAACCCCACGTCGGAGGCGAACAGGTCGGTCTCCGGGTCGTCCGGGGCGCTGCGGTCGGCGGCGACGAGCCGGCCGGCCCGCAGGTCACCGACCTCGGCGTCGATGAGCTCTCCGTCCGTGTCCCAGGTGTCGCCGATACCGTCCCCCTCCGGAAGACCGATGTCGGGCACTTCCTCGGCCAGACGCTCGTCCAGTGTCTCGCCCCGCAGCCGCTCGGCCGCCGTCACTCCGGTGTGCTCCACGCCCCACGGCCTGTCCGGCGGTGAGTAGCCCTCGTCGAGAGCCTCCCTGCCCGCCCGGTAGTCCAGCGTGTCGGAGGCATCCAGCAGCCCTGTGTCGTCCTGCGTCTCCGCACCGTCCGGCTGGTAGACCTCGTCGCCGGTCATCTCGTCAGTCACGCGTGGCTCCTCCTCTTCATCAGGTGCCGTCGCCCGGGCGGAGGGGGCCCAGCCGGGGCACGGACGCCTTTCCCGTGTTGGACACCTCGCCGCCGGCCCAGCGCACCGAGAGCGCAGCCGTCTCGTCGGGCGGGGTGACGCGGAGCGCGGCCGGGGTCACCGTGGTGACCCCGGTGAGCGCCGGGTTGGTGTAGGTCAGCGCCGACCAGGCGCTGGCTCCCGGTGCGAGTGTCACCGTCCGCCGTTCCTCGTCGGTGGCACGTTCCGGGTCGGGGGTGACGGCCTCGCCGGCTCCGTTGACGAACTCGACGCCGGGGAAGCCGTGCACCGTGCAGGTGCGACGGGAGCCGTTGGTCAGGACGAGCGCGAAGTTGGACTGCCCTGCGCCGGGCCGGTTGGCACCGACGGACGCGCTGAGCTCGGACGTGTGGCAGCGCCCCTGCGCGGCGGACGCGGTGGAGGTTGCGGTCGCCGAGCCCGCGACGGGCGAGGAGGCCGGTGCCGGCCGACCGGACGGCCCGGTGGTGCCGCTGTCGGCGGGGCTGCCGGTCGACTCCCCCGTTGAGGGTGCCGTGACCGCGGACGGGTCGTCTCCGGCGGAGTTCTCCGTGTCCTGGCCGGAGCACCCGGCCAGGACGGCGCAGCAGGCCAGTGCGGCGGGCAGGAGCAGGTAGCGCCTCATGACGGACTCGGCCTCACTGACGCCGCAGCAGGTACTTGTGCTGCCCGGACAGCACCAGTTCGCCGCGTTGGTTGTGGATGGTCGCGGACGTGGTGACGACACCGTTGTCGCCCTGCGGTTCCAGAGCGGTGATGGTCAGGGCCGGGTAAAGGGTGTCACCGGAGTGCACCTCAGCGAGGAAGGTGCAGGACAGTTCCAGGAAACTGACGAAGACCTCGCCGATGACGTGGGGGAACAAGGTGGCTCCCGGCGCGGTGAAGGCGAGCACCTGGAGGCCGTGCACCACGGGGGCGGAGTGGCCGTGCCGTCGGGCCCACTCGGCGTCGTAGTGCACGGGGTGGTTGTCCGCGGACACCGTCTGGAAAGCGGCGGCATGGGCGTCGGTCAGTGTGCGGCTGGGCGCGCGGAAGACCTCGCCGACGCGCAGGTCCTCGAACGTCCGGGCCGGGACGACCAGGAACGCCTCGGGGTCGAAGTCCGTCGACGCGGGTGCCTCGGTGGGGGGCTGAGTCATGGAGCTGTCCTCTCGTGCGAGGGGTGACCCTGCCGCCCCTCGATGCGGCAGGGTTCCCGGCTACTTGCCCGGAACGATGCGGGCAGTCAGGAGGTTGGGATCCTCGTTGGTGAAGTAGGCGCCGCTGGCGATGTAGGCGGTGCGGCCCCGTACGGCGAGCGAAGTGGGGTTCTGCAGACCGTCTGTGCCGGTCAGCACCACCCGGTGGCTGCCGTCGGGCCTGACCCGCGCCACCTCGTTGTCGGCGTTGATCGCCGCCAGGAGGGTGTCGCCCTGTCCGGTGAAAGCGAAGTCGTCGATGTTGACCAGGCCGGTGGCGCGGGTCTGAACCGGACCGGCGGTGCCGCGTCGGGTGAGCGGGATGCGCAGTACGGTGCCCTGGTCGAGGTTGGAGACCCAGACGGCACCGTTGTGCACCTTGACGCCATTGGCTCCCAGGAACCCGGCGGCATCCAGCTCGGGCGCGTCGGCCCAGCGCGTGGCCTCACCCCCGGAGAGCGGCACCCGCCACACCGTGCCGAGGACCGAGTCGGCGGCGTACAGGGTGCCCGACCGCTCGTCCAGTGCCAGGCCGTTGGGCAGGCCGTCCGCCGGCAGCGCGGCGATGCGCTGCGGATCACTGCCCGGGCGCAGACGCCACAGGCCGGTGAGATCGGCGCTGCCAGTGGCGTACAGGAAGTACAGGGTGCCGTCGTGGGCTCGGACGATGCCTCCGAGGAATGGTGAGGACAGCGCAGGGGTGACCGAGCCGGCCGGGGGCTCGGGCAGGGTGGCCAGGACGGTGACGGAGCCGTCGGGGCTGATCCGTGCGACCTGGCGGCTGTAGGCGAAGGTGACAACGGCGCTGCCGCCGGGCTCCAGGGTGATGTTCTCCGGACGCTGCCCGTCGGTCATGTCCAAGTGCGCCATGAAGCGCACGGTGTTGTGCGATGTGGCGGAGGCCGTAGCCGCGGGACCTACCGCGGTCATGGCAAGGGCCGCCGCCACGGCCGAGGCCAGGAGGCCGGTGCCGGTTCTCGTCAGGGCTCTGTGCATGTGCGTGCTTCTCTCTTCCTTCACGCATATCTGTCAGTGGTCGGTCGCACGGTGAGAGCGCAACCGCACCGGCAACGGCCCGAACGGCTACGGCAGATGTCCCGCGGCCGGCTGCGGGATCGCCGTGTCCGGTCCGGACGTCGCCGGCAGGCCGGTACCGAGCAGCGGGTGCGGGTCGGTGTCGGGGTGGGGAGCGGGGTTCGTGATGCGCGATCCGTGCGCCGGATGTGCCGGTTCCGCGTCCAACGCAAGGCACGTGGAACACAGCCAGCCTAAGGGCCGCCGCCGCACTCCTGTTGCCTCTGCGCGCCCCGGCTCTTTGCTCTGCGCGCCGTACCCCCGGCCACACCTGCCTCGGAGGGCAGGTCACCGGGCCGCAGGGGCACGGTTCCGGTCCCGGCTTGGACTACTTGGGGTAACAAGATCATCATGCGGAACGGAGCTGCAAGCGACGCCCGGAGGCTCCACCCCCTGCCCGTTGACTGCCGACGTCCTGATCGACGTGCGGCACACGTACGTCCGGAGTTGCCATGCAGGCATCGCCCGCATCCCATGTCCCGCTCGCCACGGCGCGCGAGGAATACCTGTCCCACCAGCAGTACTGCCGCCAGTGCAACGCACATGGTGTCCCCTGCCCCGCGGCCAAGCACCTGCGACGCGTCTACAACAACGCGGCCAGGGCCGCCGCCTCCGCCCCGTCGGGTCGTTCCGGAGCCTGACCACGCGGTGTGGCCCCGGCTCGGTGCCGCGCGACCACCGACCGGCCCCTCGGCCTACCGGACGTGCTTCCACAGACAAGGGCACGTGCGTTCCTTGGCAAGAACGTCGGGTCGACGGACATTACGGTCCAGGAGAGGCATGACGCCACTCTGTCCACCGGACGCGGAGGCCGACGTGACTCGAACTCTCATCTGTTCGCCTCTGCCAAGGGAATCACACGTGTCGCAAGCGAAGTCGACTGACATCGGAACTCAGTTCGGCGTCTTCACCGTCGGTGATGTCACGCCGGACCCGACCACGGGCCGGACGCCGACCGAACGTGAGCGCATCAAGGCCATGGTCGCCATCGCGCTGAA
>NZ_BMWA01000059.1 GCF_014650995.1 Streptomyces viridiviolaceus
CCGACGACACCGCCCTGCCCACCGAACTCACCGCATAGCCTCAAAACGAGATCACCGAGTGGCCGTCGATACACCACGCCAGCGGACGTGACCAAGCGTCAACGGCTCACGAAGCTAGTTCTCCGGGCTTAGGCATGGCCCATCCAGTGTCGCAGATCCACTTGGGTGACCTGGGGCTGCCGGGCTGGACGACTGTCGATGGTGGTTGCCACCTGTCGCCATCGACCCGCCTCGGACGGCCCACAGACGGCCCGAGACGGAACTGGCACGTCGGCTGTGACGAGCCCTAAGGCTCATCAGCGTTTGCACCTCCCGACAGCGATTCCGTAGCGGCATCGAGCACACGCCTCAAACCACCGATAGCGCCAGCAAGAGTTTCTTGCCCCAGTATTGGCGTTAGATATTGCACTGGAATTCGATGGAATCGATGCAATGGATTAACGCACCTGTCTACAACGTAGTTGTCGAGCGCCGACCACTCTCCATGTACTGACGCGCTTAGAGGCTGAAAGAAGCGACTGTAGAGATCCTGCATTCCAACTTCTTCCGCCATCGACCGCGTGTTCACCGACCCTCCAGCGAAGGAAGGATGAACACTCACCTCCATGAACATTTCCGCGCTAGCTCCACCTAGCCGTGAATCCAGAAATGACGCCAGGTCTGACAGCTTTGAGTTTTCCGAGTCACTCGACTCGCCCATCGCCTCCTCAACGTGGGCTCGCATCAGCTTTTGCTTCCCCTGTCCGTACAATATGAACTTCTCATACAGTTCGAGGTCGTTCTTATAATGCAGCCAAGCGACAAGGATTTCTGTCTCGACTAGCGACCGAAGCACCGCCGCACCATGTTCGCCGCCCCACATCAACGGGCTTTGCACCATGGCATAAACGGCTCGAATGCATCTCACCGCCAACGCGCACACAACTTCATGTCGAGCAGGCCGATACAGGTCCACCCCACCCGAGAAGGCGATACCCATGAATTCATTCCACAGGTCATTCAGCTGCTCAAGCGCGGCCCCCTGCGCGGATGCGACGTCGGCATCCTCCATGACGACCGGCGGGCTATCCTGACTCATGCATGGCGTGAGTTCCCAGTTCGCATTCCAGAAGCGGGCAGGCCAGTCACCTTCAGCGCGAGGCGCACCCTCCATACCCACTGCGAGAGCTTTAGTGGCGCCATACATTGAAGTGAGCATTGCCTCAGCCATCGACCGCGTGTTGGGGTCAACCGGGTACGAGGCAAGAATCGAAACCTGACTCTCTTGCAGGTGCAGTCTCCCATTGATCAATAGCCAGCCTAGAGGCGCTGTCACCGTTAGCGCCTTCCCTCGCCGCTGAAGGCATAGGGCCAGAGTCCGGACAAGCGCGTCGAGCATCTCATCCATGTCACCGGCACTCGGCGCACCGATCTCGGCAAAGGCCCACCGGCCTGGCATCTCCGGATACCATGCGGCAATCGTACGCAGAGCGTGCGGGACTAGCCTCTCACTATCATGACGTGAAAGAAGATGCAGGAAATCGCTCCGCGCAGCCGTTGGCATCTTCTCTAGAGAAGATAGCCTGCCATCCAATTCGACCGAGTAGTCCGCTCCACGAGTCTTCTCAAGCCAATCGTGCTGTAGAGCAGAAATCAGGCGTGCACCCTCGTCACCCTCTTGCTCCACCACCAAGGCTATCCACAAAAGATCGGGAAAATCGTCTCGAACCCAGTCAGTCAGAATAGCCCCATGCTGGAGCATGGGCGGGATTAGGTTCTTTCCCACCCACTTATGGTTGGCCAGCCTCTTCGGCAGTGGCCTGCGGCCCTGCTTCGCCACCTTTCCCCCCTGTATGCCAGCGTGCCAGTCACCCTCCCTGCGCATTATGGTTGAAGCTTCACCGTTGCGCACTGCCATTAGAGGAGCCTGATCCAACGAGCTCTTACAGAACCCGCTCACCACCCTCCTCAACTCCCATCCCGTCCGCCGTCGACCCACACACCGTGGAGCGGGCGTGGCCCATGGCGTCCAGGTGGAGCGCGCCACTGTACGAACGACCTGGACGCCATGGGCCACGTCTGCTCGGCTCTGCCTGGGTCGACGGTGGACGGGATGGGAGCTCCCCGCGCACGCCACTACGGGCCCGCAGCCGGCGACGGCGCCCCCCTCCATCCCGGTGCCGGCCGATCCCCCGCCGGAGGCATCATCTTGTGCCCGCGGATGACGTCCCACCCTTGCCCGCTTGCACGCAGCGCGCCGCCGGGCGCGGCCAGCCGGGGCGGAGACAGGAGGCAGGCCGCGCCGCAGAGGCGGCGCGCGCCCGCGCCGTGCGCGGGCCTTGAACCCGTGAAGAAGGTTGTAACTCAGTGGGATTCAGGCTTCGGTTGGCCTGTCTGATCGTCTGGCTGCTGTGATCTTGCGCGCCTGTTCCGCGGCATGTTGAAGTGCCTGGGCCACCTGGTCGGCGTCGTCGGCGCTCAGCAGGATCTCTTGTGTCCAGAGGATCGAGAGCCTGACCGTGCCGTCCTGAAGGTGTACGGCTACGTCGACTTCTGTGCCGTGGCCTGCTGCGTCCCGGATGTCGTCCAGGCCTGGGTCGCTTGCGAACGCGCTCATGCTCCGATGTTCCACAGCGGAGCGTCGTACTGGTCCGGTCGGCTGTTGATGAGGAGCCGGCGTAGCTCATCGCGCTGGGAGCCGTTGAGGCTCAGTGCCTCGGTGAGGTGGCGGAACGTGGTGTGGGTGATGCTGCGGGCGCGGGCATCTGCCTGGAACCGGTCGAACTGGGAGAAGACGTCCTCGGGGGTAAGGGGCACCGATGGCTGGTCCTTCAACCAGGCTGCCTTGTTGCGTTCGTAGTCGATCTCGGAGAAGCCGCAGATCTCGCGGCTGTACGCCTCAGCCTCGTCCAGGGTGGCGGTCGTCATGATGGCGCGGGCCAGGTTGTTGCGGCTGACCGCGTCGTCCAGGTCGACTTCGTGGACCGTGGGTCCTTCGTCGGTGAGGGGGACGGGGAAGCCGGCGTCGCGCACCTCGCAGATGCCGCGGGCTCCTCGGGCTGTTGCGGCGAGCATGGCGGTGGCCTCTGAGGGGTGCCATTCCAGGATGCTGCCGATCGTCTCCACGTCCTCGGCGATGAAGGTGTGGACGAGGCTGCCGAGCAGGGGGCGCAGGTCGTCGGGGGAGATCTCGCCGTCCAGTCCGGGGCCTGCGACCAGGAGGCGGATCGGGGCGTTGACCTGGCAGCAGGCGGCGAGGGTGAGGGCGTCGGCGAGTGGGCTCTTGAGGGTGGGTTCGTCGCCCTGGGCGAGGATGTCGCCGCCGACGTCGAGCAGATCGATCGATGCCGGTGCCAGGTGGGACACCAACTCTTCGAGTTGGCGGGTGATGCCCTCGGCGCCGTGATGCGGGTCGAGCAGAGCCAGCGTGTGCGGGAGCTCTGCCGCGAGTCGGGGGAGTGTGGAGCCCGCCGGGGCGATCGGCTGGGCCTCGGCCGGCACCGACCAGACGGACTGGGTGACGGGTTCGAGTCCCGTGAAGCTGTCGGCTCCTCGCGGACCCGGGAGCGGGTCGATCAGGAGACGGTCCCATGCGTACGTGAGGATCACCGCCTGGTCCTCGTCGCCGTAGAGGGCGGCGTGAAGCATGGCGGCGGCGACTGCGTCGCCCCCTCCTCCTGCTGCGACGATCAACCGCGTCATGCGCTCAGAGTACGGGTTCACGGGTTGGCCACTCACCCTATAGTGGCCAAAGGTCATAGCCACTTGTACGAGGAAGGGAGGGGAGATGCCGCAGATCGAAGAGGCTCAACCGAAGTATCTCCAGATCGCCCACTACATCCGTGACCAGATCCTTCGGGGTGACCTGCGACCGGGGGACGAGGTCCCCTCGGAACGGCAGCTCGCTGCGGACTGGAAGGTGTCCCGGCCCACGGCCGCGCGGTCACTGGAAGCGCTGAGCCATCAGGGCCTGGTCGAGAAGCGCCAGGGCTCGGGGACGTACGTGCGCAGCCTGGAAGTGAACCGTCGTGCAAGGGAGTTGTACGGGCGCGCCCGGCAGACCGGGAAGATCTACACGCCCGGTGAGTACGCGGTGATCACCTCGGCCGGCTGGCTGGAGGCTCCGGACTACGTCGCCGAGGCCCTGGGGTTGGTGAAGGATCGCCGAGCCGTGCACCGTCGGCGGGTGACGAACAACCAGGACGGTCCGATCAACTTGTCCACTTCGTGGTTCGCCGCGGATGTCGGCCAGCGGGCGCCCAAGCTCACGGATCCTGGGCGGATCCAGGAGGGGACGCTCATGTACGTCGAGCGGATGACCGGGCGTCAAGGCAGCTATGCCGAGGACCGTATGTGTGCTCGGTCCGCCACGGACGAGGAGGCGGCCGACCTGCGGTTGGTGCCGGGATCTGCGGTCCTCATCATCCATCACGTCGTCTTCGACCTCCAGGACCGCCCTCTGGAGTTCGCCGAAGCTACCTACCCGCCGCACCGCTGGGCGTTCGAGCAGGGCTATCCGCTCACCTGACGACGACTCGCCAGTTCAGGCGAACCGCTTGCGTCCCCGAAGTGGCTAATGCCACTATCCAGAAAGTGGCTAAGGCCACTTGGAGGAGAAGGGGGCACGACGTGACGAGTCGGCGGCCGGTGCAGGACGCGCGGTTAGCTTGCCGGGGGTGTCGGGGGCGTGGATGGAAGCGCGTCGGCTCCCGAACGGCGCTGGCGCTCTCCACGGCCAACGACCGCAGCCGTGCCACGTTGAAGCGGCGCTGCCTCGACTGCGACGGCAGCGGCAAGGAGTGAGCACGCATGGCCTACACGATCGACCGCCACCCCTGCGAGGACTCACCGCGGCTCGGAGCGATGACCTTGCATCCGGAGCCCGAGTCCGTCCCCCGCGCCCGGCGCTGGTTCCGGAAGTTCATCGCTCCGTACAACCCGTCCTGCTCGATCGACGACTGCGCGCTGATGATCTCGGAGCTGGTGACCAACGCCATCCGCTACGGGAGGTCGGACGACTCGTGGGTGGTGCGGGTCGAGTGGTACCGCGAGGGAACCTCGCTCCGCGTCGACGTGCACAACCCGGGCTTCCCGGCGAGTGTGCGGCTGCGGCACCCGCAGGCGGACGACGCCCACGGGCGGGGACTGCTCCTGGTCGACTCCATCGCTGACTCCTGGCACTCCGGGCCCAGCTGCTTCGGTGGAACGGTCGTCTCCTTCGTGGTCGCCGATGCCTGGTCGGCGTGATGGGATAGCCCACCTCTTCTACTGCCACCTTGAATCTGTCGCTAGGCTGGTTGACCAGTTGACTTGGCCAATCTCGACGGGCGGCGTTCATGGCGTATGAAGTGGAGCCACCGAAGTACGTGCGCCTCGCGCAGACGCTTCAGCGGCGCATCGAGGACGGCACGTACGCGCCCGGCACCCGCGTGCCGAGCGAGAACCAGTTGGTGCAGGCCTTCGGGATGTCCCGCCCGACCGTCGTCCGGGCTCTGGAGCTGCTGAAGCGGGACGGCTGGCTCGAGTCCCGGCAGGGATACGGCACGATCGTCCGGGGTCGCCCGGAAGTCGTCGAGCAGAAGGACCGGCGGGGGCGTGAGGCGCTGGAGCGCGACGAGTCGCAGGGCGCGGGTCGGCTGATCGAAGTCGGGCATGTGCCTGTCCCGGCTCGGGTCGCCTCGGCGCTCGGTCTGCCGAAGAGGGCCGAAGTCCTCATGCGCCGCTTCTTGGTCGAAGAGGACGGCGAGGCTGTCGAGCTGGTCTCGTCGTACTTCCCCGCCGGCCTGGTGGAAGGCACTGAGTTGGGGGCCGGTGAGCCCTTGAGTGGTAGTCCCCGTGAGCACCTCGAAGCGCGGAAGAAGGTCCGCTTCGACCACGTGACCGAGCGGGTCTCTGCTCGGCTGCCCGAAGCTCGTGAAGCCGAGCTGCTGGATCTGCCGGACGGCGTCCCCGTGCTGAGCGTCCTGGTCGTCGCGTGTGACGCCTCCGGCCGAGCCTTGCAGGTCGCTGACGTTCTCCTGCCTGCCGACCGGCAGGAACTCGAAGACACCTACCGTCTGAACTGACCCCCACCTGGGGCAAAACTCCTGCGATAGCAACTTGACAAGTCAACCTAGCATCCTTAGCTTCAGACTTGCTAAGTCAACCTGTCAGGTTGACAGGTTGATCGACTCTCAGAAGGAGCAATCCCTGTGCGTGTGATCCGCGTTGACGCCTCGACCGCCACCATCCTGCTCACCGAGGCTCCGGCGCCGAAGGTGCGCGACCGGCAGACCGGTGAGATCGCGAAGGATGCGGTGACCGGTGAGGCACTGATGACCGTCGGCGTCGTCTACATCGACGAGGGCGAGTCGTCGTTGATCCAGGTCACCGTCCCGGAGAGCGGCGTGACCGAGGGCCTGACGGTCGGTGCCCCGGTCTCGCTTCCGGGTCTGGTGGCGAGGCCGTGGCAGAGCGTCTTCAATGGCCGGGAGCGGCACGGCATCGCCTACCGGGCGACCGCCGTCGCTCCGGGCGCCTTCCCGATGGCACAGGCGGGCTGATCGCCGTGACGGATCTGGTGACGTGGGCCGAGCTGGGCGGTTCGCGACGTGGCGGCCTCCGCCGAACGCCTCCGACACGCCTGGGGCGTCCACGCCGTTCATGTTCGGGACGTCAAGCCGGGCGTCGTCGAGCTGCGGCTCGTCGGCTTCGACGTGCTGCGGAAGGTGCGGATGCCCCGTCGGCTGGACGGCGGCCCGCTTCGGATCCCGGTGGCGTTGCGGGAGGACGCGACCGCGTTCGTGCGGGACTACCGGGCCGTGCCGCATGAGCTGGTGCTCGGCGCCACCCTCTCGGGCAAGTCCATGTACCTGCGGAACCTGCTGACCGGGCTCGCTGCTCAGCCTGTGGCTCTGGTCGGGATCGACTGCAAGCGCGGGGTCGAGCTGGCGCCCTTCGCATCTCGGCTCTCCGCCCTGGCGACCGACCCGGACCAGGCGGCCGAGCTGCTTCCCGCGCTCGTGAAGGAGACGGAGGACCGATACGACCTGATCAAGGCCCGGCAGGGCATCGCGCCCGGCACTCCGGAAGAGCTGATCACCTCGGACGTCTGGGGACTGCCGGAGGACGAACGCCCGGCCCCGATCGTGCTGTTCGTCGACGAGGTGGCTGAACTCTTCCTCGTCGCCACGCGGAAGGAGGAGGAACGGCGGGACGAGATGGTCACCCAGCTCATCCGACTCGCCCAACTCGGCCGGGCCGCCGGCATCTACCTCGAAGTCTGCGGACAGCGCTTCGGCGCTGAGCTGGGCAAGGGCGCGACCATGCTCCGCGCCCAGCTCACCGGCCGCGTCTGCCACCGTGTGAACGATGAAGCCTCGGCGAAGATGGCGCTCGGTGACATCGCCCCTGAGGCCGTCTTCGCGGCCTGTGCCATCGCCGCCGAGCTGCCCGGCCTGGCCGTCGTCGGTGACACCTCCGGCGGCTGGTCCCGCATCCGTACCCCTTACCTCTCCCTCGCCGACGCTGCGGCCACCTGCCGCGCGACGGCTCACCTCGCCCCTGACGTACCGGCGCTCGATCCCTTCCGGCCGTACGTTCCGCCGATGCCGGTAGAGGCGCCGTCCGGGTCCGTGGTTACGGGCCGTCCGGTCACCGAGTAAGCACACCCCGCCCACGGCCGGCACGGCCGCCCTGTGCCACGTCCCTACCCCCTCCATGCCTGGAACCGGAAGGAGTTGCGCCGTGCGTGCCCTGCCCGTCCGCATCGACGCCGTACTCATCCAAGCACTGATCGCCGGCGCGCTGTCCTTCGCCCACCTGCACGACCTGGCGCTGGCCGCCGGGCAGGACGGCTGGAAGGCGTGGGCCTACCCGGTCTCCGTCGACCTGCTGTTGGTCGCGGCCTGGCGGCGACTGCGCTCCGGTGAGGCGAGAACGGCCGGGTGGTGCTGGTTCCTCGTCGCCCTGACCGCCTCGCTCGGCGCCAACGTCGCCACGGCCGGACTCCTCGACCTGAACGACGTGCCGGACTGGCTGCGCATCCTCGTCGCCGGATGGCCTGCGATCGCCTTCCTCGGCGGGACGCTGCTCGCCCACGGAACAACCGCGGACGCCTCGACGGGGGGACGCGAGCCGGTTCCGGAACCCACCGCGCCCGAAGCGCCTGCCTCTGCACCTGAGTTGCCCGCTGCGGAGCTGGAACCGGCTCCGCCCTCCACGTCCCCGGTCCCGCCGGCGCTCGTCACGCTCGCGCGCAAGGTCGCCGACGAACACCGCGCCCGGACCGGAACGCCCATCGACACCTCGACCCTTCGCGCCCGGCTCGGTGTCCCGCTGCCGCTGGCCGAAGCCCTCTCCGCCCACCTGACCTGACCCGGAGGACTTTCCCCCGTGCGCCCGTCCACGCTCCGCGCGCTGAAGCGCGCCGCCGAGCTGACCCGACAGAACCGCCTCACCGAAGCCGTGCTCATCGCCGAGCCCGTGATCCTCGCCGCCGACAGCTACGAGGGCGACGAGATCTTGCGATGGCTGGCCGAGCACGTCACCGACTTCACCGGCGAAGACCTCAAGGAGACCCCCTGATGACCGCCAACCGCCGCTTCCGCCGCGTCGTCCGCATCGGCCCCGTGCAGGTCGCCACCTACTACGACGGCCGGGGCCGCGAGAAGCACACCGCCGCCTGCACGGCCCCGCGCTGCGGCTTCGCCACGGACTACGACAGCCGCGCCGCCGCCGAGCTGGCCGCCCGTACCCACCGCTGCGCCGTCCGCTGAGGGGGTTCCGTGACCGTCTCGCTGCCGCTGGTCTTCGTCCTGGGGGTCATCGCCTGGGCCGCGATCAAGTTCCTCGGCGTCCGGCTCTGGGTCGCCGTCGTGATCGCGCTGTTCGGCTTCTGGCTCTCGCACACCTTCCTCGCCCCCGCCATCGAGTCCGGCACCCGTTCCGGGGTCGACGTCGTCAACGGCACCCACGAGTGACAAGGAGATCCACTGTGTTCCGTCCCAAGCTGCCCGACATCCCGACTCTGCCGACGACCACCGTCACGCATCAGCAGACGCAAGCTCCGGTTGCCTCGGCCGGTCGTCCGGTCGCCCCGTACGTGGGCGTCGGTGCCGGCGCGGTCGCCGCCGTGGTCGTCGTCGGGATCGTGCTCACCGCGCTCCTGGCGGCGGTCGCCGTCTCGGCCGTGTCCGTGGCCATCGCCGCCGTGGTCCTGCGCTCGCTCGTCAACGGCGCGCACAGGCGCTGACCGGCCGCCGGGGCGGCAACAAGCCGCCAAGCATCCCGCCGCCCCGGGGCCGTCCCTTCCGAACCGTCACGACAGCCGAAAGGAACTCCCATCATCACCCGGCAGACTCCGCCTCCGCTGGCGGAACTCTCCATGCTGGCCTCTCTCGGCACCCTGCCCGAGCTGGGCCGCCAACTGTCCGGCCTGGGCGGCTGCACCCGCCCGGTACGCCTCGACGGCCACCGCACCGAATACGCGGTGGACCGGACGACCGGCGAGATCGGCCGCGTCCTGCACCACCTGGACTCGTCGGCCCTGCCCGCCGGTCAGCTCCTCGTCCGCTGCAACAACCGCCGCGCCACCCGGTGCGCGGCCTGCGCCGAGACCTACCGCCGCGACACCTACCACCTGATCACCGCCGGACTCCGCGGCGGCAAGGGCACCCCGGAACGGGTTGCCACCCACCCGCGCGTCTTCGCCACCTTCACCGCCCCCGGCTTCGGCCCGGTCCACAACCACCCGTCGGGCGGACGCCCCTGCCGCTGCGGCATCCGCCACGACGACCAGGACCCGGCCCTGGGCACGCCCCTCGACCCGGACACGTACGACTACGAAGCGGCCGTGCTGTGGAACGCGCACGCCGGGGCCCTCTGGCAACGCTTCTCGATCTACCTCCGCCGGGAGGTCGCCAAGCGAGCCGGCCTCACTCAACGGGACTTCCGCGACCATGCCCGGGTCTCCTTCGCCAAGGTGGCCGAGTACCAGAAGCGGGGCGCCGTCCACTTCCACGCGGTCATCCGCCTCGACGGCCCCGAGGGCGGTGAGACCGCGCCCCCGGCCTGGGCGACGGCCGAGCTGCTGACCGACGCCATCCGGGTCGCCGCTGCTGCCGTCCGTGTCGATGGCCCGGAGATCGACGGTCGACGGCACACCTTCGTCTTCGGCCGACAGCTCGACGTCCGTACGATCCGGTCCACCGACTTCACGGGCGGCCAGGACCTGACCGAACGGGCCGTAGCGGCGTACGTCGCCAAGTACGCCACCAAAGGCGCCGAGACGGCGACGGGCACCCTCGACCGGCCGATCCGCTTCCTCGCCGAGCTGGCCCAAGCGCGGATCACCGAACACGCCCGACGCATGATCCGCACCGCCTGGACCCTGGGCGCACGCCCCGAGCTGGCAGACCTCCGCCTGCGGGCCTGGGCCCACATGCTCGGCTTCCGCGGCCACTTCTCCACCAAGTCCCGCCGCTACTCCACCACCCTCGGCGCCCTCCGCGACGCCCGCACCGAATGGCGCCGCGCCCAAGCCGCTCCGGCCGTCGACACCGGCCAGGAAACGACCCTCGTCCTCGCGCACTGGGTCTTCGCCGGAACCGGCCTCTCCGGCGCTGAGAGCTGGCTCGCCGCCACCCTCGAACCCGCTCCCGGCACGGAAGGAGAACCGACCGCATGAACGACCGCTACCTGTCCGTGGACCAGGTCGCCGAGCTGCTGGGGACGACCGCCCGCTTTCCGCGGCGGCTCATCGAGGAGCGGCGCATCCGGTACGTGAAGGTCGGCCGACACGTCCGCATCCCGGCGAGTGCGGTGGAGGAGTTCATCACGTCCCACACGGTGGAGCCGCGTCGGCGGCCCCGCGCTCGATACGGGAGGGCTGCCTGATGGCCAACAGCAGGGGCAGGCGCCGCCGCTTCGGAGCGATCAGACGGCTGCCTTCCGGTCGGTACCAGGCGCGCTATCCCGGCCCGGACGGCGTGATGCGTCCGGCTCCCTTCACCTTCGAGACGACGGCCGACGCGGATGACTGGCTCGCCGAGAAACAGACGGAGATCCGCCGGGGCGAGTGGAGGGAGAGGCCGGCGGGGTGGGCTTCCGGGCCTACGCCGACAAGTGGGTGGAGGAGCGCGAGTTGGCTCCGCTGACCCGGGACCTTTACCGCTACCTCCTCGACAAGCACCTGACCGCCTTCGCGGACCTGGACCTGGACGAGATCACCGCGCCCCGTGTCCGTGAGTGGCGGGCCGAGCGGCTGCGGATCACGGGCGCCAGGACGATCACCGCGAAGGCGTACCGGCTCCTGAAGGCCGTCATGGAGACGGCCGTCGACGACGAGCTGATCCAACGCAACCCGTGCCGGATCAAAGGCGCTGGCAAGGAGAAGGCGGCCGAGCGGCGGATCGCCACCGTCGCCCAGGTCGACGCCCTCGCCGACGCGGTGGGGATGCGGTGGCGGTTGATGGTGTACCTCGGTGCCTACGGCCCGATGCGGCCGGAGGAACTGGCCGGCCTCCGCCGCCGGGACGTCGACGTCGACAACCTGCGCGTCCGGATCCGCCTCGCCGAGCCGGAGCGGATGAACGGGCGGCGGGTCCCGGGCGACACCAAGTCGGAGGCCGGGACCCGGACTGTGATTCTTCCCGCGTTCCTCCGCCGGGAGCTCCGGTGGCACCTGGAGTCGTACGCCGAGCCGGGGCCGGACGGGTTGGTCTTCGTGGGGGAGAAGGGGGCACCTTTTCGGCGCAGCACCTTCGGGCGGAAGTGGCGGCGGGCGCGGGAGGTCGTCGGTATGCCCGAGGGCTTCCGGTTCTACGACCTCCGGCACACCGGGCACACGCTCTCCACCCGGTCCGGGGCCACCCTCAAGGACACGATGGTCCGCGCCGGGCAGTCGTCCGAGAAGGCGGCGCTGATCTACCAGCACTCCGACGAGGAGCGTCAGGAGGAGGTCGCCGCCGGCCTCGACGCGACCGTCCGGAAGGCTTGGGCCGCCGCTGCCCGGGAGGCCGACGGGAAGCGTTCTGGCACGGATCTGGCACGCGACGAGTGATCACCATGAACAGCAGAAAGGCCCGGGTCTCCGACCTGGGCCTTCTTCGTGGAGCGGGTGACGAGAATCGAACTCGCGCTCTCAGCTTGGGAAGCTGATGTTCTACCATTAAACTACACCCGCGTAAGACGCCGACCGGAACCGGTGTCGGGACGCTCGCTCACTCTACCCCATCGCTGGCCCCCGGTGTTCACGCCGTGGGGCCCGAGTCGTTTCGGGGGAGGCGATGCGGCTGCGGGGGACCGGAGTTGGGGCGTACGGTGGGGGCTTCGGAGAGGGGTTGCGCGGGGGCGGAGTGCCGCCTGGAGGGCCGTCTCTTTGATCCCGTACTGTGGCTTTTGTCGTCAGGGCAGTCAAGCCAGACGCGGCTCTTGGGGAAGGGACTTAAGGGACTTGATGGAGCGCACCGTCGTCCGCTGTGCCGATGGGCACGTGTTCACCGCCGCCTCGTTCCCGATGCAGCAGGCCGAGCGACTCGGTCCTGGCCGGCTCGTCCGCTGTCCGCGGTGTGCGCGGCTGCGGAGCGTCGTGCCGGTGAGTTACGAGAAGCGGTAGCAGACAGCCCCGGCAGGGGCCAGGCGCGTGGAGCGGTGGCGATTGTGGCTGCTCCGCGCGCCTTGCGTATCCTCGGTGCGTGCTTCTCTCAGACAAGGACATCCGGGCCGAGATCGACGCCGGGCGGGTCCGCATCGATCCCTACGACGACTCCATGGTGCAGCCGTCGAGCATCGACGTGCGTCTCGACCGCTTCTTCCGGGTGTTCGAGAATCACCGGTACCCGCACATCGACCCCTCCGTCGAGCAGGCGGACCTCACGCGGCTGGTCGAGCCGGACGGCGACGAGCCGTTCATCCTGCACCCCGGTGAGTTCGTGCTCGCCAGCACCTTCGAGGTCATCACGTTGCCCGATGATCTCGCCTCCCGGCTCGAGGGGAAGAGTTCGCTCGGGCGGCTCGGGCTCGTCACGCACTCCACCGCCGGGTTCATCGACCCCGGCTTCTCCGGGCACGTGACCCTCGAGCTCAGCAACCTCGCGACGCTGCCCATCAAGCTGTGGCCCGGCATGAAGATCGGACAGCTGTGCATGTTCCGGCTCAGCTCGCCGGCCGAGCACCCGTACGGGAGCGAGCGGTACGGGTCGCGGTACCAGGGGCAGCGGGGGCCGACCGCCTCCCGGTCCTTCATCAATTTCCATCGGACCCAGGTGTGAGCCGGGACGCAGCCAGGACGCAGGCAGGACAGACGCATGAGTGATGTACGGGAGAATCTGACCTACGAGCAGTTCGGCGTCGCCGTCCGCGAGCTCGCGCAGGCCATCGCCGACGACGGGTACGAGCCCGACATCGTGCTCTCCATCGCCCGCGGCGGCGTCTTCGTGGCCGGCGGGCTCGCCTACGCCCTGGACTGCAAGAACATCCACCTCGTGAACGTGGAGTTCTACACCGGCGTCGGGACCACGCTCGAGATGCCGGTCATGCTGGCGCCCGTGCCCAACGTCATCGACTTCTCCGACAAGAAGGTCCTCATCACCGACGACGTCGCCGACACCGGCAAGACGCTCAAGCTGGTGCGGGACTTCTGCCTGGACACCGTCGCCGAGGTCCGCAGCGCCGTGATCTATGAGAAGTCCCACTCGCTGGTGCAGTGCGAGTACGTGTGGAAGCGTACGGACGACTGGATCAACTTCCCGTGGTCGGTCGAGCCGCCCGTCGTCAGGCGGTCCGGGCAGGTGCTCGACGCCTGAGCCCGGAGACGGTCAAGACAGAGGCCCTCGGCGCGTGACGCGCCGAGGGCCTTCTGTGTGACCGGGCCGGCCGGGCTAGAACGTGCCCAGCTTCACGATCGACAGCAGCGCGATCAGCTGGATCGCCGAGGCGCCCAGCGCCTTCGGCCAGGGGAGGTCGTGGGAGCGGCCGACCATGAGGGTGAGCAGGGCGCCGGCCGCGACCCAGGTGGCCCAGCCCAGGATCTGGACGAAGGGCGCGTCGCCGCCGAGGAACATCGCGACGACCAGACGCGGGGCGTCCGTGATGGACATGATCAGCATGGACAGGCCGACGGTGGGCTGCCAGGCCCCGTCGCCGCCGAGCTGGCGGGCCAGGGTGTGGGTGACCACGCCCAGGATGAAGGCGCTCAGCACCATCGCGACGGCCGTCGTCAGGACGATCGGGACCGCGTTCGAGAGGGTCGCGTTGATCGCGTCCTCGCGGGCGCCGTCGAAGCCGAAGACCGCCAGCAGGCCGTAGAGGAACGTGACGATGAGGGCGGGGGCCCACATCGTGTAGTCCCGCATCCGGAGGAAGGTCTGATCGGGGGCGGTGACGATCCCCTTCAGCAGGGCCTTCCAGTGCAGGCGGGGGCCGATCGGGCCGGGCGGCGGGGCGGAGCCGGCGCGGTAGGTGTCGCCCTGGTTGTAGGGGTCCTCGCCGATCGAGAACGCCTGGGTGTGGCCCGGGTTGTTGGCCGCGTACGGGTCGTGCGGGCGGCCGTGCGGGTCGTGCGGGCCGCCCTGCGGGTAGCCGCCGTCGCCGAAGTACTCCGGTTCGCCGTGACCGCCGCCGTGGGCCTGCGGCCACGGGGCGCCGGTGGGGCCGCCACCCGGGTAGGGCTGCTGCGGGTACGGCGGCTGCGCCGCGGGCCCGCCGTACGAGGGTCCCTGCGGCATCTGCTGTCCGTACGGAGGGTGTTGCGGTCGCGCGTGAGGAGCGCCGTTGTCCCGGCCGCGTCCGATCCTGAATCCAGCCACGCCTTCGAACGTACCTGGTCCCGCGGGGTGACGTGCGGGCCTCGGCCGTTCGGGGTGTCCTTTGCGGCCGAGCTGTGACATCCCTTACGGGGGTTGACCGGGACGTCCCTTAGGGGCCGCACGGTCGGCCCCACCGGAACCGTGGTTGGGCTCGCACCGGCGGCTCCCCTCGGCAGGAGCCGTCAGCAGAAGTCGGTGAACCCCCACCAGCCGTTGGTGTAGCGCCAGGCGCTCTCGAGGCGGCCGTCACCCCGGCCCAAGTAGTTGATCAGCCAGCCGGGGTTGTCCGACCAGCCGTCGATCACGAAGCTCTCGTTGGTGACGGCGACGAGGTCGGGGGCGTCGGTGCCGTTGAAGTCGCCGACGGCGAAGAGGTGGCCCATCGCGTTCCAGCCGCCGGAGCCGATGAGGGCACGGCTGTCGAGGGCGCTGGTGCGGCCGGGGTAGAGCCAGAGCTTGCCGGTGGAGGCTTCGCGGGCGTAGAGGTCGGGGTGGCCGTCGCCGTTCGTGTCGCCCATGCCGACGAGTGCGTTCATGGCGTTCCAGCCGCCGGTGCCGATCAGCTTGCGGGAGCCGAGGGTGCCGGTGGAGGTGCCGGGGTAGAGGTAGAGCCGGCCGGTGGACTTCTCGACCGCGACCAGGTCGGAGCGGCTGTCTCCGGTGAGGTCGCCCACGGCGGTGATCTTGCTCATGGCGTTCCAGCCGCCGGTGCCGATCAGCTTGCGGGTGCCGAGCGCGCCGGTGCCGGTGCCGGGGTAGAGCCAGAGCCTGCCGGTGGACGCCTCGCGGGCGATGACGTCCTCGCGGCCGTCGCGGCTGAAGTCCCCGTGCCGGGTCAGGGCGTTCATGGCGTTCCAGCCGCCGGTGCCGATGAGCCGGCCGGTGCCGTCGCCCGGGGTGAACCACAGCCCACCCGCCCGGTCGCGGCTGATGACGTCGGCCCGGCCGTCGCCGTTCAGGTCGCCGAAGTCCGGGGTGGCGGAGGTGGGCAAGGACATCCAGTTCGGGTAGTCGCGCACGTTGCACTCGTGCCGGTCCTGCACGAAGCTGATCGAGCGGATCACGCTGGAGATGTCCCCGTAGTACGCGTAGTCCTCGGCGTCGCCGCGTTCCACGGACCAGAGATAGCTCGACTTGTCGTAGTTCCTCGCGCCGTAGAGACAGGCTTCCTTGCTCGTGCGGTTGACGTAGGAGTGAATGTCGTCGGCCCAGCGCCCCAGGTCCGCGACGTTCTTGTTCGTCTTCCACATCGAGCCGGTGACGTCCTTGCCCGTCCAGCCGCAGAAGTAGCCCTTGGGGCAGTCCTCCACGTTCGCCGCGGCCGGAGCGGCGTTGACGACGGCCAGGCCGGAGCCGGCCAGTACGAGGCCGGCGAGCATGGAGACGGCCCGGGTGAAGCGGTTCGGCATGCTGTTGTGTCCCTCCCCTGTGATGCGGGGCACATTAGCCTGCCGCGCGCGGACCTCGGGGTCCCGGCCCGGGCGAACGGCTGCGGCCCCTCACCCGCTCGGGGTCAGGGGCCGCGGTACCTCAGGGTGCCGGGGAGGGCGGGCTACTTCACCGGCTCGGGCTCCGGCTCGCTCGTCGTCTCCGTCTCGCCGGCCGGGTCGATCGGGGTCTTGACGGAGTCCAGCAGGAGCTGGGCGACGTCGACGACCTGGATGGACTCCTTGGCCTTGCCGTCGTTCTTCTTGCCGTTGACCGAGTCGGTCAGCATGACCAGGCAGAACGGGCAGGCGGTGGAGACGATGTCCGGGTTGACGGAGAGGGCCTCGTCGACGCGCTCGTTGTTGATGCGCTTGCCGAT
>NZ_BMWA01000060.1 GCF_014650995.1 Streptomyces viridiviolaceus
TGTCACTACCTGCGGCGCTGTCGCACGATCGAGGGGCGGCCTGCCGAAGGCCACCCCTGATCACTCCGCGGCCCACTGCACTCCAGCCGCCCGGCGAAATCCGCAGGTCAGACAGCGAAATCCTGCTGGAGTACTAGCCGTGGAAGGTCGTGACCTCTTCGAGCACGGCCCGCTCGGTCGTGACGTGATTCACCGGCGCGGCCTCGTCGGCGTAGCCGAAGGAGATGCCCACGAGAAGTCGCCCTGCCGTGACTGCGAGTTCGGCGCGGACCGTGTCGGCGTAGAAGCTCAGCAGCCCCTGCGGGCAGCTCGCCACGCCGTACGCGGTCATCGCCAGGAGCAGCGTCTGCATGTAGGCGCCGACGTCGGCGGCCAGCCGGGGCCCGCCGTCCCCGGTGACGAACAGGAACGCGGCGTGCGGCGCGCCGTAGAAGCGCAGGCTCTGCGCGTCGTAGGCCGCTCGCGCCTCGCGATCGTCGGGGCCGATGCCCAGCGCTCCGTAGAGCTGGGCGCCGAACGCCGCCCGGCGCGCCTGGTGCACCTGTGCGTACATGCCCTCGGAATACGGGAAGTCGGCCGAGGTGCGGTGTGCGGCGTGGGCCGCCTGCAAGGCGTCCGCCAGGCGCTCACGCGCGGCGCCGCTGACCACCTCCACCCGCCACGGCTGCGCGTTGGAGTTGGACGGCGCGGCGCCGGCCAGCGAGAAGATCGCGCGCATCGTGTCCTCGGGTACGGCGTCCGGACGGAACGCGCGGGTCGCGTGACGGCCGCGTATCAGCTTCTCCGCGCAGCCGCTCAGCTCGGTGGGGACCAGCAGGCTCATGGAACACTCCTCGAACAAAGATGTAAACGATGCCGTTTACCTTGCGTTACGGCGGGACCTTAGCAGACCTCGCCCTCCGGGGTAAACGCAGGCGTATACTTGGCGCATGTGTGCGACGACTACGGCCTCTGGAGGGCGCGGGCGTGGCGGACGGGAACGCATCCTGGCCGCCGCCGCCCGGCTGTTCGCGGTCCAGGGGATCAACGCGACTGGCATGGAGCAGGTCGCGGAGGCGGCACCGGTGTCCAAGCGGACGCTCTACGCGCATTTCCGGACCAAGAGCGACCTGGTGATCGCCCACCTCCAGGACCTCGCCTCGTCGGGGGCGACCCTGGAGAGCGTGCTGACCCGCGAGGACATCCCACCGCGGGAGCGGATCCTTGGGCTGTTCGACCAGCCCGCGCCGGACGCGGTGCCGGTGCGCGGGTGCCCGTTCATCGATGCCGCGGCGGAGTTTCCCGACCCGGACAGCACGGTCCACTCCTACGCCCGCGAGCAGAAACTGCGGATGGTGGGGCTGGTCACGGCACTGGTGACGGAGCTGGGTTGCCGCGAGCCGACCGTACTCGCCGAACAGCTTGTCACCCTCGCGGACGGGGCGGCCAGCCGGGCCATGGTGCTGGGCGAAGCGGACTACGGTCGGCACGCACGGACGGCAGCGGAGACCCTCCTCGCACACGCCCTCGCGGGGTGACCCATCGGCCTCCAGCCGCAGCCCCTCCCTTTTGCCCGCCGTTGTCCTCCCGTTCGCGGACACCCCTTCTCACAGCACGCGGCAGGTTCCCATGCCGCTCCGGGAGTCGGGCCGTCCGCCCACAGCGCGAGGTAGTCCCCGGGCAGGCGGTGCGGGCCTTGTGCCGGATCTGAAGGGGGAGGGCCCGGAGCCCGGTCCGCGTCCGGTGAGGCCCGCCACTGCGCGGAGCCCCTGAGTCGCCCCGAGAGCACCGGTACAGCGGCCGGAGCCCGGCGTGTACGTACGAGGCCCGGACGAGCCCGGGTGCGGCGGGCGCCGGGGGAACGGAACAGCCGAGCCTGAGCAGGAGTTCGGCGAGTGCGGCTTGCATGGTGATCATTCCCGTCAGGCTGTGCCGCAGGGACGGGCCGCCGGGGAATGCTCTCCGCCTTGGCGGTGTAGTGGATGTGGGTGCGCGGGGTCGTCTTCGCGGCCGGGTTGTCCAGCCGGACCGGCTGCTGCAGGCAGTGCGCTGGCTTGTCCGAGAGCCTGGTGCGCAGCCAGGCGGCGTCCGCCGGGTCGGTGACCCCAACAGGCCCAAGGGCGGCGGCATCTCGGGCTGCGGGGAATCCGCCGGCCGCTGCCGGATGTGACGGCGAGGTTGATCAGGGTCCGGGTCGCAGCCCGGGTGTCGGCCACGCTCTCGCCGTCCTCCGGGAGCATTGCGTCGAGATAGGTGCGTGGTCCGGTCCGGGACCTGGTTGGCCGCGGCGGAGATGACCCTCCCGGCATTGTGTCGCGAGGGGGTGGGATGCCGGTGAGGGCCCGGTGAGCCGGCGCGCCGGGCCCTCACCGGTTCCTCCTGCCCAGGCCGCCGGGCGGGGCCGACCGCCGCCGGTCGGCGGTCAGGACGCCGGGCCGGTGGTACCGCGGCGCCGGAGGAGGGTCGGACGGCGTCGGCGTGGTCTGCAGTTCGCCGCTGGTTACGGACTCGAAGGCCGCCTCTTCCGCCTCGCCGGACAACTTGAACAGGCAAGCCCCCTGATCGGACCGAACCCCCATGGTGTGGGCAGGGAGTCCCACCGGCCCCTGAGGAAAGCTCCCGCAGAACCGGGAGCCCATGGGCGAGAGCCACGCACCGAGCGACTGGTAACCGTCCCGTTGGTCCCCGGGCCGTGCGGACGACTGAACTTCTGGCGTGCGCCGAGAGCTTGGCGGCGTGGGCGAGGCGGGAGTGGTCGTCGACGGCGGCATGGATGCAGTCGTATCCCACGCCCCGCAGCGCTCCGGGCCGTTCACCGCGGACGACGACATCATCCAACCGACCCGCACAGGTAGTCGTGCCCGTGTCGGGTGTCCCTCGTCCCCCGGGACGAGCCCGCCGGGGGGTGCCCATATGCCCTTGGTCAAGGGAAGCGGGGGTGCGTGGGGTCGGCGATTCGGGCTGCACGGCGGGGGTAAGCGACCCGCTGTGGGAGGGCGTGAAGTGCTCGGTCAGCGATCGATCGTCCCGACGAGCCCTGCCACCAGTTGACGCGCGTACGCGGTGCCGAGCCCTTCAGGGCGGAAGAGGATGCGGTACATCATGGGGGCGACGAGGCGGTCGAGGACCGTCTCGACGTCGGGTGTGGTCTCCTCGCGGCCGGCCGCGCGGTCGAGGATGACGTCGATCTGCTCGGCGGCGTAGGCCGAGCACTGGCCGGCATTGCTGCCGTCCGGGTCGCCGAGCAGGGCGTCGCGGAGGTAGGCGCGGCCGGTGGGGGCGGACATCTCCTCGAGGAACTGCTCGGCCCAGGCCTCGAGATCGGACCTCAGGCTTCCCTTGTCCTGCGGCGCCGTCTCGGGCCGCAGTCGCTCGACCGCCACGTCCGACAGCAGCTCCTGCAGGTCGCCCCAGCGGCGGTAGATCGTGGACGGGGTGACTCCGGCGCGGGTGGCGACCAGGGGGACGGTCAGCGCCTCCCGGCCCACCTCCGCCTCGAGTTCGCGCACGGCGGCGTGCACCGCCGCCTGCACCCTGGCGCTGCGACCACCGGGGCGCACCATTGTCCTTGGGCTCATGAAACCAGCTTAAAGCAAATATGTTGCTTCAAGCGCCCGCCCTGGCCACGGCCGGTGCGGCCGGGACCACCCTTTCGGTTCGTCATACGGCCGCCAGCCGGCGCGCGGGCTGGGTCTGCTCGTAGGCGTGGCCGACCCGCAGCAGCACCGGCTCGCCGAGGGGCCGGCCGAGCAGCTGCATGCCGATGGGCAGGCCTGCCGTGTCGTGGCCGACCGGTACGGACAGCGAGGGCACCCCGGTGATGTTGGCGGGGGCCGAGAGGCGCACATAGGCGTCGGAGACACCTTCGACGGTGCCGTCCGGCCAGGTGATCGTCTCGTCGCCGGCCTTCACCGCCGTGGCCGGGACCGTCGGGGCGGTGATCACATCGACCTCTTCCAGCAGGCGCCTCCAGGCCTGCTGCATGAGGGTGCGCGAGCGCTGGGCGCGCAGATAGTCCCCGGCCGGCATCAGCTCGCCGGCTTCGAGAAGGACACGCACGTCGGCCTGGTACAGCTCGGGGACGGTGCGCAGGGTGCGCTCGTGGTAGGCGGTGGCCTCCGGCACCATCAGGCCCCACTGGGTGGCCTGGATGTAGCGCGTCATGGGGATCTCGACCTCGACGAGCCGTGCGCCGAGGCTCTCCAGCTCGGCTATGGCGCGCCGGACGGCGGACTCCACTTCCGGGGCGACGTGGTCGAAGTAGTAGTTGCGCGGCACGCCGATGCGCAGTCCCGTCAGTTCCGTCGCGCCGCCCGGCCGGTAGGGCGGGCCCGAGGTGGCCAGGGAGGCGAGGTCGCGGGGGTCGTGGCCGGCCAGGGCGGTCAGGACCAGGGCCGCGTCCTCGACGGTGCGGGTGATCGGGCCGACGTGGTCCAGCGACCAGGACAGGGACGTGACGCCGTGGCGGGGGACGAGGCCGTAGGTCGGCTTGAGACCCACGACACCGTTGAGCGCGGCGGGTACCCGGATCGATCCGCCGGTGTCGGTGCCCAGCGCGAAGGTCGCGGTGCCCGCGGCGACGGCGACGGCGGACCCACCGCTGGAGCCGCCGGCGACCCGGTCTTGGTCCCAGGCGTTGGTGGTCTGCGGGGTGGTCAGACCGTAGGCGAATTCATGGGTGTGCGTCTTTCCGACCAGGACCGCGCCGGCCGCGGTCAGACGAGCGGCGACCGTGCTGTCGGTCTGTGCGCGGTGGTCCGCACGGACCCGGGAGCTGGCCGTGGTGGCCGCGCCGGCTACGTCGATCAGGTCCTTCAGCCCCACGGGGATGCCGTGCAGCGGGCCGTGCAGGCGGCCGGCCGCGACATGCTGCTCGGCCTCGCATGCCGCCCGGCGGGCCTGCTCCGCGGTGACGGTGACATAGGCCCCCAGATACGGATCGACCTTCTCGATGCGGTCGAGGACGGAGTCCACCAGCTCGACGGGGGACAGTGTCCGTGCCCGGATCGCGTCAGCGGCTTGGGCGAGGGACAGTTCATACGGCTGCATCGTTCTTCTCCTCTCCGGCGCGGTAGGCGGCCGCAGGCGGTGTGTCTCCGAAGTCCAGCTCCCGCAGGACCGCGACGACGGAGTGGATGTGGTTGGCGGTGGCGGCCACCGCGGCGTGCCGGCCGGCCGGCATCGGGAGCCCGGCACGGTCGGCCCAGAGGGCCGCCTCCGGTGGCGTGAGTTCGGCAGCGGACATGAAGGTTCTCCCTGGTCGGGCTGGAGCGACGGAGCGCCCCGCATTAAAAGCTAACGTTTTGCTTTAAGTGACACTAGGACCTACGGTGGCTTAAAGCAAACCAGTTGCTTTTAGGGGGAGGGGTTCCATGTCCAGCGCCACGTCGGACGCAGCTGCCCAACGCCCCTCCTCCGTCGCCCGCACCTGCACGGCGAACCGCGCCGCTTCCCTGGCCGGCGTCGCATTCGGCGCCGCCTCCCAGGGCGCGCCGCGCTGCTCGCCTCGCTCGACGAAGGAGTCCGCGCCGCGGCCTGGCCGCCTCCTACGCCCTCAGCTACCTGGTCGTGCGCCTGCCCGCCCTCGCCCCAGGGGCCGCCACCCAGCACGTCGGACCGCGGACGACCTCCCACACCTACGCCCTGGCCACTGCTCTCCTCGCCGTCGCGGCGGTGGCAGCACTCACCGCCCCCGGCGCACGGCCCTCCCCACCACAGACGCCCACCTTGGCTGAACACGGCCGAAGAACAAAGGAGACGACAGACATGAACACTTCACCGGCCATGGAGAACACCGCCACCCCCTCCTGGACCGTGGGCGCTGTCACCGTCCACCGCATCGACGAGGTCCTTCTGCCGCCCGCGACCGGACGCTGGCTGCTGCCGGACGCCACCACGGACCTGGTCGGGCAGCATGACTGGCTGCACCCCGACTTCGCCGGCCACGACGGCATCCTGCACCTCGCCAGCCACAGCTTCGCCCTCACCGTCGGCGGGCTGCGCATCCTCGTCGACACCGGCATCGGCAACGGCAAGGAGCGGGCCAACCCAGCGTGGCACAACCTGCGGACCGACTTCCTCGAGCGCCTGACCGCCGCCGGCTTTCCCCCCGACTCCGTCGACCTGGTGATCCTCACCCACTTGCATGCCGACCACGTCGGCTGGAACACGCAGGAGGTGAACGGCGAGTGGGTCCCCACCTTCCCCCACGCTCGCTACCTCACCTCCCGCCTCGAGCGGGAGTTCTGGGCCACGTACGACATGGAGGAGGCGCGCAAGCAGATGTTCCGCGACTCCGTGATCCCGGTCGAGGAAGCGGGGCTGCTCGACCTCGTCGACATCCCGGCCGAGGGGGTCGAGGCCGCCCCGGGCCTGCGCCTGCTGCCCACGCCCGGCCACACCCCCGGCCACATGGCCGTCGAGCTGACCAGCCAGGGCGAGACGGCGCTGATCACCGGCGACTGCATCCATCACCCGGTCCAGCTCGCCCACCCGGACATCGGCGCGTGCGTCGACATCGACCCGGAGCAGTCGGAGGCCTCGCGCCGCGAGCTGCTCGGTTCCCTCGCCGACACGGACACCCTGGTCCTCGGCACCCACTTCGCTCCGCCCACCGCCGGCCGGGTAATCACCCACGAGAGCGCCTACCGGCTCGCGCCCGTCCCCGCCGTCCCGCAGTCCGTCTTGCATTGACCAAGTGGCCGGTCCGGCCCGTGGCCGGCCTGCCCGGCCTACGGGAGCCTGCCTGGACGCCTGCGGAGGATCCGTCGGACCTTGTCCACGTCGGCGACGAGGTCACGGTCGTCGTCACACAGATTGATCGGCAGCGACGCACGCTGTCCCTCTCCCGGCGACAAGCCTCGTCTGATCACCGGTGACCCATTCGCGTCCCATGATGTTCCCCCTTACATGAGAGTTTTCGAACCTGTGCGCGACAAAAGGAGGGTGTCTACTCCAACTCGGTGGGCGGGAGGGGTGGCGAGGAGGGATGCGGGCCAAAAAGGGGTGTGGCGGGGGCAGTGTCCCGCTGGCACGTTACGGTGCATTCTGGGCGGATTCGGTCTCCCGTTTAACGTTCCGCTTCTGGCCGTGCTCGTGTTTGTACAGGGTGCGGGCCTCGGCCAGGCGCGTCGCTAGCTGTTCTGGCCGCCGCCGTGCAGGCGGGCCAGTTCTTGAGGGCGGTGGCGACGGACCGGGTGCGACCTCAGACGTCTTTGTGGTTGCCCTGGCCGTCTCCCGGGCGTCGTCCAGCGGCTCCGAGACGGCCGGTGCTGACGTCCCTAATGCCGGGCCGGCTGGAACGCCTCACTGCTTCTGGTTCGAGTAGTGGGTGGGGCCGGCCGTACTGGTTGTCCGATGACGGTGGTCTTGCGGCTGCTATTCCCTGCTGGGAGTGGTGATGGGGGCGTGAGGGTCGTCGGTGCGCCGGTGCAGGGGATAGCCGCTGGGGCGTTTCACTGCAGGATGCCGGTGGTGCGGGCGGTGGCCAGCCAGTCGGGGAATTCCTGCAGGAGCTGGTCGAAGAGGTGTTGGTCGGGGATGGCTTGCGGGGTGCTGCCGGCGTGGAAGAAGCCTGCGTTGTCGACGAGGCGGCGGGTGGGGACGGCGAGGGTGTCCAGCTTGCGCAGGAATGTGAATTCGTTGTCGTTGGGGTCGCCGAAGCCGATGAACTGCCAGAACAGGGGGAGACGGGCGGCCTTGCACAGGTAGCGTTCGGCAGCGGTCTTGCTGGTGGGGCCGCCATCGGTCTGGAAGACGACCAGGGCGGGGCAGTGGCTGCCGGATTCCATGTAATGGTCGATGACCTCGTCCATGGCCCAGTGGTAGTTGGTGCGTCCCATGTGGCCGAGGTTTTCGTGCAGTTTGTTGATGCGGCCGCGGTGCCTGCCGAGGGTCAGGTCGGTGGTTCCGTCGACATCGGTGGAGAAGAACACCACCGGAACGGTGCCGTCGTCATCGAGGTGGGCCGACAGTGACAGAACCTGCTCGGCCAGGTGCTGCATAGTGCCGTTTTGGTAGTAGGGCCGCATGGACCCGGAGCGGTCCAGCACGAGGTACACCGCAGCCCGCACGTCCTCCAGCCCGTGGCTGCGCACGCTGGCACCCGCCGTCTTATACAGGCTGACCAGATCGGGCGCCCTTTCCTGCACCTTGGTCAGGCTGATGGCCGCAGCATGCTCAATGCCGTTCGTCGGGATCACTCCTCCATGGCGGCGCCCCGCTGCCCAGCAGGTACGGCGGTTGCCTCTTCCGCTGCGAACCGTGCGGTTCGGACTGAATGACCGGGCAGTAACGGGCGGGTATGGCGCCGGGTGGTGCGAGTGTCCCCATGCAGAACCAACAGGCCGAGTACGGGCCTGCGCAACAGGACGGTCTCGCGGCGGGCGCAGACGGCGTTGCCGCCCCCTGCGCCCAGGTGTCATCCGGCTGCCGCGCGTTCCTTGGGCGGTGTCCGGCGTGTTGTCGGGGTGTCCAGGTGGACGACGACGGTGGTGTAGAAGCGGTGCACGGCGTCGTCGACGCTGCGGATGAAGCCGGTCTCGGCGTTGCCGCGGCCGCTTCCCATGCTCTTGAGCAGCGACAGGCGGAACCCGGTGATCTTGGCGTTGTCCTTGGGCAGCAGGTCCGCCGGTTCGGGGCGCAACCGCTCCAGTGTTCCGCGTGGGCCTCCGGCTTCGCTGTCGACGAGGGTTTCGATGTGGAGGTCCGCCGGCGCCTCGGCCAGGCGCCGGACGAGTCGCTTGGCCCAGCTCAGGGGGTAGCCCTGCTCGGGGGCCGGGATGTCGATGCCGGTGCGCAGCTTGCCGGTGCGCAGGTCGGCACTGACGGTCAGGACGCCGGGGGTCCCGTCGATACGCAGCTCTGCCTGGAGCCGCCCGTCGAGGCAGAGCTGATCGGCCAGGCGGTTTCGGCGCTCCTTGGGGTCCGTTCCGCGCTTGGCGCGCTGGACGGGCAGGACCTTCTGCCCGAGTTCGCCGCCCAGCCTGAGGCAGACCTGGCGGATGAGCCGCTCCCAGTTCTCGACCACTTCCAGCGCCCGGGCATCGCCCTGACAGAGGGTTTCGTCGTCGATCCCGTTGCGCACGGGAACCCAGGCCGGCCCCATGTTCTGGAAGCCGTGACAGCCGGAGTTCTCGTGCTGCAGGTAGTGCAGCAGTTCCTGCAAAAGCCAGGCGTGCGCGGCGTTGCCCACTCCCTCGTGCCTGATCAGCATCTGCGCCTGATGGGCGACTTCCGCCCAGGACAGGTGCCAGAGGGCGACCTTGTGCTTGCGCCGCTTGTCGATCTTGACGTCGACAAGCGGGCTGCCCTCCAGCGCGACGTCGTTCGTCAGCGTGATCACGGCCTCGTAACCGCGGCGCGCGGCGATGTCCATGTACGCCTGCACCTGGTCGGCCTTGAGCGCGTTGCCGTTGGTCTTCGTCTCGACCAGCGCGGTCCACAGCTTGCCGGCCCGCTCCACTCGGATCACCCCGTCCGGGCGCCGCGGACTGTCCCCATGGGGCAGCGAGACCTCCGTGAATGTCTCCATACGGCCCGCCGGAGCCCCGAACCCCGCGGTGAGTCTCCTGCTGAACTCGGGCACCTGCGCCATCACAGACAGCAGCACAGAGGTGGCACGCATCTCCCGGTCCCGGTCGCTCTTGAGCACCGAGACCGGGAAAAGCCTGGCCTGCCTCCAGGAGTCGTTCTCCGCCAGGGTCTTCTTGACCGTCTTGGGAAGGGTGACCTTCTTCTTCGCAGTGCGAGGACGGGTGGTCGGCTTCCTCGGCTCACCGGCCTCGCCCTCAGGCAGGCGAGGAGCAGGGATGGCCTCCAGCGCCGTCTGCCGGACCGGCTTTTCGGTCGGCGTCTCGGCCGGCGCCGGAGCCGCCGCATCCGCCTCCTCGTCTGCTTCCGCGCCGTCGAGCGCCGCTTCGGCTTCCGTAGCCGCGTCGTCCTCGATGTCGACCCCGAAGTCCGTCGCCAGCCCCGCAAGACCGGTTTCGTAGCCCTGCCCGACGGCACGGAACTTCCATCCTTCCCCCCGCCGGTACAGCTCACCGAAGATGACCGCCGTCACCGAGCCGGCGTCATCGATGGCGAACCGTAGGAGGCTCTCACCGGCCGCGTCAGCCAGCGTGATCCTCACATCCTCCAGCTCACCGAAGCGGGCTTCGCCGTACCTGCTCGCGGCGACGATGATCCGGTCGATCCCGGACGGCATGGCGGTGAGGTCGAAGCTGATCCGGTCCTCACTGCCGTCCGCCGTCGGCGTCTTGCCCAGAAGCTGCACGCTTCCGTCAGCGGCCACCGGATGGTTGTAGAAGTAGAAGTCGCTGTCGCTGCGCACCTTGCCGTTCGCGTCCAGCAGCAGGACCGACACATCCGCGTCGCCCTCGCCGGTAGGGCTGACCCAGCCCAGACTGACGATCACCGAAGCGACGTCGTCACTCAGGTCCGCCAGGGCCACGTTCGAACCCATGATCATTTCCTGCACAAAGCCCCCCAATGGCGCACCCTGGGCATGCGGAAGATTGCCCCATCCGTCTCATGCACGACACAAGATGACGAGTCGCGCGGAGAAAACTGTAATACGCACCGAGCTCGATCGTGGAGGTTCCGTGAAGCCAGGTGTGTAACAGTGGTGTCCGGCGCTGAACCGTGCTTGCTTCTCCGTGCGACTGCCGTGTCCGTATGTGCAGAAGGCCCCGCACCGATGTGTCGGGCGGGGTCGTCGTCGTGCGGGGAGTTGCGGGTTGCAGTCCGGGGAGCGGCTGTTCTTCGTCGGCACCTCGCTAAACACCGTCTTCACGCTGCTGGGCGGCCTGGGGGCGTTCGGCGCGGCCACCCTTGCCGCGGTCGACGGCGGCCGCCGACCTGGTGGCCGCCTTCGTCGAGGCCGCCTTACGCTCCGGCGCGGGGCGGCAAGTAGGCGGCCGCTATGTCCCGTTCCCCTGGCGTCAGCGCCGCAGAGTGCCCCTTCGCCCACCTCGCCGACCTGATCGCCCTGCGCCGGACCGCGCGGCTGCCCCAGCGATGCCCTGGCCGAGGCCGCCAACATCTGACGCGGCGCCATCCAGCGCGCCGAGTCTGGCACCGTGGCTCCCTCTCCGGCCGTCCTCGACGCCTACGTGCGCGCCTGCTCAGGGAGTCCGGCCGAGCTTGCCCGGGCGCGGATCCTGCGCACTCGCGGGGAATGCCCATCGGCACAGCCCCTTGACCGTGGCATTCACGAGATCGCTGACTAGGCCAGATTCAAATAGCCCCATCACTTCCGTTTCGCTGACGGACCTCAACGGCTGGCTGCCAAGTCTGCGGTTCGGGAACAGCGCAGCCTACGTGGTGAATCAGCTCAGCTCGGGGATGCCCCGTTGGGTTCCCTGTAGAGGATCGGCCGACCTGTGTAAGCATCCAGAAGCACACGGTCGCCCACCGGCAGGTCGAGCTTCACCGTTACGGAATGGGCCCGCAGCTCACTGCTGCATGGACCGTCGCTCGAGTCGACGAGATACGCCGACAGCACCACACTGCCGCTTGTTTCCCACACGTCTATGGCGGAGCCGTTATCGCAGGAGCCCTGGTTGGCGTCACGGTCACGGAGCGGCCGTCCTTGGCGATCTTGGACAGGCCTCGCAGCGGTTTTAACTCCCTGGCGGACAACTGCCGCGCCGATGTGATCGGTGGATCGGGAAGTTTCGAGGGGGCCACAGCTGGGCGCCTGAGCGGTGTGTCGTAGCCCCGCACGGTGAACAGCCAGGCTGGGACAGTGCCTTCCCACGGCTGGTGGGCACGGTCATCTCGCCGAGCTTCGCCCCCGTCACCACCAGGCGCGGCTGTTCGGCGCCGTTGCGGTCCATGGCCTACTTGATCACCGATGGGCACAGCACCCCGCTCGCGGTCCTGCTGACTGGCGGCAACCGCAACGACGTCACCCAGTTGTTGCCCTTGCTCGAGGCGATCCCGCCGGTTCGCGGCCGCGTCGGCCATGCCCGTCGCAACCCCGACTCGCTGTTCGCCGACCGCGGCTACGACCACGACATCTACCGCGACCAGGCCCGCGAGCGAGGCATCATTCCGGCCATGGCCCGCCGCGGAGCCCGACATGGCACTGGGCTGGGCACCTACCGGTGGGTGATCGAACGGAGCTCTGCGTGGCTGCACGGCTTCCGGCGGCTGCGCGTCCGCTGGGAACGCAGGGCCGACATCCACGAAGCGTTTCTCAAACTCGCCTGCTGCCTCATCGCCCACCGGCAACTCAAGGCATTGTGCTGACGTTGGGGTGCAAGATCGCTGGTCACTGCGTGGGTGTCCGGGGCTCATGTCATGATCCGGCCTCATGATTGACCGCTCACTTTCGCCCTCCTGGCTGGCCTCGTGGACCGACAGAGTCTCGGGGACCCTGACAGCGATGACAGGGGAGTTCGAGCGTCGGCACGGCTTTCCCCCTGGCACCAACGAGGTACGGCCAGCCGACCATGACGATCACGCCGCGGCTCGCACGCTTGCCCAAGTGAGCCTCATCCCAGCTGACCTGGTCACCTTCTACGACAGCATTGGCGACGTCACCTGGGAGGACGTCTGCAACGGCTACTTCATCGACCCGGCAGGTGACGTCCTGCTGCGGCTCCAGGAGTACGGCGTTCTCGACGTGGGCGCGGACCAGAGGGACCATAGCCTGGTCATTGGCTCGAACGGCGGCGGCCTGTCCTACGTTGCGTGCCCCGGTGGGGCGGTCTATCGCACGCGGACGGCGTCGCTGGACGACCCGGAGCTCGACAAGGTGGCTGATGACCTGCGGCAGTTTCTGGAGCTGCTGGAGCGATCCCTGACACGGTTCGTCGCCGACGGCGAGTCGGGATACCTCTAGGTGAAGTCCCCGGCGCCCATTCTGTTAGCCGCTGTTAGCGCTCGTTTGCATGGTTCCTCCCAAAGGAAAGGCATCAGCTTGAAACGGCGCGCGGAAGGACCGAGCCGGCCTGCCTTCTCTGCCGGACGAGGGCGGGCAGAGCCCTCTAGGTGCATTGATCACGAGCGTTGTTGACGCCGGCCGGGCTTGATCATGGCGAAGACCTCCGGTGTGGTGGAGCTGTCTAGGACTGCACCGCACGGAGGTCTTCGTGTCCCACCGTAATGCCCGGCTGACCGTTCATGGCAGGCGTCTGCTGGTCGAACGTGTCTGCGCAGGCCGCCCTGTCGCTCATGTGGCCGCCGAATGGGCATCTCCCGCGCCACGGCCCACAAGTGGATCCGCCGCTGGCGATCCGAGGGCGCGCCGGGCCTTGCCGACCGCTCCAGCCGCCCCCGCACCGCACTCCGGCGGCCGTGGAGGCCCGCGTCTGCCGACTGCGCCAGACCTGCAAACTCGGCCCCGCCCGCCTCGGCCCGATCCTGGGCCTGCCCGCCTCGACCACCCACCGGATCCTGGCCCGCCACGGCCTGAACCGGCTGGCCCACCTGGACCGGCCCACCGGACAGGTCATCCGCCGCTACGAACGCCGGCGGCCCGGCGAGCTCGTCCACGTCGACGTGAAGAAACTCGGCCGGATTCCCGACGGCGGAGGCCACAAAGTCCTCGGCCGCCAGGTCGGCCGGACCCGGCGCAGCAGCATGGGCTTCGACTACGTCCACTCCGCCGTCGACGACCACAGCCGCCTGACCTACAGGCCGGCAAGCTCACCCGCGTCGAACGCTTCAACCGCACCCTGCTCGACGAATGGGCCTACCAACGGCCCTACACCAGCAACACCGAACGCACCGACGCCCTGGCAGACTTCCTCCACACCTACAACCACCACCGCTGCCACACCGCACTCGGCGGCCAGCCACCCATCACCCGCGTGAACAACCCTGCGGGTCAATACAGCTAGTACTGCAACGGTGCTTGCCGTGACTGCTGACCAGGTCGGTCGTTGGTGTGGTTATGGGTGGGGACCTTGCTGA
>NZ_BMWA01000061.1 GCF_014650995.1 Streptomyces viridiviolaceus
CTGTCTCTTCCCCACGATCAGAGCAACGAGCGGACAAGCTGACAGTCACATGATCAATAGCTTTTGTTAGGGCCAGTTAAGCCCGCAATTTCTGGCGCACCACACTAGCAATGTCGGCGTCCGTGTCGGCGAAGTCCAGGTCAACACCGTTGCGTTAACGCTGTGACCTGCGGGGCAAGGGGGTTGGGCGAGGCAATGCGGTCATGGTAGCCCGGCCGGTCACGCGCGCTGTGGTACCGCCCGGGAGCCGAGCGATTCAACCCGAGGACAGCCGAAGCGTCAGTCAGTGGGCGGGTCAGACGCCCGAGCGGTGCCAGGTCCCAGTCTCAATGTCGGTGGGGGATGTCATCCTCGGCTCCATGGATCACTCTGCGCGGATCACCGCGTTCACAGGTCTCGTCGGACCGCCGCCCGGCCCGGCGCCCGCCGTCGACTGGGCGGCGGTCGAGGGCTGGCTCGGCACCCCGCTGCCCGGTGACTACAAGGCGCTCGTGTCGGCGTACGGTGCGGCCGAGATAGGCGGCCCGGGTGCGGCGATCCGGCTGCACCCCCCGTGCGTCAGCACCGACGGCCGCTTCGAGTACGCAGCATGGATCGTCGAGACGCACCGGCACTCGGCGATCCGGCCCGGCATGTTCACCGAGCGTCGGCGCCCCTTCCTGCCCGAGGAGGGCGGCCTGCTCGCCTTCGCCACGACGAGCAGCGGCGACCACCTCTTCTGGAACACGGGCGCGTCGGACGACCCCGACGAGTGGCCGGTCACGCTCATGACCACGAATGTGGCAGTCGGGGTGAGCGAGCCCTGGGTGGACTACGAAGTCCCGTTCCTGGAGCTGCTGTTCGCGCTGCTGCGCACCGGCGTGCCGCACCCGGGCGAGCCCGGCGGGCTGCTGGGCCCGCTGTCCTCACAGATACGGGTCTGGCCGCCGCTGGCCGGGGCCGCACCCTGGTCGCCACCGCCTGCGGGCACCGCCGTGGACGCGCGGCAGCACGCGGCGCTCACCGAGGGCTCGGGCCTCGACGCCGTCATGGCGCTGGTTCCACCGCCCCTGGAGCCGTACCTGGGCGAGGGCACATGGGAGCAGGTCTTCGAGCGGCTCGGCACCCGGCTGCCGCCGGACTTCGTGGCGCTCGCGGAGCGGTACGGGGCGGGCAACTGGAGCTGGTGGCTGGACATGAGCGCCCCACTGTCCCTGGACCGGCCACGGGAGCAGGGGCTCGCGGCCACCGTCGAGGGCATGCTTGACGGATATCGCCAACTGCGCGCCGCCCATCCCCAGTACTACCCGATGCCCGCGTGGCCCGAGCCCGGCGGCTTCCTGCCGTTCGCGTCGACGATCGACGGGGACCAGATCGGCTGGTGCGCGGACGGCCCGCCCGAGACATGGCGCGTAGCCGTCAACCCACGCCACTGCGACCAAGGACCGCCCCTGCCAGGCGACTTCACGGCAACCCTGCTCACGTGGTTGCGCGGCGGCCCCGCCGAATCCGGCTTCCCCGGTCTGACCGGCCGGGACCTGCATCCGCTGGACGTCATGTTCTTCGAACCGTTCGGGCCGGGCGCGCCGTGGTGAAGGCCCCAAGACGACGGGCTGGGGCCTCAGCACCGTTGCGTTAGGGCCATGAGCGGCTGTTGAGGCCGTGGGCGAAGAACACGACGGTGGTGCGGACGGTGTAGTTCTGGGCCTTGTGGAGGTGTTGTCCCGCGTTCGGGCCGTACTTGCTGGTGGGGTTCTTTCGGGTGCGGGCCTTCACCCGTTGCCGTCGGTGGGCGGGCAGGAGGTCGCCCAGGGCCGCGCGGCCGATCGTGCCGACCAGGTCGACGAGGGTGCTGGGGAAGACTCCATGGCTCGCGGTGACGGTGTCGGTTACGGCGGCCAGCAGGACGGTGAAGCTGATCCGTTCCATGGGTATGTCCGGCCGTCCGGTCAGGGCGTCGTCGCCGGCGCGGATCAGGGCCTGGTAGGCGGTGAGCAGGGCGTAGACCTCCTGGTCAAGGCCGTCGATGCTGCGGGAGCGCAGGACACGGCCGTCGAGCATCGTGGCCTTGATCGAAAAATATGCAGTTTCTGCCTGCCACCTGCGGTGATAGAGATCAACGAGCTCGGTGGCCGGATACTTGACGGGGTCCAGCAGATTGGTGATCAGCCGCCACTGCTCGGTGCGGACGGTGTTGTCGGCCAGGGTGACGGTGAGGGTCGCCTCGATCGCGCGGACCGGCAGCAGTACCCGGAGGACGCCGTAACCGACGCGGGCGATGTAGGAACCGTCGCCCAGGTGCTCGGCGGAGGTGGGGATCGGCCCCGGAACGCACGAGGAACCTCGCCCCGCTTTGATGGACGGCATGAAGGAACTCGTTGCCGTCGAAGGCCGCGTCGGCCAGCAGGAGCATCGTCTTACGACACCGTGCAGGAGCGACCTTGAGTGCCCGGGCAGCCGCGCTGAGCGACTTGTTTGAGCCGATGATGATGACCTTGCGCACCGCGCCGGGTTGCGTCACGGGGTCACGCGTCCTGCTTGGCGTCGATCTCGGCGATGAGGGCCTCGATGCGCGTCTTGATCTCGTCGCGGATTGGGCGGACGGCGTCGACGCCCTTGTCGGCCGGGTCTTCCAGGGCCCAGTCGAGGTAGGTCTTGCCGGGGAAGATCGGGCAGGCGTCGCCGCAGCCCATGGTGATGACGTAGTCGGACGCCTGGACGGCCTCGGTGGTGAGGATCTTCGGCTTGGCGGCGGAGATGTCGACGCCGGCTTCCTTCATTGCCTCGACGGCGGCGGGGTTGACCTGGTCGCCGGGGATGGAGCCGGCGGAGCGGACCTCGATGCGGTCGCCCGCGAGGTGGGTGAGGAATCCGGCGGCCATCTGGGAGCGGCCGGCGTTGTGGACGCAGACGAACAGCACGGAGGCGAGCGGAGCGGAGGACATGGGTTCTTCCTTCACAAGGTGAGTGGCAGGCGGTGCAGGGGTTTCAGGTGTTCGGCAGGCTGGCGAGCAGGCCGGTGATGCGGGTGTCGATGTCGTCGCGGATCTGGCGGACGACGGCGATCGGGGCGCCGTCGGGATCCGGCACGGGCCAGTCCAGGTAGCGGCGGCCGGGCACGATGGGGCAGGCGTCGCCGCAGCCCATGGTGATGACGATGTCGGCGGCTCTGACGATCTCGTCGGTCAGCGGCTTGGGGAACGCCCCGGTCGGGTCGGCGCCGGCTTCGGTGAGGACCTGCGCGATGTACGGCTGGATCCCGGGCCCGGGATGGGTGCCCGCGGAGGAGACGGTGACCCGGCCCGCTGCCCGGTGCTGAAGGAGCGCGGCTGCGAGCTGGGAGTGGCCGGCGTTGTGGTTGCACACGAACAGCCCCCGCGGCAGGCCCACGCCCAGCGCGCCCTGGACGTGGGCGAGGGCGTCGAGGCGCTCGGCCGTGAAACGCTCGGCCAGCACCACCAGGTGCGTGGTGACGTGCGCGGTGGCGGCCAGACGCAGGTAGGAGTCGGCGAGCAGGCGCTGCACGGTCTCGACCGAGAACCGGCCGGCGTGCCGGGTGGCGAGGCGGGCGGCGCCGGGGGCCAGGCGTTCATCGGGCAGGGCGGAGTGGGAACGGCGGGCATGGGGAGACCCTTTCGACGGGCCTATGGGTCAGCCCTGGCTGGTATCAGCACCGGGTGATGTGACAGTATCAGCCCATGATGACGTCAGTCGACACTGACCTGATTCGGGTGCTGGCCGACCCGCTCAGGCTCCGGATCGTGACCCTGCTCGCCCGCGAGACGCTGTGCACCACCCACCTGGTGGAGGAGACCGGCGCACGGCAGACCAACCTCTCCAACCATCTCCGGGTGCTGCGCGAGGCCGGGGTCGTCGAGACCGAGCCGTGTGGCCGCTACACGTACTACAAGCTGCGCCCCGACGTCATCGCCCAGCTCGCCGGGCAGTTCGCCGACCTGGCCGAACAGGCCCGTACCGCCGCCGACAACAAGAGGGCCTGCCCGTGACCCGCACCGAAGCGCCCGCGACGAGTCAGGAAGCGTCCGTCGTCGCCAAGCTCTCCACCCTGGACCGCTACCTCGCCGTGTGGATCCTGATCGCCATGGCCGTCGGCCTGGGGCTCGGGCGTGCGATCCCTGGTCTGAACGACGCGCTGGCGAAGGTGGAGATCGGCGGTATCTCCCTGCCGATCGCGCTGGGCCTGCTGATCATGATGTATCCGGTTCTGGCGAAGGTCCGCTACGACAAGCTGGACGCGGTCACCGGCGACCGCAAACTGATGATCTCCTCCCTGGTCATCAACTGGGTCCTGGGACCTGCGGTGATGTTCGCGCTGGCGTGGATCTTCCTGCCGGACCTGCCGGAGTACCGCACCGGCCTGATCATCGTCGGCCTGGCCCGCTGCATCGCCATGGTCATCATCTGGAACGACCTCGCCTGCGGCGACCGGGAGGCCGCCGCCGTCCTCGTCGCGTTGAACTCGGTCTTCCAGGTTCTGGCGTTCGGCCTGCTGGGCTGGTTCTACCTCGACCTGCTGCCGGGCTGGCTGGGCCTCGGCGACGGCGAGCACCTGGACATCTCCATGTGGAAGATCGCGGCGAACGTGGTCATCTTCCTCGGCGTCCCGCTGCTGGCCGGCTTCCTCACCCGCCGCATCGGCGAGCAGAAGATGGGCCGCGAGGGCTACGAGCAGAAGTTCCTCCCGAAGATCGGACCGTGGGCGCTGTACGGGCTGCTCTTCACGATCGTCATCCTGTTCGCCCTGCAGGGGAAGACGATCACCTCGCAGCCGCTGGACGTGGCCCGGATCGCGCTGCCGCTGCTGGTGTACTTCGCAGTGATGTGGTTCGGCACCTTCGCGCTCGGCAAGGCCATCGGCCTGGCCTACGACCGCACCGCCACCCTTGCCTTCACCGCGGCCGGCAACAACTTCGAGCTGGCGATCGCAGTCGCCATCGCCACCTTCGGCGTCACCTCGGGCCAGGCCCTGTCCGGCGTCGTCGGCCCGCTCATCGAGGTCCCGGTCCTCGTGGCGCTGGTCTACGTCTCGTTGGCCTGGCGGCGGAAGTTCACCACGGCGCAGCTGGGTTCATGACCCAGCACACGGATGTGGTGGTGGTCGGCGGCGGCCAGGCAGGGCTCGCCGCCGGCTACTACCTGCGCCGCCAGGGCCTGGACTTCACGATCCTGGACGCCGAGGCGGCGCCGGGCGGGTCCTGGCAGCACATGTGGGACTCGCTGCACCTGTTCTCCCCGGCCGACCACTCCTCCCTGCCCGGCCGGCTCATGCCCACCCAGCCCGGCAAGACCTACCCGGACGCCGGGCACGTGGTGGACTACCTCATCGACTACGAGAAGCGCTACGACCTGCCCGTCCAGCACGGCACCCGCGTAGACGCCGTACGCCGCGACGGCGGCCGGCTCCTGGTCGAGGCCGACTCCGGCACCTGGCGGGCCCAGGCCGTGGTCAGCGCGACCGGCACCTGGTCGCGGCCCTTCCTCCCCGCCGTCCCCGGCCGTGACGACTTCACTGGCCGGCAGCTGCACACCGTGAACTACCGACGCCCTCCCGATTTCGCCGGTCAGCACGTCGTCGTGGTCGGCGGAGGGAACTCCGGCGCCCAGATCGCCGCCGACCTCGCCCTGCATGGCGACGTGACGGTGACGTGGGTGACCCAGCGCCCGCCCCGCTTCCTCCCTGACGACGTCGACGGCCGCGTCCTGTTCGACGTCGCCACCGCCCGCCGCCGCGCCCTCGACGAAGGCCGCAGCGACACCGGCGGGGTCGCCTCACTCGGCGACATCGTCGCCGTCCCGCCCGTCCGCGCTGCTCGCGACGCCGGACTCCTGTCCGTGAAGCCGATGTTCACCCGGCTCACCACCACCGGCATCCAATGGCCCGACGGCAGCCGGGCGGAGGCGGACGCCGTCATCTGGTGCACCGGTTTCCGGCCCGCCCTTGCCCACCTTGCCCCGCTCGGGCTGCGCGGGCCGCGGGGCCAGTTCCCCACCGATGGCACGCACGCCCTCGGCCAGCCGCGGCTGCACCTGCTCGGCTACGGCGACTGGACCGGCCCCGCCTCCGCCACCCTCATCGGCGTGGGCCGCACCGCCCGCGAGGCCGCCCACCAGATCGCGTGCCAGCTGGGCACCTGACCCCGCGACCGAGCCAGTAGCGCACGCCAGAAGCTGGCTGCTGCGCTGCGATCTGCCACGGCGGCCGGCCGAGGAGGACGGCGAGAAGGAGTAGGCAGCTCACGGCGCCGTTCAGTCGTGGCGGGCGAGCTTGACCGCGGAGACGAGCAGGATCACGGCGAGGAGCGGGATGAGGACCGCATCGGGGAACACCCCAAGCAACAGCCCGCCCAGGACCGCACCGGCGACGGAGCCCGCGGCCAGGACCACGGCGAAGCGGCGGCTGGCGCCGAGGACGGCGAAGCTGCCGTCGCGGCTGTAGCGGGCAACCGCCACGAGCATGGTCGGCAGGGACACCAGCAGGGACAGGCTCCCGGCCGTTTTGATGTTCTCTCCGAAGAGCAGCACGATCGTGGGGATCAGCAGCTCGCCTCCGGCCACGCCCATGATGGCCGCGACCACGCCGATGCCGAACCCGGCCGCGACCCCGGCGGGCACCTGGGCCCACAGCGGCAGGTCGAGGGTGCCCAGGGTGGTGGTGTGGGTGAGGACCAGGGCAGCGGCCATGAACACCATCAGGGCGGCGAGGACCTTGTAGAGGGTGGCGGAGCGCATGCGCACCGTCCAGGAGGCGCCGGCCCAGGCGCCCAGGAGGCTTCCGGCCAGCAGGTTGACGGCGACCGGCCAGCGGGCGGCGATGTCGGCGGCCGGGATCGCCGCCAGGCGGGCGGGCAGCGCGGTCAGGACCACGACCAGGCTCATTGCCTTGTTCAGGATGACCGCCGAGAGCGCGGCGAACCCGAACAGACTGATCAGCAGCGGCAGACGGAACTCCGCGCCGCCCAGCCCGATCATCCCGCCCAGCACACCGATGGCCGCCCCCGCACCGAACACCACGGGTGCCGAGTGCGTCGCACGCAGCGGAACGAGATTCTGCTCAGCGGTCATGACAGGCATCCTCGCTGGGGGCGGTCCCCGGCCGCCACGAGATGCCCGCACCTTCGGGGAAAGGCACCGGGCCCCTGCTCACGATTCGTCCGGACCTCCGAGCCAGGTCAGTGCCCGCGTGGGGCGTACATGATGAACTGCCATGCCCGCCCAGGCACACAACGGCGCCGATCAGGTCGCTCGAAACGCCGTCGTCAGCGTGAGCGGCAGAGCCGGGACAGGACGTGCGCGGCGTCGCGGCCCACGCCGCGCAGGGTGTTGGAGGAGAAGCTGCGCTGGAACTCGATGCCGACGAATCCGAGCCCGGGCATGGTGGCGATGCCTCCGTGGTGGCGGGGCCGGCCGTCGGTGTCCAGGGCGCCGCTGCCGTCGAGGTAGGGGTAGGTGAGGCGGTATCCGGTGGCCCAGACGATCACGTCAGCGGGTTCCTTGGTGCCGTTGGCCCACATGACACCGTCTGGGGTGAGGCGGGTGAACATCTCGCGTCGTTCGACTCCGTGGGCGGTGAGGGCGGCGCGGTAGTGCCCGTCGTCGAGGACGGACACCGGTACCTTCTCCAGCATTCGGCTCAGCGGAGCGATGTCGAACCCGGTGTGCTTGAACCACCAGTGGACGTCCCTGCCCAACGGGCGCTGCTTCACCCAGCCGATCGGCCGGCGGCTGGCCAGGGTGGTCTCGGCGACCGTGCCGAGTTCGGCGGCGATCTGGATGGCCGAGTTGCCGCCGCCTACGACCACGACCCGCTGGCCGGTGAACGGTTCGGGGCTGCGGTAGTCGGCGGCGTGCAGCGACCGCCCGTCGAACTGCTCACGCCCGGGTACGTCGGGTGTGTACAGGCTGTGGAAGGCGCCGGTCGCGGCTACCACCGTGGGTGCCGTGAGCTCGGCTCCGTCGTCCGTCCGCACCACCCAGGCGCCGTCACGGGGCAGCACCGAGGTGACGGTGGTGGAGGTGCGGATGTCGGCGTCGAGGTGGCGGGCGTAGGCGCGCAGGTAGTCGACCACCTCGTCCCTGGTCGGGTAGCGGTCGCCGTCGCCGGGAAAGCGCATGCCGGGCAGCGAGGAGTACCGGGCGGGGGAGAACAGGGTGAGGCTGTCGTAGTAGCGCGGCCAGGACCCGCCCACCTGGTCGGCGGCCTCCAGGACGAGGGTGCGGGCGAAGCCGTGGCGGGGGGCGAGAGCGGCGGTGGCCAGGCCGGACTGGCCGGCGCCGATGACGATGAGGTCGGCGTGGTGCTCCATGAGACCCTTCTCCTTCAAGCGTCGTTGTTTCGGGAAGTGACGAAGTATGAGCCGTGCAGCAGCAGTCGGGGCGGCGAGCGGTGGTGCGGGTGAGGGGGTCGACCCGGCGACGGCCGACTTCCTCAAGGCCCTGGCGAGTGAGACCCGCCAGCTGGTCATGCAGCAGTTCGCGGGCGGTCGTGAGCTGACCGTCGGAGAGATCGCCGAACGGTGCGGGCTGAAGCCGTCGACCGCGTCCGAGCATCTGAGCCTGCTGCGCCGCGGCGGCCTGGTCCTGTCCCGCAAGGAGGGCAAGCAGGTCTTCTACCGCGCCGACGGCGCCACCATGGCGGGCCGGCTGGACGCGCTCAAGGAATACCTGCTGCGCTGCTGCCCGCCCGGCTGCGGCGACTGACCGCGACGCCGGCCCGGGCGGCGGTCAGCTGCGCAGGTCGAGCATGGCGGCCATGGCCGCCACCACGGACGGGGCGACCTGGTAGTAGACCCAGGTCCCGCGCCGCTCCGAGGTCAGCAGGCCGGCCTCGCGCAGCTTCTTCAGGTGATGGGAGACGGTCGGCTGGGAGACGCCGACGTCGGCGATGTCGCACACGCACGCCTCCCCGCCCGGGTGGGAGGCGATCTTGGAGAACAGCCGCAGCCGCACCGGGTCCGACAGCGCCTTGAACATGGCGGCCATCTTCTCCGCATCCGCCTGGGACAGCTCTCCGGCGGTTATCGGCGGGCAGCACGGCACCACGCCGCCGTCCTGAAGGACGGGCAGCTCCACAACCTCTGACTTCGACATATGTCTATGTTGACACTCGTCGATGCGAGTGGCAAGCTCCAGCGTATCGACAGGCATCGAAGCAAGGAGTCGTTGTGACGACCAACCTCCGTACCGTGCTCACCGCGGCGCGGGCCCGCCGCACCGCCCGCCACCTGGCCGGCATCAGCTTCTGCGACAGCTGCGCCCAAGTCAGCGACAGCGCCACCCGAGCGGCCGCACGCCGCCAGCAAACCCAGCTGACCGCCTTCACCCACGCGCGCTGACCCTTCGCCCCTCAAGGAGACCGAGCAACATGAGCACCCAGCAGCTCCCCGTCGTCGTCATCGGAGCCGGCCCCGCCGGGCTCGCCGCCGCCGCCCACCTGACTGAACGCGGTATCGAGCCCCTCGTACTGGAAGCAGGCGACGGTGCTGGTGCGGCCGTCCGCGAGTGGAGCCATGTGCGGCTGTTCTCCACCTGGGGCGAGGTCGTCGACCCGGCCGCCGAGAAGCTGCTGGCCCCCACCGGCTGGACCAGGCCGGACCCGGCCACCTACCCCTCCGGCGGCGACTGGGCCGACCTCTACCTGCAGCCGCTCGCCGATGTCCTCGGTGACCGCGTCCGCCTCGGTGCGACGGTCACCGGTGTCTCCCGGGCCGGCCGCGACCGCATCGTCGACGCCGACCGCGAGACCCAGCCGTTCGTCGTGCACGTCGAGTACGCCGACGGCCGTGAGGAGCGCGTCTTCGCCCGTGCCGTGATCGATGCTTCCGGCACCTGGGCCACGCCCAGCCCGGCCGGCGGAAGCGGCCTGCCCGCCCTCGGCGAGAAGGCCGCCGCGGACCGGATCACCTACCGCGTACCCGACCTCAAGGACCCGGCCGTGCGCGTCCGGTACGCGGGCAAGCGCACCGCGGTGATCGGCTCCGGCGCCTCCGCGTTCACCGCCCTCGCCTATCTCGCCGACCTCGCCAAGTCCGACGACGGCGCAGGAACGAAGGGCGTGTGGATCCTGCGGCGGGGCATCTCCGGCTCCACCTTCGGCGGCGGCGAAGCCGACCAGCTCCCGGCGCGCGGCGCCCTGGGCCTGGCAGCCAAGGCCGCCGTCGACGACGGCCACGCGGACGCGGTCACCGGCTTCCGCACCGAGGCGATCGAGCGCGATGCTGACGGCCGCCTGGTCCTGGTTGGCGAGGACGGGCGCCGTCTGGACGCGGTTGACGAGGTGATCGTCCTGACCGGGTTCCGCCCCGACCTGACCTTCCTCGACGAGCTGCGCCTGGGACTCGACGAGCGCCTGCAGGCCCCGGTGGACCTGGCTCCGCTGATCGACCCCAACCAGCACTCCTGCGGCACCGTCTACCCGCACGGCCACCGCGAGCTCTCCCACCCCGAACAGGGCATCTACCTGGTCGGCATGAAGTCCTACGGCCGTGCCCCGACGTTCCTGGCGATGACCGGCTACGAGCAGGTCCGCTCCGTCGCCGCCGCCATCGCCGGCGACCTCGACTCCGCCGACCGCGTCGAACTCACCCTCCCCGAAACCGGAGTCTGCGGAGGCGCCGGCCTGTTCGACGCCCCCGACACCCAGCAGACGAACGGCGGCGGCTGCTGCGCCCCGGCCCCCCAGCTCATCCAGCTCGGCGCCCCCGCCACAGTCGCCGCGGCTGCCGAGAAGGCCCCGGCGGGCGGCTGCTGCGGCTGACCCGAACCCCTTCTCCACTCAGCAGGAGGTACGTCATGTCCCGCGTGCAACTCGCCCTCCGCGTCCCCGACCTCCAGGCAGCGATCACCTTCTACAGCAAGCTGTTCGACGCCGAGCCCGCGAAACTCCGCGACGGCTACGCCAACTTCGCCATCGCCGAGCCCCCGCTCAAGCTCGTCCTCTTCCAGGGCGAACAGGGCGAGGACACCCGCATGGACCACCTCGGCGTCGAGGTCGCCACCACCGACGAGGTCCACGCCGCCACCGGCCGCCTCGCCGATGCCGGCCTCACCACCCGGGAGGAGAACGACACCACCTGCTGCCACGCCCTCCAGGACAAGGTCTGGGTCCAGGGCCCAGGCAGCGAGCGCTGGGAGGTGTACGTCGTGAAGGCCGACGCCCCAACACCGGCATCACCACCACAGAGCGCCTGCTGCGCCAGTTCCACGCCGGTGAAGGAGGCCGCCGCAGCCGGTGGCTGCTGCTGACCCCACATGACCAACACGCTCAACAGCGAGGCCGCGACCGGAACGGGGGACCGGTCGCGGCCCCGCGCCGCCCTACCCGCCCTCTGCGCCACGCAGATCGTGAGCTGGGGCATCATCTACTACGCCTTCCCCGTCCTCAACCCACAGATCACCGAAGCGACCGGCTGGCCGGCCGGGGCGACCACCGCGGCGTTCTCGCTCGGTCTCGTCGTCTCCGCGCTCGCCGGGATCCGCGTCGGGCGCATCCTCGACCGTCGCGGCCCCCGCACCGTCATGACCGCCGGCTCCGTAATCGGCACCGTCAGCCTGCTGCTCGTCGCTGCGGCCCCGAACATCCCGGTCTTCATCGCCGGTTGGGCGCTGGCCGGACTCGCGATGGCGTCCACCTTCTACCAGCCCGCGTTCGCCGCCCTCACCCGCTGGTGGGCCCCCGACCACGTCCGGGCCCTGACCGTCGTCACCCTCGCCGGCGGCCTCGCCTCCACCGTCTTCGCCCCCCTGACCGCAGCCCTCGCCGACCACCTGTCCTGGCGCCACACCTACCTCGTACTCGCCGGTATCCTCGCCGTCGTCACCATCCCCGCCCACGCCCTGGCTCTGCGCGCACCCTGGCCCGACGCCCCAACGAGTCCTGCACACGCGACCGAAGACGCGACCAAGGTCGGGCGCAGCCGGCCCTTCCTCCTGCTCGCCGCCGCCTTCACCCTGTCGGGCTTCGCGATGTACGCCGTTGTCGTCGCTCTCGTCCCGCTTCTCCTGGAACGCGGCTACTCCACCAGCCAGGCCGCCTGGGCCCTCGGTATCGGCGGCGCCGGACAAACCCTCGGCCGCACCCTGTACGCCTCGCTCGCTCGCCGCACCACCGCCACGGCCCGCACAACGATCCTGATCGGGCTCGGCGGACTGACCACCGCCGCGTTCGCCGCCATCCCCGGCCCGTACGCCCTGCTCATCGCCATGTCGGTCGTGGCCGGCATGGTCCGCGGCAACCTCACCCTGCTCCAGGCCACCGCCATCACCGACCGCTGGGGCGCCACCCACTACGGCCACCTCTCCGGACTACTCGCCGCGCCAGCAACCAGCGCAGCCGCCCTCGCGCCCTTCGCCGGGGCTGCACTTGCCGCACCACTCGGCGGATACAGCCATCTCTTCATACTCCTGGCCGTCATCTCCATGACGGCCGCGCTCACCGCGCCCTGGACGGCAACCGGCGGCAACCACCAGTCCTCTTCACACCTCGCCCCATCCACCGGGAAGCGCTGCAAATAGCGCAAGCCCCCACTGACCAGATGGAGCGAGGAGGCGGCCAGGGGCTAACCAGCTCCCCACCCCAGCGCCCGGTTGATGGCGGCGTGCAAAACGTGACTGACTCTGCGCAGTTCCGACCAGGCGGGCTTCGCAACCTGTGGCCTGCCGTGGTCGGGCCCGTTATCCGAGGACCCGGCAGCCATGGTCGGCGGTGCTTGCAGGCATGGAGGCGGTTGGTTACGGCCGTCGGGAGTGCATCCAGCCGACCTTGTGGTCGGGGTTGTGGACGGGGCGCCAGACGGGTGCGGCGGGTCCGTGTTGGAGCAGGTCGGTCATGGGTGCCGCGAGGACGGGGACCTCGCGCAGGTAGCCGGCCAGTGCCACGTCGCGGGCGGCCGCGCCCAGGGCGCTGATGCGGGTCTCGGCGCCGGCCGGGCCGGTGGCGTCAAGGACGAACAGCAGCCGCGGGAACAGCGGGTAGCGCCGCCGCCAGTCCTCCCTAGCTGGTTCCTGCCCGGCCGGGCGGTGCCGCGCGCCGGGTGCGGGCATGTACTGGTGGAGGCGGGCGTAGGCGTGAATCTTGGCGGCGAGGCGTTCGGGGCCCATGGTGGCCCGGTCGACTTCGACGAAGGCCCGCAGCATCACGCCCTCGTCGGCGCACCGGTAATACAGCAGGGCGTCGGGGATGACGGCCTCGCCGCTGCCGAGTGGGTGGTGGACCTCGGGGATCCAGTCCAGTGGCTGGCAGAGGTCTCCGCGGCGCCGGGCGTCCTGCACGAAGGCCAGCCCGGTCTCCGTCACGGTCAGGGCGTGTCCGACCCGCAGCCGTGCGGCCGTCCGGTCCGCCACCGTCCTCAAGGGCTGTCAGTGACGCAGCCCCGGCCACTCGGAGGCGACCTGGGCTCCGTACTTGGTGACGAACCAGACCCGCGTGCGGCCGGCCTGCAGCAGCGTGACACGGTCGATCAGCCCCTCGCCGCGCAGCTTGACCAGCCGCCGCCGCGTCTGCTCGATCCGCACCCTGGGCGTGAGCAGCAGGTGCAGTTGCTCGGTCGTGGCCATCCGGTACTGCGCCAGCACCGCCACCGCCAACCGGTCCTCGCCACACGCATCCACCTTCAGCATCGCCGCTGCCTCGGTCCTGCAGCGCCCGAACCCCTTGTGGCACCGCCTGTCCCGCCCACAGCAGCAGTCGGCCCCGAAACTCCTATGGCCGTTCGAGCTCGACATGTCCTCACCGTCGCCGGGGCGGCCCCGGTGCCCGGCCCTTGAACCGCGCCCGGGGCGAGAACCGCCCGATCGGCGGTGGACGGCGCGGCCGGATCGGCATT
>NZ_BMWA01000062.1 GCF_014650995.1 Streptomyces viridiviolaceus
GGCGCCGATCGGTGACGTCAAGTGGGTCGAGATCGACAACCACGACGACCTCGCCAAGGGCCGGGAGATCGCGTGCCAGTACTGACCCGGCTCATTCCGTCGCCGGTCGTCGTCGACATCCGCCCGGGTGCCCTCGACGACCTCGGCTGCGTCCTCGCCGACGAGCGGATCTCCCACTCGGGCAAGCTCGCCGTCGCCGTCAGCGGCGGCTCCGGCGCCCGCCTGCGCGAACGCGTCGCACCGTCCCTGCCGGGCGCCGACTGGTTCGAGGTCGGCGGCGGCACCCTGGACGACGCGGTGCGGCTGGCCGGCGCCATGAAGGCCGGCCACTACGACGCGGTCATCGGCCTCGGCGGCGGCAAGATCATCGACTGCGCCAAGTTCGCGGCGGCGCGCGTCGGCCTTCCCCTGGTCGCCGTGCCGACCAACCTCGCGCACGACGGACTGTGCTCCCCGGTCGCCACCCTCGACAACGACGCGGGCCGCGGCTCCTACGGCGTACCCAACCCGATCGCGGTCGTCATCGACCTCGACGTCATCCGCGACGCCCCGGTGCGGTTCGTGCGCGCCGGCATCGGCGACGCCGTCTCCAACGTCTCCGCGATCGCGGACTGGGAGCTGGCCAACCGCGTCAAGGGCGAGCGGATCGACGGTCTCGCCGCCGCGATGGCCCGCCAGGCCGGCGAGGCCGTGCTCCGGCACCCGGGCGGCATCGGGGACAACGACTTCCTCCAGGTGCTGGCCGAGGCGCTGGTGCTCAGCGGCATCGCCATGTCGGTGTCCGGTGACTCCCGGCCCTCCTCGGGGGCCTGTCACGAGATCAACCACGCCTTCGACCTGCTGTTCCCCCAGCGTGCGGCGGCCCACGGCGAGCAGTGCGGCCTGGGCGCGGCCTTCGCGATGTTCCTGCGCGGGGCCCACGAGGAGTCGGCGTACATGGCCGAGGTGCTGCGTCGGCACGGGCTGCCGGTGCTGCCGGAGGAGATCGGCTTCACGCCGGACGAGTTCGTCCGTGCCGTGGAGTACGCCCCGCAGACCCGGCCCGGCCGCTACACGATCCTCGAACACCTCGACCTCAAGACCGACCAGATCAAGGACCTGTACGCCGACTATGTCAAGGCCATCGGTAGCTGAACTACGCCCGGTCGTCCATCCCGAAGGGGTCAAGGACCGGCGCAGCGGTGAGCACTGGGCGGGACGCCTCTACATGCGCGAGGTCTCGCTGCGGATCGACCGCTACCTGGTGAACACCAGGATCACGCCCAACCAGCTCACGTACCTGATGACCGTCTGCGGCGTCCTCGCCGCCCCGGCCCTCCTGGTGCCGGGGATCACGGGCGCCGTGCTCGGCGTGGTGGCGGTCCAGCTGTACCTGCTGCTGGACTGCGTCGACGGCGAGGTCGCGCGCTGGAAGAAGCAGTACTCGCTCGGCGGCGTCTACCTCGACCGGGTCGGCGCCTATCTGACCGACGCCGCGGTCCTGGTAGGCCTCGGTCTGCGCGCCGCCGACATCTGGGGCACCGGGCGCATCGACTGGCTGTGGGCCTTCCTCGGCACCCTGGCCGCCCTCGGCGCCATCCTGATCAAGGCCGAGACCGACCTGGTGGGCGTCGCCCGGCACCAGGGCGGGCTGCCGCCGGTCAAGGAGGCCGCCTCCGAGCCGCGGTCCTCCGGCATGGCGCTGGCCCGCAGGGCCGCCGCGGCGCTCAAGTTCCACCGGCTGATCCTCGGGATCGAGGCGTCCCTGCTGATCCTGGTCCTCGCGATCGTGGACGCGAGCCGGGGCGACCTGTTCTTCACCCGGCTCGGCACCGCCGTGCTCGCCGGCATCGCGCTCCTGCAGACCCTGCTGCACCTGGTGTCCGTGCTCGCCTCCAGCAGGCTGAAGTGAGCGGGGCCATGAAGGTCGGCGCGGTCGTCATCACCATGGGCAACCGCCCCGAGGAGCTGCGGGCCCTGCTCGACTCGGTCGCCAAGCAGGACGGCGACCGGGTCGAGGTGGTCGTGGTCGGCAACGGTTCGCCCGTCCCGGACGTGCCCGCCGGCGTGCGCACCGTCGAGCTGCCCGAGAACCTGGGCATCCCCGGCGGCCGCAACGTCGGCATCGAGGCGTTCGGCCCCGGCGGCAGGGACGTCGACATCCTGCTCTTCCTCGACGACGACGGCCTGCTCGCCCGCACCGACACGGCCGAACTGTGCCGGCAGGCGTTCGCGGCCGACCCGGAGCTCGGCATCATCAGCTTCCGCATCGCCGATCCGGACACCGGTGAGACCCAGCGCCGGCACGTCCCGCGCCTGCGCGCCTCGGACCCGATGCGCTCCTCCCGGGTCACCACCTTCCTCGGCGGCGCCAACGCCGTCCGCACCCGCGTCTTCGCGGACGTGGGCGGGTTGCCGGACGAATTCTTCTACGCCCACGAGGAAACCGATCTGGCATGGCGGGCCCTCGACGCGGGCTGGATGATCGACTACCGGTCCGACATGGTGCTGTACCACCCGACGACCGCGCCCTCGCGGCACGCGGTCTACCACCGCATGGTCGCCCGCAACCGGGTCTGGCTGGCCCGCCGCAACCTCCCCGCGCCCCTCGTCCCGGTCTACCTCGGGGTCTGGCTGCTGCTCACCCTGCTGCGCCGTCCCTCCCGTCCGGCCCTCAAGGCCTGGTTCGGCGGGTTCCGGGAGGGCTGGGGCAGCCCCTGCGGCCCCCGCCGGCCCATGAAGTGGCGTACGGTGTGGCGGCTGACCCGGCTGGGCCGGCCCCCCGTGATCTGACAAGCTCGTACCGGAGAGCGTCCGGGTCCGTCCCAGGCCAACAGGCTCATGCCAGGCCCGTCGGGCCACGCATGTACGAAGACGAAAGTTTCCCTAGTGAGTGAGACAACGCACGACGGCACGGTCGCGGTGACCACACCCGTGTCACCCGACGAGGGCATGACACCGGCACAGCTCGCCGCGAAGTACGGGCTGTCCGTGAGCGGCGCCCGGCCGTCCCTCGTCGAGTACGTCCGTCAGCTCTGGGGACGGCGGCACTTCATCATCGCCTTCTCCCAGGCGAAGCTGACCGCCCAGTACAGCCAGGCCAAGCTCGGCCAGCTGTGGCAGGTGGCCACACCGCTGCTGAACGCGCTCGTCTACTTCCTGATCTTCGGCCTGATCCTGAACGCCGGCCGCGGCATGCCGAAGGACGTGTACATCCCGTTCCTGGTGACGGGTGTGTTCGTGTTCACCTTCACGCAGTCCTCGGCGATGGCGGGCGTACGCGCGATCTCCGGCAACCTCGGCCTGGTCCGGGCGCTGCACTTCCCGCGTGCCTCGCTCCCGATCTCCTTCGCGCTCCAGCAGCTCCAGCAGCTGCTGGCCTCGATGATCGTGCTGTTCGCGGTGACCGTGGGCTTCGGCAGCTATCCCACACTGTCCTGGCTGCTGATCGTCCCGGCGCTCGTGCTGCAGTTCCTCTTCAACATGGGCCTCGCGCTCATCGTCGCCCGGATGGGCGCGAAGACGCCGGACCTGGCCCAGCTGATGCCGTTCATCATGCGGACCTGGATGTACGCGTCGGGCGTGATGTTCTCCATCCCGATCATGCTGGAGGACAAGCCGGCCTGGATCGCGGACATCCTCCAGTGGAACCCGGCCGCCGTCTACATGGACCTGATGCGCTTCGCGCTGATCGACGGCTACGGCTCCGAGAACCTGCCCCCGCACGTGTGGGCGGCCGCGCTCGGCTGGGCGGTGCTCGTCGCCGTGGGCGGCTTCGTGTACTTCTGGAAGGCGGAGGAGAGGTACGGCCGTGGCTGAGCAGCAGCAGGGCGAGCGGGTGCCGACGGTCATCGCGGACGACCTGCACATCGTCTACCGCGTCAACGGCGCGCGGACCGGCAAGGGCAGCGCGACCGCGGCCCTCAGCCGGATCCTCAAGCGGGGGGAGGAGCGGGGCGTGCGCAAGGTGCACGCCGTGCGGGGCGTCTCCTTCGTCGCCTACCGGGGCGAGGCCATCGGCCTGATCGGCTCCAACGGCTCCGGCAAGTCGACCCTGCTGCGGGCCATCGCCGGTCTGCTGCCCGCCGAGCGGGGCAAGGTCTACACCGACGGCCAGCCGTCCCTGCTCGGCGTCAACGCCGCGCTGATGAACGACCTGACCGGCGAGCGGAACGTCATCCTCGGCGGACTGGCCATGGGCATGTCCCGCGAGCAGATCAAGGCCCGCTACCAGGACATCGTCGACTTCTCCGGCATCAACGACAAGGGCGACTTCATCACCCTGCCGATGCGCACGTACTCCTCCGGCATGGCCGCCCGCCTGCGCTTCTCCATCGCCGCGGCCAAGGACCACGACGTCCTCATGATCGACGAGGCGCTGGCCACCGGTGACCGCAAGTTCCAGACCCGCTCCGAGGAGCGCATCCGGGAGCTGCGCAAGGAGGCCGGCACGGTCTTCCTGGTCAGCCACAACAACAAGTCCATCCGCGACACCTGCAACCGCGTCCTGTGGCTGGAGCGCGGCGAGCTGCGCATGGACGGCCCGACCGACGAGGTGCTCAAGGAGTACGAGAAGTTCACGGGCAAGTAGCGCGTCCGGCCGGGGCCCCGACGGAACTGTTCCGGCGGGGCCCCGCGTCTGCAAAGGAAACGTCAACTCCTCGCGTACGCAGGAATCTTGAGGCGAATCGGTGTGTTCTTGTGATGCGCAGGACACCCCGGCGTACCTCGGCCAGTTGTACAACGTAAGCTGTACCGGTCCCGAAACGCGGCACTTGGGGCGATAATGCCCGACACCCTCTAGCGGGCCTGCCGCGCGGGCGGCCGGGCGGCGTGTCCGAAATAGTGTGTATTGGGTCCGCAGTGTAGAACGGGAGATGTGACGGCAATGGCTACGGAAACTCCCCAGCTCCGCGAAGCATGCGCCGTCCCCGTTCCGGGCAGTCGGCGGTGACGGCGTCCGGCACGGCACAGGCCGTAGACCCGGAGCGCGGCACGCTCGACAAGGCCGCGGGTGAGAACTTCCCCGTGGCTCCCTTCTTCCTGCCCCGGGACTGGCGTACGGACCTCATGGCCGTGTACGGGTTCGCCCGCCTCGTCGACGACATCGGCGACGGCGATCTGGCCCCCGGCGGCGCCGACGCCCGCCTCCTCGGCGTCCCGGACGACCGGGCCGGGGACCGCCTCGCCGTGCTGGACGCCTTCGAGGCCGACCTGCACAGGGTCTTCGACGCCGCCTCGACGCCGCGTCACCCCCTGCTCCGCCGCCTCCGGCCGACCGTGCGCCGGCGCTCGATGACCCCCGAGCCCTTCCTCGGCCTGATCGCCGCCAACCGCCAGGACCAGCTGGTCAGGCGTTACGAGACCTACGACGACCTCCTCGCCTACTGCGAGCTGTCCGCCAACCCCGTCGGCCGTCTCGTGCTGTCCGTCACCGGCACCTCGACGCCCGAGCGGATCCGCCGGTCCGACGCGATCTGCACGGCCCTGCAGATCGTCGAGCACCTCCAGGACGTCGCCGAGGACCTGGCCCGGGACCGCGTCTATCTGCCCGCCGAGGACATGAAGCGCTTTCACGTGCAGGAGGCGGACCTCGCCGCGAAAACCGCCGGCGCATCGGTGCGCGCACTGGTCGCCTACGAAGCGCAACGCGCCCGCGATCTGCTGAATGAAGGCGCCCCCCTGGTGGGTAGCGTCCACGGCAGGCTGAGACTGCTGCTCGCAGGGTTCGTGGCGGGGGGAAGGGCGGCCATCCGGGCGATCGCCGCCGCGGAGTACGACGTTCTTCCCGGCCCGCCCAAGCCCGGCAAGGTCCAGTTGCTGCGCGAGGTGGGCCTGACCCTGCGAGGAGAGGGGTGATCCGGACCGTGGAGTCGTCAGCACACGCGTCCGCACCGGTACTCGCCGCCTACAGCTACTGCGAGGCCGTCACCGGACAGCAGGCCCGCAACTTCGCCTACGGCATCAGACTGCTGCCGACGCCGAAGCGCCGGGCGATGTCGGCGCTGTACGCCTTCTCACGCCGCGTCGACGACATCGGCGACGGCGCGCTGACCGACGACGTCAAGGTCGCCAGGCTCGAGGACACCCGGGCGCTGCTCACCCGGATCCGCGAGGGCTCGGTCGACGAGGACGACACCGACCCGGTCGCGGTCGCCCTCGCCCACGCCGCCCGCCACTTCCCGATCCCGCTCGGCGGGCTGGACGAGCTGATCGACGGCGTCCAGATGGACGTCCGCGGCGAGAGCTACGAGACCTGGGACGACCTGAAGGTGTACTGCCGCTGCGTGGCGGGCGCCATCGGACGTCTCTCGCTCGGCGTGTTCGGCACCGAACCGGGAGCGCGCGGCGCCGAACGCGCCCCCGAGTACGCCGACACGCTGGGACTCGCGCTCCAGCTCACCAACATCCTCAGGGACGTCCGCGAGGACGCCGAGGGCGGGCGCACCTACCTGCCCGCCGACGACCTCGCCAAGTTCGGCTGCTCCGCCGGATTCGGCGGACCGACACCACCGGAGGGCTCCGACTTCGCGGGCCTCGTGCACTTCGAAGTGCGTCGGGCCCGCGCCCTTTTCGCCGAGGGCTACCGGCTGCTCCCCATGCTCGACCGGCGCAGCGGCGCGTGCGTCGCCGCCATGGCCGGCATCTACCGCCGCCTCCTCGACCGCATCGAGCGCGACCCCGAGGCCGTGCTGCGCGGCCGGGTCTCGCTCCCCGGACGCGAGAAGGCGTACGTCGCCGTGCGCGGACTGTCCGGACTGGACGCCCGGCACGTGACCCGGCGCTCCGTCAGGAGGCGCGTCTGATGGACACACCGGTCCCAGCGCCCCGACGGGTGACGTTCGCCCCGTCGCGACGCCCGGCACGTGCTCTGACCGTGCCGGGCACGAGCCCCAGTACGTCCGGTGCGACGGCGTGCGCCCGGCACGCCGGGAGCACGCACCGGACGCCGCTCCTTCACGTGCCGACGTCGTCTGCCGGGGCACCGGCTGACGGCACCGGCGCAGAGCGGTGGGCAACCCTCCGGTGGCGGGCGGCGTCCCTGACTGAGACGGTCGGCGGTACACCGTTCAAGCAGCATGGCGACCGCGCAGGGGAGGGTGCACGATGACCCACGCCGACGGCAAGCGCTCCACGGGGCCGCTCGCCGAGGTGCCGGACCGTTCCGGCAGGCACGCCGTCGTGGTCGGCGGCGGGCTCGCCGGCACCACGGCCGCGCTCGCGCTCGCCGACGCCGGAGTGCGCGTCACCCTGCTCGAAGGCCGGCCGCGGCTGGGCGGGCTCGCCTTCTCCTTCCGGCGCGGCGACCTGACCGTCGACAACGGCCAGCACGTGTACCTGCGCTGCTGCACCGCCTACCGGTGGTTCCTGGACCGCATCCGGGGATCGGCGCTCGCTCCCCTGCAGGATCGTCTCGACGTGCCCGTCCTCGACGTGACCAAGCCCGAGGGACGGCGACTCGGCAGGCTGCGGCGCGACGCGCTGCCCGTGCCCCTGCACCTGGGGCGCAGCCTCGCGACGTATCCGCATCTCTCGCTCGCCGAGCGCGCCCGGGTGGGGCGGGCCGCGCTCGCGCTCAAGGGCCTCGACCTCGCCGATCCGACCCTGGACGCCCAGGACTTCGGCAGCTGGCTGACCGCGCACGGTCAGTCGGCGCGTGCCGTGGAGGCCCTGTGGGACCTGGTCGGGGTCGCCACCCTCAACGCGGTCGCGGGCGACGCCTCCCTGGGGCTCGCCGCGATGGTGTTCAAGACCGGTCTGCTGTCCGACCCGGGCGCGGCCGACATCGGCTGGGCCCGCGTCCCGCTGGGCGAACTGCACGACCGGCTGGCCCGCAGGGCGCTCGACTCCGCGGGCGTCCGTACCGAGGTCCGTACACGCGTCACCTCCGTCTCTGTCGACGGGAACGGCGGCTGGAGCGTTCAGGTTCCCGGCGAGACGCTGCACGCGGACGCCGTCGTCCTCGCAGTGCCGCAGCGCGAGGCGTACGACCTGCTGCCCGAGGGCGCGTTGGACGCCCCCCGGAACCTGCTGGAGATCGGCACCGCGCCGATCCTCAACGTGCACGTGATCTACGACCGCAAGGTGCTCGACGCGCCGTTCCTCACGGCCCTCGGCACCCCGGTGCAGTGGGTGTTCGACCGTACCGAGGCCTCCGGCCTGGAGGGGGGACAGTACCTGGCACTGTCGCAGTCGACCGCGCAGGGGGAGATCGACGAGCCCGTGGCCGTACTGCGCGAGCGGTACCTGCCCGAACTCCGGCGGCTGCTGCCCCGCACCCGGGGCGCCGAGGTCAAGGACTTCTTCGTGACCAGGGAGCGCACCGCGACCTTCGCTCCCGCCCCCGGCGTCGGACGGCTCAGGCCCGGCGCCCGTACCAAGGCACCCGGCCTCTGCCTGGCCGGAGCGTGGACCGCCACAGGGTGGCCCGCGACCATGGAGAGTGCGGTCCGCAGCGGTGTCGGGGCGGCGGCCGCCGCGCTCGGTGCCCTGGGCCGGTCCCGCGGTCGCCTCCCCGATTTCTTCGAGGAGGCGGCATGAGAACGGATCCGCGTGGGACCGACCCCCGCACTCTCGGCACCGCAACTGGAGGAGAGACTGTGCCCACTGTGCCCCCGGCCGCGACGGCCGTTCGAAGGACCACGGTGGACGTGACCGCGCTCCTGGAGCGCGGCCGGACCCTGGCCACGCCGGTGCTGCGGGCGGCCATCGACCGACTGGCACCGCCCATGGACACCGTCGCCGCCTACCACTTCGGCTGGATCGACGCCCAGGGCAACCCCGCGGACGGCGACGGCGGCAAGGCCGTCCGGCCCGCGCTCGCGGTGCTCTCCGCCGAGGTCACCGGTGCCGCCCCCGAGACCGGCATCCCCGGCGCGGTGGCCGTGGAACTGGTGCACAACTTCTCCCTGCTGCACGACGACCTGATGGACGGCGACGAACAGCGCCGCCACCGCGACACGGTCTGGAAGGTGCACGGTCCCGCCCAGGCCATCCTGGTCGGCGACGCCCTGTTCGCCCTGGCCAACGAGGTGCTGCTGGAACTCGGCACGGTCGAGGCCGGCCGGGCCACCCGCCGGCTGACCAGGGCCTCCCGCGCCCTGATCGACGGTCAGGCCCAGGACATCTCCTACGAGCACCGCGACCGCGTCAGCGTCGAGGAGTGCCTGGAGATGGAGGGCAACAAGACCGGCGCCCTGCTCGCCTCCGCCAGCTCCATCGGCGCGGTGCTGGGCGGCGCCGACGAGCGCACCGCCGACATGCTGGAGAAATACGGCTACCACCTCGGCCTGGCCTTCCAGGCCGTCGACGACCTCCTCGGCATCTGGGGCGACCCGGAGGCCACCGGCAAGCAGACCTGGAGCGACCTGCGCCAGCGCAAGAAGTCCCTCCCGGTCGTGGCCGCGCTCGCCGCGGGCGGACCCGCCTCCGAGCGGCTCGGCGAGATGCTCGCGGCCGACGCCAAGAGCAGCGACTTCGAGAACTTCTCCGAGGCGGAGTTCGCGGCCCGCGCGGCCCTCATCGAGGAGGCGGGCGGCCGCGAGTGGACGGCCGAGGAGGCACGCCGCCAGCACACCATCGCCATCGAAGCCCTCGACGCCGTGGACATGCCGGACCAGGTCCGGGACCGGTTCGCGGCGCTCGCCGACTTCGTCGTCGTACGAAAGAGATGATCATTATCGGTCGAACAGTCCTCGCGTAGTCGCCGGCCGGTGCCGCGGGCAAGCGCACCGGCCGACGGCGGACCCACAGCAGACGCACCACTGCACGAAGGGGAAGCCATGACAGCGACGACCGACGGAAGCACCGGGGCCACTCTGCCGCCCCGCGCAGCCGCGGCCAGCGAAATCGACAGCACCACCCCCGTCGCGGCGGCCGGGGTGCAAGAAGCCGCCGCCCGCGCCACCCGGCGCGCCACCGACTTCCTGCTGTCCCGGCAGGACGCCCAGGGCTGGTGGAAGGGCGACCTCGAGACGAACGTCACGATGGACGCCGAGGACCTGCTCCTCCGACAGTTCCTGGGGATCTCCGACGAGGAGACCACGCGGGCCGCCGCCCTGTTCATCCGTGGCGAGCAGCGCGAGGACGGCACCTGGGCCACCTTCTACGGCGGGCCCGGTGAACTGTCCACCACCATCGAGGCGTACGTCGCCCTGCGCCTGGCCGGAGACGCCCCCGACGCCCCGCACATGGCGAGGGCGTCGGAGTGGGTCAGGGCCCAGGGCGGCATCGCGGCCTCCCGCGTGTTCACCCGGATCTGGCTCGCCCTGTTCGGCTGGTGGAAGTGGGACGACCTGCCCGAGCTCCCGCCGGAGCTCATCTACTTCCCGAGCTGGGTGCCGCTCAACATCTACGACTTCGGGTGCTGGGCCCGGCAGACCATCGTCCCGCTGACGATCGTCTCGGCGAAGCGGCCGGTCCGTCCCGCGCCCTTCCCCCTCGACGAGCTGCACACCGACCCGGACCGTCCCAGCCCGCCGAAGCCGCTGGCGCCCCTGGCCAGCTGGGACGGCGCCTTCCAGCGCATCGACAAGGTGCTGCACGCCTACCGCAAGGTCGCCCCGGGCAGGCTGCGCCGGGCCGCGATGAACACCGCCGCCCGCTGGATCATCGAGCGGCAGGAGAACGACGGCTGCTGGGGCGGCATCCAGCCACCGGCCGTCTACTCGGTCATCGCGCTGTACCTGCTGGGCTACGACCTCGAACACCCCGTGATGCGTGCGGGCCTCGAGTCGCTGGACCGTTTCGCCGTGTGGCGCGAGGACGGTGCCCGGATGATCGAGGCCTGCCAGTCACCGGTGTGGGACACCTGCCTGGCCACCATCGCCCTGGCCGACGCCGGCGTACCGCAGGACCACCCGCAGCTGGTGAAGGCCGCCGACTGGATGCTCGGCGAGCAGATCGTGCGCCCCGGCGACTGGTCGGTGCGCAGGCCGGGGCTCCCGCCCGGCGGCTGGGCGTTCGAGTTCCACAACGACAACTACCCCGACATCGACGACACCGCCGAGGTCGTCCTCGCCCTGCGCAGGGTCAGCCACCACGATCCGGAACGGGTGGAGAAGGCCATCGGGCGCGGCGTGCGCTGGAACCTCGGCATGCAGTCGAAGAACGGCGCCTGGGGCGCCTTCGACGTCGACAACACCAGCCCGTTCCCCAACCGGCTCCCGTTCTGCGACTTCGGCGAGGTCATCGACCCGCCGTCCGCGGACGTCACCGCGCACGTCGTGGAGATGCTCGCGGTGGAGGGGCTCGCCCACGATCCGCGCACCCGGCGCGGCATCGAGTGGCTGCTCGCCGAACAGGAGCCGAGCGGCGCCTGGTTCGGCCGCTGGGGCGTCAACTACGTCTACGGCACCGGGTCCGTCGTCCCCGCCCTGGTGGCCGCCGGCATCCCCGGCTCGCACCCGGCGATCCGCCGCGCGGTGTCCTGGCTGGAGTCCGTCCAGAACGACGACGGCGGCTGGGGCGAGGACCTGCGTTCCTACCGGTACGTCAAGGAGTGGAGCGGCAAGGGCGCCTCGACCGCCTCGCAGACCGCCTGGGCGCTGATGGCGCTGCTGGCGGCGGGGGGGCGGGAGTCCAAGGCCGTCGAGCGCGGCGTCGAGTGGCTCGCCGCCACCCAGCGGGAGGACGGCTCCTGGGACGAGCCGTACTTCACCGGCACGGGCTTCCCCTGGGACTTCTCCATCAACTACCACCTCTACCGACAGGTCTTCCCGCTCACCGCACTCGGCCGGTACGTGAACGGAGAGCCCTTCGCCCAGACGCCCCGTGCGCCGAGGACCGCCGGGGCAAAGGTGAGCTGATGACCCCACAGCCCGCCCCGGCCCCGCTGCTGATCGCCTGCGCGCTCGGCATCGAGCACCTCGCGCTGCGCTCCGGCAACCGCGGCGGGGCCGGCGGGCCGGTCACCGTCCTGCGTACGGGCATGGGCCCGAAGGCGGCCGAGCGCTCCGTCACCCGGGTCCTGGCCGACCCCGTGCTCGGCGACGCCGCCGTACTGGCCACCGGCTTCTGCGCGGGACTCGCCCCCGGTATGCACCCCGGCGACCTGGTCGTCGCCGAGGAGACCCGGGAGCCGCGCGGCACCGTCGGCTGCGTCGGCACCGAACTGCTCGTCAAGGAACTCGTGCGCGCCGTGCCCGGGCGTACCGTCCACACCGGCCCGCTGACCGGCTCGGACCACGTGGTCCGCGGTCCCGAGCGGGCGGACCTGCTCGCGACCGGCGCGATCGCCGTCGACATGGAGTCGGCGGCGACGCTGCTGAGCGCGGTCCGCGTGAGCGCGCGCCCGGTTGCGGCCGTGCGGGTCGTCGTGGACGCTCCAGAACATGAACTCGTCCGGATCGGCACGTTGCGCGGCGGAATATCGGCTTTCCGCGTTCTTCGATCCGTTCTGCCTGCTTTCTTCGAATGGCACCGTTCTTTGCTGCTCCCCAGGAGGTGAGCCAGATGGCCATGCCGCTGCGCCAGTCCATCAAGGTCGCTACATACTTGGCCGAACAGAAGATCCGCCGGCGGGACAAGTTTCCGCTCATCGTCGAACTGGAGCCGCTCTTCGCCTGCAATCTCAAGTGTGAGGGCTGCGGCAAGATCCAGCATCCGGCCGGAGTGCTGAAGCAGCGCATGCCGGTCGCGCAGGCCGTGGGAGCGGTGCTCGAATCCGGTGCGCCGATGGTCTCCATCGCCGGCGGCGAGCCTTTGATGCACCCTCAGATCGATGAGATCGTGCGCCAGTTGGTGGCCAGGCGGAAGTACGTCTTCCTGTGCACCAACGCCCTTCTCATGCGCAAGAAGATGGACAGGTTCAAGCCCTCCCCGTACTTCGCCTTCGCGGTGCACATCGACGGCCTGCGCGAGCGACACGACGAGTCCGTGGCCAAGGAGGGTGTGTTCGACGAGGCCGTGGAGGCCATCAAGGAGGCCAAGCGGCGCGGCTTCCGGGTCACCACCAACTCGACCTTCTTCAACACCGACACCCCGCAGACCGTCGTCGAGGTGCTCAACTACCTCAACGACGACCTCAAGGTCGACGAGATGATGATCTCGCCCGCCTACGCCTACGAGAAGGCCCCGGACCAGGAGCACTTCCTGGGGGTGGAGCAGACCCGTGAGCTGTTCCGGAAGGCCTTCGCGGGCGGCAACCGGCGCCGCTGGCGGCTGAACCACTCGCCGCTGTTCCTGGACTTCCTCGAGGGCAAGGTCGACTTCCCCTGCACCGCCTGGGCGATCCCGAACTACTCCCTGTTCGGCTGGCAGCGGCCCTGCTACCTGATGAGCGACGGCTACGTCCCGACGTACCGGGAGCTGATCGAGGAGACCGACTGGGACAAGTACGGCCGCGGCAAGGACCCGCGCTGCGCCAACTGCATGGCGCACTGCGGCTACGAACCCACCGCCGTGCTGGCCACCATGGGGTCGCTGAAGGAGTCCCTGCGCGCCATGCGCGAGACGGTCTCCGGGAACCGGGAGTGATGCCATGACCGCCGTGTCCCTGGGCGTCCCCGAGGTACCGGTCCGGCCGGTCGCCGAGCGCCGCAAGAGCCGGCAGATCCAGGTCGGGCCGGTGGCGGTCGGGGGCGGGGCACCGGTGTCGGTGCAGTCGATGACCACGACCCGCACGTCCGACATCGGTGCCACGCTGCAGCAGATCGCCGAGCTGACGGC
>NZ_BMWA01000063.1 GCF_014650995.1 Streptomyces viridiviolaceus
CCAGCGACGACGAGCAGGCCGTGTCCACGGTCACCGCCGGGCCCTCCAGACCCAGCGTGTAGGAGACCCGGCCGGAGACGAGGCTGCCCGGGCTGGTACCCATCGCGTAGTCGTGGTACATGACGCCGGCGAAGACGCCGGTCCGGCTGCCCTTGAGCGACAGGGGATCGATGCCGGCCCGTTCGACGGCCTCCCAGGACGTCTCCAGGAGAAGGCGCTGCTGCGGGTCCATCTCCACGGCCTCGCGGGGCGAGATGCCGAAGAAGCCGGGGTCGAAGTCGGCGGCCTGATGCAGGAAGCCACCGTTGCGGGAGTAGGTCTTGCCGGGGGTTCCGGGCTCGGGGTCGTAGAGGTTGTCGAGGTCCCAGCCCCGGTCGGTGGGGAAGTCGGTGACGGCGTCGGTGCCTTCGGCGACCAGGCGCCACAGGTCCTCGGGGGAGTTCACGCCGCCGGGGTAGCGGCAGGCCATGCCCACGATCGCGATCGGCTCGTCGTCGACCGCCGTGACCACCGTGGACTGCTGGACCGGCAACTGCTCCTGGCGGCTCAGCACGCTGGCGCCGATGTAATCGGCGAGCGCCTGTGCCGTCGGATAGTCGAACGTCAGCGTGGCGGGCAGACGCAGGCCGGTGGCGGAGTTCAGCCGGTTGCGCAACTCGACGGAGGCCAGCGAGTCGAAGCCGATGTCGCTGAACGCCCGGCCGGGCTCGATCGCGTGCGCACCGGCGTGCCCGAGGACGGCGGCGACGTGCGTACGCACCAGGTCCAGCAGGAACCGGTTCTGTTCCTCCGCCGGCATGGCCGCGAGACGCGCGGTCAGTCCGGAGTCGCCGCCCGCACCGCTGTTCCGGGCGACCTGGCGGCCAGACACGCGGACGAGACCGCGCAGCATCGCGGGAAGGTCCGCGCCGGCGCTGCGCAGGGTCGCGACGTCGAGGCGCACCGGCAGCAGCAGACTGTCGGGGAGGCGCAGAGCCGCGTCGAAGAGGGGCAGGCCGTCGGCGGCGCGCAGCGGCGGCATGCCGGAGCGTGCCAGGCGTTCCCAGTCGGCCTCACCCAGCTGGTCGGCCATGCCACCGACCTCGGCCCACGGGCCCCACGCCAGCGACACGCCGGTCAGCCCGCTCGCCCTGCGGCGCTGGGCGAGTCCGTCCAGGAAGGCGTTGGCGGCGGCGTAGTTGCCCTGGCCGCCACCGCCGAGTGTGCCCGCCACGGACGAGAAGACGACGAAGAAGGCGAGATCGAGTCCGGCGGTCAGCTCGTGCAGGTGCCAGGCGGCATCCGCCTTGGGACGCAGCACGGCATCCACACGGTCCGGAGTGAGCGCGCTGACGAGTCCGTCGTCGAGGACGCCGGCGCTGTGCACCACGCCGGTGAGAGGCCGCTCAGCCGGAATCTCGGCGAGCAGGCCGGCCAGGGCGTCGCGGTCGGAGACGTCGCAGGCGGCGATCGTCACGTCCGCGCCCAGATCCTCCAGCTCGGCACGGAGCTCGTCGGCACCCGGAGCGGCGGGCCCCCGGCGACTGGTGAGGAGCAGGTGGCGTACGCCGTGCCGGGCGACGACATGCCGGGCGACCAGGGCGCCGAGGCCGCTCGTGCCGCCCGTGATCAGTACGGTTCCGTCGGGACGCAGCGCGGTGTCGTCGACGCTGACGGCCGTCGGCCCGGTCACCGCGCGTGCCAGACGCGGGACGAGGAACGTGCCGTCGCGCAGGGCGCTCTCCGGTTCGCCGGTGGCGAGGGCGGCGGGCAACGCACGCAGCGAGGCATCGCTGTCGTCCAGGTCCACCAGCACGAACCGGTCCGGATGCTCGGACTGAGCGGAGCGGACCAGGCCCCACACGGCCGAGGCGACCGGATCGATCGTTTCCGCAGCCTCCACGGCCATGGCCCGACGGGTGGTCACCACGAGACGCGAGGCACTGAACCGCTCGTCGGCCAGCCAGGTCTGCACCGCCTCGAGCACCTGGTCCAGCGAGGTGCGAAGACGGCCGGTGGTGACGTCGTCGGCCTGTGCGACGCCGGTGCTGAGCACGGCGTACGGGGGTGTGTCACCGCCGTCCGCCACACCCAGCAGCTCATCCAACGACGGCAGAGCTGATGTCACGGAGCCGGTGGCGTCGGGTGAGAGCTGCGTCGGCTGCCACTGAATGCGGAACAACGAATCCTTGAACTCGTCGCGGTCTCCGCCCAGTTGCTCCTGCGACACGGGACGGGAAACCAGGGACTCCACGCTCAGCACCGGCTGCCCGGTCGCGTCCGCCAAGGCCAGGGCCGCGCTGTCCGGGCCGGTCGGAGTGATCCGCAGCCGAAGCATCGCGGCGCCGGCGGCGTGGAGCGTCACGCCGTTCCACGAGAACGGCAGAACCGTCCGACCGTTGTCCGGCCCCTGGTCCGCCACCAGGTTCACATGCAGGGCTGCGTCGAGGAGGGCGGGGTGGATGCCGAAGCGGCCGGCGTCTGCGTGGGCGTCTTCCGGGAGGGTGACTTCGGCGAAGATCTCGTCGCCGCGTCGCCAGGCGGCCTTGAGGCCCTGGAAGAGGGGGCCGTAGGCGTAGCCGCGCTCCAGCAGCCGCTGGTAACCGCCTTCGACGGGCAGGGGCTCGGCGTCCCGTGGCGGCCACTGGGCGAGGTCGAAGCCGGGCTGGGTGACGCGGGCGGCGAGCGTTCCGGTGGCGTGCCGGGTCCATACGGCGTCCAGGGACTGACCCTCCGCCGGACGGGAGTAGACGCACACCGTGCGCCGGCCGGACGAGTCGGCGTCTTCCACGACGACCTGGAGGGCGACCGCCCCCTCGTGCGGCAGGGCGAGGGGAGCCTCGAGGACGAGCTCGTCGAGACTGTCGCACCCGACGTAGTCGCCCGCCTGGAGAGCGAGTTCCACGAAGCCGGTCCCGGGGAGCAGGACTGTGCCGAGTACGTCGTGGTCGGCGATCCAGGTCTGTCCCTGCAGGGAGAGCCGACCGGTGAGGACGACGCCGTCGCCGTCGGGGGAGACGACGACGGCGCCGAGCAGCGGGTGACCCACCGACTCCAGACCCACGAGCGAGACGTCCCTGTCCGATGCCGGGGGAGTCCACCAGTAGCGCTGGTGTTGGAAGGCGTAGGTGGGGAGGGGGGTGGGGTGGGCGCCGGTGTCGGTGTAGAAGGCGTTCCAGTCGACGGTGGTGCCGTGGGTGTGGAGGTGGGCGAGTGCGGTGAGTGTTTCGCGGGTTTCGTCGCGGTCGCGGCGCAGGGTTGCTGCGAAGGTGAGGTCGTCGGTGGTGAGGGTGTCCTGGGCCATGGCGGTGAGGACGGCGTCGGGGCCGAGCTCGACGAACGTGGTGACGCCTTCGGTCTGCAGGCGTTCGACGGCGTCGGTGAAGCGGACGGCATTGCGGGCGTGGTTGACCCAGTAGTCGGCGTCCGGGGTGACGGGTTCGCCGGTGACGTTGGAGATGACCGGTATGCGGGGTGTCTGGTGGCTGAGTGTCCGCGCGATCTGCGCGAACTCTTCCAGCATGGGTTCCATCAGTGGTGAGTGGAAGGCGTGGGAGGTCCGCAGTCGTTTGGTCTTGCGGTCCGGGAACCGGTCCGCGATGGCCTGTGCTTCGGTCTCGTCGCCGGAGATCACCACGGAGGTGGGTCCGTTGAGGGCGGCGATGCTGACCTGGTCGGTCAGGTGCGGGAGGACTTCGGCTTCGGTGGCCTGGACGGCGATCATGGTGCCGCCTTCGGGCAGGGCCTGCATGAGCCGGCCTCGTGCCGTGACGAGGGTGGCGGCGTCTTCGAGAGAGAGCACTCCTGCGGTGTGGGCGGCGGCGAGTTCGCCGATGGAGTGTCCGGTGACGTAGTCGGGGCGGATGCCCCAGGACTCCAGCAGTCGGAACAGGGCGACCTCGATGGCGAACAGCGCGGGCTGCGTGTACTCCGTACGGTCCAGCAGCGCGCTGTCGTCGCTGTCCCAGATGACGGTGCGCAGCGGGATGGTCAGGTGCTGGTCCAGGGTGTCGGCGACGGTGTCGAAGGCGGTGGCGAAGGCGGGGAAGGCGGCGTAGAGGTCGCGTCCCATGCCGAGGCGCTGTGAACCCTGACCCGTGAACAGGAACGCGGTCAGACCGGTGGAGGCGGTGCCGCGTACGACGTTGGCTGCCGTTTCCCCAGTCGCCAGGGCGGTGAGTCCGGCCCGGGCCTCGTCCAGGTCGGCGGCGAGGACGACCGCCCGATGCTCCAGCGCCGCGCGCGTCGTCGCCAGCGAAAGGCCCAGGTCCAACGGGCGGACATCGCTCCGTGACTGTACGAATGACAGCAGCCGTTCCGACTGAGCACGCAGAGCCTGGGCGGTCTTGCCGGACACGACCCAGGGCACCGCCGGCAGTGACCGTACCGGCTCCGCAGCCTCCTCTGGCCGCTCCTCCGCAGGGGCCTGTTCCAGGATGACGTGGGCGTTGGTGCCGCTGATGCCGAAGGACGAGACAGCGGCGCGCCGGGGCCGGCCCGTGTCCGGCCACTCCCGGGCCTCGGTGAGCAGTTCGACGGCGCCGGCCGTCCAGTCGATCTGCGGTGAAGGGTCATCGGCGTAGAGGGACTTGGGGAGCACCCCCTGGTGCATGGCCTGGACCATCTTGATGACGCCGCCGACGCCCGCGGCGGCCTGGGCGTGCCCGATGTTCGACTTGATGGATCCCAGGTAGAGGGGTGCCTGTTCGGCTGGGCGTTCCTTGCCGTAGGTGGCCATCAGGGCCTGGGCTTCGATGGGGTCGCCGAGGGTGGTGCCCGTGCCGTGGGCCTCGACGGCGTCGACCTGTTCGGCCGAGATCCCGGCGTCGGTGAGGGCCTGGCGGATGACGCGCTGCTGCGAGGGGCCGTTGGGGGCGGTGAGGCCGTTGCTCGCGCCGTCCTGGTTGATCGCGCTGCCCCGGACCACCGCGAGGACCGGGTGGCCGTTGCGGCGTGCGTCCGACAGACGCTCGACCACGAGTACGCCGACGCCCTCGGAGCAGCCGGTGCCGTCGGCCGCGGCGGCGAAGGACTTGCACCGGCCGTCCGCGGCGAGTCCCCGCTGCTCGTTGAAGTACGTGAACATGTCCGGCGTGGCCATGACCGTGACGCCGCCGGCGAGGGCGAGGGAGCAGTCTCCCCGCCGCAGGGCCTGCATGGCCCAGTGCAGCGCCACCAGCGACGACGAGCACGCCGTGTCCACCGTCACCGCCGGGCCCTCAAGACCCAGCGTGTAGGAAACGCGTCCCGAGACCAGGCTTCCCGCGCTGCCGCCCTGCCCGTAGTCGTGGTACATGACGCCGGCGAAGACACCGGTCCGGCTGCCCTTCAGCGTGCTGGGGTCGATCCCGGTCCGCTCGATCGCCTCCCAGGACGCCTCCAGCAACAGGCGCTGCTGTGCGTCGGTCGCGACGGCTTCACGCGGGGAAATACCGAAGAATTCCGCATCGAAATCGGCGGCGTCGTACAGGAATCCGCCCTCGCGTGCAATGCTCTTGCCGGCCTTTCCCGGTTCCGGGTCGTACAGGCCGTCCAGATCCCAACCGCGGTCGGTGGGGAAGGGCGACACGGCGTCGGTTCCTTCGGAGACGAGGCGCCAGAGATCCTCCGGGGATTCGACCCCGCCGGGGTAGCGGCAGGCCATGCCCACGATCGCGATCGGCTCGCGCTCGCGCTGCTCCAGCTCGGCGACCCGCCGCCGGGCCTCGCGCAGATCGACAGTCGCCCGCTTGAGGTAATCGAGAAGCTTTTCCTCGTCACTCACCCACGCCACCCCAATGAATCGGTCGAGAACATCTACGCGCGCCAAAGCGTCGTGCCCTGATCAGGCCGCAAGAAAATTCCTGCTGGAGCGGGCTTCGAGCACCTGGAAATGCCTGATCGGTCACCGGCGAATTTCGTTGTCACGCTACTTAGACCCCTCGGGGCGGCCCAACCCCTACCGACCCCGATCAGCCCCTTACGGGCCCGGGCGCGACTCCGCCCCTGATACGGGCGTCGCACGGCGTCGGGCCCCGCCGGCAGAAGACGGGGCCCGACATCGTTCCTGCGCACCACTACTCGGACGAGGTCCCCAGCTCGCTGTCCAGGATGTCGAACAGGTCACTGGCCGTGGCGGACTTCAGGTCCGCGTCCGTCTCCTCCTCGGCGGGGGTGACCGGCGAGCGGGCCTCCAGCCACTGGGACGTCAGGGCCCTGAGCCGGGCCGCGATACGCGCGTGCTCTTCCTCGTCCACCGCCGCCGCACTCGCCAGTACGGCCTCCAGCTTGGCCAGTTCGCCGTCCACCGACGGCCCGGTCGCCTCCTCGCCGGCGAACAGCTCGGACCGGAGGTGGTCGGCCACCGCCCGCGACGTCGGGTAGTCGAACACGAGGGTGGCCGGCAGGCGCAGTCCCGTGGCGCCGTTGAGGGCGTTCCGCAGCTCCACCGCGGCCAGCGAGTCGAACCCGAGTTCCTTGAAGGCCCGGTCCTGACCGACGGCATCGGCGCTGCCGTGGCCCAGTACGGCCGCCACCTGCGTGCGGACGAGGTCCAGCAGGGCCCGGTCGCGCTCGTCCGGCTGCAGGCCGGCCAGACGCTGGCGCAGGTCGGGCCCGGAAGCCGGCCCCTCGGCTGCGCGCGCCGCCGTCTCGCGGGCGGGCGTACGGCGGACCAGGCCGCGCAGAAGAGCGGGAAGCTCCCCAGCACGGGACCGCAGGGCCGCGAAGTCGAGCCGGATCGGCGCGAGGACCGCCTCCTGGGCCACGAGACCCTGATCGAACAGGGCCAGGCCCTCCTCGGCCGACATCGCCGGCATGCCCAGCCGCCGCATCCGCTGGAAGTCGGCGTCGCCGAGCTCCGCCCCCAGTCCGGCGCCCACACCCCACAGGCCGAAGGCGAGGGACACGGCGGGCAGTCCCGCCGCCCGCCTGTGCTCGGCGAGAGCGTCCAGGAAGAGGTTCGCCGCCGCGTAGCCCGCCTGCCCGGCCGCCAGCACCATGCCTCCCGCGGAGGAGAAGAGGACGAAGAAGGACAGGTCCAGTCCGGAGGTCAGTTCGTGCAGGTGCCAGGCGGCATCCGCCTTCGGCCGCAGAACGGAGTCCAGACGCTCCGGCGTCATCGAACCGAGCACACCGTTGTCCCCTACACCGGCGGCATGGACGACACCGCCGAGGGGACGGTCGGCGGGGATGCCGCCGAGGAGCCGCTCCAGGGCGTCGCGGTCGGAGACGTCACAGGCGGCGAACGTCACCTCCGCGCCGAGAGCCTCCAGCTCCGCCCGCAGTTCGGTGGCACCGGGCGAGTCCGAGCCGCGCCGGCTGGTGAGGAGCAGGTGGCGCACGCCGTGGTGGGCGACGAGGTGACGGGCGACGAGCGCACCGAGACCCCCTGTGCCGCCCGTGATCAGCACCGTCCCGTCGGGGTCGAGCTCGGTGACGACGGGGTTGACGTCGGCGCGTCCGAGGCGCGGGACGCGGAGTTCGCCGTTGCGCAGGGCGATCTCGGGTTCGCCGGAGGCCACGGCCGCGGTCAGTGCGCGGTCGGACTCCTGCGTACCGTCCAGGTCCACGAGGACGAATCGGCCGGGGTGTTCGGACTGGGCGGCGCGTACCAGGCCCCACACCGGGGCGACGGACACGTCCACGTCACGGCCGTCCACGGACACCGCGCCCCGGGTCGTGACGACCAGCCGCGACTGGGCGAACCGCTCGTCCTCCGACCACGTCTGCACGGCGCGGAGTGCCCGGTCCAGCACGGTCCGCAGCTCCGGGACGACCCCGGAAGCCGCCGCCGTTCCCTCGATGGCGAGCCGGACGTACGGAGGCAGAACACCGGTCGACGCCGCACCCATGGCCTCGTCCGAGGCTGCGGCCAAGGCGTCCTCCAACGACGGCATGGAGGCCGTCGCGGAGCCGAGGGCTTCGCGGGACAGAGGCGCCGGCTGCCACTGGACTCGGAACAGCGAATCCCTGAACACGTCGCGCCCGGCGTTCAGTTGCTCGGAGGACACGGGACGGGAGACGAGGGACTCCACACTCAGCACGGGCCGGCCGGCCGTGTCGGCCACCGTCAGCGAGGCGCTGTCCGGTCCGGTCGGCTTCATCCGCACCCGCAGCGCAGTGGCACCCGCAGCGTGCAGCGTCACGCCGTTCCACGAGAACGGCAGCACGGTGCGGTCGTTCTCCGGCCCCTCGTCGGCCAGCAGATCGACGTGCATGGCCGCGTCGAGGAGGGCGGGGTGGATCCCGAAGCGCTGGGCATCGGCGTGGGCTTCCTCGGGAAGGGTGACTTCGGCGAAGACTTCGTCGCCGCGTCGCCAGGCGGCCTTGAGGCCCTGGAAGACGGGGCCGTAGGCGTAGCCGCGCTCCAGCAGCCGCTGGTAACCGCCCTCGACGGACAGAGGCTCGGCGTCCCGCGGCGGCCACTGGATGAGATCGCGGTCCGGTTCCGGCTGCCGCGGCGCCAGAGCACCGAGGGCATGACGTGTCCACACGGCCTCGGATCCCTGAGCGTCGGCCGGACGGGAGTGGATGCTCACCGACCGGAGACCGGAGGCGTCGGGCGCACCCACCGCGACCTGGAGCGCGACACCACCGCTGTCCGGGAGGACGAGCGGCGCCTGCAGGGTCAGCTCCTCGAGGGCACCGCAGCCCACGTGGTCACCGGCCCGCAGAGCCAACTCGACGAAGCCGGTGCCGGGCAGCAGGACCGAACCCAGTACGTCGTGATCCGCGATCCAGCTCTGGGTCCGGACGGAGATGCGTCCGGTGAACACCGTCTCTCCCGACTCGGGAGAGTCCACCACGGCACCGAGCAGCGGGTGCTCGGCGTCGGTCTGGCCGAGGTGCGTGGCGTCGACGGCCGTGCTCGGGGTGACGGACCAGTAGCGCTGGTGTTGGAAGGCGTAGGTGGGGAGGTCGGTGTGCCGGGCGCCGGTGCCGGTGTAGAAGGCGTTCCAGTCGACGGTGGTGCCGTGGGTGTGGAGGTGGGCGAGTGCGGTGAGTGTTTCGCGGGTT
>NZ_BMWA01000064.1 GCF_014650995.1 Streptomyces viridiviolaceus
TCAAGCAGCTCAAGGGCACCAGACCGGTCGCCCAGATGCTGCGCATCTCCCAGCGCACCGTCGAACGGTACGTCAAGGACCAGATCAAGAAGCCGCGGCCGGACCTCGCCATGCGCCTGGAGCGCGAGGTGAAGGCCCGGTGGCAGCCGCAGATCCGGGCCAAGGCCAAGGAGAGGGCAGCGACGACCGGCGGCATCGTCATCGACACCCGCGCCCGGATCGGCTACACCGCACCGGTCGGCACGACCGACGACGCCCGCCTCCGGCACCTGACCGTCGCCCTGCCACCGCAGTACGCCGCCCGCCTCTTCGACGCCCAACAGGCCGGCGCCTCCGACCGGCAACTGCAGCAGATCGCCGCCGAAGGCCTCAAAGAGGTCTACTTCCAGGAAAGCGGCCGCCGCGCCGGCTCACTGGAGAAGGTCCGCTTCACCGACATCGAGCACGTGGAGTTCGACCTGTAGGACGCGCCGTCGGTGTGTGTGGGCGGGCCGATTATGGCTGAGCCGTATTCCTTTCGGGCAGTCCATGAGACCAGCGGGCTGGCTACGCAGCGACAGTGATTCTTCGAGCCGCCTCGTGGTGTCTGAGGGTGACTCCGCATCGGACTGGACGAGAACTGCTGGTGCAGCCATCCGGTGCTGACGCAGACCGATCAAGGCCTGTCGGGCAGAGGGGCGGCGTCCTGCCTGACGGCGGTGGTTTGCTAGGGGCGTTGGGGGCGTGGCCGGCCTCGAGCGGGCCGTCAGGGCATGGTCGGGTAGGGCTTGGCTGTGAGGCCGCCGAGCCAGGGGCCTTGGAGGTGTTCGGCGCGCAGTTCGGTGCGGGTGATCGCCTGAGTGGCGAGGAGGGCGAGGGCGCCCTCGCTGGGGGCGGGCGGTACCGGGTGCTGCGGGGTCGCGTAGTCGTCGGGGAAACCTGCCTCGCGCAGGGATTGCCGGGTGCGGTCACCGAAGTGGCCCCAGCGGCGGTTGGTGCGCGGCTCCATGCCGCCGACCGGACTGCCGTACTCCCGGAAGACGACCTGTACTTTGTTGGGGTCGGAGAAGGCGGTGCAGGCGGGCGCCTCCGGCGCGGCGAGTGCCTCGAGGACGTCCGGGTGGGTGCCGACCCAGCCGGTCTGCGCCTCGCTCTCCACCACCACCGACCACTGATCGTCCAGCGCGGCCGCCGCGACCAGCACGGGCGGCCCGTCGAACGGCGTGCGCCGGGCGAACGCCGCGAGCCCGTCCGGCAGCGGCGCGGCCTCGTCGACTCCCATGGCGTCGAGGCAGAACGCGGGCGTCCGGGGCGCGAAGGTGACGGCCCAGCCTTCGCCCCACAGGCGGGTCAGATCCAGCGGTTGTGCGTGCATCGCGTCGGCTCCCTGGTGGCTTTCGGAAACGGGGGCCGCCTCCGGGCGGCGGCCCCCGCCGTTATGCGGTCCGGCGGTCTGGCATCTAGTCGACGATCTCGACCCAGAACCGGTCGTTGGTGCCGTCCGGGTACGGCAGGGACGCGTCCCAGGCCAGAATACGGTCGGCGTTGTAGTAGGCGATCAGCTTGCCGCCCGCGGAGGCGTTGTCCGTGGTCGGCACCGCCTGCACCGAGAAGTCCCAGTCCGGGCTCGCCGCGCCCTCAAGCGTCGAGGCGAATGGGTACTCGTCGCACTGCTGCGTGGAGGTGTCCGGCGCCGGGTTGAGACCGAGGCCCGCGTACGTCGAGGCCTGCGGGCCGGTGCCGTAGCAGGCGCCGTCCTTGTGGTCACGGTTGGCCTGGTAGTCCGTCGCGTTGAGCGTGGAGTGGATGCGGTGCAGGCCGTAGTGCACCGGCTGCCCGTTGATCGCCTGGCCGGGGATGCTCTTGTCGCGCTGCGCCTCCTCCTCGGCCGGCAGGCGCGGGTAGGTGTACTCGGGGTGCGTCTGCGCGCCGAGGATGTGCTGCGCGACGGCGGCCTCGGTGCCCGAGAGGCTGTACTTCAGGACGGGGGTTGCGCCGGGGAAGACGCAGCCGTGCGAGCGGTCGGCGCCGAACGGGCCCGCGATGTAGGCCGCTGAGTCGCAGCGGACCACCTGCACCGGGGAGGTGCCGGGCGCATCGGTGCTGAACTCGTCGCTCTCGGTGAAGAACTCCACCCGCCAGAAGCTCGGCATGAGCTTGTCGCGGCCGTAGCCGGCCGCCGCCGAGTTGCTGATGTCCCAGTAGGCCCAGCTGGGGTTGTTGTTCCAGTTGTCCCAGGTCAGCGTCGCCGGGCTGCGGGAGGCCCCGCAGTCGAGCTGATCCGGGGCGCAGGTGCCGAACAGCGACAGGGGCACGCCGGGCGCGGTCCAGATGTTGTCCCACCAGCCCCAGTCGTACGACACGGAGCCCTGCTTGATCTGCGAGAACAGCCGCATGGTGCGCTGGTCCTCGAAGCCCTGGGCGATAACCTCCAGGGTGGCCTTGGTCGTGCCCAGGTGGTCCACCGGGTTGCCCGCGGCGTCCTTCTCCCAGTAGTCGGCGGTGATCGGTACCTGCTGGCAGAAGGTGAACCGGTCGTACACGCGCCCGGCCTCGGAGGCGGCGCCGGCGGTCATGCAGGAGTCGTAGAGCGCCTGCGACGGCGTCTCGCCGATCGTCGCGGCGGTCGCCTGGGCGGTGAAGCCGCTCTCCGTCGAGGTCGCGGTGCGGGCGGTGCGCTGCTGACCGAGGTAGGAGTCGACGCGGCTGTTCATCGGTGTCTTGCGCCGTTCGGCGTCCTGCTCGATGAACTGGATCGCCTCGGCGAAGGTCAGGTCGGCGCGTCCGGCGGCCGGCTGGCGCTCGGGGCGGCGCTCGGTCTGGAACGGGACGTCCGCCTTCGGCAGCGGCCGGCCGGCCCGCTCGGCGGCCTTGCCCCGCTCGCGCAGCTTTTCCAACTGCTCGGTGGATATGCCGACTTCGAGCTTGATGGGCTTCAGTGAGCCGGCGAGGAGCGGGGCGGATCCGCCGGTCCGTTCCCGCTCGGGCCCGTCCGCGACGGCGTACTGCGGGCCGAGCAGCGCGAGACCGAGCGCGAGGGCCGCCGCGCGGCGTGATACTCGGAAGATTCTGTGACGATGCACTGTGCCTCTCCGGGGCGACTAGGAGCCTCCGCGCCGCACGTGCGCGCGGAGTTGATCACAGAACCTAAAGATCATTTGAGGGGGAGACGGTCACAGGATGGTCACATACCGTGCAACACTTGTGTATCTCCTGTGACAGCGGTCCGGTCCGCGGCGAGCGGTACCGACCTCGCGCTACTCCCTTGGTGCCGGTCCGTACGAGTCAGCGGTCCCAATTCCGGCGAGGACGGGGCCGGGGCTAGGGCCTCTCGTTTGGTTCTAGACTTTGCAGCTCTGCTGTCGGCGCCGGCAGCGGTCAATGGCCTGTTTCACGGGACGGAGGGCGGCGGTGCTCACCGTTCCCTGGTTGCACGTAGTTTCGGAACCAGGCGCTGTGCCCGTCGATCTACTGCTTCCCATGACTGGTAGGACGTACGTAGCGCGTCTCGATGGCCGTGAGATGCGTGACACGGACGCCGTCTTCCAGCAGTTCTACGACGGTCTGCGGCTGCCCGATTACTTCGGCTGGAACTGGAACGCCCTCTCCGACTGCCTGAGCGATCTGAATTGGCTGTCTGCGGACCACCACGTACTGGTCATCGATGCCGCGGACGAAATATTGCCAGGCGATGTCTCCGGACAGCGTCTGCTCTTCAAGAGCTTGCTGCGGGCCGGACGGCGATGGTCCTACACGCAGAAGCCCGAGGGCGTAGTACTCGGCAGACTCGTTGTGGTCATGTCGTGCGACGCTGCATCCGTCCCGTCCCTGAAGGAACATCTGCGGTCATACCTGGAACAGACGCCCTTGTCGTAGGGATCGGCTTCACCTCGCAGACCAGAAGCGGGTGCGTCACCGGCCTGTCCGACAGCTGCAGCAGAGACAAGGAGCCCCACGAGCCTGATGCCTGTCGACCCACGCACTCACCTCGTACACAGCATGCGCCGAACGAGCCACCTACGACGGCCCGTGGCGGACGTCGCTCAGCACCGCCGGCCGGAGGATTCGAAACGCTTCACGTCTTTCCGCACCACCATCCTCCGGCGCGGTCTGCCCGTCTGGCCCATCACACTGCTGTGGACTGTTGCCTGGGGCCTGTGGGGTCTGTCCCAACAGCACAGCGTGTGGCGGGACGAAGCAGCGACCTGGCAGGTGGCTCGACGGTCCGTCACCGACATCTGGCACCTGCTGGGGCATGTCGATGCCGTGCACGGCCTCTACTACCTGCTGATGCACGAACTCTTCGGATGGTTCGGGCCCAGTACCACGACCCTGCGCCTGCCCTCCGTACTGGCCACGGCGGTGGCGGCGGCCTTCGTGACACTCATCGGGCACCGGCTGGCCGGGGTCTGGGCGGGCCTGGCAGGAGGGCTCGTGTTCGGGCTGATTCCCTCCGTGCAGTTCAATCTTCAAGAGGGACGTCCGCACGCACTGATCGCGGCCGGAGCCGGCCTCTCGACCCTGCAGCCAGTTGAGCAGTCCGCACACCGAGATGGTGACCGCGTACGCCGCCCACAGCTTCCTGTGGCCCTGTCCCTGCAAAGCGGTTACCAGCAGCGCCCGCGCACTTGCTGAGCCTGGCCTGGACAAAAGCCGGACCCAGGACGTGGACCCGCTGGACGGTGGCAGCAACAGCAGCCGTGGCAGCTGTGCTGCCGTTGATTCTGTTCACGATGGGCCAGTCCAAGCAGGTGTCCTGGATCCCGCCGCTGACATGGCACATGCTGATCGGCCCGGCGGTCCTGCTGGCCATCGGCACGACCGGAGCTCTGATGAGACGGCCGGGCCCACGCCGACCGTCTCTGTGAGACTACCCACCGATCGACGTCCAGGCATTCGTCGCCGACGGCCCGCTCCCCGACGGGGACGCTTGCGAAGAAGAGATCGACAGACGCGTTCAGCAGCTCAACGCGATCCCGAAGCCGGTCACGGGAGAGGAGGCCAAGGCGCTGGTCTCCTGCTTCGGCCCGGACGACTGCTATGGCGTCGCCTGGACCCTGCTGCACCTCATCGAGACCGGCCCGAACCCGGTGCTGACCACTGATCCTGGACCTGAAGCCAACGAATGGCTCCAGCGCCTCTACAACCGTGCCGTGTTCTGAGGACTCATCCCAAGAAATTGACGCCATAGCAACGTGAAGGTGTCTGCAGGGACGATCTTTCGGCTGAAGTTCTGCGGAGCCTTTCGCCGCATAAGGCGACAGCCCTCCACGATCGCACCCTTCTTCGGGCAGCCTCGTCTGGCGGTATGTCCCGGACGGGGCTGACGCATGTCCGGGCCCGCCGCGTGACCGTGGCGGGTCTGGGTACGTTGCCCGGTCATGGACGACTACGAGCACATCGACCTCGACGCCGGTGACCTGGAGGAGATCCTCTCCGCGCCGATGGAGACGGCGGAGCGGCTGTCGCTGCTCCCGCTGGACGAGGCGTATGACGTGCTGCGCTTGCTGGTGAGTGTGTCGCAGGAGGGCGGGCCGTTGTCGCGGGAGGCGGACCGGCTGGCGAAGGCCATCGCGGTCCGCATCCCGTCGGAGAACTGACCTGGGCCGGGGTCGGCTGCGACCGGCGGGGTGGTAGTCGGTCAGGGGGCCGGTTCGTAGGTGACGGATTGGTCGGGGCGGACGGCAGCCAGGTCCTGGAGGGCGGCGAGCTCGGTGGTGTCAGTGTGTTCCAGCGGAGGTTGGCGCCGGCCCACTCTGCGGCGTAGCGGCAGTTGGTGTCGGCGGCGGGCGGCAGCTATTGGGCGAGGTCCTGGCCGCCTTGCTGCGGTTGGAGCGGGCGGTGACTGCGACCAGGGCGGTGGCCGCGCCCTGGTCGTTGGCGTAGGCCTCGCGGCGCTGGGCGGACGAGGCGGAGGGGCAGCTGGTGGGGAGCGTCATTCCACTTCGAAGCTGGAACTGGAGGTGGTGTCAGGGGGAGCGGCTACGGTACGGCGCTGTGGACGCTACTGATCTTGACTATCGGGCTCGGACGCAGTCCGGCTGCATCCCGCCGCGTCTGGTCTCCCGGCTTCTCGAACTCGGCCACGCCGAGACGGTGGAGTTTGGGGCCGGCCATGGGGAGTGGTTCTGCGCGCGGGAGTGGGCGCGGTTGCTCGGCGAACAGGGCCGACGGGATGAGGCGCTGGAGATACTCGCCCCGTATCTCGCTTCGGGCTGGTGGACGGCCATCAGGACCACGGCGGAACTATTGGAGAGCTGGGGGCGGGCCGACGAGGCGATTGTGCTGACCCGAGCTGGCATGAAGGCCGGGCATCCGATGGCACTGGAGTTCTATGCACGATTGCTCGGTCGGCACGGCCGCAGCGACGAGGCGTTCACTCTGCTGCAGGCGCACATCGACGACGGGTTGCTCGCCGCGGCTCTGGTTGACGTCGCCAAGGGCGCTGGCCGAGACGAGAAGGCAGCCGAGTTGCTCGCCGCCCGGATCCCGGACGAACACCGCTGTGACACCCCGTGGTGCTGCCACGGCCTCGATCCCGACACGGCGATCGGCTTGCTCGCAACGATCCGCGAACGCCAGGGCCGCATCGACGAGGCCATCGCCCTGCTCCGCACCCGGGACGTCACTTCCCTCAACGGTCGGGACCAGCTGGCCGATCTGCTGTCCCGGCACGACCGGACCGGGGAACTGCGCGCCTACGCAGCAGCCGAGGAGCTGGGGCACGCCGCGCAGCGCCTCGCAGAACTGCTGGAGGAACGTGGTGACGTGGACGGGGCGATCGCGGCATTCCGGCAGGCTGACGATTCCGCCGCCTCCAACCCCAACTCGGCAGTCCAGCTAGCGCAACTGCTGGCCCGGCACGGCCAAGGGAACGAAGCGATCGAGGTCATGCGCCACCAGGCCGAAGCCCGCAATGGGGACGACTGGATCCTCCATACTCTGTCCGACCTGTACCTCGAACAGGGCCGCCCCGAGGACGGCCTGGCGCACCTCGACGCCCTCGCCGCTGCCCGCGGGGGCGAGGAGGAATGGGACCTTTTCTGGCTACGACTTCCGCTGATGGCCGCCTGCGACCGGGTTGACGAAGCGATTGAGCAGGCCCGGGCTCACCCTGAGGGCGGCACCTCGTACGCGGCACGACACATTGCCGAGCTGCTGGCCGGCGCCGGACGCACCGAGGAGGCCGTCGCCGTCCTGCGCCCCCACGCCCCCGCGAACAGCCACGACCTGGCCGGGTACCTCATTGACCTCGGCCGCATCGAAGAGGCCGTGGCCGTCCTTCACCAGGACAAGCCCCGTCCGCCACAGCCCTCGACCACCGTCGCTTGGAGCGACGAACCCCCGTTCTGAAGATCTCTCTGACGCAACCAGAGAGCCAGAGGCCCGCCGTCTTAACCGCATCACAAGGGCCCAGCCCACGGGCGGACTGCTGGGAGGAATGACGGGCTTCAAGGTAGACGGTCTAGTCGGTTGCCGTTCGGCGCCGCCATTGACAGCGCGGGACTTGGTGCCCCGGATCTGCCGCCCTGGGTACCGGCGTATCCCCGCGTGCGGCCGGTGCCAGGCTGTGATCCGGTGCGCCCCCTCATCACTCTCCCAGGGCACAGACCCGGTTCGCCCTGGCTGCAACGGTTGTTGAGCGAGCGGCCAGCCCCTGCCCACCCTCCGGTTCCTCCCTCGGTGTGAGGTGTCCGCGGGCGGGGGCTGTGCCGCGGCCGGTAACGGGTCGATGGTGAAGGGGAGCTGGCATGGCAGAGACCGCGCAGGTCCGGGTGAAGACCGGCAGGTGCTGGCGGCGGGGTGGTTGGCTGGCGGCAGCCGTACTGACGCTGTCCGCACTGGCCGGCACAGCCCCCGCGCACAGTGCCGCCGCGGCCGATGAGATCACCCTGCCGCTGAGTCAGGCCATCGCCCAGCTTCCCGTGGCGGTCGAGGACCGTACGGGCTATGACCGCAACCGGGAGTTCGGCTCTGGCTGGACCGACGAGGACCGGGACGGCTGCAACACCCGGCAGGAGGTCCTGCTCGCCGAGGCCGTCACCCCGCCCGCCGTGACCGGCCGCTGCACGCTGTCGGGTGGCTCCTGGTATTCCTGGTACGACGAGCAGACCGTCACCGCCACCGACATCGACCACGTCGTCCCGCTCGCCGAGGCCTGGGACTCAGGGGCCAAATTCTGGACCCGGGACAAGCGCGTCGCCTACGCCAACTACCTGAACGACCCCCGGCACCTGGAGGCGGTCAGCCAGCGCTCCAACCGGCAAAAGAGCGACCAGGACGTCGCCGAGTGGCTGCCCGTCGAGTCCGCGCGCTGCCGGTACCTGAACTACTGGGTGCCCATCAAGCTGTCCTGGAGCCTGGCCGTCGACACCGCGGAGCTGGACGCCCTGAACGCCCTCGCGGCCGGCTGTCCTGACAGCGACATCACCTACACACCCGTCCCCTGACACCCCGACCCGCGCGTCCTGGCCAAGAAGACCGTGACCACGGGCCAGCCCGGCGGTGGGGGGGGG
>NZ_BMWA01000065.1 GCF_014650995.1 Streptomyces viridiviolaceus
TCACCTGCCGGTGATCCCGCCACGGACGACCACGACCGTCAACACCAGGCAGCAGGGGCGCTATCCGCTCCCACGCCTCATCCGTCAACTCACCACGACCCACCACAAGATCAATTATCAGACAGTGCCTAGACCGTGGAGTGCAGACGCAGGGTCCGGACCCCGCCGCCCGTGAGCAGTTCCACGATCCGCTCCCCCGCCGGCTTGCGGACGGCGGCCCCGCACTCGGGGCACGTGAACGAGTAGAAGGTGGTGCGGCTCGTGGCACCGATGGCGAGACGCAGGGCGCTCGCGGCGAGCTCGACGCGGCCCCGGCAGTCCGGGCAGCCCGCCCTGAACACCACCGGGGAGACGCGTCTCATACCGGCGAACGCGGACGCCGCCGTCATCCCCGGCACACCAGACCCCGCCGACCCGCTCAAAGCCCTCGCTCCCGCCCGTCGTCCTGCCCGTCACCCGGCTGATCTCCCGCCTCGACGGCCTCGATCCCGTCGTACGCGGCCAGCGCCTCGCGGGCCGCCCGCCGGGCGCTGCCGGCGAGCTCGGGCGGCGAGACGATCCGGCCGTCCCGTCCGAGCCGCAGCGCCAGCCGCCTCAGCGACGCCGGGTCGGGGGTGCGCAGGGTGATACGCAGCCCGCCGTCGGCCAGCTCATCCGCACTGTCGTGCGGGTAGTACTCCGCGACCCAGCGTCCTCCCGGGCCGACCTCCACGACGACCTCGGGGTCCTCCGCGGCGGGCTGCACCAGCCCTTCCGACAGGTCCCGCAGCTCCACCTCCGGCGGCGCGGACGGCTCGTCCAGGATGCGGATCTCGGCGACCCGGTCGAGCCGGAAGGTGCGCCGCGCCTCGGAGCGGCGGCACCACGCCTCCACGTACGTGTGCCCCACGCTGACCAGCCGGATGGGATCGATCTCACGCTCGGTGACCTCGTCGCGGGCCGGCGAGTAGTAGCGGATCCACAGTCGGCGGCGCTCGGAGATCGCCCGGTCGACGTCGGCGAAGACGCCGCCCTCGGCCTCGAAGGTGACGGACAGACGTGAGCTGGCGCCCGCCGCCTCGCCGGCCGCCGTCTCGACCTTGGCGGTCGCCCGCAGCAGCGCCTGCCGGTCGCTCTCGCGCAGACCGGGCAGGGTCGCCACCGCGCGGGCGGCGACGAGCAGCGCGGTGGCCTCGTCGGCGGCGAGCCGCAGCGGCTCGGCGGCGTCCGCCCCGAGGGCAGCGGGATTGTGCCACCAGATGCGCTCGCCGTCGGTGTCGATGTCGAGCAGGTCGCCGCCGCGGAAGCTGGTGCCGCACATGGGCAGCACGTCGAGGTCGGAGACCAGCTCGTCCTCGGTGATGCCGAAGGCGCGCGCGACGTCCTCGACCCGTGCCCCGGGGCGCTCCCTCAGATAGGTGACCAGGGAGAGCATCCGCCGGGTCTGGTCGATGGCGTTCGCGGGCCTGACCGGTTTGCCTGCCACTGTGTTGTCCGCTCCCCCTCAGCCCTTGGCGACGGCACGCAGCCGGTCCACCACGTCGGCCCGCAGCTCCGCGGGCTCCAGGACCACCACGTCCGGTCCGAACTCCACCAGCCAGGCGTCCAGGCCGTGCCCGTACGGAATCTCCAACTCGTCCCAGCCGTCACCGAGTTCCCGCACCGTGGTGGCCCTCGCCCGCAGCGGGTATCCCGCGCCCGAGCGCAGCCGGATCAGCGCGGAACGGTCGGCGGTCTCGCCGGCCCAGCTCGCGACCGTCTCACGGACGGTGACCACGTCCGGCACCGGCGCGGTGAAGCGCCCGCCGCGCGAGCGGACCTTGCCGGTGATCCGCGACAGCCGGAAGACCCGCTCGGCACCGCGGTCGCGGTCGAACCCGGCCAGGTACCAGTGGCCGCGCCAGCACTCCAGCGCCCACGGCTCGACATTCCGGGGCTCGGGCTGGGCGGCGTTGGCCTTGCGGTACTCGAAGGCGACCGGACGGCGGTCGCGGCAGGCCAGCATCAGCGGCTCGAAGGCGGCCTCGTGCACGGGGATGCGGGGCTCCAGCGCACCGTGTGCCTCGTACGGGTCGACGTCCTCGGGCAGCCCGGCCGCGCGCAGCTTCTGCAGGGCACCGCTCGCGGCGCCGGCCAGCCGGGCCTGCTGCCACACCTTGGCGGCGAGGCCGAGCGCGGCGGCCTCCTCGGCGTCCAGGGTGATGGGCGGGAGCCGGTTGCTGTCGCGGCGGGCCAGGTAGCCGACCTCGCCGTCCAGGCTCTCCACGGTCTCGATCACGAGGCCGAGTTCCCTGAGGTCGTCCTTGTCCCGCTCGAACATGCGGTTGAAGGAGTCGTCGGACCCGGCTTCCAGGTAGGCCTCGATCGACTCGCGCAGCTCGCGCTTGCTGAGTGGCCGCCGCGTCCCGAGCAGACACAACGCCAGGTTCATCAGCCGCTCGGCCTTGGCAATGGCCATCGACGCCCGTCACCTTCCCTATGGTGCTTCCGATCGATGACCGTACCGCTCCGCGGTGCCGCGGCAAAAGCCGAGGGCCCATGCCGGACAGGCATGGGCCCCAGGTGATCGGCTCCGATCAGACCCCGAGCAGGTCGACCACGAAGATCAGGGTCTCGCCGGGCTTGATCGCCGGGGTCGGGCTCTGGTTGCCGTAGGCGAGGTGGGCGGGGATGGTCAGCTGGCGGCGGCCGCCGACCTTCATGCCCTGCACGCCCTGGTCCCAGCCCGCGATGACGCGGCCGCCACCGAGCGGGAAGCGGAACGGCGTACCGCGGTTCCAGCTGGCGTCGAACTCCTCGCCCGTGCTGAAGGCCACGCCCACGTAGTGCACGGTCACGGTCTGGCCGGCCTGCGCGACCGGGCCGTCGCCCTCCCAGATGTCCTTGATCTCGAGGTCCGCCGGGGGCTCGCCGCCCGGGAAGTCGATCTCGGGCTTGTCGATGCTCACGTCTCTAGCTCCTGCTTGTCTCTCGGAAAGGCAACGGGCCAAGTCTTACATCTTCGAGGCGTCACATCTTCGCCAGGATGTCGACCGAGAAGACCAGGGTGGAGTCCTTCTCGATGCCGCTGCCCTGCGGCGGGTTGTCGCCGTAGCCCAGGTCCGGCGGGATGACGATGAGGACGCGGCTGCCGACCTTCTTGCCGGTCAGGCCCTGTGACCAGCCCTTGACGACCTGCTGCAGCGAGAACGACGTCAGCTGCTTCCTGCCGTACGTCGAGTCGAACTCCTTGCCGCCGTCCCACACCACGCCCTTGTACTGCACGAGCACGCTGTCCTCGGCGCCGACCTCGGCGCCGTCGCCCTCGATGACGTAGTTCGCCACCAGCTTCTTCGGCGCCTGGGCGTCGGGCACCTTGATGGAGGGTGCCTTGCCGTCGGTGTTGGTGCCGACCGTGGGCAGCTCGGCGTCGTCCTGCGGCACCTCCTCGCCCTTCGCGGAGCTCTTGGCGTTGAAGGTGTCCTGGATGTCGACCACGAACACCAGCGTGTCGGTGCCCTTGATGCCCGCCTGCTCGTTGCCCTGCTCGCCGTACCCCCAGGCGGGCGGGACGGAGAACAGGACGCGGCTGCCGGTCTTCTTGCCCGTGAGCGCGTACCGCCAGCCGTCGATGATGCCGCCCTGGGAGAGCTGGATGACCAGCGGTGTCTTGCGGTCGTAGGAGTTGTCGAAGACCTTCGCACTGCTCCAGATCTGGCCCAGGTAGTTCGCCGAGATGAAGTCGCCCTCGGCCACCGTCCTGCCGCCCCCGGCGATGACCGTCTTCACCGCGAGCTGCTTGGACGGCTCACCGCTGCCCTTGGCGACGGTCGGCTTCTCGCCGAACTTCGTCCCGGCCGTGATGGCGGGCAGCGGACCGTCGACGATCTTCGGCGGCGGGGCGGACGTGGTCGGCGCCGTGGGTGATGCGGTGTCGCCGGCGTTTCCCGAGCCGGAGTCGTCACCGCATGCGGCAAGCGTGACCAGTCCGGCGGGTACGGCGATGAGGAGTGAGCGTCGGCGCACGGTGGGAGCCTCGTAATCGGTGTCGGTCGATCTTGCGTGTTGGCGTGCGCGCAACTCTACGGCGTGAGAAGGGCGCCATACGGAAAACGTACGGCGCCCGTGTGGCGTTCCGGCCTTTCGTGCGGAAAACGCGTGTCTCAGCCGGCCCGGCTCACATACCGGCGATCAGCTTCTCCACCCGGTCGTCGACCGAACGGAAGGGGTCCTTGCACAACACCGTGCGCTGTGCCTGGTCGTTGAGCTTGAGGTGGACCCAGTCGACGGTGAAGTCCCGGCGCTGTTCCTGGGCCCGCCGGATGAAGTCGCCGCGCAGCCGGGCCCGAGTGGTCTGCGGCGGGACGGACTTGCCCTCGAAGATCTTCAAGTCGTTGGCGACCCGGGCCGCTTGGCCCTTCTTCTCGAGCAGGTAGTACAGGCCACGACGGCGGTGGATGTCGTGGTAGGCGAGGTCTATCTGCGCGACCCGCGGATGCGACATGGTCATGTTGTGCTTGGCCCGGTACCGCTCCAGGAGCTTGTACTTCATGACCCAGTCGATCTCGGTGTCGATGCGGTCGAGGTCCTCGGCCTCGATCGCGTCCAGCGTGCGGCCCCACAGCTCCAGCACCCGCTCGACGGTGCCGGTGCGGATGCCGCGGCGCTCGCAGAAGTCCACGGCCTTCTCGTAGTACTCCCGCTGCACCTCCAGGGCGGACGCCTCCCGGCCACTGGCGAGGCGCACCTTGCGCCGCCCGGTGATGTCATGGCTGACCTCGCGGATCGCCCGGATCGGGTTCTCCAGCGTGAGGTCGCGCATCACCGTGCCGGCCTCGATCATGCGCAGCACCAGGTCGGTGGCGCCGACCTTGAGCAGCATGGTCGTCTCGGACATGTTCGAGTCGCCCACGATGACGTGCAGGCGCCGGTAGCGCTCGGCGTCGGCGTGCGGCTCGTCGCGGGTGTTGATGATCGGCCGGGAACGGGTCGTCGCCGAGGAGACGCCTTCCCAGATGTGCTCGGCCCGCTGACTGACGCAGTACACGGCGCCGCGCGGCGTCTGCAGCACCTTGCCGGCACCGCACAGCAGCTGCCTCGTCACCAGGAACGGGATCAGGATGTCCGCGAGGCGGGAGAACTCCCCGTGCCGGGCCACCAGATAGTTCTCGTGGCAGCCGTAGGAGTTGCCCGCCGAGTCGGTGTTGTTCTTGAAGAGGTAGACGTCGCCTGCGATTCCCTCCTCGTGCAGGCGTCGTTCGGCGTCCACCAGGAGTCCTTCGAGAATGCGCTCGCCCGCCTTGTCGTGGGTGACGAGTTCGATCACATTGTCACATTCGGGTGTCGCGTATTCCGGATGTGAGCCCACGTCGAGATAGAGGCGGGCCCCGTTGCGCAGAAAGACATTGCTGCTGCGGCCCCATGACACGACACGGCGGAAGAGGTACCGCGCCACCTCGTCAGGCGACAGGCGGCGCTGTCCCCTGAACGTGCACGTGACGCCGTACTCGTTCTCCAGCCCGAAAATGCGGCGGTCCATGACTGAACATTACGCCCGATCCCCCGAACTGAAACGGGGTTCGACGGCACGGTTTGGATCATTTTCCGATGAAGCCGCAACGACCGTCCCCCCGGCGGGAGCTGCGAGGACCCGTCCGGTGCACGCCAGCACCAGCAGGGACACGGCCCCCGCCGCCCCGGGCACGGCGAACCCCCACAGGGCCCCGCCCGCCTCGACGACCGGCCCCGCGAGGCCCGTTCCCACCGACGCACCCACGGTGAACGTGGTCACCAGCCACGAGAACGCCTCCGTGACCGTGCCCCGCGGGGCGTGCAGGTCGACCAGGACGAAGGCGCAGGCGATGGCCGGCGCCAGGAAGACACCCGCGACCACGGTCAGCAGCACCATGGCGAACGCGCCGGGCATCAGCGTCAGCGGCAGATAACACACCGCCAGAAGGGCCACGAGCACCCGCAGTCGCCGGGCCGGCTCACCGGCCCACTGCCGGGCCCCGTAGACGGCCCCGCCGACGAGCGCGCCCAGGCCCAGGGCGGCCATGAGCCAGCCGTAGACGGCATCGCCCCCGTGCTCGTCCGCGTACGGCACGGCGGCCACCGTGATGGAGCCGAGCGCCATGCCGATGAACAGGAACGCACCCAGGAGCGCCAGCAGCCCCGGCGAACGCAGCGCGCCCAGCCAGTGTGCCTCGCGCGGCGCCGACCGCCACGCGCGCGAGGGCGGCGACACGACCACGGACAGGGCGCCCAGCACACCCACCACGTTCAGCACGAGCAGGGCGGCCTGGGCCGACCACAGCGACACGCACACCGTCACGAGCAGCGGACCGACGGTGAACATGACCTCCTGCACCACGGCGTCCATGGCGTACGCCGTGTGCACCTGGTCCTCCTTCCGGAGCACACTCGGCCACAGCGCCCGCAGCCCGCCCTCCAGGGGCGGCGTGAACAGCCCCGCGCCCGCCACCGCCGCGTAGGCGAGCACCGGCGACCCGATGCCGGCCAGCGCGAAGACGCCCATGGCCAGCCCCGACAGCAGGGCGCCGGGCAGCTGCACACGGGGCTGCCCGTACAGGTCCACGAGCCGGCCCAGCACGGGCTGCCCCACGGCGTTGGCGACCCCGTACACGGCCGCCAGCGCCCCCGCCAGGCTGTACGAACCGCCCTCGGCCCGCACGAACAGCACGATCGCGATGGCGGCGGTGGCATTGGGCAGCCGTCCCACGAGCGTTCCGACGAGCAGCCGGACGGCGTGCCTCGCCCGCAGAATCTCCAGATACCCGGAGACCACCACCCACCACCCCCTCTTCTCCGAACAGGTTTTACGTATAACTTCTCCTGCCATACGTACCATGTCGGCTGTCCACGAGTCCAGACGAAAGAGCAGGCGAACGGTGGCACGAGGCAGCACCCGCCCCACGAGCCGGGACGTCGCCCAGGCCGCCGGCGTCTCCCAGGCCGCGGTCTCCCTGGTCCTCGGCGACAAGTGGCGCGGACGGGTGTCGGAGACCACGGCGGAACGCGTCCGCGAGGCGGCGCGCACGCTGGGCTACCGCCCCAACCTCGCCGCCCGCAATCTCCGCCTGGGCCGCACCCGGACGGTGCTCCTCGTCGTCCCGGCGCTGACCACGGAGTTCTTCGCGGGCGTCTACACGGGCGCCACCCGAGTCGCCGCCGAGCACGGCTTCGGCGTGGTCCTCTACCCCTCGCCCGAGGGCATCGGTCCGGCCAGGAACCCCTTCGCCTCGGCCCAGGCGGCCCTGGACGGCGTCATCGCCTCCTCCATGGCCGCCGACGCCCTCACCGCGATCCGCGGCGACCAGCTGCCGCTGGTGATGCTGGACAGCGACCCGGAGGGCAGCCTGGGCGCCGCGACGGTCAATCTGGACATCGCCGACGGCATCCGCCAAGTGGCGGAGCACCTCCTGTCCCTCGGCCACCGCCGCTTCCTGCACCTCGCGGCGGACGTCGCGTCCTGGACCTTCGAGGTACGCGCACGGGAACTGGCGGCACGGCTGGGCACGGTCCCCGGCACCACCCTGCGCACCGCCCACTCCCCCATCTCCATCGAGGGCGCCGTCACGGCCGCCGAGGCCGCGCTCGCGGGCCCGGGCCCCCGGCCCACGGCGGTCGTCTGCGACGACGACCAGCTGGCGGCCGGCGTGTACAAGGCGGCCCGCCGTGCCGGGCTCCGCGTCCCGGACGACCTCTCGGTCACGGGCCTGGACGACCTCGCCCTGGCCACGGCCATCGACCCGGAGCTCACCACGGTCCGGCTGGACGCGGAACGGTTCGGCGAACGCGGCATGAGAGCCCTGCTGGCGGTCCTGGAGGGCCGGGCCCCGGAGAGCGGCGACATCCCGGTCAGCCTGGTGGTGAGGGGCTCCACGGCACCACCACGGTGACCCCGGGCCGATCCGGGCAGCACTGCGTTCACCCGGTACCCGGCGTGGGTGCGGGCCGGGGGTGGGTCGCGCGGCCCGGCGCTATCGGGAGGCCGCCCGCGCCCACCCGTGCCGCCCCAGGCGGCACGACTGCCCGCGGCTCGGCGAGCCCGGCTGCCCGCGGTGGCGCGGACCCGCAGTCGCGTACGGCGAGAAGGGGACGTGCCGGGGGGTGTCCGCCCGCAGCGGTTGGCGCGTCAACGCCAGTCAGAT
>NZ_BMWA01000066.1 GCF_014650995.1 Streptomyces viridiviolaceus
ATCGCTTTCCCACAGGCTCCAGCAGAGCTCCAAGCAGCGGCGGCTTGACGCTTATCCGCGTGGGATGTCTTGTCGGCGATGACCGCGTCGGGCCGGCGGCGCGGCCGCCCGACGCCGGTCCTGGGTACTCGCAGTGCGTCCAGGACCGCATCGAAGGCAGTGGAGTCGTTGACGTTGCCCGGCGTGACGAGGATGGTCAGAGGCAGGCCCCGGCCGTCGCACGCCAGGTGAACCTTGGTGGTCAGCCCGCCGCGGGACCGGCCGAGCGCCTGGTCAGCCGCCGCGCGTGCCGGATCTTCCAGTTCGTCCCCCGCCGGTACCCCTTTTTGCGGGCGCCGGCGGCGTGCTGGTGAGCACGGTTGACCGTGGAGTCGACCGACACGGTCCACTCCACCGCTCCGATCGAGTCGTCGTGGACCTGGACCTCCTCGAGTAGACGGGCCCAGGTCCCGTCCGCCTCCCAGCGGGCGAACCGCTCATAGATCGTCTGCCACGGCCCGAAGCGTTCTGGCAGATCACGCCACGGAGCACCCGTGCGCAATCGCCACAGCACCCCGTTGATCACCTGTCGGTGATCCCGCCACGGACGACCCCGGCCGTCAACACCTGGCAGCAGCGGCGATATCCGCTCCCACGCCGCATCCGTCAACTCTCCGCGACCCATCACAAGATCAATTATCAGACAGGTCCTAGGCTTCCGCTCGTGATTGAGACCATCGTGTTCGACGTCGGCGAGACGATCACCCGAGACGACCGCTACTGGGCGTCCTGGGCCGACTGGCTGGACATTCCCCGCCACACCCTGTCTGCGCTCGTGGGTGCCGTCGTCGCGCAGGGTAAGGACAACGCCGAAGCTATACGCCTGGCGCGCCCGGGTGTCGACCTCGTTGCCGAGTATCGGGCCCGCGAAGCCGCCGGCCGCGGTGAAGCCCTGGACGAGTCTGACCTGTACGACGACGTCCGCCCGGCTTTGTCGGCTCTGCGGCAGCTGGGCGTGCACGTGGTCATCGCCGGGAACCAGACGCCGCGAGCTGGGGAGTTGCTGCGCGGCCTGGACCTCCCTGCGGATTTGATCGTCACCTCGGGGGAGTGGGGCGTCGCAAAGCCCCAGCCCGAGTTTTTCCGGCGCGTGTTGGAGGTGGCGCAGGCAGCCCCGACCGCGACCCTGTATGTCGGCGACCACCCTGCCAATGATGTGTTCCCCGCGAAGGCGGCAGGGCTGCGTACGGCGCATCTCCGGCGCGGCCCGTGGGGGCACCTGTGGGCGGACGCCGACGACGTCGTGGCGGCTGCGGACTGGCGGATCGACAGCCTCACCGAGCTCACCGGCATCGTCGGCGGCTGACCGGCATGAAGCGGCCCCATCAACCGTCCGGCTGGTGGGGTCGTTCCACGCAGTGTACAGACGCGAGTACTGTTCGGAGTGGGATGCGCCGAACTCTGGAGCCAGTATGCCCGCACACACAGATGGCGGGGTAGGCCGACGGATCGCCTACTACCGCAGCGTCATGCGGCCGAAGTTGTCGCAGCAGCAGCTCTCCGACGCGGCCTGTGTGGCGCTCGGCACCATCCGGAAGATCGAGCGGGTGAGCGGGGCGTCACCGACGCCACCCTGGAGGCCATCGCTGATGCCCTTGGTGTCGACCCCGGCCGCCTGCGGTCCGACCGCGCCTCTGTCCACACGCGGGTTCGCGACGCGCTGCCCGTGCTCTCTGCCGCAATCGTCACCTACGACGTCCCGGAGGACGGCCCAGTCCGTCCGCTGCGACAGCTGCGTACGGCGGTAGCAGAGGCCGCCCGGTGGCGGGTCGCAGCCCAGTACACACGGATCGTCCGCGCGCTCCCGGACCTGCTGACCGAGCTCGCCCGCGCCTACCATGCAGCCCCCGCCCAAGACCGCGCCGAACTCGCCGGCCTGCTGGTCAGGGCCTACCGCTCCGCTGACGCCGTCGCCTACAAGTTCGGCGCCCAGGACCTGTCCGCTCGCCTGGTCGAACTCATGCGGTGGGCGGTCCCCGAGACCGGTGATCCGGTGCTGGCCGCCTCCGTCGCCTACGTGCGCACAGAGACCTTCTTCGCCGCCCGCGCCCATACGGCGGGCCTGCGCGAGCTGGAGCGGGCGCTGGATGCCACGCCTGCCCCGGTGGCAGCTTCGTCGATCGCGGCCCGCGGCGCGCTCCACATGCGGGCCGCGGTCATCGCCGGCCGAGCCCACGACACCGATGCCGCAGCCCACCACCTTGACGAAGCCCGCACGCTGGCCGACCAGGTCCCCGAAGGCGTATACTGCGGCACCGCGTTCGGCCCGGACTCCGTGAACATCCATGAGGTGTCTGTCGCCGTTAGCCTCGGAGACGAGCACGTCGGCCGCGCGCTCGAGATAGCGAGTGAGTGGAAGCCGCCCAAGGACCTGCCCGGGGAGCGCCGTTCCGGGTTCTACATCGAGCTGGCACGCGCCCAGTTGTGGACGGGACTGGCTCACGAGGCGTTCGAATCCCTGAAGGTGGCCCGGCACATCGCACCGCAGCACACCCGCGAGCACCCCTGGGTCCGGGAGGACGCTGCCAAGTTGCGTCGGCTGAAGCGGGCCGACTCGGAGTCCCTCACGAACTTCGCGGAGTGGTGCGCCGCCATCTGAGCCGGGTACCCGGCTACCCCTCGCTGGGGTACTTGTGGCCTTCCCGTGCCCCCACCATCTGTTGCGCGCGTAGGAACCAGCAGACGGGAACCGCGGATGCCGAACGAACTCCCGCCCGCGCCCACGGTCATCGACGGGCGCGTGAGCATCGTCCGACTGCACGGTGAGGCGTGCTTCGACTGCGGAGCCGTCCACAGGGCCTGCGCGCGGCTGGGCACGTCGTGGTCCGTGGCAGCAACCGCGTGTGGGAGGTCTTCGCATGCGGGTGCCGCAGTCAGAGGGCCGCGGCGTGACCCGTTTACGGACGTCCATAGACCCCGGCGGCCGGGCGAACGGCCCCGGGGCGCGGCCAACGCTCAACGAGGGAGCGCCGACACCATGAAAGCTACAGCCTGCAGAAAACCCGGTGTCAAGATGACCCTGCGCGTCTACCGGGTCAATGCCGATGGGGCGGTCACTGAGGTCCGCGGCACCTTGAACGTCAAGGGCACCGAGACGCCGCTGCCGCTCACCGACCAGTACCCGCCGTGCACGTGCCCCCGCCACCGCGCCGGACAGGCGGTGCCCCAGTGAACGCCACGCAACAGGACAGCACCACCGCCCCCGTCGACCTGGCGGTGATGCGCGAGACGACCGCGGCCCTCGTGAACCCGGACGCCACCGCCGCCCCGCTCCCGGAGCACACCGACATCGGCGTCCTCACCGCCACGGTGCGCGGCCACCTAGAGCTCCTGATCCGCGAGCTGGAGCTCACGGCCGCGAGGCTGCCGAAGGACAGCGTCAACCGGTACTGCGTGCTCGCCTGCATCGGAGAGGCCCGCGGCAAGCTGAGCGCCCAGGCGTCCCCCCGGTACGGCGGTGAACTCGGCTACGCCCGCCGTCTGGCCCGCGTACTCAACGCCCTGTGCGACCACCACGAGAAGCTGGGCGCGCCGTGACGGACGTGCGTATCGAGTGGCGGCACGAGAACGCCGGCTCCGGACCCGCCCGCATGCAGCGGGCCGCCGTCAACGACGGGCCGGGTGACGACACCTTCCTACGCCTGACCGCCCACCGCCGGCCCTGCATGGAATGCCGGCTCACCTACTGCCCGACCGGGCGGCAGCTGGTCGACGCATGGCAGGCCATCGTGGACCGCATCAGCGGCTGACGCCGGTCCCGCCCGCCCCGGCGACACAGGGGCCCCATGGCGACCGCCGGGTCAGGGCCGCACCCCACAAACGCCCGTCCCGCTGGTGGACCGCAAGCCTCCGGCGGGGCGGGTCCGCCCGCCCCGCCAGCGGTCCGCAAGCCGTCGGCGGGTCGGATCGGCGTCGCCGCGGCCGAGGCGCTTCATCTCGTGCACCGTCAAAATGACCCGCTGGCGGGGGGCCTTCTTGATGGTGCGGACGAAGTCCATCGCCTTGACGAACTCCGGCCGGACCTTGACCCGGGCGCTGATCTTCTCGGAGAAGACCGGGTCACATCCGGCTTCCGCCAGGGCCTCGAGCTGGCTTTGGAGTTCCTACTGGGCGGTACTGCACCGGGCGTAACCCACCCTCGTGGGCTTCGTCGCGGCCTCGGGCACCGCGGCGTCGATTGCCGGTCCCGTCTCCTACGCCCGTCCGGGCCCGCGGTTGGCGGGGGTGCGGACTTCGAGCTCGGCGCGGAGCTGTGGACGAGCATGAAGCGCGGGGTGTGGTACTTCGGGGCGACCTTGCCGCCGCGGGTGGGGGCAGGTGCTTCCGGCGGGCACCTCACACGTGGGGGCAGTCGAACTGCTCGACGGCGGCGACCGGTTCGGCGAGTTCTGGCATGTCGCAGAACCTATCGCGAGGGGCTTTGTGCGAAAGCTGTTCTGCGAGAGGTTATGAGAACGAAGATCAGGGGCAAACCGGATTGTCCGGTGGGGGTCCGCGGTCTCTCATTTATGAGAATCACTGTCCGCGACGGCCGTCACGCAAGGTGAAAGAGCTGGCAGGTCGCGTGAGGATGGTTGTACGGGGCCAGGCAGGCGCGCGCAAGAACACGCTGGGAGACGGTGATCGTGAATGATCGGATCGGGCTGGCCGAGCTTCTGGCCGCAGCCGAGAACGCGGCGCCGGTGGCGTCCTTGGACATGGTCGCGCACAATCTGCGAGACCGGTTCAGCGCACAGTATGTGACCTTCCTGCTGGTCGACATCGTTGGCCGGAAGGTGGTGCGGATCAGTGAAGAGGCCGCCACCCAGCAGGGACGGCGCGCCGACCAGATTCCTCTGACCGGAAGCATCTATGACAAGGTCCTGCGTACCCAGAAGCTGGAGCAGGCCCCCGACAGCGGACACGGGCAGCGGGTGATCGCCCCGGTCACCAACCGGGGCGACACCATCGGCCTGCTGGAGCTGTTCTTGCCCCATGCCACGCCGGAAGTGCTGGAGCAGGTCGAGGCGGCCGCGCACGCGCTGGCGTACCTCATCGTCACCGACCGCCGCTTCACCGACCTCTACCACTGGGGCCAGCGCACCACCCCGCTCACCCTCGCCGCCGAGATCCAGCGCCAGCTCCTGCCCCTGGCGCCCTCCTGCGAGGCAGCCCAGTTCACCCTCGCCTGCGCCCTGGTCCCGGCCGACAGTGTCGCCGGGGACTCCTACGACTACAGCCTCGACCATGACACCGTGCACCTGTCCATCACCGATGCCATGGGCCATGACGTCGACGCCTCCCTCATGGCCACTCTCCTGGTCAATGCCTCCCGCAGCGCCCGCCGCACCGAGCAGGACCTGGCCGAACAAGCCCGCCAGACCAATCAGGCCCTGCTCGACCACGGCCGAGACACCCTCGCCACCGGCCAGCTCCTGCGCATCGCGCTGGACGGGTCCGGCGCACAGCTCGTCAACGCCGGCCACCCCTGGCCCCTGCGCCTGCGCGAGGGCACCGTCGAAGAAGTACGCCTGCACGCCGACCTGCCCTTCGGCGTCCACGCACCCGGTCCCTACCGAATCCAGAGCCTCGCCCTGCATCCGGGCGACCGCCTGGTGCTCTACACCGACGGCATGCAAGAACGCCAAGCGGAAGCCGTCGACCTGCCCGACGTGATCCGCAACACCGCCTGCGAACACCCCCGCGAGGTGGTCCGGACCCTGACCCAAGCGGTCACCGAAGCCTGCGACGGACACCTTCAAGACGACGCCACCGTTGTGTGTCTGGACTGGCACGGGGCCCAGCCCGCAGGCCGCCACACCCAAGCCGGAGCAGACAACTGAACACTGCAGCGCCCTGTACGGTCCGGCCGGTGCCCGCTCCAGCACTGGGCATGAGAGAACACATCACACTCGCGGCGGTCTTCCCGTTCAACACCGAAATGCGTCGCGGGAAGCTCACGACCGACAAGCTCCAGGCATTGGCTGGGCTGGGCAGTGCGCCAACGCCGCGGGACCTCTGTGGTCGAATCGATGTTCACTGACTGCTTGCGTCCGTGCGGAAGGGATCCGAGTCGTCGGTGGGCACGAGTGATGTCGGCTCGATGAGTGGCAGTTGCCGGGCACCGGCCAGCCCACCGCGACGACGAGCCGGGTGTCGGCATCGATGATGACCTGGTGGTTGGTGGAGTACCGAAAGTTCTTCGACTGCTCGGCGATGCAGTGGTCCCGCATGGGCACCAGCGTGCCGTCGACGATCAGCACCGTGTCCTTGCGGAACCGCTTGCGTGGCTGCAGGCCGAGCGAGGGCCCAAGGTGGTCGATAATGCGGTCGGCTGCGGACTTCGAGATCCCGAACAGCGGGGCGAGCTGGCGCAGGGTGAGGTTCGTGCGCCAGTACGCGGCGAACAGCAGGACCCGATCCTCCCGCGGCAGGGTCCAGGGTCGGCCCTTGCGGACCGGGTCCGCTCTTTCACGCAGCAACGCGGTGATCAGCGTGTCGAACCGACGTCGACTCAGCCCGCTGAACGGGGCTATCCAGAACGGCTCCGACGCCGTGATCACACCAGCCACAGCAAGATCGTCTCACCGAGTTGAGCTGAGGTCCCCATCCGCCCGTCGCTGACCGGGCCACATGTCGCCATACGCAGCGTCCATGAACCGTACCTGCGGCCCGCGCAGCGCCGACGCGTCGGCTATCTCCCCTCGGGCCGCCTCAGCAAGGCGGAACGCATAACGATAGGTAGCGCCCCGCAATGGCTCGCTTCTGGCCGCCAGGTCGATCTCGGCCTGAGCAAGCCACAGATCATCAACGAGCTGGCCGAGCTCGGAATCGGCCGCGGGGCCGCCAGCCTCCGAGCGTGTGAGCGCCACCTTCTCCACCTGCAACGCAATCCTCACGAACTTCAGAACCGCATCCTTGAGCTCTGCCCGGTGAGCGGCTGATTCCTGGACTTCAAGCTGTCGAGTGCTCGCACGCGAGACGAGGTACTGACCAAACAGCGACCCGCCCGCGCCGAGCGCAACCCCTGCGAGAGACAACAGCGCCGGCCCCAAGGTTCCCCAAGATCCCATAGGTGGAGTCTCTCAACATCGATCCACCGCTTGAGGAGGGCCGGGACGCCCGCCCACCACTCAAGCGGGCAGTTGCGGGACGACGCTCAGGCAGCGGGCCACGTCCTGGCTCTTTCCGTCTCAGGACCTTCGTTCTGCCCCTAGGTTTACCTTAGAAGAAGATCGTTTTCCTTCGACCGCCCTGCGTTACCCAGGAGCCGTCGGGCAACCACTGGCTCCTTGCTGGACCTGCCATGCACAACAGGCCGGAAGGGGCTGCACAATGAGCTGCTGTTCTCGGCAGGCCCTTGCCACGGAGAGGCGGCTATCCGACCCAGACGATGTCGAGGACGTGGTCGGATCGGCCACGAGGGCGTCTACCGGCTCATCACCACGATCCTCGACCCGGACCAGGCCCCGGCCGCGGAACTGGCGGCCCTCTACGCCCAGCGATGGGAGTTCGAGTCCACCCTCGACGAAATCAAGACCCACCTCGGCGGCCCACACCTGGTACTGCGTTCACAACACCCGGAGGGAGCCGAGCAGGAACTCTACGGCTTCCTGCTCGTCCACCATGCCATCCGGCACCTGATGCACCAGGCCGCACGACAAGCCGACCAGGATCCCGACCGGATCTCCTTCAGCCGCTCACTGCGCGTCGTGCGCCGCCAGGTCACCGGCCAGGCGGCGTTTTCCCCCCGGCAGACTCGCCCGCGCGGTCAAAGCAGCCCACGCTGAACTCCTCGAACGCCTCCTGCCACCGCGACGCAGCCGGGCCTACCCCCGCGTCATCAAACGCAAAGTCGCCAACTGGCGACTCAAACGCGCCGCCCACCGGACTGCAGACCGCCCACCCACCGTGGCGCATCACCCTCGTTGGCGCCACCAAACCCAAACGGGTCAAACGGATACCAAAGCGCTAACTGGCCCTAACAAAAGCTATTGATCATGTGACTGTCAGCTTGTCCGCTCGTTGCTCTGATCGTGGGGAAGAGAC
>NZ_BMWA01000067.1 GCF_014650995.1 Streptomyces viridiviolaceus
CGCCTGTGGGAATCGCCCGACGAGCTGCTCGACCGGTTCCACCTCGAGGTCGTGCCCAGCCCCAGCGGCGTGACGCACCATCTGTTCTGGCGAAAGTGATGCCAGGGCTCCCCCGGACCTCCCGGCACGGCCGAGGCGAGCGCTTGGGCGCATGACCGCATGGTGGTGGGCGAGCCGCCGGGACGGACCCACGGTGCCCGCCCACAGCCGTCAGCCGGTTGACGAGGGCGGCGGACCTGCCCGGCCGGCGGCCCCGGCGGGGCCGCCGGCCGGTGCTGAACGGACGTGGCGCGGCGGCTGCGGGCCGGGGCGCTGTGGGATCTGCCCGGGCGCCGCGACCCGGTGGCAAACCGGCCGGGGGCGTTCCGCCCGCCGGGCGGGCGGACCGGCTCACGGCGGCGCGGTATCCGGGCGGCCAGGCCGGCCGGATACCGCGCCGGGCGCCCGTGACCGGGCCCGGCACGGCCGCCGGGTCCTCGGTCACGGGCCCGCCACGGCCGTCGGTGCGCTGCGCATCCGGTGGCGACCGTCTCACGAGTTCGGTGTCCCCTGCTCGATGTCCAGCACCTCCAGGACCGGCCGCCGGGGGGTCGCGGGGCCCGGGGGCCCGTACCCGAGGCGCAGGACCATCTGCACCTGCCCGGTGCCGGTCACCGGGTCGCGCAGGGGCCAGCGCAGGTCGGCCCATTCCAGGGCCTGGGTGGCGAAGGAGCCGGCCAGCCCGTGCAGGGTGGCCAGCAGCAGGACGCGTTCCATCGCCTGGCCGGCGCGCAGCCAGTCCTGCGGACGGTCGCCCTCCGTGCTGAGCAGGGCCAGGTGAGGGTGGTGCTCGAACTCGGCGGCGGTGCGGCCTGCCACCGGCCGATCGCCGGCGAAGTCGCGCATCGGTGCCCGCCCGCCGAGCTTGCGCGGGCCGAAGGCGTACAGCGGGACTCCTTCGGTCTCCGTGTCCGAGAACGGGATGCCGCCGTGGGTCCACTGCGCCAGGTCCCTGGTCCTGCCGGGGTCGGTGACGGTGCGGGCCTCGGCCTCCCGGGCCAGCTCCAGCACTTCGTCCAGATGCCACCCGGTGGGGAAGGTCAGCGAGGCTCCTTCGTCGCGGGCGGCGTCTGCCAGCGCGGTCTGTACGGCTTCGGGTATTTCCGTTTCCTCGAACGGGTACCGGCTCGTGTGCCGCCGGTGAACGGCCGGATACAGCACGCCGAGCCCGCTCGTGCCGCCCAGGGCGGTCAGCTGCACGCAGGCGAGCAGCTCGGCATCCCGCGGGTCGGGCAGCAGGCGGGTCTGCGGATGCCAGCCGCCGTGCACGGCCGCGACCCGCAGGTTCATCAGAGCGGCGCCGCAGCCGATGTGCAGGGCCCGGCCATGGGGGTCGGTGTGCGTCACGGCGCGCTCCATCTGCGCGCGCAGGTGGAAGGTGCGGCTGCCCTGGAAGTAGCGGAACCGCCACGGCTGCGCGTTGTGCAGCGACGGTGCGGCCGTGGCGTCATGGACCAGGCCCGCCACCCATTCCTCATAGGACGGTCGTGCTGACACCCTCGCCCTCCCTCCGGAGCCGAGGGGCCCTGTGGGCAGGTCCCTCTTCCGGCTGCCCCCACGTCCAGGCTGCCACCGCGCGCTGCGGCACGGCCAGGGGGCCCACGGCGGTGCCGGTCACTGCCCGTACGGGGACGCGGCCGTGGCCCGCGGCGCAGGCGGTGAACACCTCCGTCGGCGATGCGCCGGGGCGCGGGGAACGCAGCTGCGGCACGGCAGCGAGGCCGTGCCGGAGCGCCGGAGAGCACGGCCGCGGCGGCCGCACCCCGAGCTGGGACGCGGCGGGAGGAGGAGCGGTCACGGTGGTGCCGGCCGGGGGCCGGGCGCACGAGCAGTCTTTTGCTCGGCGGACAGGATCGTGCGCGCCGGCAGCCGACGGGCAGAAACCGCTCCGGCTCAGCAGCCGGGCCTGCCGCCTCCCGCGGCGGTCCGGCCGCCCAGGGGTGCGACGGCCGCTCGGGCGGAGCGCGCCCGGCAGCCCGGCGCCGGGCGGCCTGTTCCCCGCCCGTCGACGGGCTGCCGGGCGTCACGTGCCGGGAGTGCACGACTTCTGGTCGTGCGGAGGCAGGCCGTAGGCTGGGGGTTCACTTCGGTTCCGGCCGCAGGCGGCCGGCTCGCCCGGTCCGCACGATGTGAGGTCCTTCATGACCACCGCACGAAACCTTCTCCTGGTCGTCCTGGACGAGGACCGCGGCCGGGCCGTGAGTTCCGGCGACCTGTCGCTGGCGCTGGCCGGGGCCGAGCTCGTCGACCTGCTCGGGGCCGGTGCACTCGCTCTGCGCGCGGACCGCATCGTGCCCGGCGCGGGTGTTGCCGCCCCGGCCGACCGGCTCCTGGCGCAGGCTTACGCCTCGTTGAAGCGGCAGGCGCCGTACGAGCCGGTCGGTGACTGGCTGTGGCGCAGAGGCGATGCGCTGGCCGCGGCGTACGTCGCGGCCCTGGAGGAGGAGGGCTCGCTCACCCGGCGGCGCCGTCGCGGGCGCCCCTTCGCAGCCGGTGAGCCGGTCCCGGCGGATTCGCCCGCCCGCCGCCGGGCGGCCGAGCTGTGGTCCCGCGCCGACCCGGTCCTGGTGAGCCTCGCGGAAGGGGTGGGCGTCCACAACGACCAGGCGGCCGGGCCCGTCGAGGCAGCCGACGACTCGGTGACGCTCGTCCTGGCCGCCGTCGGCGACGCGCTGCTGGAGCTGGAGGGCGAACGGCAACGGCGCACCATCGAGCAGGCGGCGTTCGACAACGTATGGCGCGTCCCCTGACGAGTACGGCCCGCCGGGTGCCGGTGAGCCGGCCCGCAGCCGCCGCGCGGCTGCGGGCGTCGTGGAGTCCGGCGCCCGCAGCGGCGCAGCGGAAAGGGCCGCGCCGGGCCGCACCTTGACGGCCGGGGCGGCCTGTCAGGGGCGGCCCGGTGCCGGTTCCGGGGGTGGTGCCGGCGTGCGGCGGGGCAGCAGCAGCGGGGTCGCCAGCAGCAGCGCGCCGGCCAGGCCGATGGCCGTACGGGGGCCGAGCAGGCTGCCCAGTACGCCCCAGAGGGCCGTCAGGAGCGCGGTGGCGGTCCTGGTCGTCACCGCCCAGGCGGTCAGCGTGCGGGTGACCCGGTCGGTCGCGGTGCGTTCCAGGCGGCAGGTGGCGCAGACGGGGTTGAAGATGCCGCAGCACAGGATGAGCCCGAGTTCGACGCCCGTCACCAGCAGCAGACCTGCGGTGCCCGGCCCCGGGAAGGCCAGGCCCAGGGGCCAGAGCGCGCGCAGCGCGCCGGCCGTGACCAGGACCTGGTGCTGCCCGAACCGGGCGACGAGCGGCCGGGCCAGTCTGGAGCCGAGCAGCCCGCCGACCGAGGGGGCGGCGAAGGCCAGGCCGTACTGCCATGGCGCGAATTGGAGCGGGCCGAGCATCAGGACGGCCAGCAGCGGCTGGGTGGCCATCAGCAGGCTGTTGAACAAGGCGGTGTTGAGCAGCAGCGGGCGCAGCGTGGCGTCGGCCAGGATGTAGCGCCAGCCGTCGAGCAGGTCGGCCGCCCGCATGCGGGCGGCCGGGCGGCGCCCGGGCCGCGGTTCGTGGCCGCCCGTCGCGCGGATGCCCAGGGCCGACAGCAGGTAGCTGACCGCGTCGGCCGCCACCGTCGCCACCGGGCCGAGGAGCCCGGTCGCCGCGCCGCCCAGCGGCGGTCCGACGACCGTGGCCGTCCAGGCCGTGGACTCCAGCCGGGCGCCTGCGGCGAGCAGGTCCCCGGCCGGCACCAGCGTCTTCAGGTAGGCGCCGCCGGCGGCGCGGAAGGTGATGTCGGCGGCCGCGACGACGACCGAGACCAGCAGGAGCTGCAGGAAGGTGAGCGCGCCGAGCGCGAAGGCGGCGGGGACGGTCAGCAGCGCCGCGGCCCGCACCAGGTCCATCGCGATCAGCACGGGCCGTTTCCGGCGGAACTCCACCCAGGGGCCGAGCGGCAGCGCCGCGGCCGCGCCCGCCGCCGTGCCCGCCGAGGCGAGCGCGGCGACCTCGGCGGGTCCGGCGTGCAGCACCTGGACGGCGATCAGCGGGAAGGCGCCGAAGGCCAGCCAGGTGCCGAGCTCGCTGGTCCCGTACGCCGCCCACAGCCAGCCGAACCGCCGCCCCAGCCCGTGTCCGGGCCGCTGCCCCAGCCGGTGTCCGGGCCGCTGCCCGCTCCTCATGCCTGATGCTCCTCCCCCGCTCAGCCGCACAGCCGGTCCGCGATCGCAGGCATCCCGGTCCGCGATCAGAAAGCATCCAAGCGAGCACCCCGACCGGGATCAAACAACCGCAGGACCACCCGGCCACAACCAACGGTTGTGGCCCTAGGGTGCCGGCATGGACCTCGACACCGTCCGGACCTTCGTCGCCGCCGCCGACGCGGGGCAGTTCCAGGGGGCCGCCGCCGAGCTGGCCCTCACCCAGCAGGCCGTCTCCAAGCGCATCGCCGCGCTGGAGCGCAGCCTGGGTGTGCGGCTGTTCACCCGCACCGCGCGCGGCGCCGAGCTCACCATCGACGGGCAGGCGTTCCTGCCGCACGCGCGGGAGCTGCTGCGCGTCGCCGAGCGGGCGGCCGCATCCGTGCGCACCGGCCGGCGTCCGCTGCGCGTGGACGTGATCGCCTCGCGCGGCGCGCCGTCGGGTCTGATGCGCGGCTTCCACCGCGCGCACCCGGAGATCGAGCTCGACGTGATGATGCTGTTCGGCATCGACACGGCTGTCGCCGCCGTCCGGTCCGGCGCGATCGACGCGTCCTTCCGCGCCGTCGGCATGCCCGGCCGGCCCCTGCCCGAGGACATCGAGTCGGTCCGGGTGCTCGACGAGCCGCTCCAGCTGCTCACCGGCCCCGCCCACGCGCTGGCGTCCGCCCGGTCGGTGACCCTCGCTGAGCTCGCCGGGCACCGGATCTGGATGCCCGGCCTCGTCCCCGGTACCGAGTGGGCCGCCTACTACGACGGCCTCGCCGCCGAGTTCGGCCTCACCATCGAGGCGACCGGCCCCAACTTCGGCTCCGACGCGCTGCTCGACACCGTCGCCGACACCCCGGCGCTGGCCACCTTCATGGGCGAGCAGACCCGCCTGGTCTGGCCCGCCGGCCACGGCCTGCGCCGTATCCCGGTGACCGGCCCGACGCCGGTCTACCCGCACTCGCTCCTGTGGCACCGCGACCATCCCCACCCCGCGCTGGCCACCCTGCGCGCCCATCTCGGCGCCGCAGCGTCCGGCCACGACGCCGCCGGGACCTGGACGCCGGGCTGGGTGACTGCGCGCTGAACGCCGCCGGGTCTTCGGCCGCCGCGGCCGGGCCGGGGACGGCGGCCCACGGGCCCGGGGGCGTGGGGGCGTGGGGGCCCGGGGGCATGGGGGCTGGTGGGACGCTGCGGGTATGGCCAGGTGGACCCACGACCACGAGCACCCGGGCACCGGCTGCCCGGTCTGCACCCGGCTCATCCGCCTCGTTCTCGTCGGCCCGCCTCTCCTGGTCCTGGCCTGGCCGTGCTCTGCACCCTCATCAGGGGCTGACCCGCAGGCCTGGACGAGCACCCGGTCCGGGCCGGGATCCGGAGCACCGCCTGCCGGCGGTGCCGGGGCCGGGGAGGGGCGCGGAGGAAGGCGTCGGCGGCCCCCGCGGACGGTGAGGGCCTCCCCGGGTCAGGCGGTGAGGTGGGGCGGTTCGGTGCCGGCGCGGCCGCCGGCTCCCAGGATCCGCCGCGGGGCCGGTGCCTGCGCCGGGTGCGGCCCGAGCACTCCACGGGCCCGCAGCGCGCCGACGTCGGGGAGGCCGACCGCGGGCAGGGAGCCGAGCAGGTCGGCCTGGGCGGCGCGGATCTGCGCGGGGGCCTGGGGGCCGGTGCCAAGGGTGCGGCGCACTGTCACGCGAGCATCGTACGGGCAGCCCGCCACGGCCGGCCGGAAGTCCTCTCCCCCGGGCTTGGGTGCCGGGGCAGGGGCGCTGCCGGCCGGGCGGCGGAGAGGCGGGGTCCTGGTGACGGTCTCCGCCGGCCCGGCCGGCGGGGATCCCCCTCTCATCCCGCCTGGTCAGGGTGAGGGTGGTCAGCAGGCGCGGCGGAAGACGGCGGCGGGGCCGATGACGCCGGGCCCGAACTTGTCGCGGACCCGGTCGACGGCCGTCTCCGCCACCAGCCGGGCCTCGCGGGCGGTGTCGAGGCTGATCTGCTCGGCGACCTGGCCGGCGTCCACCAGGTCCCCGGCCGTCAGGACGATGCCGGTGAGCCGGCCGCGCTGCAGGCCGGCGGCGTCGGTCAG
>NZ_BMWA01000068.1:2500-5214 GCF_014650995.1 Streptomyces viridiviolaceus
AACGTCAGCGGCTCGTTTGAGAGACACCCAAGTAGCACGGGGCCCGAGAAATCCCGTGTGAATCTGGCGGGACCACCCGCTAAGCCTAAATATTCCCTGGTGACCGATAGCGGATAGTACCGTGAGGGAATGGTGAAAAGTACCCCGGGAGGGGAGTGAAATAGTACCTGAAACCGTGTGCCTACAAGCCGTGGGAGCGTCGGATGCGTGCTTGCACGTGTCTCGTGACTGCGTGCCTTTTGAAGAATGAGCCTGCGAGTTTGCGGTGTGTTGCGAGGTTAACCCGGGTGGGGTAGCCGTAGCGAAAGCGAGTCCGAATAGGGCGTTTCAGTAGCACGCTCAAGACCCGAAGCGGAGTGATCTAGCCATGGGCAGGTTGAAGCGGAGGTAAGACTTCGTGGAGGACCGAACCCACCAGGGTTGAAAACCTGGGGGATGACCTGTGGTTAGGGGTGAAAGGCCAATCAAACTCCGTGATAGCTGGTTCTCCCCGAAATGCATTTAGGTGCAGCGTCGTGTGTTTCTTGCCGGAGGTAGAGCACTGGATAGGCGATGGGCCCTACCGGGTTACTGACCTTAGCCAAACTCCGAATGCCGGTAAGTGAGAGCGCGGCAGTGAGACTGTGGGGGATAAGCTCCATGGTCGAGAGGGAAACAGCCCAGAGCATCGACTAAGGCCCCTAAGCGTACGCTAAGTGGGAAAGGATGTGGAGTCGCAGAGACAACCAGGAGGTTGGCTTAGAAGCAGCCACCCTTGAAAGAGTGCGTAATAGCTCACTGGTCTAGTGATTCCGCGCCGACAATGTAGCGGGGCTCAAGCGTACCGCCGAAGTCGTGTCATTGCAGCATATGGGCCAACGCCTGCTGTGATGGGTAGGGGAGCGTCGTCTGCCGGGTGAAGCAGCACCGGAAGGTAGTTGTGGACGGTTGACGAGTGAGAATGCAGGCATGAGTAGCGATACAAACGTGAGAAACGTTTGCGCCGATTGACTAAGGGTTCCTGGGTCAAGCTGATCTGCCCAGGGTAAGTCGGGACCTAAGGCGAGGCCGACAGGCGTAGTCGATGGATAACCGGTTGATATTCCGGTACCCGCTGTGAAGCGTCAAACATCGAGCATCGTGATGCTAAGGCCGTGAAGCCGCCCTGGATCCTTCGGGTGAAGGGGAGTGGTGGAGCCGCTGAACCAAGCGGTTAGTAGGTGAGTGATGGGGTGACGCAGGAAGGTAGTCCATCCCGGGCGGTGGTTGTCCCGGGGTAAGGGTGTAGGCCGGTGTGTAGGTAAATCCGCACACCTTGTGGCTGAGACCTGATGCCGAGCCGATTGTGGTGAAGTGGATGATCCTATGCTGTCGAGAAAAGCCTCTAGCGAGTTTCATGGCGGCCCGTACCCTAAACCGACTCAGGTGGTCAGGTAGAGAATACCGAGGCGTTCGGGTGAACTATGGTTAAGGAACTCGGCAAAATGCCCCCGTAACTTCGGGAGAAGGGGGGCCACACCTGGTGATGAGTCTTGCACTCTGAGCTGGGGGTGGCCGCAGAGACCAGCGAGAAGCGACTGTTTACTAAAAACACAGGTCCGTGCGAAGCCGTAAGGCGATGTATACGGACTGACGCCTGCCCGGTGCTGGAACGTTAAGGGGACCGGTTAGCTTGGATTCGTCCAGGCGAAGCTGAGAACTTAAGCGCCAGTAAACGGCGGTGGTAACTATAACCATCCTAAGGTAGCGAAATTCCTTGTCGGGTAAGTTCCGACCTGCACGAATGGCGTAACGACTTCTCGACTGTCTCAACCATAGGCCCGGTGAAATTGCACTACGAGTAAAGATGCTCGTTTCGCGCAGCAGGACGGAAAGACCCCGGGACCTTTACTACAGTTTGATATTGGTGTTCGGTTCGGCTTGTGTAGGATAGCTGGGAGACTGTGAAGCAGGCACGCCAGTGTTTGTGGAGTCGTCGTTGAAATACCAGTCTGGTCGTGCTGGATGTCTAACCTGGGTCCGTGATCCGGATCAGGGACAGTGTCTGATGGGTAGTTTAACTGGGGCGGTTGCCTCCTAAAGGGTAACGGAGGCGCCCAAAGGTTCCCTCAGCCTGGTTGGCAATCAGGTGTTGAGTGTAAGTGCACAAGGGAGCTTGACTGTGAGACCGACGGGTCGAGCAGGGACGAAAGTCGGGACTAGTGATCCGGCGGTGGCTTGTGGAAGCGCCGTCGCTCAACGGATAAAAGGTACCCCGGGGATAACAGGCTGATCTTCCCCAAGAGTCCATATCGACGGGATGGTTTGGCACCTCGATGTCGGCTCGTCGCATCCTGGGGCTGGAGTCGGTCCCAAGGGTTGGGCTGTTCGCCCATTAAAGCGGTACGCGAGCTGGGTTTAGAACGTCGTGAGACAGTTCGGTCCCTATCCGCTGTGCGCGTAGGAGTCTTGAGAAGGGCTGTCCCTAGTACGAGAGGACCGGGACGGACGAACCTCTGGTGTGCCAGTTGTTCTGCCAAGGGCATGGCTGGTTGGCTACGTTCGGGAGGGATAACCGCTGAAAGCATCTAAGCGGGAAGCCTGCTTCGAGATGAGGACTCCCACCCACTTGATGGGGTAAGGCTCCCAGTAGACGACTGGGTTGATAGGCCAGATCTGGAAGCACCGTGAGGTGTGGAGGTGACTGGTACTAATAGGCCGAGGGCTTGTCCTCAGTTGCTCGCGTCCACTGTGTT
>NZ_BMWA01000069.1 GCF_014650995.1 Streptomyces viridiviolaceus
CGCGGTCTCACCCGTGGCGTTGCGCTTGAACCAGATGTTCGGGAACGCCAGGAAGCGGTGCCAGGCCACACCCATGTTGGTGTTCAGGCTGACCGTGATCATCCAGATCATGGTCGTGCCCAGCTTGATCATGGCGAAGAGGTAGACCAGGTTCTGCAGCGCCGCCACGCTCAGGCCCTTGAACGCCAGGACCAGCGGGTACGAGGCGAAGTACGCCGCCTCGTAGTGGTCCACGTGGTGCAGGGCACCCTCCAGGCCGCGCAGCACGTAGATGGCGAGGCCGATGGTGAGGATGACGTACTCGACGAAGTACGCCTGGCCCATCTTCGAGCCCGCGAACCGCGACTTGCGGCCCGGCCGCGAGGGCAGGCTCAGCAGGCGGACGACCATCAGGGCGAGGATGCCGAGGGTCGTCATCGCGCTGATGAACTCGATGTACAGCTCGTACGGCAGGAAGCCCCCGAGGACGGGGAGCGTCCAGTCGGCCTGGAAGAGCTGGCCGTAGGCGGTGATGATCGTCGGCGGCAGCGTCAGGAAGCCGATCGCCACGAACCAGTGGGCGATGCCGACGATGCCCCACCGGTTCATGCGGGTGTGGCCGAGGAACTCCCTCACCAGCGTCACACTGCGCTGGTAGGGGTTGTCGGTCCGGGTGCCGGCGGGTACGGGCTGGCCCAGTTTGAAGTACCGGACGAACTGACCGATGGCGCGCGCGAGCAGCGCCACGCCGACCACGGTCAGCACCAGCGACACGATGATCGCGGCGAGTTGCATGAGGGCTCCTCGGGCCTGCGAGGCAATTCCGCAGCGGTTCTGCTGAGGGGATGTCGAAATTACTAAGCGGTAACTTACCCAGTCCGTCTGAGACTACCCGCATCTCCTGCCGCACTGTAGCCAGGACCGCGGTGATCTGCGTCGCTGAGGCAACCCTGACCGGGGCGGGCGAGGTCGGGTGCCGCCGCCACGCCGATCCGGGCAGGCCGTTCGTCGCAAATCGTGATATTCGGCTTAGTTTAGGGCCGTGCTCTACGGGATCGCCGCCGCCACCGCCTCCTTCCTCCTCGCCGCCCTGTTCACCGCGGTGCTGGGGGCGCTCGCCCTGCGCCTCGCTCTCGTCGACCGGCGCCGGCAACGGCCGGTCCCCCTGATCGGGGGCCTGGCCGTCGTCCTCGTCACCGGGCTGGTCGCGGGGGTCGGGGGCTGGACGGGTGTCGTGCCCCTCGGCTCGTGGGCCGGCCGGCTGCTCGTCGCCGGGGTCGCCGTCGGGGCGCTCGGCCTGGCGGCCGACGTGTGGCGGCTGCGCCGGCGGTGGGTGGCCGTCGGTACGGCCGTGGCGGCGGCGTGCGTGGTGCCGTACGAGGAGACGGGGCCGGTCGCCGGGGCGCTGGCGGTCGGCTGGATCGCCCTGGTCGCCGCGGCGTTCCGGGGGCTCGACCACGCCGACGGGGTGGCCGGCACGGTCGGCGTCGTGACCGCCTTCGGCGTCGGCCTGTGCGCGGCGGCGGAGGTGATGGACGGGGTCGCGGTGCTGCTGAGCGTGCTGGCCGCCGCGCTGACCGGCTTCCTGCTGCACAACTGGCATCCCGCGCGGATCGCGCTCGGCGCGTCCGGGGCGCTGTTCGCGGGCTTCGTGCTCGCCGGTGCGGCGGTGTTCACCCGGGCGGCGCACGAGCCCGGGGCCAGTGCGGGGGTGCTGTTCGCGCTCACCGCGATCGTGAGCGCCGACGCCGTCCTCGTCCTCCTCTCGCGCCGGCTGGCCGGCCGGCGCGTGCTGCGCGGCGGGCCTGATCACCTCACCCACCGGCTGCGTCGGCTCGGCCTCACGTCCCAGGGTGCGGCGGTGGTCATCGGCGCCGGGGCGTTCTCCGGCGTGCTCACGGGGGTGCTGTCGCACACCGGGTGGGCGAGTGGGTCGGCGGTGCTGTGGCTGGCGGGCGCGGTGGCCGTCGCGGTGCTCGGGCTGCTGCGGGTGAGGGTGTACGAGCCGCGTCCGGGGGCGAGCGTGCCCGGGCGTGAGCCGGGCCGGACGGGGAGCGCTCCGGTGCGTCGGCCCCGCGGGGCGGCGAGCGGGGTGGCGCGTGTGCCACGCCGGACGGCGCGTGCGGTGGTGCGCGGCCCGCGCCGGGCGCCGGAAGCCTCGGTGTCCGGACGCCGTCGCGAGGCGGACGCTGCGGTACGGAGGCCGCGCCGGCCGGTGGATTCTCCGGTGCGCGAGCCGCGTCGGACGGCGGGCGACCGGGCGCACGAGCCCGCGTGGACGCCGGACCTCTCGGCGTACGAGCCTCGCTGGCCGGTGCAGGGACCCCTGGTGCGCGAGCCGCAGTGGGCGCCGCCGGACCCTCCGGCGTACGAACCCGGCTGGGCGCTGCTGGACCTTCCGGCGTACGAGCCCGGCTGGGCGCTGCTGAATCCTCCGGCCTACGAACTCCCCAGGGCGGCGCCGAAACCCCGGGTGGACCAGCCCCGCTGGAGCCCGCCGGATCCGCCGGAGCGCGAGCCGCGCCGGGCGCCGTCCAGTCCTCCGGCGCACCTGTCCGGCCGCGCCCTGCCGGATCCCCCGGCGCACGAGCCTCGCCGGATGCCGCCGGGCCCTCCGGTGCACGAGCCCCGCTGGAGCCCGCCGGATCCGCTGGAGCACGAGCCGCACTGGACGCCGCCGAATCCCCCGCTGCGGGAGCCTCGCCGGGCGTCGGATCTGGCGGCGCGGGCGTCCGGATCGGCGGCGAATTTTCCGGTTCGGCAGGCCAACCGTATGGAGTCCTCGCAGGTCAGAGCGCCATTGCGTGTAAGGAACGGATAAGAGTTGAGTCCACTCGACTCACCTCTGTTGACCCAGTGATGGCCGTCGTGCACACTTGAGCCTGTTCCACTCAAGTCAGCTGGAGGAAATCACCATGGCACGTGCGGTCGGCATCGACCTGGGCACGACTAACTCCGTCGTCAGCGTTCTGGAGGGCGGCGAGCCCACCGTCATCACCAACGCCGAGGGCGCCAGGACCACGCCGTCCGTCGTCGCCTTCGCCAAGAACGGCGAGGTGCTGGTCGGTGAGGTGGCCAAGCGCCAGGCCGTGACCAACGTCGACAGGACCATCCGGTCGGTCAAGCGCCACATGGGCACCGACTGGAAGATCAACCTGGACGGCAAGGACTTCAACCCGCAGCAGATCAGCGCCTTCGTGCTGCAGAAGCTGAAGCGGGACGCCGAGGCGTACCTGGGCGAGAAGGTCACCGACGCGGTCATCACCGTCCCGGCGTACTTCAACGACGCCGAGCGCCAGGCCACGAAGGAGGCCGGCGAGATCGCCGGTCTGAACGTGCTGCGCATCGTCAACGAGCCGACCGCCGCCGCCCTGGCGTACGGCCTCGACAAGGACGAGCAGATCATCCTGGTCTTCGACCTCGGTGGCGGTACGTTCGACGTCTCGCTGCTGGAGATCGGCGACGGCGTCGTCGAGGTGAAGGCCACCAACGGTGACAACCACCTCGGTGGTGACGACTGGGACCAGCGCGTCGTCGACTACCTGGTCAAGCAGTTCCAGTCCGGCCACGGCGTGGACCTCAGCAAGGACAAGATGGCGCTGCAGCGCCTGCGCGAGGCCGCCGAGAAGGCGAAGATCGAGCTGTCCTCGTCCACCGAGACCTCGATCAACCTGCCCTACATCACCGCCTCCGCCGAGGGCCCCCTGCACCTCGACGAGAAGCTGACCCGCGCCCAGTTCCAGCAGCTGACCGCGGACCTGCTGGAGCGCTGCAAGACGCCGTTCCACAACGTCATCAAGGACGCCGGCATCTCCCTCAGCGAGATCGACCACGTCGTCCTCGTCGGCGGCTCCACCCGTATGCCCGCCGTCGCCGAGCTCGTCAAGGAGCTGACCGGCGGCAAGGAGGCCAACAAGGGTGTGAACCCGGACGAGGTCGTCGCCATCGGCGCCTCGCTCCAGGCCGGTGTCCTCAAGGGTGAGGTCAAGGACGTCCTGCTCCTCGACGTGACCCCGCTGTCCCTCGGCATCGAGAC
>NZ_BMWA01000070.1 GCF_014650995.1 Streptomyces viridiviolaceus
GACCGGTCGGCTTCATTCGCGTACCCGAGGAGGCGTTCGGCCTGGGCGTGCAGGGCCTGGGCCGTCTTGCCGGACACGACCCAAGGCACTGCCGGCAGCGTCCGTACGGGCTCCGCTGCCTCTTCGGGCTGCTCCGCGGTGGGGGCCTGTTCCAGGATGACGTGGGCGTTGGTGCCGCTGAGCCCGAATGACGAGACGGCGGCGCGACGGGGCCGGTCGGTCTCCGGCCACTCCCGGGCCTCGGTGAGCAGTTCGACGGCCCCGGACGACCAGTCGACGTGGGAGGTGGGCTTCGAGACGTGCAGCGTCCGCGGCAGTACGCCGTGGCGTAGCGCCTCGACCATCTTGATGACGCCGCTCACCCCAGCGGCGGCATGCGCGTGCCCGATGTTGGACTTGATCGACCCGAGGTACAGCGGTCGGCCGTCCGGCCGGCCCTGTCCGTACGTGGTCAGGAGCGCCTGGGCCTCGATCGGGTCACCCAGGGTGGTGCCGGTGCCGTGTCCCTCGACCACGTCGACGTCGGAGGTGGTCAGCCGGGCGTCGGCGAGCGCCTGGCGGATGACCCGCTGCTGGGCAGGGCCGCTGGGGGCGGTCAGGCCGTTGCTGGCGCCGTCCTGGTTGATCGCGCTGCCGCGGACGACCGCGAGGACCGGGTGGCCGTTGCGGCGGGCGTCCGACAGACGCTCCACCACCAGTACGCCCACTCCTTCACCCCAGCCGGTGCCGGCCGCGTCATCCGAGAAGGCCCGGCAACGGCCGTCCGTGGCAAGGCCGCGCTGGCGGCTGAACGCGATGAACGGAGCCGGGGTCGCCATCACCATGACACCGCCCGCCAGTGCCATGCCGCACTCCTTGCGGCGCAGCGCCTGGCACGCCAGATGGAGTGCCACCAGCGACGACGAGCACGCCGTGTCGACCGTGACCGCAGGGCCCTCCAGACCCAGCGCGAAGGAGATCCGACCGGAGATCACCGCGGCCGCGGTGGCGGTCGTCATGTAGGCCTCGGCCACCTCGGGAGCCTCGCCCAGTACATGCTCGTAGTCCTGGACACCCGAGCCCGCGAACACGCCGACCCGCTCGCCCCGCAGAGTCTGCGGGTTCACGCCGGCGCGTTCCAGCGCCTCCCACGACGCTTCGAGCAGGAGGCGCTGCTGCGGGTCCATCGCCACGGCCTCACGCGGCGAAATGCCGAAGAAGCCCGGGTCGAATTCCCCGGCACCGTCCAGGAATCCACCCTCGCGCACATAGCTGGTGCCAGCGTCGTCGGGTTCGTCACTGAACAGCTCCCCGGTCCGCCAGCCGCGGTCGGAGGGAAAGTCGGCGATGGCGTCGCGGCCCTCCGCGACCAACTGCCACAGGTCCTCCGGCGACTTGATCCCGCCGGGATAGCGGCAGCTCATCGCCACGATGGCGATCGGCTCCTGCTCCGCCGTCTCGACCTCCTGGAGTCGCTGACGCGTCTGATGGAGTTCCGCGGTCACCCGCTTGAGGTACTCGAGGAGCTTTTCGTCGTTCGCCATCTTGTCTTCACGCATCCTTTGAAATCTCGAAACCCATGGGCGCGGGTACGCGGCTCAGTGATCAGCCAGCCCGAGTTCTTTGTCGATGAAGTCGAAGACGTCATCGGCGCTCGCGGTTTCGAGCTTTCCGCTCACGTCCGCACCGGGGGCCGCCGCAACAACCGCCCCGTTCACCTGGGCCACCAGCGCCTGGAGCCGGGCGGCGACACGGTTCTCCTCGATCTCCTGTGCCGAGAGCGCGCCGATGGCCTGTTCCAGTCGGTCCAGACCGGCGAGCGCCGGCATGACCTCGCCCGCCGACTCGTCCGTCCGGCACAGCTGCGTGTGCAGGTAACTCGCCAGCGCCTTGGGGCTCGCCTGATCGAAGACGATCGTCGTCGGCAGCTTCAGGCCCGTCGCGCCCCCGAGCCGGGTCCTGATGTCGACGGCGGCCACCGAGTCGATGCCGAGGCTGTCGAAGGCCCGCTCCACGTCGAGTTCGCCGGAATCCTCGTAACCGAGGACGCTCGCCAGCTGCGTACGCACGAGATCGAGCAGTGCCCTGCGCTGTTCGGACTCCGACATCCCGGCGAGGCGGTTCCCCAGCGACGACGACTCGGCGGGCGCGTCGACCGCATCCGCCGGCTCCGCGAGGGCCTCCTGCACCTCGGGCAGCGCGTCCAGCAGCGGCCGGGGGCGCGTCAGGACGAACGTCGGCGCGAACCGGGACCAGTCGAAGTCCGCCACCACCAGGTGACTCTCGCCCTGATCCAGCGCGTCGCCCAACGCCCGCAGCGCCAGGCTCGGCCGCATCACGGGAGCACCGATGCGCTCGGTCAGCGCGCGCAGCTCCTCATCCACCATCCCGCCGTCCCACGAGCCCCACGCGATCGACGTCGCCGCCCGCCCACGGGCCCGACGGGTGTGGGCGAGCCCGTCCAGGAACGCGTTCGCCGCGGCGTAGGCCGACTGCCCCGTGCTGCCCCACACCGCGGAACCGGACGAGAACAGGACGAAGGCGTCCAGCGGTGTGTCACCCAGCAGTTCGTCGAGGTTGCGCGCGCCGAGGACCTTCGCATGGGCCACCTCGGCAACCTCGTCGAGCGTCAGCTCCGGCAGCGGGGCCAGGCGCTGCGGGACGCCCGCGGCATGGAACACGCCGGTCAACGGGTACTCCGCCGGCACGGACGCGAGGGCCTCGCTCAGCGCCTCCCGGTCGGCCACGTCGCAGGACAGGACCGTCACCCGGGCTCCGAGCGCCTCGAGCTCCGCCACGAGATCCGCCGCGCCCTCGGCGGCCGGGCCACGACGGCTCGTCAGCAGCAAGTGCTCCGCGCCGTTCCCGGCAAGCCAGCAGGCCACGTGCGCGCCGAGCCCTCCCGTCGCCCCGGTGATGAGCGTGGTGCCTCGGAAGCGCGGGCGCCGCTCCCCGTTGGTGTGCTCCTGACGTGCCGCCCTGACCATCCGGCGGGCGAAGAGCCCCTGGGGGCGGATCGCCACCTGGTCCTCGCCGACACCGGAAAGCACCGAGCACAGCCGGTCCACCGCCCGCTCGTCCAGGACCGGAGGAAGGTCCACCATGCCGCCCCAGGCGCCCGGTGACTCCAGCGAGAGCCCGGTGCCCAGCCCCCACAGGGAGGCCTGAAGCGGGTCCCTCACCTCTTCGGGACGGTCGACCGCCACCGCGCCCGACGTGGCGCACCACAAGGGCGCGGCAATGCCCGCGTCGCTCAGCGCATGGACGAGGAGGACCGTCGCCACCTCACCGAGGGACAGGGACGGATGCCGGTCGTGCACCCGCCCGTCGAGCCCCAGCAGGGACAGCACACCGACGGGGCTCTCCGGCACCACGTGCTCCCGCAGCCGTCGTGCGAGGGCCTCGCGGCCGACGTCAGGATCGAGATCCATGTCGATCTCGACGGTGACCGCGTGGACACCGTCGCGGACGAGCGCGTCGAGGACGGCTTCCGCGTGCCCGGGATCGGTGGCGCCGGACGCGGGGACGACCACCGCCCATGTGCCGGACAGCCTGAGGCGGGGCGACTGGTCACCGATGGGTTTCCACGTCACCCGGTAGCGCCACGAGTCGACCGTGCCCTGCTCGCGATGCTCCTGCCGCCAGGACGACAGAGCGGGCAGCACCTCGCCGAGAGCCTTGGCGTCGACCTCGAGCCGGTCCGCCAACGGTCCGTAGCCCTGCCGGGCGGTCTCGTCCTCCACCGTCTGCCAGAACGCGGCGTCGACGGGGTCGGCCGACGTGTGTCCGACGCCTGCATGCTCCGGGGGAGTCCACCAGTAGTGGCGGTGTTGGAAGGCGTAGGTGGGGAGGGGGGTGGGGTGGGCGCCGGTGTCGGTGTAGAAGGCGTTCCAGTCGACGGTG
>NZ_BMWA01000071.1 GCF_014650995.1 Streptomyces viridiviolaceus
TCCACACCACGCGTGCGCATCCGAACGCACTGTCCAGCGCACGGCGCTGTGTGGCGTCCGGGTAGGCCCGGTAGTTGTAGCGGAGCTGCACGACAACGACATTACTACTATTGGTCTCATGGATGGGGAGAACGACTACAGGCGGGCGCGCACTCGTCGAGCAGGCCAGGGCCACCCTCAAAGCCTGGAGGCCCCTCCGTAAACTCCGGTGCTCGACCACTCGCATCACCGCACTCGTCCAAGCCATCCTCGCCCTATATCTGGCCAGCTCAAAGTGAGGTTAGAAAGGGCTCAGTGTGTCGAGGTGGCCCGGAGCTACGCCTGCCCTACCGTTCCCGTCCGCAACGGCAAGAACCCCACTGGCCCCGGTCGTGGCCATGGGCGCGGACGCCTGGACAGTCTTTGTGAACAGCCTTCGCCAGTCCCCAGGGGTAGAGGTGCGTCGAACCTGGTCACGGGGCCTCGAAATTGGTCACGGTTAGCGCCTTGTCCCACCGAGCGGCGGCCAGGTCGTCGTGGCGGATCATAAATTTCGTGTAGTGCTCCGCGTAGACCCGGGCTTCATTGGCGAGCGGTATCCATTCGCTCGCCAGCCGGAGCGCGTCCTCGTCCATATAGGAAAGCCATTCTCCCTTCGCGAGGGTCTTCGCCGTGAGGCTGCCGACTGTCGCCTCGTCATCGGCGTACCCGCCGATGACGAGGTAGGCGCCAGACGACCAGAGGCGGTAGGCCAGAGACCGAAGTTCGTCCAGGTGCGGCAGTTCACGCTCCATGTACCGGGCCAACTGCTGCTGGAAGGGTGACATGTCCTCCCACTCGAGATCTTCCCAGAACTCGTGCCAGCCCTCGTCCTCGTCGCCCTCCTCGAGCCAAAGGGGCAGATCGGCTCTGAGCTCGGCGCAGACGTCGATCCGCTCGCGGACACACGCGGAGCTGGGGGGTTCCGCGACCGCGGTTTCGGTGCCGTCCGGTACATACACGACTCGCGCGTACTGTCCCGCATCGGCCCGCAATTCGCTGAAGTCCATCTCTTGGTGGACGAAGAAGAGCAGCGTCCCGTCCGCCGGCAGGTCGTAGCCGTCGACCCTCGGCAGCGCCCCACAATCGACGGAAAGGAGCAACGGCAATGGAATGTCCCCGGCGGACGGCCACTTCATGCCCACCGGCAGCCTGGACAACCCACCGATGTGCCCGACCGGAGAGCCATCGCCACCCCCTGACAATCCGATCGCCAAACGAAGGTGCTGGCTGAACCTGCTGATCTCGTCGTCCGGGATGCGCAACTCAAGCGCTGCCCGACGAAACTCTCCCTGATGATCCATGCCCGAGAAGATAAACCCTTTCCAACCCGGCTGTGCCATCGGGGTGTTGGTGGACAGGGGTTGTACGTGGTGGATGCGAGCGGTGAGCGCATCGGCGGACGGAGGGGCTACTGGGACGCGATCGAGGAACTCTGGCTGGCCGGCGAGCTCACCGACGGTGAGCCCGAGGACCACTTCATCGACGACGTCATCGTGGCGGGCTTCAGAGAAGGAACCGACGGATGGGAGTTCCCGGAAGCGCGTACGCCGTTGAGCTCAGGTGATACCGCCACTCGCCTGCACTGCCGCTCTAGGCCGAGACGTCCGGTCGAGGGGCGCCACGAAGCAAGCGGATCGAACCCGCCCGGGCCCGGCAGCGGGCGGCGACCACGGGCGGCATCGTCATCGACACCCGGGCCCGGATCGGCTACACCGCGTCGGTGGGTACGACTGACGATGCCCTGATCCGGCACCTGACCGTCGCGCTGCCGCCGCAGTACGCTGCCCACCTCTTCGACGCCCAGCAGGCCGGCGCCCCGACCGGCAACTGCAGGACATCGCCGCCGAAGGCCTCAAGGAGGTCTCACCTGCTGGCGGATCTGGTTTAGGTAGCGCATGCGCAGGGGCATGAGCAGACCGAGGCGGTGGATCCGGCTGCCGGGCTAGTCGACGAGGTCGGCGAGCAGGGTCTTCCTCACCGTCCGCACACTCTCCTGCCCCTCGGTGAGCGTGTCGATCCCGCTCGTGTCCGTGGCCCGCCGCGGGTCGGCCAGGAAGAGGCGAACGGTGTTGCCGACGCCGGAGGTGAAGCCGCGCTCCAGCAGCAGGAGGCGGCCGTCGGGCAGCGCGGTGACCTCGGGGACGCCGAGGCCAGGGTCGACGCGGTAGGCGTACTGGTCCGCGGCCCCGAAGCGGCCTCCTTCGTCCTCGGCCCGCTCCCAGGTCTGAAACCGGACAAGGGCGGCACTGTCCCCGGAGAGCGCGTACTCCATGGAGGCGATCAGGGTGCGGCCGTCCGGGACAGCGTCAGCCCCTCGAAGCTGCCGTTGGACCGGGCACGCCCTACGGGCGCGGTCCGCACAGCGTCCGGCACGGGGAGCCGGTCGAGGATCTTGCCGTCCCGGGAGTAGCGCCGGATGGATGGCTCGATCTCCGAGGAGACGAGATACGTCCCGTCCCGGTCGACGACCAGCCCCTCCGAGTCGAGCACGGCCCCGCTCTCGTCGGCGAGGCGAACCACACCCCGTGGCTCCAGGGTCCTGGCGTCCAGGCGGAACAGCGAGGAGCGGTCGGACAGCGCGGCGAGGGAACCCGGGCCGTCGGGGGTGAGAGCAGAGAGGTTGCCGACGGAGGTGTCGCCGTAGGTGGTCTTGTCGAGGGCGTCGGAGAAGCCGGTGAGCGAGACGGAGGGCGAGCAGCTGTTCTTCGGAGTTTCTTGCGCGGTGGCCGGAGCGCCGTCGGTCACGCAGCCGGCCGCCGCGAGACCGGCGGTGAGGGCGGCGAGGACGGTTCGCAGGGTTCTCGGGCGCATGGGCGTCACCCTAAGGGCGAGCGGCGGCCGGAAGGCAGCCCCTTTTCGAAAGATGGAGGTCCGGGGGCTCCGATGGCAAGTAATAAGCCATGCCGGAGGAGAACGAAAGCGAGCGACGGGCCGGACGGCTGTACGCGACACTGCGTGTTCTCAAGTTCCTCGCCAAGCCCGGCAGCGGAGACCGTTCTTACTGCTGAGGGCTGGGAGGTAATCAACCTCAACAAGCTGGCGAGGAACTTCCGATTCGCCGACCTGCTCGCGAAGCAGGGATCCGCGCGGCTGCTGGTCCAGGTCAAGGGCACGACGACCAGCGAGGGGCTCGTCTTCAGCGAGCCAGGCCAGCTCAGCCGGGGCGAGGGTGGGGCCCTGAGTCCCAGGCCCCGACGCCCAGAGCCACCACCACACACCTTCTCCGACCGACGCCTGGCCGAGCGGAGAACCACGGATCGCCCCACGCGACCGTGCTCTTGCCCTAACGCCGTCAGCTTCAGAAGGACACGGCAGGGTCAGTACGGCGTGCGGCGGATCACCGTCGCGCCTAGGCACTGTCTGATAATTGATCTTGTGGTGGGTCGTGGTGAGTTGACGGATGAGGCGTGGGAGCAGATAGCGCC
>NZ_BMWA01000072.1 GCF_014650995.1 Streptomyces viridiviolaceus
GGGCTCTGAAGGCTCTGGTGCTCACCGGCACCGATCCCGTCGCTCGAGACGTTGAAGTTCATCACTCTCAGCAGCTGATCCACGTGTTTCCTCATCAGGTCCGGGCGCATCCTCGTTCGTCGGTGCGCTCACACCAGTACGTCGAACGGGACACGGCCGGATCGACAGCAGCTCATAACTTTTCTGAAAGCGTGCCCGGCGCGACAGTTCACGTGCGCCGTCCGGCGGCATCCCGGTGGCCCCTGGTGCGGCGCCGAGCCAGCAAGGCGCGCGAATAGAGCTCTCTTCTGCGCGGGGCAGTCCATCAGGCTGCGGCCGCTGAGGCACGCATCCCCCAGCAACCGGTCTTCCTCAACTGCTGGTCGGCGGCGATGTACGCCCGAGTCTGCCGGGCGGGCGGCCGATGTCCAGCGCATGCCGGCGCCGCTCGGCCCGCCAGGCCACCAATACCGGGGCCCTTTCGCTTGATTTGCGACTGACGCCGGTGTGGTGCCGTCGGAACCAGATGACGTTGCCTATTCAAGAGCGTGCAGCGATAGATCAGCCGGTGGGTGTCTGGTCCACGGTGGCGCGGGCGCGACACGGGGAGGCAGAGCGCGAACTGGGCGCTCGGGGTCCGCTGACGTCTCCGCCACTGCCGTGACCTGAACCGACCCGAGCAGAAGACCGCCTTCACCGCCAGCGTTGACGGCAACGGATCACTGCACTCCCGGTAGTACCGCCGGGTCGTTCCTCCCGCTTCCGCACTGCAGATCATTCGGCCGTGCGCACCTGATCGCCAGGGTTCGAAAACACCTGGTCAGGATCTTGCCTGCCGCCACCAGGCTTGCCTGGCGTGGGCGCGGGGGCCGGTGGGTCTGGCGAGTGAAGCGAGTATGCCGGCTGCGGGCCAAGGGCGAGTCTGGTCCGCGGGTAGGTGAGGGTGCCACTTGATCGTGCGGGAATTGTCGAACTATGATTGTGCGACAATCTTCGAATGATTGGGGGGTCATGGCAGCATCACGCGTCTATCAGCACCCGGACATCAGTGAGATCGCCATGCCCAGGGTCTTGTTCGCGCTTAGCGAGCCCCTGCGGCTGACGATGGTCCGGATCCTCGCCGACCGCGGGGAGGTCGACAGCATTGAGCTCGGCCCGGACCTGCCACGCTCGACGCTCACGCACCACACGAGCCTGCTACGGGAATCCGGGGTGGTCTTCGTACGCGCCGAAGGACGCAAGTGCATGATCCGTCTGCGCCGAGACGACCTACAGGCGCGGTTCCCGGGCCTGATCGACACGGTCCTCGCGGGCTACACGGAATCCGAGCAGCCGAAGGAGCAGGCGTGATCCGCAAAGTCTGGCCGCTCGTCTGCGCGGCTGTCGCCCTCGGCATCGACGCCTACGTCCTCGCCGGGGTTCTGCCGTCCATCGCCACCTCACTGGCGACGACGGCCGCGACCATCGGGCTCGGGGTGACAGCGTTCACGGCCGCATATGCACTGTCCGGTCCGCTGCTGTCGGGGACGGTGGTGCGGGGCGACACCGCTCGTGCGCTGCTGATCGCCCTGGGAGTATTCAACCTCGGCAACCTCATCACGACGCTGGCACCGGGGATCGAGGTCTTCCTCACCTCCCGGGTGATCGCGGGTGCCGGTGCGGGCGTGCTCACCGCGGTGGCGACGGCCACCGCTGCCGCCATGGCCGCGGATCACGAGCGCGGCCGAGCGATGTCTCTGGTGACCCTCGGCCTGTCCACGGGCACGGTGGCCGGCGTGCCGGTCGGCATGCTCATCGGTGACCGCCTGAACTGGCGGTGGACGATGGCGCTCGTCGTCGCCGTCGGCGCGCTCAGCATGATCGCGCTCGCCGCCCGCGCACGCACCCTGCCGTCGCTGCCCACATCACAGCAAGAGCCCGCGCTCGCCGTGCTGCGCTCCGGCAGGACAGCCACCGGGGTAATAGCGGCGTTCCTCCTCGGTGTGGCGAGCCTGGGGCTCTATACCTACCTGCTGCCGATGGCGGACGCGCGCGGCCTGGACGACTGGGGCTTCGCCCTGGTCTGGGCGTGGGGCATCGGCGGCGTCACCGGGTCCGCCCTGATCGGCAGGCCCCTGGACCAACACGGCCCGAAAGTCCTGCTCTTCGCCATGCCCGTGGCGCTGATCATGAGCTTCGGAGCCGTGTGGATCACCTCATCCCCGACCGTGTGGTTGTCCGCCGCGGCGGTATGGGGCGCTGCCGGCTGGGCGAGTGTGCCCACCCTGCAGCAGGCACTCACGCATGACCGGCCGGAACGCGCGATGCCGATCGTCGCGTTCCAAATGGCCGCAATGTACCTCGGATCCGCCGCCGGTGCGGCCGTAGGCAGCAGCCTGCTCGCAGCAGGCACCGACTCCGCCGACCTCTCCGGATGGGCGCTCATTCCCGCCGCACTCGCGCTCGTCCTCACCGGCGGGATCAGCATCACATCCCGGCGCTCCCCGGCGACACCGGCCACCCCGGCACCGAAGGGCGAGCCTGTCCGGCGTTGACGCCCTCGGGCGGTGGCGAGCGGTCATCCATCCTGGCCTGGCTCGTTTCGCCTGCGGCACCGCCGTCTTCTGTGGCCAATGGACAGCAGCAGCGGTGCACCATCTCGCCCCGGTCGCCCTCGGGCTGCGGGAGAAGGCTGCGAGCGCCGATCATGCTGCCTCCGGACGACAAGCCTTGTGGGGGCAGATCGTGGTTCGCGGTGGGCCGTATCCGCGCACCTGTTCAGCTGCATGCTGCCTTGAGGCGCACAGCAGCCAAGCAGGTCCGTTCCCCATGCGGTTGGTGGATGGTTGGGCGAGTACCGTGGTCCGTCTCGGCAACTCGCCCACAATCATGCGTTCATTCGCCGAAGCGCCCGCATCGGCCGTGCTGCCGACTGGCTCGCCCCGCTCCCGGTGCAAGCCCTGCACGAGTACGGCATCCACACCGCCGGCCTGCTCGCCGCCGTCACCCCGCCACGGTGCAGCGCCTGCTCGAATGAAAGGCCGGACGCCTGGCCGCGGACCGGGCCCGCGGCGTCGACCTCCGCCCGGTCGTCCCCCGCGCCCTGCCCGCCTCCGCCGCAGCCCGCCGCACCTTCGACCGGCACACCCTGGACGCGCCGGAACCCGCGCCGCACTGCGGGACCTAGTCGTCACCCTCGGACGCCTGCTGCGCCACCGCGGCCTGGCCGCCCGTGCCCTGACGCTGACCCTGAAGTTCGCGGTCGGGCTCTATGCGATGCCGCCGTTGCTCATCAGCAGCTGGCCGTTGATCCACTCGCCTTCCCTGGAGCACAG
>NZ_BMWA01000073.1 GCF_014650995.1 Streptomyces viridiviolaceus
AGCGCTACGAGACGGCCTGCGACCCCCGGCTGAACCGCAGCCAGTCCCTCGACCTGGCCTTCCTCGTCGCCGAGATGGGCTTCGCGTCCCGCAGCCCCCGTCCGGTGTCCGATCAGCCCGGGAGCCGAACATGACGGTGCGAGCCATCCGCGGCGCCATCCAGGTGGAGCGGGACGAACCCGGCGTGCTGCGCGGCCAGGTCGGCCTGCTGCTCAAGGAGGTCATGGCCGCCAACGACCTGGTGCCCGACGACCTCGTCAGCATCGTGTTCACCGCCACGTCCGACCTGGTCAGCGCCTTCCCCGCGGAAGCCGCACGGGAACTCGGCCTGGTCGACGTCCCGTTGATGTGCGCACGAGAACTCGACGTGGAGGGCGGCCTGCCGCGCACCGTGCGCATCCTGGCTCACGTCGACACCGACAAGGAACGGGCCGGCATCCGGCACGTCTACCTCGGCGGTGCCGCCGTGCTGCGCAAGGACCTCGCACAGCGGGCCGCCGCCGGCCCGGCGGAGAGGGGGGACCGGTGATCCGTACCCTGGCCGTCGTCGGGACCGGACTGATCGGCACGTCGATCGGCCTGGCGATGAGCCGCCGCGGCATCACCGTCCACCTCGTGGACCGGGACACGTCGGCGGCCCGGACCGCGGCGGCGCTCGGAGCGGGCGTCACCGCCGACCCCACCGGGCCGGTCGACCTGGCGGTGATCGCCGTTCCGCCGCGCGCGGTCGCCGACGTCCTCGCCGAACAGCACGCGCGCGGACTCGCCCGGAGCTACACCGACGTGGCGAGCGTGAAGGCGCTCCCCACCCGGCAGGCCGACGCCGGTCTGCCGGACCCCTCCTGCTACGTGGGCGGCCACCCCATGGCCGGACGGGAGCAGTCCGGGCCGCTGGCGGCACGGGCCGACCTGTTCGACGGGCGCGCGTGGGTCCTCACCCCCTCGCCCCGGACCGCGCAGACCGCTCTCAACCACGTACTCGAACTGGTCGCCCTGTGCGGGGCGGTCCCGCTGGTCATGGACAGTGAGGTGCACGACCAGGCCGTGGCCCTGACCTCGCACGCGCCGCACGTGGTGGCGAGCCTGATGGCCGCCCGCCTGCAACACGGCCCGCCCGAGGCGCTCCGGCTCGTCGGCCAGGGGCTGCGCGACGCCACCCGCATCGCCGGCGGCGACCCCCGGCTGTGGGCCGACATCCTGCGCAGCAACGCCGCCCCGGTCGCCCGGGTCCTGAGGGAGCTGGCGGACGACCTGGCGGAGCTGCTCACCGCGCTGGAGGACGTGGCGCGGGACGACGCGTCCCAGGACCCCGGCACGGGAGCCGTGGTCGACCTGCTGGAGCGCGGGGCCGAGGGACTGCACGCCGTCCGGCCCGCGCGCGTCCGGCGCTCCGGGCCCACGCTCCGGGTGACCCTCGGGGAGACCCCGGGCGAACTCGCCCGGCTCCTCGACACCGTCACCGATCACGGTGTCGGCACCGAGGACGTGACCACGCGCGTCGACCCGGTCCAGGACCGCATGACGGCCGAGTTCACCGTCCCGCCCGTCACCGCCGGGCAGCTGCGCCGTCGGCTGGGCGAACAGGGCTGGCAGGTCGAGGGAGCGGCCGTCCGCCCCACCCGGCGCCCGCTGCCGCAGCCCTCCCACGTCGACGACCTGTGGGACCAGGAGGTCCTGCCCTCGCAGCGCGTGGCCTCGCTGCCCGGAGTGTCGTAGGACCGGCATGTCCCGAAAGACCGAGGGGATCCCGAACCATGACCACAGCCGAAGTCCCGGCCCCGGCGCTGCTCGCGCGCATTCCGGGGTCGAAGAGCCTCACCAACCGCGCGGTGCTGCTCGCCGCCGCGGCCCGCGGCACCAGCAGGGTGCGGGCGCCGCTCGTCAGTGACGACACGATCGCCTTCCGGGACGCACTGACGGCCTGTGGCACCCGGGTGCGCAGCAGCCCCCTGGCCGAGTACTGGGAGGTGACCGGCACCGGCCGCGGGCCGACCGGCCGGGCACGCCTGTGGTGCGCGGACGCGGGCACGGCGGCCAGGTTCCTGCCGCCGTACGCCGCCACCGGCCACGGCACCTTCCTCTTCAACGGCTCCTCGCAACTGAGGGCCCGGCCCCAGGGGCCCCTGCTGGAGGCGCTGCGCGGCCTCGGCGCCGACATCGAGACGGGCCCCGGCGACGGACTTCCGCTGCTGGTCCGCGCGGACGGCCTGACCGGCGGCCGGCTGGTCGTGGACTCGTCGCTGAGCAGTCAGTACCTCAGCGGGCTGCTGATGGCCGCGCCGCTCATGGCAAACGGACTGACCGTCCGCCCCGAGGCCCTGGTCAGCAGCCCCTACGTCGCCATGACGGTGGCCCTGATGCGCCGCTTCGGGGCCACCGTCGAGGAGCGCCCGGACGGTGGCCTCCGGGTCGAGCCGGGCGGATACACGCCGGCCGATCCGGTGGTCGAGCCGGACGCGTCCACGGCCTCGTACGTCTTCGCAGCCGCGGCGGTCACGGGACGCACCGTCACCGTCCCGGGACTCGCCGCGGGCAGCCTCCAAGGCGACCTGCGGTTCGTGGAGGTGCTGGAGAAGGCCGGGGCCCGGGTCTCCGTGACCGCCGACGCGACGAGCGTGACGGGCACCGGCCGCCTGCGCGGAGGCTTCGACGTCGACATGGGCGAGATCTCCGACACCTTCATGACCCTCGCGGCGATCGCCCCACTGGCGGACGCGCCCATCACGGTCCACGGCATCGGACACGCGAGACTGAAGGAGTCCGACCGGATCGCCGCCGTCGCCCGCAACCTGCGGGCCTGCGGCATCGACACCGAACAGGGCCGGGACCGGATCACCGTCCGGCCGGGCGAGCCACGCCCGGCACGCATCGCATGCCACCGCGACCACCGCATCGCCATGGCGTTCTCCGTGCTCGGCCTCGCCAGGCCGGGGACGGTCACGCTGGACGACCCGCACTGCGTGGCCAAGACGTTCCCCGGCTTCCACGAGGAAATGCGACGGCTCTTCCCGGCGTACGAGCTTCCCGACACCGCCGGCCGGGCCGCGGACGGGGACCGGTGAGCGCGTTGAGCAGGTTGCGCTGGCTGACCGCGGGGGAGTCCCACGGTCCCGCACTCGTCGCGACGCTGGAGGGTCTGCCC
>NZ_BMWA01000074.1 GCF_014650995.1 Streptomyces viridiviolaceus
AACTGAGGAGTTCGTTCGCCATGCGTTACCGCTCGCTCGCGCTCGTGGCCGTCGCCACCGCGGCCCTGTCCTCTCCCACCGTCGCCGTGCCCCTGGCGACCGCGGCACCGCTCGCCCGGCACGCCTGCTCGGCGTCGACGGACATCGAGAGCTTCTCGGACGTCCTGGACAAGACGACCTTCCATGGCGTACCCGTCGCGGAGGTGTCCGGGCTGGCCGTCGACCGCGACCGGCGGCTGCTGGCCGTCGCCGACGAATCGCACCTGTTCACCCTCGACGCGGACGGCGGCCGGGTGCGTGCCGTGCGGGCCCTGGCCGACGAGCACGGTCTGCCGCTGGACTCCGAGGCCGTCGCGGTGGACCGGGACGGCACCCGCCTGGTCGCCTCCGAGACGGGACCGGCCGTCCTCCGGTTCAGCCCGTCCGGGAAGCCGCTCGGCCGCCTCGCGGTCCCGGACGAGTTGCAGGTCGCTCCCGTCGGGCGGGCGGTGCGCAATCAGACGTTCGAGGGAATCGCCCTGCTGTCCGACGGCCGTACGCTGGTCGCCTCCATGGAAGGTGCCCTCGCGGGTGACCAGGCCGAGGTCCGGCGGCTGCAGACCTGGCACCGTGACGGCCCGCGCGGCGACTTCGAGGCCGCGGCCCAGTACGCCGTCAGAGCCGACCGCGGCCTGACCATCTCCGACATCACCGCCACGCCGGACGGTCGACTGATCGTCCTGGAACGCGGATACACGGCCGGTGTCGGCAACACGGTACGGCTCCAGCTCGTCGACCCGCGCACGGCCTCCGACGTGCGCGGTGTGGACGTCCTCGACGGCTCGGGGCACGTCCGGTTCGCCCGCAAGGTGCCGCTGGCGGACATCGCCGACTGCCCCTCCCTGGGGGCGACCAGCTCCCAGCCGCAGCCCAATCCGCTCCTGGACAACGTCGAAGGCGTCACGGTGACGGGCCGCACGGCCGACGGACGTCTGCGGTTGCTGATGGTCAGCGACGACAACCAGAACGCGGACCAGAAGACCCGTCTGTACTCGTTCTCCGTGCGACTGCCACGCCGCTGACCCCTCCGGCAGGCGGGACTCGGCGTCCGGCCCTCCGCCACTTCGGGCGGCATGCCCGACCGTGCACAGCACATGCCTCCCAGTGCCCTGATACGGGCCCACGGGCACGTCCTCCGGGTGTCTGGGCCACCACCGGCGGATGATGGCGGGTGAGGCAGCCGACGAGCTGTGCGAGCGATGCGAGAAGAGGAATCCGCATGACCGAAGAGCCGATTCTGGTGCTTGCGGCCACGGGTGGACAGGGCAGTGCGGTGACGCAAGCGCTGCTCGGCCGCCGGGCCCGGGTCCGGGCACTGGTACGCGATCCCGGACGGCAAGCGGCACGGCAGCTCGCCGGGATGGGTGTCGAGGTCGTCGGGGGATCGTTGAGCGACGCCGACTCGCTCGCCGCCGCGATGACCGGGGTCGCGGCGGTCTTCGCCTACACGACCCCCTTCGAGGCCGGCCTCGACGCGGAGGTGCGCCAGGGACGGGCCATCATCTCCGCGGCCACGCGGGCGCGGGTTCCGCACCTGGTGTTCAGCTCCGTGGCCGGGGCCGACCAGGACAGCGGGGTGCCGCACTTCGAGAGCAAGGCGCGCATCGAGGCGGAGCTGGGCTCGGGCGACGTGCCGTACACGATCCTGGGGCCGACGTACTTCTTCGACAACGCGCTGGGCGGCGCCGATCACATCCTCGACGGTGTCCTCGACCTGCCGCTGCCGGCGGACCGGCCGTTGCAGCAGCTGGAGCGCGCCGATCTCGGCGCCTTCGCCGCGAAGGTGCTGCTCGACCCGGCCGGGTACGCGGGACAGCGCATCGAACTGGCCAGTGACGCGCCCACTCCCGTGCAGATGGCCGACGCCCTTGGTGCGGCCCTGGGACGGGAGGTCCGTCACGCGCGCGTTCCGCTGGAGGCCGTGACCAACCCCGACATGCACGCCATGTGGGCCTTCTTCAACGGTCCCGGTTACCAGGTGGACATCCCCGCGCTCCACCGGGACCACCCCGAGATCGGCTGGTCCCGGTACGCCGACTGGGCCGAGCGCGTGTGGTCGGCCGCCCGTTGAGCGCTCACAGGCGCTGAACGCGACGCGGCCGTGGTTCCCTCCCGGGTGAGGAGGGCACCACGGCCGCTTCCGGTTCA
>NZ_BMWA01000075.1 GCF_014650995.1 Streptomyces viridiviolaceus
CGGCCCACTACACTCCAGCCGCCCGGCGAAATCCGCAGGTCAGACAGCGAAATCCTGCTGGAGTACTAGTACTCCAGCCGTAGATCGTGATCTTGTTGCTGGAGTGCGGTGGAGAGGGGGCAGCGGTCAGTCGTCGACGGGATCGAGCTGGGCAGCACAGGCGTCCGCTACTCGAGTCCTTCGAGACGGCGGGCATCTTTGATCTCGCTGATTCTGGCAGCCGTCATCGGGGTCCACTCCCTCCTCTTTCCAGCGGCACGGAGGGCTTCTTCAACCTCGCTGAGCTTCACGGAGGACAACACGCCCGCCCGCTCGATCACGTCGTCCCGGGCCACGGTGGTCAGCCATGTGCACGGAGTAAAGCCTGGACGCGGGAACGCGAACCGCAGCACGCCTTCGAAGGGCAGTCCTTCCGGGGCTCCCACGGCCACTTCAACGCCCAGGCCGCTGATGTCGACGCCCGCTGGCGCAACGACCTGCATCGCCTGAAACCCGGATGACTCCTCGTCCGAGAGCAGCACGACCGGGCGTCGCTCATCGAAGTCGACCCACCAGACTTCACCGCGTTGCATGTGTCCTCCTGGCACGAGACGGCGGGCGAACGCTGCGTGCCCAGTGCGGGACACGGAAGGGATGCGGCCCCGTCTTCGCACGTCGTGACCGAGGGGCGGTGAAGACGGGCACGGCCACCGTTGATCATCGGTGTGTGAAGACTGAAGATCATGCGGTGGCCGCGAGTCACAGCGTAGACCCTGCCCGCTGGCAGGAGGCGTTCGAGGTCCTGGTGTCCCGGATAGCGGGCCGGTTCGCGAGGGTGTAACCCCGGCGTCGGGTGCGGGACTTGGTGCTGGGGCTGCTGTCGGACCTGCGGCGCAAGAACTGCTGGAGCATCGCCGAGTGGGCCGGGCAGGCCAGTCCGCATGGAATGCAGCACCTGCTCGGCCGGGCCAAGAGGTCCCAACAAAGGCGTTGGACGTGGCGGTAGGTGATCAGGCAGACGGCGAGGCCGAGGAACGCTTCGTGCATGTCGTCGCGTCGTTCCCAACGGATCCGGAGGCGGCGGAAGCCGTGCAACCAGGCGATCGTGCGCTCGACCACGTAGCGGAAGACGCCCAGGTTCACGGGGCCACGCGTTCGATCGCGATGAATTTCGACACAGGCTCCGGCACCACGGTTGGGGAGCTGTGCGCGGCGTTCAACAACGTCGTCGGCACGCCCTGGCCACCATTGACACCGACCCGCGGCCCGGTGACGTGGCTGGCGGCTACACCAAGAGCGACCGGGCGGCCGGTTGCTGGGGGTGGACGCCGACGCTGTCCCTGGAGGACGGCATCCGGTCCGCCGTGGACTGGATGCCGGTGCGACACGGCTGTTGAAGGACTGATCCCTTCCCGCCTTCAGTCTTCCCGGGCGTTCGGGTTCGGGAGGCAGCCGGCTTCGAGGGCGAGCCGGCGTCGCAGGGCGGGAGCGAGCCACGCGGTGTACGGGTGGTCCGCTGGTGCGGTCCGGTAGGCCTCGTTGGGGGATGTCGAGCCCTTCGAGGTACTGGCGGCCGGCGTTCCAGTCGGCTTCCAGGGTGCCGATGCCTCCGAGCGCGATGCGGCGGGCCCTGCGGAGGGCCTGCGCGTGGCGGTGCAGGTTCTGCCAGACCTTCAGGCGCTGCAGGGTACAGCGCCGCGCAGACCAGGTGTTCCGGTGCCCCGGCCTGCCCGCTTCGGTTCCCGTGAACCGCAGCCCGGGTCTGCGGAGTGCCTACCCGGGCCGGGTGGTGGGGCGTTGTGATGGGCCTGGTGTCAGGCGGAGAGGGTCTTGTGGAGGGCGTCGAGGCCGTCGCGGTAGATGCCGGTGAAGAGGTCGACGACCTCGTCCTCGGTGGCGCCTTCGGGGTTGAAGCGTCCGGACCACTGGACCTCGGCGACGTCGTCGCGGCCGGGGACGCTGTGGACCCGGATGGTGGAGACGTAGCCGTTGACGGGGAACGGGGCCTGGAGGATGGCGTAGCTGTAGTGGCGTTCGGCTTCGTTGAAGTCGACGAGGCGTTCGATGATGACCTCGCCCTCGGGGTTCTTCAGCCGGCGCACGCGGCCGCCTTCGAGTGCGGTGCTCTCGGGGATGTAGGGGAGCCAGTCGGGCAGGGCGTCGAATCCGCCGATGAG
>NZ_BMWA01000076.1 GCF_014650995.1 Streptomyces viridiviolaceus
ACGCTCGCGATCCCGGCGTCCCGGCAGGCCCGGGCCACGCGGACAGCGATTTCGCCACGGTTGGCGATGAGCACCTTGCGCACGATTGAGGCTCCCTCCTTGAAACAAGCCGAGTTTAGGGACTGCCGACACGGCACTTCGACCCGTCCCCAGTGGTGAGCTTGCCCACACGGAGCGTGATTCGAGGCTCGCTCGACCCGCGAAAGTCCTTGTCGCACCGCGGTACGCAGGACTCCTCGTGGCAAACCCTAGCCTTCCGGTGTGGTCAAGGTCTCTGTGAGAGCGTGCTGCGGCCCACTCCGATTCTTTGTGGAGTCCCTACGAATGGCCCAACGATTCTTTGCTCACCGCGGAACCCTTGTCCCGAGGTTTACCCGTTAGTAGCGTTCACGATGTCTCGAACGTACTTGGGGTAACAGCTGTCCTGTCCGGCAGCGGTCGAAAGTGGGTGGGGACCGGTGGTGCGCAGACCGGTGGCGTGGATCGTGGCGGTCGTGCTCTTCGCCGAGGCACTCGGCGTGGCGGCCCTGAACTGGTTCCTGGGGATCGTCGTCGACCGGCAGGAGATGTCCCTGGCCGGACTCGACCCGGACGCGATGTCCGTCTCCTCGAAGATCGGCGGCGTCGTCTTCGGCCTCTACTTCGCGCTGTGCGGGCTGGTCGCCCTGCTCGTGGCCCTGCGCGACCACCGGCCCGTCGGGCTCGGCCGGGTACTGCTGATCAGCGCGGCCGTGGTGCACGGACTGCTCGGCGCCGTCACCTGGGGCCTGGTGGGCTGGAGCGCCTTCCTGTTCATGGTCCTGGTCCTCGGGCTCATCGTGCTGCTGCTGATGACCCACGAAGCCCAGGAGCGGCCGGCGCCCCGACCGTCCCGGGACACGCCGGGCGACGGCGGCTCCCCGGTCAGCCCTCCTGCGGCGCCCACAGCTCCGTGATGCCCACACCCAGTTCACCGAGCAGGCGGCGGAGCAGGGGCAGGCTGATGCCGATCACGTTCCCGTGGTCGCCCTCGATGCCGTCGATGAACGGCGCCGAAAGGCCGTCCAGGGTGAACGCCCCGGCGACGTACATCGGCTCGCCGGAAGCCACGTAGGCGGCGATCTCCTCGTCGGTCGGGTGGCCGAAGTGGACGACGGTCGACGCGGTGGCCGAGGCGTGGCGGCCGGAGAGGGTGTCGTAGACGCAGTGGCCGGTCTGCAGGGTGCCGGCCCTGCCGCGCATGGCCTTCCAGCGGGCGGTGGCCTCCTCGGCGTCGGCGGGCTTGCCGAGCGCATGGCCGTCCAGGTCGAGCACCGAGTCGCAGCCGATCACCAGCGCGCCCTTGACCTCGGGTTTCGCGGAGACGACGGAGGCCTTGGCCTCGGCGAGCGCGAGGGCCAGCTCAGCGGGGGTGGGCGCGTGGACGGCGTCCTCGTCGACGCCGCTCACGAGGACCTCGGGGTCCAGTCCGGCCTGGCGCAGCAGGCCCAGCCGGGCGGGGGACTGGGAGGCGAGGACGAGTCGACGGCGCGGCTGATCTGTCATGCGGTCAGGGTATCGGCGCACCGGGGCCGGTCCGGTCCGCGCCGCCGCCTCACCGCAGCCCGGTCACGATCATCGCGAACACCATGGCCAACGCCAGGAGAACGCTCAGCCGCCGCATCATGTCCTGCGTCCGGCGCAGGTCCTCCGGCGGCTCGTTCTCGGGGTCGGACCACAGCATGGCACCAGCGTGCGGCTGGGCCAGGTGAGGGCGCCTGAGTACAGGTACTCAACTTGGGGCGCGGCGTCGTGCTTCCGTCCGCCCGCGTCGCAGACCGGCACAGCCCCGCGCCCCTCGGCCGGTGGCCGTCAGCTCGGCCAGTACGTACGCGTCCAGGACGCCGGGCCCGGCTGCGGCAGGTGCCGGGCGGCGATGCGGGCGGGGTCGGCCCAGGAGTCGCGGGTGCCGGGCGCGCCGGACGGCAGGGCCTCGGCCGCCGCGGCGCGTGCCCGGACCACCGCCAGGGCGGCGGCGAGCTCCTCGGGGGTGGGGTTGCCCCGTACGACCTTGATGGTCACAGCGGCTCCTTGCAGGGCTCAGAGGGGGATGTTGCCGTGCTTCTTCGGGGGGAGGGTTTCGCGTTTGGTGCGCAGTTGGCGCAGGCCGCGG
>NZ_BMWA01000077.1 GCF_014650995.1 Streptomyces viridiviolaceus
ATCGCGTCGACCAGGCCGGCGTGGGCATCGGAGATGACGAGCTGGACGCCGGACAGGCCGCGGGCGATCAGCGAGCGTAGGAAGGCCATCCAGCCGGCGTCGTCCTCGGCGGTGGCGACGTCCAGGCCGAGGATCTTTCGGTGGCCATCGGCGTTGACGCCGACGGCGATGAGTGCGTGGACGTTGATGATGCGGCCGCCCTCGCGGACCTTCTGGGTCAGGGCATCGACCCAGACGAACGCGTAGGGGCCGGCGTCCAGGGGCCGGTTGCGGAATGCTGTGACCTGCTCGTCCAAGTGCTTCGCCATCGCTCTGACCTGGGACTTCGACAGCTGCGTGACGCCGAGGGACTCGGCGAGTTTTTCGACCCGGCGGGTGGAGACGCCGAGCAGGTAGGCGGTGGCGACCACCGAGATCAGGGCCTGTTCGGCCCGACGGCGGCGCTCGAGGAGCCAGTGCGGGAAGTAACTCCCGGTCCGGAGCCTGGGGATGGCGAGTTCGACGGTCCCGGCCCTGGTGTCCCACTCGCGTGGGCGGTAGCCATTGCGGTGGTTGACCCGCTCGTTGCTGACCTGCCCGTATTCAGCACCACAGACGGCGTCGGCCTCCGCGGACATGAGTGCGTCGGCGAAAGTCTTGACCATCGCGCGCAACAGGTCGGGACTCGCCGCGGCGAGGTTGTCTTCGGCGAGGGCGTGCAGGGGCAGACTGTCGGGTGCGGTCATCGTGCTGATCTCCTTCAAAGACTTGGTCGTCTTGAAGATCAGCCGGTGGCCGTTCGTCTATGCGGACCTCATCCCGACGCCGGAGCAAACCCCCGGATCAGGTCGAACCCGTACACCACTTTCGTGGACGCAACCCGATAACAAGGCACTACGACAGTAGAACCGCATATCCGACGGTGCTCGCCCGACGCACCGGCTGGGTGAGCGGTGCTGGAATCCAGAGAGGCCCCGAGCCCGCAAGCGCGGGCTCTCTGGCTACTGCGCGATGTCACCAGTCGAGTGATCAGGCACGTTCCACTAGGTCTTGTCTGATAAATGATCATCCGTGGGCTCAGAATGCCGGATGCTTGTTGACGGAGGGTGGCCACCGTCATGGGGCGTCACGTCTCCCCCTGTGGCGAGCCATGACGACGAGGAGTGTCAGCGGTGTTGGAGACCTACCTGTCCTGGTACTGCGAGGGCCGGATGGACGAGTCCGAGTTCCGCTCGGTCACCAACCACTTGGCCCAGTCCGGGCTGACCGTCGAGCACCCGATGCTGGGCTGCGGGATGCTGTTGGACGTCGTGGGGGAACAGGTGAAGCTGCCTGTCGGGCGCATCCTGGAGCTTGTTGGTCTGTCGGTCGGGCCGCTCTGCATGCAGTTCTGGCTGTCGGCTGACACGGACGTGGTGTGCGATGTCAGGTACGTGGCGCCGGACACTCAGGTCCTCACCTTCGTGCTCGGCGGGTTGACCGAGAACGAGCGTGAGCAGGCCACCAATGCGGTTCAGCGGCTGATCCAGCGGGAGTTGGACAGGACTGTCGCGCTGCTCGTCGATCTGGGCGGCGAAACAGCGAACGAGGACGATGACGCGCTGGTCCTATATGGCCGACTGCCGATGGGCCCGCGCCCGGACCGATTGCAGTTCCGGACGGACCGGCTCAGCGCCGTCCCGGCTGTTCTTGCTGGAGCAGAGGTGACGGATCTCGGCAACGGGCTGAGTACAGTCCGCTGGTAATGATCATCGGGCAGGTTCGCGGAGCCAGAGGACGAGCGCTGCGAGGTTGAGTCCGGCCCGGTATCGGGCGGCGAGTTTGTCGAACCGTGTCGTGATGGCGCGGAACTGCTTGAGCCGGCTGAAACAGCGTTCGACGACGTTGCGGGCTTTGTAGAGCTCGCGGTCGAAGGCTGGCGGCCTGCCGCCAGCCCGGCCGCGCCGTACACGGTTGGCCTTCTGGTCGACCCTCTCCGGAATTACCGCCCGGATGCCCCGGCGACGCAGGGTCTGGCGGATCGCCCGCGACGAGTACGCCTAATGGGAGGCGAAGGCCGGTTGGTGCTGACCTTCGTGGGCGCGAGTCGAGCCTTTGAGTATGCCTGG
>NZ_BMWA01000078.1 GCF_014650995.1 Streptomyces viridiviolaceus
TCTGCCTGCACTTTCTGGCCTCATGACCTTCTCTTCCGGATCGCGGGCGACCGTCCGTGATCGTTGCAACCCTTCATTGAAAGGCATTCTCATGGTCGACATTGCTCAGGTCACTGCTGCTCCCAGCCCGGACCTGCTGACCCCGGACAACTGTGCGGTGCTGTTCGTGGACCACCAGCCGCAGATGTTCTTCGGCACGGGCAGCGGTGACCGTACCGCGATCATCAACGCGACGGTCGGTCTGGCCAAGGCGGCCAAGGTCTTCGGCGTTCCCACCGTGCTGAGCACGGTGGCCGCGGAGTCCTTCTCCGGTCCGCTGATGCCGCAGCTCGCGGACGTCTACCCCGGTCAGGAGATCATCGACCGCAGCACGATGAACGCCTGGGAGGACACCGCCTTCGTCGAGGCCGTCAAGGCGACGGGACGCAAGAAGCTGGTGATCGCCGGTCTGTGGACCGAGGTCTGCGTGGTCCTGCCCGCGCTGTCCGCGCTCGCCCAGGGCTACGAGGTCTACGTCGTCACCGACGCCTCCGGTGGCGTGAGCCCGCAGGCCCACGAGCACGCCATCCAGCGGATGGTCCAGGCCGGCGTGGTGCCGGTGACCTGGGTGCAGGTGCTCCTGGAGCTCCAGCGTGACTGGGCGCGTCAGGAGACGTACATGCCGGTCATGGACGTCGTGAAGGAGCACGGCGGCACCTACGGTCTCGGGGTCGTCTACGCGCAGTCCGTCATCGGCGAGCACGCCGCCGGCTGACCCGCTTCTCACGGTTGACGACGGACGTCAGGAACAGGCACAACGCGATGGACAGCGGACTGTTGGTGCTCCGGCTGGTGGTGGGACTCCTCATCGCCGGGCACGGAGTGCAGAAAGTCAGTTTCCGGCTCGGGGGCAACGGACTGGCCGGGGGGACCGAGGAGTTCCGCCGTGACGGCTTCCGCGGCGGGAGACTGACCGCTGTGGCCGCGGGCGGCAGCCAGATCGGTGCCGGCCTGTTCCTGGCTGCCGGCCTCCTCACTCCCCTGGCGGCGATGGCCGCCATGGGAGTGATGACGGTGGCCGGCACCGTCAAACGGCACAAGGGGCTGTGGGTGCAGAACGACGGATACGAGTACCCCCTGGTCCTCGTCACCGTCGCCGCGGCACTCGCTCTCACCGGCCCCGGCCGCTGGTCGCTCGACGGCCTCCTCGGACTGACTGCCTGGCCGCTGTGGATCCTCCTCGCGGTGATCGTCATCGGGCCGGTCAGCGGACTGATCACCCGCACAGTACTGAGCCACCCGCCCGCCACCGGCGACGCGACGGACGGAGAGACCCCGCATGCGTAGGCTGCTGACCGACGCCGCCCACACACTCCGGCCGCCCAAGGGCGACCCGCACGGGCCGCTGCCGCCGCTCATGCTGGTGCTGACGGTGGTCACCGGCCTCATCGACGCCGTCAGCTACCTGGCACTGGGCCGGGTCTTCGTCGCCAACATGACCGGCAACGTCGTCTTCCTGGGCTTCGCCCTGGCAGGCGCACCGGGCCTGTCCGTACCGGCGTCCCTCGTCTCGATGGCCTCCTTCCTGGCGGGAGCACTCGCCGGAGGCAAGTACGGCACCCGGTTCGCGGCACACCGCGGCCGGCTGCTGACCGTCACGACGCTCATCCAGGCCGTCCTCGTCGCCGGGACCGTGATCGCGGTCGCGGCCGCCCACGGCGAAGTCACCAGCCCCGTCCGCTACACCCTCATCGTCCTCCTGGGCATCGCCATGGGCATGCAGAACGCAGTCGCGCGACGGCTCTCGGTCCCCGACCTCACCACCACCGTCCTCACCCTCACCCTGACAGGACTGGCCGCCGACACCACACCGACCGCAGGAGCCCGGCCGGGCCGACGCATCCTCTCCGTCCTCGCCATGTTCCTCGGAGCCCTCGCCGGCACCCTTCTCCTGATGCACATCGACCTGCTCACCATCCTCGTGCTGGCCCTGATCCTGCTCATCGCCACCTCAGCAGCCACACACCGCCTGTCCGCCTCCGCCCCCGCCTGGACCAGGCCCCCCTCATGAGGACCACGGAGGAG
>NZ_BMWA01000079.1 GCF_014650995.1 Streptomyces viridiviolaceus
AAGGTGCTCATCGCCAACCGTGGCGAAATCGCTGTCCGCGTGGCCCGGGCCTGCCGGGACGCCGGGATCGCGAGCGTGGCCGTCTACGCGGACCCGGACCGGGACGCTCTGCATGTCCGCGCGGCGGATGAGGCGTTCGCCCTGGGCGGTGACACCCCGGCCACCAGCTACCTGGACATCGCCAAGGTACTGAAGGCCGCCAAGGAGTCGGGCGCGGACGCGATCCACCCCGGCTACGGCTTCCTCTCCGAGAACGCCGACTTCGCCCAGGCCGTCCTCGACGCCGGCCTGATCTGGATCGGGCCCCCGCCGCAGGCCATCCGCGACCTCGGCGACAAGGTCGCCGCCCGCCACATCGCCCAGCGCGCCGGCGCCCCCCTGGTCGCCGGCACCCCCGACCCCGTCTCCGGCGCGGACGAGGTCGTCGCCTTCGCCAAGGAACACGGCCTGCCCATCGCCATCAAGGCCGCCTTCGGCGGCGGCGGCCGCGGCCTCAAGGTCGCCCGCACCCTCGACGAGGTCCCCGAGCTGTACGACTCCGCCGTCCGCGAGGCCGTCGCCGCCTTCGGCCGCGGCGAATGCTTCGTCGAGCGCTACCTCGACAAGCCCCGCCACGTCGAGACCCAGTGCCTGGCAGACACCCACGGCAACGTCGTCGTCGTCTCCACCCGCGACTGCTCCCTGCAGCGCCGCCACCAAAAACTCGTCGAGGAAGCCCCCGCCCCCTTCCTGTCCGACGACCAGCTCACCGAGCTGTACTCCTCCTCCAAGGCCATCCTCAAGGAAGCCGGCTACGTCGGCGCCGGCACCGTCGAATTCCTCGTCGGCCTCGACGGCACCATCTCCTTCCTCGAGGTCAACACCCGCCTCCAGGTCGAACACCCCGTCACCGAGGAAGTCGCCGGCATCGACCTGGTCCGCGAGATGTTCCGCATCGCCGACGGCGAGGAACTCGGCTACGACGACCCGCCCCTGCGCGGCCACTCCTTCGAGTTCCGCATCAACGGCGAGGACCCCGGCCGCAACTTCCTGCCCGCCCCCGGCACCGTCACCGCCTTCACCCCGCCCACGGGCCCCGGCGTCCGCCTCGACGCCGGCGTGGAGTCCGGCAGCGTCATCGGCCCCGCCTGGGACTCCCTGCTCGCCAAGCTGATCGTCACCGGCCGCACCCGCAAGGAAGCCCTCCAGCGCGCCGCCCGCGCCCTGGACGAATTCACCGTCGAGGGCATGGCCACCGCCATCCCCTTCCACCGCGCGGTCGTCCGCGACCCGGCCTTCGCCCCCGAGCTCACCGGATCCACCGACCCCTTCACGGTCCACACCCGATGGATCGAGACCGAGTTCACCAACACCATCAAGCCCTTCACCGCCCCCGCCGACAGCGACACCGACGACGAAACCGGCCGCGAGACGGTCGTCGTCGAGGTCGGCGGCAAGCGCCTGGAAGTCTCCCTGCCCTCCAGCCTGGGCATGTCCCTGGCCCGCACCGGCCTCGCCGCCGGCGCCAAGCCCAAGCGCCGCGCCGCGAAGAAGTCCGGCCCCGCCGCCTCCGGCGACACCCTCGCCTCCCCCATGCAGGGCACCATCGTCAAGATCGCCGTCGAGGAAGGCCAGGAAGTCCAGGAAGGCGACCTCATCGTCGTCCTGGAAGCCATGAAGATGGAACAGCCCCTCAACGCCCACAAGTCCGGCACCGTCAAGGGCCTCACCGCCGACGTCGGCGCCTCCATCACCTCCGGCGCCGCCATCTGCGAGATCAAGGACTGAGACAACCGGCCACACGGCCGTCGCA
>NZ_BMWA01000080.1 GCF_014650995.1 Streptomyces viridiviolaceus
CTCACCGCCATGGCCCAGGACACCCTCACCACCGACGGCCACACCTTCGCAGCAACCCTGCGCCGCGACCGCGACGAGACCCGCGAAGTACTCACCGCACTCGCCCACCTCCACGCGCGCGGCACCACCGTCGACTGGAACGCCTTCTACACCGGCACCGGCGCCCGGCACACCAACCTCCCCACCTACGCCTTCCAACACCAGCCCTACTGGGCATCGGCGCAGCAGGCCGGTGGGGACCCGATGTCGCTGGGGCTGGGTTCGGTGGAGCACCCACTTCTCAGTGCTGTCGTTGCGTCGCCTGACACCGACGGTGTCGTGCTGACCGGTCGGCTCTCCCTGCAGGGACAGACCTGGATCGCCGACCACGACGTACTCGGCACAGTCCTGCTCCCCGGCACCGCCTTCGTGGAGCTGGCGACCCAGGCCGGTGACCACGTCGGCTGCGACGCTCTGGAGGAGCTGGCTCTGCACGCGCCCCTGGTGTTGCCGGAGCACGGCGGGGTTCAGCTGCGGGTGGCCGTCGGGGCCGAGGACTCCTCCGGGAGCCGACGGATCACCATCCACTCGCGCGGCGAGCAGGAGGAGGGGGCCTGGACTCAGCACGCCGACGGCGTTCTCGTGTCCGGCCTCCGGGGGGCGCCGTTCGACTTCGCCCAGTGGCCGCCGCGGGACGCCGAGCCTCTGTCCGTCGAGGGCGGTTACCAGCGGCTGCTGGAGCGCGGCTACGCCTACGGCCCCGTCTTCCAGGGCCTCAAGGCCGCCTGGCGACGCGGCGACGAAGTCTTCGCCGAAGTCACCCTTCCCGAGGAAGCCCACGCCGATGCCCAGCGCTTCGGGATCCACCCCGCCCTCCTCGACGCGGCCATGCACGCCGAGCTGCTGGTGGACGACGGCACGGAGAGCGGAGAGACGGTCCTGCCCTTCTCCTGGAACGGCGTGACGCTGCACGCCGCCGGTGCGACCTCGCTCCGTGTTCGGCTCACCCGCTCGGGATCCGACAGTCTGTCGCTGGCCGTGGCCGACCCCGCCGGTCAGCCGGTGCTCACCGTCGGCTCCCTCGTCTCGCGCCCGGTGCCGTCCGGGCAGATGGGCGCGGGCCGGAGTTCGCTGAACGACGCCTTGTTCCGCGTGGAGTGGGTTCCGGTGGCTGATGGCGTTCCGTCTTCGGGCGAGGTGTCATGGGCCGCCTGGGAGGACATCACTCCCGGGGCGCAAGTACCGGACGTCGTGGTTCTTGACTGCGTCCCAGGCGCCTTCACCGGCACCGGCGGCGAAGCGGCGCGTTCCGCTGCCGGCCGGGCCCTGCAGGTCGTACAGAAGTGGCTCGGGGAGGAACGCTTCGCGCAGTCACGGCTGCTCGTCACGACCCATGGCGCCGTATCCGCCGACGGCGAGGACATCACGGACCTCGCCGGAGCGGCGGTGTGGGGTCTGATCCGTGCCGCCCAGTCGGAGCACCCGGACCGGATCCTGCTCGCCGACGTGGACGCGCCGTTCGACACGTCCGGGCTTCTGGCCACGGGCGAGTCCCAACTCCTCGTCCGTGACGGTCGGACACGAGCGCCACGTCTGGCGCGTGTGACCGGTGGCGACGGTGCCGAGCCGGTGGCCGGCCTCGACGGCACCGTCCTGATCACGGGCGGCACCGGCGGGCTCGGTGCGCTCGTCGCCCGCCACCTCGTCACCCACCACCACGCCACACACCTGCTCCTCACCAGCCGACGAGGCCC
>NZ_BMWA01000081.1 GCF_014650995.1 Streptomyces viridiviolaceus
GAGTACGCCTAATGGGAGGCGAAGGCCGGTTGGTGCTGACCTTCGTGGGCGCGAGTCGAGCCTTTGAGTATGCCTGGGCCTGAGAGCCCTGTTGACAAGACGAGGCCGGCTCGCGCCCAGCAGTCAGGTCAGGAGTGTTCGGAATCAGGTGCGGTTCGTTCTGCAAGGGCACCGAAGAAGATGCTGTTCCTGCGGGACGGTCCGCCTGCGGCTCTCGGGCGGTTGGCTGTTCGTAGTCCGAGCCGGTTGCGCGGATCACCTCTCAGCTCTGCCTTGAGCTTTCAGCTCTGACGCGGACCGAGGGCCGTGTGACTCGCTGGGGTTGCGAACGGCTGGTGGGATGACGTGCCTTGAGCACTTCCATTAGGGAGCACGCGCACCCTGCACAGGCTCTGACCTGGCAAGAGAGCCGTCACGAAGGAGGACCGGATGGAGATCACCGAGTTACCGACGCCAGTGTTCTGCGGGGTGGACTGGGCCGAAGATCACCACGACATCGCACTGGTCGATGCGGGTGGACAACAGCTCGCCAAGGTGCGGATCAGCGACGATGCGGCAGGCTTTGCTCAGCTCATGGCTCTGCTGGCCGAGCACGGTGACAGCGAGGACATACCCGTTCCGGTGGCGATCGAGACATCACGCGGACTGCTTGTTTCCTGCCTGCGGGCCACCGGCCGAGCGGTCTTCGCGATCAATCCGCTGGCTGTCGCCCGCTACCGGGACCGCCACTCCGTCGCCCGCAAGAAGTCCGACGCCGTCGACGCCGCGGCACTGGCCAACATCCTGCGAACGGACATGGCCGCCCACCGCCCGCTGCCGGCGGACTCCGAACTCGTCCAGGCCATCGCCGTGCTCGCCCGGGCCCAGCAGGACGCCGTCTGGGCCCGCGGCCAGGCCCACAACAAGCTTCGCTCCCAGCTCAGAGAGTTCTATCCGGCGATCCTCGACGCCTTCGCCCAGCACAAGCACGGCCTGTGCTCAAGGGAAGCCCGCAGCATCCTGGCCGCGGCACCGACCCCAGCATCGGCTGCGAAGCTGACACGGCGGCGTCTGCAGTCGCTGCTCAAACAGGCCGGCCGCATCCGCGGCATCCAGGCCGAAGCCGAACGGCTCCACGAAATCTTCAAACGCGACTACCTCCACCAGCTCCCGCAGGTCGAAGCGGCTCTCGGACATCAGACTTCCGCACTGCTCAGGCAGCTGAACACCGCCTGCGAAAACGCCGACCAGCTCGAAGAAGCCGTTACACAGGCCTTCGAGGAGCATCCGGACGCGCCGGTCATCCGCAGCTTTCCGGGCCTCGCCGCACTGACCGGCGCCCGAGTCCTGGCGGAGATCGGCGACGACCGGACCCGCTTCGCCACCGCCGGATCCCTCAAGGCCTACGCGGGAAGCGCCCCCGTCACCAGAGCCAGCGGCAAGAGCTGCAAGGTCATGAGCCGGAAGGTCAAGAACCAGAGACTGGCCGCCGTCGGCTACGTCTGGGCCTTCAACTCGCTCACCAGGTCACCCGGCGCCAGAGCGCACTACGACCGCCGACGAGCAGCCGGCGACCGCCACGTCGCAGCACAGCGCAATCTCTTCAACCGCTTCATAAGCATGCTCTTCCACTGTCTCCAGACCGGTCACGCCTACAGCGAAGCGATCGCTTTCCCACAGGCTCCAGCAGAGCTCCAAGCAGCGGCGGCTTGACGCTTATCCGCGTGGGATGTCTTGTCGGC
>NZ_BMWA01000082.1 GCF_014650995.1 Streptomyces viridiviolaceus
CGTTGAGCAGGTTGCGCTGGCTGACCGCGGGGGAGTCCCACGGTCCCGCACTCGTCGCGACGCTGGAGGGTCTGCCCGCCGGCGTGCCGATCACCACGGACATGGTGGCGGACCATCTGGCGAGGCGGCGGCTGGGCTATGGGCGCGGTGCGCGGATGAAGTTCGAGCGGGACGAGGTCACCTTCCTCGGCGGTGTCCGGCACGGTCTGACCCTGGGCTCCCCGGTCGCGATCATGGTGGGGAACACCGAGTGGCCGAAGTGGGAGCAGGTGATGGCGGCCGACCCGGTGGATCCGGAGGTGCTGGCGGGTCTGGCGCGTAACGCGCCGTTGACGCGTCCGCGGCCCGGTCATGCCGACCTCGCGGGCATGCAGAAGTACGGTTTCGACGAGGCCCGTCCGATTCTGGAGCGTGCTTCGGCGCGGGAGACGGCGGCCCGGGTGGCGCTGGGTGCGGTGGCGCGGTCGTTCGTGAAGGAGACGGCCGGTATCGAGATCGTCTCGCACGTTGTCGAGCTGGCGTCGGCGAAGGCCCCGCACGGTGTGTACCCGGTGCCGGGGGATGTGGAGCGGCTGGACGCGGATCCGGTGCGCTGCCTGGACGCGGACGCGTCGAAGGCGATGGTCGCGGAGATCGACCAGGCCCACAAGGACGGTGACACGCTCGGTGGTGTGGTGGAGGTGCTGGCGTACGGCGTGCCGGTGGGGCTGGGCTCGCACGTGCACTGGGACCGCAAGCTGGACGCCCGTCTCGCCGGTGCGCTGATGGGCATTCAGGCGATCAAGGGTGTGGAGATCGGTGACGGTTTCGAGCTGGCGCGGGTGCCGGGTTCCAAGGCGCACGACGAGATCGTGAACACGCCGGAGGGCATCCGGCGTGTCTCCGGCCGTTCCGGTGGCACCGAGGGTGGTCTGAGCACGGGTGAGCTGTTGCGGGTGCGGGCCGCGATGAAGCCGATCGCGACGGTGCCGCGCGCGCTGAAGACGGTGGATGTGAGCACCGGTGAGGAGGCTCAGGCCCATCACCAGCGTTCCGACGTCTCGGCGGTGCCGGCCGCGGGCATCGTCGCGGAGGCGATGGTCGCGCTGGTCCTCGCGGACGCGGTCGCGGAGAAGTTCGGCGGGGACTCGGTGGCCGAGACCCGCCGCAACGTGCGGTCCTACCTCGACCATCTGGCCATCCGGTGAGCAGCGTGCCGGTGGTGGTGCTGGTGGGGCCGATGGGCGTGGGCAAGTCCACGGTGGGCCGGCTGCTGGCCGGGCGGCTGGGGGTCGGTTACCGGGACACCGACGACGACATCGTCGCCGAGCAGGGCCGCACCATCGCGGAGATCTTCGTCGAGGAGGGCGAGGCGGCCTTCCGCGCGCTGGAGAAGCAGGCCGTGCTGCGGGCGCTGGCCGAGCACGAGGGGGTCCTCGCGCTCGGCGGCGGCGCGATCCTCGACGCGGGCACCCGAGCCGCCCTCGCCGGCCTCAGGGTCGTCTACCTCTCGATGGACGTCGAGGAGGCCGTCAAGCGCACCGGCCTCAACGCGGCCCGCCCGCTGCTCGCCGTCAACCCGCGCAGGCAGTGGCGCGAGCTGATGGAGGCCCGCCGTCATCTGTACGAGGAGGTGGCCACCGTCGTCGTCGCCACCGACGCGCGCACCCCCGA
>NZ_BMWA01000083.1 GCF_014650995.1 Streptomyces viridiviolaceus
GGGCTCAGAGGGGGATGTTGCCGTGCTTCTTCGGGGGGAGGGTTTCGCGTTTGGTGCGCAGTTGGCGCAGGCCGCGGACGATGTGGCGGCGGGTGTCGGAGGGCATGATCACGGCGTCGACGTAGCCGCGTTCGGCGGCGGTGTAGGGGTTGAGGAGGGTGTCCTCGTATTCCTGGATGAGGCGGGCGCGGACCGCTTCGACGTCCTCGCCGCTGGTGTCGGCCTCGGCCAGGGTGCGGCGGTGCAGGATGTTGACGGCGCCCTGGGCGCCCATGACGGCGATCTGGGCGGTGGGCCAGGCGAGGTTGAGGTCGGCGCCGAGGTGTTTGGAGCCCATGACGTCGTAGGCGCCGCCGAAGGCCTTGCGGGTGATGACGGTGATCAGGGGGACGGTGGCCTCGGCGTAGGCGTAGATGAGTTTGGCGCCGCGGCGGATGATGCCGTCGTGTTCCTGGTCGACGCCGGGCAGGAAGCCGGGGACGTCGACGAAGGTGAGGACGGGGACGTTGAAGGCGTCGCAGGTGCGCACGAAGCGGGCGGCCTTCTCGCTGGCGGTGATGTCCAGGCAGCCGGCGAACTGCATGGGCTGGTTGGCGACGATGCCGACGGGGCGGCCCTCGACGCGGCCGAAGCCGGTGAGGATGTTGGGGGCGAACAGCGGCTGGGTCTCGAAGAACTCGGCGTCGTCGAGGACGTGCTCGATGACGGTGTGCATGTCGTAGGGCTGGTTGGCGGAGTCGGGGACGAGGGTGTCCAGCTCGCGGTCCTCGTCGGTGACCGCCGGGTCCGCCTCTTCGGGGAAGGCGGGGGGCTCGGAGAGGTTGTTGGACGGCAGGTAGGACAGCAGCTGTTTGACGTACTCGATGGCGTCTTTCTCGTCGCCGGCCATGTGGTGGGCGACGCCGGAGGCGGTGTTGTGGGTGCGGGCGCCGCCAAGTTCCTCGAAGCCGACGTCCTCGCCGGTGACGGTCTTGATGACGTCGGGGCCGGTGATGAACATGTGGCTGGTCTGGTCGACCATGACGGTGAAGTCGGTGATGGCGGGGGAGTAGACCGCGCCGCCGGCGCAGGGGCCGACGACCAGGCTGATCTGGGGGATGACGCCGGAGGCGTGGGTGTTGCGGCGGAAGATCTCGCCGTAGGCGCCCAGCGAGGCGACGCCTTCCTGGATGCGGGCGCCGCCGGAGTCGTTGATGCCGATGACGGGGCAGCCGGTCTTCAGGGCGAAGTCCATGACCTTGACGATCTTCTGGCCGTAGACCTCGCCGAGGGCGCCGCCGAAGACGGTGAAGTCCTGGGAGAAGACGGCGACGGGGCGGCCGTCGACGGTGCCGTAGCCGGTGACGACGCCGTCGCCATAGGGGCGGTTGGCGTCCAGGCCGAAGTTGGTGGAGCGGTGCCGGGCGAACTCGTCCAGCTCGACGAAGGAGTCCTCGTCGAGCAGCAGGTCGATCCGCTCGCGGGCGGTGAGTTTGCCCTTGGCGTGCTGCTTCTCGACGGCGCGTTCCGAACCGGCGTGCGTCGCTTCCTCGATACGGCGCCTCAGATCCGCGAGCTTCCCCGCGGTCGTGTGGATGTCG
>NZ_BMWA01000084.1 GCF_014650995.1 Streptomyces viridiviolaceus
ACTGGGGCGGGTTGCCGTGTTTGCGGGAGGGCAGGTCGGCGTGTTTGGTGTGGAGCATCGCGAGGGACGTGATGAGGACCTCGCGGGTCTCGGTGGGGTCGATGACGTCGTCGACGAGGCCGCGTTCGGCCGCGTAGTAGGGGTGCATCAGCTCGGCCTTGTACTCCTTGACCATGCGGGCCCGCATGGCGTCGGGGTCCTCGGCCTCGGCGATCTGGCGGCGGAAGATGACGTTGGCCGCGCCCTCCGCGCCCATCACGGCGATCTCGTTCGTCGGCCAGGCGTAGGTGAGGTCGGCGCCGATCGACTGGCTGTCCATCACGATGTAGGCACCTCCGTACGCCTTGCGCAGGATCAGCGAGATCCTCGGCACCGTCGCGTTGCAGTAGGCGTACAGCAGCTTCGCGCCGTGCCGGATGATTCCACCGTGCTCCTGGTCGACGCCCGGCAGGAAGCCGGGTACGTCCAGAAGGGTGACGATCGGGATGTTGAACGCGTCGCACATCTGCACGAACCGGGCGGCCTTCTCCGACGCCTCGATGTCCAGGACACCGGCCAGGCTCTGGGGCTGGTTGGCGACGATGCCGACGACCTGCCCGTCGAGGCGGGCCAGGGCGCAGATGATGTTGCGGGCCCAGCGTTCGTGGACCTCGAGGTACTCGCCGTCGTCGACGATCTCCTCGATGACCTTGGCCATGTCGTAGGGCCGGTTGCCGTCGGCCGGGACCAGGTCGAGCAGGACCTGTGAGCGGCGGTCGGCCGGGTCGGCGCACTCCACCCGGGGCGGGTTCTCCCGGTTGTTCTGCGGCAGGAGGGAGAGGAGGTAGCGCACCTCGGCGATGCAGGTCTCCTCGTCGTCGTAGGCGAAGTGGCACACGCCGGAGGTCTCGGCGTGCACGTCGGCACCGCCCAGGCCGTTCTGGGTGATCTCCTCGCCGGTGACGGCCTTGACCACGTCCGGGCCGGTGATGAACATCTGGGAGGTGTCACGGACCATGAACACGAAGTCCGTCAGGGCAGGGCTGTAGGCCGCGCCGCCCGCGCACGGGCCCAGCATCACCGAGATCTGCGGGATCACACCCGACGCCCTGGTGTTGCGCTGGAAGATGCCGCCGTACCCGGCGAGCGCGCTGACGCCCTCCTGGATACGGGCGCCGGCACCGTCGTTGAGGGACACCAGCGGCGCACCCGCCGCGATGGCCATGTCCATGATCTTGTGGATCTTGGTGGCGTGGGCCTCGCCGAGGGCGCCGCCGAAGATACGGAAGTCATGGGCGTAGACGAAGACCGTACGGCCCTCCACCGTGCCCCAGCCGGTGACCACACCGTCCGTGTACGGCTTCTTGGCCTCCAGGCCGAACCCGGTCGCCCGGTGCCGGCGCAGCTGCTCGACCTCCCGGAAGGAACCCGGGTCCAGGAGGAGTTCGATACGCTCCCGCGCGGTCAGCTTGCCCTTGGCGTGCTGCGCCTCGGTCGCCCTCTCGCCCGGACCGGCCAGTGCCCGCGCACGGATCTCGTGCAGCTCCGCCAC
>NZ_BMWA01000085.1 GCF_014650995.1 Streptomyces viridiviolaceus
GTGTCCCCGGCCGCGGTCCTGGTCCCCTCCTCCGCGGAGGGCAAGGAGATCGCCGCCCGTCTGGCGCTGCGCATCGGCTCCGGCATCATCACCGACGCCGTCGACCTGGAGGCCGGCGACGAGGGCCCGGTGGCCACCCAGTCGGTGTTCGCCGCGTCGTACACCACCAAGTCCCGCGTCTCCAAGGGCACCCCGGTCATCACGGTGAAGCCCAACAGCGCCGCCGTGGAGGCCGCCCCGGCCGCCGGTGCGGTCGAGGCCCTGTCGGTGACGTTCTCCGCGCAGGCCACGGGGACGAAGGTCACCGGCCGTACGCCGCGTGAGTCGACCGGGCGTCCGGAGCTGACCGAGGCCGCGATCGTGGTCTCCGGCGGCCGTGGTGTGAACGGCGCGGAGAACTTCGCGATCATCGAGGCGCTGGCCGACTCGCTCGGCGCGGCCGTGGGTGCCTCGCGTGCCGCGGTGGACGCGGGCTGGTACCCGCACACCAACCAGGTCGGCCAGACCGGCAAGTCCGTCTCGCCGCAGCTGTACATCGCCTCCGGCATCTCCGGCGCGATCCAGCACCGGGCCGGCATGCAGACCTCGAAGACGATCGTGGCGATCAACAAGGACCCGGAGGCCCCGATCTTCGACCTGGTCGACTACGGCGTCGTCGGCGACCTGTTCGACGTCGTCCCGCAGCTCACCGAGGAAGTCAAGACCCGCAAGGGCTGAGCATCCCGCGAGAAACCGAAGGCGTTCCCATGCAACTCGCCGCGATCATCGTGTCGCTGGTCCTGGCCGTGGTCGGCGCGTCGCTGTTCGCCCGAGCCATCGTTCGGATCTACCGCTTCGTACGGCTCGGGCAGAACGTGCCGGCGGGCACCCGTACCGACAACCCGAAGCAGCGCAGTCTGACTGTGCTCAGGGAGTTCCTCGGCCACACCCGCCTCAACCGTTGGGGCGTCGTGGGCGTCGCGCACTGGTTCGTGGCCGTGGGCTTCTTCACTCTTGTCCTGACCCTGGTGAACGCCTTCGGCCAGCTCTTCCAGGCCGACTGGGTGCTCCCCCTGATCGGGGACTGGACACCGTACGAGGTGTTCACCGAGCTCATCGGCCTGCTGACCACGCTCGGCATCCTCACGCTCATCGTGATCCGCCAGCTGTCCCACCCCAGGCGACTGGGCCGCAAGTCTCGGTTCACGGGCTCCAACGCCGGCCAGGCGTACTTCGTCGAGGCAGTCATCCTGATCATCGGCCTGGCGATCCTGACGCTGCGTGGCCTGGAGGGCGCGCTCCATCACGTGGAGGGCTACGAGGCCGGGTACCTGATCTCGTACCCGCTGGTGCTGGCCTTCAAGGGCCTGGACGTGGCGGTGCTGCAGAACCTGGTCTACCTCTTCGCCATGATCAAGATTGGGACGTCGTTCGTCTGGATGATCACGGTCGCACTGAAGACGGACATGGGTGTGGCCTGGCACCGCTTCCTGGCGTTCCCGAACATCTGGTTCAAGCGCAACGCCACGGGTGAGACCGCG
>NZ_BMWA01000086.1 GCF_014650995.1 Streptomyces viridiviolaceus
AAAGGACTTCCCAATCGTGATGTCAAGCCGCAGCGGTGACGGGAGGTGAACCTTGGTAGCGCTCTCCGTCACGGATCATCGCCCACAACACGTTGAGGCGTCGACGGGCAAGCGCGAGCAGGGCCTGCTTGTGTCCCTTCCCCTCGCTTCGCTTGCGCTGGTAGTACGCCTTCGAGGCAGGGCAGGTCGTGATGCTGACCATCGCCGACAAGTACATGCTTCGCAGCAGACCGCGGTGATAACGCTTGGGCCTGCGGAGGTTGCCGCTGACGCGGCCGGAGTCGCGCGGTCTGGGGGCCAGACCGGCGAAGCCGGCCAGGCGATCGGCGCTGCCGAAGGCATCCATGTCGCCGCCGGTCGCGGCGATGAACTCGGCGCCGAGCTTCGGGCCCATGCCGGGCAGGCTGCTGATCACCTCGGCGTGCGGATGCTCGCGAAACTTGGCGTCGATCAGGGCGTCGAGCTCGGCGATCTCCTCATCGAGGGCCATCACCCCCTTCGCGAGGCGGGCCACCATGACGGCGGCCAGCTTCTCGCCGGGCAGCGCCGTCATCTGAGCCTGAGCAGCCTCCACAGCCGTCATCGCAAGTGCGGCGGCGCCGCGGACCTTGCGGTTCTTCAGCCAGGTCTCGATCCGCTTCGCGCCCGCGCGGCGGATCGCGGCCGGGGTTTGGTAGCCGGTCAGCAACATCACCGGCCCCTTGTTGACCAGGTCCAGCGATCGCTCCAACGCGGGGAAAATCTCCAGCAGTTGAGCCCGGAGCCGGTTGATCTGCCGGGTGCGGTCGAAGACCACGTCCAGGCGCCGGGTGGTCAGAGTGCGCAGATCGACAGCGATCTCGTCGCCGGGCCGCAACAGGCCGAGATCACGGCGGACGCGGGCCTGGTCGGCGATGACGAAGGCGTCCCTGGCGTCCGTCTTGCCCTCACCTCTGTAGGTGACCGAGGCCCGATGGACCGCCAGGCCGGTGAGGTAGGCCATGGGCTGGCCGTGGCTGAGCAGCAGGCCGATCAGCAGGGCGGCACCGCCGTGGTTGAGGTCGACGGCCCACAGCACATCGGTGGATATCTCCAGGACGTCGCCGATGAGCTGGAGCAACTCGGTCTCGTCGTTCAGGACCCGGCGGGACAGCAGTCGCCGGCCGTCCGCGTCGATCACCACGCAGTGGTGATGTTCCTTGCCGATGTCCACTCCGGCCCAGATCTCGGGCACGTTCCCTCCGCCAACTCGCCATCACATCACACCCGCAGACGACCTCGCCGACGTTGTCCTACAGCAGCGATCGAGTCGCGTCTCCCAATTGGCGGTCGAGTCGTCGCGGGGCTCCGGGCGGCCAAGTCCTTTGAGCCGTCGAGCGGCCTAACCCGTGACAGCCATACCCAGAGCCCCTGGGCCCTCCGATCTTACGAATGACCAGATCAGACCCACGTCTTGAAAGGTAGGACA
>NZ_BMWA01000087.1 GCF_014650995.1 Streptomyces viridiviolaceus
CTAGTACTGCAACGGTGCTTGCCGTGACTGCTGACCAGGTCGGTCGTTGGTGTGGTTATGGGTGGGGACCTTGCTGATGTCAGGTTGTGGGCGACAGAACTGAACGCTGTGCACGGGCGGTTCGTGCATCGGTTCAGCAGGTCGGAGCCGAGGGAGTCGGCACTGGCCTATATGCGGGGGCTGATCGCTCCGCTGCAGCGCAAGAACGGCTGGACGCTGGCGGAGGAGGCCGGTCACGCAGGCCCGGACCGTATCCATCGGATGCTGAACCGGATCGACTGGGTCGCCGATGAGGTCCTCGACGACGTGCGTCAGTATGTGGTCGACAACCTGGGTGACCGGGACGCCGTCCTGATCGTGGACGACACCGGCTTCCTGAAGAAGGGGGTGCGGTCGGCGGGGGTGCAACGGCAGTACTCCGGCACCGCCGGGCGGACGGAGAACTGCCAGATCGGCGTCTTCCTCGCCTATGCGGCTCCTGGCGGCCGGACGCTGATCGACCGGCGTCTGTACCTGCCCACCTCCTGGACGGACGACCGGGAACGGTGCCGCCGGGCCGGCATCGACGACACGGTCGCCTTCGAGACGAAGGTGGCCATGGCCAAGGCGATGGTCCGGCGGGCCATCGCCGATCGCATCCCGTTCCGGTGGGTGACGGCAGATGCCGCCTACGGGTTCAGCAAGGGCTGGCGGTCCGAGCTGGAGCAAGCCGACGTCTTCCACGTCATGGCCACCACCCGCCACGACACCGTCGTCACCCGCTGGGCCATCGACCACCCCGTGCACGACCTCTTCCCCGGCCTGCCGAGGCAGAAGTGGAAGCGCCGTTCCTGCGGGGACGGCGCCCACGGCTGGCGCATCTACGACTGGGCACGGGTCGAGGTCAGGCCCTGGCACCGGCCCGACCGCCGCCACTGGGTGATCGCCCGCCGCAGCGTCAGCCGACCCGAGGAGATCTCCTACTACATTGCCTACTGCCCCGCCGAGACCACCCTCGATGAGCTGATCCGCATCGCGGGCAGCCGGTGGGCCATCGAGGAGTGCTTCCAAAGCGCCAAGCAGGAATGCGGCCTGGACGACTACCAGGTCCGCCGCTATCCCGGATGGCACCGCCACATGACCCTCGCCATGGCCGCTCACGCATGCCTGACCGTCCTGCGGGCCCGCGAGCTGGATGCCGGGAAAGCAGAAACGGATCCTCCCAGCTCATCCACCTCAGCCTCGCCGAGATACGACGGCTGATCACCCGCCTCACCGACCGCCGACCCACACCCGTCGAGCACATCCTGCACTGGTCACACTGGCGCCGACGACGACAACACCAAGCCCGCACCAGCCACTACAAACGACGCGGACACAGCCCCTGACCTTGCCATCAGTCACGGCAAGCACCGTTGCAGTACTAGG
>NZ_BMWA01000088.1 GCF_014650995.1 Streptomyces viridiviolaceus
GGTGCTGGGCAGTCTCCCCGCGTGATCACCGAGCGTGTTGCCGAGCAGTGGGACCTGGAACTGGACGACCTCTTCGTGAATATCGGCCATCGCTTCGGCCGGGTGGAACTACGCCGCCGCATGCGGGACTACGTACGCGGCCTGCTCGCCCCAGTGGCCCGAAAGAACAGCTGGCAACTGGCCGAGCAGGCAGGTCACGCTACCCCTGACGGCTTGCAGCACCTGCTCGCCGGAGCAAAGTGGAACCCCGACGACATCCGCGACGACCTGCAGGAATACGTCGCCGACAAGCTCGGCGAGAACGATGGGGTCCTCATCATCGACGACACCGGGTTCATCAAGAAGGGCATCACCTCCGCCGGGGTTCAACGCCAGTACTCCGGCACTGCCGGCCGCACCGAGAACTGCCAGATCGGCGTCTTCGCCGCCTACGCGTCGGTCAAGGGCCGGGCCCTGGTCGACCGCGAGCTCTACCTGCCCAAGACCTGGACCGAGGACCGCGAACGCTGCCGCGCGGCCAAAGTCCCCAACGAGCGGGAGTTCGCGACTAAGGGCGAACTGGCCCGGCACATCGTGCTGCGGTCCCTCGCCTCACCACTGCCCATCGCCTGGGTCACCGCCGACGCCGCCTACGGTCAGGAGAGCCGCTTCCGCCGACTGCTGGAACAGTCGGGCGTCGGCTACGTGCTGGCCGTGCCCAAGTCCCAGTTCACCGTGGGCTGTCCTCGCATCGAGGGCCTGTTCGCGCAGGCCCCGGCCGAAGCATGGGAGAGGATCTCGTGCGGTGACGGTGCGAAAGGCCCTCGCGCCTACCACTGGGCAGCGGTCCGGCTGCCGGCCGTCGCTGAGTTCGACTATCAGGGCGAGGTCCCCCACCGCATGCGGTGGGCACTGGCCCGGCGCAGCATCAGCAAGCCCGACGAGATCGCCTACTACCTCGCTTACGCCCCTTTGGAGGCCAAGGTTCAGGAGTTGGTGCGAATCGCCGGGACGCGCTGGGCGATCGAGGAATGCTTCCAGGCCGCGAAGAACGAGTGCGGCCTGGACCAGTACGAAGTCCGTCGCTACGTGGGCTGGTATCGGCACATCACTCTGGCCATGCTCGCGCACGCCTTCCTGGCCGCCACGGCGCACCAGGTCCAGGAAAAGGGGGCGACGCCGGTGGGACAGCCGGGGCAATCGAGTTCACAGTGGCGGAGGTTCGGCGACTCCTGGCAGCTTGTCGTCCCCGACCACCGCACCTTTGTGGCCGCCGAGGACGACACCACGCCCTGAGCTGGTCGAGCTGGCGCCGACGACGCCAAGCGGTCGCCCGCCG
>NZ_BMWA01000089.1 GCF_014650995.1 Streptomyces viridiviolaceus
GACCTGCCCGCGGCGCAGCAGCCCGAGTACCCCGACCCCGAGGCTCTGCGCGCAGTGATCGCGGACCTCGAGTCGTATCCGCCGCTCGTCTTCGCGGGCGAGTGCGACCAGCTGCGCGCCCGGATGGCGGCCGTCGCCAGGGGAGAGGCGTTCCTCCTCCAGGGCGGCGACTGCGCCGAGGCCTTCGACGCGGTGTCCGCGGACCACATCCGCAACAAGCTCAAGACGCTGCTCCAGATGGGCGCCGTGCTCACCTACGCCGCCTCCGTGCCCGTGGTGAAGGTCGGCCGGATCGCCGGCCAGTACTCCAAGCCGCGCTCCAAGCCGACCGAGACCCGCGACGGCGTGACGCTGCCGACCTACCGCGGCGACTCCGTCAACGGCTTCGACTTCACCGAGGAGGCCCGGGTCCCGGACCCGGAGCGGCTGAAGCGGATGTACCACGCCTCGGCCTCCACGCTGAACCTGGTGCGCGCCTTCACCACCGGCGGCTACGCCGACCTGCGCCAGGTGCACGCCTGGAACCAGGACTTCGTGAGGTCGTCCCCGTCCGGCCAGCGTTACGAGCAGCTGGCGCGCGAGATCGACAACGCGCTGAACTTCATGCGGGCCTGCGGCACGGACCCGGAGGAGTTCAAGACGGTCGAGTTCTACGCCTCGCACGAGGCGCTGCTGCTGGACTACGAGTCGGCGCTGACCCGGGTGGACTCGCGTACCGGCCGGCTGTACGACGTCTCCGGGCACATGGTGTGGATCGGTGAGCGCACCCGGCAGCTGGACCACGCGCACATCGAGTTCGCGTCGAGGATCCGCAACCCGATCGGCATCAAGCTCGGTCCGACGACGACGGCCGAGGAGGCGCTGCAGTACATCGAGCGTCTGGACCCGGAGCGTGAGCCGGGCCGGCTGACCTTCATCGTGCGGATGGGCGCGGACAAGATCCGGGACAGGCTTCCGGAGCTGGTCGAGAAGGTGACCGCCTCGGGTGCGACGGTGGCCTGGGTGACCGACCCGATGCACGGCAACACCTTCGAGGCGGCCTCCGGGCACAAGACCCGCCGCTTCGACGACGTGCTCGACGAGGTCAAGGGCTTCTTCGAGGTCCACAAGGCGCTCGGCACCCACCCGGGCGGCATCCACGTGGAACTGACCGGCGACGACGTCACCGAGTGCGTGGGCGGCGGCGACGAGATCTTCGTCGACGACCTGCACCAGCGCTACGAGACGGCCTGCGACCCCCGGCTGAACCGCAGCCAGTCCCTCGACCTGGCCTTCCTCGTCGCCGAGATG
>NZ_BMWA01000090.1 GCF_014650995.1 Streptomyces viridiviolaceus
CAACTACCGGGCCTACCCGGACGCCACACAGCGCCGTGCGCTGGACAGTGCGTTCGGATGCGCACGCGTGGTGTGGAACGACTGCCTGCGCGCCCGGAAGGAAGCGCACACGGCGGGGCTGCCGTATGTGACGTCGGCCGAGCTGTCCCGTCTTCGCATCACGCAGGCCAAGCGCACCGAGGAACGCGCCTGGCTCGCCGACGTGTCGGCGGTCGTCCTGCAACAGTCCCTGCGGGACCTGGATGCCGCCTACTAGAACTTCTTCGACAGCCTCAAGGGCAAGCGGGCCGGCCGTAAGGTCGGCCCTCCCCGCTACAAGTCGAAGAAGGACACCCGGCAGTCGATCCGCCTCAACACCAACGCCTTCTGCCTCCACAGCGACGGCACGGTGTACGTGGCCAAGGTCGGCAACCTCAAAGTCAAGTGGTCCCGCAGGCTTCCGGTCACACCCTCGTCCCTGACCATCACCAAAGACAGCTCCGGCCGGTACTTCCTCAGCTTCGTCGTGGACACCGCACCGGACGTCCTGCCCGAGTTGGAGACCGACGCCGGTATCGACCTCGGTCTGTCCACGTTCGCCGTCCTGTCCGACGGCAGGAAGATCGACAGCCCGCGCTTCCTGCGCCGCGCGGAGAAGAAACTCAAGCGCCTGCAGCGGGAGCTGTCCCGTAAGGCCAAGGGATCGAAGAACCGGGCCAAGGCCCGCATCAAGGTCGCACGCCAGCACGCGCGTGTGACCGACCGGCGTCGGGACTTCCACCACAAGGCATCCACACAGATCATTCGCGACAACCAAGCGGTGTACGTGGAAAGCCTCGCGGTGTCCGGTCTCTGCCGCACCCGGCTCGCCAAGTCCGTGCACGACTCGGGATGGGCCGCGTTCGTCGGCATGCTGGAGTACAAGGCGGCTCTGCACGGCCGCACCTTCGCCAAGACGGACCGCGCTTTCCCGTCCTCCCAGGTCTGCTCGGCGTGCGGATTCCGGGACGGCCCCAAGCCCCTGCACATCCGGGAATGGACGTGCGGCGAATGCGGCACCGTGCACGACCGCGACCACAACGCAGCACGCAACGTTCTCTTCGAAGGACGCCGAATCGTCGCCGCCGGACGGGCGGAGACGCTAAACGCCTGTGGAGCGCCGGTAAGACGGGCACCCGTGCCCGCACAGCGCGGTGAAGCAGGAAGCCCCCGGAAGGGTCAGACGACCCAGGCCGGA
>NZ_BMWA01000091.1 GCF_014650995.1 Streptomyces viridiviolaceus
AACGGACTCCCCGCCACCTCCCTCGCCTGGGGCGCCTGGGCCCACACCACCGGCATGACCGACCACCTCAGCGACACGGACTGGGAACGCGTGGAGCGCTCCGGCATGCCGCCGCTGCCCGTGGACGACGGACTGGCGCTGTTCGACGCCGCGCTTGCCCTCGGAGAGGGCTTCCTCGTGCCGGTTCGTGTCAACCCGTCGGCGCTGCGCGCCACCGGTGGACCCGTAGCCACGGTCCTGCGCGGCCTGGTACGTGCACCGGGCCGGCAGACGGCACGCCAGGGCGACGCGGCGAGCGGTGGTTCGGAGCTGGAACGACGTCTCGCAGGTCTTTCCGCGGCGGAGCAGGACCGGGTTCTGCTGGATCTGGTGCGGACACATGTCGCCGCCGTCCTCGGGCACGACAGTGCCGGGGCGGTGGAAGCCGACAAGGCCTTCCAGGACATGGGCTTCGACTCCCTGGCCGCCGTCGAGCTGCGCAACCGCCTCAACAGCGTGACCGAGCTCCGCCTTCCGGCCACCCTGGTCTTCGACTACCCGACATCGAACAGCCTCGCCCAGCACATCGGCGCCACCGTGCTGAGCCGCCAGGAGCAGCTGCCGGTCCAGCAGTCCGCGGTGGTCGCGGCGGTCGACGACGAGCCGATCGCGATCGTGGGCATGGCCTGCCGCTACCCCGGCGGCGTGAACTCCCCCGAGGACCTGTGGCGCCTGGTCGCCGAAGGCACCGACGCCGTCACCTACTTCCCCACCGACCGGGGCTGGGACCTCGACAACCTCTACGACCCCGAGCCCGGAACACCCGGCAAGACCTACTCCCGCAACGGAGCCTTCCTCCACGACGCCGCCGACTTCGATCCCGCCTTCTTCGGCATCTCGCCCCGCGAGGCCGTGGAGATGGACCCGCAACAGCGCCTTCTCCTGGAGACGTCCTGGGAGGCCATCGAACGGGCCGGCATCGACCCCCTGACGCTCAAGGGCAGCCGGACCGGCGTCTTCGCCGGCGTCATGTACCACGACTATCCGGACAACACGAACTCCGGCTCCATCGCCTCCGGCCGGGTCTCCTACACGCTGGGTCTGGAGGGCCCGGCGGTGACGGTGGACACAGCGTGCTCGTCGTCGCTGG
>NZ_BMWA01000092.1 GCF_014650995.1 Streptomyces viridiviolaceus
CCGCTGCCCCTGCTCGTCGAGCGCGAACGCGCCCTGTACGGCTCCTGGTACGAGTTCTTCCCCCGCTCCGAGGGCACCCCCGAACAACCCCACGGCACCTTCCGCACCGCCGCCCGCCGGCTGCCCGCCATCGCCGCGATGGGCTTCGACGTCGTCTACCTCCCCCCGATCCACCCCATCGGCACCACCCACCGCAAGGGCCGCAACAACACCCTCTCCGCCACCCCCGACGACGTCGGCGTCCCCTGGGCCATCGGCTCCCCCGAGGGCGGCCACGACACCGTCCACCCCGACCTCGGCACCCTCGACGACTTCGACCACTTCGTCGCCCGCGCCGCCGAACTCGGCCTGGAGACCGCCCTCGACTTCGCCCTGCAGTGCTCCCCCGACCACCCCTGGGTCCACAAACACCCCGAGTGGTTCCACCACCGCCCCGACGGCACGATCGCCCACGCCGAGAACCCGCCGAAGAAGTACCAGGACATCTACCCCATCGCCTTCGACGCCGACATGGACGGCCTGGTCACCGAGACCGTACGCGTACTGCGCTTCTGGATGGGCCACGGCGTGCGGATCTTCCGCGTCGACAACCCCCACACCAAACCCGTCGTCTTCTGGGAACGCGTGATCGGCGAGATCAACCGCACCGACCCCGACGTGATCTTCCTCGCCGAGGCCTTCACCCGCCCCGCGATGATGCACACCCTCGCCCAGATCGGCTTCCAGCAGTCCTACACCTACTTCACCTGGCGCAACACCAAACAGGAACTGACCGACTACCTCACCGAACTCACGGGGGACGCCGCCTCCTACATGCGGCCCAACTTCTTCGCCAACACCCCCGACATCCTCCACGCCTACCTCCAGCACGGCGGCCGCCCCGCCTTCGAGGCCCGCGCCGTCCTCGCCGCCACCCTCTCCCCCACCTGGGGCATCTACAGCGGCTACGAACTCTGCGAGAACACCCCCCTGCGCGAAGGCTCCGAGGAATACCTCGACTCCGAGAAGTACCAGCTCAAACCCCGCGACTGGACAACCGCCGAACGCGAGGGACGCACCATCACC
>NZ_BMWA01000093.1 GCF_014650995.1 Streptomyces viridiviolaceus
CTTGCACAGCCGGTTCCTTAGCGACGCGCTTCCTCGGATCCGGCAGGATGCGCGCGTGGCCGGCGTGGCGATCACCGGGTCCCTCGTGGGAGGCCGCCCCGATGTCTACTCGGACGTGGACCTGATCCTGGTCATCGATGACGAGGCGTACGACGCGGTCATGCGGGAGCGGCTCGTGCTGATCGGCTCCTGGACCTCCCTGGTGGCCGGATTCACCGGGGAGCATGTCGGCGAGCCCCGCGTGATCATCACGCTCGTCGGGCCGCCTCTCCTGCACGTCGACTTCAAGTTCGTCCGCGCCTCCGACTTCGCCGAGCGGACCGAGGACCCGGAGATCCTGTGGGACCGCGACGGCCTCCTAGCCGGCGCCCTCGCCCAGCAGCCGCCGGTCACTCCGGCGTTCGACCTCCAGTGGATCGAGGACCGGTTCTGGATCTGGGTGCACTACGGCGCGACGAAGCTCGGCCGCGGGGAGCTGTTCGAGACCATCAGCTTCCTCACCTACCTGCGCGAGAGCGTGCTCGGCCCCCTGGCCGCCCGCCGGGCGGGCGCGATCCCCCGCGGTGTACGCCACCTGGAGACCATCGCGCCCGAAGAGGCGCGCAACCTCCAGGCAACTCTGTGCGGCTACGACCGCCACGAAGCCGGACGGGCGCTCCTCGCCACCGTCGATCTCTACCGCCGATGGTCCGATACCAGTGGAGCGATCATTGAACGGCGCCACCACGCCGAGAAGCTCGCCATGCAGTACCTCCACGACGTCATCGATCAAGGCGGTTGACTGAAGCGGGCTGAAGTACCTCGCCACCCTTGTCGGCTCGCCCCACTCCCCCGGTCAATGATCCAGCCGCCGGGAGGGACGCCGGGTACAGGTCTTTCGGAATGCCGATCCGGCCGCGCCGTCCACCGCCGATCGGGCGGTTCTCGCCCCGGGCGCGGTTCAAGGGCCGGGCACCGG
>NZ_BMWA01000094.1 GCF_014650995.1 Streptomyces viridiviolaceus
CCCACGGCACCGGCACCACCCTCGGCGACCCCATCGAAGCCCAGGCCCTCATCAACACCTACGGCCAGGAACGCGAGAACGACCGACCGCTGTACCTCGGGTCGATCAAGTCCAACATCGGCCACACCCAGGCCGCCGCGGGCGTCGCCGGCGTCATCAAGATGGTCCAGGCCATGCAGCACGGCGTACTGCCCCCGACCCTCCACGTCGACCAGCCCTCACCGCAGATCGACTGGACCGCAGGAGCCGTAGAACTCCTCACCAAGACACGGGAGTGGCCGGAGAACGGCCGACCCCGGCGAGCCGCCGTCTCGTCCTTCGGCATCAGCGGCACCAACGCCCACGTCATCCTGGAGGAGGGTGCGCAGGAGGCATTCCGGGACGGAGGCACAACGGCCGGAGCACAGGCTTCCGGCTCGGCGTACGCGCCGTGGGTCCTCTCCGGAAAGGAGGAAGCCACACTGATGGCGCAGGCCGCGAAGCTGGCCGCCTACGTCGCCGAGCACAGCGAGGAGCCGCTGTTCGACATCGGTCTCTCCCTGGCCACCACGAGGTCTGCGTTCGAGCACCGCGCCGTCCTGGTGCACCGGAGCCTCGAGGAACAGTTGGCGGGGCTGCAGGCCCTCGCCTCCGGGGAGAGGGCCGCGGGCGTCATCCGCGGCACGGTGTCACCGGGCAAACTCGCGTTCCTGTTCACGGGACAAGGCAGCCAGCGCCTCGGCATGGGACGCGACCTCCACGCCGCCTTCCCCGCCTTCGCCACCGCCTTCGACACCGTCGCCGACAGCCTCGACAAACACCTCACCACACCCCTGCGCACCGTGATCTGGGACAGCGAGGACAGCACGCTGCTGGACCGTACGGAGTACACCCAGCCCGCGCTGTTCGCCATCGAGGTCGCCCTGTTCCGGCTGCT
>NZ_BMWA01000095.1 GCF_014650995.1 Streptomyces viridiviolaceus
GGTTTCCCGTCGCGGTACGCGGCGCCGTACGTGGAGACGTGGAAGGGGGTGTCGGTGCTGGAGGAGGCGCGGGCGGCGGGGTTGCGGTACGTGACGCTGGCGTTCGTGCTGGACGGGGGTGGCTGCAGGGCGATGTTCAACGGGGACATACCGGTGTCGGACCCGGGGTGGTTGTCGGCGGTGGAGGGGTTACGTGGGTCGGGGGGTGAGGTGATCGCGTCGTTCGGTGGTGCTTCGGGTACGGAGCTGGGTCAGGGCTGTGACTCGGTGGAGGCGTTGCGGGAGCAGTACCGGTCGGTGGTGCGGACGCTGGGTCTGACGCGGGTGGACTTCGACATCGAGGGCGCGGTGCTGGCGGACGAGGCGTCGGTGCGGCGGCGCAACGAGGCGCTGGCGGGGCTGCAGAAGGAGATCGAGTCGGCGGGTGGCCGGCTGGATGTGCAGTTCACGTTGCCGTCGGGGACGAAGGGGCTGGAGGCCGACGGGGCGGCGTTGCTGCGGGACGCGGAGCGTGCGGGGCTGCGGGTGACGCTGGTGAACATCATGACGATGGACTACGGCTCCGCGGTGGAGGACATGGGCCAGGCGGCGATCGACGCGGCGACGGGTCTGCATGGCCAGTTGGGGCAGGTGTGGCCGTCGAAGTCGGACCAGGAGCTGTGGGCGATGCAGGGGAACACGCCCATGATCGGGGTGAATGACACCCCGGGTGAGGTGTTCACGCTGGAGGACGCGGAGCGGCTTGCGTCCTTCGTGGTGGACAAGGGCATCCAGCAGGTGTCGTACTGGGCGGTGGGAAGGGACAGGGCGTGCGCGCAGGCGGGGCAGTTGTCGGACTCGTGCTCGGGCACGGACCAGGATGACTACGCGTTCCTGAAGACGTTCAACACCGTCAACACCACAGCACCCG
>NZ_BMWA01000096.1 GCF_014650995.1 Streptomyces viridiviolaceus
CTAGGTCCTGTCTGACAAAGGATCTTGGTTGGGTTCGCGGAGCCAGAGGATGAGTGCGGCGAGGTGGACTCCGGCCTTGTAGCGGGTGGCGAGCTTGTCGAAGCGGGTGGCGATCGCGCGGAACTGCTTGAGGCGGTTGAAGCAGCGCTCGACCACGTTGCGGGCCTTGTAAAGCTCGCGGTCGAAGGCCGGCGGTCTGCCGCCGGCCTTCCCTCGCCGCAGGCGGTTGGCCTTCTGGTCCGCCCGCTCCGGGATCACCGCCCGGATGCCTCTGCGTCGCAGGGACTGGCGGATCGCCCGGGACGAATACGCCTTGTCCGCGACGACCGCATCGGGCCTGAGGCGGGGGCGCCCGGCGCCGGTCCGGGGCACTCTCAGCTCGTCCATGACCATGTCGAAGACGGTGGAGTCGTTGACGTTGCCGGGCGTGACGACGACAGCCAGGGGCAGGCCCCGGCCGTCGCAGGCGAGGTGGAGCTTGGTGGTCAGCCCGCCGCGGGACCGGCCCAGCGCCTGGCCAGCCGACGGACGTGCCGGATCTTCCAGTTCGTCCCCCGCCGCCGCCCCTTTTTGCGGGCCCCGGCTGCGTGCTGATGGGCCCGGCTGATCGTGGAGTCGACCGACACGGTCCATTCCACGGCTCCGACGGAGTCGTCGCGGACCTGGACCTGCTCGAGCAGGCGAGCCCAGGTTCCGTCCGCCTCCCAGCGGGCGAACCGTTCATAGGCCGTCTGCCACGGCCCGTAGCGTTCCGGCAGGTCACGCCACGGAGCACCGGTCCGCAACCGCCACAACACGCCGTTGATCACCTGCCGGTGATCCCGCCACGGACGACCACGACCGTCAACACCAGGCAGCAGGGGCGCTATC
>NZ_BMWA01000097.1 GCF_014650995.1 Streptomyces viridiviolaceus
CCGCGGCCTGCGCCAACTGCGCACCAAACGCGAAACCCTCCCCCCGAAGAAGCACGGCAACATCCCCCTCTGAGCCCAGCAAGGAGCCGCTGTGACCATCAAGGTCGTACGGGGCAACCCCACCCCCGAGGAGCTCGCCGCCGTGGTCGCACTGTTGTCCGCCGTCGGTACGGCGGGCCCCGCCCCGGCCCCCCGTCGTGCCGGTGCCTGGGCCTCCCCCCGTCTTATCCTGCGGGCGCCGCAGGGCTACGGCCCTGCCGGCTGGCTCGCCTCAGCCCTCCCCCAGTGAACTTCCGATCGGAGAGACCATGAACGCCCTGCGACAGCGCGCAGACCTCGGCGGTGCGGCGGCGCCGCCACGAGTGCGCGTGGTGATCGCCAAGCCCGGACTCGACGGTCACGACCGTGGCGCCAAGGTGATCGCCCGTGCGCTGCGCGACGCCGGCCACGAAGTGATCTACACCGGCCTGCACCAGACGCCGGAGCAGATCGTCGCCACCGTCATCGCCGAGGACGCGCCCGTCCTGGGCCTTTCCGTGCTCTCGGGCGCCCATCTGACGATCGTGGAGCGCGTGATCGAGCTGCTGGCGCGGGAGGAGGCGAGCGACGTTCGCCTCCTGGTCGGCGGCATCATCCCGGACGCCGACGTCCGCGCGCTCGAAGCCATGGGCGTCGCCGCGGTGTTCACCCCCGGTGCGGACATCCGCCGCATCGTCGAGACCGTCGACGCGATCAGCGCCGACCGGACGGACGTACAGGAGGCGGCATGCTGACGAAGGTGCTCATCGCCAACCGTGGCGAAATCGCTGTCCGCGTGGCCCGGGCCTGCCGGGACGCCGGGATCGCGAGCGT
>NZ_BMWA01000098.1 GCF_014650995.1 Streptomyces viridiviolaceus
GTGATCGAGGTCGGTGACCGCGACTCCATCTACACCCGGCCCCGCCACCCCTACACCCACGCCCTGCTGTCCGCCGTTCCCGAGGTCAACCTCGGCGACGAGGAGGGCCGCGGGCGGGAGCGCATCCGGCTCGCCGGCGACGTGCCCTCCCCGATCAACCCGCCCTCCGGCTGCCGCTTCCGCACCCGCTGCTGGAAGGCACAGGACAAGTGCGCGAGCGAGGTGCCCCCGCTGGTCCGGCTCGACGGGAACGAGGAGGGTCACCTGACGGCCTGCCACTTCCCGGAGGAGCCGACGATCGCGGCGCGCGGCAAGGACATCGTCCTGGACCCGGCGCTGGCGGCGGCGGAGGAGGCGGACAAGGACTGAGGTTCCGCCGCGAAACAAGACGAGGGCCCGCGCCTGGGGGAGGCGCGGGCCCTTGCGTCCCCTGGAAGCGGACGTTCATGGGCTCGGGTCAATGGGCCGGAGAAAGTCCGTTCCGCGGACGGCGCTGACGCAAAAGGGGTGTGGCGTCAGGCAGCCGCCCGGGGGCTCTTGGCGAGACGGGGAGCCGGAACGCCGTCCTTCGTCTCGGGGTAGTGGCACGCCGTGAGATGGCCGGGCTTGTTGCCCTCCACCTGCACCAGCGGCGGCGCCTCGGACGCGCACTTCTCCGTCGCCTTCCAGCACCGGGTGCGGAAGCGGCAGCCCGAGGGCGGGTTGATCGGCGAGGGCACGTCGCCGGCGAGCCGGATGCGCTCCCGGGGCGTGTCGTCCACCGTCGCCTCGGGAACGGCGGACAGCAGGGCCCGCGTGTACGGGTGGCGCGGGTTGCCGTAGAGGTCCTCGCGGTCGGCGATCTCCATGAT
>NZ_BMWA01000099.1 GCF_014650995.1 Streptomyces viridiviolaceus
GATCAGGCAGACGGCGAGCCCCAGGAACGCTTCGTGGATGTCGTCGCGACGTTCCCATCGGATCCGAAGCCGGCGGAAGCCATGGAGCCAGGAGATGGTGCGTTCGACGACCCAGCGGAAGATGCCCAGGCCGGTGCCATGTGGCTGGCCTCGTTCCGCGATCGCGGGCCGGATGCCGCGCTGTCGCAGGAGCCGCCGGTACTTGTCGTGGTCGTAGCCGCGGTCGGCGAACAGAGCATCTGGGCGTCGTCGTGGCCGGCCGACGACGCCGGCGACCGCTGGGACCTTGTCGAGCAGGGGCAACAGCTGGGTGACGTCGTTGCGGTTTCCACCGGTCAGCGACACCGCGAGCGGGATTCCCTGTCCGTCCGTGAGGACGTGGTGCTTGCTGCCCGGCCGTGCGCGGTCGACCGGGCTGGGACCGCTTTTGGGCCTCGCCGAGCGGCCCGGACGTGGGAGGAATCGATCACCGCCCGCGACCAGTCCAGCTTCTGCTTCGACCGCAGCTCCTTCAGCAGCACCGCATGCAACTGGTCCCAGACACCGGCCTCGTTCCAAGCTGCCAGGCGCCGCCAACACGTCATGCCCGAGCCGAAGCCCAGCTCCTGCGGCAGGTACTCCCACTGGATCCCGGTGTGCAGCACGAACAAGATCCCGCACAGGGCCTGTCGGTCCGGCACTCGAGGCCGTCCTTCGACCTGCTTCGGCGCCGGTTCCGGAAGCAACGGCTCGATCAGCGACCACAGTTCATCCGACACGATCCACGGCCGCCGCTGTCTCTTCCCCACGATCAGAGCAACGAGCGGACAAGCTGACAGTCACATGATCAATAGCTTTTGTTAGGGCCAGT
>NZ_BMWA01000100.1 GCF_014650995.1 Streptomyces viridiviolaceus
CCGGCGTCCACCAGGTCCCCGGCCGTCAGGACGATGCCGGTGAGCCGGCCGCGCTGCAGGCCGGCGGCGTCGGTCAGCCGGTAGGCCAGGGTGCGCAGGTCCTCGTCGTGGGCGGACGGCTCGGCCAGGCGGCGGGTCTTCTCCCAGCTGGTCCCGCCCGCGAACTTCAGGGTCAGCGTCAGGGCACGGGCGGCCTGGCCGCGGCGGCGCAGCAGGCGACCGAGCGCGACGACGAGGCCGAGGAGGGCGGCGCGGGCCTCGGCGCCGTCCAGGGTGTGCCGGCCGAAGGTGCGGCGGACGGTGGCGGAGGCGGGCAGGGCGCGGGGCACGACGGGGCGGGGGTCGATGCCGCGGGCCCGGTCCGCGGCCAGGCGTCCGGCCCTGCCGCCCAGCAGGCGCTGCACCGTGGCCGGGGTGACGGCGGCGAGCAGGCCGACGGTGTGGATGCCGTACTCGTGCAGGACGTCGGCCTGGCGGGGGCCGATGCCGTGCAGGGCTTCCACCGGGAGCGGGGCGAGCCAGTCGGCAGCCGCGTCGGGGGCGACGGCCAGGACGCCGCCCGGGGCGGGGATCTGTGCGGAGGCGGTGGCCGCGACGGTGACGGTGGGGCCGATCCCGACCCGCACGTCGACACCCAGCCGGGACAGGGTGCGCACCCGCAGCATCTCCCCCAGCCGGCGCGGGTCCGCACCGTGGTAGCGCAGCGCGCCCTTCAGTTCCACCAGCGCGGCCGTGGGCGGGAGGGCCTGGACGACCGGTGAGAGTCCGGCGAGTAGTTCCAGGACCTGCCGGTAGGCGGCTTGCGGCAGCCGGT
>NZ_BMWA01000101.1 GCF_014650995.1 Streptomyces viridiviolaceus
TTTGCCGACCTTGCCCAGCCGGCCATGAACGCGAATGCGGCACCCAACGGGGGAACGACGAGCACTGCGGCGATCACGGCGGGAACCGCCAGCAGGGGATGCCAGCGGCTGCCCACCCCGCCCCGGACCAGACAGCACTCGGCCCAAAAGCCCCCGCAGCCTGGCTGACGACCACCGCCCCAAACCCCGCCACCGTGGCACGGACACGCCCAGGGGACACGGGCAACAACACAGGACCGGCGGCCCCGCTGCCCGCTCCGCTCCTCCCCCGGCACTGCCTGACGGCGTACACCCAAGTCACCGGTACGGCCTGTGGCAACCCCTGCTCCGCCGTGCCCGTCCCGGCTGTGCGACTCTGGCGTGCCGGGACCTGGTGTACATGGCTCGCGCATCCGCACGGACCATGGTCGTGACGGAACGCCAGGCCCCGGCACGCCCCCTCCTCCCGGGAGGGGGCGGTCTCAGGTACGGCGACCGTTCCTGAACGGAAGTACCGGGCCGCGGTGCCGACGCCAGCCCGTACGCCCACCTTTGAGAAGGTCAGCAGGCGGAAGCGCTGACGGAGGTCTCCTTGATCGGGGCCTTCTGGCTGGGCAGGTTCTTCCTCTGGAACGAGCCCCCCGTGAGCGTGACCTTGTAGGTACCGGGTCCCTCGCAGGAGAACCACACCGAGCGGTTGATCACGCTGTCCGAGCCACCGGCGGTGAACGCCTTGCTGCGCGGCTTGCCCGTACAGTCAACGGCGTGCGGGTCATCGGGCTCGAACGCGTCGAGCCCGCACCTGCCCTCCTCGAAGCC
>NZ_BMWA01000102.1 GCF_014650995.1 Streptomyces viridiviolaceus
CCCCGGCCGGACGACTCCCGCCACCCGCCCGGTCGCCCTGGTCACCGGTGTGGGCCGCACCGTGGGTATCGGGGCCGGCATCGCCCGCCGACTGGCCGCCTCGGGCTGGGACATCGCCTTCACCCACTGGACCCCCTACGACGAACGCATGGCATGGGGCAGGGAACCCGGCGCGACCGAGGCGATCAGCCGAGCCCTTGCCGAACACGGCGCCTCCACCACGGCGATCGAGGCGGATCTCGCCGACGTGGACACCCCGGCACGCGTCTTCGACGAAGTCGAACAGCGGCTGGGCAGCGTCACCGCGCTGGTGATGTGCCACTGCGAGTCGGTCGACTCCGGCCTGCTCGACACGACCGTCGAGAGTTTCGACCGCCACTTCGCCGTCAACGCGCGCGCCCCGTGGCTGCTCATCCGCGAGTTCGGGCGCCGCTTCACCGCAGAACGGGGAACCGGCCGGATCATCAGCCTCACCAGCGATCACACCGTCGGCAACCTCCCCTACGGAGCGAGCAAGGGAGCACTGGACCGCATCACCCTCGCCGCCGCCCGCGAACTCGCCCACCTCGGCGTGACCGCCAACGTGATCAACCCCGGACCGATCGACACCGGCTGGATGTCCGAGGAGATCCGCGAGCACTGCATCCGCCACACCCCGCTCGGCCGTCTGGGCACGCCACAGGACACCGCGCACCTCGTGGACTTCCTGTGCTCCAGGGAAGGCGAGTGGATCAACGGCCAGCTGCTGATGAGCAACGGCGGCATCGCATAGAGCCCGACCGC
>NZ_BMWA01000103.1 GCF_014650995.1 Streptomyces viridiviolaceus
CACGCCAAGGCCCCCTACCTGCTGGCCGGCGGCGGCAAGACGATGGAGGGCGAGGAGAAGGCGTCCGAGGAGCAGCTCAAGGACGTGCCCGCCGCCGCCCTCGCGGAGGCCGAGCGCCCGCTGATCGGGACGCTGGAGGAGAACGGCGTCATCGACCCGGACGTCCTGTGGTCCTGCACCACCTGCGGCGCCTGCGTCGAGCAGTGCCCGGTCGACATCGAGCACGTCGACCACATCGTGGACATGCGCCGCTACCAGGTCATGATCGAGTCCAGCTTCCCCTCGGAGGCGGGCACGATGCTCAAGAACCTGGAGAAGAAGGGCAACCCCTGGGGCCTGGCGAAGAAGCAGCGCCTGGAGTGGACCAAGGAGGTCGACTTCGAGGTCCCGGTCGTCGGCAAGGACATCGAGGACCTCACGGAGGTCGAGTACCTGTACTGGGTCGGCTGCGCCGGCGCCCTGGAGGACCGCGCCAAGAAGACCACCAAGGCCTTCGCCGAACTGCTGCACATGGCGGGCGTGAAGTTCGCCATCATGGGCGGCGACGAGAAGTGCACCGGCGACTCCGCCCGCCGCCTCGGCAACGAGCCCCTCTTCCAGGAGCTCGGCATGGAGAACGTCATGTCCCTCAACGCCGCCTTCGGCGAGGAGATGGACGACGACGGCAAGGTCACCGAGGAATCGAAGAAGCCCAAGTCGGCGAAGAAGATCGTCGCCACCTGCCCGCACTGCCTCAACACCCTCGGCAACGAGTACCCGCAGCTCGGCGGCGACTACGA
>NZ_BMWA01000104.1 GCF_014650995.1 Streptomyces viridiviolaceus
ACGCACAGCACCAGGTCGTCCTCGTACTCGCGCAGGAAGGCCAGCACCGCCGGGTTGGAGGACGGCAGTTCGGTGTACGAGCCGAGCCCGAAGGCCGCGTTCTGCTTGCGGATCTCGATCATCCGGCGGGTCCAGTGCAGCAGCGAGGACGGCGAGGCCATGGACGCCTCGACGTTCGTGACCTGGTAGCCGTAGACCGGGTCCATGATCGTGGGCAGGAACAGCCGGCCGGGATCGGACGACGAGAACCCGGCGTTGCGGTCCGGGGTCCACTGCATCGGGGTGCGCACCGCGTCGCGGTCGCCGAGCCAGATGTTGTCGCCCATGCCGATCTCGTCGCCGTAGTACAGGATCGGCGAGCCGGGCAACGACAGCAGCAGGGCCGTGAACAGCTCGATCTGGTTGCGGTCGTTGTCGAGGAGCGGGGCCAGGCGGCGCCGGATGCCGATGTTGGCGCGCATGCGGGGGTCCTTGGCGTACTCCGCCCACATGTAGTCGCGCTCTTCGTCGGTGACCATCTCCAGCGTCAGTTCGTCGTGGTTGCGCAGGAAGATGCCCCACTGGCAGCCCGACGGGATCGCCGGGGTCTTGGCGAGGATCTCGGAGACCGGGTAGCGCGACTCCCTGCGGACCGCCATGAAGATCCGCGGCATCACGGGGAAGTGGAACGCCATGTGGCACTCGTCGCCGCCGCTCGGGTAGTCGCCGAAGTAGTCGACGACGTCCTCCGGCCACTGGTTGGCCTCCGCCAGCAGCACGGTGTC
>NZ_BMWA01000105.1 GCF_014650995.1 Streptomyces viridiviolaceus
ACTTTTGTGGGCACGGCTAGGTATTTGAAAGAACGCATTCCTGCTATTCGCTTGATTGGGGTGGAGCCGGAGGGTTCTATTTTGAATGGGGGAGAGCCTGGGCCTCATGAGATTGAGGGCATTGGCGTGGAGTTTATCCCTCCTTTTTTTGCAAACTTGGATATTGATGGCTTTGAAACGATTTCAGATGAAGAGGGTTTTAGCTACACTAGGAAGTTAGCCAAGAAAAACGGCTTGTTAGTGGGGAGTTCTAGCGGGGCAGTTTTTGCGGCAGCATTGAAAGAAGCGCAACGCCTCCCAGAAGGCAGCCAGGTTTTAACCATTTTCCCGGATGTTGCCGATCGTTATCTCTCAAAAGGTATTTATTTATAAATTCAATAATAAATTCAATAAAAAGGAAAAATCATGCGCATGCAAACAAAATTAATCCATGGGGGCATTAGTGAGGACGCAACAACCGGGGCGGTGAGCGTGCCTATTTATCAAACTTCCACCTACCGCCAAGACGCCATAGGCCGCCATAAGGGCTATGAATACTCTCGCTCAGGCAACCCCACACGCTTTGCTTTAGAAGAACTCATCGCCGATTTAGAAGGGGGGGTTAAGGGGTTTGCTTTTGCCTCTGGTTTAGCTGGAATCCACGCCGTTTTTTCCCTCTTGCAATCAGGCGATCATGTGCTGTTAGGCGATGATGTCTATGGGGGGACTTTTCGCTTGTTCAATAAAGTGCTTGTCAAAAACG
>NZ_BMWA01000106.1 GCF_014650995.1 Streptomyces viridiviolaceus
CCAATAAGCGATTTTTCTATGGCAAGAAACTGACTGATGTCTTCTAGAAGTTAAGAACGATTTTATGGTGTTTTCTTATGCCTACATCCTTTTACTATAACCATAACCCACTTTTTCTGCTTTTTTCTCGGTATTAGCAACTACTTTTATTTCTTTATTAATATCAGCAAATATTTTTTGAACGAACAAAAGGCTTTGAGAGGGTGAAAGGTGGGCTTGTGGTTTTCTCATTTCAAGCATTTTAGCTTGAGCTTTAGAGCGTATTTTTAGATTTTCGTTTTGCCATTCTTCTGTAACCTTAAAATCTCTAGGATCTAGTTCTAAATAGGCGATAGAACTTGGTTTATAAAAATCCACTTGTTTAACGATAGCTTTTTGTGAATAGGGCAGAGATTCTAATTCTTTTTGCAAATAAGCGATAAGCTCTTGCGCTTTTGATCCTCTTTGAGAGCGGGGTTGCTTGGAGTTTGGAAGGTGTTTTGGCTGGATAGGGGTTTGGTTTGTTTTTGTGGGTTTAGGGGTTTTGCATTCAGCTTCTATTTCTATAGCAATGCCACCCTTAATTCCTAATTTTTTAATAAAGAATTGATTATGATTTTCTTGGCAATTTTGTTCTGCTTTGTTAACCAAATCTTTTTGTGTGTTGTTTGTCTTTTGTTTTTCTTGTTCTGTCTTTTGTTGTTCTTGTTCTACTTTTATTTGATTATTAGTCTCTATATTGCTTGTCTTTTGTTTTTCTTGT
>NZ_BMWA01000107.1 GCF_014650995.1 Streptomyces viridiviolaceus
GTCGAGGACGGCACGGTCAAGGGCCGTCGCGACGGCGACGCCGCCTCCGAGCAGCTCGAGGCGTCGCTGCCGGCCGTGGTGTCGGTCACCGACCAGTCGGGCGAGGCGCGTTACCCGTCCTTCAAGGGCATCATGGCGGCGAAGAAGAAGCCGGTGGAGTCCTGGGACCTGTCCGACCTCGACATCGACGAGGACGAGGTCGGTCTCGAGGGCGCCTACACGGTGGTCGACGCCGCGGCCGAGCGTCCGGCCCGCACCGCGGGCACGATCGTCAAGGACGAGGGCGAGGGCGGCAAGCAGCTCGCTGAGTTCCTCGCGAGCCAGAAGTTCATCTAAGGGACCGACCCCTTACCGCCCCTCAGACTTCGCGATTGTCGCAAGGAGATCCATTCCCATGGCTGAAGTTCTCGTCTACGTCGACCACGTGGACGGTGCCGTCCGCAAGCCCACCCTGGAGCTGCTGACGCTGGCCCGCCGCGTCGGCGAGCCGGTCGCCGTCGCACTGGGCAACGGTGCCGCCGACACCGCCGCCACCCTCGCCGAGCACGGTGCGGTGAAGGTCCTCACCCACGAGGCGTCCGAGTACGCCGAGTACCTGGTGGTGCCGAAGGTCGACGCCCTGCAGGCCGCCGTCGAGGCCGTGTCCCCGGCCGCGGTCCTGGTCCCCTCCTCCGCGGAGGGCAAGGAGATCGCCGCCCGTCTGGCGCTGCGCATCGG
>NZ_BMWA01000108.1 GCF_014650995.1 Streptomyces viridiviolaceus
GGAGTTCACGCCGCCGGGGTAGCGGCAGGCCATGCCCACGATCGCGATCGGCTCGTCGTCGACCGCCGCGACCACCGTGGACTGCTGGACCGGCAACTGCTCCTGGCCGTCCTCCGTCAGCTCCTGTCGGAGGAACTCGGCGACGCGGGAGGCCGTCGGGTAGTCGAAGACCAGGGTGCTGGGGAGCCGTAGCCCTGTGGCACCGTTCAGCTGGTTGCGCAACTCGATCGCGGCGAGCGAGTCGAATCCCAGCTCCTTGAAGGCGCGGTCGGGTTCGATCGCGGCGCCGGTCTCGTGGCCGAGGACCGACGCCACGTGCTTGGTGACGAGCTCCAGCAGAGCCTCGGTCCGTTCCACCGTGGACAGTCCGGCCAGCCGCTGCCGTATGCCCGACGCGGCCGAGGCCGAGTCGCCTGCCGCTCGGGCGGCCTGGCGGGCCGGGAAGCGGACGAGCCCCTGCAGAATCTGCGGGATCCGCCCGGCCCCGGCCGCCTCACCGGCCCTGGCACGCAGGGTCCGGAGGTCGAGCCTGATCGGCACGAGCGTCGCGTGACCGGCACGTAGTGCCGCGTCGAACAGCGCCAGTCCGTCCTCGGGCAGCAGAGCGGGAGTACCCGCCCGACTCATCCGGGCCAGGTCTGTGTCGCTGAGGTGGTCGGTCATGCCGGTGGTGTGGGCCCAGGCGCCCCAGGCGAGGGAGGTGGCGGGGAGTCCGTT
>NZ_BMWA01000109.1 GCF_014650995.1 Streptomyces viridiviolaceus
CTTTGGGTGATGAGATCTTTAATGTTTTCGCATTCTGTTTTTAAAGCGTAATAACCCTCTTTATCGCTTTTTTTAAAAAGCGTGTTTTTAAGCTCTTTAAACACTTGAAAATAAGGGGCGTAGGCTTCAACTTCGTTTTTGGGCAAATAACTAGCCTTGTGGCTGTTGATTAAAGCGAACAAGTCTTTTTGTGATTCTTGTTTGGTAGCGATGTAGCGCGCGATATTCAAGTTATAGTCGTTAGCGCTAATTTCTTCTAGGCTTACCATTTTGGAATAATAAGGGATTTCTTTTAAAGCGTTAAAAGTGTCTATCATTTTTTGGACATCTTGCTCTCTTAAGCGGTTTTTATTGCCGTCTTTTTTAAAATCCTTGCTCGCATCTATCATAAAAACGCCCTTTCTGGCGCGCGCGTTTTCTTTGTCTAAAACGATCACGCATGCAGGAATGGAGGTGCCATAAAAAAGATTAGGGGCTAGGCCTATCACGCCTTTAATATAGCCTTTTGTTAAAAGATTTTTTCTGATTACGCCCTCAGCATTCCCCCTAAATAGCACCCCATGGGGTAAAATCACTGCCCCTTTGCCTGTGTCTTTTAAAGATTTGATGATATGGAGCAAAAAAGCGAAATCGCCATTTTTTTCAGGGGGCGTGCCGTCTTCAAAACGATTGAAACTATCATTAATGACTTGCTTGCTTTTAGGGTCTAT
>NZ_BMWA01000110.1 GCF_014650995.1 Streptomyces viridiviolaceus
ATCAAAAATCTATGCAGAAGCCTATCTAAACGAATACTTGAAGATGAAACGCTAGTGTTTGACCCTGTAACCAACAAAAAAGAAGAAATGTTTGAAGTTATGGCAATTTTCAAAAGAATACAATACTTGAAAAGAAAAGCTGTAATCTGCTACCAACTCAACGACTGCCTAAAACCCTACTTGCTAGGGCTTAGGAAGAATTTCACGCAGATCCCCTTGCAACACATTTTGCCGATTAATAGCGGTTATGCGATCCGCATTTATCAAATACTCTTAAGCGAACTCAAGCAAAACCGCAACGAAGCGACAATACCTCTAATCCAACTCCAAGATGTGTTGTGCGTGCCAAAAAGCATGTATAAGTGGGATAATTTCAAACGCAATGTTTTAGAGCCAAGCATCAAAGAGATTAACGCTACCACCGACATTGTAGCTAGTTGCAGCACTAAAAAAGAACGCCAAAAGATCACTCAAATAGTGTTTGAAATCTGCTATAAAGACCTACAAAGGCGAAAAGATCAAGCTAAAGACAAAGAACAGCAACGCATTCAAGTTGAAGTCATCAAACCGCTCACTGAACTCAAAGATAAAACCCTAGCTTATCCCACTGATCCGCTAGATGAAAACGCTATCATCGCATTAGTGTATCGTGGAATGCATGAAGTCAAAG
>NZ_BMWA01000111.1 GCF_014650995.1 Streptomyces viridiviolaceus
ATAGGTGTAATTTTCTTCGCTCTCATGACTTAACACTTCCCCTAAAATCTTACTGACAGGCACTTCATGGAGTTCAAAGTCTTTATCGCTGATGGAGTTGAGCTTACTGATCACATAGTAAAAGAATTTTAATTCGTTAGCGGTTGTATCGCCGTATTTGGCGTAAATGAATTGGTTGTCTTGGGTGATCAGGTATTTTTGGGATTTTTTAACGCTTGGGCGCTTGAACTTTTTAGGTCGCTTATTGGGTTTGGGTTCGTTATTAACTTTAGGCATGTTAAATCCTTATTTAGTTTATTCAAAGGCAAAAGACGATATGATCGTAGCGATAGCCAAACCCCCTAGAGCGGTAACTCTAGGGGTATTTTTAGTGTAGTGGCTGTGTCAAAAGAACCACTACAACTAGTGAAACTATCACAACGATAATGAACTTCATGGTGTGCCTCCTAACAGAGTGCCACCCACTGCACTCCCCACCCATTAACTCAAAAATTAAGCTAATTGCTCCAAATTTGACACAAAAAAGACACTGCCATGCATACCGCCTACATCGTTATTATAGCATAAAATAACTATTTTTTAGTTAAAAACCTAGCTTTTAGGCTATTTTTTAACATTAAAAACCTAGCTTTTAGGCTATTTTTTAACATTAAAAACCTA
>NZ_BMWA01000112.1 GCF_014650995.1 Streptomyces viridiviolaceus
GGCACGCGATCTCCCGGCCCTTGGCGAGGTCGTCGTGGTTGTCGATCTCGACCCACTTGACGTCACCGATCGGCGCCACGTCGACCTTGAAGCCGCGGTCGACCAGCTCCTGGTAGCCGTCCTCGTAGTACAGCTGCGGGTCCCGCTCGAAGGTCGTCTTCAGCGCGTCCGCCAGCTCGGCGGCCGCCTCGCCCTCGATGAGCGTGACGCCGATGTACTCGCCGGTGGCCTCGGAGGGGTCCATCAGCTTGGTGATCCGCCGCACGCCCTTGTCCGGGTCGACGACGACCTTCATCTCCTCGTCGGCGAGGTCCTTCACCGTGTCGAGGGCGAGGATGATCTTCTTGCCGTCGCCGCGGGCGGCGAGCAGCGTCCTCTCGACGGAGACCGGGTGCACGGTGTCGCCGTTGGCCAGGATCACGCCGTCCTTGAGGGCGTCACGACCGCACCACAGGGAGTAGGCGTTGTTCCACTCCTCGGCCTTGTCGTTGTCGATCAGCGTCAGCTTGAGGCCGTACTTCGCCTCCAGCGCCTCCTTGCGCTCGTACACCGCCTCCTTGCGGTACCCGACGATGATCCCGACCTCGGTCAGACCCACCTCGGCGAAGTTGCCCAGGGTCAGGTCCAGCACCGTGATGCCGTCCTCCGC
>NZ_BMWA01000113.1 GCF_014650995.1 Streptomyces viridiviolaceus
CGGATGGTGTCGCCGATGCCCTGCGAGAGGAGCGCGCCGAAGGCGACCGCCGACTTGATCGTGCCCTGGAACGCCGGGCCGGCCTCGGTCACGCCGAGGTGCAGCGGGTAGTCGCACTGGGCGGCGAGCTGCCGGTAGGCCTCGATCATCACGACCGGGTCGTTGTGCTTGACCGAGATCTTGATGTCCCGGAAGTCGTGCTCCTCGAAGAGCGACGCCTCCCACAGCGCGCTCTCGACCAGTGCCTCGGGCGTCGCCTTGCCGTACTTCTCCAGCAGGCGCCGGTCCAGCGAGCCCGCGTTCACGCCGATGCGGATCGGCGTGCCGTGGTCCTTCGCCGCCTTCGCGATCTCCTTGACCTGGTCGTCGAACTTCTTGATGTTGCCCGGGTTGACGCGGACCGCCGCGCAGCCGGCCTCGATCGCGGCGAAGACGTACTTCGGCTGGAAGTGGATGTCCGCGATCACCGGGATCTGCGACTTCTTCGCGATCACCGCGAGGGCGTCGGCGTCGTCCTGCGTCGGACAGGCCACGCGGACGATCTGGCAGCCCGACGCCGTCAGCTCGGCGATCTGCTGCAGCGTGGCACCGATGTCGGACGTGCGGGTCGTGGTCATCGACTGCACCGACAC
>NZ_BMWA01000114.1 GCF_014650995.1 Streptomyces viridiviolaceus
GTGGTGTATCGACGGCCACTCGGTGATCTCGTTTTGAGGCTATGCGGTGAGTTCGGTGGGCAGGGCGGTGTCGTCGGTTTCTGACTCGATCGGGTGGAGGCGGGCCTTGGCGAGGAGTTCGCGGCCCATGTAGCGGCGGGCCTCGGTCCACTCGTCGTTCTGCTCGGCCAGGACCGCACCGACCAGGCGGATCAGAGCGGTGCGGTCGGGGAAGATGCCGACCACGTCGGTGCGGCGGCGGATCTCCTTGTTCAGCCGTTCTTGCGGGTTGTTGGACCAGATCTGCCGCCAGATCTCGCGGGGAAAGGCGGTGAAGGCCAGCAGCTCGTGCTGGGCGGCGTCCAGGTGCTCTGCGGCCTTGGGGAACTTGGCCTCCAGCGCATCCAGGACGTGCCGCATCTGGGCCTGGACCGCGTCGGTGTCGGGTTGTTCGAAGACGGTCCGCAGCAGGGTGGCCACCCACTGCTGGGCCGATTTCCGAACCTGACAGAGCAGGTTGCGGGCGTAGTGGGTGCGGCATCTCTGCCAGGAGGCGCCGGGAAGGACCGCGCCGATCGCGTCGACCAGGCCGGCGTGGGCATCGGAGATGACGAGCTGGACGCCGGACAGGCCGCGGGCGATCAGCGAGCG
>NZ_BMWA01000115.1 GCF_014650995.1 Streptomyces viridiviolaceus
AGAAGAAGACGCTAGGAAAAAAGAAGTGATTGAAGCGAGAAACCATGCCGATAGTTTGGCGCACCAAACCCAAAAGAGCCTTGATGAGCATAAAACGAATTTGAATGAAAACGACGCTAACGAGATTCAAAACGCCATTAACGCTCTTAAAGAGTGCGTCAAAAACGATAACGCTACTAAAGCTGATCTTGAAGACAAAACAAAATTATTAACGCAAGCGGCTCAAAAATTAGGCGAAGCCATGGCGAATAAAAACAACGCCGAGCAGCCCAAGAAAAAAGACGATGATGTGATTGATGCGGAAGTGGAGTGAAACGCTTTTAAAAACTTCTTTTAAGCGGGCGGTTTTTAATGAAAACTTGCTTGCTTTTTGATATTCATTAATGGGATACTGATTGCAAAATCTAAAAAACACTCAAAGCGTTTTTTAATCCAAATACCAAAGCTTGATTTTAATCAAGCGATAACTTTAAGCGTTTGATTGAAAACAGAGTCTTTATATTTTCTTTTAAACATAGCGTGAAACTTTTTTAAACGGATTAAAAAGAACTCCTTATTTTGTTAGTCTTTATCACCAACACTTTTTAATAAGTGGGGCTTTTTGCATTGAGATTTGCT
>NZ_BMWA01000116.1 GCF_014650995.1 Streptomyces viridiviolaceus
TGCGTCACGCCGCTGGGGCTGGGCACGACCTCGAGGTGGAACCGGTCGAGCAGCTCGTCGGGCGATTCCCACAGGCGCAGGCCGGAGCCGAGCTTCACCGGTGAGACGGCCACGTGCAGGGTGTCGACGAGGCCGGCGTCGAGGAACTGCCGGATGGTGGTGACCCCGCCGCCGAGCCGGACGTCCTTGCCCTGGGCCGCTGCCCGCGCCTGTTCGAGGACGGCGGCGGGGTCGCCGCCGACGAAGTGGAACGTGGTGTCGGAGAGGGTGAACGACGGACGCTCGTGGTGGGTCATGACGAACACCGGGGTGCGGAACGGGGGTTCCTCGCCCCACCAGCCGCGCCACTGGTGGTCCTGCCAGGGCCCGCGCTGGGGCCCGAACTTGTTGCGGCCCATGATCTCGGCGCCGATGTTGCGGGCGAAGTCCCGCGTGAAGTAGTCGTCGAGGCCGCGGCTGCCTCCGGGGTCGGTGCGCATCGGCCAGCTCGCCGTGGCACCGGCCCAGGCGAACAGCCTTTCCGGATTGTCGTGGCCGAACGGGCTCTGAAGGCTCTGGTGCTCACCGGCACCGATCCCGTCGCTCGAGACGTTGAAGTTCATCACTCTCAGCAGCTG
>NZ_BMWA01000117.1 GCF_014650995.1 Streptomyces viridiviolaceus
TGTCCTCGGCGATGCGGCTGGGCCGGGTGGCGCCGGGGATGACGGCGGCGGCTGCCGGGTGGGCGAGGGAGAACTGGAGGGCGGCGGCCTTGATGGAGACGCCGTGCTTCCGGGCCAGGTCCTTCAGACGGGAGACCTTCTCGACGATCTCCGGCGGCGCCTGCTGGTACTCGAAGTGGGTGCCGCCGGCGAGGATGCCGGAGCTGTAGGGTCCGCCGACGACCATGTCGACGTTCTGCTCCTGGGCCATGGGCAGCAGGCGCTGGAGGGCGTGGTCGTGGTCGAGGAGGGTGTAGCGGCCGGCGAGGAGGAAGCCGTCGGGCTGCGGCTCGTCGAGGGCGAGGGTCAGCTCGATGGGCTCGGTGCGGTTGACGCCCAGGCCCCAGGCCTTGATGACGCCCTCGTCCCGGAGGCGGGACAGGACGCGGAAGGCACCGGTGCGGGCTTCTTCGAACTTCTGCAGCCACGCATCGCCGTGGAAGTCCTGGGCGATGTCGTGCACCCAGACGATGTCGAGCCGGTCGGTGCCCAGGCGCCTGAGGCTGTCCTCGATGGAGCGCTCGGTGGCCTCGGCGGTCCACTCGTGCACGATCTTGTTCGGGTTGCCGT
>NZ_BMWA01000118.1 GCF_014650995.1 Streptomyces viridiviolaceus
TTCAGGCTCGCTATAAAGCATTTTCTTGCTTTTAGCATACGATTTGCTCCCTTCGCCTTCTATCATGTAAGTCGCTAAAGTCCAAGGCGATCCGCAAAAACCGATTAACGCTTTCTCTTTAGAAAGCTTTTGGCGCGTTTGAGAAATCGTATCATAGACATAATTTAGTTGTTTATAAGCCCCTATTTTCAGGCTTTCCACGCTTTTTAAATCCGTAATGGTTTCTAAAAAATGCGGTCCCTTTTTAGGGATAAATTCCAAATTCAAGCCCATTTCCAAAGGCACTACTAAAATATCGCTAAACAAAATAGCCGCATCCACGCCTAAAATCTCTACTGGCTGCAAAGTAACTTCTGTGGCTAAATCGCTATTTTTACACAATTCCAAGAAACTCCCCGCTTTTTTACGACTCTCTTGATATTCGCTAAGGTAACGCCCCGCTTGCCTCATCATCCAAACGGGCGTATAAGGTGTTTCTTTTCTAAAACATGCATCAATGAAAATCATCATAAATCCTTAAAGGTTTGTCTGATTATTGTTTTTATACTCTATAGTTAATTCTTAAAACGAAT
>NZ_BMWA01000119.1 GCF_014650995.1 Streptomyces viridiviolaceus
AATTGTTAGAAACTTGCATGCGTTATTATTTCACTCCGTTAAAGATCTTGCCTGAAGTGGTTATTTTAGGTTGCACGCATTTTCCCTTGATCGCTCACCAAATTGAGGGCTATTTTATGGAGCATTTTGCTCTTTCAACGCCCCCCCTACTCATCCATTCTGGCGATGCTATTGTGGAATATTTGCAGCAAAAATACGCCCTTAAGAAAAACGCATGCGCATTCCCTAAAGTAGAATTCCATGCGAGTGGCGATGTAATTTGGCTAGAAAAACAGGCTAAAGAATGGCTCAAATTGTAACGCAAAATTTAGAGTCAAAATAACACAATTTTCCAAAATGTGTTGATTATAAAGCGCTTTAGAGAAATCCATGAAAAGCGTTTTTATATTTGGAAAAGAATTACCTATCTACAAGCTTGCTAGACTACAAACAACAGCATAATGGCAAATTGTCAGTGAAAGTTCCCCCACAATACACCAGCAAAACTTGCTCTCATTGTGGGAGCATCAACCCCAAGCTCAAATTGAATCATAGGCAATATTGGTGTCCTGATTGTGGGTAT
>NZ_BMWA01000120.1 GCF_014650995.1 Streptomyces viridiviolaceus
GTGGCGGGGTGTCCGGTGGCTTTGAGGGCGGCCGTGGCGACCTCGGAGCGAACGGCGTCGATCAGGGCGGGAATCCGGTCCCAGGTGGCGGCGGTCTCGAACGTCTCGACGACGGCGCCCATGCGGGCCAGGCCGTCGCGCAGGTAGGGCATGCGCAGGAACGCCGAGCGCCAGGCGCCGACGGCCGTATCGGCCGGGGCGTCCCGGTCGGTCGTGGGTGGCTCGGGGTGGCCGCCGTGGGCGCGGGCGATGTCCAGGGCGGCGGCGAGGCGGTGGTCGACGGGGCTGGTGGAGGATTCGAAGCCGAGGATCAGGACGCTGGAGCCGTCCTGGGAGGCGCCGGACAGCAGTGCCTCACCGGGGTCGAGCAGGCGGCAGTTGGCGGGGGCGAGGTCGGACTGGGCGATGGCGCGCACAGCCTCCAGGGCGCGGTGGAAGTCGGGGAGGGCCACGGCCGCGGAGGCTTTGTGGCGGGGGCGCTCCCGCAGGCGCATCCAGGCCTCGGTGATGACGCCGAGCGTGCCCTCGGAGCCGAGGAAGAGCCGGTCGGGCGACGGGCCG
>NZ_BMWA01000121.1 GCF_014650995.1 Streptomyces viridiviolaceus
GCTAAACCCACCGGGACAAATCGTATTTTATCCCACTAATTCCATTTTAGGCTCTACTTCTTCAAACAGCAACAACCAGCAACAATACAACAACACCCTTTTAATGAACACCCTACAAGGGGAATTAACCACCAATAATCAAAATAACCCCAATGGTTGCGCCAATCAAGTCCAGTGTTTGGAGCAATTCATCCAAAATTTAGCCCCTTTAGCCGCAACCCCCACTTCAAACAACCAAGCCAACCAGCAAGTCCAAGCCATCGCTCAAAAGCTTCAAAGCGTTGCTATCAACACTTTAGACAACAATGCGATCAACAACACCACCTATAATTTAAACAACTTGCACAACGCTTTGAATTTCCAAGCCTATGAAAGCACGATAGAACAATACAATAACGCTTTAAAACAAATTTCTTGGATTAGTTTTACTGAGCCTAAAAACTTGCTCAAAAACACTTCTAATAACTACCAAATCGGCACCGTTACCAACGCTCAAGGGCAAAATATCAGCGCCTATGATTGCACAAGCGCTACTGGGAGTCTTTCTAGCAATAGCGG
>NZ_BMWA01000122.1 GCF_014650995.1 Streptomyces viridiviolaceus
CGGGGACATGCCGGGCGGACACCCGCCTGCCCGTCGCACGCGCACGTTCACCCCGCGCGGCCGCATGGGGCACCACCCGCGCGAGAGCATCCGGGGGCGTCCTCCGGCAGTCCCCCGGGCGAAGGCCGGGGACATGCCGGGCGGACACCCGCCTGCCCGTCGCACGCGCACGTTCACCCGGCGCGGCCGCATGGGGCACCACCCGCGCGAGAGCATCCGGGGGCGTCCTCCGGCAGTCCCCCGGGCGAAGGCCGGGGACATGCCGGGCGGACACCCGCCTGCCCGTCGCACGCGCACGTTCACCCCGCGCGGCCGCATGGGGCACCACCCGCGCGAGAGCATCCGGGGGCGTCCTCCGGCAGTCCCCCGGGCGAAGGCCGGGGACATGCCGGGCGGACACCCGCCTGCCCGTCGCACGCGCACGTTCACCCCGCGCGGCCGCATGGGGCACCACCCGCGCGAGAGCATCCGGGGGCGTCCTCCGGCAGTCCCCCGGGCGAAGGCCGGGGACATGCCGGGCGGACACCCGCCTGCCCGTCGCACGCGCACGTTCACCC
>NZ_BMWA01000123.1 GCF_014650995.1 Streptomyces viridiviolaceus
TTTAGCGGTGTTTAGATCGCATTCTAAATCAATGGGATGGGTTAAAACTTCTTTTAAATAAGGTTCAATTGTTTCATAAAATGGCGCGCTAAAAAACGATCGCCCATGGTTTTCATCAAAAACGTTCGCGCTCGCATTGATGATTTTTTGATAAGGGTTTTTCAAAAGATCCGGGGTTATTGGGAGCGTTTCTTTAGCCATAATGAAGCGCGTTTGATTCCTTTTTGAGAGTTGAAATAAAGCGTTATCTTAAATTAAACTCGCTAAATTTTTGATAAAACTACTTTTTTAAAATCCTTAAGAGCGTCTTAATGAGTTTGTTGAGGGAGCGGAATTTTTTCCATAGAGTTTGGCGGTTTCTATAGGGCTTTTTCATGCTTGTTTCCATGTTTTAAAATTCAAAAAGAAATCCTAGGATTTCTTTAATTTTAGAACTGATAGGATACCTCAAAACGCGCGTTAAATCCAGGAGCCGGGAGCGCCATGCGCTTACCTTTGGGGATCATATCGCTCGCTGGAGCGTCCGCGCTCGCTTGAAACACAGAAGTTTGATC
>NZ_BMWA01000124.1 GCF_014650995.1 Streptomyces viridiviolaceus
AATTTGAACTTCAGGCTCTTTCAAACTTTGTGGTTGGAAAATGGGGATATTTAAATGATTTTCTAGAATATATGTTTTAGTCTCTGGGGCTTTCAATTCCTTTTTACGCCCAAAAGGTTTATCCATTTGAGTGAATAGCCCCACCACCTTTATCTCTTCATCTTTAACTAACGCCCTTAAGATCACTTCAGCAAACCCCGGCGTTCCCATAAATACGATACGCATGTTATTCCTTGTTTTTAGTTTTATCTTTTGTAATGCCATACTTTCTTTCACGATCTTTAAAAGCTTTTTCGCCTCCCTCTAATTTCAATAAATCCTCTTTATATTCATCGCTCTCAATCATAAAAGACTGCACCACTATCTTATTATTCTCATTTTTTAACTGAATAATTAGCTCTGCATCAGCGTTCAAAACAAAATTAGCGTTATGGGTGGCAAAAATAATTTGTCTTTTTTGTTTCTGCTTCTTAATTAAAGTAACTAAATAATTAGCGATTAAAGCACTATCCAAGTGGGCTTCTGGTTCATCAATGATGATGGGGTT
>NZ_BMWA01000125.1 GCF_014650995.1 Streptomyces viridiviolaceus
GATGGTCTTGGCCATGCTGGCCAGGGCCGGGAGGCGGGAGGTGCTGAGTCGGTCGAGCCAGGCGGGCAGCAGGGTGGCGTCCTGGGTGTCGAGCATGGTGTCGAACTCGCGGACCAGCTCGTGGGTGTGCCGTAGTTCCGGGCAGTGTTCCAGGAGGCGGGAGAGCCGCTCGCGGACGTGGAGGCTGCGCTGGTCGGGGCCGGTGGCGATCCAGCGGGCGACTTCCCGCGGTGTGGGTGCCCGTTCGTGTACTTCTTCCAGAGGAAGGCCACGGCGCAGGGGTTGAACGGCGAGTTTCACCTGCTGGTAATGGCCCCGGTAGCCCTTGGCGGCGATCTCCTGATGGAGGGCGAGGGCGTTGTGCTCGCCCTCGTCCCAGCGCTGGCGCAGGTAGCCGAGATACGGGTCGAGCGGTGTGGGCCTGCGCGGGTAGCGGCGCCGGATGCACTCCTGCCAGGTCGTGGCCCGCGCGTACTTGCGCACGGTGCGCCGGTTCAGTCCCAGCTCGCGGGCGATGGAGTGGTAGCTGCGGCCAGGGGCGGT
>NZ_BMWA01000126.1 GCF_014650995.1 Streptomyces viridiviolaceus
AGGACCTCGTAGAAGACGGCTCGCTTGAACCAGTCCGGGTCACGGTCCTTGGCCGGTGTGTCCTCGAAGGTGTCCGGCACGGGCTCGTTCACGGTCATGAGACTCTCGACCCTCCGTTCTGAGGCGCGGCGGACGACCGCCGGACGTGGAAGACGTGCGCGGGCGTACGGCCCGGCTCGAGGCGCACGTAGTTCGTCCTGCCCCAGTGGTAGGTCTCACCCGTGAGCTCGTCGTGGACCGGCACCGCCTCGTGCCAGTCGAGGCCGAGCTGCGGCATGTCGAGCGAGATCGTGGCCTCCTGGGTGCGGTGGGGGTCGAGGTTGGCGACCACCAGGACGACATCGGCACCGGTGCGCTTGCTGTAGGCGATGAGCGCGTCGTTGTCGGTCCGGTGGAAGCGGAGATTCCTGAGCCGGCGCAGCGCGGGATGGGCGCGCCGGATGGTGTTGAGGCGGGTGATGAGGGGGGTGATGGTGCGTCCCTCGCGTTCGGCGGTTGTCCAGTCGCGGGGTTTGAGCTGGTACTTCTCGGAGTCGAGGTATT
>NZ_BMWA01000127.1 GCF_014650995.1 Streptomyces viridiviolaceus
GCGGTGCAGGGCGACCTTGGCCACGGCGACGTAGCCGACGCGGGCGAGCGCCTCGACGAGCAGGGCATAGGGGCGGTCGCCGCCCGGTCCGGGACCCGCGTAGTACGGCCGCCCGAAACTGATCGGGTCGATGTCCTCGAGCGGCACGAAACCAAGCACGTCGATGGTCCGCTGTGTAGGCAAGGGCAGACGGGCCAGATCGTCCTCCGTGAGCGGCACCATGCGCCCGTCTGCCAGCTCGAAGCCCCTGCCGACTTGGTCGTGCGGGATTGCCCGGTTCTCGGCCTTGCAGAAGCTGCGGTGCTCGACACGGCTGCCGTCAGCGAGATGGATCTCGTGAAGGCGCACGGGATGCTCCTTCGTGGCCGCGTACAGCCTGATCGGCATGGCAATCAGCCCGAACTGGATCATCCCGGACCACGTGGCCTTCATGCATCCAGCCTCATCCACCAGCAGCCGTCGCGCATCCTGATCGCGGGCCCCCGCAGCAGGTGCTCGGGCTCGCCAGCCCTGGAGCGCAAGGCCCAGCTACCGCTACGAAT
>NZ_BMWA01000128.1 GCF_014650995.1 Streptomyces viridiviolaceus
AGGACCTCGTAGAAGACGGCTCGCTTGAACCAGTCCGGGTCACGGTCCTTGGCCGGTGTGTCCTCGAAGGTGTCCGGTACGGGCTCGTTGACGATCATGTTGTGGGTGACCCTCCGATCTGCGGGGTGGACGGTCGCAGAACCGTGCAGACGTGCGCGGGCGTACGGCCCGGCTCGAGGCGCACATAGTTGGCCCTGCCCCAGTGATAGGTCTCACCGGTGAGCTCGTCGCGCACCGGCACCGACTCGTGCCATTCCAGGCCGAGTTGCGGCATGTCCAACGAGACCGTGGCCTCCTGGGTGTGGTGGGGGTCGAGGTTGACGACCACCAGAACCGTGTTCGATCCCTTCCGCTTCGAGTACACGAGCACCTCGTCCTTGTCGGAGTGGTGGAAGTGCAGATCGCGCAACTGCTGGAGCGCCGGGTTCTCGCGCCGGATGGTGTTGAGGCGGGTGATGAGGGAGGTGATGGTGCGTCCCTCGCGTTCGGCGGTTGTCCAGTCGCGGGGTTTGAGCTGGTACTTCTCGGAGTCGAGGTATT
>NZ_BMWA01000129.1 GCF_014650995.1 Streptomyces viridiviolaceus
CTCGGTGCGCTCGTCGCCCGCCACCTCGTCACCCACCACCACGCCACACACCTGCTCCTCACCAGCCGACGAGGCCCGGACTCACCCGGCGCCACCGAACTGCGAACGGAGCTGGAAGCCCTCGGCGCGGAGGTGACGTTCGCCGCCTGCGACGTCTCCGACCACGACGCCCTGGCCGGCCTGCTCGCCGAAATCCCGGCCGAACGGCCCCTGACCGCCGTCATCCACGCCGCAGGACTCCTCGACGACGGCATCATCGACACACTCACCCCCGACCGCATCGACCACGTCCTGCGCCCCAAAGCCGACGCCGCCTGGCACCTGCACCAACTCACCACCCACCTCGACCTCACCCACTTCATCCTCTTCTCCTCCGCCGCAGGCACCATCGACGGCGCAGGACAAGCCAACTACGCCGCCGCCAACACCTTCCTCGACGCACTCGCCACCCACCGCACCGCCAACGGACTCCCCGCCACCTCCCTCGCCTGGGGCGCCTGGGCCCACACCACCGGCATGACCGACCACCTCAGCGACAC
>NZ_BMWA01000130.1 GCF_014650995.1 Streptomyces viridiviolaceus
AAAGCAAAATGAGTAATAACTTTTTTAGCACTTTATCCCTTTACCATTGATAAGAAAAGCTCACCCCATAGCGGCTACTGCCCTTAAAATCGCTAGAGATTTCAGGATAGAGCATCCATTGCTTGGGTTTGTAGCGTGAAGTGAATAAATAAGCAAACCCCCATGCGATAAGGCTGCCGATCGTAACTTGCAAGATCGTGTGTTGTTCTGCCACCACTCTACTGGCATCAGTGAGAATTGCAAGAGCGATCACAGGAAGAGCCGGTTTCCACCCGTAGCGGTAATACACAAACCCAGCCGCGCTAAACACCCCCCCAGCATGCCCACTTGGCATGCCTCTCCAAGAATTACAGCACGGGCGTTTAGCAAATTCCACTCTAGCCCCATCTTTATGGGCGGTGCTAAAAGCTCCTTTAAGGCCATAAATCACTCCTTGAGTAACCAATGTGCCGACCGCTAATTCCCCTAACCCTCTATAATCGCGCATTGCCAAACTGACTGTGCCTACAAAAATAGGCAAAAACCTAAGCACATC
>NZ_BMWA01000131.1 GCF_014650995.1 Streptomyces viridiviolaceus
GGAACAATCTTAACACGACCTGAACAACCCCATCAAAATGCCCCTCACGCATTGCTCCCTCTAAAGATTGGGATAAAAATGTAGGGGCGTAGAGTTTTAAGCGTTGCTCTATTTCATAGGGATACATTTCGCTAATTTTAGGCACAAACACCGTGCTAACGCCCAATTTTTCACACAAAGCCAAATCCTTTTCTAAAGGGCGCTGGTAAGCGTTAAAATCTTCGTTAGGCCCAAATTGCGTGGGATTGACAAAAACACTCACTATCGTGTGGGAATTTTCTTTCAAACTCCTTTCTATCAAGCTTTGATGCCCTTTGTGTAAAGCCCCCATAGTCGGCACAAACCCCACGCTTTCTTTCAAACTTTTACGATATTCTCTTAAAGCAGCAATCGTTTCTAACACTCGCATTTAACAATCCTTTAAAAGCTCTAAAACCACTTCTCTAGGCTCTTTAGCTTGATAAATGGGGCGGCCCACTACGATAAAATCGCTTAAATTTTGTTTGGCCTCTTTAGCGTTTGCTACCCTTTCTTG
>NZ_BMWA01000132.1 GCF_014650995.1 Streptomyces viridiviolaceus
ACCCCCTTTTAGTTATAATATAGGTTTTATTTTAGCTAAAAATGGCATGGGTTTTAGCAAGGAATGGGCTTGAAAAATCTCTCAACGCTTCTGGTGTTTTTATTCTTTTGTTTAGGGTGTGTGAGCAATTTCAATGAAGACACTTACACGCCGGATCTCATTTTAGAAAAAAAGATCCAAGCCAGCAGGAAAGGCGAAATCACCCAAAATAATGTGCCTATCATCACGGCTATCGCTACGCATTTAAACGATGTGGATAGCGGCACTTACTATGACCATGAGTATTTTTTAGTGGAGATTTTCACGCAAAATAACGATTGGATTGATGATGGCTATATTTCTTATGAACTTTTTGGCACAAAACCTATAGGAAAAGAGCCTTTATGGGTGCGAGAAATCACAAAAGATGAATTTGATGGCATTTTAGAAACCACGAATCGCTGGAGCAGAGCCTTTTTACTCGCTTTTGAAAAATTGGATTATTTAGCGGTGCAAGAAGCCAAACTAGAGCTTGATGCCTATAGTTTAGGCAAG
>NZ_BMWA01000133.1 GCF_014650995.1 Streptomyces viridiviolaceus
GAACATACCCACCATTACGCCTTAAATTATCCGCAATATCCTTAGAGTTGAACACGATAGAAGAATAAAAGTAAGCAAAAAAGATAATGAGCAAGAACATCAAAATATTATACGCATACCCTTGCGGGCTTAAAAAATCCGCAATCGCTTGCAAGGTTTTGTTGCTTGTGGCTTGCTGTAAAATCGTAGAAGGGAACACGAGCAAAGCTGAAGCGAAAATAGGAGGGATCACTCCGCTTAAATTCAACTTAATGGGAATGTAATTCATGATACGCTTATTTTGGTTTTGCATCACCACTTTACGCGCATAAGAAATAGGGATCCTACGCTCAGCTAATTCCACATAGATAATCGCAAAAATAGTCGCTAAAACAATCAGCACAATGCCAATGAGCATTAAGATATTAATAACGCCCGTATTGACCAAGTTGAATGTGCCTGAAATAGCCGATGGAATCCCTGATACAATCCCGGCAAAAATAATGAGACTGATCCCATTCCCCACGCCCCTTTGCGTGATTTGCTCCCCTAT
>NZ_BMWA01000134.1 GCF_014650995.1 Streptomyces viridiviolaceus
GGAGGTTTTTATTGAAACCAACCGCTTAGACAGCGCGAACATGGCATTGGATTTTGGGCTGATGCAACAAGAAATACAAGTTTTCATTGAGTCGTTTGATCATGCCCATCATTTTTGGGACAAAGAAAGCGATGAGTTTCAGCGTTTTATAGAAAATCATTGCGTTCGTTATGTGAAATGCTCGTTCAATTTGAGCGCGGAGAGTTACGCTCTCATGTTTTTATATTACCTGACAAGGATTTTACAAAAGAGCGTTTTTTCCAATAACGAAGGGGAGTTAAAAATCTCTAGTGTGCGCGTGCATGAGACTAAAAACGGCTATGCGGAGAGCTTTTTAAAAGACTTAGAAAACCCACACTTTAAATCTTTAGTGCATAATCATTGCGTCTCTTTTTCGCAAGGCATTCAAAATTTGTGGCATGATAAGGATTTTTTTAATAAAATCATTAGCGATGAAAAACAATGCTTTTTCCACGCTAAGCCCCCACACCAGATCCCATGAAACTCCCGGTCGTTGAGAGCTTTTTTTCC
>NZ_BMWA01000135.1 GCF_014650995.1 Streptomyces viridiviolaceus
TTTCCATGTTTGTTTCTTCATCAATCAAGTTGATACCGCTTGCCATAGAACCTATGAAAAACATCGTGGGGGTTTCAGGCATGATGATTTTTTTTCTTTTGACAAACTCAAGCCCCTTTTTAGTCCACATGAGATCCCTATAAATATTGCAATTGATGACAAAAAGGTTTCGCGCTTGATTGCTAAAAAAAGGATCTTTTTCATTAGGTCTTTCAGGGAACACGAGCTTTGCCAATCCAAAGATTTGAGTGGAAAAATCCCCCCCACTAGCCACCATGCCATGCCCTTTTAGGCGTGTGTCAATTTGAGAGAGTATGTCTTCAGTCAAAACCACGTCATTACCAAAATCCACATAAGCGAAAGGATTGAATCGGTGTGTTTTTAAGGAGAAAGGTTCATAGATGAACACTTTTTGGTTGAAGCGTTTTTCTCTGATTTTTCCGCAAGTTTCCATAGTGTCAGCCTTAGGGTCAAACACAACGATATTTTGAGGATAATTGATCATATTAGGCATGATGAAACCCACC
>NZ_BMWA01000136.1 GCF_014650995.1 Streptomyces viridiviolaceus
ATTGGTTTTCACAAAATCCACAACCCCATCAGCGCTCGCATAAACAGGCGTGTTTAATGGTGCGATAAAATCAATCCCGGATTCAACGCCCTTAATTTTTTTAATGGGGTGGTTCCTTTCTTTGGTGGGTTTGATAGCGCTATAAGTTTTCAAGGGCATGCCATTAGGAATGAGCATGAGCGCTAAATGTTTTTGAGCCAAATTCAAATTTTCTAAATCCACTTCATCATAAAGATGCACGCCCCCATTAGCCCCTCTTTTGACTTCAATCAAGGATTCTATCGTGCGAATCTTTTGCCCCACAATAAAAAGCTCTTCTCGCTTGTTTTTAATCTCTTTTGTTAAAGTGTAATTTTTTTGATACAAATCCCTAAAATCCCTTAAAACCGCATTCCTTTGCGCTGTCATCGTATCCATTTTAGCGATTAAAAATTTTAAAAAACCCACGCCAAGCCCCACGATCAACAAAAAAATAACAACCGAAATGATGAGGTTGCGTTTTAAATTTTTAGAAAATTTGAGC
>NZ_BMWA01000137.1 GCF_014650995.1 Streptomyces viridiviolaceus
TATCCCCAAATTTTTTAACACTAACGCCCCAATCCCAAAATCTTTAACGATATTGTTTTCTTTAGCATGCGTGTTCATAAAGATCAAATAACCCCCTTCGCGCTTTAAATATTCTAAAGCCTTAAAAAACACTTCAAACGCGCCAGTCGTTAAAAAATCAAAATCCTCTTTGATAGGGTGGAAACGCACTAAAGGGGCTAAATCATTGGTTTTTGCACCCTTAAACTTAAAAGCGTAATGGTTTTTTTGCTGGTGGTCTAAAAAAGTGTAGCATTGCGTTTGGTGTTTTAAAAATTCCCTTTCTTCTTGACAAAACATTTTCAGCAAACTTTCATTTTCCAAACGATAGCTAATCAAATCAGAAACATAGAGGGTTTTGAGGTTGTGCTTTAGGGCAAAATCGCTCAAAAATTTATCCCCTCTCCTCGCCATAGAGCCGTCTTCTTTCATGATTTCACAAATCACGCTCACGGGCTTTAATCCAGCTAATTTGCATAAATCCACGCTCGCTTCAGTATGGCCC
>NZ_BMWA01000138.1 GCF_014650995.1 Streptomyces viridiviolaceus
CTTGCCGAGGTACATGACGGCCACGCGCTGGGAGAAGTGGCGTACGACGGCCAGGTCGTGGGCGATGAACACGAACGCGATGCCGAGTTCCTGCTGCACCTTCTGCAGCAGGTTGACCACCTGGGCCTGGATCGAGACGTCCAGCGCCGACACCGGCTCGTCCGCCACGATCAGCTTGGGTTCCAGCGCCAGGGCACGGGCGACACCGATGCGCTGGCGCTGGCCGCCGGAGAACTCGTGCGGGAAGCGGTTGTAGTGCTCCGGGTTGAGGCCGACGATCTCCAGCAGTTCGCGGACGCGCTTCTCGCGTCCACCCGCCGGGTTGATGTCGTTGATCTCCATGGGACCGGAGATGATCTTGCCGACCGTCTGGCGCGGGTTCAGCGAGGAGTACGGGTCCTGGAAGATCATCTGGATCTCGGACCGGATCGGCGCCATCTGCCTGCGCTTGGCGTGGGAGATGTCCTGGCCCTTGTACAGGATCTTCCCGCCCGTCGGCTCCAGCAGGCGGGTGATCAGCCG
>NZ_BMWA01000139.1 GCF_014650995.1 Streptomyces viridiviolaceus
TGACCGCCGCGCACCTCTTCGCTGATGGTGCGCAGGGCGGCCGGGTCCACTTCATGCACGAGACGGCGCCGGTTTCGGCAGAAGTGCTGTGGTCTCACAAGGAGTTGGACCTTGCTCTCCTTGGCCTGCGAGACGAGGGTGACCCGTCCCGCCGTCACCTCGCGGAGCCCGTGCGCTGGGGGACGCTGGCAGGACTCCTCCCGCTGGAAGCCCAGGTCACGGGCTTTCCGGAACTGGCGCGGGCCGGCGACGGGCGGCTCGACATCCACCAGTTGATCAGCGGTATCAGCCCGGTGTCGGGCGTGACGACGGCCCGTTGGAAGCTGGACGCGAGTGCCATCCCTATGCGGCCTGACGGGACCTCTCCCTTCAGCGGCATGTCCGGCGCGCCGGTCTTCGTGGGCGACCTGCTTGTGGGGGTCACCGTCGTCCATCACAGCGCCGGGCTGAACGCGGCGCGCATGGAGTCCGTGGCGGACGACGCCGAGTTCGTGAAGCTGTTCACCCAGCGTGCGGGCGTT
>NZ_BMWA01000140.1 GCF_014650995.1 Streptomyces viridiviolaceus
ATCAAGGGAAAATGAGACCTTTTTTTAGTCGTTTTTTGATCTTTCTTGTTTGCTTGCGTGCTTTTGTTTTTTTCGTTTTTAGTTGCAGGTGGTATCAATAGTCGTTTTTTTGATTTGAATTGGTTGTAGGGCAAATGAAGCACAAAAATTGGCTAAAAAATCTGAGTGTTGGAAAAAAATCAAAAAGTCATGATCACTTTTTCAAGCCATTAGCGTTGAAAAAAAACTTTTTGACTGACAGCGCTGAAAAAATTTCAACCAATCTGACTGACTTCAAAAAACTTCATTTGCGTTTTAGTTGCTTGCTAGTTAGCAAATATAGCGCGTTTAGCATCTAAAAGCGCATGTAACCTCGGCTTGCTAACCACAAAACCGCCTAGCGAGCTTTAGCGAGCATTCAAGCGGTTTTGCACCTATTTGTTTGCTGACAAGCAAACACCAACAAGCGAAGCGTTAGCGAGCATGGACAAAAGCGCATCGCAGTTTGAAATCGTAGGCGTTAGCCGTAGATGGTTTTGC
>NZ_BMWA01000141.1 GCF_014650995.1 Streptomyces viridiviolaceus
GATCGTGCCGCAAGTTGAGGGTGATTTTGTGGGAGCGATTCAGCAAGAGATAAGCGAGCATAGCTTGATTAAACAAGTATTTAGCGGTGAAGAGTTAGAAAAAAGCGGTATTGTTAAAAAAGGGTATTATGGGGCTTTATTGGAAACATTAGAGGGTTTGGGTTTTGGAGAAAAAACAGATGATGAAAACTTTAAACTCACTCTCAATCAAAACGAATTTTTAGAAAAAGAGCCAGAACTAGAAAAATTAAAAGATGAAAAATACCTGGATCTTGAAAAATTAAAAGATTTTTTAAAAGATCGTTTAGTGGGTCATTTTAGAGTGAGGAACAAAAACGAGCGAAAGAGTGAAAAAATCAAAATCAATAAAGAAAATTTTAAAAAATTTGAAACTTTATGGGAGGGTTTGAATCATCAAGCCCGGATCGCTTATGCCATTGATAGTGAGAGCTTGATTGATGAGATTGTAACAAAGATCAACGCTTCTTTTAATGTCAAGTCAAAAATCGTTTCGGT
>NZ_BMWA01000142.1 GCF_014650995.1 Streptomyces viridiviolaceus
CTTGCAAGGCCAGCCCTAAACTCCCCCCCATAAGCCCTAAACCAATAATGCCTGCTTTCATTAATGCCTGCTTTCATGTCAAATTTTAAAGTAAAGTTTTTTCTAGCACTTCAGCGATGTTTTTCACCGCAACGATGTTTAAATTCTCTCGCACTTCAGCAGGGATTTCATCTAAATCCCTTTCGTAATTTTTGACAGGAATGAGAGCGGTTTTAATGCCGGCTTTAAAAGCAGCGATCAATTTTTCTTTCAGCCCTCCTATGGGCAAAACTTCCCCGCTCAAAGTCAATTCGCCCGTCATTGCCACCTCGCTTCTTGTAGCCCTATCGCATAAAATGCTCGCTATCACGCTCGCCATAGCGATCCCAGCGCTCGGACCGTCTTTAGGCGTAGCCCCCTCAGGGACATGCAAATGCAAATCATAAGCGTTATAAACTTTCAGTTCTTTTTTCTTTTTCTTACCCTCTGCATCGGTTTCGCTAGGGATTTTAGGCGCTTTTAAGGTTTCGTTATCCA
>NZ_BMWA01000143.1 GCF_014650995.1 Streptomyces viridiviolaceus
TTGTGCATGGTGTTTATTAGCGGGGTGAATAGTTATTTAAGCGAGAATGAAAAGCCGGCTAAATTAGCCCTTTTATTTGAAAAACTCTACCAGCAAAAGCTTGAAGAAGTCTTAAAAAAAGAAAATTTAGATGAAAATTACAGAGCGTATTTGGAACGCACCAAAGACAATATTCAAAAAGTGCATGGAGGGTATTTTGCTAAAAGCAAGAAAGAGAGCGATGAAACCCAAGTGATCGCGCTAATTTTAAAAGAAAAAGAAAAATTGCTGAGTTTTGAATCCGATCTCAGGTTTATTTTTTCGCAATGGGCGTTGCAAGAGGGGTGGGATAACCCTAATGTGATGACGATTTGCAAATTAGCCCCTAGCCATTCCAATATCACTAAATTGCAACAAATCGGTAGGGGGTTAAGGCTCGCTGTGAATGATAAGGGCGAACGCATCACTAAAGAGCATGCTGATTTTGATTTTGTCAATAAATTGGTGGTGGTCGTGCCGCAAGTTGAGGGGGATTT
>NZ_BMWA01000144.1 GCF_014650995.1 Streptomyces viridiviolaceus
CCGGTAGGGTTTTTAGGCATGGAAGCGTAATCAAAATCCGGGGTGTCAAACAAATAACTCAGCACGATTTTATAACGCTTTTCATACACCAGCTTGTTTTCGTTCATGAGTTTAGCCGCAATAGAAACGCTCGCAATGGGGTTATTGTCTTGCTGATAGATCGCAATATTGACGATATGGACTTCTCTTTCCAAATGGCTTTGTGCATAAATGCTGTTTTGCGTTTTGATCAAATCTTCAAAGCGTTGCCACACTTTAGAACTGCTTTGCAAGCGCACCAATTCATAGCGCGATTTATCGTCAATGCGGTTAATGCTCTCCCGGTTTAACACATACGCCCCAATGAGCGAACGAGCCAACGCTTCATTACTGGAAATGCTTTTATCCGCTCTTTGGATAATGGCGTAATGCTTGTCCTGGTTTAAAAAATCCACGAAATGGTGTTCGGTTTTTTGTAGGGGTAGAACACTGATTAAAACAACCGCTAAAACAAGAGCGATAAAACTCATCAAGCC
>NZ_BMWA01000145.1 GCF_014650995.1 Streptomyces viridiviolaceus
AGCGCGGCGGAGTGCTTTATAATAATCAGGGCCACCTCTTCCCCTTACCCCCCAAAAAACGCAACCCAGAAAACGAATGCGTGAATTGTTTGCATTGCGTGCAGGTTTGTCCCACGCATATTGACATCAGGAAGGGCTTGCAATTAGAATGCATCAATTGCTTAGAGTGCGTGGATGCATGCACAATTACCATGGCTAAATTCAGTCGCCCTTCACTCATCCAATGGTCTTCAACTAACGCCATTAATACGCGCCAAAAAGTGCGCCTGGTGCGTTTAAAAACGATCGCTTATTTGGGGGTTATCGCTATTGTGATCGCTCTTTTAGCCATCACTTCGTTTAAAAAAGAACGCATGCTCTTAGACATTAACCGCAACAGCGATCTGTATGAATTGCGCTCTAGTGGGTATGTGGATAACGATTATGTGTTTTTATTCCACAACACGGACAATAAAGACCATGAGTTTTATTTCAGAATTTTAGGGCAAAAAGGCATTCAAATCAAAAAGCCTTT
>NZ_BMWA01000146.1 GCF_014650995.1 Streptomyces viridiviolaceus
TTGTTTGGTCTGATTCTTTTAATAGGGTTAGCGCTGATTGTTTTAGGGGTGTCTTTTAGCAGTGTTTTAGGAGGGTTTTGTTTAGGGGCGTTAGGGGCTTGTTTTTCCATAGGGATTTATTTGAGCGTGTTTCAAAAAATCTAAGCGAACGGCTTAAAAGAATGAAAATTTTATCAAGGTTTTAATATTGGATTTAAAGGTATTATTGCAACGGATTGTTGATTTTTTCATCAAGCTCAATAAAAAGCAAAAAATCGCCCTAATCGCAGCGGGGGTTTTAATCACCGCTTTGCTTGTGTTTTTATTGCTCTATCCTTTTAAAGAAAAAGACTACGCGCAAGGGGGCTATGGGGTTTTATTTGAAAGATTGGACTCTAGCGATAACGCTTTAATCTTACAGCACCTCCAGCAAAACCAAATCCCTTATAAAATCTTAAAAGACGACACCATTCTTATCCCTAAAGATAAAGTGTATGAAGAAAGGATCACGCTGGCTTCTCAAGGGATCCCTA
>NZ_BMWA01000147.1 GCF_014650995.1 Streptomyces viridiviolaceus
GAATAGATGATTTTGGAAGGAAGCTCAATGAGATTGTCCAAGATATAGGGACTAAATATATTATTTTGAGCAAAAATAAGACTTATCTCACTTCTTTAGAAAGAGCTAAATTGATAACCCAATTAAAATTAAATGTGGAATAAAAACATGACTGAAGACAGATTGAGTGCAGAAGATAAAAAATTTCTAGAAGTAGAAAGAGCTTTAAAAGAAGCGGCATTAAATCCTCTAAGGCATGCTACTGAAGAACTTTTTGGTGATTTTTTAAAAATGGAAAATATCACTGAGATTTGTTACAATGGGAACAAGGTTGTATGGGTTTTAAAAAATAATGGCGAATGGCAACCATTTGATGTGAGAGACAAGAAAGCCTTTAGTCTATCTCGTTTAATGCATTTTGCTCGGTGTTGTGCAAGTTTTAAGAAAAAAACAATAGACAACTATGAAAATCCTATTTTGAGCAGCAATTTAGCGAATGGTGAAAGGGTGCAGATTGTCCTTTCCCCTGT
>NZ_BMWA01000148.1 GCF_014650995.1 Streptomyces viridiviolaceus
TAATGTGTTGGAATTTTTTTTCTAGATAGGAACTATACAGGCTCAAACTATAGCATAAACTAAAATAAAACATTAAGATAACGCCATAAACCACAAAGCTCGCATTGGGCATGCGTAAGAGGTTAATCTCTATGATTTGCTGGCCCACTTTTAACAAATCAATCGCTCCAATGAGAGAGACTAAGGCTGTGGTTTTAATCATGCGCGTGAATAAATTAAGGCTTGAGGGCAATAAAGACAAAAAGCTTTGGGGGAAAATAATGTTAAAAATCACCCTTTTTGAATCCATGCCTAAAGCCAGAGCGCTTTCTACTTGGTGTTTGCTCACGGAAGTTAAAACCCCTCTGGTTAAATCCATTATTTCAGCGCCACCCCACAAGCTAAAAACAATCACGCTCGCCAAAACAGCGCTAATATGCAAATCAAACCAGCTCGCTAACCCAAAATACACGATAAAAAGCCATGCTAAAAGCGGGATGATGCGAATGCTTTCTAAATACACACGGCAC
>NZ_BMWA01000149.1 GCF_014650995.1 Streptomyces viridiviolaceus
GGGCAGGGCCGCACCGCTGATCAAGGCGGTCAAACGCCCACACCGGGAACCGCCGTCGCTCACGCCTCAGCGGCAAAAGCCCAAGGGTTCGCTGGCCTGGGACAGCACGCGGCCCCCGTACATGGGCCTGCCTCGTCAAGACCGTGGGCATCCCGGCTGTGGCCCGAATGTGGACAGTGACAGTAAGTACGTGCCCCTGGGGGATCATCCGGCCGTGATCGGGCCGAGGTAGGTACCGCCCGAGGCGTCAATGGTCTGGCCAGTCACCCAGCGTCCTTGCGGACCCGCCAGGAAGCCCACCACACTTGCGATGTCTTCCGGCTCGCCGATCCGTCCGAGCGCGGTGATCGACTCAAGTCCGGCCATCGCCTCGGGAACGCCGGTCCACCCGGCGGTCATGTCGGTGAGCACCACCCCGGGTTCAACCGTGTTCACCGTGATTCCGCGCCGACCCAGCTGGTTGGCGAGCGACGGGCTGAGGGCGGCCAGCCGCGGCCTTGGTGACGG
>NZ_BMWA01000150.1 GCF_014650995.1 Streptomyces viridiviolaceus
GATCAACGCAGCGGACTCATGTGCGGACTGAGCCAGCGCCGAGCCTGGGTGTCCCACCACTGTGTCGCGGGCGGGGTACCCAGGCTCGCGCGCTCACGCGCCGCCGGTCTTCTCCGGGATGGGCACCCAGTTGAACTCCGGGCAGAAGCGGGCGTACGTGGTCAGCTTCCAGGTCGCGTACTCCTCGGTCCGGCCCGAGCTGCGCAGCAGGTGCTTGACCCAGGTGTGCGCGATGCGCTCGTCCGGGGTCATGGTCACGTCGATCTGGTCAAGCATCCGGCAGGCGATGGCGAAGTCGTCGACGGTGAGTGCGCTCAGGTCGATCTCGATGCCGTCCAGCCTGAAGGAGAAGACGAGACGGGAGGTGGAGTAGCGGGTCTTGCGCTCGCCCAGGAACGTCGTGTGGGGGGCAAGGGCCGCCCGCAGGCGGTCGCGGTCCTCGACCGGGTATCCGATGCCCAGGTCCAGGTCGGAGGTCTCCAGGTTGAGGCGGGTACCGAAGGAG
>NZ_BMWA01000151.1 GCF_014650995.1 Streptomyces viridiviolaceus
AGGGCTATGAGTAAGATTAAAAATGGTTTGTTCATCAAATCAATGCGTTCCTTGAATGGTTTCTTTTTTTAGATTAGTTGGTTTGGAAGGGTTTTGTTGAATATCTTCTAACATTCCATAATGTTTTAAAACAGAGATTATAGCATAGAGTGAAGAACTTAGAGGGATAGTTGATAAACTTTGATGCGCTTTTTTAATTGCGTCTTTAGAATTTTCTTCATACAACAAGTTCACTTCTTGTAAAGCGCTCATTTCTTTGAGAATGGGGCTTTTTTCAAGCAAGTTTTTATCTCTAGAGAGCGATGCGTAAGAATATTTGGCAAATGTTTTAACGATTCCATTAGAAGATTGCGAAAGCCTTTTAAACTCGTTTGCATCGTTTCTCTCACTCGCTCTGGCGAACTGATACAAGTCATACAACTCTGGGGCGACTTCTTTCAATCTTTTTTGCAAGGCTATGTTATTAGGACTCTCTAGCACTTCATTATAAATTTGAGTGATT
>NZ_BMWA01000152.1 GCF_014650995.1 Streptomyces viridiviolaceus
TTAGGGGTAGTGGCTTCTGCTTTAGATCCTACAAAACTCTTTGGTAACAACCTTAAGACTATCAATTTAGAGGATCTAAGAACCATCTTGCATGAATTCAGCCACACTAAAGGCTATACCCATAACGGGAATATGACTTATCAAAGAGTGCCAACCGGTCAAAATGAAAATGGCAAACCAAAAGATTCTGATGGCCTCCCCTATAATGTGTGTTCGCTTTATGGGGGTCAAGGTCAGAGCGCTTTCCCTAGCAACTACCCTAATTCTATCTATCACAATTGCGCGGATGTCCCAGCTGGCTTTTTAGGAGTAACAGCAGCCGTTTGGCAGCAACTCATCAATCAAAACGCCTTACCGATCAATTTCGCTAATCTTGGTAGTCAAACAAACTACAATCTAAACGCTAGTTTGAACACGCAAGATTTAGCCAATTCCATGCTTAGCACCATTCAAAAAACCTTTGTAACTTCTAGCGTTACGAACCACTATTTTTCAAACGCTT
>NZ_BMWA01000153.1 GCF_014650995.1 Streptomyces viridiviolaceus
TAGCATTTGGCTAAATTTTCCCATTGATCATCATCAAGCCTCCCACTCTCTAAATCATGCATGTTAATAGAAGTGAGATCCGATAAAGCCCTTAAAGCGAGTTGCTCCGCAGACATTTCTAAACTAAAAACCGCTACCCCCCTATCGTCATTGAGCGCGCTTAAGACCATGTTCATCATCAAACTGGTTTTACCCATAGACGGCCTTGCCCCTATAATGACTAAACTCCCCTTATTAAAACCGCTCGTATAATTATCTAATTGGACAAAGCCAGTCGGTATGCCAGTAACTTCCAAACTCCCTTTTCTTTGGTTTTCTGTAATAAGATCCATCGTGCTTTCAAGCACTTCTTTAATATCCCTAAAGCCCTCTATCGTGCTGCCGTTCAATAGCGCATAGACTTCTCGCTCCACAGCGCCTAAAATATCGCTGGATTTTTGCGCACTTTCTAGGGCTTGCTCTCTAATGGTGTTAGCCAAGCCAAAAAGTTTTCGTTTAAT